>NZ_JBNTKE010000001.1:0-1139337 GCF_050408645.1 Microbacterium luticellae
CAACCTTCCACCCGGATGGTCATCTGGCGATTGCGCGTGCGGTGGAGTCGATGGGTGTGCATCAGATGGTGCCCGTTGCGGCTTCGTACACGCTGGAGGAGATTGCGCAGCAGTCCCCCGCAGCGTCATCGTTTCAGATGACCATCGCTGCGGATGTCCAGCTGAACGTCGACATGGCTCAGAGGGCGAAGGATGCCGGTTATCGGTACATCATCGCGGCTTTCTCACCGATTCGTCAGTGGCGTGAACGACTGATCGAGAACCGCTTCACGTCGCGTGGATCGCGCGGCCAGGTCAATTATGGGCCGGAGCTGTCGGACCCTGCCGGTCTGCAGGAACTCATCGACTTCACCGAGCCGCGCTGGACGTGGTCCGAAGTTCGGCAGTTTATCGTACGGTCGCCGCTGCCGGTGATTGTCAAGGGAATCGAGTCGGCTGCTGACGCGATCGAGGCTGTGAAAGCCGGTGCTGTCGGACTCTACGTGTCGAACTACGGCGATCGTGATCTTGACCGTTCTTTGTCGACGATCGAGGTTCTTCCTGAGGTCCGCGCCGCTGTGGGTGCGGACATGTCGATCGTACTGGATTCGGGTATCCGTCGCGGAAGCGATATCGCCGCGGCAATCGCGTTGGGTGCGGATGCGGTCGCGATTGGCCGTGTGACCGCTTTGGGCCTAGCCGCCGATGGTGAAGAAGGGGTCCGCAGCGCACTGCAGATCCTTCGCGAGGAGTTTTGGCAAACCCTGGGACACCTCGGCTGCTCCCGAGTCGAAGAACTCGGACCGCACGTCTTTCGAAAGACATTCTAACCAACAACCCCTGACGCAACAGCGTCAACGCAATATTGAACCCACAACACGATTGAGAGGACACCATGAGCCTGTTTGACCCTCGCACTAGCGCTCTTGTCATGATCGACCTGCAGGGGGCCGTTCACACCCATGGGGCCGAGCCCTACAGCCCCGACGAGGTCATTGAGCGGTGTGTGAAACTTATCGATGCGACTCGTCGCGCTGGTGGTCTTGTCGTGCACGTACGGACGAGCTTCCTACCAGATGAGTCAGATTCCCTCCAGCCCCTGGTCATTGAGAAAATGCGCGCGGCAAACCCCGAACGCCCCGAAGGTTGGGATCAGCTCGTTCCGGAAGTCGCACCGCTGCCTTCCGAGCCCGTCATTGTGAAGCGTAGTTGGAACGCGTTCCACGGATCTGACCTCGACTTGCAGTTGCGCCGACATGGCGTGAAGACCGTCATCATGGCGGGCATGTCGACAAATTTCGGAGTCGAGGGCACCGCCCGCGCTGCCTATGAACACTATTACGACATTGTTTTCGTCGAAGAAGCCATGTCAACGAACACCGCAACGAACCACCAGTTTGCTCTGGCGGAGATCTTCCCGCAGATCGGTCGAGTGCGCTCACTTGCAGAAGTGCTCGACACCCTAAACGCGACCTCGAAGTAAAAGATATAAGGAGATGACGATGGTGGAGAAGTTGAAGCAGACGTCAGCGATTCTGGATGATCGTTTCGTTACGGAAAAGAAGTTCGTGTCGATGCGGGGAATTACGGCTGCGGCGCGTCATCAGTTGAGTGATTCGGCGTGGGACTACTTGTGGACCGGTACGGGTGATGAGACCACGTTGCGTCGTAATACGGAGAAGTTCGACGAGTTGTTGTGGGAGAAGCGCATTTTCACGGGTGTGAGCAATCCGACGACGAATACGCAGTTTTTGGATTTGGATTTGAGCTTTCCGTTGTTTACCGCACCTTTTGGTCAGGAGGCAACCTTCCACCCGGATGGTCATCTGGCGATTGCGCGTGCGGTGGAGTCGATGGGTGTGCATCAGATGGTGCCCGTTGCGGCTTCGTACACGCTGGAGGAGATTGCGCAGCAGTCCCCCGCAGCGGTGATGTATCAGATGACACTTGTCGGCGACGAGAATCTGGCCCTTGATATGGCTCAGAGGGCGAAGGATGCCGGTTACCGGTACATTATCGCCACGTACTCGCCGATTCGTCAGTGGCGTGAACGACTGATCGAGAACCGCTTCACGTCGCGGACGACCCGGGATAACGTGAACTTCGGTCCGGACGCTTCCGATCCTGCCGGTCTGCAGGAACTCATCGACTTCACCGAGCCGCGTTGGACATGGCAGCAGGCTGAATCCTTCATGAAGAAGTCACCCTTACCGGTGATCGTCAAGGGAATCGAGTCGGCCGCTGACGCGATCGAGGCTGTGAAAGCCGGTGCTGTCGGACTCTACGTGTCGAACTATGGCGGGCGAACCATCGACCGCACTCTGTCGACGATTGAGATTCTTCCTGAGGTCCGCGCCGCTGTGGGTGCGGACATGTCGATCGTACTGGATTCGGGTATCCGTCGCGGAAGCGATATCGCCGCGGCAATCGCGTTGGGTGCGGATGCGGTCGCGATTGGCCGTGTGACCGCTCTGGGCCTAGCCGCTGATGGTGAAGAAGGGGTCCGCAGCGCACTGCAGATCCTTCGCGAGGAGTTTTGGCAAACCCTGGGACACCTCGGCTGCTCCCGAGTCGAAGAACTCGGACCGCACGTCTTTCGAAAGACATTCTAACCAACAACCCCTGACGTAATAGTAATTATCAAGGAAGTAGGAGGCTATGCAGAAGCGAAAACTTACTGCCCTCGCCGCAATGGTCGCGGCAGTGGCACTCGTTGCAGGATGCTCCGGCCCTGGCATCGAGAACGGCAGTGATGGTGGAGAGGGCGATCAGCCCGTCAACGGCCGTGTCATCGGTGACCTAAATACGGTCAACTCGTTCGAGTATGACAATCTCGAAGACGGTGAGGTCACCTTCGCTATCGAGAAGACCATCTCGAACTGGAACACTTTGTCCGCTGCTGGAGACCTTTCCGAGACGGTGTGGGTCACAATGCCGATCTACCCATCGGTCTTTGTCCTCGAGCCTGATGGCTCGACGATCAAGATGAATGAGGATCTACTCGAGAGCGCCGAGATGATTCAAGACTCTCCCACGGTCATTGAGTACAAGATCCGACAGGAAGCGGTTTGGTCTGATGGTGTTCCGATCACCGCCGACGATTTCGTCTTCCACTGGAAAGCGCTGAACACCCGCGACTGCTCTGAGTGCATCACACACGACTCGGATGGTCTCGACAAAGTAGTCTCCGTTGAGGGCAGCGATAACGGTAAGACGGTCACTGTCACGTATGGCGAGAGCTTCGCCGAGTGGAAGCGCCCGTTCAACCGCCTACTTCCGGCGCACCTGGTCGAGCAGAATGGCGGCATCCTCGAATCGTTCAACGGTTACTTCGCTGACACCGTCCCGACCTTCTCAGGAGGCCCGTACATCATCACCGATTTCCAGAAGGACGTATCGGTCACGCTGGAGCCGAACCCGAAGTGGTGGGGGCAGTCGCCTCACCTCAAGAAGGTCGTTTTCCGCATGATCACCGACACTCAACAGACGCCGATCGCCATGCAGAACAGGGAGATCCAAGCTTCGTACCCGCAGCCTCAGGTCGACCTGCTCAAGCAGGTCGAAGAGATGGCGCCTCTTGGTGTGAGGCATCAGATGAACCAGACGCTTGTCATGGAGTCCTTCCTGGTCAACGTTTCCAATTCCTTCCTTTCAGACAAGCCGCTGCGACAAGCTCTGGCGATGGTAGTCAACTCGCAGGAGATCATCGACAAGAGCGTCGGCCAGTTCGATCCGACGGTTGAACCTCTGGGTAACGCAATGATTATGCAGCAGCAAGCCGGGTACGAGGACCACTCCAAAGAACTCGGCTTTGGTCAGGGTGACGTGGATGGCGCGATCGCTTTGCTCGAGAATGCCGGCTACGAGATCAAGAACGAGAAGCTCCACACCCCTGACGGCGCCGAAGTGGCACCGCTCCGTACGGTGTACAGCGTCGGCAACGCAGTACGCGAGACGACAGCAGAGATCTTCGCCGCCGCTGCGAAGAAGATCGGTGTGACCCTTCGCCTCGAAACAACGGATTCCCTTGGCAGCACCACCGCTGAGCAGTCACCCTACGGATACGACATCGTCGTAGTCGGCTACACCGGCTCGCCTTTCCTCGGTTCCAACGCCTTCAAGCGATATACCACGGGTACCGGGTACAACCAGCACTACTCGAACGCAGAGGTGGACCGCCTCGTTGACGAAGCACTGGCATCGACGTCTGATGACAAGGTTATCGAACTCATCAACAAGGCCGACAAACTGGTATTGGATGACGTGTATATCATCCCGATTTACCAGAAGCCGAGCCTCTTTATGTACTACAACGAGTACGGCAACATGCGCGACAACCCCACAGTCAGCGGACCGACGTACAACATCCTCGACTGGGGCATCATCGCCCCAGCAGGCTAAGCAGTTGGGTCGGGGGAGTGTCTCTTTCTCTCTCCCGACCCAATCACTTCCCCTCCCCGACGCCTTCGCATAGGAGTGATGTGATGCTCAGATATGCCGTGAAACGCACGGCGATCGCCATCCCGATGATCGCGCTCTCATCGTTTCTGATGTTCATGATGGTCTCGTTGTCTGGTGACCCGATGGCACGATTCCGCGACATCGATCCGCCACCGCCTGAAGCGTCTTTGAAGGCGCTGGAGGTCCAGTTTGGTCTCGACAAGCCGCTGCTCGAGCGGTATTTTGTCTGGCTCGCTGGGCTGTTCCGAGGTGATTTCGGTGTATCGACCCAGAACATCGATATCGAAGCCACACTCGGCAGCAGGATGATCGTAAGTTTTCGACTGATCATCGCGGCGATCGTGATCGCGGCCATTCTGGCCATCATTGTGGGAATCGTTAGTGCGCTGCGGCAGTACGGCACGATTGACATGACGCTCAGCGTCATCACCTACATTGCCTTGGCTATTCCAGTCTTCTGGTTCGCGATTCTGCTCAAGCAGGGTGCGATTGTTTTCAATCAAGCCGTCGGCAGCACGCTGATATATACGATTGGCGACGGAGTTAGCTCGGGAGCGACGGGCATGGCGCTCCTGGGGTTCATGGTGCTCCCGACCATCGCTCTCGTCATCAACCAGTTTGCCTCATGGAGCCGGTACATCCGTGCGTCCATGATCGAGGTGCTGAGCTCTGACTACATGCGTCTCGCGCGCGCCAAGGGGTTGAGCCGGCGACAGACCCTGACCCGGCATGGGCTGCGAAATGCGCTACTTCCGTTCATTACCGTGGTCGCAATGGACTTCTCGGCACTCGTCGGCGGCGCGGTGGTGACGGAAACCGTCTTTCAGTGGCGCGGTATGGGCGACATGTTGCTCACTGGTATTCGCAATATTGACGTCAATGTGGTGATGGCATGGATGCTCGTGTTCGCCACGGCCACTATCCTCCTCAACCTCGTCGCTGACCTGCTGTACGGGTTGCTCGACCCACGAATCCGTCAACACTGACCTGGGGACATCGACATGACTAATCCGCTGAAATCATTCCCATCAACTGCAGTCATCGACGCCCGAGAGGGCATGGCGGTCGCGTCGCGATCCAAAGTTCCGGCCTTCGTGCGTCGATATTTCCGTAGTAAGACATCCACCGCAGCCCTCATCGTCTTCGTGCTTGTGCTGGTTTTCGCCTTCGTTGGCCCCTACCTATGGCACTATCGTTTCGATGTCTACACACCGGATAATTCGGTACCCCCATCATGGGAGCACCCATTTGGAACCGACAGTACCGGGTACGATGGCTTAGCTCAGGTGATGCGAGGAACGCAGCGCTCTGCCCAGATCGCCCTCTTCGTCGCATTGAGCGCAACCCTTGTCGGCTCCTTCGTCGGCGCGCTGGCCGGCTATTACGGCCGGTTTGTCGATGGCCTCCTCATGCGCCTGATTGATCTGATTCTCGTCTTCCCTTCGATCGCGGTCGCGGCGGTGCTGTCATATATGACGATGGGGACAGATACGAGCTGGTTCACGATCGGTCTCGTCCTCGCGTTCCTCGCCTGGCCGGTGGTCGCCCGCATCGTCCGCGCCAACGTGCTGTCGATCACGCAGTCGGATTACGTTGCCGCAGCCAAAGGCGCGGGCGCTTCAGACTTCTCGATCATCGTCCGACACTTGGTGCCAAATGCGATGGGCACGATTCTGGTGGCGGTCACGGTGCTGACGGCCACCGCGATCCTGTCTGAGACCGCGCTGTCTTACCTAGGCTTCGGCGTACAGTCTCCTGACACCTCGTTAGGATTGCTCATCGCGCAGGCGCAGAGCGCGGTTACCACGCGTCCGTGGCTATTCTACTTTCCCGGCCTATTCATCATCCTTATCGCCATCACGGTTAGTTTCATCGGTGATGGTCTTCGCCGCGCACTCGACCCACGCCAGAGCGGAGGGACACAACAATGACAACAGTAACCACGATGGTGACCGAGCCTATCCTCCAGGTTCGCGACCTCACCGTGTCCTTCGGTCCGAAGCGGCAGCTACTCCAGGCGGTACGTGGCGTGAACTTCGACGTGCTTCGGGGTGATGTGCTAGCCATTGTCGGTGAGTCCGGCTCGGGAAAATCGGTCACCGCGAATGCGATCATGGGATTGCATGAGACAGCCACTGTACGCGGTTCCATCGTGCTGGACGGTAAAGAGCTTGTCGGTGCTCATGAACGAGATCTGAATCGCCTGCGTGGATCGAAGATCTCAATGGTTTTCCAGGACCCGATGACGTCCCTTGACCCTGTGCTCACCATCGGTGCGCAGATCATCGAGGCCGTCACGATCCATAATCGTGTCAGCAAAGTCGAGGCTCGGAATCGTGCCATCGAACTGATGAATGTGGTCGGGATCCCGAGAGCTGAGGAGCGCCTCAGCAGCTATCCGCACGAGTTTTCAGGGGGCATGCGACAGCGTGTTGTGATTGCAATTGCATTGGCGAACAATCCCAGTGTGATCATCGCCGATGAGCCGACGACGGCCTTGGACGTAACGATCCAGGCCCAGGTGCTGGAGGCATTGGAAAGAGCGAGGGAATTCGCTGACGCCGCACTTGTACTGGTCACTCACGATCTGGGGGTCGTCGCGGGCGTCGCCAATCGCGTGGCCGTGATGTACGGGGGGCGTATCGTCGAGCAGGGCACAGTCGAAGACGTGTTTTACCGGCCGCGGATGCCGTACACGCGGGGATTACTGGGAGCGATTCCTCGTATCGATTCCCGGCACGAGCGTCTGGTCCCCATCCCAGGCTCACCGCCCGCACTCACGATGTTGAACGGCACCTCTTGTCCCTTCGCTGCACGATGCGTGTTGGCCACGGATATCTGCCGTGCCGAAGAGCCTGCACTGATCACCGTTGCCGAGGGGCATTCTTCGGCCTGTCACTTCGCCGAAGATGATGCATACCTTGACTCGATGACCGCGATCGCGGCGGAGGACGTGGTACCCGTTGCCGATCACGAAAGTGTCGGCGACCCTTTGCTGACCGTCGAGGGACTCGTGAAAACATTCCGTGTGCGCGCCAAGGGCAAAAAACGCACTGTGTTCGCGGTCAACGGCGTCGACATCTCAGTCGCCGTCGGCGAGACGGTGGGGTTGGTAGGGGAATCGGGTAGTGGTAAGACGACCGTAAGCCGTGCTATCGCTGGCATGCATGCGGCGGATTCCGGCTCGATTACTGTCTCGGGTGTTGATACAGCATCTCTGCGCGGGCGTGCGCGTGCGGAGATGAAGCGCAACATGCAGATGGTGTTCCAGGACCCATACTCTTCGCTCGATCCGCGGATGTCTGTCGAACAGATCATCGGCGAACACTTGGCATTGGCTGGCGTGCCGCGCTCGGCTCGTGCGGGGCGGGTCGCGGAACTCCTTCGTATGGTGGGTCTGTCTGGAGGTATGGCTGAGCGCTATCCTCATGAGTTCTCAGGCGGGCAGCGCCAGCGGATTGGAATCGCCCGTGCCCTGGCATCCGATCCTGACATCCTCATCCTTGATGAACCGGTCTCTGCGCTCGATGTCTCCGTGCAGGCAGGAATCATTAATCTCCTTGAAGATCTGATCCGCACGCGCCGGATGGGCTACCTGTTCATCGCGCACGATCTTGCGGTGATCAGCCATATCTCTGACCGCATTGCGGTGATGTACCTCGGAGAGATTGTCGAGTTCGGTGCGGCTGACGATGTCATTCATCGCCCGCACCATCCCTACACAGCCGCCCTCATGTCGGCGGTGCCGATCCCTGACCCGAAGACCGAGAGTGAGCGTAACAGGATCCGTCTGACAGGCGATCTGCCGTCACCGCTGGATCGTCCGGACGGGTGCGCCTTCCGGACACGATGCCCTGTCTACGCCACTTTCTTGACCGAGCAGCAAAAGATGCGGTGTGAGAGCGAGCAACCACGTCTTAGCGAGACCCGCCACCAAACCGCGTGTTTTTATCCGGAGCTTGTCACAGAACTGGTCAGCGCCCATGATGGCGCGTGAAAGGAGAGCAATGAAGATCGTCGTCATCGGAGCAGGATCGGTGGGAGCACATGTCTCGTATCGGTTGCAGGAGCAGGGTGCAGAAGTCACCCTGCTGGATGCCTCCCGACCGGGCGGGGGAACGACCTCGTCATCGATTGCGATGCACTCGGAATTTCCGCAGCGCGCGTGGCATGAAGAGGAGGGCCGTGCGGCGCTGCGCCCGCGGCTTGACGCGATGATGAGCCGGCTCGCTGAAGAGGTGCCCGGAGACTACATGCACACGAGTGGGGCGTTGCTGTGGGTCTCCCCAGAGGAGCAAGAGGAATTCGACGAACTTGCTCGGGTGGCGATCAAGCGAGGGGTTAACCTCGAGGTCGTCGATCCTGAGACAGCGCGCGCGCTAGAGCCGAATGTGAGGTTTCCTGAGTGTGCGGCTGTGTATATCGAGCCCGACGCTGGGTGGGTGGATGGGCCCGCCATCGTCGATGCTCTCGTTGAGCGCTTCGAGGAATTGGGCGGGGTATTGCGCAAGGGTGCCAGAGTCGTCGCCGTCAGACGTACTTCAGACCGAGTGACCGGTGTCACCCTTGATTCGGGCGAAGTGATTGAAGCCGATAAATTTGTCAACGCTGGAGGCAGTTGGGGCTCGCACATCTCTGCACTCGCGGGGCTCGCTATTCCGCTCGACCTGGTGCCCGGGGTCGTGGTCTACACAGAACCGTTCAAGGACGGCGAGGCGCCACAACGCATTATAAACACGCCCGGATGGTGTGGCCGACCGGATCCATCGGGGGGGCTTGCGATACATTGGCGAGGCCATTCACAAACTGCTCGCCACGGCGAGAATATCGACAATACCGAAGAGATGATGATCGATATCGCCAAGGTCATCCCCTCGCTGGCGGGTACACTACCTGTGCGCTCGACCGTTGGGATCCGGCCCATCCCGCCCGGCGGACCGGTTGTCGGAGCGTTGCCTTGGCTGCCGAATTTTTATCACACGATTTCGCACGGCGGAATTGGCTGGGGTCCAATGTGGGCATGGTGCGCGGCAAAAGAAATTCTGCACAGTGAGACAGTGCCGGAATTGGCGGCAATGCGTCCCGCACGCTTTTATCTCAACCCCTCGCAGGTCGGCCGTCATGCCGACGACGCAGAGCAACAGTAACAGATTGAAAGGACGAGCATGTGCGCTGTATTTGATCCCTATGCCCGAATCGCTGAGCTCGGTCTCGCATTGCCGACGTGGAAATCGAGCTTCGATTGGTTCGAACGCACCCATCAGGTCGGTGACATGCTGTTCACCTCTGGACAAATTTCGACGATCGGCACGGAGCCGGTCGCTCGCGGACGGCTTGGTGCTGAGCTGTCAGTGGACGAGGGGTATGCGAGTGCGCAGCAGGCGATGCTGAATGTTCTAGGTCTAATCCACGAAGATACCGGTGACCTTCGCTTGTGGCGGCCTGCTCGCATCACGGTCTATGGTGCGGTCGCCCCGGACTTCACTGAGCTCGGCAAGTGTGCCACTGGGGCATCGCAGCTTCTCGTTGACGTCTTCGGTTCTGTATATGGCGCCCACGCACGCACTGCAGTGACGATCCCGAATCCTGCCAACGGGGCCGCGATTGAAGTGGATGCGATCTTCCACCGGCGTTGACAGATACGGGTACGCATCAGCCTCGATAATCTCGTGGATAGAGCAGGTAGCGGTTGGTGCGCTCTGTCTACGTGAGGAGGGTCTTGAACAGAGGATCTTCGGCGGAGTGTTTCACCAGCCCGCTCTAAGCGGCTAAATCTAGAAATTTACGTCTGAAGGTCCTGAATAATTCCCATTATCTTCATCAGCGTTGTAAGTCATCAGTGAACATGTAGAGATCGGAGCCGCGAACCTCATTGCAGAGGACCGCGATCACCGGGAGGCACGCTACATCGACCGCACGACAACTTTCTGAGCAGAGAAAAGCCGCCCGGCAGGATGCGAATGTGGGTCATGCCGATTGCCCCTCATGGCCCTGCCTCTACCCGTCCTACCTCCGCCCTTCTAGTAACGAGGGAGTGTACGGTTTTCCAGATGGACCAGCCGATGAGCCAGATGGTGGTGATGAGCCAGACGCAGCTGACCCGGAGGGTGACTTCGCTGGTGCGGGCGGTGTTGGTGACGGTCTGCGCAACGCGGCGGTTGCCGTGTTTATAGCAACCCGAAGATCAGCTGCCTAGTGACCGAGTCGAACGGCAGTTTACTGCGTTGGGGTCGAAACAGTTACTTGTGTATGGCATCACGTATGTGTCCATGCGGCGTGAACCTAACCTTCTACCCGCCAACCTCGCCCGGTGACCTCTGTTAAGCCAAGGTAGAGAAATGCTAATGGTCCGATAAGGAACGAGAGCATCCAAAGCAAGACATAGACCGTTACCCGTGCAACAAACACGAAAAGAATCAGGATCCCGCTAAACATGAAGACTCCGAGCCCCTCTCGGAATGGATATCGGAGCCTGTAATAGACCTCGCGTGTGCAGGGGAACAATAGCGTATTTATGACTATCAACACGCTTGGTATGCGGGTGGTGCGCTCAGCTCCGGAGTTGATCGTTATCGCAAAGAGAGTGATTGCGGGAACGAGTCCGAGGATGATGCTTGATGCAACTCGTGTGTGTCGCCGGTTTAGCCAGGCGCCTCCGACCACGAACCCTAGCCATCGTGGCAGCTTAGTTTTCTCAGCGAGTGGATGTTCATCCTTCACGAGGGGCACACCTCCGGGTTTCCATTGCCGCAAAGGTTAGTTTCCCTTGCCCGTCGATGCATTGCCGGACGTAACAGAACGTTGCATGCACGAAACCGGGTGATACGGCTCCTGCTGCAATAAGCGATGAGCGGTGCTAGTGAATCACTTGCCCTTGAGGCGCTGGCCAACCATTTTGCGGATGACGTCGGTGAAGCTGGGGGCGTAGGCGCCCCAGGTTTCGGTGATCTTGTTGGCGTCGATCTTTCCGGTGTGCACGCCTTCGCACAACCGAATCCAGCCTTCGCCCATCGCCGCAGTCAACGCGAAAGCAACACTTGCGCCGATAGCGCTACCGGCTCCCGGAATGAGTTTGAGAAAGCTGCGAGCCAGAGCCTGGCCGCTGATCTGTGCACCCAACTGTGCGAGTGCCGAGGCCGACATCATGACAGTGAGGTCGAGGTCGTAGATCGCGGCGATCCTGCCCATCATGGTCATTTGGATCGGCGCCAAGGCAACCGCGTCAGCGACGGGAATCGGAACCGCCGCGGCCGCTGCTGCCGCAGCCGACGCAGTAGCGACAACGGGCCGGGCCATCTCTCGCTTCCACGGGAGGTTGAGTCGTTGAGCGATACGAAAGGCATCCTTCTCGTCTTCCGGCGAAAGAGCGAGGGTTTCCGCGACGAGCTCACCGAGACCATGCCCCGTACCCTTCCCATGCTTATCGCGAGCCGACGTAGGAATAACCCGCTGAATCGGCAAATGAATCGGGTTACCGTCGGCATCGACCGGGTTCTCCAGCCACGACATAAACTCGTCAACATCGCGCGGAACACTACGTTTACCCGTGACCGGGTTCTTTGACCAGTCGACCTTGGTGAGCACCAGAATCACCGGCAGGCCCGCAGCGTCGAGCTCGCGAATCATCGCAATATCGGGTGGCGTGAGGCGATCAGAATTCGAGAGAACGCAATACCAGACGACAGAAATTTGTTCGGATGCCGGACGCTGAGCGATCGTCTCAAGATTGGTGCGCAGGCTCTCGGCAGGCGTCACTGTGGAACCAATCTCGAAACCCTCAAGATCCCAAATACCGAGAGAATCGTCATAAAAATAGTCGGCACCACGCGTGACCGGAAGACCCTTGCCCACCTTCGCAAGATCGCGACCAAAAACTGTGTTCACCAGCGACGACTTACCCACCCCGGTACCGCCAACAATCGCGAGATTAAAACGGCCATACCGCGACTTTGCTGTCGAATTTGCTTCGAGGAACGGACGCTCATCAATCTCGGGAGAACGCTCGGCACCAGCATCCGGAGTATTAGTCATGTCGATGCCTTTCACTCAGAAGAAGGAGCGGAAGCCGGAGGGGCGAAGTCGAAACCGATCAGCTTCTGGCACTCCGTGCCCGGAATATCAAACCAACCAAACATCTTGAGACACCCCCCGCTCAACAAGATTCTCGGTCATACCCATCGTGAGAAGACGCTTGGCCCAGAACGGAGTACGCCTGCGAGGAACGCTGGGAACGGCAGCGAAGGTCATGGAGAAACAGTATCGGAGAAAACGGGAAAACTAGGGGAGGGGTAGATAGGACGAAAAAGGGGGCGCCACTGGCCTCCACGAACTGGCGCGCGTGTTCACCCAAAGAGATCCATATCAGCGCAAACATGTTTACCGCCATCGATAAGAACGTCAATCCCCGTGATGGCACGTGACTGCACAAGCCACGCAATAGCATCGGCTACGTCGTTAGCTTCTGTGACACGACTGAGTGCCGTTTCATTGCGCACCGCCGAGTAGTAAGTCTCGATTGTTCCAGTATCGAGTCGTTTATTATGCCACGGAGTATCGACTGTTCCCGGCGAGACCGATACCACACGAATATTCGGCGCCATCGCGATAGCAAGTTGTTGCGTCAGACGCACCACTGCAGCCTTGCTCACCGCATACGGCATAGACGAGCCCGCCCCCACGTGAGCGGCGGCCGATGCAACGTTGACGACGACACCGGCGGTCGTGTCGAGCAGTGCGCGAAACGCCCGTGCCACCCGGAATGAACCGACCGTATTGACAGTGAATATTGTCATCCAATCGTCGTCGGTCACAGCGTCGAGATCGGTAAGGTCAATCCACCGAGTGATGCCTGCCGAATTGACGACGGCATCACAACGCCCAAAACGTTCGGCGCAGGCGTCAGCAAAATTGCGCACGCTTGCCTCGTCGGAGACATCGACGGGTACGACGAGAGCCGCACCTCCACGACGACGAACTGTGTCGGCCACTGCCTCGGCATCGGAAGCAGAGGTTCGGTAACCAATCACAACCCCATCGAAACCTTCATCGATGAGTCGTAAGACGGTGGCGGCACCGATTCCAGTGGCGCCACCGGTGATAGCCGCGACACGGTGATACTCGGTGAACGTCATCTCTATGTGTCGAGACCGTTGATACGTAGCATCGCGTGCCAGCGCTGCGCAGCGAGATCCGGACGCTCCAACACGCGGGCTTCATTGGCGAGTTCAATAATGCGCGAAAGATGCGGCAGGCTGCGGCTCGCATGTTGCCCACCAACCATCTGGAACGCGTCCTGATGACCGTTGAGCCAGGACATGAACGCAACACCGGTCTTATAGAAGTAGGTTGGTGCGGCGAAAATTTGTCTACTGAGTGGCTCTGTCGGACCCAGTATTGCGAGATATTCGTCGGGATCTCTTCTGTCGAGTGCTTGTACGGCAGCTGAAGCTGCGGGACCAATCGCAGCGAAAGCACCCAATAGAGCATCGGAATGCCGACGCTCTGTCACGCCGAGAGACGGTTGCGTAGCTGCTGGCACATCTGCACCTCCGATGAGGCCGACATAGTTGAAGTCGTCACCCGTAAACATACGAACACTCTCAGGCAGACGCTCACGCACGTACACTTCGGATGCGGCGTCAAGGAGGCTCATCTTGATTCCAGCAACTTTTGAGACGTTATCTTCAATGATCTCGATCACGTTCGCAGCGGCGTCCTTCCACTGCCGAGAACCGAAGTATCCAGCAAGGGCTGGGTCGAATGCTTCTCCGAGCCAGTGCAAAATGACAGGACCGTCTGCTGCCTCGAGCACTTCACGGTACGCCCGCGCGTAGTCTGCCGCGCTCGTGGCAGCGCGAGCAATATGACGGCTTGCCATAATCACAACGCCTGCACCTTGCTCTTCGGTGAAGTGCAGTTGGGATTTGTATGCGTCGATGGCCGTATCGAGTGACACGACTTCTTCGTCAAGGTGGTCGGTGTTCACACCGACCACGACGTTGCCGTCGCTCTCATGCGCCACAGTCGCCGACCGCGCGATGAGCTCTCTCGTGGCGAGAGCATCAAGTCCAAGGTTGCGTTGTGCGGTATCCATGGCATCAGCGACCCCGAGACCCCACGAGTACAGGTTACGACGAAAGTCAAGCGTCGCGTCCCAGTCGATATCGGCAGGCGAGCCTGGTGTATTTTCTCCTGTCGTGCGTGGAATTACATGAGCAGCTGCATAGACCACGCGGCTTTGTAGAGGCGTGGTGGGCCGCACGAATTGCGAGGTTTCGTGTAGTTCACAAGTACCGCGCTCGCCCGACGGCGCGACAAGGGCCAGATGCGAAGTCATGATGCCTCCTCAGTCGGTGGTTTTACCGGAACCATTGGCCGCCGTTGATATCAACGGTTTCACCAGTGATGAACGATGACGCTGAACTTGACAGAAAACCGACGAGTGCGGCGACGTCGTTGACTGTTCCCGCTCGACGTAACGCTGTGTTTGCAATCATTGATTCTTGGGCAGCTTCAGAACTGAACGTGTCGTGAAAGCGCGTCTCGCCAATAAAGCCGGGAGCCACCGCATTGACGCGAATACCATCGGCCGCGAACTCTTTCGCTGCACCCTTAGTGAGCCCGACAACGGCTGCCTTCGACGCAGCGTAGGCCGCGGCTCCCGCACCGCCACCGTTGTGCGCAGCGAGCGACGCCAAGGTAACAATGGCACCGGCGTTCGACGTGACAAGGTGGGAATGTGAGTGCTTCATCGTCAAAAATGTCGATGTGACGTTTACATTCATGACGTTCTGCCAGTGTTCTCCCGTCATCTCAGTCAGAGGTACACGCGCGAGGAGACCTCCAACGTTAGCAACGACAACATCGAGACCCCCCATGGCAGATGCTGCTTCGGCAACGACCTTTTCGACATCAGACTCTTGAGTGAAATCACCGGTGGCGAAGTGCGCCCTCTCGCGGAACTCGCCCAGGTCACCTTCTACCGCCGATGCTCGTGTGTGCAGGGTCACCTGGGCGCCGGATGCGAGAAAGTGTTGGGCAATGCCAAACCCAATGCTGTGTCCGGCACCGGTGACTAGCACACGGAGGTTGGCAAGATTCAGATCAGGGTTCGTCATACTCAGACCGCTTTCATAATGTGTGTTGCGACGAGGGCAGTGGTTCCGGTAGCTGCAATCTTTACGACGGCTTCGGAAATGATTCGACGCTTGTGCGTATCGATCTCGCGCACTGTGTAGTGAGAAGTAATGGTGGTTCCCATTACGACGGGTGACGTGAAACGGACTCTGTCGTATCCGAGTGAGACGACAGCACCATCAATCTGGTCAGCGACGCGTGTACTCAAACTCGATGTGTATCCAAGAAGTAGCACCCCATGGGCAATGCGTCCTTCAAAACCATGACCGAGCATGTAGTCGTGGTCGGTATGGTTCGCGGCGAGGTCACCCGTGACACCAGCGAACGACAGCACATCGAACTCCCCGACAGTGCGCGACATGGAAAATGTGCGACCGATCAGCTGCTGCGCCTCAGCGCTGTGGAGGGGGAACACGGGAGTGGTCACGAAAGATACCCTCCACCATTCACTGAAATTGTTTGGCCGTTCACAAACGAAGAGTCTGCGCTGAGCAAAAACCTCACCACACTTGCGATCTCATGGGCTTCGCCCATACGTTGAGCGATGAGGTGCGCCGTCTTGCGTGCGACCCACTCGTCTGTGAGGTGAGCATCGGTCATCGGTGTTGCAGTTGGTCCAGGCGCCACCGCGTTAACCCGCACCTGGGGACCGATTTCACGGGCAAGGCTTCTGGTGAAGCCCAATAATCCCGCTTTTGACGCACCATATGCGGTGAGCGTTGCCCCGCCCGTATAGGCGAGCTGAGAACTGATGTTCACAATTGATGCGGGCGTGCTGTTTCGGAGAGCCGAAAGAAGCCCGCGAGACAAACGATAAGCAGCCGTGAGATTAATGTCGAGCGTAGCGGCCCACATTTCGTCTGTTGTTTCTTCGAGTGGTTCTTCGGCCATGATGCCGGCGTTGTTAATCAGTGCGTTGACGCCCGTTTCGGTCACTGTTTCCACAAGCTGACCGATCGCGTTCATATCTCGAAGGTCGGCTCGCACGAACGTAAAACCATCGCCGAGGTCGGAACACGCAGACTCATCGAGTCCTGTTCCGATAACAAAACCACCGGCCTCGATGATCATTTTTGCCATGGCGCGCCCGAGTCCACCACAGCTGCCTGTCAACATCACGGTTTGCTCATTAAGCGACCCGAAGCCACTGGTAGCGGGACGTGATCGGTACCATGCGGACCGTTGCGTTGAGATCTGTTTTGCTGTCGTTGTCACCATGGTCACACCGCTTCGTTTACGGCGCGCACCGCATGCTTGGCAAGCATAAGCTGATGAATTTCGCTGGTCCCATCGAAAATCTGCATGACTTTCGCATCTCGGTGGATACGTTCAACGTCGGAGTGCATGATGAGCCCGGCTGCTCCCCACAACTGCATGGCGACGTCCGTGTGAAACCGGGCCTTGTCTGTCGCGAATAGTTTGGCGACTGAGATGAGCTCTTGGTCGCCACCGTCACCGAGGGCGAAGGATGCAACAGCGCGCTGAGTGATCATGTCTGCGGTGAGATAGTCGGCATACATCTGGCCGATGCGCTGCTGCGTGATCTGTTTTTTCAGTAGCGGCTCACCCATGACAATTCGATGAGATGAACGCTCAACCGAGAGCTCTATCGATCGCAGAATGAGACCGCACGAATATGACCCGGCTTCTATGCGAGCGAGGTTAAGCCCGTCCATCATCCCGTAGAAGCCGTCGCAATTGAGGCGATTAGCAGAAGGTACAAAGACATCGTCGAAGACAAGCTGACCGTTTGCCATTCCGCGTAGACCGGACAGCGGAGCCTGTTCTGGACGACTCACTCCCGCACTCGACAGGTCTACAAAAAGTGCTACGGTTTCAGCGTTTCTGTCGTCGGTATCAACCTTGGCAAGAACAAAACAGTAGTTCGCAATCGGGGCTAGCCCAATCCAGCACTTATGCCCGCTGAGCCGATAGCCGCCGTCTACTCTCCGTGCGATTGTCGTCATTGCTCGAACGTCAGTACCGGCATCCGGTTCTGTAATGCCAAATGATCCAAATGCACTCGCAGTAAGAGTCGGCTCGAGCCATGCATCACGAAGGGGGGCTGGCGTATATTTCACGAGCAGGTAGGAGTGTAACCGTGCCACACTCACCGCAACTGCTGTTGCCGTTGAATATTTCGCCAAAATCTTGCTGGACTCGTGTATACGCATCCACGCGGATGGGTCTGGGCTGATTGATTTGCCGTCGAGATGTAACCGTTGAGTGCCGAGCGCGGCGAGGTCGCCGAGAACGTCGATGATGAAGTCGTCGGTACGGTCAATATCTGCTGCTCGGGGTTGTAGTGAGCGCTGCGCATAGTTCCGCAATGATTCCAGGAACTCATCGTTAGCGAGCTCGGGGTGCAAGATATTGGTCATGAGTCGGACCTCCGGTCACGGTCAATCAGTTCTGCCACAAACATCGTGCTGACAGAGGCTGAATCTGATTCGTCAATAATTCGAGAAAAAAGATGCTTAATATGCGCGACGGAAGCGCTAGCTGTTGCGGGAAGCTCGCGCAGTTGCGCCACAGCTGCTTCCTCTGGGTTGGCCGCCGGGAGCGAGGTAAACAGCCCCAGTCGATGGGCTTCGTGAGCGTCAAGCTTGACCGCCTTGAGTACGAGTTCTTTTGCCTTTGCCACCCCGACGATGGCAGAGAGCCTGCGGATGCCGCCCCAACCGGGGATGAACCCAACCAAGACTTCTGGCAGACCAACGACAGCGGTTTCATCGGCGAACCGAAAGTCACATGCAAGCGCGAGTTCAAGCCCGCCACCGAGGGCAAACCCGCGGATCGCCGCTGCGACCGGTAGGGGGTACTCCTCGATGCGTTGAAAAACCTCCGCGCCCCGTCGATTAGCGAGCAAGAATTCGTTACGGCTCAACGTTGCGATCTCTTTGGTATCAGCCCCGGCACTGAACGCTCGTTCGGAGGTCGACGAGATGACTACCCCGCGAATGGTGGGATCTGCTTGAACTTTGTCCAGGTAAGAGAGGAGTTCGCCCATCATCTGTTGACTAAGCGCATTTAGGGCTCGCGGGCGGTTGAGCCTGATAATCGCGATCTCAGAATTGCGTTCGCACTCAATAAAGTCACGACTTGTCATGATGATCAATCCAATCCAGGTAGCCACAGCACGAACTGGGGGAACGCTACGGCGATCCCAATGATGAACAGAATGGCCGCGATGAATGGCAACAGTGGTTTGATGACCTTCACCATGTTCACTTCGGCGATTTGTGCCGCAATCATGAGACAGATTCCAACAGGCGGAGTGATGAGGCCGAGTGCGAGAGTCATAATCGCGACGACACCGTACTGAACAGGATCAATGCCGGCGGCCAAGACGAACGGTGCAAACACGGGGATCATGATCGCCATCGCAGGAAGTGCGTCGAGGAAACATCCCATGATCAACAGCACGAGGACGATAACAGCAAGTACCGCCCACCCAGGCACACCGGAAAGCAGTGACTGGAACATCGAAGGAATGTTGTAGATCGCGAGCAAATAGCCAAGAACTGAGGCTGCCGCCAGCGCGAGAAGCGCGACACCCGTCAACCGTGCCGTGGTGATAAGTGACTGGAAGAAGTCCTTCCAGGTCCATGAACGGTAGATAAATGTTGCAACGATGATGGCGTAGATGACTGCTGTGACGGCTGCTTCTGTCGCGGTGACGAGCCCGAAACGGAATCCGATGACGACGATCGCAAGGATTCCGAACGCCGGGATAGCTTTCCAGAATGTCGAGAAGAAAAACCCCCAGCCAAAAGCTCGGTCCCGTTTGTATCCCGCTCGAATTGCGAGCAGGTAGGCGACGAGCATCAGAGCGATTCCAACACTGATACCCGGGATGATCGCACCGAGGAAAAGTGACCCGATCGACGTGTTAGTGAGCGAGCCCCACACGATGAGCTGAATACTCGGCGGGATGATCGAGCTGATGACCGCAGCGGATGCTGTAACGGCAGCGCTGTATTCAGCAGAGTATCCTCGTTTGACCATCTGGGGGATGAGCATCGATCCGGTGCCTGATACATCGGCAGTCGATGACCCAGACATGCCGCTGAAACCGATAGAGCTAGCCACGTTCACGACTCCGAGACCGCCGCGTACCCAGCCGATAATTGCGCGGGCGAAATCGATGAGCTTGTCGGTGACACCCGAGACCGTCATGATCGTGGCCGCGAGGATGAAAAACGGAACAGCAAGCAAAACGAATGAGTCGAGACCGGCATACATGCGCTGTACGAGCAGCTCAAGGTCAAACCTACTGTCGAACAGCACAAACGGTACGCACGCCAAGACAAGCGCAAGCGCGACTGGTACTCGGATGATCACTGTGCCAAAGAAGATCACAAGCATGATGATGGCGATGATGCCGGGGTCGAGGGTGATCATTACTAGACCTCCTCTTCCTGGGTCGCAACATGCTGGCGCGATGTGCTCGGTGTAAATACGCCGATGAGTTCTTCAGCAGCTCGAAGCAGGATGATGCTGAACGAAACAGCGACGGCAAGGTAGCTCCATGCCAAACTCACGTGAGACATCACAGAGGTGCGTCCGAAACCGGACTGAAAGAATGTGAATGAGCCGATCGTCAGCAGGACGATGGTGATAAACACGATCACCTGCGAGACACGTTCGATGTTGAGGAGCGTTGTGCGGCTGAGTTTTGCAGGGAGGAGCTCGATCCGAAAGTGGGCACTCTCGTAATAGGCGAATGACGCCCCGAGGAAGACCAACCAGATCAGACCGGCTCGGGAAAGTTCTTCAGTCCACATGATGCGCGGGACTGCCGCGATATATCGGCTGAGAACCTGGTACGACACCGCGATCGTCAGCACGATCAGTACACCAGCAATGGCGTACTTGGATGCGTTATAGAGCACGCGGTTGGTCTTCCTCAGTGCATTCATGAGTTACCGAGCTTCCTTGATTCCCTGAAGAACATCGTCGACGCCCCACTGCGCTGCGTACTTGGCCCAGATGGATTCCATTTCGCCAGCCCATGACTTGGTGTCAACCGTGGACACCGTGACACCGTCGAGCTCGCTGAGCCTCTTCAGAGTGTCTTCGTCGGCTTTACCTTCAACATCGCGCTGAAAGATGCCGGCTTCGTCAGCGGCTTCACGAACCAGATCAGCAAGTTCATCATCGAGTTTGTCCCACGTCCTCGACGAGATCATGAGTGGACGGAACGTCACTTCGTGATTGGTCATGAGCAGGTGAGGCGCCGGCTCATAGAAGCGTTGGCTTTCGATGAACACCGCTTCGTTTTCTGCGCCGTTGACGACGTCTTGCTGCAGTGCGTTGTATAGCTCCGTGTACGCGACGACGGTAGGCTCAAGACCCATCGCACTGTACGACTCCGTCAGCATTTCAGAAGGCTGGACACGGAACAGTCGGCCTTGGACATCATCAAAGCTGGTGGCGGGCTTGGTGAAGAACATTTGACGTTGGCTTCCGCCGAAGTAGGTGAGTACTTCGGTTCCGGTCGTATCAACAATTGATTCTTCAATCGGTGCCAGAACCCCGGAATCGAGAATGCGATCACGGTGGTCGCGGTCTTCGACGAGGAAGGGCATCGAGACGAGGGTGATTCCCGGGAAGTACTCGGCGATGGAGCCGGGAGCGAAGATTCCGACGTCGACGGTTCCTGACTGTAGAGCCTGGAACATTTCAGTTTCGTTGCCAAGCTGAGCGTTAGGATGCACACGAACTTCGACACGCCCGTCGGTTTTTTCTGCCACGAGCTCAGCAAAATGGTTCATGCCCTCGTCGAAAGGGGTTCCGGCAGCAAGTTGATGGCCCGCGGTAAGGACGATGGCTCCGCTTGACGAAGAATTCCCATTGCCACCGTTGGTTCCTGCGCCTGAGGATGAGCAGGCCGTCAGTGCCAGGGCTGACACGGTCAGCGCTGCACCGAGCTTGATTACATTACGCAACTTCATTTTCCTTCTCCTTTGAGGGTCATCGTCGTGATGTCGTTAATAACGGGTTCAAACTGCATATGGCCGCGGATGTCACGGTCGATATCGATGCCGTTCATGACTTCAACAAGCTCAAGTCCTTCGGCTGTCAGACGGAATACTGCGCGCTCTGTCACGTAGAGAACTTCTTGTCCGAGCTCTAGCGCGCGCTCGCCGGAGAAGGTGACGTGGCGTACCTTCTTGACGAATTTTTGGTGCTTGCCTTCGCGTTCAATCACGACTGAGTTACCGTCATGAGAAACGGTGAGCCCACCAGCTGTGAATGATCCACAAAACACAACCTTCTTGGTGCCCTGTGTGATGTTAATGAAGCCACCGGCGCCGGAGATCCCGCCTCCGTGCATGCTGACATTGACGTTTCCGGTTTCATCGACTTCTGCCATTCCGAGGAACGCGATGTCGAGATGGCCACCGTCGAAGAGATCGAACTGCTGCGGTGCAGTAAGCGTGCAAGCAGCGTTGTATACCGCACCGAACTCAATACCGCCGGCTGGCGTCCCGCCAATGTGGCCCTGCTCTACGGCAAACGCAATCGTGTCGAGCTCCCCACGTTCAGCAGCTAGCTTGGAGATCCCGTCGGGCATACCTACACCAAGATTGACTAGCTGACCAGGGGTGATTTCTTGGTAAGCACGTTCGGCGACAATCCGACGCAGACCTTGATCAAGCGGCGGCATGGATCCGACGGGAACTCGGTAGTCACCTGTGAAGCCCGGCTCGAGCCGATTCTTTGACGTTTGCATCGCGTTTTCTGCGATAACGATGTAGTCGATGAGTACACCGGGAACACCAACCTCCCTCGCAGAAAGTGAGCCGGCGAGCACATACTTCTGTACCTCGACGATGACGATGCCGCCTGATCGACGTGTTGCCATTGCTGCCTCGAGCGGCTCGAGAAGGGCGGCTTCGTTCTCGAAGGTTAGGTTGCCGTACTCATCGGCCGTGGTCGCACGCAGAAGGCAGACGTCGAACTTCGGTGCGGGGAAGTAGAGAAACTCTTGGTTGTCAACGACAGCCAACTCCACGATTTCTTCAGTCGTAATTTCGTTGAGTTTGCCACCGTCCAGGCGAGGATCGACGAACGTGCGCAATCCCACCTGCGTGAAAAGTCCGGGTTCGCCTGCGCCCGCTGAACGGAGCATGTGAGAAATGACACCCTGCGGCAAGTTGTACGCCTCGAGCTTGTTTTGCTCAGCCAACTCCGCAAGCTCTGGACTCATTCCCCAGTGGGCTCCGACTACGCGGCGTAGTTTGCCTGGTGCCTTCAGGAGCGCGAGACCGCCCCCTTCTTTATCGCCGATGCCGCTGCAGTGCCACACCGTTAGGTCGTGTGGGTTTGCTCCTCCTTCTATGTGGCCGCCGAGGGCTCGAAGGAGATTGGTGGGCTCTTGGAGACCGCCGCCCGAGCCGCCCACGAAGACAGTCGATGAATCTGGGATCAGCGAGGCAACGTCATCGAGACCAAGTACAGGCTTGGTTCCCCATTGAATCGAACTACGCAAGATACCCTCCATCTACGGGCACGATGGCACCGGTCATGTATCGGAAATGGTCGGAAAAAAGCGCGGCTACGGCGGCGCCGATGTCATCGCCTGTCGAGATATAGCCCAGTGGAACCTTGGCCACTACCTCCGCGTTACGGGCTGGGTCGGCGAGCATTGTTTCTGTCAAAGGAGTGCGTACATATCCGGGAGCAATCGCATTGACGCGGATTCCGCGCGGGCCGAGTTCGCGTGACAGCGAACGGGTCAAACTGTGTACGGCAGCTTTCATCGCACCGTAGGTAGCCAGGTTGCCGACCGAAGCTGCACCCGAAATTGACCCGATGTTCACAATGCCGGACCCGTTTCGGAGAAGTGGCAGCGCCCATTTGGTCACCTCGAAGACGGGTCGCACATTGTGCGAGTAGAGACGGTCGAGATCAGAAAGTTGGAGGTCTTCGACCGGGCCCCGTTCAATCTGTACGCCGGCGCAGTTCACGAGAGCGTCCAGTGGCTCATCGAGTAGTGCATCGGTTACCGCTTGAACATGATCGCTCCATTTGGTCAAGTCCGCTTCAATGCTGATGTCGGCTTGTGGGGAGGGCAATAGATCGACGCCAATGACACGGAACCCTGCTCGACGCATGTGCTCGACAATGGCTTGCCCGATGCCGCCTCCAGAGCCGGTAACGAGAGCAGTTTTGTTTTCGTTCACATCAAACCTCCCAAGCGATAAGCCGCATCACGAAGCTTGTCTAAACACGCCATGAGTTGATCCATTTCTGAAATATGACCGGCGATACACAAGGCGTATATGCCGGACTGAGGACCTTGTTCCACCCGAAAAGGAACGGCAACGGAGCCGACTCGTGCTTCGTACTCGGCATGCGACTGCGCGAATCCGATGTCACGCACTCGCGCGATCTCAGCATCGAGTTGTGCAACCGTGGTGATCGTTCTCTTGCTGAAACTGTCCAAAGAAAGCTGGGCAACCGTCTGCCGGTAAATAGATTCGTCAAGGAGGGACAGAATGCCCTTGCCGATTGACGTCGCGTGTAGTGGAGCAGGAGTGCCTATGACTCCGCTTACACTCATCGAACTCGTTGACGGAAGGTTTTCAACGTAGGTGAAACTCGTCCCGCTGAACCTACCTACCAGGGTTGAGAAGGTTGTTTCCTCGTTGACCTCTCGCAGTACCGCACGGCTGCGCTCTCCACCCCGGTGTACAACGATCTTGTTGGCAAGATGGATGGCTCTTTCGCCGAGTGAATATTTGTTCGTTGCGGGGTTTTGGACGAGTAGTCCGGAGTCGGTGAGTTTTTGCAACTGGCGATAGGTGGATGCAAGAGGCAGCGATAGTGACTCGCTAAGGTGCGAAACCCCGATCGGTGTCTGTGAGGCCGCTACGGCCTCGAGAATTGTGACTGCCCTGTCCATATGTTTTCGCTTTCCGGAAAGTCTTTTCGGCGTTGAAGAGATGTTCAAAAGCATGACAACGTGCAGCGGATCTGTCAACCGACGGGTAAATCTCGTCGTTTAGTTGAAGGTGCGTCGTTGCGCGCTTCGTATGCAGGTTCGCGCTCATGTGCGAGCGAAAGGCACCTGTTTGTTGCGTTTTTGTTACTGAAAATGAGGCAAAGTGCGCGCGCTAGACAGCAACGAGCCTGCGTAGCCTGGGCTTATGTCTCAAGCTCACCCTCGTCTGACCGTGACGTTTGTACCCGATTCCTTCAAAGGCAGTCTCACCTCACCGGAGGTCGTCGCTGCTATGTCAGCGGGTTTCGTTGACGTGTTCGGTGACGACGTCAAACTCATCGAGCTTCCGCTTGCAGATGGTGGTGAAGGCACTCTCGATGCACTCTTGGCCAACTGGAACGGAACCGTGAAGACGATCGAAGCCGTCGATGCGATCGGCCGTCCGTGTATCGCGAGCTATGGCATCAGCAACGATGGAAAATCGGCGATTATTGAGGCCGCTCAAGCGAATGGTCTCCCCGCCGTCAGTGATACCGAACTCCAACCCCTCAGAGCAGACAGTTTCGGCGTCGGGCTGCTGGCGCTTGACGCCATTGAAAATGGTGTTGAGCAGATCCTGCTGTGTATTGGTGGGTCCGCCTCGTCAGATGGGGGAACCGGACTCCTGCGTGCTCTCGGTGCACGATTTTTAGATGAAAACGATGTCGAGGTACGGCCGGGTGGCGGCGATCTTGGACGAGTGGCAGACATCGACTTATCCCGACTTCACCCGCGAGCTCGGCAAGTGGAGTGGCGCCTTGCCGTCGACGTCGAGAGCCCGTTGGTCGGAGAAACTGGTGCGGCTAGTATTTATGGTCCACAAAAAGGTGCGAGCACCGACGATATTCAGGTGCTCGACAAGGGACTCAGAAACCTCATCGCGCAACTGGGGTTGACGCCGTCAGCAATTCCCGTGCGGGCGGATACCCCGGGCATGGGAGCTGCGGGTGGGCTTCCTCTCAGCGCGGTTGCTCTGCTAGGCGCGGATATGGTGCTGGGTTCTCAACTCGTGAGTGACGCTGTCGATCTCACCAGAATGCTCGCAGATACGGACCTCATCATTACGGGTGAGGGCTCGTTTGACGAGCAATCTCTCAACGGAAAGGTCGTGGATCTTGTTCGAAAGACCGCCGATAGCAGCATTCCAATCATTGTTATTGCGGGTAGTGTGGAATTGGCGGCTAGTGAGATCCGTTCGGCCGGTATTGCTGCGGCGTTTTCCATTGCCGAGGGCCCTACAACGTTGACATCGCTGGTCGAGACGGCCAAGGTGCGTGTGCGAGAAACAGCAGCCAACGTGGCTATGGTCGTGCAGCATTTTCTCCACTGAGCCGACGCTCAGCTGCCAACGCAAGAGTCAGAGCGACGATTCCCGTACTGCTGCGTGCGTCATGTCCGGTCAGTTCGTAAAGAGTGTCGAGGCGACGTGTTACTGAGTTTCTGTGGACTCCAACTTTTCGCGCTATCGCGGCAATGTTTCCGTTTGCCTCGATATATGAGAGCAGGATTTCTCGGTGTCGTCTGCTCACACGGCGGAGGGGAAAAGCTAGTGCGTTCACTTCGGAGCTGTTAGCTGTGGCAACGGCGGCCTCGGCGGCGAGCTCATCGGTACTCCAGTGTGTGCGCTCTGTCGACAGTACAGACGGCTGCGACATGATTGCCCGTGCAATGTGAGTCGCCGAGGCGAGGTAGGCAACATCGTGAGTGGGGACGGTAGAGATCGACATGGTCCTACTGCCCTCCCGGGAGCCTATCCCTCGGAGTTCGGCCCCGAATACCCACAGCGCATCTTCAAATATTGCCCATCGCCGTGGAACATGCGGGTATTCGGCTTCAATCTCTCGCAGAATACTCGCGGGCCAAGTGCTGGGGGATGCCGCATCGCGCACGAAGTAAACAGTCAGCCGCCACGGCCCATGTATTCGAGCGAGCTCGTGTTCGAGGGAACCCCCTGAGATAGCATGCGGGTCGTGAACCAAGCGCGACAGGAACGCTCTGTCACGTGCTTCGCGTAGCTCCGCTGAGCTTTGGTCAGCTTCTATCGAGATGGTGAGCTCGACAGTGACGCGCAAGATTCGAGCAACGGTTTCGACTTCAGCAGGAGGACCAGTAACGCCGACAACACCGACGACGCGATCCCCGCTTCGAAAGGGGAGATTCACGCCAGGTTGGATACCCGACACTGTATCGGCGACATGCACGTGATACTCGTCACCGCGTTCGAGTGCACGTCGCGCACCCGGATGTATTGTTCCGACGCGGGCCGGGTCCACTGCCGCAATAATGAGCCCAGTACTGTCCATGATGTTTATGTTGAACGGAACATTCGGTGACGCGAGGTCGATGATGCGTTGGGCAAGCGCAGCCGACAACGGAACAGACATGTAAGAGAGCTTAGGCTTCTACGTGCTGCCCAGGGAGCTAATCACAACTGTGGGGGGCAATGTGTCGAGCCGTCGTAACTGTAAGCAGAGCTGTCGTCTGGCGGCAGATGTTAGCGAATCCGAAGGCTGCAGGAGATACGGGTGCACTGAGCCATATCCGTAACGACCGACACCGTTAGAAAACGTCAACGCAGGGTTGATATTTCAGGAAGCGTGAGCGCCGTTGGCCACAGAAATGGACATGAGTACGATGAGGCCATGTCTGTGCTTGATACGCGTATCCCGAGCGAGGTTGCTGAGGTACTGAAGTATTACGTGTATGCGTTGCGCGATCCACGCGACGGCAGGGTGTTTTGTGTTGGCAAAGGGAAAGCTGACCGCATTAATTCGCATGTGGGTGAGGCCGCGGCCGATCCGCATTCTGAGCGGGCTAAACACATAAAAATTCACGAGATTGAAGTAAGCGGTGCAGCGGTAGATCTCCTGTTTTTGCGGACAGAGATTGACGACGAAGCAACAGCGTATGTTGTCGAACAAGCAGTTATTGATGCTTTTGCTGTCGACGGGCATCCGCTCACTAACCTTGTTCGTGGCGCATACCGGATTGATTCATGGTTTCGTTCACAAATGCCGTGGGACAAGGGTAAGAACCGTTGGGGCTTCAACGGAGAGCCCGCCGAAGAACTGGCCCATGTTGTTGGCACGCACATGCGCGATGCATTTCGTAACCAGGTGATGTATCGCCGATTTCTCAACGGATATGAAGGGTCGGTAGACGCGGCACCGAGCCCTGTGTGAGGCTGCGAAGAATCACCGCTCCTTGCGGCCCATGATCTGCCAGACCACACCAGTAATTAGCGAAGCGATCCACGCTGCCAGCATGATGAACATGACCGTGGTGAGCACTGTGCGCACAGTGTCGTTGGGTTCACCGAGGAACCCCGCTGCTGCAACAGTCGCACCGTAACCGACGAAGCAGACCCACCAACTGACGGTAAATAACTGGGCAACCCGCGGCCGCGGGTAACGCTGAAGCCTCACCGTGACTGCGAGCGGAACCCATAGCAGCGGGGTGATGAAGACGACGGCCATGCTGCTCGACCAATCGTGAGCAGGGGCCGCAGCGAACAGAAACAGCGGAATCACGATCAGCCACTGCACGACTCGCATGTCACGAGGCTAGCAAGACAGGTGAACTTCATATGTCGCGCGGAATAGTTGTGTCAAGAATGTTGCTGAGGCTGCCAGATACGGTACTGCAACGAGCGAGCGCATCGAAACGTTGAGCGCCTCACCCGTTCGTCATAAGGATTCGCGGTGCCGCGGTGCGGCAGGCTCCACCCGCCCTGTTACCGCATAGCGCACGCTCTCCCACACCGGCCAGCCAACAAGCCACACGGCAGCGATCAGCCAAATACGCATAATCCACGACACCAGTTCGCTGGTGCGAGCGGTATCGGCAACGAGCAGAATGATCGCGCCCAGCACGACAGTGGTAATCACGGCGCACAGCAGCATCCGGAACCAGCTTTTCCACTCATAAGACACCCGCCGCGGCCCATGCTTCTCTACCGTTACCGGGGGAGGGCCGTCGGCAAAACGGTGCGCCGCCCACACATCGGCCGCGTGAATAATCTGGCGACCAAACGCAACCGTGAACCCCAGATACACCGCACCCAGCCCGTGCGTAAAGTCGGCGGCGGTACCGTTAATCACCAGATCCCACGTGATAAACGCCAACAACGCAACATCGAGCACCGGCACCAGCGCCAACAGCACACTCGATAGCGTGCGGCGCTTTAGCAAATAGCGCGACCCGAGCCCCGCCACCAGCACAACCCAAAACCCGACCTCGCAGGCAATAATCGCAGTCACAATCAACATGCCTCTAGCGTCACCGCCCGGCACCACCGGCCACATCGTGCACCCGGCCGCAGTTTTCTCCTCCGAACGAACGAGGCACACCGCACCACACTCGGGCACACTAAGAACATGGCCGCCTCACACACCAGAGCAACCCTGCAATGGTTCAGCGACCACCCGCGCGCCCGCGACGGCCTCGCCGCCGGCGGCTACTTTCTGCTCGGCCTCGCCGCCCTCCAATTCGGCGGCTACCGACTCTGGGCCGACATCGCCCTCTGGTATTCCGGCACAGCGTTCATCGCCGTGCTCGCTGCCATGTCGCTGCTTGCCACCCAACGCTCCTCACGCCCCTTCCTCGTACTCGGCATCGGCACGGCGCTCGCCGCCGTCGACCTCTCGATGGGCGGCAGCATCGGCGTTGTCTTTCTGTTCGCCGACTTCATCTACTGCGCGTTTCGCTACGGCAGCGATAAAGGGCTCCGGATGCTACTCGCCCTACTCGTAGCAACAGTGCTCGGCACCGCACTCACCGTGCTTCTCACCCGACCCCACGAACCGATCGTGCTGATCGTGATCGCCCAGTGGCTGCTCGTCACCCTCTTTGCCGGGTTGTGGGGCTGGAGCGTGAGGGCAGAAAGGCAACGCACCCGCGCCCTGATGCTGCTCGAACACACCCGCGACACCGAAGCTTTTCGCCGCCAGATCGCCCACGACCTGCACGACAAGGTCGCCAACGAAATCTCGGTCGCAGGCCTCCACATCGAAGCCGCCCGCCTCCGCATCGACCAGTCGAACCATCCCACTATCGACCGCAGTCTGGAGCTGGCCACCGAGGGCACCGACCGCGCCCACGAGCAACTACGCCAACTGATCGGCGTACTCACCGCAGGGCCCGAACGCCCAACACCGGCATCCGGCACACCACCCCTCGAAAGCCTCATGCCCCAGGGCCGCACCCTTATTCGCCGAGGCGACAGGGCGCTACCGGATGCCGCACAGCACACAGGAATCGACCCCGAAGCCCTCGACCGTGTCGTGCGCGAACTTGTCATGAACGCCATCAAACACGGCACCGGCGACGTCACACTCACCACCACGGCCGAACAGATACGGGTGAGCAACTCCATTGCCACGACAACCGGGGGAACGGCGCGGCCCGACCGGCACCGCGGCAACGGCATCGGCCTCACCACCTCAACCGCACTACTGCGCGAAACCGGTGCGACCCTCACCACCGGTGCCACACAAGCCTCCGCAGGTGACCCCACCGAGTGGCACGCCACCATCACCCTCCCGCCCAGCCGAGAAAACCACCATGAGTGACATCATTCGCGTCGTGATCGTCGACGACCACGAAACAGTACGCAGCGGCATCACCGCCATACTCTCCACGGACCCCACCATCACCATCGCAGGCGAAGCAGAAAACGGCTTCGACGCCCTCGCCCTCTGCACCCGCGAAAACCCGCACGTCGCACTGGTCGACCTCCGGATGCCGGGCACCGACGGCACCTGGGCAACACAGCGCATCACCCGCGAAACCACCACCCGCGTACTCGTACTCACCACCTTCGACTCCGACGACCTCATCGCCCAAGCGCTCGCGGCAGGGGCTTCGGGATACCTGTTGAAAACGGTGCGGGGCGTGGAACTGATTCAGGCCGTGCGGCACGTGGCCGAAGACCGCCACGTTGTTGACCCGGCCATCGCCGGCGGAATCATTGCGCGCCTCAACGCACAAACATCCGCGGCCGCCGACGACCCGCTCGACGCCACCGTGCGCGAGGCGCTCGAGGGATTGACGCGGCGTGAACGCGATGTGTTGCGGCTGGTTGCCGCGGGGCTCACCAACCAGCAGATCGCCGACCACCTTGCCGTCGGTGTCACCACGGTAAAAACACACGTGGGCGCGCTGTACACAAAAACGGGCGTCGCATCACGCGTGCAACTGGGCAGGCTCGGCGACTCTCTGGGTGACGGCGCGCCCAAGCCGTAACCGCTAGACACCGTAACCGCTAGGCAGCGTCGCGCAGCGCGATGGCCCGCAAGCGAGGGTTGCGCAGCGGAATAATCATGAGCGATGCAAGCGCACTGCCATACAGAGCGAACGGCGCCCATAGTGGCAGAACCGACGCTAAACCGCCGAACGCTGCCATCGCGAGCGGCATAAGGCAGTCGTCGCCCAGCCGTGTGATCGACGACATGCGACCTAAATACTCGGGCGCTACCGTGGCCGCGAAGGTGGCACTCAGCAGCACCGACGCAAAACCCGCGGTGATACCAATCAGCAAGCATCCGGCCCCCACAGCAAAAGGCGAACCCACACCCAGCGCAATAATCCCTATGCCCTGCCCAACCAGCGCCCACAGCCCACCCACGGCCTCACGGCGCGGACGCCAGCGCATCACCGCAATCGCACCCAGCATCGCGCCACCACCCACCAGGGATTCGAAAATTCCCACAGCACCCGCACCCCAGCCATGGTGCGCTGCCTGCAGCGCGACACCGATCGCAATCGCCGGGCCCACAGCGAGGTTCAAACCCGACAGGGCAATCACGAGCGTGCGGGTTGCTGAATCGGTGCTCAGATGCCGAAAGCCGGATGCCACATCGCTCAGCACCGACCGCTGCGCCGCAGTCGTGTGCAGCGTAAACCGGGGCCGCAGCCACAACACGATAAAAGCAATAGCCAGCGCATACGTCACCGTGTTGGCGCCGGTGCTCCCCGGAATCCCCGCCCAGGCGACAAGAAAACCACCCGCCGCCGCACCCACCATCGTGCCGATTCTGCTGAGCGTCTGACTCAGCGCCGAATACGCAGGCAGGTCGGCAGCATGCACCAGCTGGCGCGGAAGAGTGCCCGCCGCTGGTTCAAAAAACGCATCACACACACCGAAAGCAACCGTCGCCACCAACAGCACGGCAACCGTGGGCGTATTACCCAGCAGCCACACTGCCGTTGCGATAAGCACAACGACACGCAGGCTATTGACCACCACCATCATTCGCCGGGTATCGGCCCGATCAGCAACCGCCCCGCCCACCAGCAGCACGAGCGCTCGCGGAACAGTACCGGCGGCAACGATCAGCCCGGCCACGGCGGGGGAGGCAATATTCACCGCCGTCCACGCGACAGCGATCGTCCAGGCGGCATCGCCGGCGTCAGAGAACCCCTTGATCACAAGCCACAGGTGCACACGATAATCGCGGCGGAACGGTGGCGGTGTGCGCAGCATCCGAGGTGAAGAAATAGTCATGCTAAACCTGGGTCGGAAAACCGTGGGCGAAGAAAAACACGGGCATGCGTTCGTGTCCATCAGATCGATCAATTTCGGCACGCCACTGGTCGATGAGCGCACTCACACGCTGGCCAAGATCGGCGAGCTCTTCGGGCGTGGCCCAGGCGAGCGCATCAGTAGCAAAACCCTCTATGTCGGTGTCGTGCTGCACCCGGTGCCACCGCTGTAAACGGTCGAGCTGGTGGCGAATATTGGCGCGCTCAGCCTGCCGGGCAAGATAGGCATCGGCCGGCGAATCGGCAAAGTCACTGCTCGACCACGTTAGCGACGTACGGATCAGGCGCCACCAACTGGCACGCCCGTCGCCGTCAGGAGTCTCAGCCTGCTCGACAACTCCGGCCCTCTGCAGCATCCGCAAATGATGACTAATACTGCCCACTTGCGCATTCAATGCGCGAGCGATGGCCCCAACCTGTGCTGTCTCGTGCAGCAGAAGATGGTCAATAATGCGTCGTCGAAGCGGATGATGAACCGCCGTAATAACAGAAATGTCTTCCACGCCTACGACGGTAAAACGCAGACCTCGGGTGTGCAAGGGTTCTTGTATACCGCAGAAAATCAACAGATTCCGGATGCCGCAGACCGCAGTTTCTGCCGATGGCTTAGCGTCGCGAGTTAGCCGCGATTACCGGTGAGTGCGAGCGTGCCACCCAGAGCGATCATGAGTATGCCGCCGGTGCCGCGGATGCTGGAAAGCCTGCGGGGAGACCTGGCAAACCAGACCTGCGCGGTACCTGCCAGCAACGCCCATGCAGTGTCGCACACGAGACCGATGGTGACGGCGACAAAACCGAGCAGCATCATCTGGAACGGAATATTGCCCGCTGGGAAATAAACAAACTGGGGGAGTACCGCAACAAAAAAGACGATCGTCTTAGGGTTGGTGATGCCGACAATAAAACCCTCGCCGAGCATCGTGAATGTAGATCGGCGGTGTCGATGCGCGATAGATTCTGTGTGGCTAGCCCGGTGACGAAATGCCTGAACACCCAAATAGACCAGGTAGGCAGCGCCGAGAACTTTTACGATCGTGAACAGCATGATCGACTGGGCGACCACAGCACCGACCCCGAATGCCACAGCGATAACGAGGGGAATAGTGCCGAGCGTATTACCCACTACGCTGAGCAGGCCTCCGCGGCGACCATAAGAGAGCGAGCGGCCAATGACAAATAGCACGCTCGGCCCCGGAATTACGATCAAAATGATCGCGGCGATAGCGAAGGCAACAATCGACTCGGGCGTGGGCACACGCTGATCGTATCGCGCGCCCACGCCGCAGCACTATGTTTTTTATTCGCAGTTGACCCGCAACGTTGCCGTGCCAAGTTGCGCGCCGGTGTTGTCCCAGATGCCACCAATGATGATCAGGCTGGTGTCGCTCGAGTCGGTGACGACAATATGTGCCGAGGCATCACCCATGGCCACGAATTCGTCGGTGCTTTCGAACTGCTCTGTTGCTCCAAAATCGATCCGCACCTCACCGTAGGGAGCGTTGCCGAGATCGCCAAAATCGCCATCGAGGTACCCGACGACTTCTCCGGATGCATCAAAAGCTACGCCGTGAAACAGTGCGTCATTGTCGGTGCTCAACGAGCAGAACTGTAACTCGGCCGAATATTCTGTGTCGCCGTAGTCCAGTGAGGCCTCGCCGCTCGCACCGGCAGAAGACGATGACTCTTCTTGCGTGGTTGTTTCTTCCGCGGCACTCTCGGCGACGTCGGTATCTGAATCCTTTGGCTCTGTGTTCGTGGCGGCCGGTGCGCAACCAACGAGAACAACGGCGGCCAGAGCGGCCACTATGGCGGAGGCAAAGGGCTTTAACATGCTGCGCTGCATCGTATTGTCGATTCTGCTGAGAAGGATAGCCCTCGCGCGCTGGCGTTGTCTGAAATCAGCACGGTGGGCGGTGAATGATACCGAGCATATAGCGCGGCGGCCCGGTGCGCGGGATTCGCGCGAATGTGCCCGGGGAGGGGCTTCATCGTGTAGGCTGGGTGACGGCGATTGAAGTTGCGTTTCTGCTGAAGCACTTGCTTCAGACCGGCTTCTGGGCTCGAACCACTGTTTCGAGCGGGTATTCGATTCAGCGCCGCAGGCCGCGCGGTCACTGTGACCACGCGTGCATTAGTTTTTCGATTGGTTAGTTATCTCTTTCTCTTCTGTTTCTTGTTCCACCGTTCATAACCCCATAGTTTGGCGTCAGGCCGCTGACGACGTGCACGCCGTAACTATCAATGGAGAATTCGGCGGGTTTGCTGTCCACGATGGCAAACGATTCCGCGTATACGGTTCACACGGCCAACTCTTGGGCGTCGCTAATTCTCTTGATCATGCTTATGCCGTAACAGCCGAACATCTGAGTTCGGCAGCAGCACCGCTGTGTGCTGCGCGAGCACGAGCCCCACAGTCACCGCGACGAACCCGCCGCGGTTTTCCGGATCATATTCGTGGTCCACGACAAAAAAGGAATGACGTCATGGCCACAGGCACCGTCAAATGGTTCAACTCCGACAAAGGCTTCGGCTTTATCGCACCCGACGACGGCTCTGCCGACGTGTTCGTGCACTTCAGCGCGATCACAGGCGGCGGTTTCCGCAACCTCGAAGAGAACCAGAAAGTCTCGTACGACGCAGAGCCCGGACAAAAGGGCATGCAGGCAGCCAACGTGCAGGGCCTCTAACCCCTCACTTCTTACGGGCACTCACCCCTTGCGGGTGGGTGCCCGTTTGCTCTTCATTCACCGGCTGCACGGAATCTTTGAGTGCCTGTGCACCAAGATTCAACTCGCCCAGTGGTTTATCTTGCAGCCAGAGCGCGAGTGACTCAACAATGCGGTGCCGTACGGCCGGCACCGAACCGTGCAGGCCGCGCGGTGAAACAACCACGTCGGCGTCACGAACCGATCGCGCTAACGCTGCCGTGGTCGCGTGAAAATAGTCGGCGCTGCGTTCACCCGTCATAAGACACAGTCGCGTGGCAAGGTCAGCGAATTCAGACGCGTGTGCTTCCTCTTTAAAAGCCGCAGCAAGCTCTGCGGCGCCGGCCGGAAAGACAGCTTTTGTTGTGCGAGCAAGGCCCGAACGAACTGTGAGGGCGAGCACTGCGGCCACCATCCACGACGGCGCATATGACAGCGTTCGCGACATCCCCATATTGCGCTCGACCAGGGCCATTGCTCGGCCGAACTGTCCGCTCTCGTAGTGGTACTGAAACTGCGTAACCCACTCTGTCTCCATCGAACCATCAACGTTGATGGCCGGATCGTACACCGTTGTCGTCAACGGCATAACAGACTGCAGCGATGGGCTTTCGCACAGCATCCGGGTAGCGTGCAGCGCAATAGACCCGCCCAAAGAATGCCCGACCAAATGACGAGCATTCGAATGCTGAAGCGCCGTGGCCACATCGTGTTTTTCGGTGTCAAAACTGTAGTCGCTATCAACCGGCGAAGAACCACCCTTGCCGCGTCGGTCGTACACATAAATGCCCCACGCATCGTCAAACTGTTTGGCCAGCGCCGAGGCAAAAGGGGCATAGACGAGTGCCGGAAGAAACGCCCCGCACACGATCACGATACGACGCTCGGGTGGTGCATCGGCCGAACCAAACGTGTAGGCCTTGAGCGTGCCACCGTCGTGTGTTTGCCATTCGCTGTCGTCCACCGGTTTCATGGGCGTCATCCGTTCGTGCTTGGGCGGGCTGAAGCCGCGATAGCAAAATCTTGGTCACTAATTCTCAGAAATTAGCGAGCCGCATGTCAGCTTACTGTGCGGTGAACGCACTCACACGGAGCGGCCCTTCGACAGTTCAGCATGGCAACGCTTAAGAACTACGTTGCAACGTACTTGTATGCTACGGTGAGGCGAACATGTAGCGATTGGGAGTGCTGGCGGGCGTGGAATTTATCGATGGACTAGCGAATTATGCGTACATGAGACGCGCATTAATAACCGCACTCGTCGTGGGGATGGTGTGTGGAACGGTGGGCACTCTGACTCTGCTGCGAGGTGCTTCTCTGATCGGCGATGCTGTTTCACACGCTGTGTTGCCTGGTATTGCGGCATCCAGTGCGATCGGATTGGGGTTCTTTCCTGGCGCACTTGTTGCGGGTCTTCTTACTGCCGTGGGTATTAGTTTTCTCAGTAGCCACAGCAAGGTGCGCAATGATGCGCTGATAGGCGTCGTTTTTACCGCCATGTTTTCGCTCGGCGTCATTATGATTTCCCTGCGGCCCGCCTCGACCGACCTCACAAAAATCCTCTTTGGGAATGTCATGGCGGTCAACCAATCAGACATGCTCGTGACTCTCGTGGTTGCCGCACTTGTGACACTCGTCATTGTGCTTCTCTTCACCAGGTTTCTTATTTCCACATTTGATCCTGCAGTGGGGGCAACGTACGGTATCTCGCCAAATGCGATGCACTACGTGCTCATGACTTTGCTGACCGTTGTCACGGTGGCGTCACTGCAAGCTGTGGGTGTGATCTTGGTTGTGGCTCTTTTGATCACGCCGGCAGCTACAGCGTTTCTCGTCGCGCGCTCCCTGGCAGGGATGATGCTGTGGTCAGGATCCCTTGGTGCTGCAGCGAGTGTGGTTGGCCTTATCGCGAGTTTTTACCTCAACGTGCCATCAGGGCCGGCTATTGCAATTGCGGCAACACTACTGTTTCTCGCTGTGCTTGCAGTGACAAAGCTTGTTTCTCGCCGACGAATCCGTGTTATTACTCCACAGAGAAAGCAGCAATAAATGAACAAACTCATTGGACCAATAGCAGCACTTTCGCTTGCGTCGTTCGTATTAAGCGGTTGCGCCGCTTCGGGACCAGACGTGGTCGCTCACCAGGGTGAAGCCGCGTCGTCAGAGGGGTCTCAGGTTGACGCGCTGCAGGTTGTGACGACCTTCTCCATTCTCGAAGACATCGTGAACGAAGTCGGTGCAGAGTACGTGGACGTGCACAGTATTGTGCCGCTTGGGACCGATCCGCATGAATACCAGCCTCTGCCTAACGATGTGAAAGCCACTGCCGAGGCAGATCTCATTGTCTGGAATGGGCTGAATATGGAACTCGGCGATGGTTGGCTAGAGAGCTTGCTCGAAACCACCGGCCACGCGCTGGTTGACGACCACGTCGTTGAGGCGAGCCTCGGGGTAGAACCCCTATATCTTTCGGATCTCGACGGTACGGACGACGAAATGAACCCACACGCGTTTCTTGACCCCAACGTGGGCATTATCTACACCGAAAATATTCGCGATGGCCTGATTCAAGCAGATCCAGAGAACGCAGACGCATATACAAACAACGCCGATGCGTACATCAATGAACTGTCTGCAATTGATCGTGAATACGCTGCTGCCATCGAGAGAATCGCACCGCACCACCGTACTTTCGTTACGAGCGAAAACGCATTTCAGTATATGAACGAACGGTATGGTCTCACAGGGCTGTATATATGGGCGATCGATACGGGCGATCTAGGATCGCCGTCGCAAATCGCACACCTCGTTGAAACCCTTAAACAACAGCCGGTTCCGGCGCTGTTTATCGAATCGAACGTTGACACGCGTCCTATGCAAACTGTCTCGCAAGAGACAGGCATTCCAATATTTGGCGAAGTCTTTTCCGATGAATTAGGGGCCGCCGACACAGAGGGCGCTTCGTATCTACGGATGCTGCGCTCAAACCTTCGACAAATCGAGCAAGGGCTCGGCGGGGAACATAGCGATGACTAATCTCAGCATTGCGCCCGTCGTACAGGCAGTAAATTTAGCCATCGGATATCCCGGGAACACGGTGGCATCCGGAGTATCGTTTAGCCTGCACAAAGGCGGTATGACGGCACTGATGGGGCCAAACGGGGCCGGAAAGTCAACACTTATCGGTGGACTGCTCGGCGTTATCTCATTAATGGAGGGAACGGTAAGCTTCTTCGGCGAGGACATCAAAGGCGTGCGTGAGCGCATTGCCTATGTGCCGCAGAACAGCAGCGCAGACATGAATTTTCCGATCACGGTGTTTGACGTGGTTGCACTTGGCACATACCCACGACGAAAGCAGTGGAGGCGTCGGCGACGTGACAAGAAGACTGCGATAGCTCATGTGCTCGATAAACTCGCGCTCACGGAACTGGCACACCGCCAGATCGGTGCGCTGTCGGGGGGTCAGCGCCAGCGGGTGTTACTTGCTCGCGCTCTCGTACAGGAGGCTGATCTCATAGTCCTTGATGAGCCGTTCGCAGGCGTTGACCACGCGAGTGAAAGAATTATCGTTGAAGAGTTGCGTGCACGCGCCGACGACGGCGCAGCCGTGCTTGCTGTACATCACAATCCGCGCACTGTCGAAGAATATTTTGATGACATCATGCTGTTTGATCGTGGCCTGATTTCTCATGAACCTTGCGCAGCGATGGTTGCTTCAAACGTATGGCTCACGAGGTTTCCTCCCGGCCACAAGCCCGCGATGTCTCAGTGATGATTATGCGAGACGTACAGGGCGTCTGTAGCAGCGCGCCCCAAAGCAATTGCTTTCTCCGCACCACTCACGCGCGCGTTGATTGTGTCTGAGTATGCGTCTCCGACCGAAATCGTGAGCTGAGCACCGACCACAATGCTGTGTTGATAAAAAAACTGCAGCAGCGCAGGATCAGCGTCAGAAATTCTCTCAACAACTACGGTCCGTTCATCGTGCGGAACGTCACTGAGCCGTTGAGCTTTCGGTATCTGTATAGTGCCATCGGCGCGAGGGATAGGGTCACCATGCGGATCTCGACTGGGAAAACCAAGGAACGCGTCAATTCGCTCGACCATGAAGTCTGACACCGCATGCTCGAGGTTTTCGGCTTCATCGTGAACCTGATCCCAGGTATATCCCAGGGCGCGCACCAGGAATGACTCGATGAGTCGATGACGTCGGACCATGGCAAGCGCATAGGTACGACCCATCTCGGTGAGCTCAATCGCACCATAGGGCGCATACGTTACGAGACCCTGCGCAGAGAGCCGTCGAACGGCATCGGAGACGGAAGAGAGTTTTAGGCCTGTTCGTTCGGCAATCAGAGTGGGGGTGACCGGATCTGCTGACCATTCCGTCAAGCTCCAGATCGCTTTGACGTAGTTCTGCGCACTCGCTGACAGCTCAGAAACAGACATAGCCTCAGCGTACCCGCAACCCTATTGCTGTTTGTGTGCTGACCGTGCAAGCCTCGAATAAGACATTACCTCGAAGGCATTGCGACGAGAGGACGACGATGACCACCGCCACCACCCCGGTCGAAGAAGCACCCCACCGCCCCACCAAGCAGGCGTTACGGTACGTCATAAAACGCACGATCCGAGAATTTACTGCTGATCAGTGCACGGATGCCGCGGCGGCCCTCACCTACTATGCAATCTTGGCGATCTTCCCTGCAATCGTGGCATTTTTCTCGATTCTGGGACTGCTGGGGCAAAAAGGTGAGGCCACGAACACCCTCCTGTCGCTCATCGACGAGGTTGCGCCCGGCGAAGCGGCCGAAACGTTGCGGGGGCCGCTGCAACAGCTCGCCGAGGCACCCGGCGCCGGTATCGCGCTGGTGTTTGGAATCGTTGTGGCCCTGTGGTCGGCATCCGGATATGTGGGGGCATTCAGCCGTGCCATAAACCGCATCTATGGTGTGGCGGAAGGGCGACCCATCTGGAAACTGCGCCCCATGCAACTACTCGTCACGGTTATGGGCGTGGTGGGTTTAGCTATCGCGACAGTGTCGCTCGCGCTTTCCGGCGATATCGCCCAGGCCATCGGTGATCGCATTGGTGCCAGCGCCGCCGTACAGACGGCATGGAGCATTCTGAAATGGCCCGTTCTGGCTGTTGTGATCGTTCTCGGGGTGGCCGTGCTCTACTACTTCACCCCCAACGTAAAGTTGCCCAAGTTTCGTTGGGTAAGCCCTGGTGCGCTTGTGGCGATCATTGTGCTTATTGCCGCCAGCGCCGGGTTCGGTCTGTACGTGTCAACTTTTGCCAACTACAGCCGTACCTATGGTTCTCTCGCCGGTGTGATCGTGTTTTTGTTGTGGGTGTGGATCGCCAACCTCGCGCTGCTGTTCGGCGCAGAACTCGATGTTGAACTCGAACGCAGCCGCGAACTACAGGCAGGCATCGCCGCCGAAAAGACGGTGCAACTACCGCGCCGCGACACCCGTGGCATCGATAAAAAGCAAGAAAAAGAACGCGAACTCTGGGCAGAGGGCCAAAAACTGCGCCCTGACATGAACCTGTAGCATCCGGATGCTGCACTAAATCGTGGTGGCCGGATAAACGATTGATTTGTCGTCGCGAACCTGCCCGCCGCGAGTGAGAGTCGCGGGTGTCACGCGGCCATCGGGCATAAGGTGGCCGACACGGATTTCTCGCGCGATGAGGTAGTCGGCAACAATGCGCCGATGGCAGCGCCACCATACAGCCTCGGAGCACATGATGGCCGGTCTAGCGTCGCGGTCGAGAAGCGACACGAGCCATTCCAGGCCCTCGTTAAATTCTTCTCCGAGCGCATAGTCGGCGTAGCGGTGAAAGCTCGCGTTTTCCCAAAAACCATTTGTTGATTTATCGACATCGTGACTCACGCGACGGAGCCCGCCCAGACGCTTTTCGCGCACATACGGGATGCCCGCCTCGTCCATCACGGGGGCAAGCTCTTCTTCATTGAACTGCGGATTATGCCGTGAGCCGGGAAGCGTGCGAATGTCAACGAGTCTGGTTGCTCCGGCATCGCGCAGCAATTCAATGAACTCGTCGATGGGGTGAGTGGAATGTCCCACGGTAAGCAGTTGCACCGCAGGCTGCTCGGTCGGCTTATTCGTCGTCATCGCTCTCGCCTACCAGGAGCACCACTTTGCCGCGGTGTTCCCCTGAATCAAAGTAATCGTGTGCCTCGCGAGTTTGCTCCAGTGAAAATGCGCGATCCACCGGAACAGACAGAGCACCCGATGTAAGAAGAGGCCACACGCGCTGCTGCACCTCGGCAATAATGCGCGCTTTTTCTTCTGTCGGGCGAGGACGCAGAGACGTTGCGATGACTCCGGCACGTTTGCGCAGCAGAAGCCCCAAATCAAGCGGAGCCTGGCTGCCGCTTCCTAAGCCAATAACAACCAGTCGGCCACCGACAGCGAGGGCAGCCAGGTTGTCGGCGAGATAGTCTGCGCCGACCACGTCGAGAATATAGTCGGCCCCGTGGCCGCCCGTGATGTCGTGCACGCGGTCGGCGAAGTTCTCTGTGCGGTAGTTGATGGTGTGGTGAGCACCCAGGTCGCGAGCCCACTGCAATTTCTCTGCCGACGACCCGGTGGTGATCACTCGTGCACCGAGTGCCGCGAGATACTGCACAGCGAATGTGCCGATGCCGCCCGACGCGCCGTGCACGAGCACCCAGTCGCCCTCAGCCACTTGCACGGTCATGCTCATGTTTGACACAACGGTGGCGGCGACCTCAACGATCGCTGCAGCATCGCGCGGCGACATACCTTCGGGCAGCTTAAGTAGTTGCCCCACCGGTACCGCCACGTATTCGGCATAGCCACCGCCCGCTAGCAGTGCACACACGGGCGCGTGAAGAGGCCAGACGTCTGGGTCGACCGCTTCGCCGTGCGCAACAATCGTGCCCGCCACTTCGAGGCCAGGAATATCGCTCGCACCCGGGGGAGGAGGGTAAACGCCTCGGCGTTGTGCGGCATCAGCACGGTTGATTCCGGATGCTGCGACTCGCACAAGAACTTCATCGCGCGCGGGTTTGGGCACGGGAACATCGCGCACTGTGATGACTTCCGAACCGCCGGCGCCGTCGTAGAGGACCGCGCGCATATGCTGAGGGATCGTTACCTGTGCCATTGTTGGCCTCGCTTTCGTTGCCCGTTATCGAGGCTACCGTCCGGGTTTAGTCGGCGGCGAAAAATGCGGGTAGTTGAGCTTCGATGCTGCGCCCACTGATGTCTACCGTGAGTCCCCGGTCAAACTTTTCGAATACGCGAGGGTCAATATAGCTGCTGCGCTCGCAGCAAATCCATACATCGTTCCACGCCGGTGGAATGGCCAGCGAACGGATTCGACTGCGTTCAATATCGTCAACAATATGCGCCCCGGTGGCCGTGCGGTACTCAAAACCGGAGCCGCGTCGTATTCGACGCAGCCCCGGTTCGTCTCGAGTGACCTGGCGCATGGGAGTCAGCGCGGCGCGGTACTAATTACGTTCGACGGCGTCTTCGTTTACTTGCGCGGGCGGCATGTCTTGCAGGTACTCGCGGTCGGTGTTGGGGTCTCCTGTGTCGCGGTGGGCGTCTTCTGTGTCGGTGCGTTCAACCTGCAGTTCTTCGTCGTCGTCATCGAGTGGACTGAGATCGCTGAGGTCGTCAAGATCATTGAGGTCGTCATAGAACTCGCCCGCTTCTTCATCGATTTCACGATCGTCATTGCTCGCTGCGGCATCGCGGTCGAACTCTTCACGCTCGGCGACATAGTCACTGGTGTTGGCACCGAGGTCGTTGCCTTCGGCGGGTGCTTCTTGATCGGCAAAATCGGCCGTGCTGTTGTCGTGCATTGCTTCCTCCTCAGATCGGTAATCCGATAGCACCGGATGCTGCTCAGTCACGCCAGAGCCTTGACATTAAGCGGTCACCATGCGACACCGGCAAAGTCAAGCCCCTACCTGCTGCGCGGCACTTCAGACACCGTAGTGGTGTCGAGAAAGGATGCCGTGATGAGCACGAAAACGCCCATGTTGGCGCAGGCAGTCATATTTTGGAGTTGGATGCTGACTGTGATCGTCGGACTCGCACTGATGTTTCTGATTCCCGGCCTTGGGCGATGATGATGTCGGTGAAAAAGGGAATCACGCGCAGCGCTCTGAGCATCGTCTTTCTCGTGCTCTTTTTTGGCGCACTGATCGGACAATCGTTTGCCGGTCACGCCGTCACCGTAGCCGAAAACTTGCAGCATGGTGAACCGGCTCCTGGCTACTGGGAATATCTGTGGTCATCAGAGTTTGTTGTCGACGTGGCCGAGAACTGGCAGTCGGAGTTCTTGCAGTTCTTTGTGTTTATCGCCGCGACGGTGTGGTTTGTGCAGCAGTCATCCCCAGAGTCGAAAGCGCCGCGAGACGAAGGCACGCAGAGCGATCGACAGCAGAAAGTTGGCCGGTTTGCCGACAACGATTCGCCGCAATGGGCTCGTAGCCGTGGTTTTCGCCAGTGGGTATATGCAAACTCTCTCTTGCTCGTGATGGGCACCCTGTTCATGCTGTCGTGGCTTGCGCAGTCGGTTGCTGGACACATCGTTATGAACAGTGACCGGATGCAGCACGGCCAAAGCACGCTCTCGTGGGCACAGTACCTTGCCTCGCCCGACTTTTGGGACCGCACGCTGCAGAACTGGCAGTCGGAGTTTCTTGCCGTCGGCGTCATGATCGCGTTTGCGATTTACCTGCGTCAACGAGGGTCCAGCGAGTCAAAACCCGTGGGTGCTCCTCACTATGCACAGCAATAACGACGGCGAATAAGGAGAAGATCAATGAGCGAGGAATTTCGTGCCGCAGAGTTCGCGACGACGCGGCTGCAAAAAATTTCTATGACCATAGGAATCGTTATTGTGCTGCTCGGCGTGGCAGGGTTTATTCCCGGAATCACGCGTGGGATCGATCAGCTTGCCGTGACCGGTAACGGTTCAGAAGCATACATTTTTACTGTTTTTCGAGTCTCAGTGGTGCACAACGTCGTGCACATCGTCGCAGGAGTGCTCGGCATCGTGTGCGCTATGCGACCACGGTCATCACGACAGTTTCTTCTCTGGGGAGCCGCGTTCTTCGTTGTTTTATGGATCTTTGGCCTGTATGCGGTCGGGCACCCAGAGGTGAATTTTCTTGCCATCAACCCCGCCGATAACTGGCTGCACATCGGGTTGGCCGCCGTTATGGCGGCATCCGGTTTGATCATTTCTCGCGACCCGCATGGCCAACCTCGAGAATCACACACCATTGTCTAGCCGGTGACCTACATCATTCATCGCGGTTGCGCTACCCCCGTGCGCCGAGAAACACCCCGCCATAGTGTGCAACTATGACTGATCAGACTTCTCTCCCCTCCCCACATAGCGAGCAGCAGTCAAACCAAGACGTGCCATTGCGTGGCGTGGTTTTTAACTGCTCACTCAAACCGTCTCCGGCGGCCTCCAGCACGGATCGCCTGAGCGGCCTCGTCGCAACAGCTATGGCGGCCCGAGGTTGCTCGATGACGAGTGTGCGGGTTGTCGACCACGACATCTTTCCCGGTGTCGAACGCAACATGGGTGAGGGTGACGCCTGGCCGGAGCTACTCAACCAGATTCTCTCTGCCGACATCTTCGTTTTTGCTACGCCCACCTGGATGGGGCAGCATTCCAGCGTCGCGCAGCGCGTGCTCGAACGCCTTGACGCCGAGCTCGCAGAAACCGACGAGCAGGGTCGCCCCTCGCTGTATGACAAAGTGGCGGTACCCGTTGTTGTTGGTAACGAAGACGGTGCTCACCACATTATTGGCATTGCTTCACAATCTCTTTCTGATGTCGGCTTTGTTATCCCCGCGCAGGCAGGGGTGTATTGGAACGGCGAAGCCATGCACAAGGTCGACTTTATTGACCTCGACGAAACCCCGAGTGTTACTCAGCAAACAGTTACCGCCGCTGCAGCCAATGCCGTACATCTGGCGCGTCTTTTGAAACAGAACCCGTTCCCAGCAAGTGACCAAGACTCATGAGTGAAGGGGCACACAATGATCACCAAAGTTACCGCTAGCACGATCGTCGATGCACCACTGCGTGAGGTCTACGACCAGTGGACGCAGTTTGAAGACTTTCCGCGGTTCATGGAAGCAGTAAAGAGCGTGACGCAGTTGGGAGACGAACGCACGCACTGGGAAGTCGACATCGCGGGCGTCGAACGCGCTTTCGATGCAGTTATTACCGAGCAGCTGCCCGATCAGCTCATTCGATGGGAGAGCCAGGACGAGCAGCTTCACATCGGCGAGGTGCAGTTTGAAAACGCGGCCGGGGGCACGCGTGTTTCTCTCATGATGGGTTGGGTACCCGAAGGGATCATGGAGAGAGTAGGCGCAGCGCTCAACCTTGACGAGCGAGCCGCGGAGCGCGACCTCGAACGGTTCAAGGAATTTATGAACGAACGCGGCACGGCCACGGGAGGGTGGCGCGGGTCGATTGGTGAACGCTAATTCAACAGCAGCGTCACATTAGTGTTCACCGTCCGATAATAGGCATTTGACTGAGAGAGCGCCGAAAACTCACGCATAATCATTGCCAGCACGGGGAAAGACTGCAATGGTTATAAAAAACGAAGACCGCGGCTGGGGAGCATGCATTCCTCCACCGCGGTCTTTTTTATGGATTGAGGTGTTTTATGGGCAAGTTTATTTATGACGAGACCGTCAAAGTAGAGGTGGAAGACCGTACGCTCGCTCATTTGCAGATTGTGATCGGCACCAAACTCCGCCGCGGCGAGTCGTTCTACTTTACGTGGCGTGAAGACGCCAGCGTGGGGGGAGGCCGCACAAGCGTCTGGCTTCACCAGGCCGTACCGCTGGTATATAAATACCACGGCAGTCGTAGGCCAGCACTCAACACGGCATGGATCGATGCTTTGGCGTACACCGCGAACTCTCCTTCGGGGCTCCGCTTGGTTCCCGAACCCTCCGAACTCGAGGCCCGTCGTCCGTCGTCGGTAGCGGGCTAGGCACAGACATGGGCGTACTGTTCTATGGCGGTCCTTACGGGCCCATCGAGATCGAAGACACCGCGCTAGCGCACCTCAAAATTGTTATCACGACGAAACTGCGGCGAGGTGAAAGCTTTACTCTGTCGTGGAAACACCCGGAAGACCAGGCCGGCGGACGCAGCACGGTGTGGCTGCATCCGTCGATCCCGCTGCGATTTACGTTCGACAGCCCTGAAAACCCAGAGATTAGTCCTGCGTGGCTCGATGAGCTGGCGAACTCTGCTCACTCAACCGGCGGAATCCGATTGGTGTCCGAGCACTTTGAGCCGTCCGCCGAGGCTGATGGTGACTGGCCCAGCTACAGCACGCACGAGAGCGAGCAAGGAGAAAACGATGACGCTTCCTGATATCCACACGTGGTGGCCGAAACTCTCTATCGAAGCGAAACACGCTATTCGTGAGCATCCGGATGCCACTCTGTCCAGCGAAGTTCAACGCGAGATCGCTCGTGTCACCGGCCACGAAGTCAGCGATGCCGACCGTCTTTCTCAGCAAGACATTGACTTTATTGCCACTCAGCAAGAACCGGTCGACTAACACGGAAGGAAGGATGACCATGCCCCGCTCCAGCATTAAAGACGAAGAGGTTTACCAGAGCGTTCGCAAATCGGGCGCTTCGGAACAGAAAGCGGCGCGCATCGCTAATGCCGCGGCGCGCGACGGCCGATCAACCGTGGGGCATCGCGGCGGCACATCGCAGAGTTACGAAGACTGGACAGTGAAAGAACTCAAAGCGCGCGCAAAAGAAATTGGTTTGCACGGCTACTCGAACAAAAAGAAGAGTGAGCTGATTAAAGCTCTGCGTAACAGCTGAATGCCCAACGCACAAAGGTGAGGGATGGCAGTCACTGCTGCACATCCCTCACCTTTTTACACAACCTCTTTGTGTACGTCACTCACTAGGCGTCGCGGACTTCCCAGTCGCGTGGTTCATCGCCGGTCGCCGTCGTGTAATCGGGGCGTTCCGGTTGCGGCTTCTGGTCAGAGAGCTCACCACCCTCTCGGCCCCCAAAGGGGCGGCCGTGGTCGGCAAACTCTTCGCGGGTAAACACAAACGTCCACGGGCCCGCAGTAAAACGTGCGCCCGTGCGCATGATTTCGCTGCGCTCACCCTGGGGAGTAGCCGTTGTGGCAGGACTGGCATTCATTTCGCCCTCGCCGTGCAACGTCACAACGTACTCATCGCGAGAGTCGTGAGTCACCGTGGCGTGATGTGGGTCAATGGAGGGCAGACGAAGCACGCAGTCGGCCGCAGATCCAATCGTCACGGTGTCTTGTGTCAGATCAAAAGCAAAACGTTTATCGGCTGACGAAACGAGCAGCTGCGGATTACCCTCACCCCATCCCGCGTGGGTCGTTGTTGGTTCTTCTGGATCCCTTGTGTTGTATTGCATGGCGGTTACTCCCTTCGGTATCCGTCGGTCACCCCGCATGGTTATAGGTGGCGTCCTCCGGTGACAGGAAGGATCGCCCCTGATACGTATGATGCGTCATCCGACGCCAGATATACATAGGCACCGGCGAGTTCGGCGGGTTGCCCGGCGCGCCCAAGCGGCGTGTCTTGCCCAAAGTGCGGCAACTTCTTGGGCCATCCGGTGGCCGGAATCAGCGGCGTCCAGATCGGGCCGGGAGCAACACCGTTCACGCGAATGCCCGATTCGCCCTGCTGCTCGGCCATCGCCTGCACAAAAGCTACGAGCGCAGCCTTGGTCATCGCGTAGTCGAGTAACCCGGGGGAGGGAGAAAACGCCTGAATTGACGTCGTCACAATAATTGACGAGCCCGCGGCCATATGGGGCAGAGCCTCACGGCTCATCCAGAACGCGGCATAGAGATTCGTGCGCATCACACGATCAAACTCTTCTGTCGAAAAGTCGGCGTCAGTTTCACGCTGCTTCTGGTATCCGGCATTAAGCACGAGCAGGTCGAGACCACCGAGTTCCTCGCGCGCATCACGCACAACGCCCGTGGCCGCATCTTCGTCGGTGAGGTCGGCGGGCAGCAGCACTGCGCGCCGACCGGCTGCTTCGATGAGGTGTGCTGTGCTCTCGGCGTCCGCCCGTTCTTCGGGCAAATAGTTGATGGCGACATCAGCGCCTTCGCGAGCATAGGCAATAGCCACTGCGCGCCCGATCCCGGAGTCTCCTCCTGTGACCAGCGCGCGACGACCTGCCAGCTTCTCGCAACCGCGATAGGTGTCTTCGCCGTGGTCGGGCCGCGGCACGGTCTCATCCGTCAAGCCTGGCTGCTCGCCATCGCCCTGCGGAAAACCGCTCTGTTGGTACTTGGTCCTGGGGTCGATGAGGTTCTCGGTCATAGTTGCACCCTACGAGCGAGCACACCGACGACCCCAGGGCCTTGACAGTGCCAGGTCTAGCTGGCATGCCGGATGCTACGCGGTTTGCCCGCCGTGTTTTCCTTCACCGATTTCTTCGACAAGTTTGTCGTTAAAGGCCGGTAGGTCATCAGGCGTACGGCTCGATACCAGGCCCTGGTCAACGACAACTTCTTCGTCTACCCAGTCGGCTCCGGCGTTGCGAAGATCGGTTTGCAGGCTCGGGTAGCTCGTCATACGTCGGCCATCAACCACATCGGCTTCGATAAGAATCCACGAACCGTGACAGATCACACCCACCGGCTTGTGCTGGGTGAAAAATGCGCGAGCAAAGGCCACAGCATCATGGTCCATACGCAGATGGTCGGCATTGACCACACCGCCGGGCAAGACAAGAGCGTCATATTCATCGGATGCCGTTTGGGTGACGGAGTAGTCGACGTGCTGCCGGTGTCCATTCTTGCCGGTGATTTCTTCGCCGCGCGGAGCAATCATCACCGCCTGTGCCCCCGCATCGGTGACAGCCTTCCACGGCGAAGTCAGCTCACTGTCTTCAAATCCGTCGGTGGCCAAAAAAGCTATCCGCTTGTTTTCGATAGAGGCCATTGTTCTTCCTTTCTTTGAGGGGAATAGAGGGCGTAGGTGCGCCTCTGCACGTTTGTGAGCAGACGGCGTAGGGTTCGAGGTTGATGCGCGGCCAGCGGCATCCGGCCGTCGCTGTATCGTGGGCCGCCACGCAGCCGCAAGAAAATGGCCATCCAGCTCGTGATTGCGCGTTCCATAACCCATAGCGGAGCCCACAGACTGCTGCTGGCTGGATAAACAGCGCGCCCGCTGTGGCGTTGCCGCCCGAATTCAGCAATGGCGATGACACTGGCTGCACAGAGAGTGAGTACCGCCGGATGCCTGCGAGCGCACACAATGGTCGGCAGTAGAGCGGCCTCTGCGACAAGACGCAGCGGCTGAGCCCAGCTGTCGTAGGCCTGGCGCACCCGCTGTCCCAAAAAATGCGTGACGGTGGGCGGACGCCGCGCCACAATAATTTCGGGGGAGTGGTGAACAATGCCGCCCGCGGCCCGCACCGTGCGTTCAAGTTCGAGGTTTTCAAATAGCGCATTGGGATCGTAGCCGCCGATGCGTCGCATGATTGATCGACGCAGGCCATACGTTCCCGGGTAGTCACCCAGCACGGCACGGTTCATCAGAGTGCGCCCTGTATCCCATCGCGCATGCCAGGGTAACGGGTGAAAATAATTGTGGGGTCGCACGAGATCTGCTGCACGCAATCGGTCGACGACGGCCAATAGCGACTGACGGTCGTATCGAACATCATCGTCGGCAATGATGATCAGTTCATGACGGGCCATATCAACACCGCTCAGCACGCCGCGTGTCTTGCCATTGAGCCCGACCGATACGGTGGGGCGTACGTGGCGCACCAGGTGCGACCACAGACGCGAGTGCAGAGCGAACTCGTCGTCGACCGAGCCATCGACCACCGTCACGTCGACCCATCGACGCAGCTGCGCTAGATAGCGCGTTAAATCGAGCAGCGGCTCATCGTCGGCTGCTCCGCCGCTCCACCGTAGCGGTAAAACGTATTCAGCTATCGCAGGGTTCGGCATTAGTCGTCCGTTCGAAAGCCTGTGGTTTTATGTGAACCATCACACAGTGGCTTCAGCATGGACAAACCGCAGCGGCACAGCGCAATCGTGCGACGGTGATGTTCCATAGGTTCACCGTCGGGGGTACACAGTTGCACGTCGCCACGAACAATGAGTGGGCCATCGGGGTACGGCGTAATCGTGCCTTTTTCTTCTGCCATTACATTGCCTGCCGATCATGCTGGTTCCAGTCAGCTCCCGCGCCACGCAGTGACGAAGCGCCATGCTCCCACGCCTGCAAAATGTGGCGGCCCACGCAGCCGTCCATATAGAGGCATGCTGCAGCACCGAAGAGCACATCGTCGCGCAGTTCCGGCCGGTCTTCTACCAGACTGCCGGCCAGGTCACGCCCTGCGATTTGCTCGTGCACGGCATCCGCTTCGACATGCTCGTCAAAGTAGTCGGTGACGGCAGAGCTAAAACCGAGTCTGCGCATTCCATCGGCGTACAGACGGTTGGGAATCGATGAGGTCATTTCGAAAGCTGCCAGATGCCCGGCTATCGCACCGATCAACCGCCGTTGCAGACCGAACATCGACATCATGTTGTGATTAGCGAGCGTTATCGCCGGCACATCATCGACATAGGCGCCGTACGTGCTGGTGAGACCCGCTCCCTCCATAGCGATCGCGAAAAGCGTTGCGTGTACACGGTCGGGTCGACCGCCACCATATTCATCCGCTTGTACTTCGACGAGGGCAGCCTTCGGCCGCCCCTGTAAACGCGGAATCGCCCACGAATGAGGGTCTGCCTCACGCAACGTGTATACAGAACGTTGAATCAGAAATTCGCGTACCTGGTCAGCATTCGCTTTTTTTGCCACGTAGCGTGAAAGGCTCGGGCCGCTGTCGGCCCCCGTCATTGCGAAGAGTGCGCGTGCTACGGCGTCAAGGGTCGGAGCCACTTCTTCAGCACCAGGGCGACCGACTTCGGCTCGCAGATCATGCTCAAAACGTGCCTCCAGCTCGCAGCGCACGGCAATGAGTTTCGGATGCCACTCCAAGGCGGCATCCAGGGCGTCAAAGCTTCCGTACATCGATGCGTACAACACGTAAAGCGCCGTGTGAAGGTCGTCGTCGCGCACGGCGTCGGACGTATTCGCCGCACACGTACGGGCCAGCGATGCGCCCTCATCATCGATATCTCGCACACCCGTCAGAACGTGAATAACCCATTCGCTCAACGGTCCTCTCGCCATGAATGGCAACCGCATTGCCACGGGGCTGATAACTGAAACCATGAAGACTCCGATCGTTACGCTGAGTCTTATGCCCTGCGCGCTCACGCCCAAGGGCGTTGACTCTCCAGCGTTTGGCTAGTACAAGACACCGCACACGAGAACCGGGTGGGGTCAGACTGCGAATGACCCCACCCGGAAACTTCACGGAGCGTTGGAACCCATGCTGTGACTAGTGTTCGCCACCCTTACGCCCAGCTTCGTGGGGATCGGCGCCGCCTTCGGAGCCAAACTGGCCGCCGCTGTTTTCGCCGCCTCTGCGACCTGCCTCGTGGGGGTCTGCACCGTGCTCGGCACCAAACTGGCCGTTGCCGTGTCTGCCACCGGCCACCCGACGCCCGAACGCTAGGCGTGCTGCTCTGACTCGGGAGGCCGCGCGTCGACCCGATCAGCTGCACGACGCAGTAGCAGGGCGCCGACAAGGCCCAGCAACAGAAACGCGACGGCAAAAAGGATCGCCCAGCGCGTGGCATCCGTGAACCCTGCCGCAAGAGCATCCACAGCGGCGGCAGTCTCTGTGCCGAGACTGCTATGTGAGCCCTGGGCACGTAACTGGGGAATCATGGTTCCTGCTGATTGCCGCGTAGCTTCGGCAACCTGATCAGCCTGTGCACCCGAAACCCCAGCGTTGGCCAGTGCCGCGGGCAGAGTGACGGCCAGAGCAACAGACAACACAGCGCCAGAAATCGCTGTACCCAGCGCCGAACCGATCTGTCGCACGGTGCTCTGCGTCGCCGAACCCTGTCCCGATACTCCCACCGGAATATCGCGCAGAACAGTACCCGTCAGCTGCGCTGACGCTAAACCAAGGCCCAAGCCATAGACAACAAGCGGCACTGCAAGAACAAACCCCGCGCTATTGGGCCGCAAGAACAGTGCAAGTGCGAGAGCGCCCACCACCTCAAGGCCCAGCCCCAGCACAACTGTTCCAGGCGCGCCCAGTCGTGCCGCAAGATGTCGAGCCATTGCCCCCGAAGCAAATGCGCCAATAGCCATAGCGGCCAGAACCAGACCCGCATTCATCACACTAAAGCCCAGCGCGTTGATGAGATACAGCGGCAAAACAAAAATGAGCGCAAACTCGCCGATCGCAACCATCGCCGCCGTAGTGTTGCCCCACGAAAACGTAGCAAAAGAAAACAGCCGAAGATCAAGCAGCGCAGCCCGCTGCACCTTCTCGCGGTGGCGCTCCCACACGATAAACAGCACAATCGCCACAGCGGCAACAGCGAAAGCAATAGGCACCACCGAGATCGCTGCATCGTGCGGCCACGCCCAGCCAAAGACAGCAAACTCGCCGTCGGGCTTCCACCACCCCAGATCGGGCCCCTCAATGACAGCAAAGACCAGCGCACCAAAGCCGATGGCGCTCAACAGCGCGCCATCGACATCGACACCAGGAAGAGGCTTACTGCCCTTTGTCTCTTTCACCGTAAACACGGCCGCCACCGCGACAGCGATGCCCAGCGGCACATTGACCAGAAAAATCCAGTGCCACGACGCCCACTGCGTGAGCGCACCGCCGGCCAGAGGGCCGACCGCGGCCGCCCCCGAAATAACCGCCCCCCACACGCCAAATGCTGCCGCACGGTAGCGGCCTCGAAAGACAGCGTTCACGGTCGACAGCGTCGACGGCATGATGAGTGCGGCGCCCACCGCCTGCACGGCACGAGCACCAATGAGCGGCGCCGCGGCCGCCGAGGTCGCCGCCACAACACTGCCAGCAATAAAAATCACAAGGCCCAGCAGAAACGTGCGGCGACGCCCCCATCGATCGGCAAGTGACCCGGTCGACAACAAAAGAGCCGCGAGCACAACCGCATAGAGGCTGTTGACCCACTGTGCATCAGTGAGTGTCAAACCAATGTCGGTAATGATTGCGGGCAGAGCAACTCCCACGATCGTGCCGTCGAGCACAATAAGCCCGAGCCCCACGGCAAGAACGGCGAGCCCCAGCCAGTCGCGGCGAGTGGGGGCCTGCTGTGCGGCATCCGGCGAATAACTCATGTTCATAACAAACCCATCTCTTGGGCACGGTGAATGGCGCGCGAGCGACTATCAACGTCGAGTTTGGTAAAAATGTGTGCGAGGTGACTCTTCACGGTCGCTTCGGTGACAAAAAGTCCTCGGGCAATTTGCTGGTTCGACGATCCCTGCGCTGCCCACTGCAACACTTCGCGTTCGCGGTCGGTCAGCCGCGGAAGCGGCCTGCTCATGCCCTGCAGCACGCGGCTTGTGAGTTCGGGCGAGAGCGCGGTCTGTCCGGATGCTGCCCGGACAATGCCGTCGACAATGACCTCCGGGTCGGCGTCTTTGAGCAGGTATCCGGCTGCGCCTGCCTCGATGGCACCGATTACTTCGGCATCGCGATCAAAGGTAGAAATAATGATGACCGCCGGAGGATGCATCGAGGAACGCAGGGCCGCCGTCGTAGCAATACCATCGATACCTTCACCCAGGCGCAGATCACACAGCACAACATCGGGACGCACCTCGGTGGCGAGAGCGATCGCTTCTTCTCCTGTTGCGGCCTCGCCCACGATGCTGATTTTTTTATGCTCGGACAAAACCGCACGCAACCCCGTGCGCACCACGGGGTGATCGTCGACGAGCAGAACAGAAATAGTCATGATTCCTCCGAAGCAGTATGAGGAATATAGGCCGAAAGCGCTGTGCCCTCACCCGGCGTACTCTCAATATCCAGACCACCACCGAGCTCAGCCAAGCGATCGCTCATAATACGCAGGCCAAAGCTCGACGACCGTTCATTGCTGGAGGCGGCCCACGCCGCCACATCAAAACCCTGTCCGTCATCGTGGATGTCAAGACGAATAGTGTCACCCGTCGTGGCCAGTGTTACAACGACGGTGTTCGCGTGGGCGTGCAGGCGAACATTGGCTAGAGCTGACTGCGCCATGCGGAGAAGCGCAATCTCTGTCGACATCGCCAGCGCAGGCATGTCATCATCAACACGCAGCTGCGTGACCGCACCGGTTTCGTCGTTTAGTCGGTCCAGCAGCCGTGCCAATGCACTCTCTAGCGCTGCTTCTTCCAACTGCGTAGGCACCAGAGCAGCAACGATACGCCGCACATCGCCGATGCTGTCGGCTGCGAGGGTTTCGATGTGGTGCAGAGTGTTCGACAAATCATCGGTCGATGAGTTTGTGCCCGCGTGGGCCAGAAGTTTGATCGACGACAAGCTCTGCGCAATGGTGTCGTGAATATCACGAGATATGCGGGTGCGCTCTTCCATTGCTCCGGCGTGCCGTTGTGCCACAGCAAGCTCTTCTTGCACGGCGGCGGTTTCTTCTTGAGCTCGGCGTAGCGAGGCTACCAGCCGCTCGCGTTGAGCCGCTTCACGCAGCAGTTCGAGATAGCCGCGTGAAATACCGAACGCAAAGACGCCCCCGATGAGCGGGCCAAATACGTTGGCATAGCTGGTAGTGCCGTGATGAACGAGCGGCGCTGCTATCACCGCGGCATACACAACGGCTGAAAACAGCAGCGCCCAGCCGGTGCGCAGTAAATGACCGGCCAGCAGCCACAGCAAAAATGCCAGCCAAATAAATTCGGCCGAGACCAGCAGGGTCGTTGCCCATATGACAGCAAACCCCACCAGCCACCACACAGCACGGCTGTACTGCTGGGGCTGGGGAGAAATGGCGGCGCCCAGGGTGTGCCATCCCAGCACCGCGATTCCCGTCATCACGGCCGTGACCACGGGGGTTCCCGTGCCCACGGCGCGGACAACCCCGATCACAATCAGCAGTGCCGCAATAACATGCTGACCCACCTGCATGGCACGCACGGCGGAGCCTGACGATGCGATGACCGTCAGGCCCGGCCGATCATCGTGCGAGAGAGGTGCTGCGACGATGCTCATGATTCGATTCTGTGCTGTGCTGCTGTGAAGCGCCGGATGCCACTCGCACGCGCCGTGGATTCTTCGGCCACCACACGGTATCGCCGAGCAGGCTAAACAGTGCGGGAACAATAATCGTGCGCACCACAATCGTGTCGACAACGACCCCCACGCCCACAATGAGCCCCAGTTGCCCCAGCGTGACTAACGGCAAGACTCCCAGCGCAGCGAAAACACCGGCCAGAACCAGACCAGCACTGGTAATGACGCTACCCGTGCCTGCAACGGCACGAATCATGCCCTCGCGCGTACCCACAGCGGCAGCTTCTGTGCGTGCTCGATGGACGAGAAAGATCGTGTAATCAATCCCGAGCGCCACGAGGAACAAGAACGACAGCAGCGGCACTTGCAGATCGAGGGCGGGCTGATCGAACAGCATCCGGCTCAACCATGCCCCGGCACCGATGGCGGCCACAGCACTGAGAACGTTGACGACCAATAGCAGCACCGGCGCAACCAGCGAGCGCAGCAAAATCGTCAGCACAATAAAGCTGATGACGATCACCAGCGGCGCAACCACCCACAGGTCACGGACGTTACCTGCCCGGGCATCCACATCGGTCGCGACCGCGCCACCCACACGAGCGTCGGCATCGGCCACCGAATGCGCGGCATCACGCAAGTGCGCGATCTGGGCGAGACTCTCGGGGGTGCCCGGCGCATACTCGCCCGTCACCATAATCGACGTGAGGCCAGCAGAGTCGTTGGTACCGGCGGGGTGTGCACGAACAACACCCGAGACGTCGCGCACAGCCTCGACGACCTCATCGGCCTGCCCGCTGCGGGCAACAATCATGACGGGCTGTGCCTCACCAGCAGGGAAATGCTCCGCGAGCACTTCGAGCCCGGTCGCCGACTCTGACTGCACACGGAATTTCTCCATTTGGTCAAGACCCACCGTTGTGCCGATAAGACCAGCAGCCATGACTCCCAGCAGCGCGAGGCCGGCCACCGCGCTGATCACCGGACGGCGAACAACACCCGTCGCCACACGACGCCATACACGACCTGTTGCGGCTGTGCCGCCAGGCCGAGGAATAAACGGCCAGAATACCCGGCGGCCACACACGGCCAACAGCGGAGGCAAACCAAACAGCACAGCAGCCAAAGCCAGCACGAGCCCCAGCGCAGATGACACACCGAGCCCGCGCGTGCCGGGAATAACAGCGAGCGCCAGCGACAGCAGAGCAATAACCACGGTGAGGTTCGACGCCACAATAGCCGGCACCGTTGCACGCCACGCCGACGACAGTGCATCACGATGGTTCTCGTGGCGCTCGAGCTCTTCGCGGTACCGAGAGATCAGCAGCAGCGCGTAGTTGGTGCCCGCACCAAAAACAAGAACGCTAATAATGCCTGCGTCGAACTGCAGATTCCACGCCTGCGCTGCAGCCGCTGTGACTCTTCCCGCCGCACCATCAGCCAGCGCCACAATAGTCAACGGCAATAACCACAGCACAGGGGAGCGGTAGGTGACAATCAACAGCACCGCAACGATAAGAATCGTGACCGCCAGAAGCGTAAAGTCGGCGCCGTCAAACGCCGCAGCAATATCGGCGCCAAACGCAGGGCCGCCCGTCACAAAAATAGTGACCCCGTCAACCGGTGCCTCAGCCACACTCGCTCGCACATCAGCAAGCACAGTGGCCGTTTCTGAATTCGAATCGCCCACGGTGATGGGGGCAACCATGACGGCTGCCTCCTCGTCTTCACTCATGATCGGGCCCGAAACATCGTCTGCCGCAACGGAACGAACGGCATCCTTCACCCGCTCCAGACCTGCGCGGTCGGCGTCAGTGAGGTGCGATCCGTCGGTGCGTGACGCAACGAGAAGAACCGACTGTTTATCGGCATCCGGAAAGTCTTTGAGCAGTGCCGCAGCCTGTGCCGACTCCGAATCAGCGGGAGCCTGATCAGACAGCACAGGAGCCGAAGCGCCCGAGAAGAGACCAAAAAGAACGATAAAACCCAGCAACGTCACACCGAGGGCAACCCAAGCACCTCGGCGCGACGTCAGCCGATCAGAAAAACGCCGACGCGCATCGAAAACATCCATGCTCCCACTTCAGCAGCACGGAAGCCGCGAATCTTCGGGCCCAGGCATGATCTCGAGATCAACCATTCGGATGATGCGACACCAGATTTTTTACAGTCATGCCCGGACAGAAGGCAGTGGGCACGCACTCTCTCGACGTACCCGCTGCACAAAAGCAATCCCCAACAAGACGATCGCACCCCCGGCCAAATAGGGCTGCAGCGGCTCAAAAAACTGCAGTGCGCCCGCGTAGCCGAGAGCGATGAGCACGAGCTTGTTGCACACCGGACATCCGACAGCAAAAAACGCCGCGATAGTGCCCGTCATCCCCAGCACGCCCGAGCGGCGCTGCTGCGCCTCATCTTTGCGGGCCACATACGTGGCCGCCACCAAACCCGAGAGCAGTCCCGTTGTGATGAGAACAGGCCACGCCCACGGAGTCGGAGGAATCTCGCGAACAAACCAGGGATTCGGAATAAGCACGGTAACGATCGCCACAACCACAACGGTGCCCGTCGCCATCGCCGCAGCAAAAATCCACCGCCGCAGTGGCCAGGTAGCAAGCTCTTGCCACAGCGAACGCTGTGTAGCAGCGGCTGGGCGCTCATCCGTCGTTGTCAAAACGAATCACCTCATACAGTTGCGGGTCGTCGGTGGCAACAACGGCCACTCCCTGCGTCGTCAACGCTACTGGTGCGGCAAAGCTTCCTTCGGCGAGCAGGCTGCCGTCCAAAGTGGCCAGAATTCGGCGCTGCCGACCGGTATCGATAAACAGTTGCTCGGTGGCTACCGCAGTTACGCGCGAACCCGCATCCACGGGCTGCCGCCACCTGATTCCCTCACCATCGACGAGCATCACGTGCGTCGCGCCGTCCATGGTCATGGTCAGCGCGGTGAGTGAGGCATCGGCCGAGACCGCAGCGCTGGTTACGGCGCCCTGCGCGAGCACCGCACCGGTAAAGACATGCCTGAGTTCACCCTCAGGCAGGGTCGCAAAGACATGGCCATGGCTGCGCGCAGTGTCGAGCGTGCCCGCACTACCCTGCCGCCACAGTTCACGGTTTGTCTGACTGTCGAAACCGACAAAATCCGAGCCGCCCGACAAGACAACAACGCCCGCATGCTCAAAAACAGGCGCCAGTTCCGCCTCGTGCGGATGCTCAACAGCACCACCATCGTCACCCCGTAACGTCTGCGTGGCCGCCGTTGCATTACTCAACACCGAGCCCACCGCGCCGGTAAAAATCACACCCGTTCCCCGCACCGGACCAATAACACCGCGCCCACTCCAGAGTTGCCCGCCCGAATCGGCACGAAAACCGCTCGCAACAGTCGTCTGTGCAATGACGCCATCATCGACCCGAGCATCCGAATCCAACACAACGACCACACGCACACCCGCAGCAGTCACAGAATCAGCCCAGCCCGAACATGAGGGGTTCGTCGCTAGCGTCCACCGAGTCGAGGAGTCGTCGAAGGCAACGATACGAAGGTCGTCGTGCGTAGCATCCGGAAACACAGCAGAAATGAAGACGTCGCCCACAGCGCGCGGGGGCGTGCTGACGGCCACCGTCCGCACGGAGTGGGCACCAGGAGGTAACGACACCGCTGGCGGTTGATCAACCGTGATAACAGCTGGTTCGACCGCAACAGGTCCGAGGCTCGCCGACGGTGCAAACGAAGTGCACGCCGCAAGCGTTACCGCTGCGGTCACAAGAACGAGGGCACCGAATGTCTGCCGCAAACGCGTCATTCGCGCACCGGAGCCTCATGGTCAGCAGAAACAGCGCCCCCGCGATCACGGCGAAGCCACACGAGAGCAGCAATAACCACGATGACTACCGCAGCGCCGGCAATAAACCATGTATCAGACACCGTCGAAGTCACAACACTCAGCCACGACTCCAACCGGTATTGGGTGCCAATCGATACGAAACCGGCCAGCTTCGCCGTGCCATCGGTCAGAAGAAGCACAACCCCGAGAGCAACCGACAGCAGGCCCGTCACAATCAGTGACCATGAGTTCTGCCAGCGGCCAATCGTGAGCGTGCGGGGTCGAAGCCATCGCACCATGCGGCCGCCAAAACGCTGCCACAACACCGTAATAATAAGGAGCGGTAGAACCATCCCGGCAGCATAGATAGCCAACAAAACAGCACCATAGGCGGCAGAACCACCCAGCGAAGCAAGCATCAGCACAGAACCCAGAATGGGCCCGGTGCACACACCCGCAACGGCATACACCGTGCCCAACAGAAACACTGAGAGCCCGGATGCCTCGTCACGACCGGTCTGACTGCGGCGCGTGATTCCTGGTAAAGGTACGCCCGTCGTCTGCAAAATGCCCAGCACGATCACCACGATTGCAACCACGGTGATGAGCACACCTCGATGCTCACCCAGCAGAGAACCAAATATTCCCGAAAAAACACCGAGCGGAATAAGAGTGACCAAAAGCCCGAGCGCGAAGAGCCCCACCCGCGAAAGCAGGCGGCTCGGTGACGTAAACGCGTAGGCAAAAAATGCCGGCAGCAGCATGACCGAGCAGGGGCTCAGCAGAGAAAGAACACCGCCAAAGAACGCACCAACGTAACCGATATCCATCGGCTTGACCGTATCAAGCCCGACCGTTGTATCTGCTGAGCGCCATCTAGCTGGCGCGTACTTTATTCTTCGTGAACCGAGACGATGTACTGCAGAATGACGTCGTTGCTTTCGTCATCGATAAGAATCGTTAGGCCCACATTCCAGTCGTTGCTTTCGAAGGTGGCGCTTTTGAGATTCTCCATATCAAAGGTGTTTGTTGCGGTGTACGCAGAGTCATTCTCAAAGGCGGCCAATACTTTCTCGGCCTCGGCCGCGTTGACCGCGAAGGTGGCGCTATAGCCGTTCTCTGATTTTATTGACATGCTCGGAGCTTTATCGGGCACCGGCAGATCGGGCCATCCATCGGGCAATGATGCGCCCGACCCGGTATCGAAACTGACGTCGCCACCGCTTGCCTCACCGATAACCTTTTCTACTCCACCCTTAACGATGGATTCGATGGGGTTAGCGCAGCCTGCCAAACTCAAGCCCAGGGCCAGAGCGCACGTGGCGCCCAGCGCGCGAAAGACGACGGTACCGGTCATGATGCTCCCTGAAACTGTCTATGAATGAAGAACAGTTTTCTACCGTACGCGGGCAGATGAAACATTCATGAAACATTCGGCGCGACACATGTCTCAGGCGCAGCATAGTGGCCCACACTACGATGGCGACCGAGCGGTTTACTGACGCTCGTTTCTCTCTGCGAAAGGTCGCTCATGCGTCGGCGATACACCACTGCTGTTGCTGCATCACTGATTGCTGTTACGGCTCTGCTCACTTCTTGCGTTTCGTCACCGGCATCCGACAGCGATGGGGCAGTGTCAGCTCCGGATGCGACCCTTAGGATCTCGGCAGATGCCATGCTGGCCGCGTACGGGTGGAACGATCTCAGTCCACGCGACCTGGTCGATACGCTCGATGCGCTGCCTCTGGCCGAGCGCCCCACCGACCTTATGGTGTCGGTGCGCGGCGATGAGTTGATTGTTATGGACGCACGGCAGCAGCAAGCGCAGATACCGATCGACGACATGTTTTATGTGTCGGCAGCGCCCTTTATTACGCAGACGCATGACTGTTATTACCACAGCCTGACGACGTGCGTCGGGGAGCTACGAAACACGGAGGTTCATGTCACAGTTATCGACGACGCCTCAGGTGAGATTGTTCTCGACGAACAGCGCACAACTTTCGATAACGGCTTCGTGGGTTTGTGGCTGCCCCGCGATAAAGAAATGACAATGACAATAACGAGTGCCGGCATGAGCGCAGTGGCATCGATAGACACCTCTGATCCGGATGCCGCAACGTGTCTGACCACGCTGCAACTAACCTCGGGGGCAGTCAGCGACTAAACGCCGCGCGTCACACGGGGCGTTAGCGTAGAGGTAGCGCCTGTCGGGTGCTGTGGACAAAAGAAAGAAGACGATGTGACTGAGCCCAGCGATCAGCAGGAAGCAGAAGAAACCCTCGACGCAAAGTTTAAAGCGGCATTCCGGCACCATCCGGCAGGTGTTGCTCTGGTAACGGCGCAAACTCCGCGGGGCCCGGTGGGGCTTACTCTTTCGAGTGTTGCGTCTGTGAGTGCCGACCCTGCTGTGCTCGTTTTTTCGGTCACACGTGCCACGGGTAGTGCCGGGGGAGTGCTGCATGCGCCCAGCATGCTCGTCCATTTTCTTAACCACGATCAGGCCGAACTTGCTGAGGCATTTGCGCGCACAGGCGCGCCGCGCTTTACTCCCGAACAGCAGTGGCAGGAGCTTCCTACGGGAGAACCCTATCTGGCTTCTGCCCGTGCTGCTCTGCGGTGTCGCATTCGGCAGACGGTGGCTGTGGGCGGGTCGGCGCTGATTCTGGCCGATGTGCTTGATGTGCTTCCGGGCCGTGTCAGTGACGCACTGCTCTACCACGATCGTCGTTTTGATCGCCTTGCTTCTGCTGTAGAAACGCAATAGGTGTTCTCAACGAAAATCGCGCGATATGTGGGGTACACCCAGGGGCAGGTCATCGAGGGCATCGGCGACAAGAGCAATAACCCCCTCCGCTGACCGTTGCAAGATACCTCTTACTCGCAGCGCTGAAGACTCGCGAGCAATTCTGCGATAGCGAGACCATAAGCCGGGGGAGCACACCACATTCACCATCCCGAATTCATCTTCGAGGTTCAAAAAGGTGATTCCTCCGGCTGTAGAGGGCCGTTGACGGTGCGTAACAACCCCGGCCACTTCGACTCGACGTCCGGGTTCGTGCAGAGCCAATTGCTGGGTAGAAAGCACACCTCGCTGTTGCAGGCTGGCGCGAGCATGAGCAAGAGGATGATCTGTCGTGCTCATACCCGTTGCTTGAAGGTCAGAGACGAGTTCGTCAAGAATGCTCTGATCCGTAAAAAGTGGCGGCTGCACGGCCATTACTGTTCCTTCTAAACGCTCCGGACGATCCTGTGCAGCAGTCCCTGCCTGCCACAGTGCCTCCCTGCGGTTCAACCCCAGACTCTCACAGGCTCCTGCTTCAGCAAGGGCTGCTACGTGCTCCTCAGTGATACCGGTGCGTCGCACCAGATCATGCAAATCGCGATAGGGGCCTCCGTGCTGTCGCTCGGACACAATTCGTGCGGCCACCTGTTCGCTCACACCCGCAACCTCAGTGAGACCCAAACGCACAGCATAGTGACCGTCTCGGCGGTGGGTGGCGCTGTCAGCTGCGGCATCCGGATCATAAGGGGGCACCGGATGCTGCTCGTAACCCACACACTCGTCACGACCCGTGGCACAGGCACTCTCGGCCAACGGCTCCAGATCGGTGTGCACGGCAGAGGTATGAAGGTCAGGGCGAAGCGCCTGCACGCCATGTCGGCGGGCATCAGCGACCAGCGTTGCTGATGAATAAAAGCCCATGGGTTGGGAACGCAGCAGTGCCGCTAAAAACGCTGCGGGATAGTGCAGTTTTAACCAGGAGCTGGCGTAGACCAGGAGTGCAAAAGAGAGGGAGTGAGACTCGGCAAAACCAAAATGCGAGAACGCTTGAATCTGCGCGTACACACGATCAGCAGTCTCATCGCTGAGGCCATTTCTTCGCATGCCCGCATAGAGCGAAACACGAATCTTTTCGATACGTTCATGACCGCGCCGGGAGCCCATTGCCCTGCGTAAAAGGTCGGCTTCGTCAGCTGTGCAGTCACCCAGCACGGTGGCCATACGAATGAGCTGCTCTTGAAACACCGGGACCCCTAGAGTTCGAGCCAGGATGGGTTCTACTAGAGGATGCACGTAGGTTACTTTTTCTTGCCCCAGTTTGCGGCGCACAAAAGGGTGCACGGCACCTCCCTGAATGGGGCCGGGGCGAATAAGCGCGATCTGAATCGCTAGGTCGTAAAAACTCCGTGGTCGCAGTCGGGGCAGCAGACTCAGCTGTGCTCGTGACTCCACTTGAAATACCCCAATAGCATCGGCCCGACACAGCATGTCGTACACCCCTGCTTCTTCTTTCGGGATGCTTTCCAGAGTCCATTTTTCTCCTGTTGATGCAGCAATCATGTCGCAGCAGTGCTGCACCGCTGCCAACATGCCTAAACCCAAAAGATCAAATTTCACCAGCCCCATCCAGGCCGCGTCATCCTTATCCCATTGAATAACCGTGCGCCCTTGCATACGGGCATGCTCTACCGGAACAACTTCGCCCACGGGCCTGCGTGTAAGAACCATGCCGCCCGAATGAATACCTAAATGGCGCGGTGTTTTTAGCAGGGCAGAGGCATAGGCGGTGACCTGAGCAGGAATATCGTGCTCACCGGATGCCTCCTTTAAGCCAGTATGTCGTTCTATCTGGCGCGACCACGAGTCTTGCTGGCCCGCAGAGAATCCGAGAGCGCGAGCTACGTCACGCACAGCATTCTTAGGACGATACTGAATAATGTTCGCAACCTGCGCTGCGCGATCTCGGCCGTAGGTGTGATAAACCCACTGGATGATTTCTTCGCGCCTGTCTGAATCGAAATCGACATCGATATCGGGTTCTTCTTCGCGCGTGGTCGCTAAAAACCGTTCAAAAGGAAGATCATAAAAAATAGGGTCAATGGCAGTGATGTTGAGCAGAAAGCACACGGCGCTTGCCGCTGCCGAACCACGGCCCTGGCACAAAATGTTGCGCCTGCGCGCTTCTCGCACGATATCGTGCACGATAAGAAAATAGCCGGGAAAATCTTTTTCTTCGATCACCGCGAGTTCTCGTTCAATGCGTGAGCGAGCCTCAGCACTGAGTTTCGGATACTTGTGCGGCACTGCTTGCCACACCAAAAATCGCAGGTAGCTCATAGGGGAGTGGCCTGAAGGAACCTTCATCTGGGGAAGCTGGGGCCGAGCAAGCCGCAACGGAAAGGCACACTCTTCAGCCACTCGAAGAGTGTGCCTAATAGCCTCGGGATACCGCCAGAACCGAGCCGCCATTTCTGCTCCGGAACGTATATGGGCGGAACCATGTGCAGGCAGCCACCCGTCAAGCTCATTCATGCTGCGTGTGGCACGGATGGCCGCAACAAGCTCTGCCTGGGAAGCCTCGGACGGGGTGGCATAGTGCACATTATTGGTGGCTACGACAGGGAGCCGATGCTGGTGGGCTAGCTCCGCAAGAGCATCGTTGTGCACGGTGTCGAGAGGATTGCCGTGGTCGATCAGTTCAACAACAACGTTGTCACGACCAAAAAGATCAACAAGGTGTCGCAGAGGCTGCTGGGCGTTGCCGCGGCGGAGTCCGCGACGAACAGCACCTTTGCGGCATCCGGTAAGAATCATCCAGTGGCCATCAGCACTAGCAGCAAGATCATCGCGGTCATAGACCGGACGCCCCTTTTCTTTACCGCGTAAGTGGGCCCGTGTTATTGCTGAAGCTAAGCGGTGATATCCCTCGTGACCTCGTGCCAGCACGAGGAGATGTTCTCCTTCAGGGTCGGCGACTCCATTCTGAGGTGCAGAAAGATCGAGTGATAGTTCAGCCCCAAAAATGGTGCGTACCGGGCTCTGCTCTGCTGCTTCAGCAAACTGAACTGCCCCATAAAACCCATCATGGTCAGTAAGCGCCAGTGCAGAGAGTCCTTGTCTTTCGGCCTCCCGCACAAGAGCTTCGGGAGAAGAGACCCCATCGAGAAAAGAAAAAGATGAGTGTGCATGCAATTCTGCATAGGTCGCCTCATCAGCTGTGGTTGAGTCTTCTCTGCCCACTGAAGAGAAGGATTCTGCCTGGTTGCGGCAGAGCAAAAACTCAGAGGATTCTTCTCGCTCGGCAAAAGAACTCTCTCTTCCGCTCAAGAGCCTCTCTACCGTTGACCAGGGCAACGGGGGATTGTTCCAGCCCCCCATTAGCTATATCGCCCCTCTGCCCACCACCGGTGACCAATGAGCGCAGCAAGCCAGGCCTGTTGCTGGTCATCGACAAACTGAAACCGGAATCCCTCCTGAGCCCTTTCGCTCCAGCGGCGAGAAGAAACAGGCCAGGGGCCTGCCCAAGACACGATGGGGCGGTGATCAAGAAAAGCAGGGGCGCGAGAGACCACTCCGCGTTCACTCACAGAAACAGGCTCACCTCCATGGTCATGAACGCTAATGCGGCGAGCGGGAACAAAAACCTCGGAGGGAACAGCGCTCTCCAGGTGCCCGGGCCAGGGCTGTGTCGGGTCATAAGGAAACATCAGGCGCTCACCGAAAGGCACACTGACCTGGCGCTCATGAAGCCATCGGCCACCGCCTACTCCCATGTGCACAACGCCTTCATGACCGAGTAGTGTCTGCACGCGAGAAACAACATGGTGCAGTCGTTCATGAGAGCCAGCACCAAAAAGACCAACATAGTGATGGCTAGCATCATCAACACCGGTGGGCACAATACGTACGGTGGTAATGCCTCTGGCAGCAGAACCCTCGGCAGTAGCATCCGGATGAGAGGCTAAAGATTCCGACTGCCACCGCACCCTATCGACAACCTCTGCTGCACGGAAGAAGGTGGGGTGCAGCCATGTGCGCGACCATGTTTGAAGATCATCATCAACCAGATCAATGCGCACCTGGGTGCACACCAGCTCTGCTGCATCGAGCAGCTCGATAACCTCATCAACCGTTGAGCGAACAGCAAAAGCAAGCTGATCACTGGCCATGAGTGGCGCCTCGAAATCAATCTCACGGATCAACTCAGGGGCAGGCGGTTGAGAAAAGAGGGGGCGAGAATCGGCTCCGCGCGCCCGGTCATACAAAGACACTGCTGATATGCCCCAGCGATCAATCACCTGCTGAGAGGTAAAAGAAGCAAAATCATGCAGCGTATGTACGCCTAAGCGCCGCAGAAATCCTGAAAGCGCGTTATCGCCCAGTTCATTAACAGAAAAAGGGGCAAGAAAACTGCCAGCATGACCGGGGGGAACCACAAGTAAACGCTCATTCTGCGGGGCTTTACGGGCAGCAACCTCTGCGGTAAAAATTCCGTCGGCCACTCCTATGCGAGTGTGGGTAAAACCGGCTTCGGCCAGCATGTGCAGCAACCATTTCGCTGCCTCATCTTCGCCGCCGTAATACCGTGCAGCACCTCGAGGGGGCAGGGCAATGAGTCCTGCACGCACAATCTGTGTGCCGGGAATCTGCTGTTCAACACGCCGAACAACCGGCAGGAAAGCGCGCATATCGCGGTCGGTATCGACCGGTAATAGTTGTAGTGAGGGAACCAAAGCCTGAGCTGCCCGCAGACTTTGGCCAGAATAAACACCCTGTTCTTGTGCGGCGCTACTACACTCAACAATTTTTCCTGCATGAGTAAGAGCAGCTGTCGGATGCGGCGGAAAGCCCCACACTGCCTGCACCGGCCACCGCGGAAACCACACCACCATAACTCGAGGTACTTCTTCGTTCATCCCGCTGTCCTCCACCGGTGAGCAGCATCAACAACGGTGCTGACCGCCTGCACCTGCCCCTGAGCATTAGGCATGATTACTCTCTGATGGCGAGGAGCCGGTAACCCCCGGATGCGGGCAGAAACAGTGACTTCACATTCAGAAATCACACCCCAGCCATTACCCAGGCCTCTCCATTCGGGTTGGCTGAGCCACAGTTCTCCCTGCTTATTGGGCCACTCGTAGTTCTCTGACGCAATGAGCACAGTGCAGGCACGATCGCGAAGACGAGCCTGAAAACGCTGGGCCTCAGCCGCAGAAATAGGTGTTGAAGGGTGCACCATAATCAGCGAAACAACTTCAGAAAGAGCAGAAATAACACTGAACCAGCGCTGGTGCGGATGAGGAACAACAATAAGGCGCTCAGGGTCAACACCCTGGGCCTCAGCCGATTCGATTCCGAAGGTTGGTAAACCAACAACAGCGCACCATGCCCCCTGCTGCGTCGCAGCCGCAATGAGTGCACTGGCTAAGCGCAGCGAGGGGGTAAACGTGTAGACAGCGCCGGACTGAAGCCCGCCCTCAGGCATCAAAGGTGCGAGCGCCGGAAGCAGCGGCACAATAGGCAGATCGCTGCGGCGTCGCTGCAGCCGCCCAATCTCGCGCTGTAAGTGGGCAATCGCCTGAAACTTATTGCCCCCATCAGGCGTCGCCAGCGCTGCCCGCGCGGATGCTCCCATAAAACCACCTTCGAACATTTATTCGATAGTAACAACGATAAATGGCATAGTAGTTCGTACATCTGACACGCAAAAGGGGGTTGTCCACAGCGGCCGTAAAACAGCAGCATCCGGTGGCGCTGCATGTCTACTCTGAGTCTCGTGATCACCTCTGCGATTTATACGGCCGCACTCACACTTGTCTACGTGGCCCTTGTAGCAGTGGGGTTGCTGCTGATCTGGATCGATATTCACGAGCATCGTCTGCCCAACCGTATTGTGATCCCTGCCACGATGAGCCTTCTTGTGCTCATTGGCCTCGACGCAGTCGTTACCGGGCAGCAGAGCAGTGCTTACCGGGGGCTCATCGGCCTGCTTGCACTGGGCGGTTTCTATTACTTTCTTCGCATGCTGAGCCGCGGAGGAATAGGAGGGGGAGACGTAAAACTGGCCGCCGGAATTGGGCTTATGCTGGCCTGGCACGGCTGGCTTCCCCTGCTCGTCGGGGCGGCTGCGGCTTTTGTGGTGGGCGCTGCCTTTGCCCTGTTTCTTATGATGCGGCATCGAGCCGATAAGAACACCATGATCGCCTTTGGGCCCTGGATGATCATGGGGGCAGCCATCGGCATCGCCGCAGCGTAGCGCCCGCTATGCACTCTTACTAACGCCAGTAGGGTAGTGCCATGGCAAGCGTGCAACCCCACGACAACTCTGCGCACACCTCGGGTGAGCGCAGTATTGAAATAGAACGCAAGTACGACGTCGACCCTTCAACAGCCTTGCCCGATTGGCTGGGATGCGCTGGCATCAGCGCGGTGTCTGAAGCCGAAGAGCGGCACCTCGACGCCGTATATTTTGACACTCCGGATGCTGCTCTCGCGCAATCAGGTACGGCTGTGCGTCGACGCACAGGAGGGCCCGACGAGGGCTGGCATGTGAAGGGGCCGCGCCGTGCAGACGGACGAGTAGAGGTGCAGTGGCCGCTCAGTGATGAGAAGCAACTGCCACAGGGGCTCATTGCCCATATTCACCCGATCGACGCCGAAACGCTGACTCCTCTCGCCCGTATTCAGAATGATCGCGTGGCTTTTCAGCTGAGCACAGCGGCAGGAGTAATTGCGGAGTTCGTCGACGACCACGTCACCGCCACCGATCTTCGCACCGGTGTGCAGCGGCAGTGGCGCGAGTGGGAGATCGAACTGGGGCCTGCTGCTCCAACAACTACTCAGCAGCAAGGAGAGCTTTTTGCCGCTGTCGAACAGGTGGTCATGGCGGTCGGCGGCAGGCCCTCGGCATCCGGATCAAAGTTGGCCCGCGCGCTGGGTGCCTAACCGTGCGCCCTCAAAGAAAAAGAACGACGAAGATGCGTGGTATGCGTCTTCGTCGTTCCTTTATCGCTGGGATGAATTAGAAGCTGATCATCTGCCCCGCTAGGCCGTGGAAGCCTTCTTGCATTGCTTCTGACAGCGTGGGGTGCGTGTGCACGTTGCGTGCCAGTTCGAGTGCGGTGAGATCCCACTTCTGAGCAAGCGTCAGTTCGGGCAAGAGTTCAGAGACATCAGGACCGACCATGTGCGCACCGATGAGTTCGAGATGTTCGGCATCGGCGATCAGCTTGACGAAACCAACTGGCTCGCCCAAACCGTGGGCTTTACCGTTGGCCATAAAGGGGAAGGTCGCAACTTTAATTTCGCGGCCTTCGTCTTTGGCCTGCTGTTCGGTGAGCCCGAAGGAAGCAACCTGGGGTGAGCAGAAAGTTGCCCGCGGCATCATGCGGTAGTCGCCCAGCGTCATTGTTTCGGCTTTACCAATAGTTTCAGCGGCGACAACACCCTGCGCTTCGGCAACGTGAGCGAGCTGAAGCTTGGCCGTGACATCGCCAATGGCATAGATGCCGTCAACGTTAGTGCGCATGTGGTCGTCGATGGCGATGGCACCGCGGTCGGTGAGCTCTACACCGGTGTTCTCGAGACCGAAGCCTTCGACGTTGGGTGCGAAGCCGACCGACATAAGAACCTTGCCGACCTCGAGCGAGTTTTTGCTGCCGTCTTTTGCCTCATAAGAGACAGTGACAGAGGATCCGTTGTCGGTAATCGTTTCGACGCGGGTAGATGTGAGCACTTCGATGCCGTAGTTGCGGTACTGCTTAGCAATTTCTTTTGACACGTCGGCGTCTTCATTGGGAAGAACACGGTCAAGGAACTCAATGATGGTGACCTTGACGCCGTAGTTTGTCATCACATAGGCAAATTCCATGCCAATGGCTCCCGCACCGACGATGGCGATGGATTCGGGAAGCTCGCGAGAAAGAATCTGCTCTTCGTAGGTGACGACGTTATCGCTGAGCGTGACACCGGGAAGAAGGCGAACCTGTGAACCGGTGGCAATGATGACGTTGTCGAATGTCACTTCTTCTGTTGTGCCGTCGGTGCGTGCCACAGAAATCGCTGTGGGCCCGGTAAAGGTTCCGCGACCCTCGTACTCGGTGACCTTGTTCTTCTTCATCAGGTAGTGGATGCCCTTGACGCGGCCATCGGCTACTTCACGGCTTCGGTCCCACGCCCGCCCAAAGTCCATGGTGATGTCTCCGGAGATTCCAAAGAAATCTGCTTTGTGCTGGAGGGTGTGGGCCAATTCAGCATTTTTCAGGAGTGCCTTGGAGGGGATGCAGCCTACGTTCAGACACACACCACCCCAGTACTTCTCTTCAATAATGGCCGTTGACAGACCCAACTGTGCGCTACGGACAGCGGCGACGTAGCCGCCAGGGCCAGCGCCGAGGATGACGACATCGTAATGTGGCATGCCTGCAAGCTTATCGCGCCTCATGCACATGCGGTGGCCGGGCGAAAACTATCACTGATTCCGGACTGAGAAACTGCCGTCTGCCCCTCCTATATTTCCGATAGTCTTGATTGTCTAGGAGGGCATCGTGACAGACAGTGAAAACCGCGGGGGCGGTCCGGGCGCTTTCCGGAGTCCCGGAGAAGACAGGCACGACACGACTCAGACGTTCGGGCATGATTCCGATTTGTCTTTCGTTCCGTTTGGCGCAGAGCTTTCCTCTGCTGAGCAATCAGCGATTTCTGCTCTACCCAGTGGCTCTGCTCTGTTACTGGTGCGCTCAGGCGCTATGGCTGGTGCCCGCTACCTGTTGTCGGCGGATGTCACGACGGTGGGCCGTCATCCCGAGGCCGATATTTTCTTCGATGATGTCACTGTTTCACGACGTCACGCAGAAATCATTCGCTCGGGCACATCATTCGAAATTGTTGACCAGCGATCACTTAATGGCACATACGTTAACGGCGAGCGCGTTGACCAGGGGCTTCTTGCCGACGGTTACGAAGTGCGTATCGGTAAGTTTCGTATGAATTTCTTCGCGTCTCCGGCAGATCTCGCGGCGGCAGAGTAATGGCAGCGGCAAAAGCCCGGGAGCGCACGGCGTCCTCGGGTCTGTTGAGTATTGGTCAGGTATTGGCCAGGCTCACCCCGGATTTTCCGCAATTGACGTCGAGCAAACTGCGTTTTCTTGAGGTGCAGGGCATTGTGAGCCCTTCGCGAACAGAGAGCGGCTATCGCAAGTTTTCTACTCCGGATGTCGATCGTTTGCGTCTTGCTTTGACACTTCAGCGGGACCACTATTTGCCGCTGAGCGTTATTCGCGAGCATCTCGATGACATTGATGCAGGACGATCACCCGACGCCCCTACACTGCCGGTGTCGATAACTCCGCAGGCACGTCACTATCGTCGCGACGACGTTTTGCGTGAATCGGGTGCTCATGCACAGCTGCTCAACGATGCAATTAGCACGGGGCTCATAGCCGCGGTAGAGACCTACTCAGAGCGCACGGTGGCGCTTTTACGTTCTCTTGTCGCTCTTGACCGCCACGGTATCGAGCCGCGTCATCTGCGAGTTTTGTCGCAGAGCGTGCAGCGTGAAATCACGCTGGTTGAATCTGCCTTGGCACCGCTCCTGCGTCGTACTGATTCGGTTTCGCGCGAGCGGGCTGCCGAAACGGCTCCTGAGCTCGCGGCAAAGATGGGTGAGGTGCGTCAAGCGCTCGTGAAAGAAGCGCTTGACCGACTGCTGTCGTAACAAACAGGTTGCGACACACCCCTGCATGCTGGGTGATGTCGTTGATCACTGTGCGCCTCTGCTCTAGCGTGGAGGTATCGGTTCAAAAAGAGGGGTGGCCATGGGTGTCGATGAGCGTGAGGAAATTTCGTCGTTCAGTGATGAGCTGCTTTTTACCGATGGTTTACCCGCTATGGACGACGAGGTTGGTTATCGCGGGGCAGTAGCGGCGAAGGCCGCTGGCATCACGTATCGCCAGCTCGACTACTGGGCTCGCACTGAACTGGTGGTGCCTACGGTTCGCGGCGCACAGGGTTCGGGATCACAGCGGCTCTATGGTTTTCGCGACATCTTGGTTTTGCGTCTCGTAAAGAGCCTGCTTGATACGGGAATCTCTTTGCAGCAGATTCGCGTAGCTGTCGAGCAGTTGCGTGCCGCCGGCATCCGGAATCTTAGCGGTACAACGCTGATGAGCGATGGTGCCTCGGTGTATCTCTGCACCTCTAATGACGAAGTTATTGACCTGGTCAGCCGCGGTCAGGGCGTGTTTGGTATTGCGGTGGGTAAGGTATTGCGCGAGGTCGAGTCGACACTGGTCGAGTTTGACGCGGCAGAACCGGATGCTCTTGATGAGTTGGCTGTGCGGCGCGCACGCCGAACCGCATAGCTTTTTGGCGGCTGGTTAGGCCTGCGGAGTCTCGGGTACGGGCACGCGGCCGGTTCGCACAATTCTGTCGAGCAGCTGGTCGAAGTCAGCGGCGAGTTCTTGCGCCGAGTCTCCTGGCCAGATGTGCAGCGGCTTTGCCGCACCCTGTGCCTGCTGGAGCGAAGTGCGTTCAGGAAGTTGCGGGCTCAAGACGAGCGGACCAAACATGTCGCGCAGCTCTTTAATGCGGAACTGATGCTCGATCGACTGCGGCCGTACACGGTTGACCACGATACCCAGTGGCTGTAGGCGCGGAGAAAGACCACGACGGATCTCTTCAATAGCGCGAAGAGCACGATCGGCCGCCGCGACCGAAAATAGGCCGGGTTCGGTCACAACAAGAACACGGTCACTCGCGGCCCATGCCGTACGGGTAAGTGCGTTGAGCGACGGGGCACAGTCGATTAAGACGAGATCGTATTCGGCTTCGACGGCGGCGAGAGCTTCTTCCAGCTTCCACACGTCGCGCACTGTCGGGTGTGGGCCATCAAAGTTAATGGCAGAGGGGCTGCCGATGAGCACATCGATGGCCCCCGGATGCACCTTGGCCCAGCCGCTGGTGGCAATAGCCTGCCGAACGGTTTTTTCTTTCGGGTTTTCCAAAACGTCGGCAATGTTAAGCCGTCCGGCGATTTGGATGTCCATCCCTGTGGACACATCGGACTGTGGGTCGAGGTCGACAACCAGTGTGCGGATTCCGCGGGCGAAGGCCGCAGAGGCCAGGCCCAGAGTCACCGTGGTCTTGCCTACTCCACCTTTAAGAGAACTGACGCTGAGTACGTGCACAAACACAACGTTACCGTCCCCTAGGCTGGAGAGACACTCAGCTCCACCCATTGCGTGTCTTTTGATATGCCCGATGAGCTTTTCGAGGTTCTTCATGTTCCAGAAAATTCTGGTGGCCAACCGTGGCGAAATCGCCATTCGTGCCTTCCGTGCCGCATACGAAGTCGGGGCCCGCACTGTTGCGGTGTATCCCTATGAAGATCGCGGTTCTTTGCATCGCCTGAAAGCTGATGAAGCCTATGAGATCGGCGAGCGCGGGCATCCTGTGCGGGCGTACCTGGATGTCGATGAGATCGTGCGCGTGGCGGTCGAGAGTGGTTCTGATGCGATTTACCCCGGGTACGGGTTTCTCTCAGAGAACCCCGAACTTGCTGAAAAAGCCGCGGCTGCCGGAATCGTGTTTATTGGCCCTCCCGCCTCGGTGCTTGAAATGGCGGGCGACAAGGTTGAGGCCAAGCGGCACGCCGTCGAGGCCGGTGTTCCGGTCTTGCGGTCGACGGATGCTTCTGACGACGTCGATGCGCTCGTAGCCCAGTCCGAAGACATTGGTTTTCCGCTCTTTGTGAAAGCCGTCGCCGGTGGCGGTGGCCGAGGCATGCGTCGCGTCGATAGTGCGGCAGAACTTGCGCCTGCCCTGGCCGAGGCGATGCGTGAGGCGGGGAGTGCCTTCGGCGACCCGCGGATGTTTCTTGAGCAGGCGGTATTGCGCCCCCGGCACATTGAGGTGCAGGTGCTAGCAGATAGCACGGGAGAAACCGTTCACCTTTTTGAGCGTGACTGTTCGGTGCAGCGCCGCCACCAGAAGGTTGTGGAGATTGCTCCCGCACCGCATCTTGATGACAGCGTGCGAGAGCAGCTCCATAAGCACGCGATCGCATTCGCCCGATCCATCGGATACCAAAACGCGGGAACAGTCGAATTCCTTCTTGAGACAGCAGGGGAGCGCGCAGGCGAAGCCGTATTCATCGAGATGAATCCGCGTATTCAGGTTGAGCACACTGTGACCGAAGAGGTTACCGATGTCGACCTGGTGCAGGCTCAGATCCGAATTGCGGCCGGCGAGACTCTTGATCAGCTTGGTCTGCATCAAGACAGTATTCAGCTGCGCGGTGCCGCACTGCAGTGCCGGATTACAACAGAAGATCCCACGCAGGGTTTCCGCCCTGACACCGGCAAGATCACCACGTATCGCTCACCGGGTGGTGCCGGCGTGCGCCTCGACGGCGGTACCGTGCATCAGGGCGCGCAGGTAAGCCCTCACTTTGACTCAATGCTGTCGAAGCTCACGTGTCGTGGGCGCGACTTCACGGCCGCGGTTGACCGGGCGCGTCGTGCACTGGCAGAGTTCCGCATCCGCGGGGTTGCCACGAATATCCCGTTTTTGCAGGCACTGCTCGACGACAGCTCTTTTGTCGCCGGCGATGTGAGCACCGCGTTTATTGATGAACGGCCGGAACTCTTGCAGGGGCGTAAGTCGAAAGACCGCGGCACCAAGGTGCTGAACTGGCTGGTGGATGTCACCGTCAATAAACCTCATGGGCAGCATCCGGGGTTTGCTGACCCCCGCACAAAACTGCCCGCCCTCGATGTGCGCGCCGAAGCACCTGCGGGTGCCAAGCAGCGCCTCGATGAGCAGGGCCCAGAGAGTTTTGCGCGCGCACTGCGTGAACAGAAAGCCCTTGCCGTTACCGACACCACATTCCGCGATGCCCACCAGTCACTGTTGGCGACGCGCGTACGTACTCGTGACCTTGTTGACGTCGCACCGCATATTGCACGTATGACGCCGCAGTTGCTGTCGGTGGAAGCCTGGGGCGGAGCCACATACGATGTGGCGCTGCGGTTCTTGGGAGAAGACCCCTGGGCGCGACTTGACCGGATGCGGCAGGCTCTGCCCAACATCCCGTTGCAAATGCTTCTGCGTGGCAAAAACACGGTGGGCTATACCCCGTACCCGACACAGGTGACCGACGCGTTTGTCGCTGAGGCTGCGCGGAGCGGCATCGATATTTTCCGCATTTTTGATGCCTTGAACGATGTTGACCGGATGCGACCCGCCATTGATGCTGTGCGGGCTACAGGCACCGCCGTTGCCGAGGTAGCGCTGTGCTACACGGGCGATCTGCTCAACCCGCAGGAGCCGCTGTACACACTCGACTACTATCTGCGGCTTGCCGAACAGATGGTTGCGGCCGGTGCCCACATTCTGGCCATTAAAGACATGGCTGGCCTGCTGCGGCCCGCTGCGGCGGCACGGCTTGTTACGGCACTGCGCGAAAACTTTGACCTACCGGTGCACCTGCACACGCATGACACGGTGGGCGGGCAGTTGGCGACGCTGTTGGCCGCCAGCGCCGCGGGGGTTGACGCCGTCGATGCGGCCTCTGCTCCGCTATCAGGAACAACCAGCCAGCCTTCTCTTTCAGCGCTCGTGGCAGCACTTGCCCACACCGAGCGTGACACCGAAATCAGCGAAGACGCTGTTGCTGAGCTGGAGCCCTACTGGGAGTCGGTGCGTCGACTGTACAAGCCCTTTGAAGCGGGGCTGCCCGGCCCGACAGGGCGCGTCTATCGACACGAGATCCCCGGTGGCCAGCTCTCGAACCTGCGCCAGCAGGCGAAGGCACTCGGACTCGTGGATGACTTCGAACTCATCGAAGACATGTATGCCGCGGCCGACCGTATTCTTGGCCGGGTGCCGAAAGTAACGCCCTCGTCCAAAGTTGTGGGAGACCTCGCACTGCACCTCACAGCAGTGCGGGCCGACCCCGAAGACTTTGAACAGAACCCCGATAAGTACGATATTCCTGACTCGGTGGTTGCGTTTATGGCGGGCGAGCTGGGTGAGCTTCCCGGCGGTTGGCCGGAGCCATTCCGCAGTAAGGTGTTGGCCGGTCGCGACGTACGTCTTGCAGAAACAGACGTGCCTGATGAGCAAGCAAAAGCCCTCGAAAGCACCGACAGTGGTGAGCGGCGCCAAGCGCTCAACACACTGCTGTTTCCTGCCCCCACGCAAGAGTTTGCGCGCGTACGCGACCAGTACGGAGATCTTTCGGTGCTCGACACTTGCGACTACCTCTACGGGCTTGTCCCGGGGCAGGAGCACGTCGTTGAAATCGATCGCGGAGTGCTCCTGTATGTCGGACTCGAAGCCATCGGCGACGCCGATGATCGAGGCATGCGCACTGTGATGACGACACTGAATGGACAGCTGCGACCCATTATGGTTCGCGACGCGTCGATTAAGGTCGATATTCATGAGGTAGAGAAGGCCGATACAACGAAGCCGGGGCAGGTGGCAGCACCATTTTCTGGTGTTGTGACCGTGAAGGCTGCCGTCGGTGATACGGTAAACGCCGGTGATGCTGTCTGTTCTATCGAGGCTATGAAGATGGAGGCAGCTATTACCGCGCCCATCGATGGTGTGGTGGAACGGCTGGCAATCGGCCCCACACAGCAGGTTGATGCGGGCGACCTTTTGCTCGTTATTCGTCCGGCACACTAACCTTGTGCGGGCGAGACGATCGCCCGAGCTTGGAGTGCATAATGACCTCAGACCGGTTGAACCCAGTCTCTGATGACCACGATCCCTTAGATATTTCTGAGGACGCCGCGAGCGTTGACGCTGCAACGATCAACCTGCTTGGTAACGCGACGGCGCAGGTCAGCGTGGTTTTGCCTGAATCGCACGATGAACTGGACGATGATGACGTCGTTGAAGACGAGGTCATCATCGTGCCAGCACATGATGAATCGTTGAACGGGCACGACAATACCGATCACGATGATGCGGAGCCAGGCGAGGTCGATCGCGATGATGACGTCGTCGATGACTCCGCCGATACTGCTGAGGCCGAACGCTCTGACGCTGCCGAGGGCGAAGACAGCGGCGCTGGAGGCGACGGCGACCCCGTAGATACGTCAGTCGACGGCAATATCGAAGTAAACGCCGACGATTCGCTCCACGGCGCTGATGTCGGTGCCGCTGAAGGCAGTGTTGCTGAAGACAGCGTTGGCGAAGACGACCCCTTTGCGTTCCTTGACCTCGCTGACGACACGGCGACAGAGCCGGATGCTGCGGTAGAAAGCAGCGAGCCCGAAGTATCGACGACGCCCCCGGACGGCGCAGGGCAGGAGAGCGCGGATGAAACCGGAGTCGAGGTGACCGATGAGGCGACCGACGAGGGTGCCGATGAAGTCGCCGACGCCGTCAATGATGCAGATAGCGATGACGCTGGTCATGGCGCCTTCGTAGCCGAAGTCGTCGCCGCACTGTCTACGGGCGCTGTTCGTGTTGTTAACCATGCGCGCGCTGATGAAGACATCGAAGACGCCGTGGTCGTCGATGCCGATGAGACAATCACTCCAGCACCCGTCGGTGCTCAGAAGGCAGAGGTAACCGTGGTGAACAACGACTCGACCCCTTCGTCTCGACCAGATATTCATTTGGCATCCAAGCGTCTCAACGACCTCGGTGAACGCGACCGTGAGGGCGCTGATCGGCTCACTGCTGACCGTCTTCTCGATCCTCATCACCAGGTGCGTCCTGAGCCCGAAGGTATGTGGCAGCAGCTGCTGTATACCCTCACGCGAGGCAAGGTTAACCTCGGTGACAGTAGAGCCGCACGGCAACGTAAAGAACTTACGTCTCGTATCTCGGCAGCGCTGCCGGGCGGGGCACATTTTGTTCCTGTTCTCTCACGCAAGGGCGGAGTAGGAAAAACCACAGTAACGGCGCTGTTGGGTATGGCGATGGCCGACGCCCGCGAAGACCGGGTCGTCGCAGTCGACGCTAACCCTGACCGAGGCACGTTGGCGGATCGCGTGGAGCGCCCCAGCAACCGTACGGTGCGCGACCTTGTGCGTATTCACGACCAGGTACATGGTTTTGCCGATATTTCGGCGATCGTTAGCCGTGATGCAACGCGCCTCGATGTGTTGGCTTCCGACTCTGACCCGCATGTTTCTGAAGCCTTCGGCGACGAAGACTACCGTAAGGTGGCCGATGTTGCGGCGCGCTTTTACTCGCTCGTGCTGACCGATACGGGCACAGGTATTGTGCACTCGGTGATGGATGCAACGTTAAACACCGCTGATCAACTGGTTGTTGTTGCTGGTCTCAGTGTTGATCAGGCCCGACTGGCATCCGAAACCCTCACGTGGCTCGAAACAAACGGGCACCGCGATTTGGCACGGTCGGCCGTTGTTGTACTCAATCAGGTTGTGCCGGGCGCATCGCCCGTGCGGGTTGAAGAACTCGAGTCGCACTTCGCCTCTCGAGTGCGAGCGGTTGTTCGTGTTCCCTATGACGCAAGCCTGGCCTCGGGAAGCTCCGTCGGTTTCGCGGCGTTACGGCCTGAAACACGCCGCGCAGCCCGCGAACTGGCAGCAGCCGTCGTCGACGGCCTTCGTTCTGGGAACTCTTCGTGAGTGCACGTGATATTCGCCTATACGGCGACCCGGTATTGCGCACGGTGTGCGCACCCATCGACACCATTGACGAAGGCGTGCATGCCCTGGTGAGTGATCTGCTCGACTCTGTTGCGCTGCCCGGGCGCGCAGGTGTCGCCGCCCCACAAATCGGGGTCGCGCTACGAGCATTTAGCTACAACATTGATGGCGACATCGGCTACGTGCTCAACCCCACCCTGGTAGAAGTACGAGGAGAACCAGAGCTCGTCGGTGAGGGGTGCCTCTCGGTGCCTGGTCTCTGGCACGAGACGCCACGGTACCCGTGGGCACGGGTAGAGGGCATCGATCTTGATGGCCAGCGGGTAGTGCTCGAAGGCGACGGCCTCTTGGCGCAGGCGCTACAGCACGAAACCGACCATCTCGATGGCAAGGTGTATCTAACCAGGCTCACTCCTGAGGTTCGCAAGATTGCTATGCGGCAGGTTCGTGAAAGCGATTGGTTTTAGGCGAACAATTCGCGATCGAATGCGAAACGCCGGAGGCTCCTCGAGAAGAGCCGCCGGCGTTTCGTTTATTCAGGTTTAGCCGAGAGCCACGTTGGTGGTGTGCACTGCTTCGTTGTAGATCGAATCGATCTCTGCCGCGAAGTCCTTGAGGATCTCATGCCGCTTGATGGAAAGCTTGGGCGTGAGGTGTCCGCTGTCTTCTGTCCATTCGACGGGAAGAATATAGAACTTGCGGATGGACTCAGCTCGCGAGACGCGCGAGTTGGCCACATCGATCGCGCGCTGCACCTCCGCGCGCACGGCATCGTTGTTTGCCGCATCGGCGAGCGACATATCGGCGGGCAGGCCATTGTTCGCCAGCCAGGTGGGCAGCATTTCAGGGTCGAGTGTGATCAGCGCAGAGATAAACGGCTTCTGATCACCAACAACAACAACCTGGCTGACAACAGGATTAGCCCGTATCGGATCTTCGAGGGCCGCAGGAGAAACATTCTTGCCACCGGCCGTGACAATGATTTCTTTCTTTCGTCCCGTGATAGTCAGGAAGCCCTCATCATCGAAGGTGCCAAGGTCGCCTGTGCGGAACCAACCGTCATCGAAAGCCTCGTCAGTGGCTTCTTTGTTGTTCCAATATTCTTTGAAGATATTGATGCCGCGGATTTCGATCTCGCCGTCGTCAGCCAGCCGCACGCCAACACCGGGGAGCGCGGGGCCCACTGTGCCGATTTTCGACTTATCAGCCAGGTTGACCGTTGCTGGAGCTGTTGTTTCGGTGAGACCGTATCCCTCCAAAATAACCACTCCCAAGCTGTGGAAAAAGTGGCCGAGGCGCGCACCCAGCGGTGCGGAGCCGGAAATGGCGTAAACAACGTTTCCGCCCATGGCCTCGCGCAGCTTCGAATAGACGAGTTTGTCGAACAGTGCGAACTTCATGCGCAGGCCGAAAGGAATTTTCTTTCCCTGCTCCTGGAGACGAGAATATTCGATGGCAGCGTCGGCGGCGGCGCGGAAGATTTTTCCTTTGCCTCCGCCCTCAGCCTTTTGTTCGGCCGAGTTGTACACCTTTTCAAAAACGCGCGGCACCGCCAGCAAGAAGGTGGGCTTAAACGAGCCGAGTGCGGGGAGCAAATGCTTAGTGTCGGGTTGATGCCCGGTACGCACCCCGGCGTGAACGTTGAGGATGGAAATAAACCGAGCAAAAACATGCGCTGTTGTAATAAACAGCACGGTTGAAGCGCCCGGTGTGGTCACCACTTCGTTCAGAGCAGCGGCAGAGTTTCGCGACAGCTCAACAAAGTTGCTATGCGTCATAACACAGCCTTTGGGGCGACCGGTTGATCCCGATGTGTAGATGAGCGTTGCCATGTCATCACCAACAGCGAGTTGCCGGCGGCGGTCAATCTCAGCATCATCGACGTCGCGGCCCTGCGCAACGAGAGTGTCGATCATCCCAAGGTGCATCTGCCACACTTCGCGAATGAGCGGAAGATCACTGCGCACCTCATCAATCCGCGCGAAATGCTCCGGGGATTCAACAATGGCTGCTGTCGCGCCGGAGTCTTCAAGAATCCACTGGATTTGTGACGGAGAACTGGTCTCGTAAATCGGTACCATCACGGCGCCGGCATAAAGCAACGCGAAGTCGATAAGCGTCCACTCGTAAGTGGTGCGCGCAAGAAAACCAATTCGTTCGCCCGGCTCGATTCCCGCCGAGACAAAACCTTTCGCCAGCGCGATAACGGCAGCGTGAAAATCTTTGGTTGAAATATCACGCCATCCCTCGCCCTCTGGCACAGAGAATAAGGCGAGGTTCGGAGTCTTCACCAAGCGGTCTTCTAAAAGATCAGTGATATTGGCTTGGGGGTCGGCTGGCACAATGGCTGGCACTTCGAACTGAACCACGGTAACTCCTTCGGCACCGATACGGGTACGGCTGTCTTCTGAGTCTAGGGCACCGCACGCGCTTATGCGGGTGGCATCCGGTAGAAAGTCGCAGGGAGCGATAGACTTCCCGCGATGTTCTATTGGCTCATGAAGTATGTGGCGATCGGCCCGTGGGTGAAGGCAATCTTCCGCCCCTGGATGACGGGGCGCGAAAACGTTCCCCAGGAGGGTGCGGCAATTCTTGCCAGCAACCACCTTTCATTTGCCGACTCGATTTTTCTGCCACTCATGCTCGACCGGCCCATGTCTTTTCTTGCTAAGAGTGACTACTTCACCGGACGAGGGATAAAAGGGTGGGCCACGCGTTTCTTTATGAAGGCAACGGGCCAATTGCCCATTGATCGTTCGGGCGGGAAGGCCTCAGAGGCCTCTCTGAATACCGGTTTGCAGGTCTTGGGGCGGGGAGACCTCTTAGGCATCTATCCGGAAGGCACCCGAAGCCCCGATGGTCGTTTATACCGCGGGCGCACCGGAATTGCTCGCATGGCGCTCGAAGCCAAGGTTCCGGTTATTCCGGTCATCATGGTGGATACCGACCTGGCTATGCCCATTGGCCAGCGCGTTCCGCGGCTCGTACGCGTAGGAATCGTGATTGGCGAGCCGCTGGACTTCTCGCGCTATGCCGGGATGGAAAACGACCGTTATATCTTGCGGTCGGTCACGGATGAGATTATGGTCGCGCTGCAGCGACTCGGAGAGCAGACGTACGACGATGTTTACGCTTCGACGGTGAAACATCGTCTCCCCGAAAAATCGGTGCGCAAGTAGCACTTACCCACAGTCGTTTGTCACACGAGACAGCAGGGTGCTCAGGCACGACTAGGATTGAGGAATGCTCCAGCACCTCGACGCCCTCGACGCGTGGCGCTCGCTTCCCATCAAACAGCAGCCTCAGTGGTACGACACCGCCCGGGTAGCAGAAGTTACGGCACAGATCGCCAGTCTTCCGCCCCTGGTATTTGCCGGTGAGGTCGATAACCTTCGTGATCGGTTGGCCCGTGCCGCCGATGGCAAGGCTTTCTTGCTGCAGGGTGGGGACTGCGCTGAGACGTTCGCGGGCGCTACTGCCGATCAGATCCGTAATCGCATTAAAACCGTCCTTCAGATGGCGGTTGTGCTGACTTATGGTGCCTCGATGCCAGTGGTGAAAATGGGGCGCATGGCTGGGCAATTTGCCAAGCCGCGCTCCAGCGACACCGAAACACGAGGCGACGTCACGCTGCCCGCCTATCGCGGAGACATCGTGAACGGTTTTGACTTTACCGAGGGGTCGCGCCGTGCTGACCCCGACCGGTTGCTGCAGGGCTATCACACGGCCGCATCGACGCTCAACCTGATTCGAGCCTTCACTCAGGGTGGCTTTGCTGATCTCCGCGAGGTGCACTCGTGGAATCAGGGGTTTGCCAAAAACCCCGCCAACCAGCGCTACGAGCGGATGGCGGTGGAAATTGATCGCGCCATCAAGTTCATGGAAGCAGCGGGTGCTGATTTTGATGAACTGAAGCGCGTGGAATTCTTCACGGGCCATGAGGGACTGCTCATGGACTACGAGCGTCCCATGACACGCATTGATTCACGCACAGATCTGCCGTACAACACGTCGGCACATTTCGTGTGGATTGGTGAACGCACGCGTGACCTTGACGGAGCGCATGTCGACTACTTCTCGCGCATTCGTAACCCCATCGGCGTTAAGCTCGGGCCGACCACCACACCAGAAACCGCTCTGGCACTGATTGACAAGCTCGACCCCCAGCGCGAACCGGGACGACTGACGTTTATTACTCGCATGGGTGCCGGAAAGATCCGTGACGCTCTGCCGCCGCTGCTTGAAGCGGTCCGTGACTCCGGAGCACGCCCGCTGTGGGTTACCGACCCCATGCACGGAAACGGGATTACTTCGGCGACCGGTTACAAGACCCGCCGGTTCGACGACGTCATTGACGAAGTCCGCGGCTTCTTTGAAGCCCACCGAGCAGTAGGCACGTTCCCCGGTGGAATACACGTTGAGCTCACAGGAGACGACGTCACCGAGTGCCTAGGGGGCTCCGAACAGATTGACGAAGAAGGACTAGCAACACGCTACGAATCGCTGTGTGACCCGCGGCTCAACCATAAGCAGTCGCTGGAACTCGCTTTTCTCGTGGCAGAAGAACTCGAAAAGCGCTAGCTTCGATTTTTGATAGTGATGGCCCTCATCGGTGGATGGGGGCCATCACCGTTGAGGCAGGCCGTTGTTGAGCTTCAGCTACTCAGAGTCCTGTACGTTATCCGGTGGCACGCACGCGAACCTCTGAGCCGCGCTCCACGAACTCTCCGGGGCCGGGGTCGAGACTGACGACTTCTAGCAGAGACCACAGCAACTCAGGGAACGTGGTTTTGGGCGAGAGTCCGAGGCTTTCGAGCTCAGCCATAGCGTCGCGCAAGTTCATGCCGATGACATCGGGCACCTCGATGGGTGCTGGCCCATCGGAAACAACGAGCACGACCGTGTCTCCTGGGCGCCAGTTGCCACCCCCACGCTCGTTCATGGAAATGACGGTGTCGCGGTCGACATCATCGCTGTATTCGCGTTCGGGTTCTGCGACTTCGAGACCCTTGTCACGCAAGACTTCTGCCGCTCGATCAAAGGTCATGCCGACGACATCGGGCATGGGGCCGAGCGAAACATACAGCTCAACAGTGTCGCCCTGGTATGCGCTGCAATCGCCGCCACACACGTACGTTTCTTCTGATCCTCGTGGTGTGATTTCTGCGTTAATGACTATGCCGTCATCTGCACCCGAGAAGAGTCGAAATGAATCCATCGACTCCACACCGTTCTCGGCCAGCCATGCCAGGGCAGCCTCTTCTGTCATGCCGTTGAGTCCGCTGAGATCGACTTCAGCGGGCCCGAGAGAGACAACCACATCGATACTCGTACCCTTATCGACGCGGCTACCTGCTTCCGGGTCGGTGCGAATAACCGCGCCTTCGGGCACTTCTAAAGAATGGGCGTCGAGTTGTTCGGCAGACAAGCCCTGGGCGCCCAAGACATCGCTTGCCTCAGCGAAGGTACTACCTGCAACATCCGGAACAGCAATGAGCGAGCCCGGGCCCGAACCAAACCACCAGCCGACCGTGGCAGCCATAGCAGCCAGTAGCAAGACGAGAGAGAGCAGCAGCCGGCCCCGAGCACGACGGCGCACACTCTTCTGACGCAGTACTGTTGCGTTGTCGCTGGGAGCCTCGAGCACAGCCGTAGGGGCTACCGGCATTGTGCCGGGGCTCGGTATGACCATGGTTGGGTCAGTAGTTTCAATTTGACCCGTGGGTGCACTCTTGGTTGTCGGGGGAGCCTGCGGTCGAATATCGAGGTCGCGTTCGATCTCGCGTAGCCGCGCAAGCATTGCCGCGGCATCATTCGGGCGTTCGTCGGGGGAGCGCTCGGTCGACCACAAAACGAGTTCGTCGAGCTGCTCGGGCACAGACGGGTTGCGTGTGCTCGGGCGAGGCACTGACTCCGTGGCGTGCTGAAAAGCAATTTGCATGGGCTGCTCGCCCTTATACGGCTGCTCGCCGGTGAGCATTTCGTACAGCATGATGCCCAGCGCATAGATGTCGCTGCGGGCATCGGCGGTGCCGCGCGTTACTAACTCAGGGGCCAAATAGGCGATCGTGCCCATCAGCTGCTGACCCGTTGCGGTGTTTGCGGTTGTGGCACGCGCCAAACCGAAGTCGCCAATCTTTATGCGACCGTCTTCGGCGAGGAGCACATTTTCGGGCTTCACATCGCGATGCACGATGCCTGCTCGATGCGCGGCAGCAAGACCTGAGAGAACGGCGTCCATTATCGACACCGTCTGCTCCACTGTGAGCCGACGCTGTTCGCGCAGGAGCTGTCGGAGAGTAATTCCCGGCAGATATTCCATGACGAGGTACGCGAGGTCAGAATCTTGGCCCTGGTCAAAAACGTTGACGACATGCGGATCGGCCAACCGTGCTGCGGCACGGGCCTCTTGAATGAAGCGACTCTGAAAAACGGAGTCGTCGCTCAGATGGCCATGCATAACCTTCAGCGCCACCCGGCGCTCAAGTCGAAGGTCGGTGGCGACATAGACGGTAGCCATACCGCCGCGGGCGATTCGAGCCCGCACGCGGTATCTGCCGTCGACAAGCCGCCCAATGAGGGGATCGGCTCTCTGGCTAGTCGTCACGTGTGAATTCTAGAGAATTGTGCTGCGTTCGCGCTGACCGGCTCGCCCCGCAGCAGAGAAACAGTGCCGAAAAGGCATGCTTATGTTGAGAACATGAGATAGTTGGCAGGTGGTAGAGCCGGAAAAGAATCAGTACCCGACCGAATGGTTGTCGATTCCTGACGTCGCAGAACTTCTCGACGAAACACCAGGACGAGTGCGGCGTCTGCTGACAGAGCAATATCTTGTTGCAACTCGCCGCACGGGAACTGTGACGATTCCATCGGTCTTTATTCGCGAAGGTCGCCCACTCGGGTCTCTGCGAGGAACACTCATTGCGCTTCGAGATGTCGGTCTCAGCGACGACGAATCGATTGACTGGCTCCTCAGCGTTGACGACACGATGGGTCGCGAGCCAATCGCGGCGCTCCTTGATGGCCACAAGAGCGAAGTGCGGCGGATAGCACGAACCCTGCTCTAACGGGCTGCAGCATGCGACTCCGGATGCTGTGACTAAGCGTGTCTACGCTGCGCGCTGTGTCGCCGCCGCCGCCAGCTGCTGCAAGTGGGCCGCTGCTGCATCCGGAAACGATGCCTCAGCAAGCGTGTGCTCGGCCTCGCTCGTATAGCGAGCGATGAGTTCTTCTACTCGGTCAAGCGCGCCCGTATCGGTGATGACATTTTGCATTGCTGCGATGTCGTCAGCCGTAAGGCCGGGGTCCCCTAAACGGTCATCGAGCCATTGGCGCTGTGCCATGCTGAGCCGATCACGCGTCCACGCGATAAGTAGTGTGCGTTTGCCCTCACGTAAATCGTCTCCGGAGGGTTTACCGGTTACTGACTGGTCGCCAAATACACCCAAAACATCGTCGCGCAGCTGAAAAGCGAGACCAAGCGGTTGTCCGAAGCGGCTGAGAGTTTCACGCTGCTCTGCCGAAGCGCCGGCAAGAGCTGCACCTATGCGCAGTGGCTGCTCGATGCTGTACCGTGCGGACTTCAGCGATATGACCCGGAGCGCCCGCTCGGCATGCACACTGTCGTCGTTCACGACCCACGCGTGTTCCTCAGCAATGTCAAGAAACTGGCCCGTTGTGACGTCTCGACGCATACGGGCATATTCGGCGCGAACTTCTCGCGCATATGCGCTCGTGGCCACTCCCTCTTCGAGGAGGTCGTCGCTCCATGCCACAAGAAGATCGCCCAGCAGTATCGCCGCAGAACGACCAAACGATGCTGCGTCTCCGTGCCAACCGGACTCTCGGTGCTCGCGTTCGAAGGCGCGGTGAGCAGCGGGGTGGCCGCGCCGCAGATCGGAGTTATCAATAAGATCGTCGTGTACGAGCGCGGCTGACTGAAATGTTTCTAGAGCAGCGCACACTGACCACAGGGCGGCCGTGTCGGTGTTGTTGTGCGTAAAGCATTGCCACCCGGCAACACAGAAGCGAGCGCGAAGACGTTTGCCTCCCGCGAGCATTCTCTCAGCGGCAGAAATAAAGCGTGCGGCATCCGGGCCATAAGCGCCCGTTTCTGCCCTCGCGGAGAGCACAAAATCGTCGAGACGCGCAGCCACTTCTTCGGTAACAGATAAGGTGTGTGGCACGCTTCTAGCCTAGCTACTCGATGCTGTGAGCGCGGCGGTGCATGTGCACGCCAGGCCGGGCAAGCTATTGGGCACAGAATGCTGGCCACTCTCAGAATAAACGGCGTAGAATGAAACACACGCCGACCGAAGGGAGGACGAATGCCACTCTCTGAACAGGAGCAACGTCTGCTCGAGGAGATGGAACGTCATCTCATGCGCAATGACACCGATGTTGTCAGTGCGCGCTCTGGTAATCGTACGCTCAGCTACCGCAACCTGGTCTACGGAGCGCTTTTGCTGCTTGTAGGACTGGGAGGGCTCATTGCTGGCGTCGCCGTCGGCAATACCATAGGGGTCGTGATCGGAGTGATCGCTTTTGCAGCCATGGTTGCTGGTGTCATGGTCGCTGTTGCCTCTGATGCGAAGCGCGATGACAGCGATAAAGTCGCAGGACACCCTACGTCGGGATCACCGTCTCGCGCCACATCGTCGGCCTCGTTTATGGACCGCATGAACGACCGTTGGGATCGCCGCCAGGACGGCGCCTAAGTAAAAACTTCTTTAGCAAGACCCGGATGCGCTGCATCCGGGTCTTTTTTGCTCCACTCTTCTCCACCACCCCGCCTCCGTTGAAATCATGCGGAAGTAGCGGGGTTTTTTCGTGCCCGTGATCGCAGCAACACGCGCAAGGCGTAGGAAAGTGGGGAGAAGTGGAGTAAAGTGGAGCGTACTTCACGGAGGCCGACCGCGAAGGGGGGAAAAGGCCGATGCTGTTGGGTACCCACTCACCGAAGCTCGACGACAAGGGTCGAGTCATTCTGCCCGCCAAATTTCGTGAAGATTTGGCCGGAGGAGTGGTGATCACCCGCGGCCAAGACCGCTGCCTCTACGTGTTCAGTTCGGCTGAGTTTGAAAGCGTGCACGAACGTATTCGTCAAGCACCTCTCAGCAACAAAGAAGCGCGAGCGTTCTTACGCATGTTTCTTTCCGGGGCAAGCGCAGAAATGCCCGACAGCCAAAATCGCATCACAATTCCTCCGCACCTACGCTCCTACGCCGGTCTCAACCGTGAGCTGGTGGTTACGGGAGTAGGAGCACACGCAGAAATCTGGGACGCATCCGCCTGGAATTCCTATGCAGAAAGTCACGAGGATGCATACGCAGAACTCGAGGAGGAGGTGATTCCGGGCTTGTTCTGATGCCGGTTGCGATTCCCAGCCGCTGCCGCCCCGACGCACTTCCCCGGCGCCGGGTCGACACGGAGGGGAATCGGAGCCGGTATCTCACCCACACACCATGGCACTATCAGACATTCACATTCCCGTTCTCAGGGACCGCTGTATTGAATTGCTTGCTCCGGCATTGCAGCATGACGGCGCCGTACTCATTGATGCCACTCTGGGTATGGGCGGGCACGCAGAGGCGTTCCTCGAGCGTTTCGCTCATATACAACTCGTCGGCCTCGACCGCGACACCGATGCGCTGCAGATCGCGCGCGAGCGACTCGCACGATTTAGTGACCGAACAAAATTTGTCCATACCGTGTACGACGCGATCGGCGACTATGCCCAGGGCGCCTCGGCCATTCTTTTCGACCTCGGTGTTTCTTCGTTGCAGTTAGACGAGGCGCACCGAGGGTTCGCTTATGCACAGGATGCGCCACTGGACATGCGCATGGATCAGACGCAGGGCATCACTGCAGCCGAGGTGCTAGCCACATACAGCGAAGGCAAGCTGCGCAGCATCTTTGAACGTTACGGCGAAGAAAAACTTGCAGGACGATACGCGCGGTTTATTGTCGCTGAGCGCCAAAAACAAGCCCTGGAACGCTCGAGCGATCTGGTTGACCTCATCGTGCGGGCAACGCCCGCGGCTGCGCAGCGGGCGGGGCACCCTGCAAAACGCGTATTTCAGGCATTACGTATTGAGGTCAATGCCGAACTGCGAGTGCTGGAACGGGCTATTCCTGCGGCGCTCGAGTCACTGGCCGTCGGCGGACGCATTGTTGTTATGGCCTATCAGTCCCTGGAAGACCGGCTGGTTAAGCGGGCCTTCTCATCAGCATCGCAATCGACGGCACCGGCGGGGCTACCGGTTGAGCTTCCTGAACACGCGCCGCAGTTTCGTTTGCTGACACGCAAAGCAGAACTGGCCTCTGACGACGAGCGCGCGGTGAACCCGCGCGCGATTCCCGTGCGGCTCCGAGCCGCTGAACGACTGCGCTCCGCGACAAAGGGGGAAATCGCATGAGCCTTGCAACGACAAACACTCCGTTACGGTCGAGAAACCAACCGGAAACACCACCGCACTTACGAGCACTGGACGCACCGCGCAGTAAACGTCGGCCGCGCTTGGCTTACGCAGCTGTCGCTTTGGTGGGCGCGGCCGTCATTGCACTGATACAAATCGTGCTGTCGATCGCAATCACACAAGACTCTTTCCGGGTTGCCGAACTCACTCAGCAGAACCGTGAGCTCACGTGGCAGGCGCAGGCGGCATCCGAAGCAATCGCAGGCTCCAGTTCTCCTCAGCAGCTCGCACTGCGTGCCGCAGAACTGGGCATGGTTGTTGATGGTTCGCCCAGCTACATTCGCCTGAGTGACGGCGCCGTCATTGGCGCTGGCACCGAGGCGCAGGGTGTTTCTTCTGTGAATCCCGACCGTGCAGGCGGGATTCCCAACGCGCTGCTGCTTCCAACCTCCGGCGCGGCAACAGAAGATACAGCCGATAACGATGTAAAACCAGAAGAAGCTTCGGGGCCTGCAGAACCACAACTGCCACCAGCTGCGGAAGGCCTGCCAAGCCCCGCAACGCGCTAGCAACAGCGTGACAAGACAGCGAATCGGCGGCTCATGAGAGAGGAGACCCATGGCTATAACGTCAGAGAAGAGCCCGCGACGACGCACAACGATGGCGTTGGCCGTTCTCCTCGCGGTCATCGCCGGTTTTGTTTTTCGGCTCGTTGATATCCAGGTTGTGAACGCCGATGCTCACATCGAAGAATCACACAACCTCGGGCAACTGGGGGAGTCGCGGGAAATTGCTGGTGCTCGCGGCAGCATCGTCGACACCGATGGCGAAGTACTTGCTCAGGGAACAGTCGTATACGACGCGCAACTCGACCCACTGACGATATTTGAACTAGAAGACGACGAGCTTCGACCACCGCCCATGCCGTGGGAAGAAGCGTCCGCCGCAATTGCGAGCGTGACGGGACAGAAGCCCGAAGACGTGCGTCGCGTCGTTGATGATGCCCGCGAAGAGAATCCTTCAAGCCAATATGCAGAATTAAAGAAGGGACTCAGCACAGAACAGTTTCTTCAGCTGCGAGAACTGGGCCTACCTTATCTGGCGCTTATTCCGCGCAGCATCCGGGTGTATCCCAATGGAGCTGTTGCCGGAAACATCCTAGGTTTTCTCAGTTCTGATGGCGACGCCTTAGCCGGACTAGAAATGAAAGAGAACGAGTGTCTGGCGCCCGAAAACGGCCGAGAGTCATTTTTGCGTGGACAAGACGGCGTTGTGATTCCCGGCAGCCATCAGGTGAAAGAAGCCGTTGACGGCGGCACGCTCACACTCACGATCGACCTCGAACTGCAGTGGTATATGCAGCAGATGATTGCCGAAGAAGTGGCGACTCAAAATGCGCTCAGCGGCACCGTGTTTGTTGTCGAAGTCGATAGCGGAAAGGTGCGTGCTGCCGCCGAATTCCCCGCGGTGGACCCCAATGATCCGGGGGCATCGGATGCCGGTGATCGTGGATCTCGGCTCTTTACGACCACGTTCGAACCGGGGTCAACCTTTAAGGCGATCACCGCGGCGGCCATCATGGAGAAGGGCGGAGCCACCGCACTGTCGACGGTCACTGCTGCGAGCCACGAGATGTTTCCGAACGGTGCCGAGGTCAACGATGCCTTCCCGCATCCGGAATACGAATACACTCTCGCTGGTGCCCTGATCGACTCATCAAACGTTGCGCTGTCGAAGTTTGGTGACATGGTTTCCCCCCAGGTGCGCTACGACTACCTCGTGAAGTTTGGGGTAGGAGAAGAAACGAGCCTGCAGTTTCCTGGCGAAGAGCCGGGCGTGATCCACCCGGTTGACGACTGGGACTCGCAGTCGCGTTACACCACGACCTTTGGTCAGTACTACACGGTAACCGTGCCGCAGGCCGTGAGCGCGTACCAGGCGATTGCCAATGACGGCGTCAAACTGCCGCTGACCCTGGTGGAATCGTGCACTACGGCCGCGGGCGACGAGATTGTGCCCGAATCAGCCGATCCCGAACGTGTGATCAAGAAGAAGACAGCGCAAGAACTCTCGCGCATGATCGAAAATGTGGCAACACAGGGCGGCCTTGCCGACGACATTGCGATCCCCGGCTACCGGGTGGCAGCAAAAACCGGAACCGCAGAAAAGCCCGACCTCGTGAACGGCGGATATAAAGGCGGCGTATATTTCACCAGCATGCTTGGCTACGCGCCCGTCGATAATCCCCAATACGTCGTGATGGTGACGCTTGATGAGCCCACTAGGGTAACCTCGTCTGCGGCGACTGCACCGGCTTTTCATAAGGCTATGACGCAGGTGCTCAAGAGTTTCCGAGTGATGCCCTCCTCTATCCCGATGGAAGAGCCGCTTCCTAAATACCGCTGATCGGTGCCGCGCACCGAAAGGAAATTAATGCTGTCATGATCGCACTTCGTCTGGCTGAGATTGCTCACTGTGTGGGGGGTGAGCTCGTTCTCGCCGCCGATCACACACGAGAAACTGTTGTCGACGGACCGGTCGAAACCGATTCTCGCGAGATCGTCTCCGGCGGCATTTTCGTGGCTAAGCCGGGTGAAGAAACCGACGGGCACCGCTTTGTCGGCGCGGCGTATAGCAACGGTGCCGTACTGGCACTGGTAGAGCGCCGTGTGGACACACCTGTTTCGCAAATTATTGTTCCGGATGCGGTTGCCGCTCTTGCCGCCCTCGCCCGCGAGGTGGTCGCTCGTGTGCGAGCAGCGGGAACACTGCGCATTGTCGGTATTACCGGATCGAACGGTAAGACGAGCACGAAGAATTTTATTGCAAGAATTCTGTCGGCCTCGGCAGAAACTGTTGCGCCCATTGCTTCGTATAACAACGAGGTTGGGGCGCCCCACACGATGCTGCGCATCACGCACGACACACAGTTCTTGGTGTGTGAGTTTGGGGCGAGCGCAGCGGGCGAGATCGCATTTTTGGCGGGCCTGGTTGAGCCGGATGTCGTTGTTGAGCTGATGGTGGGGCTTGCCCATGCCGGCGGGTTCGGCAGTATCGAGGCGACCGCACGGGCTAAGGCCGAGCTGATTACTGCTGCGAGTGCATCCGGCGTCGCCGTTCTTAATGTTGACGACCCGCGTGTGTGGGCTATGCGCGAGCAGGCTCAGGCACGCGGCATGACCGTGATCGGTTTTGGTCAGGGAGAAAACGCGCATGTGCGTGCTGCCGAGATAGAGGTTTCCGCGTCTGGAACCACCTGCAACGTGCATACTGATGACGGCGTTTATGCCCTGCGACTACGGGTGCTGGGTGCACATCACGTGTACAACGCTCTCGCGGCGATCACTGCGACGGCAGCGCTGGGTGTTTCGTATGCGGATGCAGTCACGGTGCTCGAAACGATCGATATTGCTGAGCGCTGGCGTATGCAACCGCTGGGCAATGATGATGTGCGCATTATTAACGATGCGTACAATGCGAGCCCCGACTCTATGGCTGCCGCGCTGCGTACTCTCGCGCAGATCAGCTCGTCCACGGAACGCACCGTTGCTGTATTGGGTGCCATGAGCGAACTCGGCGAAAATGCAGGCGAAGAGCACGATCGCATCGGCTTGCTGGCGGTGCGTCTGAATATCAAGCGCATTGTTGTTGTCGGATCGGATGCTCGCCGCCTGTTTCTGTCGGCGATCGGAGAGGGCTCATGGGACGGCGAAGCTGTATTTTTCCCGGATGCCGAAGAGGCATTCACGTACCTGCGTTCTGAACTGCGTGCGGGCGACCGTGTTCTGGTCAAATCATCGAATTCTGCCGGGCTTCGGATGCTCGGTGATCGTCTGGGAGAATTGTTCACGTGAGGTCTCTTCTTACCGCCGCTGCAATTTCTCTGGCGTTTACTCTCTTTTTGACACCGGTCTTTTTGCGTCTCTTCCGTCGCTGGGGCTGGGGCCAGGTTATTCGCACGCCCGAGGCGATTGAGAACCCGAGCCATCACGCCAAGCGCGGTACGCCGACCATGGGCGGCACGATATTTATTGTCGGGGCACTCGTCGGCTATTTTGTGGGCGCGTATACGGGCGGTAGTTATCCGACGGTGTCGGGCCTGCTCGTGATCTGGATGATGGTTGGCTTCGGCATCGTCGGCTTTATCGACGACTTTATGAAGGTGCGCAGCCAGCGCAGCCTCGGCCTTTCGGGCTGGCGCAAGGTTATCGGGCAGATCCTAGTGATTGTGCCGTTTGGGGTCGTTGCACTGCTCGCAAAAGACGAGTGGGGCCTTACCCCCGCGAGCCCTGCGGTATCACTGTTTCGAGATATTCCGATGCTGCAGTTCTTCTTACTCGGGCCCATTATTGGCTGGCTGCTGTACATGCTGTGGCTGTCACTCATCGGAATTGCCACCTCGAACAGTGTCAACCTCACCGATGGCCTCGACGGACTTGCGGCGGGCTCAGGAATTTTTGTGATCGGCGGTTATAGCCTCATCAGTTTCTGGCAGTTTAAGCAGGCCTGCGTGGGCTCTGGCCCCTCGGATGCTGTGGTGAGTGCGTGCTACACGGTATCTAATCCCTTTGACTTGGCGGTGATCTCGGCATCATTTGTCGGGGCGCTGGTTGGGTTCCTCTGGTGGAACGCCCCGAAAGCCGCCGTGTTTATGGGTGACGTAGGCTCGATGGCTATCGGTGGTGTGGTTGCCGCTATGGCTATTTTGACGCGCACCGAACTGTTGCTCATCGTGATCGCCGGTGTCTTCGTGCTGTCGTCGGGTTCGGTCATCCTGCAGCGCCTATATTTCAAGCTCACGCGCGGTAATCGGCTGTTTCTTATGAGTCCGTTTCATCACCATCTTGAGATGAGAGGGTGGGCAGAGGTGACCATCGTGGTCAGGCTCTGGATTATTGCGGGGATGCTCGCAGTCAGTGCGATCGGGTTGTTCTACGTAGAGTGGCTTACTCTCGCATGAACACGCGTTTAGACGAACTGACCAGCTGGCACGCAGCATGGCGTGGTCTCAAGGTTGCTGTGTTGGGACTGTCAGTAACCGGCTTTTCGGTTGCTGACACGCTGACAGAGCTGGGCGCCGACGTTTATGTATTCAGCGAGGGAGCATCCTCTGAGCATCGCACGCTGATACCTGTAATTGGCGCGCGTCTGCTGATAGGGCCGCTAGAACAGGCTCCCGAAGAACTGGTGGCGTTTAGCCCGGACGTGGTTGTGGCATCGCCCGGGTTTTCACCGCAGCATCCGGTTATTCGTTGGGTTCGTGAAGAGTCGGATGCCGCACTGTGGGGCGATATCGAACTTGCGTGGCGCGTGCGAGACAAAGTGGTGCGGAATGATGGCTCGGCCGCCGACTGGGTATTTATTACCGGCACGAACGGTAAGACAACAACGACACAGTTGACGGCCACCATGATGGTCGAGGGGGGCCTGCGTGCAGCACCCTGCGGCAACATTGGTGTGCCTGTGCTGGATGCGGTGCGCGACCCCGCCGGTTTTGATGCGCTTGTCATCGAAGTCTCGAGCCATCAGCTGTGGTATTTACAGCAGAGCACGAGCGCGGAGGCCATCACACCCTACGCGAGTGTGTGCCTCAACCTGGCCGACGACCACCTGGTGTGGCATGGTTCTCGTGACGCCTACCGTGACGCCAAAGCCATCGTGTATCGCGGCACACGCGTAGCCTGTGTGTATAACAAATCGGATGCCGCGACCATGGCCATGGTCGAAGAAGCCGATGTCGTTGAGGGCGCGCGTGCCATTGGCTTTGGACTGGGGGTTCCTGGCCCGAGCGACCTGGGAATCGTGGATGACATTGTTGTTGATCGCGCTTTTCTCGATGACCGCCGCACGTCGGCCCTTGAACTGACAACTGTGACCGCGCTGCACGAAGCAGGCTTGGCCGCACCGCACATGGTGAGCAACATTCTTGCTGCAGCCGCACTGGCGCGCTCACTTCATGTGGCGCCCGCTGCCATTGCGAAGGCTGTGGCTTCGTTCCGGCTTGATTCGCACCGGATTGAGATCGTCGCCACGCACGAAGGCGTTGTGTGGGTCGATGACTCGAAAGCCACGAACCCGCACGCGGCGCGGTCGTCGTTGCAGGCGTTCCCTGACGCTATCTGGGTGGTAGGGGGCGATCTGAAGGGTATTGACCTTGATCCGCTCATCGCCGATATCGGGGGTCGGGTGCGTGCCACCGTCGTTATTGGAACAGAACGATCGACTATTACCGCGGCATTCCGCCGACACGCGCCACAGGTACCCCTGTACGAGGTAGAGCCCGGTCACACTGAAGAAGTCATGGTCCGGGTCGTCGAACTGGCGGCCGAGATTGCACGTGCAGGGGACACCGTGCTGTTGGCCCCCGCAGCGGCTTCCTTCGACCAGTTCACGAGCTACGAGGATCGCGGCCGCCGCTTCGCCGAGGCGGTGCAGGATTGGATTAGCGGGGAGAGCAGCCGTGGCACAGACACACACGAAGCCTGATTCTTCGCGCCACGGACTAGCTGCTCGTGTGTCGCTGGGCACAATCTTTACGCCTGTTCCCTCCGAGTTTCTTGTTATTGCATCGACAGCGCTACTGCTGACTATTTTTGGGCTCGTCATGGTGCTTTCCGCTACGAGCGCGGAGGGTGTAGAGCATGGGCAGGGCCCGTATGCGATCTTCGCTCGCCAGGCAATTTTTGCGCTCCTCGGCGTTCCCCTCATGTTTATTGCCAGTCGTATGCCGGTGGCATTCTGGAAACGTATTGCCTGGCCGGCGCTGGGTGTCTCGATCGTTTTGCAGTTGCTCGTGTTTGTGCCCGGTCTCGGTGTAGAAAATGACGGCAACCGTAACTGGATTCACATTGCAGGTCAAAACCTACAGCCGTCGGAGTTTATGAAGCTCACCCTGGCCCTGTGGGCAGGTGCTGTTCTCGCGCGCAAGCAAAACCTACTGAGGCTGTGGAAACACGTCATGATCCCGATTGTTCCGGGAACAGCATTGGTGATCGGAACAGTGTTGGCCGGTAAAGACCTGGGTACCGCCATGATTCTGTTTCTGGTGTTTTTGGGGGCGCTGTTCTTCTCTAATGTGCGCCTCCGGCTGTTTGTGCTTCCGGTGCTGCTGTCGGTAGCGGCAGTCGTTATTCTCGCGATCACGAGCCCGCACCGGATGTCGCAGATTACAGCCGTGCTCGCCCCGGACGACGACGCATGCTATTTTCACGGCTGCTGGCAGCAGCTGCACGGAATTTGGGGCATGGCCTCGGGCGGAATCTTTGGGGTCGGTCTTGGCAATTCACAAGAGAAATACGGCTGGCTACCGGCCGCGGCCAATGATTATATTTTTGCGATTGTGGGCGAAGAGCTGGGACTCATCGGTTGCATTGTGGTGTTGGCGCTGTTTGCTCTCTTCGCTGTCGGAGCTTTTCATGTCGTACGCCGCACCGATGACCCCTTTGTTCGTATCGTTACCGGCGCCATCGTTGTTTGGGTCATGGGGCAGTCACTCATCAACATCGGCGTTGTTCTCCGTATCGTGCCCGTCTTAGGTGTGCCCCTTCCTTTCATGTCTCAGGGCGGAACAGCACTGTTATCGATACTCTTTGCCACCGGAGTTCTGCTTTCTTTTGCGCGCAGTCTTCCCGCGGCCTCACGCGATAGAGTCACTGAGTGACTACGTATCTTCTTGCCGGCGGTGGTACGGCAGGCCACGTTAACCCGCTGCTCGCTGTTGCCGATGGTCTACGCTCTCGAGATCCGGAAGCAGAAGTGCTCGTGCTCGGCACCCGCGAAGGTTTAGAAGCACGACTGGTGCCGCAGCGCGGATATGAGTTGCTGTTCATTCCACGGCTTCCTTTTCCTCGTCGACCCAACCGTGCCGCGGTGGCATTTCCTGCGCGCTACCGCAAAGCCGTGCAGAGTGTGCGCGATATTCTGCGTGAACGCCGGGTCGATGCCGTCGTCGGTTTCGGCGGTTATGCGTCGGCTCCGGCTTACACGGCTGCAAAGAAAGAGAAAATTCCTTTTATCGTGCACGAGGCCAATGCTCGGCCGGGGTTAGCGAATGTGTTGGGGGCACGGCGGGCGGCTGCGGTCGGTGTTGCTTTTCCCGACACCCCACTGAAGGGTGCGCAACTGGTGGGCATGCCGTTGCGGCACGAGATTGTTGACGGGAACCGAGCTACGCTGCGCGAAGAAGCACTAGCAGAGTTTGGTTTGTCGTCCGACAAGCCGGTGCTGCTAGTTTTTGGTGGCTCTCTGGGGGCGCGGCAGATTAATACGGCAGTACGCGGAGCATGGCGCGACATTCTCGACATCGGCTGGCAGGTGCTCCACGTCTGTGGTGAACGAGACGAGATTACTGATCCGGGGCACGATGGGTACGTGATCCGGCCCTATATCGACCGGATGGATCGGGCGTTCGCTGTTGCTGATATGGCTCTGTGTCGTTCGGGCGCCGCGACGGTCAGTGAGCTTAGTGCTCTGGGAATTCCCGCCATTTACGTACCGTATGCCGTAGGTAACGGCGAGCAGCGCCTGAATGCGGCGTCCGCCGTGGCAGCCGGAGCAGCAATACTGGAAGATGACAGCAGTTTTACGGCCGAGCGAATCCGTCAGAGCGTCATTCCTTTGCTCGCCGACAGTGCGGCGCGAGAACGAATGGCAAGCGCAGCACAGCGCGTAGGCTCGCGGCGCGGAACCGAGAATCTTATTGCTCTGGTGGATGACGCCTTAGCCGGGGCATCCGGAGAATAAAGGCTTCGATGCGCAGCGTGCGAATTAGGATGAATACGACATGATCAGACCTGACCTTTCTCTTCCCATTCCCGAGACCATCGACTGCGCCCATTTCATCGGGATCGGTGGATCGGGAATGAGCGGCTTAGCGCGTATCTTTCTCGACGCCGGAATTCCGGTTTCGGGATCAGACCGCGACGACAGCACGACACTGCGTGAACTTGCCCAGCGTGGTGCACGCGTGCACGTGGGCCACGATGCCGCTCATCTGGGTGAGGCTGACACCGTTATTCACACGGGGGCGATCTGGCCAGAAAATCCCGAGTATGTCACGGCGAAGCAGCGTGGTTTGCAAGTTATTCACCGTTCGCAAGCGCTGCACTGGCTGATCGGTCAGCGCCGTTTGGTGTCAGTGGCCGGTGCGCACGGTAAGACCACCTCGACCGGAATGCTTGTTACCGGGTTGCACGAGCTGGGGGCGTCACCGAGCTTTGTCAGTGGTGGAGTGATCGAACAGTCGGGCGTGTCGAGCGCCACCGGCAACGATGACCTATTTGTTGTTGAGGCCGATGAGTCCGACGGCACCTTTTTGCTGTACAACACAGCAATTGCCCTGATCACCAATGTTGATGCCGATCATCTCGACTTTTTTGGCACGGAAGAAGCGTTCTTCGATGCTTTTGTGCGCTTTGGAAACGAGGCGAGCGAAGCCGTTGTCATTTCGATCGATGACCCGGGAGCACAGCGGGTCTACAGGGCGCTGCAGCATCCGAATGTCCTGACTTTCGGAGCCGATGAGGCAGCTGATCTGCGCATCAGCGAATTGAGTGCCGTGGCTCCCGCCTCGTGTACCGTCACATATCGCGGGCAGAGCGCACGCGTACAGTTGGCCGTGCCGGGTGTGCATAATGTTGTCAACGCGGTGGGTGCTATCGGTGTTCTTCTTGCTCTTGGATATGAGCTTCCGGATGCTGCGGCTGCCATGGCCGCGTTCGCCGGTACCGTTCGTCGCTTTGAGCTGCACGGTGTGGAGCGCGGTGTGAGCGTGTATGACGATTATGCGCACCACCCCACTGAGGTGCGTGCGGCTCTCGAAGCTGCCCGGGGGGTTGTGGGTTCTGGGCGCATTATTGCGATTCAACAGCCGCACACATATTCGCGAACGCAGCATATGTATCAAGAGTTTGCTGAGGTTTTAGAGGAGTGCGCCGACCACACAGTGATGCTCGACGTTTATGGCGCGCGGGAAGATCCGGTGCCCGGTGTCACCGGCGAGCTGGTGAGCGGCGCTTTCCGTGACCCCTCCGCTGTGCACTTTGTTGCCGACTGGCAAGAGGCTGCCGACTACACCGCATCGGTAGCGCGAGAGAATGATTTTGTTATCACTCTGGGCTGCGGCAACGTGTACCTCATCATTCCGCAGGTACTCGAAGCATTGAAGGCTTCTGCTCAGGGGTAAGTGAGTTATGCGTCGTCCGTCGCCGATACCCTCGTCGCCCCGGCGGCCCGAGGTTGAGCCGCATCCGGAGCCGGTTCTAGCGAATACTCGCTCGCTGCTGCCTGTTTCGCACCGTGGTGGCGACGCTGCGGATGATGCCGTGGCGCAGGATGATCAACCGACGGTTCCGGTAGCACCGATTCTGCCGCTGACCTCGGCGTCGCATGAGGGTAGCGCGGCACATCATTCTTCTTCGGCACCGGATGCCGAAAGCCAGCAGCCGCTGCCGGGCGACGACGTCACTCATGGCAGTGGTGACGAACCCGCCGATCGTGCCGCTGTTGGCACGTGGGATGTCTGGAAGGCGGCACGCGCGCGGCGACGAGCATTGCGGGCAGAGATCCGGCGATTCACCCATCGTGCCCGGCGTCGTCGTCGGATGATACTCGCTTGGTTGGGTGCCGCCGTGGTGGTGGCGGTGACAAGTTTTGCCGTGGCATACAGTCCGCTGTTCGCGGTAGACACGATTACCGTCACGGGTGTGCAACAGCTTGATCCCGCGACGATTGAGAGCGCATTGGAGCAGCAGCGTGGTCGCCCGTTAGCGCTTGTCGACAGCGGCGAAGTGAAGGCGGCGCTCGTTGCCTTTCCGCTTATTGAGACGTACACGCTGGAAGCGCATCCTCCGCATGAACTGATGGTGAAGATTGTTGAGCGCACACCGGTTGGTGTCGTGGCAACGGATGCGGGCTTTACCGTTATTGATGCGGCTGGAGTGGCGCTTTCTACTTCGGAGCAGCGCCCTGAAGGGCACGCGCTGCTCACGATCGAGGGCGGGATCGGTACGCGTGCCTTTGTTTCAGCCGGAAACGTTGTGCGGTCGCTGCCGGAATCGATCGCTGCGCGGTTGGTTGAGGTTGCAGCATCGTCGGTGGACGACGTCACGCTGACCCTGGACGACAGGACGCAGGTGGTGTGGGGGAGTGCGCACGAGTCGGTGCGTAAAGGCATCGCGCTGGAGAGAACCATGCAGGCGCATCCCAACGCCGATGTCTACGATGTCTCTTCTCCGCAGGCTGTTGTTGTGCGCTGAGAGCGCCGACGCCGAATTATTGACGATATCTGTGCGACACGCGCAGATCATTGCTGATTGTGTGGGCTGTGCCGCATACGTTCGAAGCGAGAGAAAACAATACCGGAAAATACTTTATACCTCAAGTAGAGGTTGAAGGTTTTCTTTAAGGCTCGACATCGGAGGCCGGAATGAGCCATAACCAGAATTACCTCGCCGTCATTAAAGTGGTCGGCGTGGGCGGCGGCGGCGTCAACGCCGTCAACCGCATGATCGACCTGGGCTTGCGCGGCGTTGAATTTATTGCCGTCAACACCGACGCCCAAGCCCTACTCATGAGCGACGCTGACGTTAAACTTGACGTTGGGCGTGAACTCACTCGAGGACTGGGAGCCGGTGCCGACCCCGAAGTGGGACGACGCGCTGCAGAAGACCATGCCGAAGAGATCGAGCAGGCACTGACCGGAGCCGACATGGTGTTCGTCACCGCCGGCGAAGGCGGTGGCACCGGAACAGGCGGTGCGCCGGTTGTCGCCCGCATCGCGAAATCAATTGGCGCCCTCACGATTGGTGTTGTCACCAAGCCCTTCTCGTTTGAAGGACGCCGACGTCAAAGCCAGGCAGAGGCCGGAGTTGCCAAGCTGAAGGAAGAGGTCGATACGCTCATCGTCGTACCGAATGACCGACTTCTCGAGATCAGCGACCGCGGAATCTCGATGATTGAAGCCTTTGCTACGGCAGACCAGGTTCTCCTGGCCGGTGTGCAGGGCATCACCGATCTGATTACGACCCCCGGGCTCATCAACCTTGACTTTGCCGACGTCAAGTCCGTGATGCAGGGGGCCGGCTCGGCGCTCATGGGAATTGGTTCTGCCCGCGGTGCCGACCGTGCCATTAAGGCCGCGGAATTGGCGGTGGAATCACCGCTTCTGGAAGCCAGTATCGAAGGTGCCCACGGCGTGCTGCTCTCTATCCAGGGCGGATCGAACCTGGGTATCTACGAGATCAACGATGCCGCGCAGCTGGTGAAAGAAGCAGCGCACCCTGAAGCGAACATTATCTTCGGAACAGTCATCGATGACACGCTCGGCGACGAAGTGCGCGTTACTGTGATTGCGGCAGGGTTCGACGGCGGGGAGCCCACCGCGCGGCTCGACCCGGTTATCGTTTCGCGACCGGCGTCGACTCCATCGGCGAGCGACGATGAGAACTCTACGAAGAAAACCGGTGACGAGGAGCAGCCAGCACGCAGTGACGAGTCCACCGTGACTCCTATTGTTGCTGCCACAACACTCGAGCCGTCTTTTGATGAAGACGACATCGATATTCCTGAATTCCTCAAGTGACCGTGTCTCAAGCCTCTGACAGCACGGATCTCTCCGCACGGCTCGCGGCGGTCGATGAGTCGATCGCCGCGGCCGCGCGCCGTGCTGGCCGTGATCCATCCAGCATCACGCGCATTGTTGTGACCAAATTCCATCCGGCTTCACTCATTCGTGAGCTGCACTCCTGTGGTGTGCGCGATGTAGGAGAAAACAGGCAGCAAGAGCTCAGCGCAAAGACCGCCGAGACGGCTGATCTTGGTGAGCTCCGGTGGCACTTTGTCGGCCAAGCACAAACCAAAAAAGCACGCGCCATCAGGCAGTCTGCTGCCGTTGTGCATTCGGTAGACCGAGAACGACTGGCCGATGCCTTCGAACGCGTAGCGGACGACGACCGGTTGCTCGATGTGCTCATGCAGGTCAACCTCACCGACGACGAGGGTCGCGGCGGAGTGAACCCCGATGGCATTGAGTCGCTGGCTGAGCACATTGCTGGTTTGAGCACCCTGCGCCTGCGCGGGATCATGGCCGTGGCACCACTAGACGAAGAGCCGGCCCGGGCATTTGCCCGTTTGCACGGCATGGCGCAACAGCTTCTTACGGTGGTGCCGGATGCTGATTGGATCTCGGCCGGGATGACCGCTGACTTTGTTGAGGCGATTAACGCGGGTGCGACACACCTTCGAATCGGTTCAGCAATCACAGGATCACGCCCTGACCGGGGTTAACCTCGACATACACATACCCCTCACGAATCCGGAGGAGACGATGGGGAACCCGCTGAAAAAGACCATGGTGTACTTGGGCCTCGCTGACGAAGAAGAGGTCTACGAAGACGAGGTCGCACAGGCCCCTGCCGTTCGCCAGCACCGTGACGACACCGCTAAATCCGCACCGGCTCCGGTCACACCACTTCGTCGACCGCAGGCCGTACGACAGCCTGCGGCAGGTGCGGTCAACGAAATTCTTACCGTTCACCCCAAGCAGTATCGAGACGCTCAAACGATTGCCGAGAGTTTTCGCGAGGGGATTCCCGTCATCATCAACCTTTCGCAGATGAGTGATGCTGATGCGCGGCGGCTCATCGACTTTGCCAGCGGACTCTCGCTGGGGCTCTACGGTCGAATCGAGCGAGTAACGAGCAAAGTATTTTTGCTGTCGCCAGAGAGCGTTGAAGTGTCTGGGCAGGGTGGTATTGCTACCGCTGATCCAGAATCCGGCTTCACGCAGCCCTGACACGTGCACCCCGTGTCGCTGATCGCAGCGATTGCTAACTTTGCGCTGCTGATTTATTTCATGTTGCTGCTCGTCCGGCTTGTGTTCGGCTATATCCCACTGTTCCAGCGTGGATGGCGTCCTCGCGGAGCAATGCTTGTGGTTGGCGAAATTGTTTATACGTTGACCGACCCGCCCATTAAGTTCTTTCGACGCTTCATTCGCCCCATGCGGGTTGGCGATGCATTGCTTGACTTTAGTTTTACCGTCGTCATGATTCTCGTGCTGATACTCATGTCGATCACCCGTAGCCTGATTTAGTTTCCTTCCGTATGCCCAACCTGGGTGTTGCCTGGAGCACTATTGCAGCTGCAGGAGACTATGCTTACTTTCAAGATGCCGACCCCGGGTTGGAGCATCTTCCACCGGCCGAAGAGAACTCACCGAAAGAGGAGCCACCATGGCACTGACCCCGGATGACGTCGTCACCAAACAGTTCCAGCATGTTCGTTTTAAAGATGGATTCGACCCCGATGAGGTTGATGACTTTCTTGACGAAATCGTTGTCGAGTGGCGCAAAGTCATTGAAGAAAACACTGAACTGAAGGCACGGCTCGCAGCCTTTGAGTCAGGGGAGCAGCGTCACGCAGCACCGGCTGCGACGCCGACTCCGGCCCCGCAGCCGCTGACACCCACCGCTCCTGTACTGCAGAACGCTGGTTTGCAGAACGCTGGACAGCAGAACGCTGGACCCGCCGCTACCGCAGGCATTCTGGAGCTGGCTCAGCGTCTTCACGACGAGCACGTTGCTGAAGGCCAGGCTCAGCGTGATCAGATCGTGGCAGAGGCTCGCAACCAGGCAACAAAGATCGTTGCTGAGGCAGAGAACAAGTACCGTGAAGACACTGCCCGTCTCGAGCGTGAGCGTACCCAGCTCGAGGGTCGTATTTCTGAGCTGCGCGACTTTGAGCGTAGCTACCGTGGCCAATTGCGTAGCTACATTGAAACCCAGCTGCGTGATCTCGACAGCCAGGGAGCAGTAACACCAGAAACACCCGTTTCGGCAATCGGGCTCTGAGGCCCTCTTTGCCGGGGCGTTCTCCGCTTCGCCGATCGGCGGCCGGTACCATCATTGCGGTTTTCGCAGCGATCGTGCTGGTCGCCGATCAGTGTGTGAAGCATGCGACCATTACTTTCCTTCCACCACAAGAGGTCGTTCCCGTGTGGGGACGGGTATTTCAGCTCTATTACGTTCGTAACTCCGGTGCAGCATTCTCCATCGGGTCGGAAATAACGTGGTTGTTCACTCTTGCTCTCGCGGCCGTTGCGATCATTATTATCTGGAAGTCGCTCGCCGTACGATCACGGCTATGGGCCGTTGTCTTGGGCGTGCTGCTCGGCGGCGTTCTCGGAAACCTCACAGATCGACTGTTTCGGCAGCCAGGCTTCGGTGTCGGTCATGTCGTCGATATGCTTTCTTTGCCGTGGCTGATGCCAGCGATATTTAACGTTGCCGACATCTTTATCGTCACCGGAATGATCAGTGTCGCGCTCATGATCATCCTCGGCCTGCAACTTGACGGCACGCGCGCTCATCATGAGTCTGAGGCCTCTGCGGAGCATCCGGAGTAGAAAGTATGCAGTCGCGTTCTCTCATGGTGCCCGATGGCTTGGAAGGCATGCGGGTCGATGCTGGTCTATCGAAACTTCTCGGCTTTTCTCGTACCTTTGCCGCAGAGATCGCGGCATCCGGCGGAGTGATGCAAGACGGCGTCACGCTCAGTAAATCGGATCGATTGCACGCGGGCGCCTGGCTCGATGTTGAATGGAAACCACGCGAAGAGCCCCGCGTTGTGCCGCTCGCGGTTCCCGACCTGGGAATCATCTATGACGACGACCATATCGTTGTGATTGACAAACCTACGGGGGTTGCTGCCCACCCATCCGTCGGATGGGACGGACCCACCGTTGTTGGTGCGCTATCTGCCGCAGGTTTTCGTATTGCCACCAGCGGGGCACCCGAGCGCCAAGGAATAGTCCACCGCCTCGATGTCGGTACCAGCGGACTCATGGTCGTCGCGAAAACCGAGCGTGCATACACACACCTCAAGCGCGCGTTCAAAGAGCGGACGGTCGAAAAGATCTACCACGCCGTCGTTCAGGGGCATCCGGACCCGCTCGTAGGAACCATCGACGCACCCATCGGCCGACACCCCAATCACTCATGGAAATTTGCCGTCGTGCCGGAGGGCAAAGAGTCGGTCACACACTACGAGACGCTCGAAGCCTTTCGCGGCGCCTCCCTGCTCGAGATCCACCTCGAGACTGGCCGCACCCATCAAATTCGCGTGCACATGGCAGCACATCGCCATCCCTGCGTTGGTGACCCGCTCTATGGGGCCGACCCCACTATGGCAAAAAGACTCGGGCTTGCTCGCCAGTGGTTACACGCGCGCGGGCTCGGATTCCAGCATCCGGGAACAGGGGAGTGGGTGCAGTTTTCTTCGCCATATCCCGCTGACTTTGACCACGCACTAGCTGTTCTGCGCGACACGCCGGATGCTGGTGTCGCCAGCCCCGGGTAGGCTCGAAGGCGTGGCATCTGACTCTTTCGTACACCTGCACGTGCACAGCGAGTATTCGATGCTGGACGGCGCCGCCCGCATCGGATCCCTCATCCAAGAGGCGGTGAAACAAGACATGCCGGCCGTGGCCGTGACCGACCACGGCAACACCTTCGCCGCCTTCGAGTTCTACCGCGCAGCCAAAGACGCAGGTATCAAACCGATCATCGGAATCGAAGCGTACGTCACTCCGGGAACACACCGCAGCGATAAAACACGCGTGCGCTGGGGAAGCGCAGAACAACAGCGCGACGATGTATCTGGTTCGGGTGCATACACGCACATGACACTTCTCAGCGAAACAACCGAGGGCATGCACAACCTGTTTCGGCTCTCATCGCTGTCGAGCATGGAGGGCTACTACTTTAAGCCCCGCATGGACCGAGAACTGCTGCAGCGATATGCGAAAGGTCTTATTGCCACGACGGGCTGCCCCTCCGGTGAAATTCAAACGCGCCTGCGCCTCGGGCAATATGACGCTGCCCGTGCCGCAGCTGCCGAATTTCAAGACATCTTTGGTAAAGAAAACTATTTTCTCGAACTGATGGATCACGGGCTCTCTATTGAGCGACGTGTTCGCGAGGACCTCATGCGAATCGCACAGGATCTCGATATTCCACCGGTAGCCACCAACGACCTGCACTACACTCACCAGCACGACGCAAAAAGTCATGCAGCGCTCCTGTGTGTGCAATCAGGGTCCACTCTCGATGACCCGAACCGGTTCAAATTTGACGGAGACGGTTACTACGTCAAGTCAGCCGCAGAAATGCGGCAGGTCTTTAAAGACCTGCCGGAATCGTGCGACAACACACTACTCATTGCTGAGCGCTGCAACGTCGAGTTCAACACGAGCGCCAACTACATGCCTCGTTTTCCGGTTCCGGAGGGCGAGACCGAAGAGAGCTGGTTCATTAAAGAGGTCGAGAGAGGCCTTCATGACCGCTATCCCGCAGGAATCCCTGACGATGTGCGTCAGCAGGCGGAATACGAAACATCTGTCATTACTCAGATGGGTTTCCCCGGCTACTTTTTGGTCGTGGCGGACTTCATTAACTGGGCCAAAGATAATGGCATCCGGGTAGGGCCGGGGCGCGGTTCCGGAGCCGGGTCAATGGCCGCGTACGCCATGAAAATCACCGACCTCGATCCACTCCAGCACGGCCTAATTTTTGAGCGCTTCCTGAACCCTGATCGCGTTTCGATGCCCGACTTCGACGTCGACTTCGACGACCGTCGCCGCGGCGAAGTGATTCAGTACGTGACCGAAAAATACGGTGATGAGCGTGTGGCCCAGATCGTCACCTACGGAACCATCAAAGCAAAGCAGGCGCTGAAAGACGCCGGACGCGTGCTCGGCTTCCCCTTCAGTATGGGGGAGCGGCTGACAAAAGCTATGCCCCCGGCCGTGATGGGCAAGGACATGCCCCTGGATGGGATGTATGACACCAAGCATCCGCGCTATAAAGAAGCCAGCGAATTCCGTGCACTTATTGACTCGGACCCCGAAGCAAAAACGGTTTTTGATACGGCTATAGGTCTAGAAAACCTTAAACGCCAGTGGGGTGTGCATGCCGCCGGCGTCATCATGTCTTCGCACCCACTGATCGACATCATTCCGATCATGCGGCGTGAACAAGACGGCCAAATCGTCACACAGTTCGATTATCCAGCGTGTGAGACTCTCGGCCTCATCAAGATGGACTTCTTAGGTCTGCGTAACCTCACCATTATTGATGACGCCCTCGACAACATCGAGATGAACCGCGGCACCAAACTGGTGCTCGAAGACCTCGACCTCGATGACCGCGCATCGTATGACCTTCTCGCTCGCGGCGATACACTCGGCGTCTTTCAGCTGGACGGCGGGCCAATGCGCAGCCTGCTCCGGCTCATGAAGCCCGACAACTTCGAAGACATTTCCGCCGTACTGGCGCTTTATCGGCCAGGCCCCATGGGCGTCAACTCGCACATCAACTACGCCCTACGCAAAAACGGGCAACAAGAAATTACGCCCATTCACCCCGAGCTCGAAGAGCCGCTGCGAGAAATTCTCGACGGCACCTACGGTCTTATCGTTTACCAGGAGCAGGTAATGGCCGCGGCACAGAAGCTTGCGGGATTCACGCTCGGGCAGGCCGATATTTTGCGCCGTGCCATGGGTAAAAAGAAAAAAAGTGAACTCGATAAACAGCAGGCCGACTTCTTTGCCGGAATGACGGCAAACGGATACTCCGCCAAAGCGCAAGAGGCACTATGGCATGTTTTGGAATCATTTGCCGATTATGCCTTCAACAAAGCGCATACAGCCGCGTACGGATTGATTTCGTACTGGACGGCATACTTGAAGGCGCACTATCCGGCCGAGTACATGGCAGCGCTGCTGACAAGCGTCGGTGATTCCAAAGACAAGCTCGCGGTATACCTCAACGAGTGTCGCCGGATGGGGATTAAAGTTTTGCCCCCCGATGTCACCGCATCCATCAACTTTTTCACAGCCGTAGGTGAAGATATTAGATTTGGCCTCGGAGCCGTTCGTAATGTCGGGTCGAACGTGGTGGAAGGCATCGTTAGTGCGCGACGAGAGAAAGGTGAGTTCACCTCATTTCACGACTTTCTCTCGAAGGTGCCGATCCACGTCGCGAACAAACGTACGGTCGAATCGCTGATCAAAGCCGGTGCTTTCGACACACTCGGAAACACTCGTCGAGCGCTGCTCGAGATCCACGAAGACGCAACCGAGGCCGCCGTGCTCGACAAGCGTCGAGAAGCACAGGGTGAAGTCGGCTTTGATTTTGACAGTCTGTGGGACGAACCGCAACAGGATCAAAAGGTGCCGGAGCGCCCGGAATGGACAAAGAAAGACAAGCTGGCGTTTGAACGCGAAATGCTGGGACTCTACGTCTCTGACCATCCGCTTGCTGGCCTCGAAGTGCCTCTGGCCAAGCATGCGTCCATCAGCATTCATGATCTTCTGCAATCGGAAGACTTACAAGACGGTGATCAGGTGACCGTTGCGGGGCTAGTGACCAGCGCGCAGCACCGCGTTGCGAAAACGAGCGGTAACCCCTACGGCATGGTGACAGTCGAAGACTTTAACGGCGAAGTGACCGTCATGTTCATGGGAAAAACTTATACGGAGTTTCAACACATCCTGCAGCAAGACAGTATTCTTGCGGTGCGAGGCAGGGTGTCGCGGCGTGACGACGGCCTTAACCTGCATGCACAATCAGCCTTCACGCCCGATATCGGAGCGTTTGATGCGGCGGGTCCGCTTTCTTTGGTCATGCCTGAACAACGAGCGACCGAGCAAGTTATGCACGATCTTGCGGACGTACTGCGTCGGCACGCAGGAGAAACCGAAGTGACGCTGAAGGTTCATCGAGGATCCACGGCAAAAATATTTGACGTTCCCATGGCCGTCAACGTTTCTGCCGACCTCTTTGGCGACCTAAAATCACTCCTGGGTCCGCAGTGTCTCGGCTAGTTGACAGACCACAAAAAACTAGCTCGATAAGATCATGGGGCGCCCCAGGTGCCCACATCGAAAATGTTCGATCGCGATGGAAGGACCCCGATGACATCCCCAGAACCCCGCGACACTATGCTTCCAGAAACCGATGACGAAACTGCGTGGATAGTGGCAGACGACTTTGGTGAATATGACGGTCGACCGCAAGCGGGTATAGGGCCTGTGACTCTGCGAGAACTGCTCATAGTGGTCGTGTGGGCGGCGAGCATGATCGCCTCGTTTATTCCCTCAGCAAGCATCGGCGCTCAACTATGGTCGGGGGCTCTTACCTGGGTGATTCCACTCGGTCTGCCAACAGTTGCGGTCTTCTTGATCGTGCTTCGTCGATTCTCTCCCGAGGGTATTCGCCGGGTGGGCTCATTGGGAATCGACCAGTTTGCTTCCGTTGTGTTCAGCGTTGCTGCCCTTCACTGGTCAATATCCCTGTGGCAGGGTCTGATGGTTGATACGGGTCTGGGTACGAGCATCGTTGGGTGGGCGGAGTGGGTGCTGCTGACGACGCTTCTGCTCCTCGTCGTTCTGACAGTGGCAGCGCCCATCATCCCTGGCCTCAAAGACGACTTCGAGCATCGAACAGAGAGTCTCGCGCATCGCAACGCCAATCCCGTGCGTCCGATTGCCGCCCGACCAGCAGCGTCCGCTGCGGACGCTACCCACGAACCGGAATTGGGCGAAGAGCCCGTGATCGAGGCAGAAGAGTCTGCGCCTGAAGTGGAAGCATCTGTACCCGAGACCGAAGAGCCTGTACTCGACACCGAAGAATCTGCACCCGAGAGTGAACAAAAGACGCATGAAGACGATTGATCTTCGCGGGCAAACACTTACCCCCGCACAGCTTCTGGCCGTGGTACCGCGAGCAACCGAGGCTCGTGCCGCCGCACTCACGACAGCGCACGACATTGTTAACGACGTGCGAATACGCGGTGAGGAAGCACTTCGTGAACAGGCCAGCAAATTCGACAGCGTGACCGATCACACGATTCGTGTCCCACAGTCGCACCTCGCCGAAGCGCTCGAACGGGTCGACCCCGATGTGCGAGCCGCGATGGAAGAAGCGATCTCGCGTGTACGACAGGCATCCGGGGCTCAAGTGCCAGCCCGGCAAGAGACACACCTCGGTGCGGGAGCACGTATTGTTCAACGCTGGCAGCCCGTGCACCGTGTCGGTGTCTATATTCCTGGTGGGAAGGCCGTTTACCCATCGAGCGTCATCATGAACGTCGTGCCCGCCCAGGTTGCCGGAGTGACACAGATCGCGTTGGCCTCGCCACCACAAAGCGACCACAAAGGACGCATCCATCCCACGATCTTGGCAGCGGCAGCGCTCCTGGGCGTCACCGAAGTTTATGCCATGGGTGGCGCCGGCGCAGTCGGTGCCTTTGCGTGGGGAGTGGAGAGTCTCCAACTCGACCCGGTAGACGTGGTCAGTGGCCCCGGTAACAACTATGTTGCTTCAGCAAAGCGCGCTGTGGCTGGTGTCGTGGGCACGGACTCGGAAGCAGGAGCCACAGAGATTCTCATCGTTGCCGACGACACAGCAAACCCGCGTCTCGTGGCCGCAGACCTGATCAGCCAGGCAGAGCACGACGAACAAGCTTCCGCTGTGCTCGTGACCGACTCAGAAACGCTCGCACAGCAAGTAATTCGTGAGGTCACGCGGCAGACAGCGCGCACGCGGCACAGCGAACGCGTCGCTCAGGCACTAGCAGGGCAACAGTCAGCGATCGTACTCGTCGACGACCATGCAGCAGCCGTGTCTTTTAGCAATGCTTATGCACCCGAACACCTGTCACTGCACACCCGCGACGCCGCGCACAGTGTCAAAGAATTCACCAGTGCCGGAGCAATATTTGTTGGCCCGTACTCACCTGTCAGCCTCGGCGACTACCTTGCCGGCAGCAACCACGTGTTACCCACGGGTGGACAAGCCCGATATGCGCCAGGACTCGGTGCATACACGTTTTTGCGGCCGCAGCAGGTCGTTGAATACGACCGAGAGGCCCTCAGCCAAGTAAGCGCCGCGATTCGAACACTCGCCGACGAAGAAGAACTACCGGCCCATGGCGATGCCGTGCAACAACGGTTTGTTGATGTACACCATGAATAAAACGAACAACGCCGGTCACCGCGAAGGGAAGACTACGCACAACGCGTAGTCTTACGAGAATGCACTGCCCTTTTTGTCGGCATCCCGACTCGCGAGTCATTGACTCCCGCACGAGCGACGATGGTTTATCGATCCGTCGACGTCGACAGTGCCCGGAGTGCGGGGGACGTTTTACGACAACCGAGACGGCCAGCCTTGCGGTCATCAAACGCTCAGGAGTTATCGAACCGTTCAGCCGCGAAAAAGTCATTAGCGGCGTGCGCAAAGCCTGTCAGGGGAGGCCGGTAACCGAAGCTGACCTGGCTATCTTGGCGCAGCGGGTAGAAGAAAGCATTCGGCAGACAGGTGCTTCGCAACTCGACACGAATGAGATAGGTCTCGCCATTTTGGGTCCGCTCCGCGACCTCGATGAAGTGGCTTATCTGCGCTTCGCCAGTGTCTATCGAGCGTTTGAGTCGCTGGAAGACTTCGAAGCAGCCATCGAAGAACTCCGCGCTGACCACAATCGGTCACAGGGCGCCACTAAACACGAGTAATCTGGCAGGGATGTATTCCCTGCTTTTTCGTACCGTTCTTGCACGCCTCGACCCTGAATTCGCGCATCATGCCGCGATGAGCGTCATCCGGCTGGCAGGTGTACGCCCGTTCGCAAACGTTCTTCGCCGGTGGACAGCACCCGATCCCGCCGATGCTGTGTCGACCCTCGGACTCACGTTTCCGTCAGCGTTTGGCATTGCGGCAGGATTCGACAAAGACGCCGTCGGCGTACGCGGACTGGCAGCACTCGGTTTTGGCCACATCGAGGTCGGTACCATAACGGCGCTCCCACAAGCCGGAAACCCGCGTCCGCGTCTGTTCCGGCTTATTCCGGACCGCGCTCTTGTGAACCGCATGGGATTCAACAATGCAGGGGCAGAAGCTGCAGAAAAGCGCCTCATTAAGCTGCGTCGTCGGCGCCCTGACGCGATCATAGGCGTGAACATCGGTAAGAGCAGAGTCGTTGACGTTGACAACGCCACAGCCGACTACGTTGCATCAGCGGTGCGGCTCGCACCCCTAGCCGATTACCTCGCGGTCAACGTGTCATCGCCGAACACACCCGGCCTTCGCGGCCTTCAGGCTGTGGAAACGCTGCGGCCTTTGCTTCGGGCTGTGAAAGAAGCAGCAGGGTCGACCCCGCTGCTCGTGAAGATTGCGCCAGACCTACCCGACGATCAAATTCCGGCGATCGCAGAACTCGCGGTATCGGAAGGTCTCGACGGGATTATTGCGACCAACACAACGATCTCGCGTGACGGACTCAACACGCCGGCAGAAACTGTGCAGGCGGCTGGTGACGGAGGACTATCAGGAGCACCTCTTCGTCAACGATCACTCGCTGTACTGCGAATTATTCGTGCGGCTGTGCCCGACGGTTTTTGTGTTATTTCTGTCGGTGGAGTCGAGACCAGCAGCGATGTTGCCGAGCGCTTACAGGCAGGTGCGACGCTCGTTCAAGGCTTTACCGCACTGATCTACCAGGGCCCGCTATGGGCGCGCAACATAAACCGCGGTGTACAGCGTTAGCGCGTCGCAGGCTCGGGTGGCATCCGGAAACAGATAGCGCGGCAGTGACTGCTACGCCTGCAGGTCGGGGTACTGTCCGCGCTTAACCTGCGCATTGGGCGTGCGCATAAAACGCATCTGCATCGATCGCATAGCGGCGTACCATCCCAGACCCTTCTCGCGTTTATCAGCACCGAACCGAATCGCAGCCTTACGTTTTACTCGAATACCGAGAAGAATCATGCTCAGAATGGCCACGAGCACATACGCCCACAGCACCACGAACGACCAGTAGGCGACTTCCATGACGGGAATGATCGATGCGACAATCACCACGATCATCATCGCCATAATCCATTCCTGCACATGCCAGCCCGCGTCAACATAGTCGCGTACCCAGCGCCGTTGCGGACCCCGGTCACGCTCCGGTAGAAACCGTTCTTCACCGTTGGCCATGCCGATTCGTGCGCGCTCCCGCTTTTCACGGAGTTCAGCGCGGGCGCGAGCTCGAGCCTCTTTGGAATTATCGACAAGCGGGCGACGGCGAGCGGCTTCGCGCTCGGCGCGGGTAGGGGTAGGGCGCCCCTTTCCGACACGCTCGGTCGTGGTGTCGTCGCTGCTCGAAGAAGAGGGGTCAGTGTTGGCCACGTGTCATCGTCCTGAAGATCTTGGAAATGGGAACGCTCTAAGATTACCCGCATGACCTCGACTCCTTCTCAGGGCGCACTCTCTTCTCTTGAAGACGACCTCATTGACGCAGTATCTCGACACTTTCCTGCCACGCTCGCCGATCTCGGTCAGCTGGTGCGTATCCCGGGTATTGCCTGGCCATCTTTTGACCAGAGACAGCTGCAGCACAGCGCTGAACGAGTCCGCGAACTCGCCGAACAGATCGGTATTTTTGATCGAGTCGAGGTGGTGCGTGCATCGATTCCCGGAACGAGCGAGCTCGGGCAGCCAGCTGTTCTTGCTACCCGCAAGGCACGAAACGGCAAGCCGACAATTCTTCTGTATGCCCATCATGACGTGCAGCCGCCGGGTGATGAGCAACTGTGGGAATCCCCACCGTTTGAGCCCACGGTGCGTGACGGAAGGCTTTATGGGCGCGGTGCCGCCGACGATAAAGCCGGCATTATGGCGCATATCGGTGCTCTGCGCGCGGTGCATGAGGTGCTCGGCGATGACTGTGAGCTGGGAATCTCGGTTTTCATTGAAGGTGAAGAGGAATACGGTTCGCGGTCGTTCAGCCAGTTCTTAGAGGACAACGCGGAAGCACTGCAGGCCGATGCGATTGTCGTCGCTGACTCGGGTAACTGGGACTCTGCGACGCCCGCGCTGACAGTGTCATTGCGCGGTGCCGTGCGCATGACAGTTACTGTGCGAACGCTCGAGCACGGATCACACTCCGGTATGTTCGGAGGTGCTGTTCCGGATGCGGCGATGGCAGGCATCCGGCTGCTCTCGACGCTGTGGCGCGAAGACGGTTCTGTTGCTGTCGAGGGGCTCACGATGCGCGACGAACCGACACCTTCGTACAGTGAAACACAACTGCGTGAAGAGACAGGTCTTCTGCCCGGAGCAACACCCATCGGTACAGGCTCACTATTGAGCAGGATCTGGAATCAACCGGCAATCACCGTTATCGGATCAGACCTCACGCCCATCGCTGAAGCCTCCAACACGTTGCAGCCCGAGGTTTCCTTCGTTATTAGTGCCCGAGTGGCGCCGGGACAATCAGCTCCGGACGCTGCGGCAGCGCTGGAACGTCATTTTCGTGAGCATGTGCCATTTGGGGCGACGGTCACCTTCACCGATCACGACTTGGGGGAGAGTTTCCTCGTCAACACCGATGGTTGGGCGGTCAAGCTCGCACGCGAGGCCTTGCGGGACGGATATGGCCAGCAGCCTGTCGATATTGGCGTTGGAGGATCGATTCCCTTCATTGCCGATCTTGTTGATCGCTTCCCACAGGCCCAAATACTCGTCACCGGTGTGGAAGACCCGCATTCGCGCGCCCACAGCCCGAACGAATCTCTCCACATCGACACCCTGCGACACGCAATTTCGGCGGAGGCGCTGCTTCTAGCGCGGATGAACAGCTATCAGCGCTAGTCGCGGACCCGCACGCTGCGGACAGCGGTAGAATTACAAGCAGTGGCCGAGCCGAACCGGCTGCGCGGAGGAAAACCATGAGCGACACAACACTGACGACAACCCCTGAAACCGAAAAAGCACACGGCGTCAATCTGACTGAGGCGGCTGTTGCCAAGGTCAAGAGTCTGCTTGAGCAAGAAGGTCGTGACGACCTGCGCCTGCGTATCGCTGTGCAGCCCGGCGGATGCTCCGGGCTGATCTATCAGCTCTACTTTGACGAGCGCTACCTCGAGGGTGACGAAACCGTTGACTTTGAGGGTGTCGAGGTCATCGTTGACGAGATGAGCGTCCCGTATCTTGACGGTGCAGCCATCGACTTCAAAGACACGATTTCGGAGCAGGGCTTCACCATCGACAACCCCCAGGCCGCCGGCTCCTGCGCGTGCGGCGATAGCTTCCACTGATCTAACCGACCATTTACTGTGCTCAACCTGCGTGGTTGGCATGAATCAGGTGTGAGAGTGCCCTAGACTGAAGGGCGCCCATATCCACAACATGAAAGGTGCATCGTGCCCTCGAAACGCCGCCTTCGTTGGGCCGCCATCCCGTTAGGGATCGCGGCGGCCGTGGTTCTCGTGGGGTGTACCCCGCGCGAGCTTCACGGTTACCTCCCCGGGTTCGTGGAGGACGGCACGCCGGCCACCAACCACACCGAACGCGTCGCAGCGCTCTGGGTGAACTCCTGGATCGTACTTCTGACCGTCGGTCTCGTGACCTGGATCCTTATGGGGTGGGCGGTCGTTATGTACCGTCGCCGTAAGGGCCAGACCGGCCTTCCCGTGCAGTTGCGGTACAACATGCCGATCGAGATCTTTTACACGGTTGTGCCGTTGATCTTGGTTCTCGGTTTCTTCTCTTTCACCGCGCGTGATCAAACGATTCTTGAAACCCAATACGAAGACCCAGAGGTGTCCGTCACCGCCATTGCCAAGCAGTGGGCATGGGACTTCCAGTACAACGGCGATAACGATGACGAGTCCGACGCCGTATGGACCATGGGTATTCAGGCCCAGCCTGATGCTGATGGCAACATCGACCAAGAAACGCTTCCCACGCTTGTCTTGCCTGTAGATAAAGAAGTTCGTATTGATCTGCGATCACGTGATGTTATTCACTCGTTCTGGATCATTGACTTCCTTTACAAGAAAGACATGTACATCGGTAAGGACAACTCATGGTCCTTCATCCCCACCCGCGAGGGCACCTATCAGGGCAAATGCGCTGAGCTCTGCGGCGAGTATCACTCGATGATGCTGTTCAACGTCGAGGTTGTCAGCGAGGCTGAGTACGAGCAGTACCTTGCTGACCTGCGCGACTCCGGCCAGACCGGCAGCATCACTGAGGCCTACGACCGTCTCTCCAACTTCCCCGGCACCGGCGGAAGCTCCGAGGAGGAAGGGAAGTAATCATGACGACTACGCTTCCGGGCACTGAGCAGACAGCTGAGCGCCCCACAACGATTCCCGCCCGACAGGCCGCGCTGCTCTCATCGAGCCGTGTCGACGAAAAGGGCAACATCCTCGTCAAGTGGATCACCTCGACTGACCACAAGACGATCGGATACCTGTATCTCCTCGCGTCCGTACTCTTCTTCCTGCTCGGCGGTGTGATGGCGTTGATCATTCGCGCCGAGCTATTTGCGCCGGGCATGCAGATCGTACCGACGAAGGAACAGTACAACCAGCTGTTCACGATGCACGGCACGATCATGCTGCTGATGTTTGCAACACCGCTTTTCGCTGGCTTTGCCAACGCAATCTTGCCGCTGCAAATTGGTGCGCCGGACGTCGCCTTCCCGCGACTAAACGCTTTCGCTTTCTGGCTGTTCCTGTTTGGATCGACGATCGCCGTTGCCGGGTTCCTTACCCCTCAGGGTGCAGCATCGTTCGGTTGGTTTGGATATCAACCGCTTTCGAATGCCACGTTCTCACCGGGTGCCGGAGGAAACTTGTGGATGCTCGGGTTGGGCGTTCAGGGCTTCGGAACCATTCTTGGTGCAGTGAACTTCATCACCACGATCATTACTATGCGAGCGCCTGGTATGACGATGTGGCGCATGTCGATCTTCAGCTGGAACACCTTGATCACGAGCCTTCTGATTATCATGGTGTTCCCTGTGCTGGCCGCTGCGGTTCTTGCCTCGGCAGCCGACCGTGTGCTGGGGGCCCACATCTATGATCCGGCTAACGGCGGTGTTCTGTTGTGGCAGCACCTCTTCTGGTTCTTCGGTCACCCTGAGGTCTACATCATTGCGTTGCCGTTCTTCGGCATCGTGTCAGAGGTCTTCCCGGTCTTTAGCCGTAAGCCCATCTTCGGCTACAAGACTCTGGTGTACGCGACGATCGCGATCGCTGCCCTGTCGGTATCGGTATGGGCTCACCACATGTACGTGACTGGTGGCGTTCTGCTTCCGTTCTTCGCAATTATGACGATGCTCATCGCGGTGCCCACGGGCGTGAAGATCTTCAACTGGATCGGCACCATGTGGCGAGGTTCGATAACATTCGAGACCCCGATGGTGTTTGCGCTTGGATTCCTGCTGTCCTTCGTATTCGGTGGACTCACGGGAGTCATCCTTGCGTCACCGCCGCTGGACTTCTTCCTGTCGGACTCCTACTTCCTCGTAGCGCACTTCCACTACGTGGTGTTCGGAACCGTCGTGTTCGCAATGTTCTCAGGGTTCTACTTCTGGTGGCCCAAGTGGACAGGCCGTATGCTCAACGAGCGTTTGGGCTACATCCACTTCTGGATGCTCTTTATCGGATTCCACATGACCTTCCTCGTTCAGCACTGGTTGGGTGTCGATGGTATGCCGCGTCGTTACGCCGACTACTCGGAGTTCGACAACTGGACGTGGGGTAACCAGGTTTCGACGGTGGGAGCAATCCTGTTGGGTGCTTCGATGCTGCCGTTCTTCCTGAACGTGTGGATCACAGCACGTAAGGCACCGAAGGTTACAGTGAACGACCCGTGGGGCTTTGGTGGGTCACTGGAGTGGGCAACATCCTGCCCGCCACCGCGACACAACTTCACGTCGATCCCGCGTATCCGTAGCGAGCGCCCGGCGTTCGACCTGAACCACCCCGAAGCCGCTGAAGTTCCGGTGGCCGTTGACGCGCAGGGAGAGGCCCGCTAAGTCATGCGTTCAAATATCGTTGTTTTTTGGGTGATCGCCGGTTTCTTCGCCCTTATCGGCACCGTCTACACGGTGTGGCATCTCATCGCTTACCCGGAGCTTCCGGTAAATGAGGCGATTGAATGGGTGGGTACAGTAGGCCTGTACTTCACCGCCCTCATGGCGATAATGGTTGCTTTCTACCTTGGGCGCGTCCGTAGCGCTCAGGGCGGGGAGCTCCCTGAAGACACGCTCACTGCAGACATCGACGACGGTGACCCTGAGATCGGTGAGTTCGCTCCCTGGTCATGGTGGCCGATCGTACTGGCTGGATCAGCGGCGGTATTTGCTATTGGTCTGGCTGTTGGGCAGTTCATGCTTCCCATCGGTCTGGCGATCTTTGTTGTCGCCATTGTCGGCTGGACGTACGAGTACTATCGCGGTTACTTCGCTCGCTAAGCAGAGCTAACCCTAGGTCAGAGATTGATGGCCGCGAGTTCCGAAGAACTCGCGGCCATCAACTGTTTACGGAAGCGCACCAACGGAGTCTTATAGGCAATAAATAGTGGATGGTTTGGGCGTGTCATCCTTTGCCTGCCCAGCTTTGGCGGGTCCGGAGTCTTTCTGCGGCGTCGAGGCTGGTGTCGTAGAGGGCTTGCCCGAGGGATTCGTCGATGGGTGTGGGGCGGGTCTTGATGGGTGTGGGGCGGGTCTTGATGGGTGTGGGGCGGGTCTTGATGGGTGTGTGTGCATAGTGGTGGGCTTGTTTTATGCGGCGGTGTTCGATACTCATGCCTGTGTGGTGGCGGAGGAGGTATCGCAGTTGTGCGTTGATGCGACCTTCGAGACTGCTGGTGGTGCGGGGGTTGCTGTGCTCGAGGAATGTGAAGGTGTGTCGGGCTTGCGTGGCGCGATGGAGCACCGCCCAGGCTTTGGGTAACCGCAGGTGCGTGAACCCGAACTTTCCGTTGTCATATATGGTTCGTTTGCGCGTCATGTGCCCGTATCGTTGCCACCACGCCTCCAGAGTCAACCGCTAAGTAGATTGCATCACTGACGCTACGGACATCGCTTAGGCGCATTGCGATCTGCCGTAATGCTTTCCCAGTGGCCAGTCGGGGATTGCGTGTCAGCTCACGGGTGACGTTCATTTGCAGGTGGAAGATGCAGCGTTTGCCATGCGACCACGTGTTCGGTGTCGGAAAGCGCGATCAGCAGGCACCAGGACCCGATCCACATGCCGTCGACAAGGACAGCATCATGGACCTCGCCGGTCATCGGCATGTGGGGTTGCAACTGCCAGCACCACGCCGTCTGATGTCGGAAGGTTCGGCCGGTACCACCCTGACCTCGCTCTGAGATGCTTTCCCGGTTAGCCAGGTCAGGAAGCGGGTGAGCTGTTGCCGTTGGGTCATGACTAAGCATGAGCGACGATAACGAACCCTGTTTTACCGCATGATCACGCAACTAAAATCACGATCCCATCCACTATTTATTGCCTATAGCCCCCAACGGAGTCATGAGTCTGCGTGGGTGCGAATGCGCGGTACGTTCGTGAGCGGGTCGATCGGGCGGCGGTGAACACCATCCGCGTCTTGGACTGGGAGCCCCTGGCGGACCCAGTATTCGAACCCGCCAATCATTTCTCGCACCTCGTAGCCCAGCGAGGCGAAGACATGTGCCGCTTTTGCTCCCGCGTTGCACCCGGGGCTCCAGCAGTAGACAACAATTGCTCTGCCGTCGTCAATCGTCTTGGGCGCACGCACGGCGATATCGCTGTAATGCATGTGGATCGCGCCAGGAATTCGGCCCTGAGCCCACGCTTGCTCGGAGCGTACATCGACGACGGTGATGTCTTCTCCGGCCTTCTGAGCAAGATAGACGTCTGTGGCGTCGGTTTCGTAGGCGAGTTTGGCAGCAAAGTAGGTAGCGCGATCGATCATGAGGCTAGATTACGACGATCGCGTCGGCATGGGTGTGAATGTTGCGTGGGGGAGCGGAGAGAACATAAAGGTGGGGCCGGATCATATGACCCGGCCCCACCTTTATGAGAGAGTGTTACTTCTCGTTGGAGTCGTCCTTGGGCTTCTTCGAGCCCTTCTTCTTCTCAGACTCCTTGGCAACTACCGAACTCGGCTTGTTTGCTGTCTCCGAAACTGTGTCGCTCTCAGATACGATCTCGCTGTCAGCCACGCCGGCGCGAGCATGGGCGCCCGCAACTTCACCGGCAGTGGTCTGCTCGATATCTGTCAGCGCAGAGCTCTGATGCTGGTCTGCTGCATCGAGTTCCGCCTGGGTGAGGGGCTGGATGCGGTCCTCGAAGAACCAGCGCGACAGCGAAGCACGGAGGTTCTGTGTCCAGGGGATGCGGCCGTCGCTGTTCGGGCGAACAACAAGCGGTTCATACGTTGTGTAGTCGACCAGACGCCAACGGTCATATTCGTCGACTGGGCGGTGAACCTCGACATACTCGCCACCGGGCATGCGGACGATGCGTCCTGACTCGTATCCGTGCAGCACGATCTCGCGGTCTTTGCGCTGCAGGGCGATACAGATACGTTTCGTAATGAAGTAGCCCAAGACAGGAGCGATGAACAGCAGAGCCTGCAGAGTGTGGATCACTCCCTCCATCGTGAGATGGAAGTGCGTAGCCATGAGGTCAGAAGAAGCAGCAGCCCACATGACGGCGTAGAACAGAACGCCGGCGACGCCGATTGCGGTGCGGGTAGGAGCGTTGCGGGGGCGCTCGGCGAGGTGATGCTCACGCTTGTCGCCCGTAATCCATGCCTCGATGAACGGATAGATCGCTACCGTCACAATGAAGAGGCCGAGTACCGCGACAGGTACCAAAATCCCGAACGACCAGGTGCGGTTGAGGAACACGACGTCCCAGTTCGGAGGAGCCAGACGCAGAGCGCCATCAGCAAAACCGATGTACCAGTCCGGCTGCGTACCCGCAGAAACAGGCGAGGGGTCGTATGGACCGTAGCCCCAGACGGGGTTGATCTGGAAGATCGACGCAATCAACACGATCGCACCGAACACGATGAACAGGTAACCGCCCATCTTCGACATGTACACGGGCATCATCGGGTATCCGACAACGTTGTTGTTCGTGCGGCCTGGGCCGGCGAACTGCGTGTGCTTGTTAACAATCATCAGCAGCAAGTGCACGGCAATGAGACCGATCACAAGCAGCGGAAGGATCAAAATGTGCAGCGTGTACAGGCGTCCGACAATGTCGCTACCGGGGAACTCGCCGCCGAAGAGAAGGAAGGAGGTCCATGTTCCGATCAGGGGGAGACCCTTGATCATGCCGTCAATAATACGCAGACCGTTACCCGAAAGGAGGTCGTCAGGCAGCGAGTAGCCAGTGAAACCCTCGGCCATCGCCAGGATGAAGAGAACGAAACCGATAACCCAGTTCAGTTCACGAGGCTTACGGAAAGCACCCGTGAAGAAAACGCGCAGCATGTGAACCGAGATTCCGGCTACAAAGACAAGCGCTGACCAGTGGTGGATCTGCCGGACAAGGAGACCGCCACGCAGGTCAAATGAGATTCGAAGCGTTGACTCTAGAGCTGCGGACATTTCTACACCGCGCATGAGCGGGTAGGCGCCGTCGTAGTGGGTGGGAACCATCGACGCCTGGAAGAAGAACGTCAGGAACGTACCGGAAAGCAGTACGACGACGAAGCTCCAGAGTGCGATCTCACCCAGCATGAATGACCAGTGATCGGGGAAGATCTTTCGGCCGAGCTCTTTGATAAAGCCCGAAATGCTGGTTCGTTCATCAATATAGTTAGCCGTTGCGCCGACGAAGCGTCCGCCGAGCGGCTTGGACTTTTTGTCCTCGTTGATCGTTGCGGTACTCAATGACGCTCCCAGAAGCTCGGGCCGACAGGTTCGGTGAAGTCGCTCTTCGCGACGAGGTAGCCCTCATCGTCGACGGTGATAGGTAGCTGCGGCAGCGGGCGCGCCGCGGGGCCGAAGATAACCTTGGCGTGCTCCTTGACATCAAACTGAGATTGGTGACAGGGGCACAGCAGGTGGTGGGTGTGCTGCTCGTAGAGGGCCACGGGGCAGCCCACGTGGGTGCAGACCTTGGAATATGCGACGATGCCGTTGTACGACCAGTCTTTTCGGTCTTCCTCTTCGATCAGCTGCTCGGGGAGCAGGCGCATGAGAAGCACGATGGCCTTAGCTTTTTCTTCGAGGTAGCCGTCGGCGTGTCCCATCGAGGCGAGGCCTTCGGGGATCACGTGAACAGCAGAACCCAGAGTGACATCGGCGGCGCGAATAGGTGTGCCGTCGGGGTCGCGGGCAAGGCGCACGCCCTTATCCCACATCGTGCGGTGAAGGAGCGCTACCGGGTCGCCCGCCAGAGGGTCATCGGGTGACTTGAACGGAGCGAGGCCACGGAACAGCGTGATGCCCGGCACTACCGATGCCACAAGAGCAGCAATCAGCGAGTTGCGGATCATTGTGCGTCGGCCAAAGCCAGACTCTTCGTTCGCGTCGGCGAAAGCCTGGATCGCTGCCTCTCGGGTGGGTTCGCTACCGCGCGTTGGGTGGCGTTCCTCAATCTGTTCAACGTCGTACATCAGTGCTTTGGACCAGTGGATTGCACCGATGCCGATTGCGAGTAGGGCTAGAGCAATTCCGAGCCCGATGTACAGGTTGTTGTGGCGGATATCGATGAGTTCGCCGCTCTCGATGGGGAAGAGCATATAAGCGGCAACCGCCCAGATGCTTCCTGCGAGAGAGAGGTAGAAAAGCGTATAGACCGTGCGAACGGCGCGCTTCTCTGCCTTGGGATCTTTATCGGTAATCCGCTCACGATGCGGCGGCAGACCAGGGTTCTGCACGGGATCGCTGACTGCGACGGCCAGCCCAGGGGAGGGCTGGTAGGCCCGTTCAAGAGCCTGAGAGTCGTCGTCGTTTGCCATGGTGCTCCTCGTACGTTTTTCTTCTGTATGCAAGCGTCAGTTTGATTTGGCGGTGATCCAGACGGTCGCCCCAATGAGGATCCCAATACCGAAGATCCAAACAAAGAGGCCCTCGGAGACGGGCCCGAGCGAACCGAGTGTGAGTCCACCGACTTCAACGGCGTTCTGCTGGAACACAAGCGCCGAAATAATGTCGCGCTTGTCTTCTGCAGAGAGGTTCATGTCGCCGAAGACAGGCATGTTCTGTGGACCTGTGACCATCGCTGCGTAGATGTGCAGTTCGCTGGTTTCCATCAGCGGAGGAGCGTACTTGCCCTCTGTGAGCGCACCACCCGCAGCGGCAACGTTGTGGCACATTGCGCAGTTGATGCGGAACAGTTCGGCTCCATGAGCGACATCGCCGCCGCCGTCGAGGATGCGCTCGTCGGGATAGGTGGGGCCGGGTGCTACCGACTGCACGTAAGCAGCCATTGAGCGAATCTGCTCATCGGTGAACTGTGGCTGTTTCTGTGGAGCCTGGGGACCCTGCATCTGCAGCGGCATACGGCCAGTGGCTAACTGGAATTCAGTCGCCAGTTCACCAACACCGTAGAGGCTTGGACCATTTTCGGTGCCTTCAAGATCAAATCCGTGACAGGTGGCACAGTTAGCGACGAAGAGTTTTTCACCTTCATCCACCGATACTTGTGCCGTGACCGTTGACTGGTCGGTAGCAGCAAAAGCCGCTGTTGCGCCGGCGTAGACGCCACCGGTAATGAGAAGACCTGCTCCTATGAGCGCGGCGGCTGCCAAAGGACTGCGGCGGCCGCGCGAGCGGTGCTTTTTCTCTCGTGCCATGTCGGAAAACCGCTCCGTTTCTATCGCAGGAAGTAGATGATGAGGAACAGCGCAACCCATACGACGTCAACGAAGTGCCAGTAGTACGACACAACGATCGATGAGGTTGCTTCCTTATGAGTGAAGTTCTTGACCGCATATGCGCGTCCGATGACAAGCAGGAATGCGATGAGGCCGCCAGTAACGTGCAGGGCGTGGAACCCTGTCGTGAGGTAGAAGGCGGATGCATACGAATCGGCCGAGATGGGCATCCCCTCAGCTACGAGCTGAGCGTATTCCCAAACCTGGCCCGAAACGAAGATCGCTCCGAGGATAAAGGTAAGCCAGAACCACTCGACCATGCCCCAACCGAGCCATCCACGTTTCTTCGTGGAATAAGGCTGGAGGCGCTCTGCTGCAAACACCCCCATCTGGCAGGTGAAGGACGACAGCACAAGAATGAGTGTGTTTACTGTCGCAAAGGGCACGTTCAGCAACTCCGTGCGCTCCGCCCACAAAGCGGGGGAGGTGCTGCGCAGCGTGAAGTAAATCGCGAAGAGGCCCGCGAAGAACATCACCTCGCTGCCCAGCCACACGATGGTGCCGACGGCCACCGGATTGGGTCGCTTAATAGTTCTTGCTGCCGGGGCATGCGTCGCTGAGGTTGTCACCCTTCCATTATGGCTGATTATTTCGGTGAGTACGCACACCGGCGGGCCCGTTTCGTGAAGACGCGTCTTGATGGGGCTTGTGAACCCGCCGAGAATGGCCTGAGAGTTCGTGATGCAAGAGCTTGGGATTGCTCGATAACGGTCGGTCAAAACTTTTTTACGGAGCCCTGAGCGCCGATAGGATCGCTCATATGATCAATCCCCTGAGCTGGCCCGACATCCTTTCCACGCTTCTTGAGCGCCGCGATCTGAGCGTTTATGAATCGACGTGGGCGATGCGGCAGGTTATGCGGGGAGACGCCACAGACGCGCAGCTGGCCGGGTTCCTCGTGGGTTTGCGGTCAAAAGGCGAAACAGTGGACGAGGTCGTCGGTTTTCGCGACGCAATTCTTGAGGCGGCTGTGCCGCTTCCCGTTTCGTCCGACGTTCTTGACATCGTGGGCACGGGCGGCGACAGGATTGGGACCGTCAACGTATCGACAACGGCATCGGTCATTATCAGCGCAGTAGGTGTACCCGTGGTGAAACACGGTAACCGCGCTGCCAGTTCGTCATCCGGATCCTCTGATGTTCTCAGTGCTCTGGGTCTTGCGTTGACGCTCGATCCGCAATCGGTAGCCGCCACGCTCGAGCGTACGGGAATCGCTTTTGCGTGGGCAGGCGCTTTTCATCCAGGGTTCCGCAATGCAGCGACAGTGCGATCGGAGCTCGGTGTACCAACGGTGTTCAACATGTTGGGTCCGCTGTGTAACCCGGCGCGCGCGGAAGCAAATGCTGTTGGCGTCGCACACCTTGACCGTGTCCCGCTCATCACAGGTGTGTTTCGCACGCGAGGAGCTACAGCGCTCGTGTTCCGTGGAGACGACGGTCTCGACGAACTCACCACGACCGGTCACAGCCGTATCTGGGAAGTTACTCGCGGAGACATCCACGAGCATGATCTCGACCCCAGAGACCTAGACATTCCTCTCTCCGACATCTCGGAGCTCATTGGTGGAGACCCTCACCACAACGCTCGCGTGCTGCGCGAGACTCTCGACGGGAAGAAGGGGGCTGTTCGAGATATTGTGCTCCTCAACGCAGCAGCCGGAATCGTAGCCTATGAGCTGTCTCACGATGCGTCTCAGACGCAGGTGCCGATCGTGGAGCGACTTCGCCATGCGTACGCGCGCGCAGCGGAGGCGATTGATGACGGGCGAGCGCTGCGCCGCCTGGACGAGTGGATCTCTGTATCGCAAGAGTTGGCAGCGGGACAGTAGCATCCGGTAGCCGCCGCACGCCGGTGCCGAAAAACCTATGCCGCGGCGCGAACGGCCGACAGTGCCCGCAGCATGCTCTGGCCTAGGCCGTGCTTCTCACCAAATGACAGCACTGCCGATTCGTCGTCGGGCTCACGGAGTCTGCTGTTGACAGCAGGAAGAGACAGCTGAGTTGCTACGCGAACGACACGCGGAGCAACATCAAGATAGTCGCTCGACGCCTTCAGAGCTGCGCGACGGGCGGGGCTCAAAGCTTTCTCTTGTTCCGCCGCCTGCCGGATGGCCTCAAGTGAGCCAAATTCGTGCAAGAGCGCCGCCGCAGTCTTATCGCCGATGCCCGCCACACCCGGAAGTCCGTCTGAAGCGTCACCGCGCAGCACTGCGAAATCAACGTACTGAGCCGCCGTCACACCATATCTATCAACAAGCGAGTGCTCCGACACAATGTCAAGGTTCTTCATTCCACGAGCTGTGTTGATGACGCGAACACAGCGTGTGTCGTTGACGAGCTGAAAGAGGTCGCGATCGCCCGTTACGATATCGACAGGCATCCGACTCTGCGCCACCAATGAACCGATAATGTCGTCGGCTTCGTAATCGGGTGCCCCCACAACGGGAATACCTAAAAGACGAAAAGCCTCACGAATAAGCGGCAGCTGCACTTCCAGACGCTCAGGGGCGTCTTCGCGATCCGAACCATCGGCTGCGACCCCCGCCACTCGATGCTGTTTGTACGACGGGATGAGCGCGACTCGCCATGCAGGGCGCCAACTGTCGTCCCAGCAGGCAATGACGTCACTGGGGGCAAACTCGTCGATGAGCTTGGCGACCATATCGAGCAGGCCTCGGGCAGCATTGACAGGAGTGCCATCCGGTGACGTGAAGCGGTCAGGAACCCCATGAAACGCGCGAAAATACAGCGAGGCCGTATCAAGCAGTAACAGTGACGAACTGGTCATCACCACAGTCTGCCAGGAGCAGGTCGCGAGCGCCGCCATGATGGCGCCGGCGATCACGAGATTCGCGCCATACTTCTGTTATCCTGAAGTGTCACCCGCAGGCGGGTTTACCCTTGCGTGCGCGTGTTCAACTATCCCATTCCGCATTGCTCCAGTGCTTGTGAGCGGTATTCCGTTGCACTGGTGCCCGATTTTCCAACCAACAAGGACAACCCACTACATGACTAGCGCAACGACCGCCCCGGCCACCAAGCAGGTCGCAATTAACGACATCGGATCTGCTGAGGACTTTTTGGCCGCGGTCGAGAAGACCCTGAAGTTCTTCAACGACGGCGACATCATTGAAGGCACGATCGTGAAGATCGACCGCGATGAAGTTCTGCTCGACGTCGGCTACAAGACCGAGGGTGTTATTCCCTCCCGTGAACTTTCTATCAAACACGACGTAGACCCCAATGAGGTTGTCTCCGTTGGTGACCAGGTGGAAGCACTTGTTCTTCAGAAAGAAGACAAGGAAGGCCGCCTGCTCCTGTCGAAGAAGCGCGCACAGTACGAGCGTGCTTGGGGCGACGTTGAGAAGATTAAAGAAGACGATGGCGTGGTTACTGGCCAGGTCATCGAGGTCGTCAAGGGCGGCCTCATCGTCGACATTGGCCTGCGTGGCTTCCTGCCCGCATCGCTGATTGAGCTTCGCCGCGTTCGCGACCTGACTCCGTACCTGGGGCAGGAGATTGAAGCGAAGATTCTTGAACTCGACAAGAACCGCAACAACGTTGTGCTCAGCCGTCGTGCACTGCTCGAGCAGACACAGTCGGAGTCGCGCACAACCTTCCTCAACAACCTGCACAAGGGTCAGGTTCGCAAGGGTGTTGTTTCTTCGATCGTCAACTTCGGTGCGTTCGTCGACCTGGGCGGCGTAGACGGCCTCGTGCACGTTTCCGAACTGTCGTGGAAGCACATTGAGCACGCTTCTGAGGTTGTCGAAGTCGGCCAAGAAGTGACGGTCGAGATTCTTGAGGTTGACCTCGATCGCGAGCGCGTATCGCTCTCGCTGAAGGCAACGCAGGAAGACCCGTGGCAGGTGTTTGCACGTACGCACGCTATTGGTCAGATTACGCCTGGAAAGGTCACCAAGCTCGTACCGTTTGGTGCTTTTGTTCGCGTTGCCGACGGCATCGAGGGACTGGTTCACATCTCGGAGCTGTCGAACAAGCACGTCGAACTGGCCGAGCAGATCGTGTCTGTTGGCGAAGAGCTCTTCGTCAAGGTCATCGACATCGACCTCGAGCGTCGTCGCATCTCGCTCTCGCTCAAGCAGGCCAACGATTCCGTTGACCCGTTTGGCGTGGAGTTCGACCCGACCATGTACGGCATGGTGGCCGAGTACGACGAGAACGGCGAGTACAAGTACCCCGAGGGCTTCGACCCGGAGACCAACCAGTGGAAGGAAGGCTTCGACGCCGAGCGCGAGAAGTGGGAGCAGGAATATGCTGCCGCACAGGCTCGTTGGGAAGCCCACAAGACACAGGTTGCCAAGATCGCCGAAGTCGAAGCTACTGTCGCCGAAGAGTTCGACGCTGCTCAGGCTTTCTCGTCCGAGTCCGGTGCGGGCGGTACGCTCGCCGACGATGAGGCTCTCGCAGCACTGCGCGAGAAGCTTTCGGGCGGTAACTCCTAAGCTCTAACGTTAAAGACTGCGGGCTGCCACTTGTTTGTGGCGGCCCGCAGTCGCGTTTGTGGGAGACTGTCCGGATGCCACTCATTGCACTAACCGGTGGGATTGCTTCGGGTAAAACAACGATCGCACGCCGTTTTGCGGAGTTGGGTGCTGTCGTTGTTGATGCTGACCGTATTGTTCGAACTGTTCAGGCACCGGGCAGTGACGTGTTGCACGCGATTGCGGCCGCGTTCGGTAATGACGTTATTACGGACGAGGGCGCGCTGGATCGGGCTGCTCTGGCCGAGCGGGTGTTCGGCCGCCCGGAGGCCTTGGCCCGACTGAATGCCATCGTGCACCCGGCCGTGCAAGCAGAGGCGCAGAGGCAGTTCAACGAGGCCTTCGCGCGAGACCCGGACGCCGTCGTGGTTTACGATGTTCCACTGCTCGCCGAGACGCGTGCCCGAGGAGAGTGGGACGCTGTTATCGTGGCACACGCACCGCAGCACGTGCGATTGCAGCGACTTATACGTCTTCGGGGGATGGCAGCAGACGCGGCTCAGCAGCGCATTGCGTCACAGACCTCCGATGATGCGCGGCTGGCTTTAGCTGATTACGTGGTTGACACTTCGGGCGAGTTGTCGGCGACGCTTACTCAGGCAGACGAAGTGTGGGAGCAACTTCAGCTTTAGGTGATTACTGGTGCGTGATTGCGGAATGTAATGCGCAAGTGTCCTCACAAAAATTAGTAAGTTTAGCTGTCAAACTTTGTTTTTGTTAGCGTCTCTGTGGGGAGAAAAAGTGGGTCGCCCTGTGGCCCATTTCTGGGGACAAGCTAGACAACTTTCTGGGATGTTCTCGGCGGTACTTTTACCGCTTTCCCCTCGGCGTACCCTGCGCCGGATATCCGACACATGCACCCCCGAGCCGTCGGCTCGCCTAATGCAGGAGAGAACAACTATGCCCGAGCACAACACTGCTCTTTCACGTCGTAGCGTCATCAAGGGAGCAGCCTGGTCTGTTCCTGTTATTGCGGCCGCTGTCGCCGTGCCCACCGCTGCGGCCAGTGATGATCTGGAAGACGTTAAGACCTGGTACCTAGTCGAGTCGTCGGATGCTGTGCACGACGGTGACACCCGCTTGTCGGCACCGTACCTCGATGACTGTGAATATGACGGTGTTACTCGCCCGACGTTCAACCTTGTCGCGACTCTTGTCTATGCCGGCAACAACCCAGATTTCACTCTGGAACACACGACGGTCACGGCGCCTGCTGCGTGGAATGTGAGTTCTGTCGTTGCAACTCGTAACCTCGTGACAGTGACAGGCCAGCACACGTTCGGTTGCCGGGAGGGTGTGCCGGGTATCCACTTCGACTACAACCTGCCTCCCGAGGCGGCTAAGCCCGAACTCTACAGTCTGACGGTCGACATTACCGGCGTCAGCACAGATGGCTCCGTGCAGATTGGCGGCCTCGTGGGCGCGGTGCATAACTATGAGCCTGTAGTAGGCCCTCGTGACCCGAATGCGCCCGACGAGACACGCGGCAACATGAACAAGTAGTACACGCCCGTCGTGCAGGCTCGTCTCCGTTATCTCTTTACGATGGCGGAGACGAGCCTTTTGTTATTGCCGCGGAGAGCCAGTGTCAGAAGTGCGCCGTAGTCTGGAGGCATGGAACCAACACGTAGTGTGCGCCCGTTCGAGGTGGTTAGTGACTACGAACCGTCCGGTGACCAGCCGCAGGCTATTGCTGAGCTGGCAGCACGGATTAACGCGGGCGAGACCGATGTGGTGCTGTTGGGAGCTACAGGGACGGGCAAGTCTGCGACTACTGCGTGGCTGATCGAGCAGGTGCAGCGCCCGACGCTTGTACTCGCGCACAATAAGACCCTTGCAGCACAGTTGGCTAATGAGTTTCGTGAGCTTATGCCCCACAACGCGGTGGAATATTTCGTTTCGTACTACGACTATTACCAGCCTGAAGCATATGTTCCGCAGACTGACACTTTCATCGAGAAAGACTCATCGATTAACGCTGAGGTGGAACGGCTGCGTCACTCGACGACGAACTCGCTGCTGAGCCGCCGCGATGTTGTCGTTGTTTCTACTGTTTCGTGTATTTACGGCTTGGGGGCACCCGAGGAGTATTTACGCAACATGGTCGCGTTGCAAGTGGGCGAGCGCTACGACCGCGACGCTCTTATTCGCCAGTTCATCGGGATGCAGTACAACCGGAATGATGTTGACTTCTCGCGAGGAAACTTTCGCGTGCGCGGCGACACGATCGAGATCATTCCCGTGTACGAGGAACACGCTATTCGGATCGAACTTTTTGGCGATGAGATCGAGGCGCTGTACTCGCTGCATCCGTTGACTGGCGAAGTTATTGCGAACTTAGAGGCCGTTCCGATATTTCCTGCCTCGCACTACGTGGCAGGAACAGACGTTATTCAACGCGCCATCGGCACGATAGAAGACGAACTAGCAGAACGGCTGCAAGAGCTTGAGCGACAAAACAAGCTTCTTGAAGAGCAGCGTCTACGGATGCGCACAACGTTCGACTTAGAGATGCTGCAGCAGCTGGGCTTCTGCTCGGGCATCGAGAACTATTCACGACACCTTGATGCACGTCAGGCAGGCGAGCCACCGCACACGCTGCTGGATTTTTTTCCGGATGACTTCTTGTTGGTCATCGATGAATCGCACGTTACGGTCCCTCAAATTGGTGCCATGTATGAAGGCGATGCATCTCGTAAAAGAACGCTGGTGGAGCACGGTTTTCGACTGCCCAGTGCGCTGGATAATCGACCTCTGCGGTGGGATGAGTTCACGCAGCGCATCGGTCAGACTGTCTATCTTTCTGCGACTCCCGGCAAGTATGAGATGGGAGTTGCCGACAGCGTCGTCGAGCAGATCATTCGCCCGACCGGGCTCGTTGACCCCGAAATCGTGGTGAAACCCAGTAAGGGACAAATTGATGATCTGCTCGAAGAGATTCGACTCCGTGTCGAGCGAGACGAACGTGTCTTGGTGACGACTCTGACCAAGAAGATGGCTGAAGAGCTCACTGATTTTCTTGGGGAACATGGCGTGCGCGTGCGATATCTGCACTCGGATGTCGACACTTTGCGGCGCGTGGAATTGCTGACCGAACTACGTGCCGGTGTTTACGATGTGCTGGTTGGCATCAACCTTCTTCGTGAAGGTCTTGACCTGCCGGAAGTGTCACTGGTTGCGATACTGGACGCCGACAAGGAAGGCTTTTTGCGTTCCGGTACCTCGTTGATTCAGACCATCGGACGTGCCGCGAGAAACGTTTCCGGGCAGGTGCACATGTACGCCGATAGAGTCACCGACTCGATGCGCGCAGCAATCGACGAAACGGAGAGACGACGCGAGAAACAGCTTGCTTACAATGCTGAACACGGTATAGACCCACAGCCGCTCCGTAAACGCATAGCCGATATCACGGAGGTGCTGGCGCGTGAAGGGGCAGATACTGCAGACATGCTCGCTGCGCGCTCAAGTAAGAACCGTGGTCGTTTGGGATCGTCGAAGAAGAGCGCGAAACGTGAAGGCCTCGCAGCAGAGGGGGCGCAGCAACTCGAAGAGACAATCGCTGAGCTATCAGAACAAATGATGACTGCCGCAGGCGAATTAAAGTTCGAACTCGCCGCGCGTCTTCGAGATGAAGTACAAGATCTGAAAAAAGAGTTGCGGGCCATGGAAAAAGCCGGGCACGCCTAAAACACCGCGTCATGACAGAGAAACCATCCACTGCCGCGCAGGAGTCTGTACAGTCGCCACCTGATCGCCACAGATCTGCCCGGTGGGCTAATGTGCGACCGTATGGGACGACGCTCGGGCTACTGGTTATCGTGCTGGCGATAGCCACCGTGCAGGGGTATCCGCAGCTGCATCCGGTGTCGTGGGGCCGTGGCTCTCAGTTGAGCAACGAGAGCGTATTCGACGAAACCGTAGAATCACCTCCTCCTGAGTTGGTGCCCCCGGGTGACAACCGCGTCGCCATGATTATTGCCATTGTTGTTTCGGTCATCGCGGTACTCGTACTCAGCGTGATCGTGATCAGGCTCATCAGCCGCATCATCACTCGCCTGATTGAAGCCTGGCGGGCACGGCGCCCACCGGTGCGTACGGAATCTCATGCGAGCGACGAAGTCGTTGCCGCACACGACCAAGAAAGTATTGATGCCCAGGTTGTACGGCAGGGGATTGCCGACGCCCTTCATTCCATCAACCGGCCGGGGCACGTCAGCGACAGCATTGTTGCAGCCTGGATGGGACTCGAAGAGGCCGCGGCGCGATTTGGGTACGTGCGTGGTGTCGCCGAAACACCGAGCGAATTTGTTGTGCGAATTGTGACCTCGCGCGATGGAATCGAAGGCGACACAAACACCCTGCTCGGCCTCTACCAAAGAGTTCGGTTTGCAGGCTACACGGCGAATGAGCTCGACCGAAAAGCCGCACGTCGGGCATTAGAACGGCTCGATGAACGGTGGCAAGAGCAGTGAAACAGCGGCTCATTCTTATTGCACTGGGCGGGACAGCCGCGGCCGGCATCGCACTGTTTCTACGTTTCACTATGGGTGTACCGCTGTCGTTCAGCCTGACACTTGTTTTGATGACTGTCGCCATCGGTATTGTGCATGCGGTTGTCACGGGTGTAGACACGCAAACGCACACGACGTGGCCACCGCCCGTGCAACACACGACATACCGGGGGTCGGAAGTGTCTCGCTTAGCGTGGGCGATTAATAAGCACACCGGTGAAGTATCACCCGGAATGGCTCGCAGAGTGCAGAAGGTGTTGAACCGAGCGCTTGTGCGGCAGGGATTCGACCCGGAGTCACCGAGTGACCACACGAGAGCTTCACGAGAGTGGAACGCGCCGATAGACGAATGGTTGACCGAACCGGTCATAAGAACAGAGCAAGTGAGCGACATCGTGGCACTTGTTGAGAAAATGCAGTCAGCAACGAAGCAGGAATAGTGATGACAGAACACTCGACCGAGACCGCAGCCGATGTCGGAAATAGAATCCTCGATGCCGTTGACACTGCGGTAGTAGGAATGCGGCGTCCACTGACGTTCGCACTTGCAGCAATAATCGCCGGTGGGCACGTGCTGTTTGAAGACGTGCCGGGACTCGGCAAAACACTGGCAGCGCGCAGTTTAGCCACAGCGCTTGGCCTCGACTTTCGGCGCATGCAGTGCACGCCCGACATGTTGCCGGGAGATGTTACCGGTACGTTCGTGTATTCACCGGCATCCGGAGAATTTTCGTTCCGGGCAGGCCCCATCTTTGCTGGATTGCTTCTTGCCGATGAAATTAACCGCACAACCCCCAAAACTCAGTCAGCGTTATTAGAAGCCATGGCTGAGGGGCAAGTGACGGTGGAAGGCGAGCAGTTTCCATTGCCGCGCCCTTTCCACGTGCTAGCCACCTCAAATCCGATCGAATACGAAGGCACCTATGCGCTGCCAGAAGCCCAACTTGACCGCTTTATGGTGCGGCTGACCATGGGGTACCCGACCCGCGATGAGGAAGTCGATGTGCTGATGCACAGGGTCGAACGGCAGCATCCGGATGTCACGATTGACCCGGTGTTGAGACCCGGAGAACTGGCGCAACTGCAACGTCGTGTGGAAAAGGTGCATGTTGAACGAGACATCGCCCAGTACTGCGTCGATATCTGTCGGTCAACGCGCGCATCAACGTCGGTGTCTGTCGGTGCTTCGCCCCGTGCAGCGCAGGCGCTGATGCTGGTGAGTCGAGGTAAAGCGGTGCTTGCGGGGCGTGACTATGTGCTCCCCGACGACGTCAAGGAATGTGCATCGCCAACGCTGGCACACCGACTGACTCTGACAACGCAAGCCTGGGCACAGGGTGTTGACCCGGCGTCGATTGTTGCGAGTGCGGTGGCACAGACACCAGTGCCACCCACGGCCGACCGACAGGAATAGCGGTGGCTATCCGAAGCGTCAGCGCTACGGCTACAGCGCATTTTCGTCCGTCAGTGGCCTGGATGGTTGCGGTCGTCACTGTTGTGGCCATGACAGTGCTGGGGCTGCTATTTTCGCGTCCTGACGCAATTGTGCTGGGTATTCCGAGCGCGCTGTGGGCGGTAGCTGCATCGAGTCGGTTTCGCCGTGACGAGCAGGTAGAAACGACGATTCACACGTCCCCTGAATCGGAAACAGTCCTTGTTTCTCGTGTGCATGTTGCGACTACTTCGCAATGGGTGCAACTGAGTATCGATGAGGCCGGTCGGAGGACAGCTCTTGTGGATGCCGTGTGGGGTTCGGAAAAAGAGTCGCCGCGTGTGCGTGGACTCCTGCGCCTGATTCACTCTGGCCCGCTACAAGCGATGAAAGTTCAGGCGCGGCTCATCGACAGCGATGGGGCAGCGGCGAGCGCGGTGTTACCGCCCGTGGAACTGGTGTGGAATGCGGCCCCGCCTTCCACCGTCATCGATACGGTGCCCGTCGGCGCACGTCTCACCGGTCTGCATGGAAACCACCGCGGAGCGCGGGCAGGTGACGGCGGACTGTTTCGTGATATTCATCCCTTTGCGCCCGGTGATGAGCTACGCAGGATTGACTGGCGCGCCACAGCGCGGCTTGCGCGCCGCGCCGACGACCTCTTTGTTCGACGCACAGATACACTCAGCGACGCATCGGTGGTTATTGTTGTCGACACGGCCGAAGACCTGGGTGCAGTTGTTACTACATGGGGCACAGCGGATACAGAGCGCAGCGGTGTGACTTCGCTCGACCTTGCCCGTCAAACGGCTCGCTTTTTAGCGGAATCTGTTGTTGGACAGGGCGACCGCGTTGCTGTGCATGCCCTGGAGCCGGGGGGAGTGAGTGTTCGTGAGGGTTCCGGTCTGCGACACCAAGCGCGCGTGATCGCCGCCATCGCGGGGATGTCGGTCAGCACGCAGACAGCAATGTATCGGCGAACACCGCCGGTGGCACCACGAGCCACAATTTTTGTACTGTCAACATTTTTCGACGGCGCAGCTGCAGCGCTGTCGCAGCGTTGGCGCGCAGCAGGCCACCGCGTGATTGCCATGGACACTCTGCCGGTGTTGGATGAGACTCGGCTGAGCCCACAGCAACAGATCGCGCTGCGTATTGTTCAGGCCGAGCGCACCGAGATACTGCAGGATCTCGCCTACACCGGAATTGATGTTGTGCGCTGCGACAGCGAAGAGTTTCTGTGGCGGATGCGCGAAGTCACACGTTCGCGAAGGGAGCAACGATGACGCAGCGCACGCCGCGGTGGACCCGCCGAGTCGTTGTTTCTGCGGCGTTACCGGCCGTGATTCTCAGGATCGTGGCTGTCGCTCTCACGTTTGTAGCGGTTCTTATCATCCCCATGTTTCCCGTACTGCGAACGACAGCACTGATAGCGGTTGTCGTTGGCGTGATTCTTCCTCAAACGCTGCTCTGCTGGGCCCCGATTGTCGCGGTTGTTATTGCTGTTCTTGCGCAACCAGCGGATGCCGCAACCACCGCGATCGCTCTCGTGATCGTTCACGCCATGCATATCGTGGCGTCAGTAATCAGTGTTATTCCCGTCTTCTCACGCGTGCAGTGGCAAATATTTCGCGCAACACTGCGAAGATTTATTGGCGTTCAACTTGTGGCACAGGCGCTTTCTCTTGGCGTTTTTTCGTTGCCATGGGTTACGGGCCCCGGCTGGTGGTGGCTGGCACCGGTTGGTGCAGCAGCGGCTATTGCGTTGGCTGTTGTGCTCACCCGTATGGTGAAACAGAGCGCTGGCTGAGAAGCATCCGGCTCGCAGCCCCAATGTCAGAGGAGGCTTCTAGAATTGGGGCGTGCCTATTGTTCCCGTATCCCAAGCCGGTCGTCTCAGTGTTCGTGGTGCCCGCGTGCACAATCTCAAGAACGTCGATCTCGAGATTCCTCGAGACTCGCTCGTTGTTTTTACGGGGCTGTCGGGTTCTGGAAAATCAAGTCTGGCCTTTGACACGATCTTTGCTGAGGGGCAGAGGAGATACGTCGAGTCGCTGAGCGCCTATGCGCGTCAGTTTCTTGGTCAGGTCGATCGCCCTGATGTTGATTTTATTGAGGGTCTGAGCCCGGCCGTATCGATCGATCAGAAGTCAACCAACCGAAACCCGCGGTCGACGGTCGGCACGATTACCGAGATCTACGACTACATGCGCTTGCTGTGGGCACGCATCGGTGTTCCGCATTGCCCGGTTTGTGCCGAGCCGATTCAGCGGCAAACAGTGCAACAAATCGCCGATCAACTGATGGCGCTTCCAGAGCGCACCCGCTATCAGATCGTGGCACCTGTTGTATCGCAGAAAAAGGGAGAGTTCGTCGATCTGTTTCGAGAGCTCGCGGCGAAAGGCTATGCGCGTGCCATCGTCGATGGCGAACTTATTCAGTTGGCCGAACCTCCCGCGCTCAAGAAGAGCTATAAGCACGACATTGCGGTTGTGATTGACAGGCTGGTGGCGTCGCCCGACATTTTGGGGCGGGTCACCGACTCAGTCGAGACAGCGCTAGGGCTCGCTGATGGGGTAGTCGACATCAATTTTGTCGATGAAGAAGGAGACTCAGCCTGGCAGTCTTTCTCAGAGAAACTTGCGTGCCCGAACGGACACGCAATTGCTCTGACAGAAATTGAGCCACGCACGTTTTCGTTTAACGCACCATTTGGGGCCTGCCCCACTTGCTCGGGTTTGGGAACTCGGATGTCGGTCGACAGCGAACTTATGCTGGGCGACGAAGAGTTATCAATCAGCGAGGGCGTCATTATTCCCTGGACCACGCAGGGTAAGGGTTTGTTCCAATATTATGAGCGGCTTTTAGAGGGTCTTGCTCGTGATCTTGATTTCTCTCTTGACACACCGTGGAACCAGCTCGCCCGCGAGGTGCAAGAGGCAGTGCTGCATGGCAACAACTACAAGGTTTCCGTGAAATGGAAGAACCGTTACGGCCGTGAAATGCGGTACACATCGGGTTTTGAGGGCGTTGTTCCCTATATTGAGCGGCAATACCTGCAAGCAGAGAGCGACAATCAGCGTGCGCGCTGGGGAGAATACCTTCGTGAAGTTCCGTGCGTTACCTGCCAGGGTGCGCGGCTGAAACCAGAAGTCCTCGCGGTGCTGGTGCAGGGACACTCAATCGCCGATGTTGCGAACTTGAGTCTTGCCGATGCGCAGGATTTCATGCAGACGTTGACTCTCACTACGCGAGAAGCAAAGATCGCGGCGCAGGTGCTGCGAGAGATTCGCGTTCGGCTCGATTTTCTCGTTCAGGTGGGCTTGTCGTACCTCAATTTAGGACGAGCTGCGGGATCACTATCAGGAGGGGAAGCGCAACGAATCCGGCTAGCCACGCAGATTGGTTCAGGTCTCACCGGTGTTCTCTATGTGCTCGACGAGCCGTCAATCGGGCTTCATCAGCGAGATAATCGCAGACTTATCGATACCTTGCAGACCCTGCGTGATCTAGGAAACACGCTCATCGTGGTCGAGCATGATGAAGAGACGATTCAGGCGGCCGATTGGATTGTTGACATCGGACCGGGAGCGGGCGTCGGCGGTGGCGAAGTCGTGCATTCGGGGCCCTATGCGGAGCTCCTCGCTGATACGGCGTCTATCACAGCCGACTACTTAGCCGGTCGACGCGAGATCGTTGTGCCGGGGCGTCGTCGCCCTATTGATCCGAAAAGAGTAATTCGGGTTGTCGGAGCCCGAGAAAATAATCTTCGTGACGTTACTGCAGAATTTCCGCTGGGCGTACTGACCGCTGTCACGGGGGTGAGTGGTTCGGGAAAGTCATCGCTCGTTAACGACATTCTGTACCAGGTACTCGCAGGCAAGCTCAATGGGGCTCGTACGGTACCGGGAAAGCACACACGAGTGACGGGGCTCGACGACCTCGACAAAGTTGTGCATGTTGATCAGGCACCTATTGGGCGTACGCCTCGGTCGAATCCGGCAACATACACGGGCGTTTTTGATCGTATCCGTACTCTTTTTTCCGAGACTCCCGAAGCAAAGGTTCGTGGCTACCGGCCCGGGCGCTTTAGTTTCAACGTTAAAGGGGGTCGCTGCGAGGCATGCTCGGGTGACGGCACGATAAAGATCGAGATGAACTTTTTGCCCGACGTTTATGTCGACTGCGAGGTATGCCAGGGACAACGTTATAACCGCGACACTCTGACAGTGCAATACAAGGGCAAAAATATTGCGGAAGTTCTTGCTATGCCCATAGAAGAAGCAGCAGAGTTCTTTGCGCCTATCCAGGCGATTCACCGATACCTGCAGACCCTTGTCGATGTCGGTCTGGGCTATGTGCGCCTGGGTCAGTCGGCGACCACACTGTCGGGCGGTGAAGCGCAGCGTGTCAAACTGGCGACAGAGTTACAAAGGAGAAGCAACGGTCGTACCATTTATGTGCTCGATGAACCGACGACCGGACTCCATTTTGATGACGTCCACAAACTTCTCGAGGTTTTGGGTGGGCTTGTCGACAAGGGAAACACCGTGATTGTGATCGAGCACAACCTCGATGTCATTAAGTCCGCCGACTGGGTTATCGACCTTGGACCTGAAGGAGGATCGGGTGGCGGCACCGTTCTGGCAACAGGTACGCCGGAACAGATTGCGGAATACGCGGACAGTCACACCGGAAGGTTCTTGTCGGAGGTATTCGAAATAGCAGCTCGAGAAGAACGTCAAGCCGGGTAATGACTACAGAGTTGCCATATCGTCCACGAAAGGGAGAAATTCCGACGAATCCCGGTGTTTACCGGTTTCGAGACGCCGAACGCCGCGTACTTTACGTTGGAAAAGCGAAGAATCTTCGGCAGCGCTTAGCGAACTATTTCGCACCGTTGCATACGCTGCATGAACGAACTCGTCGCATGGTCACTACCGCGAGCTCCGTAGAGTGGACGGTTGTCAACACCGATGTTGACGCGTTACAGCTGGAATATATGTGGATCAAAGAGTTTGATCCACCATTTAACGTTCGCTACCGAGACGATAAGTCGTATCCATTTATGGCAATCACCCTCGCCGATGAAGCCCCGCGCGTGCTCGTGACCCGTAATAGAAAAATTCGTGGAGCCCGATATTTTGGGCCTTACCCGAAAGTATGGGCGGTGCACGACACGATCGACCTGATGATTCGTGCGTTTCCTATACGCACGTGCAGCGACGCCAGTTATAAACGCGCCATGCAATCGGGCCGCCCGTGTTTTCCCGGTCAGATCGGAAAATGCGGTGGACCATGTTCTATGAAGGTGTCTGTCGAAGAGCACCGAAAAATCGTTGACGATTACATCGCCTTCATGGAGGGCGCTGATGAACGGTTCACCAAAGAACTCACACACCGGATGCAGGAAGCCTCCGCCGCACTTGATTTTGAGACCGCCGCGCGTTTGCGTGATCAGCGCGCATCACTCGAGGCCGTGCTCGGCCGTAGCGCTCTCGTGCTCCCGCACGATGAAGACGCAGACCTCTTCGGAATTGCTGAAGATGAGCTCGCAGCAGCCGTTCAGCACTTCGCTATTCGAGGAGGTCGGGTGCGAGCAGTGCGTGCCACCACGATCGAAAAAGAACTCGACATCTCGAGTGCAGACCTCGTCGAGCAGGTGCTGCAGCGCACGTATGGTGATGCGACAGATAGCGACATTCCCCGGCGCATACTCGTGCCAACATTGCCCGACGGCGTCGAGGAATTTCAAGAATGGTTACGTGAAAGACGCGGTCGGCGAGTCGAGATTGCTGTGGCGCGCCGAGGCCAACGTGCCGACCTTATGCGCACGGCAACGCTCAACGCACAACAGGCACTGCTGCGCCACAAAACACGGCGCAGCAGCGACTACACTGCACGCACCCAAGCACTGACCGACTTGCAGGAGGCACTGGGTATGAGCCAGGCGCCGCTGCGCATTGAATGCTACGACGTATCGCACCTGGGCGGGACCAACGTAGTGGGTTCGATGGTTGTGTTTGAAGACGGCTTGCCGCGCAAAGACCAGTACCGATCGTTTGGAATCACCACAACAACAGACGACACCGATTCGATGTACCAAATGCTGTCTCGCCGACTCGCGCACCTCAGCGATCCCGTCGATGACTCTGAAGCGACTGCGTCGAGCGACACAAAACGACGCTTTGCCTACCCGCCACAACTGCTGATTGTTGACGGTGGGCGCCCGCAAGTTCAGGCTGCAGCGCGGGCACTGCAGGAAAGCGGAGCATCCGGCATTGCACTGTGCGGAATCGCAAAAAGACTGGAAGAAATTTGGTTACCAGATGACGAATTCCCGGTGATATTACCTCGGACAAGCGAAGCCCTTTACCTCGTTCAACGGTTGAGGGATGAAGCGCATCGGTTTGCACTGACCCATCAGAAAAAGCGAAGAAAAAGAGATATCTCGACAGTTTTATCAGAGATCCCAGGCCTGGGACCGGCAAGAATTCGAGCGCTCCTGCGCCACTTCGGCTCAGTAACGGCGCTGCGTGCAGCCACCTCGGACGAGATAGGCGAAGTCTCTGGAATAGGTGAAGCACTGGCTTCGACCATCCACGACCACCTTTCATCTCGATAGGCTGGAGATACACAAACCCGGGGGAGGATCATTGAGTGGTCACGGCGAATTTCTTATCGTCACAGGTATGTCGGGTGCCGGGCGATCAACGGTCGCGAATGCGCTAGAAGATCTCGGCTGGTACGTCGTCGACAACCTGCCGCCGCAAATCCTTCGCCCCATGCTGGAACTGGCGAATCTCGGAGGTGATGCTCTTCCCAAGGTTGCCGTCGTCGTCGACGTTCGTGGGCGTAATTTGTTTGACGATTTTCCTGAGGTTGCTCGCGCGCTGCGGGGCCACGGTTCAATGAAGGTTCTGTTTCTCGATGCCGCCGATGACGTACTCGTGCGGCGGTACGAAGCTGTACGACGCCCCCACCCGTTACAGGGAGACGGCACGCTCCTGGATGGAATCCGCGCAGAACGCCACCGAGTTGCGCCCATTCGTGAGGCATCCGACCTTTTTATTGACACTTCGGACTTCAACATTCATCAGTTGGCGAACAAGGTGTCGGCCATGTTTGCTGACGACGATGACGCGCGACACAGGTTGACGCTCCTCAGTTTTGGTTTTAAATATGGGGCGCCCACAGACGCCGACCTCGTTGCCGATATGCGATTTTTGCCGAATCCGTTTTGGATCGATGAACTGCGAAGTTTTAACGGCCAAGATGAACAGGTCCGTGACTACGTGCTTACCCGCGAAGGCTCTCAAGAATTTCTTGACAACTATGTGAAGGCTCTGCAGCCCGTTTTTGCTGGCTATCAGCGAGAAAATAAGAGTCACTCAACCATCGCTATCGGCTGCACCGGAGGTAAGCACCGCTCAGTTGCTATGGTCGAAGAACTGGCGCGGCGCCTAGCAGACGTTCCTGGAGTTGCCATCAGCATCCGGCACCGAGACCTCGGTCGGGAGTAAAGTCTCGGACATCACGAGTAGGCTATTCCTTCGCGCCTGCTGTCGGCGCGTGAGCGTGAGGGAGATTCGTGGCACTAACCACCGATGTCAAGGCTGAGCTGGTCAACATCCGGAATGCACCACCAACGGTGCGGGTAGCGGAGGTGACCGCTGTGCTCCGGTTTGCCGGTGGGCTTCACTCCATTGCTGGCCGTATTGCCGTGGAAGCCGAAGTCGACGCCGAAGTATTGGCACGCAGGGTTGCACGTGACCTGGCTGAACTCTTCGGTGTGCGTCCTGAAATTGCTCAAATACAGGGAGCATCCGGACATGACGCTGCTCGTTACGCCGTACGTGTCATCGGCGCCGGCGAGACCTTGGCCCGGCAGATTGGTCTTCTCGACCAGCGACGCAGACCCGTACGGGGCCTACCCAACCGCGTGACAACAGGATCGCAAGAAGAACTGGCTGGCTTGTGGCGGGGTGCTTTTCTTGCCGCGGGAACACTGAATGAACCAGGTCGTTCGGCCATGGTTGAAGTTGTGTGCCCGTCATCCGAGTCGGCCATGGCGCTGGTGGGTGCGGCACACCGACTGGGCGTCACAGCAAAAGCACGCGAAGTGCGAGGAATGCCGCGCGTTGTCGTACGCGACGCGGAAGCGATCCGACAGCTGCTGACCATTATCGGTGCCGGTCGTACCGCAGTCGCCTGGGAAGAAATGCGACAGCGGCGTGAAGTCCGCGCCGGTGTGAACCGACTAGTGAACTTCGACGACGCAAACCTGCGTCGTTCGGCGCAGGCAGCCGTTGCCGCCTGTGCCCGGGTGAACCGTGCGCTTGAAATTCTTGGCGACGACGTGCCTGACCATCTGCGTGCAGCGGGTGAACTTCGTCTGGCACATCGTGAAGCAAGCCTGGATGAACTGGGGCATCATGCTGACCCGCCGCTGACCAAAGACGCCGTGGCAGGTCGCATCCGTCGACTGCTCGCGATGGCTGACAAGCGTGCCGCGCACGAAGGAATACCGGGAACAGAGTCGGCAGTTCCCGCGGGTCTCGACGACTGATTTACCACGGCACTAAAAAACTTGCCACAGGCAATACGCGACTTTTGGCTCTGATCCGGTACCGGATCACTAGGATAGAGGTGTCCGCTTTACGGTCACAACGAATGCCGTGAAGCACCGGCAAGCGCCGCGAGCGCGGCGCGGATTGGATGAAATCGACATGGCGACGTATACGCTCCCCGAGCTTCCCTACGACTACGCGGCGCTCGAACCGCACATCAGCGCAAAGATTATGGAGTTGCATCACTCTAAGCACCATCAGGCCTACGTGACCGGGGCGAACACCGCTCTGGATCAGTTGGCTGAAGCCCGCGACAGTGGCAACCTTGCCAATGTCAACAAGCTAGAAAAGGATCTGGCTTTTAACCTTGGTGGCCACGTTAACCACTCCATCTTCTGGACCAACCTTTCACCCGAGGGCGGCGGAGAACCTGAGGGCGAGCTGCGTGCTGCTATCGACGAGTTCTTTGGTTCATTTGATAAATTCCAGGCCCACTTTGCTGCCGCCGCTGCGGGCATTCAGGGTTCTGGCTGGGCAGTGCTGAGCTGGGATCCAATTGGTGCGCGTCTGATCATTCAGCAGCTGTTTGATCAGCACTCCAACACAGCACAGGGCACTGTTCCACTGTTCCAGCTCGACATGTGGGAGCACGCCTTCTATCTTGACTATCTCAACGTCAAGGCCGACTACATTAAGGCAGCGTGGAATATCGCGAACTGGCAGAATGTTGCCGCGCGTTTCGATGCTGCTCGCGAGCAGACCAAGGGACTCCTGGTACTGTCGTAACTAGAACGGGCGTCCCGACGGATAGCCCGTCGGGACGCCGATGTTCCATCCCCCTTGAAACGCGCATTCGCGCACATCACCCTCAGGAGATATCTCTTGGCTGTCAAGATCGGCATTAACGGCTTCGGCCGTATCGGACGCAACTACCTTCGTGCAGCGCTCGCACAGAACGCAGACATCGAGATTGTTGCGGTAAACGACCTCACCGACAATAAGGCGCTTGCGCATCTACTTAAGTACGACTCAGTTGGTGGCCCGCTTGGTCACGAGGTTTCACACGAGGGTGATGTCATCACCGTCGGTGGTAAAAGCATTCGTGTGTTTGAAGAGCGCGATCCTGCTGCTCTGCCATGGGGCGACCTTGGTGTCGACATCGTCATTGAGTCGACGGGTCGTTTCACCAAGGCGGCTGACGCCGGTAAGCACCTGGCTGGCGGTGCGAAGAAGGTTATTATTTCGGCACCCGCGAGCGGTGAAGATGGCACATTCGTCGTCGGCGTGAACGAAGATCTGTACGACCCTGCGAACCACAACATTATTTCTAACGCTTCGTGCACGACGAACTGTCTTGCACCGCTGGCTAAGGTCTTTAACGACCGCTTCGGTATCGAGCGTGGTTTTATGATGACTGCGCACGCGTACACCGCAGACCAGAACCTGCAAGATGGTCCGCACAGCGATCTGCGTCGTGCTCGTGCCGCGGCTGTCAACATTGTTCCTGCTTCGACGGGTGCAGCGAAGGCGATTGGTCTCGTTCTCCCTGAGTTGAACGGTAAGCTCAGCGGTTCTTCCTACCGAGTTCCTGTTCCTACTGGTTCGATCGTTGACCTCACTCTGGTGTCGGGCCGTGACGACCTGACGGTAGAAGAGATCAACGCTGCATACCGTGAAGCGGCCGCTGAAGGCCGTCTGAGCGGTATCCTGCAGTACAACGAAGATCCGATTGTCTCTTCTGACATTCAGCTCAACCCGCACTCGTCGATCTTTGACGCTGAGCTGACCAACGTCAGCGGCAACCTGGTGAAGGTGTCGAGCTGGTACGACAACGAGTGGGGCTACTCCAACCGTTTGGTCGACCTGACCGAGTACGTGGCAGAGCGCCTCTAATTACGACGATATGACCCTGCGCACCTTAGAATCTCTCGGTTCCCTCGAAGGAAAACGAGTCATTGTCCGCTGTGATCTCAACGTTCCGCTTCGCGATGGCGTGATCACGGATGATGGCCGCGTACGTGCATCACTGCCCACCCTGAATGCCCTCATCAATCAGGGCGCTCGGGTGGTCGTGTGTTCGCATTTAGGTAGGCCGGCTGACGCCAATGACACGCAGTACAGCCTGGCGCCGGTCGCTCAGCGTCTCGCGGAGTTGCTCGGCGCTCCGGTGACTTTTGCACGCGACACGGTAGGAGAGTCTGCCCACGACGCGGTCGCTGCTGTTGAAAACGGCGGCGTGGTCGTGGTCGAGAACCTGCGGTTTAATGCGGGCGAGACATCGAAAGATTCTGCGGTGCGCAGGGGCTTCGCCGAGCAGCTTGCTGCTCTTGGTGATGCTTTGGTTTCAGACGGCTTCGGTGTTGTCCACCGCAAGCAGGCCAGCGTCTATGAGCTTGCACAGTTGGTGCCGTCAGCTGCTGGTCAGTTGATTGAGACCGAACTGCGTGTTCTTGATCAGCTCACCGAAAACCCACAGCGCCCGTACACCGTGGTGTTGGGCGGTTCGAAGGTGAGCGACAAACTGGGTGTTATTTCTCACCTGCTTCCTCGCGTCGACCGGATTTTGGTTGGCGGCGGAATGCTCTTTACTTTTCTTGCCGCGCAGGGGCACAGTGTTGCCGCAAGCCTGTTAGAGAAAGATCAGCTTGATACTGTTCGTGGCTATATGGCAGAGGCCGAAAAGCGCGGCGTCGAGTTAGTTCTGCCCACTGATGTCGTGGTCGCTGATTCTTTCTCTCCGGATGCCGCCCATGAGGTTGTTGCCGCTGACGCCATCGAATCCAGCTCTTTTGGTTCGGCAGGGTTGGGTCTTGACATTGGCCCCGACACGGCAGCCAGATTCGCGCGGCTGATCGCCGAGTCGTCAACCGTGTTCTGGAACGGCCCGATGGGAGTTTTTGAATTCCCGTCGTTTGCTGCCGGCACAAAGGCTGTTGCTGAAGCTCTGACGTCTGTTTCCGGGCTCGGAGTAGTCGGCGGTGGCGATTCGGCGGCCGCTGTCCGTCAACTTGGTTTCTCTGATGATCAATTCGGACACATTTCTACTGGTGGAGGCGCCAGCCTCGAATTCCTTGAGGGGAAGAAGCTTCCCGGGCTGGAGGTACTCGGATGGGCGTAAACACACGCACCCCGCTAATCGCGGGTAACTGGAAGATGAATCTTGACCATTTGCAGGCGGTCGCATTTGTGCAGAAGCTGCATTGGACGCTGAAAGAAGCGAAGCATGAAGACGACTCCGTAGAGGTTGCGGTCTTCCCTCCGTTTACTGATCTGCGTAGCGTGCAAACTTTGATTGATGCTGACAAGATTCCTTTCGCCCTGGGCGCGCAAGATGTGTCTGCTCACGATTCAGGGGCGTATACAGGAGAGATCTCGGGATCGTTCCTTTCTCAGCTTGACGCGCGGTACGTCATTATTGGGCACTCGGAGCGCCGGGAATATCACTCTGAGACGGATGAGATTGTTAACGCGAAGGTCAAGGCTGCGTTGAAGCACGGGCTTACTCCCGTGATTTGTGTGGGCGAAACTGCTGACGACCTTGAGCGTTTTGGCGCTAGCGCTGTTCCTGCTGAACAACTCAAAGGTGCTCTTGCAGGAGTTTCTGCTTCTGCCGACATCGTGGTCGCTTACGAACCCGTGTGGGCGATCGGGTCCGGTCAAGCCGCGACTCCGCAGCAGGCGCAAGACGTGTGTGCAGTACTGCGCGGTGTTCTTGCCTCAGCTCTCAACGACGACGCTGCTGCTCGTACTCGTATTCTTTACGGTGGCAGTGTTAAGGCAGCAAATATTGCTGGTTTTATGCGTGAACCCGACGTAGACGGTGCTCTGGTTGGGGGAGCGAGCCTTGTCGTTGACGAGTTTGCTTCTATCATCCGTTTCCAGAAGCACGTGGGGGTTTGACGGCGCCGTCGTCCATCCGCGTTTATACTGGAGCGTTACACGGGCCGCCCGGCCCGATCGAAAGGCCAATTCTCGTGCAAATTCTCGAGTTCGTGCTGCAGGTTATCCTCGGCATCACCAGTGTTCTGCTCTGCCTCTTGATCCTTCTCCATAAGGGTCGAGGTGGGGGTCTTTCCGACATGTTTGGTGGGGGGATGACTTCGTCTGCAGGCTCTTCAGGGTATGCGGAACGGAACCTCAACCGTTTTACAATTGCGCTGGCGCTGGTGTGGTTCTTAGCTATCGTTGCGCTTGGCTTGGTGACAAAGTTTGAGGTGATGTGATGTCAGTGGGTGGAAGCGCTATTCGCGGCACCCGCGTGGGTTCTGGCCCCATGGGTGAACAAGACCACGGCTATCACACGGATCGTGTTGCCGTCGAGTACTGGGATGCATTGGGCAACCGTGCAGTGCGGTATTTCGCTGCGGGGCTTTCTGATGATGACATTCCTGACATTATTGATCACCCGCAGAGCGGTTTGCCTGCCGGACGCGATAAAGATAACCCTCCTGCCGAAGCCAAGGCAGAGCCGTACAAGACTCATCTCGCCTATGTGAAAGAGCGCCGTACGGATGAAGAGGCCGAGCAGCTTCTTGATGATGCGCTGACTCAGCTGCGTGAGCGGCGAGGTCAGGCATAGCCGTGTAAGTTTTCTCAAAGAGGTAGGTGTTTCGACACCTACCTCTTTTGTTGTTCGGATGTTTTCGCGCGGGCTGGCTAATACTTCGTTGATTACTAGCCAGCGGTTATTGCCCCCGCACCAGAGTCATCGGAAACGGTTTCGTGCGCTTTCCATAACGCCGCTCCTCGAGCGTGAGTGGAACGCAGTCGGCTTCCTTTGTTTTGTCGACTGTGCGCGAGGGATGCTGTGCTCGGTGTGCTGTTTAGCATCCGGGGGCTGTGGGTTTGGTGGTGCAGGGGCCGGTGACGAGCGTGGTGCTGGTGGTGTAGATGATGATGGTTTGTTGGCTGGTGGGGCCGGTGAGAGTGCCGGGGATGGTGTACCAGCCATTGCCGAGGTTGAGTTCGGCGGTGTAGGTCGGGGTGTGGGTGGCGGTGTAGGTACCGCGGGCAGTGAAGATATGGCTGGTGGGAGTGGGGGCAAAGGTAGGTAGGTTGAGGCTGGTCCAGCTGCTGCCGGCGTTCGTGGTGGTGAGAGTGGTGGTATCGCCGTAGTCGAAGTGGTGTTCGATGGGCGTAAAGCGGACGGTGATGGGGTGGTCAAACAGGGTGCCGTGGGCGGTGTGGGTGGTGGTTGTGGTGTAGAGGTTGGTGTGTTTTCCGGTGATGCCGATGTTGTCGGGTTCTGCGGTGAGGGGTGCTGGTGTGGGGAGGAAAGTGGCGAGGTCAGTGATGGTGATCGTGGGTGTTGCTGGTTCGCCGGGTTCAGTTGGTGGTTGGGGTGTGAAGCAGAAGCGGGAGTCGTTGTATTTGTCGAGGCAGTCTTTGAGGGTGCCGTCGCCGTCGTCGCTGTTGTCGTTGTCGTGGTGGTTGTCACCGGGCGAGTCGGGGCTGGGTGGGGTGCCGGGGTCGCCGGGCCAGGTGATGTCGTCGCCGACATCGACGCTCCCGTCATCGTTAATATCTGCCCACGGACACGAACCCGCATACCGTCCGCCAACTTCGCAGGTGGCTTCAAAAGGATCGAGTGCTATCAGGCCGAGTAAAAGTGCAAGTTGATCTAACATTCGGGGTCCTTCACTGCTCTGGAATCCGAGATCTTAAATGCGTTGTTCTCGTAGGTAAAAGTCAAGTAACTAGCAAAAAGATCTGGCCTTTCAGCGGTCACGATAGAGTTACCGGCCTCGTCAATGACATCGACGTCTGTGATGTCTTCACACACACGTGCTGTGAGCTCGGTCGAAGAGATCATCTCGTGGAGCCTGAACCAAACTATTTCTGGTGTTCCGACCAAAGTTTCTCCACGAGCGAATGCGTTCGTCAGTGACTTCTTCTCCGCTAAAAAACGCGTGTGAGTTGTGAACGGCCGTAGTCGTTCAAACTGCTTGGGGTCACGGAAGTTGATCTTTTGTTGTTCGCGATGAAAAGCTCGAAATGTTTCTTCGGCGAGGGCGAATGCTTCTTCTTCGGTGAAGGTTGGTTCGGGTGTGGGGGTGGGTGTCGGTTCGGGTGCGGTGGTGCAGCCTGCGAACAGTAAAGAGAGTGTGAGTGTGGTGAGAGTGGCGGCGAGTCGGGGGAGTACTGTCACGTCGATGACTGTAGCTACTGCGACGAGTTCGGTGTGCAGGTTATCCACAGCACGGTTGGGGTTGAGTGCGCGGGCCTATCGAAGCATCCGGTACTAGCGTCGTTGCGTGGTTATGCGACTAGCGACACGTTTTTGCCTTCTGCTGCAGGTCTTTCGATGGCACACCGTAGAGCCAGGCTCCGGAATCATCGGCATTGAAGCCCCAACTCATCGCCCACGCTGTCGCCCAGGCTTCGTTTTCTTCACGAGACTCCCAATCGAACTGGTCGTAGCACAGTGAAGCAATCGCATGCCCAACTTCGTGGGCGACCAGCGCTTTCATGCGTTCTTCCGGCCAGTATTCGGCGACCGAGTTCGACAGAGAGATGAGGGAGTAACCGCCGTATGCCGATTGCCATGTGGCGGTGCCTCCGGCCGAACCGTTGTCACCGAAATTGTTGACAATACGGGCCCAGTCAAATTCAATCCGGACATCGGGGGCGAGAGAGCGGGCGTAGGCTTCCACCTGCAATTTGGTCTCGTAGAGTGGACCTTGCTTCTCTGCATCCTCTGCTTTTTCTGACGCAATAAACGCAGCTGTGGCGGTGTCGAGTTTCAGCACAGCAGCAACAGAGTCATCGGTAAACTCGTCGAGTGCAAAAGAGGCGTTATCGAGTGCCTGGCGCATGGCCACAAAATCATCGATGCGTGCGTCAACAATGGCCTTTTCGATAGCGGGTATGGCCGCGTGTGCCTGAGTCTGCACGTCGATACCGCTTTCGTCGAGCGCCGAAGTCTGTTCATGGATCGCTAAACTATAGGTCTCATACGTGCTCACCGCTGATTTCAGCGATGTGATTGACGATTCGAGCTCGCCCGTTGCTTCTCTGTATTCCCACAGCCAGCCCGGACTTGTTTGTGGCGCACGTTTACGCGTCTCAGTCAGGTCGGACGTCTCATCGAACGATGCCTGAAGTGCCGCGACGTCAGAATCAAACTGATCGAAAGCATCGTCGTCGCGCAATTGCGCAAGGCCGATGGTGCCGAGTTCGGCAGCTCGCTCAAGGTACTCTTCTGCGGTTGCACGATCTCGCGCGAGTTCGCGCCAGGCCGATTGGGTGGTCTTGGTTTGCTTGCCGAACTGAGCGTGCGCTTCGGCATAGTCGTTCTGGGCCGACACGGTTGCGAGGGTAAAACCGCCTACCGTAACGCCGGCGGCGACAATAATGACACCGCACAGCAGCCAGATTTTTTTACGATTTTTGCGTGCTGGTAGCGGCGACACGCCCGGGTCGGTGAAATGACCTGAAACAGGGGCGGGTGGATTCTGCTGTTGCGCGGCTCCAGGAGAGTGCTGGCTATAGGCGTCGGTGTGACCCATGAGGTGCAGGGAGTGAGAACCTGCGGCACCGTGCGTACTGTGGCCGCTCAGATGAGTGGCAAACGAGTGATCGCCGACCGGAGGAGCCGCGACATTACCGTCTTGCGGGGCGGTAGAAGCGGCGGAAAGCCTGTCAGGATGCGACATGGTGACCATGCTCTCACGGTTATTCCGGAAAGTGATGACCGTGGTTCCGGATGCTAAAAGTAAACAATCTCCCGAATCGCAACGGGAGCCTCAGATGGAGGGGGCGACGGGAATCGAACCCGCACCACCAGTTTGGAAGACTGGGGCTCTACCATTGAGCTACGCCCCCGAGGGGTGTCAAACGACCTTATTGATCATAGCGGACATTTTCACTCCCGCTGTCCGTTAGACTCATGGAGGCCGTTCCGCTTTAGCGTGGAGCGATCGGGGCGTAGCTCAGCTTGGTAGAGCGCCCGCTTTGGGAGCGGGAGGTCGCAGGTTCAAATCCTGTCGCCCCGACCATTAGGCCCCCGCAGACTCCAGACTTACAGACTCGAAGCCGCTATGTGATGGCGGTTCAGACCAAGGAGACAGACCAGAATGGCGAACAGCACCGTCGAGAAGCTGAACCCCACGCGGGCAAAGCTGACGATCACGGTCACCCCCGAAGATCTCAAGCCCAGCATCGAACACGCGTATGAGCACATTGCTCAAGATGTTCAGATTCCCGGCTTCCGGAAGGGTAAGGTTCCTGCGCCGATCATCGATCAGCGTATTGGCCGCGGCGCCGTCATTGAGCACGCTGTCAACGAAGGGCTTGATCGCTTCTTCCGTGAGGCCGCGGCCGAACACAACCTGCGTATTGTTGGTCGCCCTTCGGCCGATGTTGTGGAATGGCCCAGCGACAAAGACTTCTCCGGCAACCTGCTGGTCGAGGTTGAGGTTGACGTTCGCCCCGACATCGAACTCCCTGCACTCGAAGACGTAACGCTCACAGTCGACGCAGTAGAGGCCGATGAGGCATCTGTGGATGAAGAGCTTGACCGCCTTCGTGCGCGCTTCGGCACCCTGGTTCCGGTTGACCGTCCGGCTGCTAAGGGCGACTTCGTTGAGCTCGACCTTGTGGCCACCATCGACGGAGCAGAGATTGACCGCGCCGAGGGGGTTTCGTACGAGGTAGGTTCCGGCGAACTGCTCGAGGGCATCGACGAGGCCATCGACTCTTTGACCGCCGATGAAGAAACCACTTTCAACTCCACGCTCGTGGGCGGCGATCACGCCGGTAAAGAGGCTGAGGTCTCTGTCGTCGTAAAGGCAGTGAAAGAGCGTGAGCTTCCAGAAGCTGACGACGACTTTGCCCAGATGGCAAGTGAGTTTGATACGCTGGCCGAGCTGCGCGAGAGCCTGAATGAGCGGGTTGCACAGCAGGGTGTCTTCGCGCAGGGCAATGCTGCGCGCGACAAGTTCATCGAGACGCTTCTCGAGCAGATCGAGATTCCGGTACCGGAGCAGCTCATCGAAGACGAGGTGCACAATCACCTTGAGTCAGAGAACCGTCTGGAAGACGATGAGCACCGCGCCGAGGTTAAAGAAGCAAGCGAACGTCAGTTCCGTACGCAGGTTCTGCTTGACACACTGGCGGAGCAGGCCGACGTTAAAGTCTCGCAAGAAGAGCTCACGCAGTACCTTGTGCAGTCGGCTGCGCAGTACGGCATGGCACCGCAAGAGTTCGTTGAGGCAATTCAGTCGGCCAACCAGCTTCCTGCACTGGTCGGCGAAGTTGCCCGAAACAAGGCCCTCGCTATTGCTCTCAGCAAGGTTTCTGTGGTGGACACAGCAGGAAATGCTGTTGATCTTACGGAATTCATCGGTGACATCGACGACGTCGAAGAAGAGGCCGAAGAATCCGACGAGGCACCCGAAGCTGCGGAAGACACCGAAACCGCAAAATAATTTTTGTGCACTTTTTCAGGGAGGGCGGATGCTGCGGCATTCGCCCTCCCTTGTTATATAACGATGTGATGCGATCGGCGCTGCGCACACCAGCTATGCCGACGGCGAACACGGCAGAACAGGCTCTGCAGCGCCGGTAGATTCGAATCACCGAAACACGGAAACAGGAGCTGACATGGCTGAACCTCTGATGGCGACCAGCGTCTTCGACAAGCTACTTAAAGATCGAATTATTTGGTTGGGCTCTGAGGTGCGTGATGAGAACGCAAACGAGATTTGCGCCAAGATTCTCCTTCTCGCAGCAGAAGATGCCGAAAAAGACATTTACCTCTACATCAACTCACCGGGTGGATCGATTACAGCCGGCATGGCTATCTACGACACCATGCAGTTTGTGCCCAACGACATCGTGACCGTGGGCATTGGTATGGCTGCATCGATGGGGCAGTTGCTCTTGACTAGCGGCACGAAGGGTAAGCGCTACATCACTCCGAATGCGCGCGTGCTGCTGCACCAGCCGCACGGTGGCTTTGGGGGAACAGCGAGCGACATTCAGACGCAGGCCCAACTGATTCTGTCGATGAAGCGTCGTCTGGCCGAGATCACGGCATCGCAGACCGGTAAGACCGTCGAGCAGATTAACGCCGATGGTGACCGTGACCGCTGGTTTACTGCCGATGAGGCGTTGGAATACGGTTTTGTTGACCACATTCGTGAACACGCTAGTGACGTTCACGGTGGCGGCGGAACATCGGCGAAGTAAGGCAGGGGAGAGAAACCTATGTATACACCCACATTCCGCGCTGCCGGTAACCTTCCGTCAAGCCGCTATATTCTTCCTCAGTTTGAGGAGCGCACCGCCTACGGCTTCAAACGTCAAGACCCGTACAACAAGCTGTTTGAAGACCGTGTGATCTTCTTGGGCGTTCAGGTTGATGATGCCTCGGCTGACGACGTGATGGCGCAGCTTCTTGTGCTGGAAAGCCAAGACGCCGAGCGCGACATCACGATGTATATCAACTCGCCCGGTGGCTCGTTTACGGCCATGACCGCGATTTACGACACAATGCAGTATGTGGCACCACAGATTCAGACGGTGGTGTTGGGGCAGGCGGCTTCGGCTGCTGCCGTACTGCTCGCGGCGGGCACGCCCGGTAAGCGTTTGGCTTTGCCGAACGCGCGCGTGCTCATTCACCAGCCCGCGATGGGTGAGGCGGGGCACGGCCAGGCCTCCGACATCGAGATTCAGGCGGCAGAGATTCTGCGGATGCGCACCTGGCTGGAAGACACGCTGGCGCACCACACGGATCGTTCCGCCGAGCAGGTGCACCAAGACATCGATCGCGACAAAATCTTGTCGGCTGCCGAAGCAAAAGACTACGGTCTGGTCGACCAGGTTTTGACTACTCGCAAGCGCACGAACTAGTTGTTGCGTTAAAGCAGTACGGAGCCCCGAGAGCTTATGCCTCGGGGCTTTGTGCATGAGGCGGCAAGGATCACCCTCATCAAGTGTGCAGCGCAGCAAAGAAGTCTGCACTTATGCGCATATCAGCGCGCGAATGCGTAACTACCCTTATTCTCAGTACTGAGGGAGGTGCCGTGGACGAAGAGCTGATGATGGTGCGCGTGGCTGAACTGTATTACGACGTTGGCCGTACGCATCATGAAATTGGGGCACTTCTCAACATTTCTCGTTGGAAAGTTGGTCGTCTGCTCACTCGCGCCCGCGATGAAGGCATTGTTCGCATTGAGATTGCACACCCGAGTGCGCGCCGGCTCGCCCTCGAGCACAGCCTGGCTCAGCAGCATCCGGTATTGAAAGAAGCCATTGTAGTGCCGGATGCCGCAGAGGGCGAAGCTCCAAAAATCCTTGACCGGGTTGCCCAAGCGGCCGCCGACTATCTGCGGTCGTTTCGGCCGGTGCCTCGCACTCTGGCTGTCAGTTGGGGCCGCACGTTGACCGCCGTTGCCGATCATTTGCCATACGGTTGGTCGCGCGGTACCACGGTGGTGCAGATGAACGGCGGGGTCAGTGTTAACGGCCAGCCCGGTGGTGCGGCGCACGTAGCGGCGACGATGGCGGATCGCGCCGCAGGAGAAGTGGTTTTGCTCCCCAGCCCGGCAATCCTCGAACACGAGGCCACCGCGCGCGCCATTGTGAGTGACCGCACGGTCGCTTCGGTTATTGGCCAGGCCGCCGCCGCCGACGCTTTTCTTTTTACCGCCGGTGTGTGCGACGAAACATCGGCGCATGTCGCCCAGGGCTACTTGTCGACCGCAGACATTACGGTGCTGCGTGAACGCGGAGCCGTCGGCGATGTTCTTGGCCGATATATCGATGCGGAGGGCAACATCGTTGATCCCTCGCTCGACGCGAGAACCGTTGGTATGTCTCTGAGCCAGCTAAAAGACGCGTCGACAGCAATCTTTGTCTGCGCGGGGGAGAGCAAGCACGACCTCGCGCGTACCGTTGTTCGAAGTGGCCTGTGCAGCGTCATCGTGACCGATGAGGCGACGGCCCGAGCCCTGTTGGAGGAGCAGTGACACAGACGCAAGAACTTATCCGTCGTAGCGCGACGGATGTTTTAGGGGGCGTGCCCGATAACGCCACGCTGCGACGCTTTTTGCACGGATTGCCGGGCGTTGACGCCGTGGGGCTGGAGCAGCGTGCCGCGGCACTCGGCACGCGTTCGATTAAAACAACGTCGAAGGCGTGGGCGCTTGACCGCATCATCGAACTGATTGACCTGACAACGCTCGAGGGCGCCGACACACCGGGCAAGGTGCGTTCGTTGGTGGCTAAGGCGCAGCATCCGGATGCCTCCGACCCTTCGTGTCCGGCGGTGGCAGCTGTGTGCGTGTATGGCGATATGGTCGCCGCGGCCATCGAGGCACTGGGGGAGCGCCATGGTGACCCCGATGATGGCGGTATTTCGGTGGCGGCGGTGGCGACAGCTTTTCCAAGCGGACGTGCATCGATGCAGATTAAACTCGCCGACACGGCGGAGGCAGTCGCTGCCGGCGCCGACGAAATCGACATGGTTATTGATCGCGGAGCGTTCTTGGCCGGCGACTACGCCACAGTTTTTGAGCAGATCGCGCACGTGAAACAAGCTTGTGCGCGTACAGATGGCTCTTACGCTTCACTCAAGGTGATCTTAGAAACCGGCGAGCTGACAACATACGACAACATTAAGCGTGCCTCGTGGTTAGCAATTCTTGCCGGGGGAGACTTTATTAAGACGTCAACCGGCAAAGTGCAGCCCGCAGCCACACTGCCGGTCACGCTACTTATGCTCGAAGTGGTGCGTGACTGGTATCGCTTGACCGGCGAGCGCATTGGCGTTAAACCTGCCGGTGGTATTCGCACATCGAAAGACGCCGTCAAATACCTCGTGACCGTCGCGGAAACGGTGGGTGAGGAATGGTTGCAGCCGCACCTGTTCCGATTCGGCGCGTCAAGTCTGCTGAACGATGTTTTGTTGCAGCGCCAAAAATTGACGACGGGCGCATATTCGGGCCCCGATTACGTGACGCTGGACTAAGGGAAGGTCTTAACGACGATGAGTTTTCTCGATTATGCTCCTGCGCCAGAATCGCGCAGCGTAGTTTCACTGAAGGAACATTACGGGCTCTTTATTGATGGAGAGTTCGTGGATGGTTCGGGAGATCCGTTTACGACGATCTCGCCGGCCGATGAGTCACCGATTGCCGAGATTGCTGCGGCAACCGAAGAAGATGTTGACCGTGCGGTGGCTGCGGCGCGCCGTGCCCACGACAAAGTGTGGTCACGAATGAGTGGCCGTGACCGTGGCAAGTATCTTTTTCGCATTGCTCGCCTCGTGCAAGAGCGCGCGCGTGAACTAGCGGTTGCCGAGAGCTGGGACAACGGTAAACCCATTAAAGAGAGCCGTGATGTTGATGTGCCTCTCGTCGCAGCCTGGTTCTTCTATTACGGCGGCTGGGCCGACAAGCTCGACTATGCCGGTCTGGGCGCAAATCCGAAGGCTCTCGGTGTTGCCGGTCAGATTATTCCGTGGAACTTTCCGTTGCTCATGCTGGCATGGAAGATTGCCCCAGCGTTAGCCGCTGGAAATACGGTGGTACTGAAGCCCGCTGAAACCACCCCGTTGACGGCCCTCCTGTTTGCCGAGATTGTGCAGCAGGCTGATCTTCCGCCCGGTGTCGTCAATATCGTGACCGGCGCCGGTGCAACGGGGCAGGCACTGGTGCGGCATCCGGATGTCAATAAAGTGGCGTTTACCGGATCGACAGCTGTGGGTCGTGAAATTGCTCGTACCGTGGCTGGTACGGGTAAGTCGCTCACTCTTGAACTGGGCGGTAAGGCCGCGAACATTGTGTTTGATGATGCCCCGATTGACCAGGCGGTCGAGGGCATTGTGAACGGTATTTTCTTTAACCAGGGGCATGTCTGCTGCGCCGGTAGCCGACTGCTTGTGCAGGAATCGATTCACGACGAGGTCATTGACCGCCTGAAGCAGCGGCTCTCAACGCTGCGTCTGGGCGATCCGCTCGACAAGAACACCGACATCGGCGCCATTAACTCGTCAGCGCAGTTGGCCCGTATTCGTGAGCTCAGCGACATTGGTGAGGCAGAAGGTGCCGAGCGCTGGACAGCAGAGTGCGCCATTCCCGACAAGGGTTTCTGGTTTGCACCCACCGTGTTTACCGGAGTCGAGGCTTCGCACCGTATCGCCCGCGAAGAAGTTTTTGGCCCGGTGCTGTCGGTTCTGACATTCCGCACCCCTGCAGAGGCAATCGCAAAAGCGAACAACACCCCCTACGGCCTCTCGGCCGGTATTTGGAGCGATAAGGGTTCTCGTATTTTGGCCGTCGCCGACCGTTTGCGGGCCGGAGTTGTGTGGGCTAATACATTCAACCGCTTCGACCCAGCGAGCCCGTTCGGCGGCTACAAGGAGTCGGGATATGGCCGTGAAGGTGGCCGCCACGGTTTGGCTGCATACCTGAAAGGAGCAGGGGCATGAGTGCACGATTGACGGTTCCTAAGACCTACAAGCTTGCTATTGGCGGGGCTTTTCCGCGCAGTGAGTCGGGTCGCACATATGAGATTCGGTCTGCGAAGGGCGCCTTTTTGGCGAACGCAGCACGGGCATCCCGCAAAGATGCCCGTGACGCTGTGAAGGCCGCACGTTCTGCGCAGTCGGCGTGGGCGGGCGCGACGGCATATAACCGTGGTCAGGTGCTGTACCGGGTCGCCGAGATTCTTGAGGGGCGACGGGCACAGTTCGTCGACGAGATCGTGGCGCAGCAGGGGCTCAGCGCAGCAGCCGCCGGCCAGCAGGTCGACGACGCGATCGACCTCTGGGTGTGGTACGCGGGATGGTGCGACAAATATGCTCAGGTGGCCGGTAACTTGAACCCGGTCGCTGGCGCATACTTTAATATTTCAGCGCCGGAGCCGAGCGGGGTCGTCGCAACGATCGCGCCGCAAGATACTGCGTTGCTCGGCCTGGTGTCGGTTGTTGCGCCAGCTCTTGTGGCTGGAAACACGGTCGTAGTCGTGGCCAGTGAAAAACATCCACTCTCTGCGATTAGCCTTGCCGAGGTACTGGCAACCAGTGATGTGCCCGGCGGTGTCGTCAATGTGCTCACGGGTTCGCCTGCAGAGCTGGGGCCATGGTTAGCCGACCATGCTGATGTCAACGCTGTAGACCTCACGGGTGCCGGTGACATTGACTGGGTTGATCTCCAGGTGCGGGCAGCTCAGACGCTCAAACGGGTGGTGGAGCCCGGTGAAGCCACGCCGTCACCGCAGAGGATCGCAGCATTCACCGAGATCAAGACCGTGTGGCACCCTAAGAGCATGGTGTAACAACGGCATCCGGATGCTGATATTGCGCGCCGTTTGACACAGAACGGCGCGCAATGCCACCGCGTGGGTGTGGTTGCGATTAGGCTCGAAGCAACCGGTTTGGTCTCGAAGGAGGACGCGCATGGCCCGTATAGGCGAAAGCGCCGACCTGTTTAAGTGCTCGTTCTGCGGAAAGAGCCAGAAGCAGGTGCAGCAGCTCATTGCGGGACCGGGCGTGTATATCTGCGACGAGTGCGTAGAACTGTGCAACGAGATCATCGCCGAACGTATGGCAGAGTCTCCGGATGCCGAAGTTGCCGAGTTTGATTTGCCCAAACCTCGCGAGATTTTTGCGTTTCTCGAGGAGTATGTTGTCGGACAAGATCCGGCTAAACGTGCGCTTGCTGTGGCCGTCTATAACCATTACAAGCGTGTGCGGGCACACAGCACGCTGCAGCCAGCGGAACAAAAGGCAGAAGATGTCGAGATTGCCAAGAGCAATATTTTACTGATTGGCCCGACAGGTTGCGGTAAAACTTATCTTGCGCAGACGCTCGCGAAGCGTCTGAATGTACCCTTTGCGGTTGCCGATGCGACAGCGCTCACCGAGGCCGGCTATGTGGGTGAAGACGTTGAGAATATTTTGCTCAAGCTCATTCAGGCGGCCGACAACGATGTCAAGCGTGCAGAAACCGGCATTATTTATATCGACGAAATCGACAAGATTGCCCGTAAAGCAGAGAACCCTTCGATCACGCGTGATGTGTCGGGCGAGGGCGTGCAGCAGGCTCTTCTGAAGATTTTGGAAGGTACTGTCGCTTCAGTCCCGCCACAGGGCGGACGCAAGCATCCGCATCAAGACTTCTTACAGATCGACACCACGAACGTGCTTTTCATCGTGGCCGGTGCTTTCGCTGGGCTTGAAGAGATTGTCTCCTCCCGCGTCGGCAAGTTTGGCATCGGCTTTGGTGCACCGCTGCATGACAAGTCACGCGATCTCGACCTGTTCGCTGAGGTACTACCCGAAGATCTGCACAAGTTTGGGTTGATTCCCGAGTTCATTGGTCGTCTCCCGGTCATCGCTACCGTGTCGCCGCTGGACCAGGAGGCACTCATGGAAATCTTGACCGAGCCGCGTAATGCACTCGTGAAGCAGTATCAGCGCATGTTTGAACTTGACGGCGTCGAACTGGAGTTTGAAGAAGAAGCGCTGCGTGCCATTGCTGACCTCGCGGTTGAGCGCAAAACCGGCGCGCGAGGGCTCCGTGCGATTTTGGAAGACGTGCTCGGACCCATCATGTTCGAGATTCCCTCGGCTGATGATGTGCGCCGTGTGATTGTGACCCGCGCTGCGGTAGAAGACGGCGATGCCCCCACGGTCGTTCTCGCACGCAAGCGTAAGAGCGCATAGCTGTCGTTTACTTAAGAGATCGATGAGCATGCATTCTTCGCAGCCCGAGCCGTGGAGGGTTGTGCGCAGTGAGAGTGTCGTACAGGATGCTTGGATCAACCTGCGAGCCGATGACTGCGTTGACCAGCACGGGCGTACGGTCGCACCGTACTACGTTCTTGACTATGCCGACTGGGTGACGGTGCTGGCGTTGACCCCCGGCGGAGAAGTGGTGGCCGTTGAGGAATACCACCATGGTGCCGGGCTTGTCGATATGGGGCTCATCGGCGGGGGCGTCAACGATGGCGAGACAGCGGCGGCTGCTGCCGAACGTGAGCTGCGCGAAGAAACGGGGTTCACGGCCGGGCGTCTGATCGATCTTGGGTGGGCATGGGCAAACTGGTCGAACCAGTCGAGCCGATCACACCATTTTCTCGCGCTGGACTGCACACGCACCTCGACTCAACAGCTGGATGACACAGAGTCGATTGCCGTGCGGCTCATGTCACAAGAAGAATGCGGGCAGCGACTGCGGCAGAGCTATCACCAGTTGACATGGTTGAAAGCCCTGCCGCTGCTGCGAGCATAAAAGATGGCTTTGTTGGCGACCTTAGTCGTCGAAGGGCTGGGCGAGAACAGTGCCCTCGGCGGTCACCAGCACTTCCCAGCCGGAGTCCAGCTCGGCGATGGGGCGTCCCTCGAGCCAGGTGAGCGTCCAGTGGCCGCTGTTGCCGGATGCTTCGACCTGGGCGATCGCGCTGTGCAAAGTTTCCGGCACTGACCGTGGCGGTTGTTCCCCCGCCTTCCACCGTGTTCCCAGCTGCATTACGCCTCCTCAGGGATAACGAGATCAATCGTACGGACCTCGAACTCTTCGGCCTCAACGAACTCGAGGGTTTCGATACGGCCCACGGCACGCAGGTCATCGGCGGCTGATTCGAGCAGGGTGATCGCTGCGGCGGGAGCTGCGATCACGGCACGCGAGACCGGTGTCTTCTGCGAAGCTTTTGCTTCGGTTTTTGCTCCGCGAATACCGATAAGTGCGGTGCTTGTGGCGTCGAGCACTGCCGCGTTGCCGGCAATATCGCGTGGCTCGGGCCAGGGAGCTGTGTGCACGGAGCCCTCCTCGAACCACGACCAGGCCTCTTCGGAAGCAAAAGCCAATACGGGCGCGAGAAGTCGCAGTAGCGTCGAGAGGGCTAGGCGCAGAGCGAGTGCGGCAGAAGCTTGACCGGTGTTGCTTTCGTCGTAGGCACGCTCTTTCACGAGCTCGAGGTAGTCGTCACAGAACGTCCAGAAGAACGCCTCGATAATTTCAAGAGCGCGTGCCTGATCGTAGGCGTCGAATGCCGTGGTTGCTTCGCGCACGACAGTGTCGAGGGCTGTCAGCATCGAGGCATCAAGATCATGCGTGATCTCTGCACCCGAGGGCACAGGAAAAGACAGCACGAATTTCGCGGCGTTGAGCACCTTAATTGCCAAGCGGCGCCCGATCTTCACCTGCGTGGGGTTTTGCGGATCAAAGGCGGCGTCGGCACCAAGCCTGCTCGACGCAGCCCAGTAACGAACCGCGTCGGAGCCGTGCTTATCGAGAATGTCGGCGGGTGTTACGACATTGCCCTTCGACTTCGACATCTTTTTGCGGTCCGGGTCAACGATAAAGCCCGAGATGGCTGCGTCGGTCCACGGTGCGCGCTGGTCTTCAAGAACGCTGCGCAGCATGGTGGAGAACAGCCACGTGCGGATGATGTCCTGGCCCTGGGGGCGAACGTCGAAGGGTGCTACGAGGTTCCACAGTTCTTCATCGCGCTGCCATCCGCCGACCAGCTGCGGTGTCAGTGACGACGTTGCCCAGGTGTCGAGGATGTCGCGTTCGGCGTCAAAGCCACCGGGTACGCCACGCTGGTCTTCGGTGTAGCCGGCAGGGACGTCAATTGTTGGGTCGACGGGCAGTTGTGTGGCATCCGGAACCAGTACGCGGCTGTAGTCGCGTTCACCGTTTTCGTCGAGCGCGTACCACACAGGAATAGGTACGCCGAAGAAGCGCTGACGCGAAATGAGCCAGTCACCGGTAAGGCCGCCCACCCAGTTTTCGTAGCGCACGCGCATAAAGTCGGGGTGCCACTGCATTTCGCGACCCTTTTCGATGAGCGTGTCGCGCAGGTCTGTGTCGCGGGCCCCGTTGCGGATGTACCACTGGCGTGTCGAAACGATCTCGAGCGGACGGTCACCCTTTTCGAAAAACTTCACGGCGTGCTGGAAGGGTGCCGATACCGCCAGTAGAGCCCCCGATTCTTCAAGCAGTTCGACGATGCGTTTGCGCGCACTAAAAACGGTTTTGCCCGCGAGTTCGGCATAGGCTGCCTGCCCCTCGGGCGAGGCAATAACGTCGGGTGCGTCAGCCATGATGCGGCCGTCTTTACCCAGAATCGTGCGGTTGGGTAGGTCGAGTTCCCGCCACCACACGATGTCTGTGACGTCACCGAACGTACAGATCATGGCGATTCCCGAGCCTTTATCGGGCTGGGCAAGGTGGTGCGCGAGTACGGGAACCTCAACGCCAAACAGGGGAGTCTGCACGGTTGAGCCGAACAGCGGCTGGTAGCGCTCGTCGTCGGGGTGGGCGACAAGGGCTACACAGGCAGCGAGAAGCTCGGGCCGTGTCGTTTCGATATCGATCGTGCCGTTGCCGTCGGTGCGGGCAAAAGCGAGTCGGTGGTAGGCGGCCTGCTGGTCACGGTCTTCGAGTTCGGCCTGCGCGATCGCGGAGCGAAAATCGATATCCCACAGCGTGGGGGCTAGTGACTGGTAGGCCTCACCGCGGTCGAGGTTGCGCAGGAAAGCCAGCTGGCTTTGTCGCATCGTTTCGTCAGAAATGGTGCGGTACGTTTGCGTCCAGTCGACGCTGAGTCCGAGCTGGCGGAAGAGTTCTTCGAACTGTTTCTCATCTTCTACTGTGAGCTTCTCGCACAGTTCAATAAAGTTACGGCGACTGATGGGCACCTGGTCGGCAGCGCGCGAGGCCTTCTGCGAACCGCCTTCGAATGGCGGAGTGAATTCGGCGTCGTAGGCCAGCGAAGGGTCGCAGCGCACACCGTAATAGTTCTGCACGCGACGCTCGGTGGGCAAGCCGTTGTCGTCCCAGCCCATGGGATAAAACACGGCCTTGCCGCGCATTCTTTCAAACCGTGCACGCACATCGGTGTGCGTGTACGAGAACACGTGCCCAATATGCAGGCTTCCGGATGCCGTGGGCGGGGGGGTGTCGACGGAATAAACACCGGCGCGCCCCTGCGTTACTGCACGATCGCGGTCAAAAAGATAGGTTCCCTGCTCAGACCACTGGGCATCCCACTTCGCTTCCAGGCCTTCGAGAGCGGGTTTATCGGGAATAGCTGACATGAAGGCTCCTTGCGCGATGTGTACGGCACTGTGTGAGCGTGCCTGAGTGTGAGGTATGACCGACAGTCTAACCGGCAGGGGTGGCATCCGGATGCTGCTGCTGTGCTGCGCCCGTGCGCGACTTTGCACAGCCGCGTCGTGGCGACTATCAGCAATCTCGCAGGTTTGCTACGGTGAACCCAGCGGAGACGGCGTTGTCCCGCACGAGAGGAGCACTCGTTTCATGAGTCCATTGCTTTTAATGCTGATCGGACTAGCGATATTTGGTCTCGGTTATGCGTTCTATTCCAAGTATTTGTCGCGGCGAATATACAAGCTCGACGAGAGCTTTGTCACCCCGGCACACGAACTTAAAGACGGCGTCGACTACGTGCCGACGAACAAGTTCATTCTGTGGGGCCACCACTTCACCTCGGTAGCCGGAGCAGCACCCATTGTTGGGCCGGCAATCGCCGTTATTTGGGGATGGGTGCCAGCATTTTTGTGGGTCACCCTGGGCACGGTGTTTTTTGCCGGTATGCACGACTTTGGTGCGCTGTGGGCCTCAGCCCGCAATAAGGGGCGGTCGATTGGAGCACTGTCGGCGCGATACATCGGTAAGCGCGGCGCCAACCTGTTCTTGATCGTCATCTTCTTGTTGCTGCTCATGGTGATCGCAGCGTTTGCCGTGGTGATTAAGAACCTGCTCATCAGCACACCAACATCTGTGATTCCCACGTGGGGCGCGATTGTCGTGGCACTGCTGGTGGGTGTGGCCGTCTATCGTCTGCGCTGGCCGCTGCTACCCGTCACGGTCGTGGGTGTTACCGCGCTGTACGCACTGATCGTGCTGGGCGATAACGTTCCTGTTGTTTTGCCCGAGTCGTTCTTGGGTATGAGCCCGGCCACATTCTGGATCGTTGCACTGTTCGTTTACGGTGCTATTGCTTCGCTGCTGCCCGTATGGGTGCTGCTGCAGCCGCGTGACTACATCAATGGCGTGCAGCTGTTTGTGGGTCTGGCGCTGCTGTACAGTGCGGTGCTTGTTGGAACTCTGTTTGCTGCCAACAAACCCATCATGGCGGCACCGGCAATCAACATGGCAGTGCCCGATGGGACGCCCAGCATGGTGCCGCTGCTGTTTGTCACGATCGCCTGTGGTGCCATTTCTGGTTTCCACGGCATGGTGTCTTCGGGCACAAGCTCGAAACAGCTCGATAAAGAAACCGACGCCCGCTTTGTTGGCTACTTCGGTGCTGTCGGTGAGGGCCTGCTCTCACTCGGGACGATTCTTGCCGTTGTCGGTGGCTTCCGCACCATCGCCGAATGGGAAGAGGTATACAGCGCATTCGGAGCCGGGGGAGTCGACGCCTTTGTTCGCGGTGGTGGAATGCTCATGCAAAACGGCATCGGTCTACCGGCTTCGCTGAGTGCGACCGTGCTGGCAACGATGGCGGTGCTGTTTGCAGCAACCACAATGGACACGGGTATGCGTCTGCTGCGATTTGTCGTGCAAGAGATCGGCGATTCGTTGAAGGTACGCATCACGAAGTTCCCGGCCACCATCATCGTGGTTGTGGTGGGAATCGGTTTGACCTTCTCGCAGGGTCTTGGCGGAGACGGTGGCTTGCGCATTTGGCCGCTGTTTGGCACGACAAACCAGCTGATGGCATCGCTCACGCTATCGATCATCGCTGTCATGCTCATTCGCAAGCGGCGTAACCCGTGGCCGGCACTCATTCCGTTGGTGATTGTGTTCGTGATGTCGTTCTGGGCAGCAATCGACCAGTTGGCTTCGTTTGCCGATGCGTCCAACCCTGACTGGTTGCTGTTCGTGCTTGATGTCATCATCATCATTTCCAGCGTCTGGGTTGCGGTCGAAGCCATTATCGCCATGCGCAGGGCCGCAACCAGCCCGCCAGAAAGCGAACACGAAGATTCGCAGCTCGAAGCGGTACGAGAGGACGTCTGATCTCGTGACAGACCGCTCGGCGGCCCAGCGCTTTTCTCAGCGCTGGGCCGCCTTCCGCGAAGGACTCGCCGAGTACTACGCCGGGCCTTACCGTCAGATGCTCGCACGAGAGCAGCGCGACGAAGACGACTTTTTTATGATCATGATGCTCGGCGAGGCACTCGGCGTACCCGACCCTGCCGCGTATTACAGCGTGGAATTTCTCCCCGCACTGGCCGAAGAATTTCATGACTGGCATCGCCGCATGGGCATGCCTCGCTCGCCGCTGGACCACATCGCATGCTGCTGAATATAGATAATCGCCGCATTATTTTTGTTGGCGGCAAGGGTGGTGTTGGCAAAACCTCCATTGCCTCATCTCTCGCAGTCGCCCGGGCTCAGCAGGGGGCGCGGGTGCTGGTTGTGTCGACCGACCCCGCCCATAATCTCGGACACCTGTGGCACCACAGCGTTGGCGACATGCCGGTACGACTCGTCGACGCTACGACGCCGGGCTGGCAGGGCGCGGGGGCCATTGATGGCGTCGAAATTGACCCCGCAGCAACGGTTGAACGCCACCTCGCCGCTGTTGAAGCCACCATGATCCGGATGCTGCCCGAACGCCTGCATTCTCAAACCCGGGCCCACCTCGAAAGGGCCCGCCACGCGCCGGGTAGTCACGAATCGGCAGTACTTGAGCGCATCGCTGAGGCTGCCGCGACGTCACGCGGCGAGTATGACGTCGTCATTTTTGACACGGCGCCCTCGGGGCACACCTTGCGCCTGCTCGCTCTACCCGGGCAGCTCACCGACTGGACCGAAACTCTGCTGCGCAACCGCGACAGGTCCGAGAGATACAGCGCAGCTATGCGGAGTTTGGCCGGGCGTCAGCATCCGGAATCTGACGCCGACGCACAGCTGCGCCGGGTGCTGCACCAGCGAAAAGAACGTTTTGAGGGGCTACGAACAGCCATCACCGACGCAAGCTCTACCGGGTTCGTTGTTGTTTCGACGGCCGAAGCAATGCCCGTCGCCGAAACAATCGAGGTGATCGACGCATTGACTGCCCTGCACGTGGATATTGCGGGCCTTGTGGTGAACCGGCGTTCGCCACTCAATGCGGGCACGCTGCTCGCCCGGCGGCGAGCGCAAGAAGACCACTATCTTCAGATGCTGAAGGCCCACAGCCCTGCGATCCCGCTCATCGAGGTACCCCTCATGGCTGAAGAAGTAGCCGGGCTTTCGGGGCTCAGCAGCGTGGCTCGGGTGCTCCGAGGCAGCGAGCAAAAAGAAGCGTAGACTAGACGGCAGCAGCTGTGATCCGGCCATCACCGGGGAGCTCCCAGAAGAACGCCACGCACGTGGTTATTAGAACTGGGCGGGGCAGGCCCGTTATCGCCGCAGTGAAAGAGGCACGGAGTAAGAATGCTGTGCACGTGGGGTGGTACCGCGGCCGTAGGGTCGTCCTCGCAGCAATAGCCACTTCGACCACTGCGAGAAACGATGACCTACCCTCAGCCCTCACCGCGACCCGAATCATCGTCGGCTCATGACGCCGCCGCCGATCGGCCCACGCTTCCGGCCAGCCCGCGGTTTCCTCAGATCGAAGAAGAGATCCAGTCTTTTTGGCGCGCCGATAATACTTTTGCCGCGTCGATCAGTCAGCGTGAAGGCTGCGATGAGTGGGTTTTCTACGATGGTCCTCCCTTCGCTAATGGTCTGCCGCATTACGGCCACCTGCTGACCGGGTATGCCAAAGATGTTTTTCCGCGCTTTCAAACGATGCTCGGCAAAAAGGTGGATCGCGTATTCGGGTGGGATACCCACGGTCTTCCGGCCGAGCTTGAGGCGATGAAGCAGCTCGGTATCACCGAGAAGAGCGAGATCGAAGAGATGGGCATTGACGTCTTCAATGCCAAAGCTCGGTCGTCGGTGTTGGAATACACGCGCGAGTGGGAAGAATATGTCACTCGTCAAGCACGCTGGGTTGACTTTGAGCGCGGTTATAAAACGCTCGACCTGAACTATATGGAAAGTGTGCTGTGGGCGTTCAAAACACTGCACGACAAAGGGCTGGCCTATGAAGGGCACCGGGTGTTGCCGTACTGCTGGCGCGATGAAACACCGCTGTCGGCGCATGAACTGCGTATGGACGACGACGTGTATCAGACGCGTCAAGATCCGTCGGTCACCGTGTCCTTCCCGCTGATCGGAGAAAAGGCGCGGGGGCTCGAACTTGAGGGCGTGCGCGCACTGGCGTGGACGACGACACCGTGGACGCTGCCGACCAACCTTGCTCTGGCGGTCGGCCCCGCGATTGTCTATGTCGTGGTGCCGGCAGGCCCCGAGGGTTCGGCCGATGCGGCGGCATCCGGAGCTCGATACCTTATCGCCAGTGATCTGCTCGCCGGATACGCTACCGATCTCGGATACGAAAACGCCGCCGAAGCGGCCGAAGCTGTTGAACGCACGGTAATCGGGGCTGAATTGGCCGGGGTGCGCTACGAACCACTGTTTGACTACTACAGCGACACCGAAACCTGGGGCACCGAAAACGCGTGGCAGGTACTGGTTGACGATTACGTCACGACCAGCGATGGTACGGGCATTGTGCACCAGGCACCCGCCTATGGTGAAGACGACAAGAGGGTTTCGGATGCTGCGGGTATTCCCACGATCCTCTCGCTCGATGAAGGCGGGCGGTTTCTGCCGCACGTGAGCGATGTTGCCGGGCAACTCTGGCTCGACGCCAATACACCGCTGGTGCGGATCATCCGCAACAACCAGAAGCTGTTGCGTCTGCAAAGCTACGAGCACTCGTACCCCCATTGCTGGCGCTGCCGCAACCCGCTCATCTATAAGGCTGTTTCGAGCTGGTTTATTCGCGTTACCGACATTAAGGACGACCTGCTGGCTGGCAACGAACAGATTCGTTGGGTGCCAGAAAACGTCAAGCACGGTCAGTTCGGCAAGTGGCTGGAAGGTGCACGCGACTGGTCGATCAGTCGCAATCGGTTCTGGGGTTCACCCATCCCCGTATGGAAGAGCGACAACCCCGAATATCCGCGGGTCGACGTCTATGGTTCGCTGGCAGAACTAGAAGCAGACTTCGGCACGTTGCCGCGCAACGCCGACGGAGAAGTTGACCTGCACCGTCCGTACATTGACTCTCTTACACGCCCGAACCCCGACGACCCGAGCGGTGCCAGCACTATGCGCCGCATCGAAGACGTGTTTGACGTGTGGTTTGATTCCGGCTCCATGCCGTTTGCCCAGGTGCACTACCCCTTCGACAATCATGAATGGTTCGACTCTCACGCGCCAGCCGATTTCATCGTCGAATACATCGGGCAAACCCGCGGCTGGTTTTACGTGATGCACGTACTCTCGACCGCACTGTTTGGTCGCCCCGCGTTTACCGGTGTGAGTTGCCACGGCATTGTGCTTGGAAACGACGGCTACAAAATGTCGAAATCGCTGCGCAACTATCCCGATGTTGCCGAAGTTTTCGACCGCGATGGTTCCGACGCTATGCGCTGGTTCCTCATGTCAAGCTCCGTGCTGCGCGGTGGAAACCTCGCCGTCACAGAAGAAGGCATCCGTGCGGGAGTACGCGAGTTTTTGCTGCCGCTCTGGAACTCGTGGTACTTCTTTGCCACGTACGCGAATGCCGCCATGACGACGGCTGAGGCCGCGGCATCCGGTTATCAAGCACAGTGGCGTACCGACTCCACCGACGTGCTCGACCGTTACATTCTGGCACGCACAGGAGACGTCGTGCGTGACGTGCAACGCGACCTCGAAAACCTCGACTCGACTACGGCCGCAGCACACCTGCGCGAGTTTGTGGAGATTCTTACGAACTGGTACATCCGTCGCTCGCGCGAACGCTTCTGGGTGGGAGTAACCGACGACCCTCGCAGCCGCGAAGCCTTCGACACGCTGTACACCGTGCTCGAAACACTGTGCCGTGTGGCAGCACCCCTGGCACCCATGGTGACCGAGAGAATATGGCAGGGCCTTACAGGCGAACGCAGTGTGCACCTGACCGACTGGCCCGATGCCGATGCGTTCCCGGCCGCGAACGACATTCGTGACGCCATGGATGCTGTTCGTGAGCTCTCGAGCGTCGGGAATGCCCTGCGCAAAAAAGAGAAACTTCGTGTGCGTTTGCCGCTGTCACGCTTCACGGTTGTTACGGCAGCGGCGGCCGACCTCGAACGGTTTGAAGACATTCTTCGCGACGAACTCAACGTCAAACAGGTTGAGCTTGTGGCACTGACCGAACAGGCAACTCGTGACTACGGCATTAACCACCGGCTGAGTGTCAACGCCCGTGCCGCCGGCCCTCGCCTTGGCAAGAACGTACAGACCGTTATTAGAGCGGCAAAAGCGGGGGACTGGTCAGAAGAGAACGGCGTGATAACCGCCGGTGGCATTGCGCTGGAACCGGCAGAATACGAACTTGCACTCGAGACTTCAGGCCGCCCCGAGGGTGAAGCGCTGGCGATTGTGCCCAGCGGCGGTTTCGTACTGCTTGACACCGCAACCACCCCGGAGCTTGAAGCCGAAGGGATGGCGCGCGATGCCATCCGCGTCGTACAAGAAGCACGCAAACAAGCACAGCTTGATGTCAGCGACCGCATTCTTCTTGTGCTCAACGCCGACTCGGCCGCTGCGGAGGCACTGCGGTCGCACAGCGAACTCATCGCGCATGAAACACTTGCCTACGAGCTACGTATCGATGCAAGCGAACACCTCGACGCCGTTGTGCGTGAGACACCCTGGCTGACACCGGCTGATGGCGTTTTTGTCAGCGCTGCCGCGGCGCTCGGCACAAACAAGCTGCCGATTGTCGCCAGGATCGACACCAATCCCACGGAGAACAGCAATGACTGATGATCGTGAGCGCGCAGACGCCGTCTACACGGCACTGCTCGAGCGCGCAGGCGAACGCTGGGTGCAGCCAAGAAAAGAACGCACGGCGCGTATTCTCGAGCTACTCGACGACCCACAAAAAAACTATCGCGTCGTTCACATCACGGGCACAAACGGTAAAACCTCCACGGCACGCATGATCGAAAGCCTCCTGCGCGCCCATGGGCTCCGCACCGGTCTGTTCACCAGCCCGCACCTTGAGCGCTTCACCGAACGCATCCTCATCGACGGCGAGCCGATCCCGGATGCCGCGGTGGCCGACGCGTGGGACGAGGTCGAACCGTTTATTGCCATTGTTGATGCCGAGCTCGAGGCATCCGGTGATGCACCGCTGACCTTCTTTGAACTGCTCACCGTGCTTGCCTTCGTTGCTGCCTCGGACACCCCCGTTGATGTGCTCGTGCTCGAAGTGGGCATGGGGGGTTCATGGGACTCCACGAATACTGCCGATGGCGATGTTGCCGTTATTACCCCCATCGCCATGGATCATGCCGACCGACTGGGCGACACGATCGACAAGATCGCCGAGGTGAAATCGGGCATTATCAAGCCCGGGGCGTATGTGGTTTCTGCCGAGCAACCGGATGCCGCGGCCGAGGTGATTCGTCGCGCCGCCGCCGAGAACACAGCAACCCTGGCTGTAGCAGGATCGGAGTTCGGTGTTGCCGAACACAAGCTTGCTGTCGGTGGACAACAGGTGAGCATTAGCGGACTCGCAGGCCGGTACGACGACGAATATGTGCCGCTGTATGGCGCACACCAGGCGCACAACGCCGCGCTTGCTGTTGCAGCAGTCGAAGCGCTTATCGGGGGTGGTGAACGCAAAATTCCCGCCGATATTGTTACGCAGGGGCTCAGCGAAGCCACATCACCCGGCCGGCTGCAGCTGATTGGTATTGCGCCCACGGTGCTGGTTGATGCGGCGCACAACCCGCACGGTGCGGCGGCTCTGGCTCGGGCACTGCACGACTACTTTGATTTTGATGAGTGGGGAGTCGTGCTGGGAGTACTGGCGGATAAAGACGCTGCTGGCATTGTCGAACAGTTGGCCCCCCGCGCAGCACATATTTTCGCTACTGTGCCGCAGTCTGATCGCAGCACAGATGCCGATGCTGTCGCCGATGCAGCAGAACACTTCGGTGTTTCGGTAACGGTGCACCCGCACCTGGATGACGCTGCCCGAACTGCTCGTGAATGGGCGGCAGAGAGCGCGCGACGAGCCGTCATTATTGCCGGTTCGATTGTGCTGGCAGGAGAAGCTCTTTCGTTGGCGGCCGATGAGCAGTGGAAAGAAGAGGGAGTATGAGTTCGCAGAATGCACGCCCTCGTCCAGCGCGCACCCTTACCCAAAAGCTGGGTTCGGTGGTGCTTGGTTTTGAAGCCATTGTTGTCGGCTTGGGAGGGCTCACCGTCTACGGCCTGAAAGCACTGCCCGAGGGCGTTGCGCCGTGGTGGGGAATTGTCGGTGGTGCCGTTGTTGGCATTGCCATGGTGGTCACAGCCGGGTTTGTGGGTACTCGGGCAGGCGTTATTACCGGATGGGTGCTGCAGGTCATTGTTGCGCTATCGGCGTTTCTCGTGCCTGCCATGCTCATCGTGGCACTGGTGTTCGGCGGTATGTGGGTATATGCGATGATCGTGGGGGCCCGCGTTGATCGCGGTGGTTCATCGTCTGGCTCTAATACCGCGTCTGAGTCGGCCTAGAACAGTTTGAGAGAGAGTGAAACTATGACCGCTGAAGAGACACTTGTCCTGGTAAAGCCCGACGGCGTAGCGCGAGGCCTCACGGGCGTCATTCTTGCCCGTATTGAGGCGAAGGGCTATGTCGTCACTGACCTTCGGCTCGTTCAGCCCGACCGTGACCGCCTCGCTGCTCACTATGCCGAGCACGAGGGCAAGCCTTTTTATGAGCCGCTCCTGGAATTCATGATGTCGGGCCCGAGCGTAGCGATTCGTCTGGCGGGCGACCGGGTTATTGAAGGTTTCCGTTCTTTGGCGGGTACGACTGATCCGACCACGGCGGCACCGGGCACGATCCGTGGTGACCTCGGTCGCGATTGGGGTCTTGCCGTGCAGCAGAACCTCGTTCATGGTTCTGACAGCGTAGAGTCGGCGACCCGCGAACTAGAGATCTGGTTCTCGTAGCCACGTTCTAGGCGAACAGGCGTGCTATCTCGGCCAACCAGTCGAGGCGAATCTGCGCAAGCACGGCGATAACGGCAAACCCCGCAATTGTCATGAGGGGCACCCAGGTCATCCATTTTTCGGCACGGCGCCGCGCGCTCGAAGAAATCGGCACAGCGCCCTCTCGAAAAATATGAACCATGGTGGCAAAGAAGGTCGGAATCGTGACGGCCCAGGTCACCATGCACCATGGACACAGCGTGTTCAGCACGAAGATGCTCTGTCCGATGAGCCAGGCAACGAAGGCGAGTGCTCCTGTCATTCCCACACCAAACAGCAGCCAGAACCAGCGGCGAAAACGAGCGCCAGCAAGAAGTGCGGCTCCAACCACGATGGGTGCCATCCATCCGGTGAGTCCAATAATCGGGTTCGGGAAGCCGAACACTGCGCCCTGCGGCGAGTTGAGATTCGCGCCGCACTGCACAAGAACGCTGAAATCACAGCCGAGTTCTGACGAAGGATCGGCCAGAAGCACAAATTTTTCTATCGTGAGCTGAAAAGCCGCCCACCACCCTATGATGCCGGCGACGATCAGCCAGACAGCGAAATATGGGTGCCGAATGCGTGGAGCGGTCATGCGCAGATTATGCCAGTGATGGCTATGCGCGATCTGAAATTTTCCCCATGCCAGAGAATGAGCAGAGCCGGATGCCACATTCTGGCGATCAAGGTGAGATAATGTCTGTGGATACCCACTGTGATGGTTCACAGTCGGTGTCAATGAGACTTCGGGGTCGTGACCCCAGCGGTACGGGCTTATGAGCCGGCCGCAGGCCGATTGAGTTCGCGGTGATGGACTACCGCGCCAGATTTTGCGGAGCACACAGTGCCCGTGCAGGGAGTACGCCAGAGATGGCCGATGAAAAAGATGACCAGACCACCCCTACCCATCCTCGTGCAGAGCAGCCCGACACGGCTGAAGCGAATGAGCCCGATAGTTCTACCGCTGTAGCTGACGGTGACGCCGAGAACGCACCACACGATGCCGAGACCGCGACAGAAGAAAAGACCGAACCCGCGGCAGTCACAGCCGTGAGTCTGGGCCTTTTGCCCGAAGTCTTTGTTTCGAAGGTTTCGACGCAGTTGCATTTTTACGCGCCGGAGATTGTTCCGCTGCCTGCGCTGTCGCCGCGCCATAGCGATAACGATGGCGCGTCTGGTCGTCGTGGGCGCCGGCGCCGCAACGGTTCTTCTGGCGGGAGCGACGATGACAGTCGCGACGAATCACGGTCGCGGCAGCGCACGACAGAGTACATTACCGAGCCGAAAGCTATCAAGGGTTCGACCCGCCTCGAGGCGAAAAAGCAGCGTCGTCGTGACGGGCGGGATGCAGGTAGGCGGCGTCCTGTCGTTACCGAGGCAGAGTTTTTAGCGCGTCGTGAGTCGGTAGAACGCGAAATGGTGGTTCGCTCGAAAAATGGGCGCACGCAGATCGCGGTTCTCGAAGACAACGTGCTGGTCGAGCACTATGTTGCTCGTTCGCAAGATGCGTCGCTAATCGGCAACGTTTATTTGGGTCGTGTGCAAAACGTGCTGCCGAGCATGGAGGCGGCTTTTGTTGATATTGGTCGCGGCCGCAACGCCGTGCTGTACTCGGGCGAGGTCGACTGGGACTCGGTAGAGACGGGAAACCAGCCTCGCCGTATTGAACTGGCGTTAAAGCCCGGCGACAAAGTGCTGGTGCAGGTCACAAAAGACCCGGTGGGGCACAAGGGTGCCCGGCTCACGAGCCAGATTTCTCTTCCCGGTCGTTACCTGGTGTATGTACCGGGTGGATCGATGAATGGTATTTCTCGCAAACTGCCCGACACCGAACGGGCGCGCTTGAAGCGCATTCTCAAAGAGGTGCTGCCAGAATCGTCGGGCGTTATCGTGCGTACGGCTGCCGAGGGCGCGACAGAAGAGCAGTTGACTCGTGACGTGCAGCGGTTGACTTCGCAGTGGGAGCACATTCAGAAGCAGGTAGAGACGCAAAATGCTCCTGCGCTGTTGCATGCTGAACCCGATCTGCTGGTAAAGATTGTTCGCGATGTCTTCAATGAAGACTTTGTGAAGATGTTTATCCAGGGCGATGACGCACTGCGTACAATTCGCGGGTATCTGGAAAGCGTTGCTCCCGACCTGCTGGAGCGTGTGCAGGCGTACTCCGGTGAGCAAGATCCCTTTGACGCCTATCGCATTACCGAACAGATCGAGAAGGCGCTTGACCGCAAGGTGTGGCTGCCCTCCGGTGGCTCGCTCGTCATCGACCGTACAGAGGCCATGACGGTGGTCGATGTGAACACGGGTAAGTTTGTCGGCTCGGGGGGAAACCTCGAAGAGACCGTAACGAAGAACAACCTCGAGGCCGCAGAAGAAATTGTTCGTCAGCTGCGTCTGCGCGATATCGGCGGCATTATCGTGGTCGACTTTATCGATATGGTGCTGGAGTCGAATCGTGACCTCGTGCTCCGCCGTCTTATTGAGTGCCTCAGTCGCGACCGCACGAAGCATCAGGTGGCCGAGGTGACATCACTCGGGCTTGTGCAGATGACCCGTAAGAAGCTGGGTCTTGGTCTGCTCGAAACGTTTAGTGAGGCGTGTGAGGTGTGTGCGGGCCGCGGTGTCATTGTGCATCACGATCCGGTGGTCAAACATCGTTCTAGCAGCTCGAATCGCCGTCGCAATAACTCCAATAACTCCAATAACGCCTCGTCGCAGAGCCACGCAAACAGTACTTCTGCGCCATCGAATGGCAATGCGCATGTGATTTCTGAGGGCGCAAAGTCTGCTCTGGCCCAGATTGCGGCGTCGACTATTGTGGCCACTGCCGATGGCGAAGAGACTGCTGCCGTAGAAGCAGCATCCGAAGAGGCTGTCGCGGCCACGGAACGCCCGCGCAAGTCGCGCAAGCGTCGCACTCCAGAGCGCTCGGCACCGAAAACCGAGGCAGAGCAGCTATTGGACTCCGTGCTCGATGCCCTTCCTGAGCCCAAGGCTCCGGGGCAAGGTCGTAATCGCCGCAGGGTAACAACCGCAGCCCTGACGGGAACCCCGGTGGTTCATGCCCCGGTCACCGAGCTATTAAAGACTCCGGATGCTACGGATAACGCTAGTTCTGAGGCTTCATCGTCGCACGATCCGGCGTCATCGGTCGCGGGCGCGGACTCGGATTCCTGAGGCAATAAGTCGTCGTACCAGTTCTTTTCCTGCCACCTGCTGTGCCCCGGCCTCAATGAGCCGGGGCACTTCACGTGCGGGGACGTCATAGTGGTCACGGTCGAACGCGCGCGGAGAAATTTTCGTGCGGCGTGCAAAGCTGTGAAGCTCTTCGAGCGAGTGGTCGCTAACGAGGTGTGCCCACAGCATGCCATGTGCGGGCCAGATCGGGTCGTCAACGAGGATCACCATGGTGGGAATCTTACGCGGACCCGATTCAACACGCAGCGCGATGCTTTTGCGAGATGAGGGAATCATCCGGTAAAGTAGCTCCTTGGTGCAACGCGCGTCGACTGTGGTCGGACGCCGCGGACCAGACTTGCCATCGCGATCGCCCCGCGGACCCCCGTTGAAGCTCCGATGCAAGCACAGTCTTACCGTGAGATTATGGAGCCGTTCGGCTCCCCAACGAAACAGGTGTGAAGTGGTTTACGCAGTAGTGCGCGCCGGTGGACGGCAGGAGAAGGTCGAGGTTGGAACAATTGTTCAACTCGATCGCGTTCAGGCTGCCCAGGGCGAGACGATTGAGCTGCCCGCCGTGCTTCTCGTCGACGGCTCCGCGGTGACCACCGATGCTGCAAAGCTGGCAAAGGTGAAGGTCACGGCAGAGGTTATCGGCGATCTTCGCGGCCCCAAGATCGTCATTCAGAAGTACAAGAACAAGACCCGTTACCGCAAGCGCATTGGTCACCGCCAGGAGCTGACGCGCGTCAAGGTCACCGGCATCAAGTAATCGCGAGAGGTCAAGAACAATGGCATCAAAGAAGGGTGTGAGTTCGACCCGTAACGGTCGCGACTCTAATGCACAACGACTTGGCGTGAAGCGCTTCGGCGGTCAGGTTGTCAACGCGGGTGAAATCCTTGTCCGTCAGCGTGGTACCCGTATCCACGCCGGCGTTAACGTTGGCCGTGGTAAGGATGACACGCTGTTCGCGTTGGAATCGGGCTCGGTGGAGTTCGGCTCGAAGGCTGGCCGCAAGGTTGTCAGCATCGTAGCTGCCGAATAATTACTTTTTAATTTTTACAGTACGGGGCGGGCTATATGCTCGCCCCGTCTGCGTATCTGCTGATGGTGTAAGCAGCCGAGAGGAGATGTGGTTGTGGTCACATTTGTTGACACCGTGACACTTCATCTGCGTGCCGGTAAGGGCGGCAACGGCTGCGTGTCGGTGCGTCGCGAAAAATTTAAGCCCCTGGGTGGTCCGGACGGCGGTAACGGGGGTAACGGCGGCGCCATTATTCTTGTGGCCGACCCGCAAGAGACCACGCTGCTGTCGTACCATCACTCGCCGCATCGCAGCGCCACCAACGGTGGCTTCGGTATGGGCGATCTGCGTGCAGGTATCACGGGCGAAGATCTTGAGTTGCCGGTTCCGGTGGGCACCGTTGTGAAGCGTCCGGATGGCGAAGTAATCGCAGACATGGTGACGCCGGGCGAAAAGCTTGTTATTGCTGAGGGCGGTCGAGGCGGCCTGGGCAATGCTGCACTGGCCAGCACCAAGCGCAAGGCCCCGGGCTTTGCCCTGCTGGGAACTCCGGGTTTTGAAGGCGATGTTGTTCTTGAACTAAAGACCGTCGCCGATGTAGCCCTCGTCGGATACCCCTCGGCCGGAAAATCGAGTCTGATTGCGGCCGTATCGGCGGCGCGGCCCAAGATCGCTGACTACCCGTTTACCACGCTGCATCCGAATTTGGGTGTTGTTGAGGCCGGCGATACGCGGTTTACTGTGGCCGATGTGCCCGGTCTCATCGAGGGTGCAAGCGAAGGGCGCGGCCTGGGCCTCGATTTTCTTCGACACGTGGAGCGCTGTTCTGCGCTGCTGCATGTTCTCGACTGCGCAACGCTCGAATCTGATCGCGACCCGATCTCTGACCTCGACGTAATTCTGGCGGAATTGGCCGCCTATGAGGTTCCCGAAGGGCAAGTGCCGCTCCTTGACCGACCGCAGCTGATCGCTTTGAACAAGGTTGATGTGCCGGATGCCCGCGAACTGGCACAGATGGTTCGCCCTGAACTTGAGGCCCGCGGGTTTACCGTTTTCGAAATTTCTGCGGTCGCTCGTGAAGGGCTCCGGCCGCTAACTTTTGCGCTGGCCACACTGGTCAATGAACACCGCGCGGCTGTGGCGCAGGCCGCCGAAGCGCAACCCGCCGAGCGGGTAGTTATCCGCCCCCGCAGTGCCGAGGCCCCGTTCCGCGTGCGTGTAGAGGGCGGCACGTACGGCAATCTGTACCGTGTGCTGGGTGAAAAGCCTGTGCGCTGGGTGCATCAGACCGATTTTCGCAACGACGAAGCCATCGGATATTTGGCCGACCGGCTGCAGAAGCTGGGCGTGGAAGACGCACTGTTTCGTGCCGGTGCAACACCGGGAGCAACCGTTGTTATCGGTGAAGGCGACGGAGTCGTCTTCGACTGGGAGCCGTCTGTCAGCTCGACTGCTGAGTTGATGGTCGGGCCTCGTGGAGCGGATGCCCGACTCGACGAACGCACGCGGCGTACCACTGCACAGCGACGCGAGGAGTATCACGCGCTGATGGATGCCAAGGCTGAGGCCCGTGCAGAGCTAGAAGCAGAGCGCGAAGCGGAAAAGCAGGCACGAAATAGTAATGCGGAGGGAACAGCACAAGAATGAGCGCACATCGGCGCGAAGATATCGCCACAGCACGACGTATCGTTGTCAAGGTGGGCTCATCATCCATCAGTGGTGATGCCGCGTGGCGGATTCCTGTGCTTGTTGATGCACTTGCTCAGGCTCATGCCCGTGGCACCGAGGTTGTGCTTGTTTCTTCGGGTGCTATTGCCACAGGAATACCGTTTTTGCAGCTCGAAGGTCGCCCGAATGATCTCGCGACGCAGCAGGCTGCCGCGGCCGTGGGGCAAAACTATCTGGTTTACCGGTATCAGCAGGCTTTTCAAGAGCACGGCATTGTTGCCGGTCAAGTGCTGTTGACAACAGGTGACCTCGAGAATCCAACCTCACGCAGTAACGCCCGCCGTGCAATGGACCGTCTACTTAAACTTCGCGTGATTCCTATCGTGAATGAGAACGACACCGTCGCCACGCAAGAGATCCGTTTTGGTGATAACGATCGGTTGGGTGCGCTGGTTGCTGAGTTGACCGGTGCAGAAGCGCTCGTACTGCTGAGCGATGTCGACAATTTGTACACGAAGCCTCCGACCGATCCGACGGCCGAACCCATCGATATTATTCCTGCCGGTGCAGAACTCGGTGGCCTTGAATTTGGTGCATCGGTGGTCAATAGTGTGGGCACGGGGGGAGCGGCGACCAAGGTTTCGGCAGCGCGTATGGCTGCGGCATCCGGTATCGGTGTCTTGGTAACGCATGCCGATTTGGTGGCTCGCGCTTTGGCCGGTGACTCTATCGGAACCTGGTTCGAACCAGTAACAGAACCGACTGTCACGATCTGACGCACACGCGCATCAGGCGCGTCAGGCTCGGTACACTGAGGCCATGACCCCGGATGCTGTTGCCACTGTTTCTGCTGCCGCTGCGACCGATACGGTGCATGACCGTTTACATCGCGCAAAAGATGCTTCGCGTGCGATCGCCCAGCTCACGAGCGACGATAAACATGCAGCATTGCATGCGATCGCCGAGGCGATTGAGCAGGCCACAGCAGAAATCATTGAGGCGAATGAGCGAGACATTGTTCGTGGTCGCAGTGAGGGTTTGACCGAGGCGCTCACCGACCGTTTGCGTCTGGACGAGCAGCGTGTGGCGGCTTTGGCTGCGGCTGTTCGCGAGGTGGCTGCTCTGCCCGATCCGGTGGGTCGTGTTATTCGCGGGCATCGTATGCCCAACGGCGTTGCGCTCGAGCAGGTACAAGTTCCCTTCGGTGTGGTGGGTGTTATTTATGAGGCCCGCCCCAACGTGACAGTCGATATTGCTGCGCTTGCACTGCGGTCGGGCAACGCTGTTGTGCTACGTGGCGGCAGTGCTGCACGAGAAACCAACAGTGTGTTGGTCGATGTCATGCGCGAAGCTTTGGCGCGTGCTGGTGTTGATGCCGAAGCCGTGCAGACGGTCGATGATTTTGGGCGTGAGGGTGCACGGGCACTCATGCAGGGGCGCGGGTTTATCGATGTTCTTATTCCCCGGGGGAGTGCCGGGCTGATCGAGACGGTGGTAACGGAGTCGACCGTACCGGTGATTGAGACGGGTGCGGGGGTTGTGCATATTGTGCTCGATGAGTCGGCTCCGGATGACTGGGCGCGCGACATCGTTATCAACGCCAAGGTGCAGCGGCCGAGCGTGTGTAATGCAGTCGAGACAGTGTTGGTGGTGCAGGCGGCTGCACAGCGGCTCGTGCCTGGTCTTGTCTCGGAGCTTCGTGCACATGGTGTTACCGTGCACGGCGATGACACCGTGCAGTCTTTGGCTCCGGATGCTGTTGCTGCCACCGACGATGATTGGGCAGCAGAGTATCTCAGTCTTGACCTTGCTATGCGCGTCGTGTCGTCGCTCGACGAAGCGCTCGCGCATATTCGCCAGTATTCAACCGGGCATACCGAATCGATTGTTTCGACGGATGTTCGTAATGTCGAGCGCTTCTTGGCCGAAGTGGACGCATCTGTTGTGCTGTCGAACGCGTCGACGCGCTTCACCGACGGGGCCGAGTTTGGATTCGGTGCCGAGGTGGGAATTTCCACGCAAAAGCTGCATGCGCGCGGACCGATGGGTCTTACCGAGCTGACCAGCACCAAGTGGTTGGCGCGTGGTGCGGGCCAGACGCGTGCGTAGCGGTAGACTTACATGTTGACGTACGTTCGCCCGCTGATATTGGAGAGACGATGAACGCTGCCGCTCAGATCCTGCTCGCTGCCGCCGCCGAGGCGGAGCACGGGAACATCGCCCTGCAGACCCTTCCAGCGGGTCTCATTGCGGCGGCAATTTTTGCGCTGCTGGGATGCGTAACACTGTCGTACCGGAGTGTCGCGAACCGCCATCCTGAAAAGGCCGAGGCGTGGGCGAAGGCTCACGGCAAAACCGACAGCGGAGCCCAGCAGGGCCACTGAGGCCATATCGCATGACGACTGCGAAGGGCGCTCCTCGTATTGGAGTGATGGGTGGGACGTTTGATCCCATCCATCACGGCCACCTTGTGGCTGCCAGCGAGGTCGCCCATTCTTTTGGTCTTGATGAGGTCGTGTTTGTACCGACCGGTCAACCGTGGCAAAAGAGTGGTGTTTCTCATAGCGAGCACCGCTATTTAATGACGGTGATTGCGACTGCATCAAACCCGCAGTTTACGGTCAGTCGGGTTGATATTGATCGTGAGGGCCCCACTTATACGATTGACACTCTGCGTGATCTGCGTCGTGAGCGACCGGATGCAGAGTTTTTCTTCATTACGGGTGCTGATGCCATAGCGCAGATTCTCAGTTGGAGAGACCATGATGGGTTGTGGGACTTGGCTCACTTCGTTGCGGTTTCACGACCCGGGCATGTGTTGAACATCACGGGTTTGCCCAGTGATGTTGTGAGTCAGCTTGAGATTCCCGCTCTTTCGATCTCGTCGACCGCGTGTCGTGAGAGAGTGCAGGAGGGGGAGCCTGTGTGGTATTTGGTTCCGGACGGCGTCGTCCAGTACATCGCGAAGCATCATCTGTATCGGAGCAATTCATGAGCACATCGGAGCAGGGGGTTGGTCAGCTAACGCGCAAACAGTTGCGTGAGCGTCGACTAACCGAAGGCACCGCTACCCAGGGGCCGCCGGAGGGCGGGAGTCCGGGAGGCGGTAGCGCTCCAGCTGCACCTTTGCCTCGTGCTGCCGAGCCGGTCGTGCTCCCTGAGGTGCCTTCTACCGCACCTGCCCAGCCAGAAACACCGTTGACGCGCCGGCAAATTCGTGAGCAGGAGCGCGTGCGAACAGCATCCGTTCCTCTTGTGCCCGAGCACACGCCCACTCCGGTCGGTGTTGGTGCACCCACCCCGTCGGGCGCTGCACCGTCGACCTTTGGTCGTCATGCGGCTCCTGCGTACCCGACTCCGTCGTATGAGAGCCCTGCGGCTCCGCAGGCGCCTGTTTCGCGACCAGCACCGCAGCATTCCTACACAGCTCCCGTGGTGCCGCAGCCGACTGGACTGTGGACTAATCCTCAGGTTCCGGTGCCCCCGACCGATGTGGAGCATACTCCGCTGACGGGTGCGGCCCAGCCTGTCACTCATTCCGGGGCTGCTGCTTCGAGAGTGACGACGCCGGATGCTGCTCCTTTGCAGGTTCCTGTGGCTCCGACGCCCGAAGATGTTCCGCCTCTGCAGCGGCCAGAAAAGCAGCAGGCTCGGGCTCTGACGCATTCTTATGATGATCTTGTTGGTCAGGACGGCAGCGGGTCGAGCAGTTCTCCAAATGCGCTGATTTTTGCTGGGGAGCCGGGGATTCCTTCGCTATCTGGCCCTATTGGTCAGGCAGGCCAGGTGCTTGTTACTGGTTCGTATGATTTGCCGATGGGTTTGGGTTCGACCGGGTCTGCTCCGGGTACCACCGACGGTAAAGAAGCAGATGCTGTTCTGATTGATAATGAGCTTCCGCCAACGTCGTCGCCCACACCGATTGCGGCGAGTTCGGCGATCAGTACGATTAAGCCTGCTGCCGAGGTTATTCGGCCGCCGCAGCCCGATAAGGGTAACCGGATGATGTTGGCGTTGACGATCACTGCGGGCGGTTTGGCTTTGGCTCTGGTCGGTGTTGTTGTTGTTGCCTTTACGACGGGTGTTTTCTCTTGATGCAATCGCCGGAATCAGCGATGGAGATGCTGCGTATTGCAGCGGGAGCTGCAGAGGCTAAGGGCGGCGAGGAGCTTGTTGCGTTAAACGTTTCGGAGCCATTGCCGCTTGTTGATATTTTTCTGATCGTGAGTGCCGCTAGTGAGCGCGGTGTTGCCGCGATCGCCGATGAAATTGACGAGCGTATGATTCGCGCGGGCTTTAAGGCCACCCTGCGTGAAGGGCGTCTGGAGGCACGCTGGGTGCTCATGGATTTCGGTGACCTTGTTGTGCACATTTTCCACGAGCAGGAGCGCGCTTTTTATGGTCTTGAGCGGCTGTGGAAAGATTGCCCTGCAGTGCCGATCCCGGTCGTCGAAACAGCCGCAGGGGAGTAAGCGCATCGGGCGTGGCGACAACACGCCCGACCCGGCACAGCGCGCAGCACGATTGGCTGTTGTCTCGACGAATGTAGTACTCTAAATGAGTTGCCGCGGAAGCCGCCGCAACAAGTTTGGGCCTGTGGCGCAGTTGGTAGCGCACCTGCATGGCATGCAGGGGGTCAGGGGTTCGAGTCCCCTCAGGTCCACAAAAAACCCTGGTTCCCAGGGTTTTTCTTCTTTCTTCGGAAGTGAAGACTTGCACGTTCGGTGATTCGTCGATGTTCTTCCTCCCAGTCTCGATTCGCAGAGCGAAGCAGACTCGAACTCACTACACCGTCACGTTCGCATTCGCGCTTGTGACAGTCCCCGTGGCGGTTCCACTTTTCCTTCGATAGGTACACACGGCTATTCACCGGGGCTTCACGCCAACTGGGCCAGTGACTGCATACCCCCGGCGTCAACGCTCCGGCGGGCGAACTCAGCATTGTCATGAGCGTGGCTTGATTCAATGGCGAAAATGACGCTGAGATAAGCGACAATCAGATGACCCCGAAAAGATTAATCTTTCGTTGCCCCGCTGTCTGGACGACTGCTAATTTCAGCGGAATATCCGAGCTCGGCCAGAGAGCATACGTCTGGCATTTTCTGGGGAGAAAAGCATGACAAATGCTGTTGATAATGGGGCGCGACAAATATCTGTTTTCGAGCCGAGTCGTCGCACCGTCGTAAAAGCGGCAGCGTGGGCCGCGCCCGTCATCATGATGTCGGTTCAAGCACCACTGGCCTCAGCATCAGCTCCCATCACCAGCGACATTGTGCTGCGATTCGGCGACATCATTGAAGGGTCAACGCGCGACGTTTCATTCGCTGTTATCGACTTCATTGAAGGAGCAGTTCGAAGCCTCGGCCCACAAAAACCTCAGGCACCCGAACTTGTGTTGCCACCAGAACCACCCAAACCGTGGGGCAACATCTTCACCAACCCCAGCGGATGGACACAATATGGCATCGACTACGCACAATGGGGTGTTGATGTCGGACTGGCAAACACACAGTATTTAGAGCGAGTCGCAGAATATTTGCAAGAACTTGCCATCTATTCTGCGTGGGACCTTGCTGTCTCGGCTTTCATGGACCGATTCCGCGACCTGGCAGTACAAAGCGAAGGCCTATTCTTCGCCTCGGCCACCTACCCCCGATCGATCGTGGCAGTAAACAACGGACCCTCCGCTATCCCGGCAGGAACAACCGTGACCGTTCAGGTGACCTCCGACATCAATCTCATCAACGCACACCTGCCCGAGATCGGCGCGGTGCAGGCGATTAATACCGGCGGCACGACACTGCTCACCCACACCACCGCGACAGAAATTCCCGTCGGCGCCGTGATTTTTAGTCAACCACTGGTTTATAACCCCGTTGCTGTGACCCTCAATATCGCCGGTACTGTCACACCCTCGTCAATCACCGCCATGCTCTCACCCATGAGCCAAGACACCGACGTTAACGACAACGGAGACCTCGTCACATCAACCGTGGGCGTACTGCTTGAAGTAGCAACCGGCGACGTGCAGGCAATACTCGGCGAGTGGCAGCAGTTTATTGACCAGGCTGCCGCATTTTACGAGATTGTTGCGCCGCTTCTTCCCAGCATCGACTGGAGTGAAATTCTGCGCGGTCTCATCCCTCTCCAAAGATAGTGCTGCATTCGCCATTCTCATCGAAACTCAGCACATCGATGAGGTTCGATCCGGGCTCTAAAGTCGCGTTAATAATCGTGCAATTCATGGTGTAACTGACAGGAGTTGAATCAAACGGCAGTACAGCACTAATGGAAGGGACATTAAAAACGCCCGGGGTGTCGGCCGTGAAAAGAATCACGAGAGTGTCGGGATCATCGGCGGTTACGACGTACTGAGTGATTCCTGCCTGATTGAGGGCCGAGAAATCCCACAGCGAAGGATTACCGGCACCAGGACCCGTGATCGCTAAACGTGAACCACTATTCAGAGGGCACGTGTAATTGCTAAAGCTAAACGATGGCGTGACGTATCCGGGGGCACTGTTGTCATGGAGCGAGCACGAGCCTAAAACCTGCACAAAATTCGTGCACTCCGAAGCAGCATGAGCTGGTGCCGTCACCGACAGTGCGACTACAGGAGCTGCCCAGACAGCGCCTTTCACGACGCTGCGGCGCGACACAGAACGCTGCGGTTCAGTATGGGGGTAAGAGGCTTGATCGGCCTTTTTAGACATGTTGTGTTCTTCTCCATTGGAGGAGCCCCACACCGGCAAATAATACACTCAGTCTAAAATTTGCCCGGTCAAGGGCAATTTTCGGGTTTCAGTAACAATCTTCTTGACACCCTAGCATTCTGAACACACTCGTCAAGAGTGGAAACCTCGGAACACGGGTACTTGCCGCTTGCGCGTCACATGCGAGTCAGCTGGGCTGGAAACGTCGTGTTGTCTGCCGTGAGGTAGTACAGCGTGAGTGTGTCGCCTGAGCATTCCCACGGAATATCGACCAAACGATACATTTCCATATAGGCCGCCGCCTGCTCGGTAAGGTCGACCTTTTGTCCCATGACTTCGCCATCGAGCTGGAGATCGTTGTATTCCTGTTCGGTGGTGACCTGCACGTCAAGCCCAATATAGGTGCCGCCGATTGCGCCCGTCACGGTGGCTGTTGCCTCCATCCCAAAATCGATCGTGAGCGAGAAGTCGGGCTGAAACTCGTATTCACTCTCGGTGAACGAGAGCGTTGTTGAACCGTCGACCGTGATGGTTGAACCCTCCGGTGCGATCGAGTCGTAGTAGGCCTGCATCTCGTCATGAGAAAACAGCCACGTACCCACAACACACTCCGTCGTGTCTACCTCCTGAGCCTGCGGAGTTGGCGTGCTGTCTTGTGTTTCTCGGTCATCGGCAGCGTTCGCGGTGTCTGTCGGCACCGGCTCTGGCGTTGCGCTCTTTGTGGGCGCGCACCCCACGGTAAGAACGAGCGCGGGTAGGGCGAGAAAAAGGGTCAGGGCAGCACGAACGGCACGTTCTTTCGTCGGCGCACAATAATTACGATGCATAGTTTCACAAGCTCTTGTCGATGAAAGAGCTATGCCTCCTTGGCCACTTCTACCAGGTTTTTTAGCTCCCGACCAGGGTTAACCACCACAATGCCGATGAAAAGCTACGCGAAAACAACCCCGGGATGGGTCGGAGACGACACCCGGTGTACCGAGTCGATAATCGACTGCATCATTTCGCTACCCGAAACGCCCACCATCGGTTGCCGCTTCTCCACCGTCAGGCGTGCTCCGGTGCGCTGTGCGAGTTCCATCCGGATGCTGCCATGAGTGGCATCCGGATCACACACAAGACGAGCCACCGTGTCATCGAGGCCGCAGGATGCGATAGCAAACGCCACCATGGCATTCACATTGCGCGGATACTGCTGGGCAAGCTCTGCTACCGAGCCGTCAAACAGCGTCGTTACTGCGTCGATACCCACGGGGGAAGGCTCGAGGTGCTGCGGTGCCTTCGTCATGGTGATGACCGCCGAATCCCACTGCTGCGCCAGCACTCCATCAAGCCCCACGAGGGCACCGGACGGAACAATCAACGACGTGCCGTACTCGGTGGCGGTGGCACGCAGACGTTCATACAGTGCAGCATCGGCCAGGGCCCCCACCGACACCACCATCATGTTGCTTGTGCGTAGTATCCGCTCGCCCCACTCTGCGACAACAGTCGGATGCGCGGCTTCAACAACGAGGTCGGTGCGGGCTAGTTCTGCGTCATCCGGGGTGCCCGTGCGGAGCGGAACCGACGCCGACGCTGCATGCTCGCGCTGGGAGCGAGCACGCCACCACGACAGGCTGAGGGAGTCGTGTGAGTCAATATTTTGTGCCAGCGCGACAGCGATGTTGCCCCCGCCGATGATTCCAATGCGTGTCATAGGTCTCCTTGTATCCGGTGCGAAGAATTATGCGCGGGGGAAGCATTTGCATCATCGCACGGTTACAGCACATGTGTACGAAAGTATTGTGATCGGCGCCGGGCAGGCAGGCCTTTCAGCGTCGTATCACCTGCAGCAGCGTGGAATCCACCACGTTGTGCTCGACCACAACGCCGCGCCCGGGGGAGCGTGGCAGCACCGGTGGCCCGAGTTGACTATGAACGATGTGCACAGGGTGGCAGAACTCCCCGATGGCGTTGCGCCTGCGGCATCCGGTGAGCCTGCCCGCACCGCCGTACCCACGATTTTTGACGACTACGAACGGCTACACGCCCTGCCGATTCTGCGCCCGGTGACCGTGACGCGCGTGAATAACCAACGGGGGCTCTTGCAGGTGCATGCCGCGGATGGGCGTGAATGGCTGACCCAAACCCTCGTGAACGCCACGGGCACGTGGACGCAGCCGTTTGTGCCGCACATACCGCGAATCCGCGAGTTTGCGGGAGAACAGTTTCACACCGCCACGTATCCGGGCCGCGAATATCTGCGCGGCAAACACGTGATCGTCGTGGGTGCGGGGGCGTCGGCCGTGCAATTTTCAGGGCAGCTTGCACCTATAACCCGCACAACCTGGGTGACCCGGCGAGAACCCGAATGGCGTACGGACGAATTCACGCCAGAGATCGGCGCTGCCGCAGTCGCACGCGTCGAAGAGCGCGTAGCGCAGGGCTTTGCACCGGCGAGTGTCGTGAGCGTTACGGGCCTGCAGCTGCGCGAACAAGAAAAGGAAGCCGCAGCGCTCGGCGCATACCGATCACCGCGACGCATGTTTAGCAGCATCGAACCGACGGGGGTGCGCTGGGCCGATGGCACGTTTTTGGCGGCCGATGTGATTCTGTGGGCCACGGGCTTTCGGCCGGCCGTGGCGCACCTGGCGCCGCTGCGGCTGCGCAGTGAACACGGTGGAATCCAGCTAACACAGCGGGGGAGAGGCACACAGGCGGCGCTCGATGCCCGCGTGCAGCTTGTCGGCTATGGCCCCTCGGCGAGCACGATCGGTGCGAACCGTGCAAGCAGGCGCGCGGCCATTGGGGTGCGTAACTTTTTGCAGCGCCACAACAGTGTCAGCACCTCTGCTGCGACTGCCACGATCCCCGCTGTCGCATCGGCCGCCATCGCTGTCTCACCGACCACATAGTGTGGAGGCATGCGCCGAATTTTTCGCACCGTCGCCGTCTCCGCTGCGGTTCTTCTCGGCTTCGGCATTGGAGTACCGGATGCTGCGCCAGCCACCGCCGCCGAAAGCGACGCCATTGCTGCCGGAGACGTGCATATCGAGGCTGAGACCCGTGATGATCTGCGTGCGCATGCCGAGTCGCTCGTGGCAGAGCTCTCGGTGGAGGAACAGGCCGCCATGGTCGTGATGGGACATATCTCAACGACCGACCCCGACGAAGCACGCCAGTACATGAGTCAGGGCTGGGGCGGTTTTTTGCTGATGGGCGCAAACATCCCTGCCGATGAAGAACAACTGCGGGCGCTCACGAAGGCTATTCGCGGTGACAATCCGTTGCTGCCTGCTCTCGTTGCGATCGACCAGGAGGGCGGCGATGTGAGCCGTTTACCCTGGGATGTTTTTGCTTCAGCGCAGAACCTGAAGGGTGCCGACGGTGTCACTGTGGAACAGGCTTTTTCGGCTCGCGCGGCAGTCATCGCTCGCGATGGAATCACCGTGAATTTTGGCACGGTCGCCGATGTGCCGGCATCCGGATCGTCGTTTATTTATGGCCGTGCACTAGGAACCAATGCGGGCGAAGCGGGAGCAGCAACGGCGGCAGCAACCCGCGGGCAAGAGCCGTTCGTCGCGTCGACACTCAAGCATTTTCCTGGCCACGGCGCTGCTGAGGGCGATTCGCACGACATGATTCCAACCACAACGCTCGGCTACGACGACTGGTTCGGTCACGATGGTCAACCTTTTGTTGACGGTGTGCGGGCCGGTGCGTCGCTGCTGATGGTGGGGCACCTCGAATACTCGTCGGTCGATGCGCAACCCGCATCCCTATCGCCACAGTGGTACGGCATCGCCCGCGAAGCACTGGGTTTTGACGGCGTGCTCGTGACCGATGATCTCGGCATGCTCATGGCTACGGGCGAGCCGGCTCTTGCAGACCCGACAGCAAATGCCGCGCGGGCGCTGGCAGCCGGAGCCGACATTGTGCTCACCATGATGGGCACCGACGCCACCACAGCCACAGCGATCGCGCAAGAAATTGCGGCATCGGTTGACCGCGGTGAGATACCTGCCGAGCGGCTTCGTGACGCCGCGACGCGTGTGACTATGCTGCGGTTACAGGTGGGTGCTGCCGATGCTTCTCGGTGGCAGCCGGTGGCCGAGTAGCATGCGGTGTGGCTGTCCACGCGTGCAGTAGCATCCGGCGCAGTGTATTGCTTCGCTCGGCAAAGACGCGTTGGGCCTCAACATACTCGGCTTTGCCCTCGGGTGTTTCAATACGCACGGGCGCGATGTTCCAGGCCGAGAGATCGTACGGCGAGGCCTTCATATCGAGCAGCCGGATGTCGCGGGCCAGCTCAAATGCGTCAAGCAGCAGATCTCCGGGCACCAGAGGGCCCAGCTTGACCGCCCACCGGTACACGTCCATTCCGGCGTGCAGGCATCCGGGCTGTTCGAAACGAACCTGATCATCGCGCCGCAGCGGCTGTTCATTGCGGGGCCGGGCAGGCGCGGTAAAGAACCGAAAAGCATCAAAGTGGGTGCAGCGTAACCGATGGCTTTCGACCACTTCGTCGGTGCCGTTCTGCCCCAACCGTAGCGCGACTTCGTGGCGACGCTCGTCGGCCTGATACACCATCGCCCACTCGTGCAACCCAAAGCAGTCAAAACGGGCTGCCTGCTGTGGAACGCGGCGCAGCATGTGATCGACCAGCGATGCCAAGCGTGGCATGTCGGCGGTAAAAGCCGCAGCATCCGGAACAACAGAATCAGGGTTCGGGCCCGCGGCATACCAGCGCCATTCGGCACGTTCTGGCGCGTCAAGCAGCACCACACCGGCTCCCGGATGCCAGCGGCGTAGCAGCGAGGGTTTATAGCTGTAGTAGGTGAAAAGAAAATCCCACACCGGATGCTTCTCGCCCCGCACCGCGCGCTCGCGATGCGCAGCAGTCAATTCGTCTACCCGCACGCGGTGGGCGTGCGCACGTGTCTGCCATTCGTCGCGGTCAAGAACTGTGTGGTGCATGATTTTACGAAGATCCACTCGCGCGCATGATGCCCTCTTCTATCAGGCGTTCATGAAGCCGTGCGCCATCATGACCGCTCACCCACGGCGTATGTGCGGCCGGAGTGTCTTCGGCTCCGCGAGCCCCGGCTAGTACTGCCTCGGCAGGAAGAAGGCGGCGAATAGCAATGCCTGCAACCTGCTCAGGGTACTCGCGGGCGAACGTTGTGTAGATAGCGGGGTCGTGCTGGCCGTCGTCACCGATCAAGAGCCATCGCACATGAGGAAACTGCTGCGCGAGACGCCGTAGGTTATCGAGCTTGTGTTTTTGTCCGCTGCGAAACCAGCGGTCGTGCGTGGGACCCCAGTCGGTCAACAAGAAAGCACCCCGCGGAAACAGGTGGCGTGAGAGAAAGCGAGACAGCGTCGGGGCAACATTCCATGCGCCCGTCGATAAATACACCATGGGTGCATTGGGATTCTCGGTCATGAGCCGGTCGAGTAGCACAGCCATACCCGGCACGGGCATGCGGGCGTGTTCGTCGACCACAAAAGAGTTCCATGCCGCTACCAGCGGCCTCGGCAGCGCGGTGACCATCACGGTGTCGTCAACATCGCATACAACACCGAAAGTGGTGTCATCAGACACGACGAAGACGGAAGTCTCGGCTGCGGTACGGTTCTCGACGCTCATTGAAATCGTTTGCCAGCCCGCAGCAAGTTCGGCAGGTATGACCGTGTCAATCACACCACCGCGGTCGGCAATGACATCGTGATCAACACCGTCAATATGGATGGTGACCGTGGCAGAACTCACGGGAATACCGGCAAAGCTTCGCCAGCCCCGCGCGGGAGAACCCTGCCGTGGCCGACGCCGCGGCGGAAGAATAAGCACGCGCCCAACAACCCGCACCCAGCCTGGGCCCCCATAACCCGGAAAAGGAACAATGGTCGGTTGGTGTCCGCGCCGGCGAGCGCGTCCTTCACGCCAGGCATGAAGACGGTGCTCAAGTCGAGCGAACCAGTGGATCCGGCCGTGTCCGGGGCCAGAAGAAACAGCGGGCATAGAGTCAGTCTTGCACGTTCTCGTTGTCTTCTACCGCGTCCATATGGCGAGCTTCGGCACGCGCAATCAGTTTCTTCACCAGTAGGGCCAGCAGAAGGAACGCAAGAATAATGCCGACGAACACGTATCCGGCGAAGTGGAAGCGACGCGCAAGTTCACGATAGCTGTCGGCCGCGGCCCACGTGACAGAAACATATGCTGCCGCCCACAGAATGCAGGCGGGCGTCGTCCACGCTAAAAAGCGCCGGTAGCTGTACCGGCTCATGCCGACAGTCATGGGCACTACCGAGTGCAACACCGGTAGAAAGCGGGAGAGAAAAATTGCCAGACCGCCGCGTCGCTGAAGATAACGTTCTGCCCTGTTCCAGTTTTCTGCACCTATTTTGCGACCGGCCCATGACTGCCGAATATAGGGTCCTGCCCAGTGGCCCATCCAAAACCCGAAGCTTTCTCCGGCCAGAGCTCCGATAACAATGGCTCCCGCCAGCGCTAGGGCCTCAACAACGTTGGTGACACCGATACCGGCCACCAGCACAATGGTGTCACCGGGCACGATCAGACCGATAAGAATGCTCGTCTCGAGCATCATGGCAACACCGGCAATAATGGTGCGCAGAACGGGGTCAACAGACTGGACGAGGTCGAGAAACCCGAGCAGAAATTCATCCACATAATGAGCGTACGGCGTGATGCAGACCGTATTCTGTGAACGTGGCTTCCCCCGTGCGTCTTCATGCTCGTCTTGTCTCGTCAGAGATCCATCTCGAGACCGTGTTCTGGTATGTGAACGACCGCCATGCCGACGTGTTCTGGCTCGATTCGGGGCCTCATGCGCACGAAGGTTGGAGCCTGGTGGGGTGGGGCAAGCAAGAGAAGCATCCGGAGCGAATACTTGCTGTTCCTGCAGCAGAACAGAATACTCCGGATGCTGCGCTGCCGCCCTTCACCGGCGGCTGGGTGGGCTGGTGGTCGTACGAAACGGGTCGCGAACTACGCAACAACCGCGAAGGTGTCAACACCAGGTCAACGGACGGTTCGGCGTGGCTCGCGGTGCGACAGGCGGTGGCCATTAATCACGCGACCGGAGCAGTGTGGGCGCTTGCCGGCATCGATGACATCGAAGCATGGGCCGACGAGGTCGAAGCGACCATTGCGCTGGGGTCGCGAGCAACGCCCGATCTGGATCGTGATGCGCTGATTGCCGCTGAGGCCCGCCACAGCGCCGCTGAATACACAGCTCTTGTGCGCGCGTGCATGGCTGCGATCGCTCGCGCAGACGTGGCACAGCTGTGTCCAACGACAACTTTTACTGTTCCTGGACAGCACTGTTCTGCAGAAATATATGGACGGTTGCGGTCGGCAATGTCGGCGCCCCACGGTGGCTATGTGCGGGTGGACGCAACAGGACTTGCGAGCGCGAGCCCCGAACAGTTTTTGCGCATATCGGGCACAACAGTGCACAGCAGCCCTATTAAAGGAACAAGGCCGCGCGACGCTGATCCGCACCGCGATCAAGCACTCGCTGACGAACTGCGCAATAGTCGCAAAGAACGAGAAGAAAATGAGCTCATTACGGCTGGTTTGCAGCAGCAACTGGCCAGCGTGTGTGTGCCGGCGAGCGTGCATCGTGGGCAACAGCAGCAGATTCACAGTTACGCGACAGTGCATCAACTGGTGAGTACCGTACAGGGCACCCTGCGGGCCGACGTGAGCGTTCGCGAGTTACTCGCAGCCGTTTTTCCGGCCGCGAGTATGACGGGTGCGCCCCAGTCGGCGGCAATGTCACTGCTGCACGAGGCCGAGGCAGGCCCGCGCGGAGTGTATAGCGGCTGCTTTGGCTACATAGGGGCCCGCGGGGGTATGAACCTCGGGATGGTGATTCGCAGTGTTGTCGTCACCGCCACAGAAGCAACGGTGGGTGCCGGCGGTGGAATTACGGCGCTTTCTGATCCGGATGCCGAAACAGCAGAGGTCGCACTGAAGGCACAGGGACCGCTTGCCGCCGTGGGGGCACGTGTGCCCTGGGATCTCGGATAATCTGGGAGATGACGCTTTTTGGGGTCATTCCCGTTTCTAGTTTCTAGATTGGTTACCTTCGTTGTCTGAGAATCTGTCTGCCACAGCCCTGCCCAGCGATGACGCACGCTCGTTCTCTGCGTTACAGGCCAAATGGCAAAGGTACTGGGCAGACAACAATACGTTCGAAGCCGATGCCGACGACACCGAGCGTCCGCACAAATATGTACTCGCGATGTTCCCGTACCCTTCGGGCGACCTGCACATGGGGCACGCCGAGAACTATCTCTACTCCGACATCGTTGCGCGGTACTGGCGTCACCGGGGCTACAACGTGCTGCATCCGATCGGATGGGACTCCTTTGGTCTGCCCGCAGAAAACGCCGCCATTCGCCGCGGGGCCGACCCGCGCGAATGGACCTACGAAAATATTGATCAGCAGAAGGCAGGCTTCCGCTCCTACGGGGTGTCTTTTGACTGGAGTCGTGTCTTGCACACGTCAGACCCCGAGTATTACCGGTGGAATCAGTGGCTGTTCTTGAAGCTTTACGAACGCGGCCTGGCCTACCGCAAAGAAAGCCCCGTCAACTGGTGCCCGAACGACCAAACGGTGCTGGCTAATGAGCAGGTCGTGGACGGCCGCTGTGAACGATGCGGCGCAGAAGTCGTTAAGAAAAAACTGACGCAGTGGTACTTCCGCATCACAGAATATGCCGATCGGCTGCTCGACGACTTGGACCAGCTTGAAGGACACTGGCCCCAAAAAGTCTTGCAGATGCAGCGCAACTGGATCGGGCGCTCGACCGGTGCAGATATCGACTTTGCTATTGAAGGCCGCGAGGGAGTGGTCACGGTCTTCAGCACCCGCCCCGACACCCTGGCCGGTGCAACGTTCTTTGTCGTTGCACCCGACTCCGACATTGCCGCAGAACTCGCGGCCGGTTCAACTCCCGAGGTGCAGGCAGAGTTTGCCGCGTACCTGACAAAAGTGCAGAAGCAGACCGAAATTGAGCGTCAGTCCACCGACCGACCCAAGACAGGTGTATTCCTTGATCGGTATGCGGTCAACCCGCTCAACGGTGAGCGTCTACCCATCTGGGCCGCCGACTACGTTCTTGCCGACTACGGTCACGGCGCAGTCATGGCTGTTCCTGCCCACGACCAGCGCGACCTCGACTTCGCGCGGGCCTTCGACCTTCCTGTGCGTCTGGTTGTTGACACTACCGTCACGGGTGGTTCGAATGAGGGCGAAGACATCGCTGCGCTGCATCCGGAACACACGGGGCAGGCACTGACCGGCGACGGAATCATGGTCAACTCGGCCGAGCTCGACGGACTCGGTCGTGCCGAAGCTATCGCACAGGCGACGGCCACTCTGCAGGAACGTGGAACAGGCCGCCAAGCAAAGAATTACCGTCTGCGCGACTGGCTCATTTCTCGCCAGAGGTTCTGGGGAACGCCTATTCCCATGGTGCACACTGCCGAGGGCGACGTCGTGCCGGTTGCTGACTCCGAGTTGCCTGTCACACTGCCCAGCATCGACGGGCTCGATCTGACACCCAAGGGAACCTCACCCCTGGGTGCTGCAGAATCGTGGGTCACAACGACCGATCCCACCACGGGTGCGCCAGCGCGGCGCGACCCCGATACCATGGACACCTTCGTCGACAGTTCGTGGTACTTCTTGCGCTTCCTGTCGTCAACAAGCGATACGGTCGCATTCGACCCCGAAGCGGCGGCGCAGTGGGCACCGGTCGACTTTTATATTGGTGGTGTCGAACACGCCATCTTGCACCTGCTGTATGCGCGGTTTATCACCAAGGTCTTTCACGATATGGGACTCGTATCGTTTAACGAACCGTTCTCGAGCCTCATCAATCAGGGCATGGTGATTCTTGACGGCGCAAAAATGTCGAAGAGCAAGGGAAACCTGGTGCTCTTTCACGAAGAACTCGAGCGTTTTGGCGCCGACGCACTGCGCGTAGCCCTCGCTTTTGCGGGCCCCGTCGAAGACGACAAAGACTGGGCTGATGTCTCGACAACAGGTGCTCAAAAATTCTTGGCACGGGCATTGCGCGTAGCAACAGAGGTCACGAGTCCCGTGGGCACACCGGCAGATGGTGGCTTTGCTGCTCTTCGCCATGACACCCACCGTCTGTTGGCCGAGGCTCCGGAGCTTGTCGAGCAAACAAAGTTCAACGTGCTCGTGGCTCGCCTCATGGAGCTGGTCAATCACACTCGCAAAGCAATTGACGGCGAGGCAGGACCGGGTGACCCGGCCGTGCGTGAAGCCGTTGAAGTGCTCACCATGATGCTCGACCTGGTCGCTCCCCACACGGCAGAAGAAATGTGGGAAATTCTCGGCCACGAGCCATCGGTAGGGCTGGTGGAGTGGCCCGCCGCCGATCAGACACTCGCGGCTGACACGACCGTCACGACCGCTATTCAGGTGAACGGTAAGGTGCGCGCGACGATCGATGTTCCCGCCGGTATCAGCGAATCAGAGCTTGAGTCTCGCGCGCGGGCTGATGAACGGATACAGAAAGCGCTCGACGGTAAAGAGATTGTGCGAGTTATCGTTCGTGCACCAAAGATCGTGAACTTCGCGGTGAAAGGCTAAGTAGAAAAGCCGTTTCCTCCCCGAAACGGCTCCTGAGCAACCCCCACACGAACGCTGGGGATGACACGAGAATCATCCGAGGCCCACTTTAGCGTGGGTGTGTGACGCACGCTCCCTCGGATCCTCCCTCCACTGACTCGCTCAGAGCTCGTTTGAGAATGAGCCTCGGGGCAGCGATCATCGTTGGGCTTGTCACCGTCTCGATAGCAGTAGGAATCGCGTTACTGCGCTCACCCGGTGTGCAAACAGTGCTCGACGACGACGGTGGCGCGACACCGGGGGAGCACGTCGAACCCCTGCATCCGGATGCAACAGCCGGCAGCGACAACGCAGTGATTGCGAGCGCAGAGAGCGACATTTTTGTTCATGTGCTCGGCGCCGTGCACGCTCCGGGGCTGTATCGGCTCAGCGAAGGAACGAGGGTGGCCGATGCACTCTTGGCCGCTGGCGGAACCACCGCTCATGCCGAGCTGCGCAGCGTCAACCTTGCGCGCGCCGTGGTCGACGGAGAACAGATTGTTGTTGCCGAGGTCGGCGAAAACGATGGCGATATCGGCGTGCACAGTGGCACGACGGGCACTGCGTCTTCGGGGTTGATCAACCTGAACACGGCCGACGCCGCAACACTCGAACAGCTGCCGCGCATTGGCCCGGCCCTCGCCCAACGCATCATTGAATGGCGCGAGAGTAACGGTGGTTTTCGCTCGGTTGACGACCTCATGGCCGTGTCGGGCATTGGCGAAAAGCTGCTTGCGGGCGTGCGCGACAAAGTGACGGTGTGACCGTGACAGAACCCGAACGCGCGGCTCTCTGGCAAAAATATGACTTGCGGATGCTGCCCATAGCGATCATGGCATGGGTGTCAGCCCTGGCCTGCACACAGTGGCCTGCGCTGTCGCGCACACTGCTGATCGCAGCCGGTCTTATTCTTCTTGTATTGATCGCGGTGACACTGCTGCATGCTCCGTGGCAGAAGGGACTTATTGGGCTCGCGGTGCTGACGGTCACGGTTGCGCTGGCACCGGCGGCTGTTGTGGCCGCAGCTGAACCATCCCGAAGCCACGCCGCGACCGAGACCGCTGGGCATGTGGTCGAGGTGACAGCGCGCATAACGTCGGCGCCAAAAATTGGTGCCGACGAACGCTTATGGGTCGATGCCGTCACCGAAGCACCGGCGGCGAACGAAAACACGCTTGCCCATAACGTGCCGATACGCGTGGGCATTACTGCCGATGGCGAGCAGGCGCGCGAGGTGGTTCCAGGAGCACGCGTGACATTTACCGCGCAAGCCCGCACGGCAGACCCCGGCGAACGCGCTGTGCTGGTATTTTTTACCCGTGATCCGGTAACGATAGAAGCACCGCGTCATCCTATATTTGCTTTTGCTGCCCATGTTCGCGAGACCTTCGTTGAGCGCTCTTTGCGGTTGCCCCGCCCCGGTGCCTCGTTGCTGCCCGGTCTTGCTGTCGGAGACACCCGTGCCGTCAGCCCGCAACTGAACGACGCAATGATCGCCAGCGGGCTCAGTCACCTCACGGCTGTTTCGGGCAGTAACTGTGCGCTAGTGACCGCCGCAATGTTCGGTCTCGTGGCACTGGTGGGCGGTGGCCGGATGCTGCGCATCCTGGTTGCTCTGCTGGCGCTGTTTGCGTTCGTTGTTCTTGTTACTTTCGAACCCAGTGTGGTGCGCGCAGCCACGATGGCCACCCTGGCCATGCTCACTCTGCTGGTGGGACGGCCCTCGGCAGGGGTGCCCATGCTGCTGCTTGCTGTGGCCGGGCTTCTCATTGTTGATCCCTGGATTGCGTGGTCTGCCGGGTTTGCGCTCTCCGTGGCTGCCACGGCCGCGCTCATTGTGCTGGCGCCCCCGCTCGCTCGGGGCCTGGAGCGCATCATGCCGCGACCCCTGGCCATCGCTATCGCCGTGCCACTATCGGCAGAGCTGGCGTGCAGCCCCATCATTGCGCTGTTTTCCTCTCAGCAGTCGTTTGTCAGTGTTATTGCCAACCTGATCGCCGATCTTGCTGCTCCACCCGCCACGGTGCTCGGGCTTTTAGCGTGTCTGGCAGCCCCTGTCCCGTTGTTGGCCGACCTTCTTGCCGCTTCGGCCTGGCTCCCAGCATCGTGGATAGCTATGACCGCCACGGTGACAGCGTCACTGCCAGGCAGCACGATAACAGTGGTGCCAGGCCCCGTGACAGCGCTGGTTGTGGCAGGCGTATCGACAGCGCTAGGTCGCCTCGTGGCCGGCACCAGCAAAAGTTCTCGACGAACACGCCTTGCGGGGCTGTTTGCGGTGATAGTTGTCAGCATTGCGGGCGGCGGGCTCATTGCCGCGTTGCTGGTGCATGGTCCACTGGCGGCGCGCGATCGACCCGATCAGTGGTCTATTGCTCAGTGCGATGTGGGGCAGGGTGATGCCGTGCTGGTGCGTAGCGGCGAACAGATTGCACTTATTGATACGGGTCCCGACGCACAGGCGCTCGAACGATGCCTCGGCACCCTCGACGTGCACCATATTGACCTGCTCGTCCTCACCCATTTCGATCTTGACCATGTAGCCGGAACCTCGGCTGTGGAGGGCAGAGTGGCCAGCGTTATTCACGGCCCCATCAGTGACCCCGATGAACAACGCATGCTTGATCGTCTTCAGGCCTCCGGTGCTGTGATCAAACAGGTCAGTATCGGCGACCGCGGCACACTAGGCTCTGCCCGCTGGCGCATACTCTGGCCACGGCTCGATGACCGAGTTTTTGCAGCGGGTAACGACGCAAGCGTTGTCATTGAGTTTGTCGACAACGCTGGGCCGTCGCTTGTGGCGCTCGGTGATCTGGCAGCTACACCGCAGCGCTTTTTAGCGGCATCCGGAGTATTACAGCCTCCCTACGATGTTGTTAAGGTTGCCCATCACGGTAGCGCCGACCAAGATCCGGGCCTATATGCGGTGCTGCGTGGCCGCATCAGTCTGATCGGTGTAGGGGACGGCAACCGTTATGGGCACCCGCGGCCCGATACACTCCGGATGCTGCAGGGCCTCGCCACCCACACTGTCCGCAGCGACCGCGCAGGCCTAGCACTGGTCAGCCGCGACGAAACCACGGTCACCCTATGGCAGGAGCGCGCCGACGATGTCACATCAGGCCAGTAGGCTAAAGATTATGGCTGCAGCACGATCATCCCGTTCGACCGGCACCCGCGGCCGCGGTAAAACGGCCAGCGTTATTGCCCAGGTTTCGTGGCGCGAACCACGCCCGGCCCCGATCGTGCTGGTTTCCGGACCAGAAGAGGTGTGTGCGGAACGCGCACAGGCGGGCATCCGTAACTATTTGCGCGCCGAAGATCCCGCCCTCGAGGTGCATGACATCCGTGCTGATGACTATGAGTCGGGTTTGCTTCTGGCTCTCACAGCACCGTCACTGTTTGCGGAGCCGCGCCTGGTGCGAATATCGGGTGTTGAGCGCTGTAACGACGCGTTTTTGAAAGAGGCTCTCGCCTATATTGAGCAGCCGCAAGAAGGAGCAACCGTACTCCTGCGCCACACTGGCTCGAGCGTGCGCGGAAAAAAGCTGCTCGACGCTATTCGTCAGGGCACCGGAGGTGGCATCGAGATCGCCTGCCCCGCTATTAAACGAGACAGTGAAAAGCACGACTTTGCTATGGGCGAGTTTCGTGCTGCGGGGCGCCGAATTGCCCCCACGGCCCTGCGCACACTGGTCTCAGCGTTTGCTGACGATGTGACAGAGCTCGCAGCTGCATGCCAACAGCTGATCGCCGATGTCGAGACGGACATCACCGACGAGATCGTTGAACGCTACTACGGCGGGCGCGTTGAGGTTTCGTCTTTTGTGGTGGCCGACACCGCTATTGCCGGAAAACACGGCGAGGCACTCGTCGCTCTACGGCATGCTCTGGCCTCCGGAGCGGATCCGGTACCGATCGTTGCGGCGTTTGCCATGAAACTACGCGGCATGGCGCGTGTTGCCGGTGCCCGAGAATCTAACTCTGCCCTGGCTACACGGCTCGGCATGAAAGAGTGGCAGGTAGATCGCGCCAAACGCGACCTCACAGGCTGGAACGAATACTCGCTGGGGCTTGCCATCCAGGCTGCAGCCCGCGCAGACGCCGAAGTAAAGGGTGCTTCGCGCGACCCGGTTTTTGCCGTCGAGAAGCTCGTCACTGTCGTCGCTACCCGACAGCCATTCGGCGGGTAGCCGCGTCGCTCATGGCAGCATCCGGAACACCACTCACTGAGCCCATGCGGCAGGCTTCTGCTCGCGCGTGGATCATGCTTGTCGTCAGTGTGATCGCGCAGGCAAGCGCAACAATGTTCGTCAGCGCCCCCGCGTTTCTCATTCCCCACCTGCATGAGCAGCAGGGGATCAGTTTGGCCGCCGGCGGGATGGTGGCCTCAGCTCCGACGCTCGGCCTGGTGCTCACGCTCGTTGTATGGGGGAGTATCGCCGACCGGTATGGCGAGCGCGTAGTGATTGCCGTGGGGCTTGCGCTCACCGCTATCGCCGCGTGGGGTGCCTCGACGACGACCGAACTGTGGCCGTTGGCGGTTTGGTTTTTTGTTGGCGGGGCTGTGTCGGCCAGCGTCAATGCGGCCAGTGGCAGGGTGGTTATTGGCTGGTTTCCGCGGCATCGTCGAGGTTTAGCGATGGGGATTCGTCAAATGTCGCCGCCGCTCGGTATATCGGGCGCAGCTCTTCTTATTCCGCCGCTTCTCGAGCACCACGGCATTGGTATGGCGCTGGCCGTGACGGCCGTGCTGAATGCGGTTTTCGCTGTGCTGTGTGCCGTCATTATTAAGAATCCACCCGCACCGCGAACAGAAAACACGGCGCAGGGTGAGGCTGCTGCACGTACGGTCACCAACCCCTACCGTGTCAACAGTTTTCTGTGGCGCATTCATGCCGTGTCTATTCTGCTGGTGATTCCGCAGTTCGCGCTCTCGATCTTTGGGATCGTGTGGCTTGTCACCGACCTGCAGTGGAACCCCACCGCTGCCGGGCTTCTCATTACTGTGGCGCAGTTTACGGGTGCGGTCAGTCGTATGGTGATCGGGGCGATCAGTGACCGCGTCGGTACGCGCGTTGGCGTCATTCGAATAATCGCGTTTGCCGGATGCCTCACAATGCTCGCCGTCGCCGCTGCAGGCCTGCTGCGTATCGACGCCATTGTCGTCGTTGTCTTTATCGCGGCCACAGTCGTGAGCGTGGCCGATAACGGCGTGGCCTTTATTGCGGTAGCCGAGGCGGCAGGGCACTGGTGGGCAGGTCGTGCACTGGGTGTTCAGAACACCGGACAATTTCTTCTCGCCACCGTTGTGGGGCCGGGTTTTGGTGCGCTTATCGCTACTGTTGGCACGCCATGGGCTTTTGCTGCGCTCACACTCGCACCGGCCGCTGCCATACCGTTGATACCGCGCGAAGACCACTCTGTGCTCGCCGACCAGCCCGATAATTGACGCCGCAGCAGGCTCTGTTGCGGGCTGTGCGTTCTCTGCCGCAAGCTACGCGTTCTACCGCCGCGGGCTGTGCGTGCTGTTCACGTTGCGCGGTGCGCTTTCTCTCCGCGACCGGACGAGACACGCCGTTACGCGTGCGTGTACAACGGCATGTTGTGTCCGGTCACGAGGAAAACTGGCCGGAGTGGAGCGCGCACAGAAAAACGAGGGCCCGTCACAGAAATATTCTGTGACGGACCCTCGTGAGAAAGAGCTTTACAGCGAAGCAACCTGCTTGGCGATAGCCGACTTGCGGTTAGCCGCCTGGTTGCGGTGAATGACACCCTTGCTGACGGCCTTGTCGATTTTGCGCGTTGCTACCTTCAGGGCCGACTCGGCAGCTGCCTTGTCGCCACCGGCAACTGCTTGACGAGTCTGACGGATAACCGTCTTCAACTCTGTTTTGACAGCGCGGTTACGCTCGCGAGCCTTTTCGTTGGTCTTGTTGCGCTTGATCTGCGACTTAATGTTTGCCACGTGTGGTCTAACTTTCGTTCCGAGGTACGGGTTGTTTGTGTCGCAGGCAAGAGAGGGGTACCGATGCGACGGACGTGAGGGTTACTCCCACACGCAAGCCAATAAACGATCATACCAGGAAAGTTATCGGCTGCGTGCGGGAGACACTCTTACTCTCGGTGCATCTTGCGGCGGTACAGCACGTAGAGCACGGCACCGACAACCAAGAGTCCGCCACCGATCAGCAGAGGAACGGTGGGGTCAGCACCTGTTGTGGGTAGACCCGTGTCGGGGTCACCGGGTGTAGCCGAGGGGACAGGGGTAGGTTCGGCTGTTTCTGTCGGTGTCGGCTCTGGTGTGGGCTCGCTGGTCGGAGTGGGGTCTGGAGTCACCGTCGGTGTTGGGGTGGGCTCAGGTGTTTCCGTCGGAGTGGGCTCCGGCGTCGGTTCTACCTCGTTGACAATGACGGTGACCGGTGCAGTATCAATGGCGGGAATAACCGTTGCTCCTTCACCAACACCGCTGACGCTGTTGGTGAAAGTTCCGGCCGTTGCGGGCACCGTTACCTCAAAGTGCAGCGTGATCGTTCCGGCTTCTCCATTAACCGCAGCGGGAACCTCAAAGGGTCCTGCCCACGTGATATCGCTGCCCGATACAGTCGGGTCAGCTGTGGTTACGCCTGTTGTGCTGCCGTCGATGTATGTGAAGCCCGAGGGCAGTGTGTCGGTCAGGGAGTTCAGAGTTACCGGTACAGCACCCCCGTTGGTGGCGGTGATCGTGTATCCGGTGGTTCCGGTTTCACCGGTGTCGATGGTGAGTTCATCATCGTCAGCGGTTTTCGTCAGCTGCACGGGGGTAACACCGATGGGCGAGAAAGACGTCAGGCTCGAGGCTCCCGCCGGTGCACCGGATGCTGCGAGCGTTAGCGCCCAGCTGATAGCGATAGCGTTATCGTGCTCGTCGCCATCACAGTTGCATTCATCAGGTAGCGGCTGTTTCGAACCGATGGCCGCCCACATGCTGGAATAGTGCCCCTCGAAGTAGTTGCTACCCGCTGTGAGCGGGTAGAACAGTTCGATACGGTTAGGGTCGGCACCGTCGGATGAGGCTTGGCAGACGGGAACGAAACCGAGGTCGACACGTCCGAGACCGTAATCATTGTCTTGCAGATAGCAGTCGCCGCCACGGTACAAGACGACGTCGTGGTCAGAGCCAGCTGTGCTGACCAGTTGGATGTCGGTACGGTACGACTCCTCGCCGACAACATACGAGTCTGTCTGCGTCAGTTCAATACCGGTATCACCGAGTGCCACGCGAGTTGTCGTAGTAAGCGGGTCGGCTGCTGTTCCCGCGCCAGAAACGGATGATTGGTTGAGCGGGGTGAATGCGGAGTATCCACTGGCGAGGGTTGCACCTGATCCGGCAGGAACATAGCGCGGGCCAAACAGTTCGTCTCCGACTGCAACAAAGGTGCCGCAGGCGGTGCCATTGAACCACTCCGGCTCGGTATCTTGCGCATGGCGCACATCGCAGTTGAGGTCATCAGAAATAGTGATTGTTGTGAGCGGGCCTTCGCTCACAATCGAGGTGTCGGCGCTTGCGGTTGCAGCACCAGAAATAGAAATGGCGCCAAGCAGGGCGGCTGTTCCCGTAAAGGAAGCGAGATGCTTTAGTCGGGCTCGCCACGATCGATGCGATGTGTTGGTAGTCATAGTGGTTGTGTCCCCAAGTCACTTGATGGTTGCAGTCGACAGGCAGAGTGTAGCGATTTTATGGCGCTAGCGACAGAGTACGCACCACAATTTGGGGACAACTACGGCGTTTTAAGGAAAAGAGGGGGTCGGATGCAACGCATCCGACCCCCTCAGTGGTTGTAGAAGACTTACTTCTCCCAGCCGACGTTCTCTACGGGGTGAACCGCAAAGAGGTCAAGACCCACGTAGGGCTCAGGCGTCAGGTTGGCAAGGCCTTCCTTAACGGTCGAGATCGACGGGCCGTTGTAGAGAGGCATGATGCCCCACGTCTCGGCGAAGATCTCGGCTTCCATTTCCATGGCCTTCTTGGTCTGCTCTTCTGGGTCGGTGATCGACTCGAGCTCCGAGTGGATGCGCTCATCGATCTCCGGCGTGCTCGTGCCCGAAAGGTTCAGGCCACTGTCGGAGCAGTACAGCTGGCAGAACCAGGCTGCACCGAAGGGGTCAGACGACGTGAAGCGCAAAGACATGATGTCCCAGTTCTTCGTCGTGTAGTCGGTCGAGAAGTCGGCGGGTGCGCGCTTGTCGATCTTCACGTCGAAGCCGGTAGCCTTCAGCTGCTGCTGCAGAGCCTTGGCCAGGGCTTCGGTTGTGGGGTCGTCGCCAAAGATGGGGTAGACCACCTCGAGGCGAACGCCGTCTTTCTCGCGAATGCCGTCGTCACCGGGCTCCCAGCCGGCACCGTCGAGTAGTTCGTTTGCTGCATCAGCGTCGTAGTCGCCACCGGCTTCTGACCATGCGTTGACATAGTGCGGCTGGAAGGAATACAGCGTGAACGAGCCAGCGGGCTCTTCATCGTAGTCGAGTCCGTTCCAGGCAATCTGCTTCTGCTGTTCAACGTCGATCGACTTGAAGAACGCCTGACGAACATCGAGGTCTGCGAACTGCGGCTTCTCGGCATCCACCTGAATCAGGGTGTTGGCTGTCTGCTGCGCACGGTAGGTGACAACACCTTCCATGTCGGCAACCTGTGCCAGACGGTCCTTGGTGCCGGTACCGACCATGTCGATTTCGCCGTTCTTGAAGGCGTTAATCGAAGCCGAGGCATCGAGGCCTGTGAACGTAACCTTGTCGAGCAGTGGCTTGTTGCCCCACCAGTTTTCGTTGGGCTCGAACGTTGCGCTCTGTCCCTTCACGTCGTAATCGGTGATCTTGTACGGGCCAGCACCCCATTCGTTGTGCGGGTCTTCAATGAACGCCTCGTTGAAAAGCTCAGGCGTGTTCACATCGGGGTGCACGAGGCTCGTGAAGAGCATCTGCGGCCAGGCGAATTCGCCCTTGAACGTGACAACAACGTCTTTATCGGTGTCGCCCTTGGCAACCGACTCGATTTCTTTCCAGCCGTCTGTTGCGTTCGGGTTGTACTCGTCGTTGCTGCGGTTTGACTGCCATGTGGCTTCGAACGCTGTCCAGTCAATAGGCGTGCCGTCGTTCCACGTTGCCTTTTCGTTGACCGTGAAGTTGATGACGGTTTTGCCGTCTTCCACTCCGTAGCTCCAGTCATCAAGGTAGGCGTCGTTCTTGTACGGTGTGCCATCTTCTTCCATGAGCAGAACCTGCGGCATGTACCACGCGGCCAGGCGCGCTGTGTCTGCCGAGGCGTCGCTGTGGAACTGGTTCATCTGCGGCGTCACCTCGTTAATCCCGAAGTTGACGACACCGCCTTCCTGCAGGTTTTCACGCGGCTGCGGGTTGTAGTCCGCCGCCTTCGTTTCGGTGGCCGAGCCACCGTTGCTGTTGCCACCGTCGGACGAGTTGCCTCCGTCGCCGGTGCCGCACCCTGTAATTGCGAGTGCGAGGGCGCCGCCGAGGGCGACAACGCCCATCAGCTTCTTGGTGCCTTTCATGGTGTGGTGCTCCTTAATCGCCGTGTTCGGCGCTGTCGGGGAATGAGGGCAGAATAACTCTCGATTCTGTGCCCTTTGGTGAATCACTCCGAACCGTTATCGGATTGATCGATGATTCACCGGTAGTGGCAAGCATTGGTGTGCTTGCCCTCTACACCGTGCAGTGTCGGCTCTTCGGTCGTACACAACTTCTGTTTCTCGGGGTCGAGCGTGCGGTACAGCGGGCACCGGCTCACAAAAGAGCAACCCGTGCGGCGCTCGGCGGGGCTCGGCAGGTCACCCTGGAGCACTATGCGTTCCCGGTTTCGCTCAATGTCGGGGTCGGGAATCGGAATAGCCGAGAGAAGCGCCTGAGTGTACGGATGCTGAGGGTTATCGAACACCTCATCAACATCGCCGTACTCGACAAAGGAGCCGAGATACATAACACCCACACGATCGGCAATATGACGCACAACCGAAAGGTCGTGTGCGACAAACAAATACGAAAGGCCGAGTTTGATTTTTAGTTCATCGAGGAGGTTAATAACACCTGCCTGGATCGACACGTCGAGCGCCGAAACAGGTTCGTCGAGCACGACGATCTTCGGGTTCGTGGCGAGGGCTCGAGCGATACCGATGCGCTGACGCTGACCGCCCGAGAATGCACCCGGAAAGCGGTTGGAGTGTGCCGGGTCAAGCCCGACAAGATCCATGAGTTCTTCAACGCGCGCTTCGGCTTCTTCACGAGATGTGCCGATGGCTCGCAGCGGCTCAGCAATAACATCGGTGACCGTCATTCGCGGATCAAGAGCACCCATGGGGTCTTGGAAAACAATCTGAATATTGCGTCGTAGCTCACGTTCAGCGCGACCGCCGCGAATATCCGAGACCGGTGTATTGGCGATGGTAATTTCACCATCAACCTGTTTAACGAGGTCCATGATCTGCAATAGCGTGGTCGTTTTACCGCATCCGGATTCACCCACAATTGCCATCGTTTCGCCCTCGCGAACATCGAACGACACGCCCCGCACAGCCTGCACCTCGCCGACCGTGCGCTTAAGGAAGGCTCCCTTTTGCAGCGGGAAAGTCTTATTCATATTGCGTACTTCGAGCGTTGTGGGTCGCTCGGCGCGCGGAACTTTCTCGAGCGAGTCTTCAGGTAGTTCCGGTGCGGGGTACACCGGAGCCCCGTTGATCATGCCGTCGTCGTCAATTTCTTCGGCCCGGATGCATGCCACACGGTGATCGCTGCCACCACCGGTGTGAATGCTCTCCAGCGCCGGTTCTTTCGCGTGGCACGCGTCGATTGCAATAGGACAGCGCGGCGCGAAAGGACAGGCATCCGGCAAATTAACCAGCAGCGGAGGATTGCCCTTAATGGGAATGAGCGGTTGCTTTTCTACCTTGTCGACGCGCGGTATTGCTCCTAGCAGCCCAATGGAGTACGGCATGCGCGTTTTGTGAAAAAGTTCGCGCACAGGAGCATGCTCAACCGGTTTGCCGGCATACATGACGAGAACGTCGTCGGCTGTTTTTGCGACGACGCCCATATCGTGCGTGATCATGATGACCGCCGCGCCCGTCTCTTTTTGCGCTGTGCCGATGAGATCAAGAATCTGCGCCTGAATTGTGACGTCGAGCGCGGTAGTTGGCTCATCAGCAATGATGAGCTTCGGGTTATTGGCCATAGCGATGGCAATAACAATGCGCTGGCGCATGCCGCCAGAAAACTCGTGCGGAAACGCTTTCATGCGCTTTTCGGGGCTGGGGATACCCACGAGACGCATGAGTTCAATCGCACGAGCAGAAGCCTGTTTGATCGACATTCCGCCGTGAACAGTGAGCGCCTCAACCAGCTGGTCACCAATGGTGAAGACGGGGGTCAGTGAAGTCAGCGGATCTTGGAAGATCATCGCCATACCGTTGCCTCGAATAACTGACATTTGCTTATCGGTCTTGCCGAGGAGCTCTTGTCCGTTAAAGGTGACGGAGCCGCTGATCTTTGCGTTGTCGTCGAGCAGACCCATGATGGCCAGCGACGTTACTGATTTACCCGACCCTGACTCGCCGACTATACCGAGAGTTCGACCAGCTTCGAGGTCAAAAGATACGCCGCGCACCGCGTCGACGCGTCCTGCCTCAGAAGGAAAACTGACCTGTAGGTCACGGACCGAAAGAATGGGGGCACTCATGCTCGTCCTCCCGCCGCCGACGTCGGGTCAAGGGCGTCACGCAGGCCGTCGGCGACGAGGGCCATAGAGACGGTAAGCAGAGTGAGCGCACCGGCAGGGAAATAGAACAACCAGGGGGCGCTCGTGATCGTGTTGGCGCCAGAACCGATCAGTGAACCGAGTGAGACATCCGGAATCTTCACACCAAAACCAATAAATGACAGCCCTGTTTCGGCCATGACAGCGCTGACAACGCCGAAAGCAAAGTTAATTACCAGCAGGGAGCCAATGTTGGGCAGCATATGGCGCATAACGATCGTCATGCCGCGAACACCCATATACCGCGCCGCATGCACGAATTCGCGTTCACGCAGCGACAACGACATGGTCCAAATCACACGAGCAGTAAAAAACCATCCGGTAAAAATCAGCGCCAGCGAGATAACACGCCAGTCGCCACCGGCGCTGTTCGATACCAGGGCAAGAATAAGAAAAGTGGGAACAACCATGAGGAAGTGGATGATGAGCAGTGTTACGCGCTCAAACATGCCACCAAAATAGGCGGCTGCCGTGCCGACCACGGCAGAAATTACCGTCGTGCCGATCGACACCGCGAGGGCAATCATGAGCGAACGCTGCAGGCCGATCACAACCTGCGCATAGTTGTCGTTCCCCGCGCTGCTGGTTCCAAACCAGTGTTCGGCCGATGGCGGTGTTCCTAGATTAAGGAAGTCGAGCTCGATGTGATCGTACTTTGCAAAAAATGGTCCTATTACAGCGAAAAGTACGAGAGCGATGAAGATGAATACGCCAACGACCGCGGGGCGGTTACGCACAAAACGGCGATAGTACAACTGGAAGCCCGACACACGCTTACGGCGAGGAATACGCGTCGCCGTTGTTTCGGGGCCTACGGGAGGCTGAACAGTGGATGCGGTGCTCATATCAACTCACCCTTACGCGCGGATCGAGAACGACAACGGCGATATCAGCCAAGATTGCTCCAATGGCAGTCAGTACGGCGCCGAATGCTGCAATTGCTACGACACCGTGGATGTCATTTTTTGCGATCGTGTCGACGAAGTATTTACCCATTCCGTTCCAGCCAAAGATTGACTCGGTCAGAATCGCCCCGGTAAAAACGGCGGGAATCGTAAAGGCCAGCTGCGTGGCAACAGGAATGAGTGATGGGCGCAGTGCGTGCTTGCGCACAGCCTGCGGTTTGGTGAGGCCCTTAGCTCTGGCGGTGCGCACATAATCAGCTTTGATGTTGTCGAGCAAAAGTGAGCGCTGCAAAAAGTGATACTGGGCGTAGCCTACGATCACCAGGGCAATGGTGGGCAGCGTAATGTGCTGCAGTTTGTCGATGATGAACGGAAAGAAGCCTGAAACATCTTTGCTGCCCGAGCCAGTGACAAAGAACACGCGAGTGCCCACCAGCTCGTTAAACCCAATGGCCAGCAGCACGATGCCGAGAGCAGCAACGACGATGTTGATGTTCATCGTGATGATCGATGTGGCTTGGCCGATGCGGTCAGCGAGCTTGTACTGGCGTGATGCGGTGTACACACCCAGTGCGATACCGATCACTGCCGCGATGATTGTTGCGCCAAGAACAAGCTCGGCGGAAATCCACATGCGGTAAGAAATCTGGTCGTTGATGGATTGACCAACCGGGCTCACTCCCCAGTCCCATCGAAAAAGGATGCCGGAGAACCAGTTCCACCACCGCTGAAGGAGCGGCACCTCGTCGCTGAGGTTTCGAGGAACCAGGAGATTATGAATCGCTTCCGGCGATAACGGCGGTCTTCTACCCACGTAGTTACTTCGTGGGTCTAAAAAGGCCCATGCCAAAAAGTACGTGAGGTTGGTTGCGATGACAATCATCAACAACCAGCCGAGGGTGCGTCGCACCAAGTACTTGATCAAGATTGTGCTCTTTCTCTCTCACAGACGCCGCACGGGGTCTCCGACACAACGCTGGGTCGCAGGCTATTCAAGCACTGGAAGCTCCATTTTGCGATGTAGGGCACGATGAAGCCGCCAATACTGCTGAACAGATGAAGAAAACGCTCCTCATTTGTCCCGAGCGACCGGGTGAGACTATCACTGTCGTGGCGGAATCGAACATATGGCTGGGGTGAGCCTACAATCAGGGGAACATGTCACCACGAGTTTCCACACCCTTGACCCCTGCCGGGACCCCGCCGACGCAGATTCGCAACTTCTGCATCATCGCGCACATTGACCACGGCAAATCAACCCTTGCTGACCGCATGCTGCAGATCACGGGCGTGGTTGCCGACCGTGACATGCGTGCGCAGTATCTCGACCGGATGGATCTTGAGCGCGAGCGAGGCATCACGATCAAGAGCCAGGCGGTGCGTATGCCGTGGGCGAGCGAGTCGGATGACGGTGGTGAGCCGGTGCCGTACGCACTCAATATGATCGACACGCCGGGCCACGTTGACTTTAGCTACGAGGTGTCGCGTTCTCTGGCCGCGTGCGAAGGCGCAGTTTTGCTCGTCGATGCCGCACAGGGAATCGAAGCACAAACGTTAGCAAACCTGTATCTTGCGCTCGAGAATGACCTCACGATCATTCCTGTGCTGAACAAGATCGACTTACCGGCTGCTGATCCTGAGAAGTTTGCGCTCGAAATTGCGAACCTTATCGGCGGTGACCCGGATGATGTGCTGCGTGTTTCTGGAAAGACAGGGCAGGGTGTAGAAGACCTGCTCGACCGTATTGTGCGTGAAATCCCGCCACCTGAGGGCGACCCGGAAGCACCGGCACGCGCCATGATCTTTGACTCGGTCTACGACACGTATCGCGGCGTCGTGACTTACGTTCGTATGATCGACGGCCACCTTGAACCGCGCCAGCGGATTCAGATGATGTCGACGCATGCGAATCACGAACTTCTTGAAATCGGTGTTTCCAGCCCCGAACCGCGGCCCTCTGAAGGCCTCGGGGTGGGCGAGGTCGGTTACCTCATTACCGGTGTCAAAGATGTGCGCCAGTCGAAAGTCGGCGACACCGTTACCAATGCCCAAAAGCCTGCCGAAGAACCACTCGCTGGTTACGTCGAACCCAAACCGATGGTTTTTTCGGGACTGTATCCGATCGACGGTAGTGACTATGCGGAGCTACGCGAATCGCTCGACAAATTGAAGCTTTCGGATGCTTCGCTGGTCTATGAACCCGAAACATCGGTGGCACTCGGATTCGGATTCCGCTGTGGGTTCCTGGGGCTGCTGCACTTAGAAATCATCACAGAACGCTTGGCACGCGAGTTTGGACTCGATCTGATCACCACTGCTCCGAGCGTCGTTTATGAGGTGTTGACCGACACAGGCGAAACAGTGACGGTGACGAATCCCAGTGAGTATCCGGATGGCCGAGTGGCATCCGTAACGGAACCCATGGTTCGCGCAGCAATGCTGACGCCCAAAGAATTCGTCGGCACGGTGATGGAACTGTGCCAGTCGCGGCGCGGAACGCTGCTCGGGATGGACTATTTATCGGAAGACCGCGTTGAGCTGCGCTACAATATTCCGCTGGGCGAAATTGTTTTTGACTTCTTCGACCAGTTGAAGTCACGCACACAGGGTTACGCCTCGTTGGATTATGAGCCCAGTGGTTCGCAGGAAGCCGATCTTGTCAAGGTCGATATTCTGCTGCAGGGCGAGAAGGTTGACGCGTTTAGTTCGATCGTGCACCGCGAGAAGGCATACACCTACGGCACAATGATGACGGAACGGCTACGCAAGCTGATTCCGCGCCAACAGTTCGAAGTGCCTATTCAGGCCGCTATTGGCGCTCGCATTATTGCCCGAGAGAACATTCGAGCGATACGAAAAGATGTGCTGGCCAAGTGTTATGGCGGCGATATCTCGCGCAAGCGCAAGCTCTTGGAGAAGCAAAAAGAAGGCAAGAAGCGCATGAAGATGGTAGGACGCGTTGAGGTGCCTCAAGAAGCCTTCATCGCTGCACTGTCGGGTGATGTTGAGGGCAAGAAGTAGGGCCCCTCGGTAAGGTTGTGTCCAGTTAGTGCCAGTAAGGTAATCACCATGCGCCGCGGAACGTTCCGAGAAGGCACGGTTAATTATGCAGCCGTGGGAGCCACCAGTGCACCTGATCTCATGCACTATCCACCGGAGGGCAGTACTCCGGCAGAACAGTCGTGGCGGATTGGCAGCGGTGAAGACCGTTTTCGTCACGCTGCAGACGCCCTGCTGTCGTGGAAACCACAGCGAGTCGCGGGGTTACAGGTCTCCGACGTGCGCCCCGCAGCCGGCCCCGTTTACTCGGGCGTGAGTTTTGACGCTGACGGAAACCCGATTGCGCCGAACCGCGACGAACCGGAGCAGCGGTTCGACGCCGAAGGCACACCCTATGCTGCTCCGGGGATGACACTGCGGCTGCACGGGCGTGTTAACGGCATGCGCGGTGATGCAGAAATTCGTGTGATTTCGGTCATCGAAAGCGCACGACAGGTGACGCTTGTGTTGGGCACCGTTGACGACTCGGTGGTGAGCGGCGAAGAACTCTTTGATCTCGTATGGCGCGAAGACAATGACGAAGTGTGGTTTAGCGTCCGCGCCTTCGATACGGCGCAGTCGATGCTGTATCGCATCGTTCCCGGCCTGGTAAAACGCCGCCGACGAGCACTTTTCGGCCAGTACCTGCGCGCGATTTCACCGATGTACGCGACCAGTGTGTAATGGTCGGTGCGTTACCGCTGGGAACCCCAGCACCACTGGACGGTCGGCTACCCACTGACCTCGCTGTCGACTCATCAACACCGTTTTCTGTATATCTGCACGTGCCATTTTGTACCGTGCGATGCGGATACTGCGACTTCAACACCTACACGGCCACAGAGCTTCGTGGCCTGCGTCAAGACGCGTTCGCTGACGTTCTTGTGAGCGAAATTGCGATGTCGGCAGAGATCATGCAGAAATCGGGGGCGCACCGCCGCGCGTCGACGGTATTTTTTGGGGGAGGCACGCCCACTCTTCTGCCCCCCAGCGACCTGCAAAAAATGCTCGATGCTGTGCGCGATCACTTCGGTGTTGTTCCGGATGCCGAGGTAACTGTCGAAGCGAACCCCGATACGGTGACGCAGCAGACGGCAGAGTTGCTGGCAGCGGCGGGGGTCAATCGACTGTCGATCGGTATGCAGTCGGCGGTGCCCCATGTGCTTGCGGCACTCGACCGTACACACAACCCCGATAACGTTGCTACAGCTGTCGCCGCGGCTCGAAACAGTGGCCTTCATGTGAGTCTCGACCTCATCTATGGTGCCCCGGGAGAATCACTCGATGACTGGCGCGCATCGCTCGATCAGGCGCTCGCATTGCAGCCCGATCATATTTCTGCCTATGCGCTCATCATCGAAGAGGGGACAAAGTTAGCCCGTCAGATTCGTCGCCGCGAGGTCGTTGCCCCCGACGACGATCTCCAGGCCGACATGTATGAGCTCGCAGACAGTGTGCTCGCGGCATCCGGCTATTCCTGGTACGAGGTCAGCAACTGGGCGCGGAGCGATAGTGATCGGTCACAGCACAATATGGCCTACTGGCAGAGCGCGCACTGGTGGGGTTATGGTCCCGGTGCTCACAGTCACGTCGCGGGCTTGCGGTGGTGGAACGTTAAGCATCCGGCCGCGTATGCAGCACGACTGGCCGCGGGGGAGTCGCCCGCTGCTGGCCGTGAACGCCCCGATGCCGAGGCCCGCTATTTGGAGCATGTACTGTTGCGCTCGCGCATGGCCGAGGGACTCGAAATTTCTGGTTTGCCGGATGCTGCTCGCCAGCGCGTCGCCGACCTCATTGCGCGCGAACTTGTTGACCCCGTCAAAGCGCTGACGGGTACGGTTGTGCTGACGCGCAAGGGGAGACTGTTAGCAGACGCGGTTGTTCGCGAACTGACACGGTAGAATTGGCACTCAGCATCGACGAGTGCCAATATTGCTTCTCGGTGTGTGCTGAGCATGAGAGCGAACAAGGAGGACCGGTGGTTAGCGAGAGAGGCCTGCAGGTACTTCGTGCCATCGTGCAGGACTACGTGGAGACTCGCGAGCCTGTAGGCAGTCGTGCGATTGTTGAACGCCATGCTTTCGGGGTTTCGGCAGCGACGATTCGCAACGATATGGCGCAGCTCGAAGACGAAGAGCTTATTACGGCACCCCATACGTCATCGGGGCGCGTGCCCACCGATAAGGGTTATCGAGTCTTTGTTAACCATCTCGCCCAGTTGCGTCCGTTGTCGTCTGCTCAACGCCGCGCCATCACCGCTTTCCTTGCTGAGCCGACCGACCTTGACGACCTTATGGCGCGCACTGTTCGTGTACTTACCCGACTCACAGGGCAAGTAGCGCTGGCGCAGTATCCGTCATTTGCTCGTGCGCACATTACGCATGTCGAAATCGTTGCCCTTGGTCCACACCGGCTTTTGGTCGTTCTCGTTACGGATTCGGGCGCGGTCTCACAGCGTATCGCCGTATTTGATGGATCGCTCGACGAGCAAGATATGGCAATTATTCGCACCCGGGTTTCTTCATTACTCACCGGTGAATCCGTCGGCGAGGCTTCGGCACTCCTGTCTCAACTGGCCGAGGTGCCTCACGAGCAACGAATAACCGCCGCGCTGGCAACGCTCGCGCGAGTCATCGGCGAAGAACTTGCCGAGTTTCGCCAGGAACGTCTTGTTATGGCCGGTGCTGCAACATTGGCTCGACGCGAACATGATTTTCGGGGCAGCATTCACCCGCTCCTCGAAGCCATTGAGGAGCAAGTGACGCTGTTGCGGCTCATGAGCGAGATGGTGGTCGATGAACACGGTCTTGCAGCCAGCATCGGTACCGAAAACGAGGCTTTTGGTTTGCCCGAGGCGTCTATCGTCACGAGCAACTACGCCAGTGCGACGGGCACGGCGCGCGTAGGTGTTATGGGGCCAACCCGCATGGACTACCCCAGCAACTTTGCGGCGGCGCGAGCCGTGGCACGCTATTTGTCTGACCTTCTTGACGACGATGAGAAGAGTCAGTGAAAGCAACGGAGACAAAAGCGAGAATAAATCTCGCAGGGAAAGGTGACTGTGGTCGACCACTATGAAACCCTCGGCGTTTCGCGCGATGCGAGCGAAGAGGAGATCAAAAAGGCGTATCGCAAGCTGGCTCGTCAGCTGCACCCCGACGTTAACCCCGGTGAAGACGCTGCCGAACGCTTCAAACTCGTAACACACGCTTACGATGTGCTTAGTGACCCTGAATCGCGCCAGCGCTATGACATGGGTGGCGACGGAGCCGGCGGTTTCTCCGGATTCGGTGGCTTCGGCGATATTTTTGAAACATTCTTTGGTGCAGCTGGCGGGCCACGCGCTGCGCGTCCTCGCTCCCGCCGCGAGCGAGGACAAGACGCCCTCGTGCGAGTCAATCTCGAACTCGGTGACGTTGTCTTCGGTGTTCACCGCGACATCGACGTTGATACGGCCGTGCTGTGCGAGACGTGCGAAGGCTCCTGCTGTCAGCAAGGTACCGGACCGGTCACCTGTGACGTTTGTGGCGGGAGCGGCCATGTTCAGCAGCAGGTGCGAAGCCTGCTGGGTAATGTTGTGACCACAGCACCCTGTGGCGCCTGTGAAGGCTTTGGCACGACAATCCCGCACCCCTGCCCCACCTGTAACGGACAGGGCCGCGTGCGCGCACGGCGCACCGTTTCTTTAGATATTCCCTCGGGCGTCGAGACCGGCTTGCGTCTGCAATTGCCCGGATCCGGAGAAATTGGGCGCGCCGGTGGCCCGCACGGCGACCTGTATGTCGAAATTGCCGTCGCGCCGCATCCGGTCTTCAGTCGCGAAGGCGACGACCTTCTCGCGACGCTCGAAGTGTCTATGACCGACGCTGTGCTGGGTACAACAACAACCATTGAATCACTCGACGGCCCCGTCGAGCTCGAGATCCGCGCCGGACTGCAATCCGGCGACGTACTGACAATCAAGGGGCGAGGAATTACCCCACTGCGTCAGCCGCAACGCGGAGACCTACGAGTGGGCGTACAGGTTGTTACACCAACAAAGATCGACGCCAAACAGCGTGCACTGCTCGAAGAGTTCGCTGGCCGCACAAAATCTCCCGCTCCTAAGCTTGCCGAGTTCCACCAGGGAATATTCTCTAAACTTCGTGATCGATTCCGAGGAAACTAGTCGTGGCGCTGCATTTTGTGTCTGACGACGTTACGGCAGCGCACCCCGGAGACACCGTGACACTCACGGGGAGCGAAGCAAAACACGCCGCCGTCGTTCGCAGACTGCGAGTCGGTGAACCCGTCACGGTCGGAGACGGAGCCGGTGTATGGCTCGAGGGGCGGGCACAAGAAGTTGCCGCACAACAGGTGCACATTCTGATTGAGAACCGCACCGAAACGCGACGGCCGAACCCACAGATAACCCTCGTGCAGGCACTGGCTAAAGGAGACCGTGCCGAGCTGGCGATTCAAGCAGCATGCGAACTTGGCGTCGACACCATCGTGCCCTGGCAAGCATCACGCAGCATTTCGCGCTGGGAAGGCCCAAAGGCTCGTAAAGGACACGATCGCTGGTCAACCATCGTTCGAGAAGCGTCAAAACAGGCGCATCGTGCATGGATTCCCGAGGTGAGCCCGGTCACCACGCTCGAGCAGGCACTGTCGACAACAACAGGGCAGGTTCTTGTTCTCGATCCCACAGCGAGCGAACGAGTATCTACTGTCGACCTCGATGGTCGCAACATTACGCTCATCGTGGGACCCGAAGGCGGTATTACACCCGAAGAACTCGCGCTGTGTGAGGCATCCGGAGCCTGCCCCGTACGCCTCGGAGACACGGTACTGCGCACCTCGACCGCAGGCCCCGCGGCCATCGCCGTGCTTTCGGCCCGTCTAGGCCGCTGGTAACGCCGCGCAGTAGACTGGCACGCATGACCGAACCCTCGATCTTCTCGCGCATTCTCGCCGGTGATATTCCCGGCGAGATTCTTTTCGAAACCGATCGCGTGTTTGTAATTCGCGATATTGCACCGCAAGCGCCCGTGCACCTGCTGGTGATCCCCAAAACCGAGCAATACCGCAACGTGACAGAGCTCGCTGCAAGCGACCCGAGCCTTCTGGCAGAGATGGTTGCAGCAGCACAGCAGTTAGCCGATAATCACGCCGACGGAGAATTCCGACTGGTATTTAACACCGGTGCCGGTGCTGGCCAGACCGTTTTTCACGTGCACGCCCACGTATTAGCGGGACAACTGACAGAACAGAGTGTCGGTGCCTGATTCAGAAAAGTCCACCATCACCGAACGCCTCTATGCCGACGGCGTTGCGATGGTGCAGCTACTGGGCCCCAACGATCGCCTCCTGAGAGTGCTAGAAGATCAGCATCCGGACGTCGAGGTGCTCGTGCGAAGCAACGAAGTCACACTCACCGGCAGCCCCGAGAGTGTTTCCGCTGCACGGGCGCTCGTAGAAGAACTCATCGCTATGACCCGCGACGGATACGATATCGCCCCCCGAGACATTGAACGCTCGGCGCTGCACCTGAGCCGCGGCGAAGGGCCCCGCCCCAGCGAAGTGCTCGGTGAACCCATTCTGTCGTCGCGAGGCCGCACTATTCGACCGAAAACCCAGGGTCAAAAAGAGTACGTCGACGCCATCGACCTCAACACCATAGTTTTCGGTCTGGGGCCGGCCGGAACGGGTAAAACCTACCTAGCAATGGCCAAGGCCGTGCAAGCCTTGCAGCGCAAAGAAGTGAACCGAATTATTCTTACACGCCCGGCAGTAGAGGCAGGGGAGCGGCTCGGATTTTTACCCGGCACCCTTATTGACAAGATTGACCCCTACCTGCGACCGCTCTACGACGCGCTCAACGAGATGATGGATCCCGAAATCGTGCCGCGTCTGATGGCATCAGGAACCATCGAAGTAGCTCCCCTGGCATACATGCGCGGGCGCACACTCAACGACTCGTTCGTGGTGCTCGATGAAGCACAAAACACCACACCCGAACAGATAAAGATGTTTCTTACCCGCCTGGGATTCGGAACGAAAATGGTCGTCACTGGCGATGCCACGCAGATCGACCTTCCCCACGGAGCATCCGGGCTACGAGTCGTCATGCGCGTACTCAGCGACATTGACGACATCCATTTTTCTCGACTTACCAGCGAAGACGTCGTCAGGCACAGCCTGGTCGGCCGCATCGTTGACGCATATGCCGCTTATGACGAGCAGCGAGGATCCGCATGATCGAAGTAAATAATGAATCCGCCATCGACGTGGACGAAGCCGTACTCCTGCGACTGACAACGCACAACTTGGCGCAGCTCAACGTGAGCTCCGACGCTGAGGTAGCGATATTGCTCGTTGATGAAGGAGCCATGGAGTCGCTGCACGTGCAGTGGATGGATGAACCCGGACCCACCGACGTGCTGAGTTTCCCGATGGATGAACTGCGCCCGGGCACTATTGATCGACCCACTCCGCCCGGAACTCTGGGAGACATTGTGCTGTGCCCGCAGGTCGCTGAAACTCAAGCAGCAGCAGCCGGCCATACACTGCTGGACGAACTCGTCATGCTCACCACCCACGGACTGCTTCACCTGCTGGGCTTTGACCACGCTGAGCCGCAAGAAGAACGAGAAATGTTTGCGCTCCAGCGCGACCTAATTGTTTCGTTTGCGATGGAGGAACGTCGCCGACGATCATGATTACAGCGATCATTGTGCTCATCGCGGCCGTATTCCTGGTTGCCTTCGGCGGGCTCATGGCAGCCATCGATGCCGCGCTATCGGTTACATCTCAGGCCGACCTGGCTGAAATGTCGCAGCAGGGCAAGCGTGCAGCCGCTTTAGCAAAAATTGCTGCTGCGCCCGAACCCCACGTCAACGCCGTCGCATTTATGCGCGTATTTGCAGAAACAACCGCGGCGGTGTTTGTGACGGTGGCCTTTGTACTGCTCATCGACAGCGTTGGATGGGCAACGTTTGCCGCCGCCGTGCTCATGAGTGGCACGACTTTTGTTCTTGTGGGTGCCAGCCCACGGTCATTTGGGCGAGTCCACGCCGATGCGATGCTGCGCGCATGCGCGCCAACAATCCGCGCTGTGCGCGTTGTTCTTGGGCCGCTGGCTCAGGCATTGACAACCTTCGGCAAGCGCGTGACACCAGGGGCCACCAGCCGCAGCAGCTTTGCTTCGGAGGAACAACTGCTGAGCATGGTCGACGAAGCAGCATCGCACGACCTTATTGAGGCTGACGATCGCGCGCTTATCCACTCAGTGTTCGATTTCACCGATCAGTTTGTGCGTGCCGTGATGGTGCATCGAACCGACATGGTGAGCATCGACGCCGGAAAAACCACCAGCGAAGCGATGAAGATCTTTCTCGACCGCGGGGTCTCCCGAATGCCGGTCATCGGCGAAGACCCCGACGACATCGTCGGTATCGTTTATCTGAAAGATCTCGTGCAGTTTGCCTTTCGCGATGAACAGTCGTGGCGCGATGCCGCCGTCGAAACAATTGCGCGGGCGGCTGTATTTGTTCCGGAATCTATGCGGGCGGAGTCACTACTCCAGCAGATGAAACATGATGCTGTGCATGTGTGCATGGTGGTAGACGAACACGGCGGAGTTGCGGGCCTTGTCACAATGGAAGACCTCATCGAAGAGCTGGTCGGTGAAATCGACGATGAGTACGACCAAGCCACCAATGAGATCGTCGAGCTTCCTGACGGCCGTTACCGTGTGAGCTCACGTCTGGCGCTCACCGACGTGGGCAACCTCTTCGGACTCGAACTCGAAGACGACGAGGTTGACTCTATCGGCGGCCTTCTGGCCAAGGTTCTCGGCCGGGTTCCTCAGCCCGGCTCGACCGCCGTCGTGCACGGCCTCACCCTGACAGGCGGAGCCTCGCGTGGTCGAGGCCGCGGTATCGCCACAGTATTTGTTGAAAGAACCGACAGCATGATCGAAAGAAACGAGCAGGACGATGCCTGACAATACGACTTTTCGCAGCGGGTTCGTCACTTTTGTTGGTCGACCGAACGTCGGAAAATCAACTCTCACGAATGCGCTCGTCGGTGAACGCATCGCGATTACCAGTGACAAACCACAAACAACACGGCGCGCCATTCGCGGCATTGTGCACCGCCCCGATGGGCAGCTTGTCATTGTCGACACCCCGGGAATACACAGGCCACGCACTCTGCTCGGCCAGAGGCTCAATGACCTCGTCGATGAAGTGCTTGGAGACGTCGATGTCATCGGGTTCTGTGTTCCGGCAACGCAAAAAGTTGGTCCTGGTGATCGAAGGATTGCTGCGAGCCTGGACGGCTACGAACGAGCCAAGAAGATCGCTATTGTCACGAAGGTTGACGAAGCCACACGTGAAGAGACGACAGAGCGACTTCTGGAAGTCGATGCACTACGCGACGACTGGACAGCAGTCATTCCGCTCTCGGCGCTCGCTGGAACCCAAATCGATGTTCTCGCCGATGAGCTTCTCGCACTTATGCCCGAGGGGCCGGCACTATACCCGAGCGAAACGGTGACCGACGAGAGCATCGATGACCGCATCGCCGAAATTATTCGTGAGGCAGCACTCGAAGGAGTGCGCGACGAGCTTCCACACTCTATCGCTGTGGTTATCGACGACATTAGCGAACGAGAAGACGCAGAAATCACGGATATTCATGCATCCGTGCTCGTGGAGCGTGACAGCCAAAAGGCAATCATTATCGGTCGAAAGGGCACGCGACTGAAGGAGCTGGGTACGCAAGCCCGCGCGCAGATCGAAACACTTATCGGCAAGCGGGTGTATTTAGGTTTGCATGTGAGCGTGGCGAAAGACTGGCAGCGCGACCCCAAGCAGCTCCGGCGCCTCGGCTTCTAACGTCCGCCGGAAGTCCCGCCTCCGCCGCCCCCACCCGAGAACCCGCCGCCAAATGATCCGCTCGACGAACTCGATGACGACGTCGCCTTCGTGACCGTGGGCGTGAGGCCACTGTTGAGAGTGCGCAGTGTGCGGGACAGGTGCATCGTGGTTCCCACGGTGATCCAGTCGGGCTGTGTGTTGTAGGTGGAGTAGGTAGTCTCAAGCACCGCCCCCCACTCTTTTTCAAGCCCAAAAATCATGGCATAGGGCAGGAGCTTCTCGTAGAGAAAAATAACGTCAACTGAGCCATCAGAGCGGCGTTCCGCACCGGAATAAGACTGCAGCATAGCGATGCGGTCGGTCTCTGCTACGCGAATAAATTCACGCACACCCTGCAGATACTCCCACGCCTCAGCACCCTGCTTGGTGTGAATCCGTGTGCCACTCAGAAGCGCTGCGACAGCGGGTATAACAAGGAAGATACCGAAAGCTCCGAGCCCAAACGCCGAGAATATTGCCATTCCGCGTTCGGCGGACGCACCCGGAATCACCAAAATGATACCCGCGACAAGGAGAAGCACCGAGAGTGCCACAAAAACCATAGAAACTACGGAGCGGCGGCGATAAAAATAACCCGCTGCATCATTGGCTTTTGCTGCGGCGGCCTCTTCTATCTTGAGGGCCCGCGCCAAACTGTCATTTGTTTTTTCAAGATCAAGAGTGCTGCCCGGCTCTACGGAGCCGAAGAGTGCCCGCACCATCGTTTTGTCAGACTGCGTGGGCGCAGCATCCGGGTTGATCAAGCGCAGGGTAGGTTTCTTTGACTTTTTTTCTGAAGGAATAATCTGCAGCACTTTGCGCACACCCAAGTGCACAATGTGGGCCTGAGGACCAATCGAGCGTGCACCAACGAGGTCGGCGGCAATGACGGGCGACCACTGATCGGGTACCGAGTACTCGGCCACGATGATTCCGCGCCCTTTTTGCCGCGCACGACGCGCCATCACGCTGTTGGTTATGGTTCCGCCGAGGGCAGTGCCGGCAGCACCGAGCGAGAGCAGGCCTGGAAAGAGATCATTAGCAAAATTCGGAACGTTTTTCGGTGCAGGGGTGACCACACCGCCCTGCAGAGCGATAGCGACCGTGACGCCCTGGCGAGCAGAAAGATTCGTTGCGCTCACGCGGTAATGACCGGGCTCGGGCTGTTCGAATGAGCACTTCTGGTCAGAGCCATACGAGCCGACGTAGCAGGCTTGGCGATCGAGCAGGTTCTTTGTGAGCGTGTTATCAAACACAATGTCGGCGCTAAATTGTGCGATGTCTTGCGAACTGTCCAGTGGCAAAAGATCCCAGTAGAACTCGTCGTCATCGGAGTCATCCGGCTGCAAAATAACATCGCGCATTGTGTATTCGATCACGTACGTGGTGGCACCGTGCTGGTACCTGTCGTCTCCGAGCAACAGCGACAACACGTCGTCGTCACTGTCGGTTTCGTAGGGCACGGCATTGCCCGACTCATCGGTGACAGAAATGACCTTCGGATGCAGCGGCACACCGTTATAGCGCTCGGAAAGACCGCGAATGATTCCGCGATTCTGGTCGAAGTCGGGAAATTCTGCCACGATCGTTTCTGTTACGTGCAGGGTCGCACGACCATCGGAGTCAACGCCGACCTGAAACTCGGAGTGCCACGATGAATAAGAAAAATCATTGACGCTGCCCGCTGCAGCCGACGGAAACAGCACTGCTAATAGCAGTGCGAACGGCACCGAGAAAAGAGCCACCATACGTGTGCGCATGTGTTCTAGCGTAACGATGCACACCGAGAAAGCCGTCATGTTGGCTGAGCTTTCTTGAGTGGCAGCAAAAATTACTGCTAAGGTAACCGCATGCGCGCAGGCTCGGTTCTTCTGCTTATCTGCCGCGGCGAGTCCCAGATCTAAGGGCCTTCCTCGTCGCGGTGGTCGCGTTGGCCCTTCCTCCCTACGGTGAGATGACGAGTAAGAGAAAAGAAACATGAAGAACCACCAACGCCCCTCTACCATGCCGGTGCACAAGTATCGTCCGTTCCACGAACAGATTTCGATTGACCTGCCCGATCGCACGTGGCCGAGTAAGCGCATTACCCAGGCACCGCGATGGTGCGCAGTTGATCTTCGCGACGGCAACCAGGCCCTCATCGACCCGATGTCACCCGAACGCAAACGAGTCATGTTCGACCTGTTGGTGCGCATGGGTTACAAGGAAATCGAAGTCGGGTTTCCCTCTGCCAGCCAAACTGATTTTGACTTTGTACGACAGCTGATCGACGAGAACCTCATTCCTGACGACGTCACGATCCAGGTACTTACCCAGTGCCGGGAGCACCTGATTGCTCGCACCTATGAAGCAATCGCAGGCGCCAAGCAGGCTATCGTTCACTTCTATAACTCGACGAGTGTGCTGCAGCGCGAAGTCGTTTTTCGTAGCGACCGCGAAGGCGTCAAACAGATCGCGCTCGAGGGTGCACGGCTCTGCAAACAGTTTGAAAAGACAATTCCGCACACACAGGTGTACTACGAGTATTCGCCAGAAAGCTACACGGGCACCGAACTCGAATACGCGGCCGAAGTATGCAACGCAGTACTGGATGTTTTGCAGCCAACCGCGGAACGCAAGGTGATCATCAACCTGCCGGCCACGGTGGAGATGGCAAGCCCCAACGTTTATGCCGACTCCATCGAGTGGATGAACCGGCATCTGGCACACCGCGAAAACGTTATTTTGTCGCTGCACCCCCACAACGACCGCGGAACCGCGGTGGCAGCGGCAGAACTCGGATACATGGCTGGCGCCGACCGCATTGAAGGGTGCCTCTTTGGTAACGGAGAACGCACCGGCAACGTCGACCTCGTCGCGCTGGGAATCAACCTCTTCTCGCAAGGGGTCGACCCGCAGATTGACTTCAGCGACATTGATCAGGTGAAACGCACCGTCGAATACTGCAACCAGCTGCCCGTGCCAGAACGGAGTCCGTGGGCAGGAGACCTGGTGTTTACGGCCTTCAGCGGCTCGCACCAAGACGCCATCAAGAAGGGCTTTGAAGCTATGGCCGCCCGTGCAGAAAGCGAGGGCGTCACCGTCGATGACATCGAGTGGGCCGTGCCTTATCTACCGGTCGACCCTAAAGACCTCGGCCGTTCTTATGAAGCGGTTATTCGTGTTAACTCGCAGTCCGGTAAGGGCGGTGTTTCGTACCTCCTCAAAACTGACCACGCGCTTGACCTGCCTCGTCGACTGCAGATTGAGTTCTCGGGAGTCGTGCAGGCCAAGACCGATGCAGAGGGTGGCGAAGTTACCAGCGAACAGATCTGGAACATCTTTAGCGACGAATATCTGCCTTCCCCGGTGCAAGAGCAGCGCTGGGGCCGGTTCGAACTTCTCGGCACAGAAACCCGCAGTGACATGAGCGGTGAGGTTGCCCTCGACGTTGTATTGCGTGACGGCGAAACCACTATCGAAGCATCCGGCACAGGTAATGGTCCGGTCGCAGCGTTCGTTGCCGTTTTGCAGCAGCAGGGTATCGACGTCACGGTCTACGACTATGTTGAGCACGCTATGAGTTCGGGCGGTGACGCGCATGCGGCCGCCTATGTAGAACTGCAGGTAGAAGAGCAGCGGCTGTGGGGCGTAGGCATTGATGGCGACATCTCGACCGCATCGCTCAAGGCAATTGTTTCAGGAGTCAACCGCGCGATTCGGGTACGCGACGCAGAGCTCATTTCTGCTTAGCCTCGCGGCTCAGTCCGCTAGCGTGATGAGGGTGTGCCGGGGTTTGTGCTCGGGTGCACCCTCGTCGTGGCGAAGACCGCGATAATAAGAGGTATGCCGACCTATCGGGACGAAGCCGTTGTGCTTCGCACACACAAGCTGGGCGAAGCAGACCGCATCGTCACGTTGCTCACGCGCAATTATGGTCGGGTGCGCGCCGTTGCGAAGGGTGTGCGGCGAACTTCCTCGAAGTTTGGGGCGCGGCTGGAACCCTTCATGGTTGCCGATGTGCAGCTCTATGAAGGGCGCAGCCTCGATATTGTGCAGCAGGCCGTCTCACTCGCTTCGTATGGCGCAACGATCGCTGCCCACTATGACCGCTTTACCGCCGCAAACGCGATGGTAGAAACAGCCGACCGGATCGCCGAGGCCGAAGCCACCCCCCAGCACTATTTGCTGTTGATTGGTGCTCTGCGGGCATTGTCGCGGGGGGATCACGCGTCGCGAGCAATTCTTGACTCGTATTTGCTGCGCATTATGGCGATTTCAGGGTGGGCACCGGCACTTGATGACTGCGCGCGATGTGGGGCATCCGGAACACAACAATTCTTTGCCGCTGCCATGGGAGGCGCCGTCTGCGCCTCGTGCGCTCCCGCTGGCTCTCCACGGATGGACTACGACAGTAACCGGATGCTGCAGGCCCTGCTTGCGGGGGAGTGGGATTACGTCGATGCCGCCCAACCTGCGGTGGCACACCGTGCTTCAGGACTCGTCGCTGCCTACGCACAGTGGCATATGGAGCGAGGCATTCGGTCTCTCGCGCACATTGAAGGAGCACAGTGACACCGAAGCCGTATACGCACCGTGATGCCGTGCCGTTTCGTCCTCTGGATTGGACCGGAGATCATCCGCCGGAGTTTCGTGCCGTACCCGACCATGTGGCGATCGTCATGGATGGCAATGGTCGGTGGGCGAATCGTCGAGGCCTGCACCGTATCGAGGGGCACAAAGCGGGCGAGGAAGTGCTTTTAGACGTCGTTGCCGGCGCGATTCAGATCGGCGTGAAACACCTGTCCGTTTATGCTTTTTCCACCGAAAACTGGGCACGGTCACCCGAAGAAGTGCGGTTCCTCATGGGCTATAACCGTAAGGTGTTGCACCGCCGCCGCGACCAGCTGAATGAGTGGGGGGTGCGGATTCGCTGGGCGGGACGCAAGCCTCGGCTCTGGGGGTCGGTTATTAAAGAGTTACAGTTTGCCGAGGAACTAACAAAAAGCAATTCGACGCTCACCCTGACGATGTGCATCAACTACGGCGGACGAGTTGAGCTGGTTGATGCGGTGCGCTCGATCGCCGAAGATGTGCGGGCAGGGAAACTGAAGCCTTCGGCTATCACTGAACGCAGTGTGCGCAAGCGCCTTTATATTCCTGAGATGCCTGATGTTGATCTGTTTGTGCGCAGCTCCGGTGAACAGCGCACCTCCAACTTTCTGCTGTGGCAGTCGGCGTACGCCGAAATGGTGTTTCTTGACACGCTGTGGCCCGATTTCTCGCGCCGTGAACTGTGGCGTGCGATAGAGATTTATTTATCGCGCGACCGTCGTTTTGGTGGCGCAATAGACACTCCGGATGCAGTGACGGAATAGTGCTGCCAACACCAGTGTTAACCGCAGTGTGACGAAACCTATCTCTATTGACATCTGGTCAGACATTGCGTGCCCGTGGTGCTATATCGGCAAACGCAACCTCGAGAAAGGGTTAGCGGCTCTCACGGGCGACGATGCGCCCGAAGTGGCGATCACGTATCACTCCTTTGAGTTATCACCCGATACCCCCGTTGACTTTGACGGCGATGAGATTGATTTTCTTGTTGACCACAAGGGGATGGCTCGCGAACAGGTAGAGAAGATGCTGGCGCATGTCACCGGGGTGGCGGCGCAGGCGGGGCTCACCTACAACTTCGACAAATTGCAGCACACCAACACGGTGAAGGCTCACGAGCTGCTGCACTTTGCGCTCCAGCACGGTAAGCAGCATGAAATGAAAGAGCGCCTGCTTCGCGCCTATTTTTCGGAGGGCGAGCACATCGGACGCATCGACAGTCTGGCGCAGCTTGCTGGCTCGGTAGGACTCGACCCGGATGCTGCTCGGCAGGCTTTGATGGCGGGAGAATTTACCGAGGCCGTACGCGCTGACCAAGAGCAGGCACGCGCGTACGGAATCCAGGGCGTACCGTTTTTTGTGATCGACGGAAAATACGGCATCAGCGGAGCACAGCCGGCCGAAGCATTCGAGAACGTGCTGCGTGACCTGTGGAGCAAGCGCGACGAAGAGACGCCGCTGCAGCCAGAGGTCTAAGAAAGCGCTGCCTCGATGGCGCTGATAATTTCAGCGTCGTCGGGGCGCTGGCGAGGCCGAAAACGTGCGACGGCACCATCGGTAGTTACAAGAAATTTTTCAAAGTTCCATTCGACCCGGCCAGATTTTCCGGCAGCATCCGGAGTCGTCTTCAACGACTTATACAGTTCGTGAGCGTTACGTCCGTTAACCTTTGTTTTTTGCATAATGGGAAAAGTCACGCCGTAAGTGGTGGAACAAAAATCAAGAATTTGTTCCATCGACCCGGGCTCCTGGCCAAGGAACTGGTTGCACGGAAAACCGATCACGGTGAGCCCGCGCTCACCGTACTGCTTCTGCAACTCTTCGAGCTGCTCGTACTGCGGTGTCAGACCGCAGCGAGACGCAACGTTGACGACGAGAACAGCACGAGAATCAAAAGCGGCTAGCGTGCGCTCTTTGCCCTCGGCGTCGAGAAAAACGATGTCGTGCAGGTTCGTATCAGCCATATACCCAGCCTAGGTGGATAGCGCACTATCCGCGCCGGGATCTGGGAGAATAGAGGCGATGACCACTGCAAGCACCCTCGACAAGCCCACGCTCAACACGCCACCGCAACCACTGCGCTTGGGCAACCTTACGATCGATGTACCGGTCGTGCTCGCGCCCATGGCCGGTATTACCAACACCGCATTTCGTCGGCTGTGTCGTGAGTATGGCGCGGGGCTCTACGTGAGCGAGATGATTACGTCACGGGCGCTAGTGGAACGCAACGAGATCACGATGCGGCTTATTCAGCACCATGAGAGCGAAACCCCTCGGTCGATCCAGCTCTACGGGGTCGACCCCACGACAATTGCCGAGGCGGTGCGCATCATCGTGGCAGAAGATCATGCTGACCACATCGACTTGAATTTCGGATGCCCCGTGCCCAAGGTCACTCGCAAGGGTGGGGGAGCAGCACTCCCGTGGAAGACCGGCCTGTTTGCCGATATTGTGACGCAGGCTGTACAGGCCGCCGATGGTGTTCCCCTCACCGTCAAAATGCGCAAGGGAATTAGCGACGATCACCTGACTTTCATTGATGCCGGCAAAGCAGCCGAAGACGCGGGCGCGGCAGCGGTGGCACTGCACGCTCGCACGTCGGCGCAATATTATTCGGGCCATGCTGACTGGAGCGCCATAGGTGAACTGAAACAGGCTGTCACATCGATTCCCGTGCTCGGCAACGGCGATATCTGGAGCGCCGACGACGCCGTTCGCATGATGGAACAGACCGGCTGCGATGGTGTTGTTGTCGGCCGGGGTTGTTTGGGTAGGCCCTGGTTGTTCGGCGACCTCGCGGCAGCTCTCGACCCCGCAGGTCAGCGAGAGGCATCCGGTGTCGACGCCACCCTGGGTTTTGTTGCGCAGGCGTTTCGCCGCCACGCAGAACTTCTCGTCGAATTTTTTGATGATGAAGACCGCGGCTGCAAAGACATCCGCAAGCACGTCGCCTGGTACTTCAAGGGTTATCCGGTCGGCGGCGACACACGAGCGGCACTAGCCCGGTCAGAGAGTCTTGCCCAGATCGACGATCTGCTGGCCGACCTGGAGTGGGATGCCCCGTATCCGGGAGCAGCAGCAGAGGGGCAGCGCGGACGCGCTGGTTCGCCCAAGCGCACAATCCTGCCGCACGGCTGGCTCGATTCCCGCGACGTTAACGCCGATGCCTCAGAGATGTTGCAAGAAGCGGAGATCGACAACGATGGAGGCTAATGGCGCGCGCCGTGAACGGTCAGATGGCTACGACCACAACGACACGGCACGATTTATGAGCGAGACTCACCGCTCGGAACGCGATGATTTTGCGCGCGATCGCGCCCGAGTTTTACACTCAGCGGCACTGCGTCGACTCGCGGCCAAAACTCAGGTGCTCAGCCCGGCAAACGCCGCCGACTTCGCCCGCAACAGGCTCACTCATTCGCTCGAGGTCGCACAGGTTGGCCGAGAACTGGCCACACGGTTGCAACTTTCGCCCGACATCGTCGATACCGCGTGTTTGGGGCACGACCTGGGTCATCCGCCGTTCGGGCACAACGGTGAACGTGCGTTGAACGACTGGGCACGTGACATCGGTGGTTTTGAAGGAAACGCGCAGAGCCTGCGAATCCTTTCGCGGCTCGAGCCGAAAGTGACCGACAACGCTGGCAATAGCGTCGGGCTCAACCTGACCAGAGCCAGCCTCGACGCGGTCTGTAAATACCCGTGGGGAAGCACGGATGCTGTTGACGATCCCGGCGGTCGGGCGAAATTCGGCGTGTATCCCGATGATGCCGAGGTGTTTCAATGGATGCGTCGCGACGCACCCGTCGGTGTGCTCTGTGTCGAAGCCGAGGTTATGGACCTCTCAGACGATATTGCGTACTCCGTTCACGACTTTGAAGACGCCGTGACCAACGGCTACCTCAACCCTGCCCGCATGAGCGACCCCGACGAGCACGAAGCGCTGGTGGTGGCAATCCGGCAGTGGGTGGGCGAAGAGTTCTCGCACGAAGAACTTGCTGCAGCGCTCGACCGCCTGTTACAGCTACCGCTGTGGCTCAAGGAATACAGTGGCAGCCGCGCGCACCTGGCGCAGTTAAAAAACCTCACCTCAGAGCTCATTGGTCGTTTTGCCAGCGCAGCCACCACAGCAACCCGGGCAGCCTATGCCGGGGCGCAACTGACCAGGTATCGAGCACACGTGGTGGTTCCGCGAGAAATTGAAACAGAGATCGCCGTGCTGAAAGGCACAATCGGCGCAACGGTTGTGACGATTGATGATCGCAGAGAGGTCTACGAAGAACAGCGCCGTGTACTCACCCGCCTTGCAGATGCGATCTGGGAGCGCGGCGCTGCAGGCTGCGACGCCGCCTTTGCGCTCGACTTTGCCGCTGCTGACTCCGACGCCGCACGGCAGCGGGTTGTTGTTGACCAGGTGGCGAGCCTGACCGATCAGGTTGCAGTCGAATGGCACCGCCGGCTCATCGGTGAGGTCGATGCCGTTGCTATCGGCGTATGGCCCTCACAACTGGGAACAACCCGCGGGGCGAACTAATGGCACGCATTCGTCAGGCCGACGTCGAAGAAGTCAAGGCGCGCACCAATATCGCCGACATCATCGGAGAACGAGTCGCACTAAAGTCAGCGGGCATTGGTTCTATGAAGGGCCTGTGCCCTTTTCACGACGAAAAGACCCCGAGCTTTCATGTGCGACCGCAGGTGGGCTTTTACCACTGCTTCGGATGCGGGGCATCCGGCGATGTTTACACTTTCTTGCGTGAAATCGACCACATGAGCTTCGCCGAATCGGTGGAGCGGCTAGCCGGACGCATCGGGTACACCCTGCACTACGAAGAAGGAGCAGGTCCAGCTCCCGAAAGCACCGGAAGAAGCAGGCTCTTTGCCGCTAACTCTGCCGCAGCAGACTATTTTCGCCAACAGTTACTGAGCCCCGAAGCAGAAATCGCCCGCCGATTTCTCGGCGAGCGAGGTTTCGACGCCGGAGCGGCCGCACACTTCGGTGTCGGCTACGCGCCTCAGGGGTGGAACACCATGCTCGACGCGCTGACAAAACAGGGATTCACTCGCGACGAGCTTTCTACCGCCGGGCTCGTATCGACGGGACAGCGCGGCGTTTACGACCGGTTTCGCGGACGCCTCGTATGGCCCATTCGCGACGTCACAGGGCAAACCATTGGCTTCGGGGCCCGCCGACTCTACGACGAAGATCAAGGCCCCAAATATCTCAACACTCCCGAAACCCCGATCTACCGCAAGAATCAGGTTCTTTACGGGCTTGACCTCGCCAAGCGCGACATCGCCCGTAGCGAGCCACGGCGCGTGGTCATTGTTGAGGGTTATACCGACGTTATGGCCTGTCATCTTGCTGGAGTGACCACGGCTATTGCCACGTGCGGCACGGCTTTCGGAACCGAACACATTAAAGTGCTACGGCGAGTGATGGGAGACGATTCCACCTCGGGCGAAGTTATTTTCACGTTCGACGGTGACGAGGCAGGGCAAAAGGCAGCGCTTCGGGCATTCGCCGAAGAAGACCGCTTTACCGCACAAACCTTTGTTGCCGTCGCGCCCGAAGGGCTGGACCCCTGTGACCTTCGCCTTCAGCGCGGCGACAACGCGGTCCAGGGCCTTCTTGACACCAAGGTGCCACTGTTTGAGTTTGTCATCGACCGACGCATCGCCCCCTACGATCTCGCAACGGTAGAAGGGCGAGTCGGGGCTTTACGAGCGGCAGCACCCGTTGTTGCCGAGATTCGCGACCGACTTCTGCGTCCCGAGTATGAGCGTGTCCTCGCCCGCAGACTGGGTATCGACCCGGTCGATGTGCACCACGAGGTGCGTCGCCGCAGGGGCCAGTCAAAACATTCGCCTAACCGCGCAGCGCACACCCCTACGTCAGTCGCTCCACAGCAGCATCCGGATGCCGAAGCCACACCGGTGGCGCCCCCGGCAGTAACACTCGCACAACTACCGGTCAACGCCGAGTCTGTGCTGGAGCGCCAAGCGCTTATGGGTGTGCTGCAATATGGTCACCGTATCGATGCCGAACTTTTGGCCAAAGCACTGGCCGAGCCGTTTCACACTCCCGCTCTCGAAGCCGTGCGTGATGCTGTGGCTGCCGCAAACGATAAGAGCCGACCAGGATGGGCACTGCAAGCGATCGAGAGCGTGCGTGAGCCGTATCGGGCTCTCGCCGGTGAACTACTCATGTCACCGTTCCCAGCGCGCGACGAGGAATCGGCTGCGCACTCGGCCGAGTCTCTCACTCGACGACTCGTTGTGCGCAGCCTAGAACGCGAAAAGCAAGAACTGCTCGGCGCTGTGCAACGCGTACCCGCCGACTCGCCGGGGGGTCGCGCGCTGCGCGTGCGACTGCGCGATCTCGACCGCGAGCGACAGCAGTTTGCCATTTAATCAGCTGCGACCCACGTGAGGCCGATAAAGCCGACGGCGACCAGGGGAGAGGAAGAGAAAAGCCTTCAGACACGTAGTACTGAAGGCTAATTTGCTCCCCCGGTTGGACTCGAACCAACAACCTATCGGTTAACAGCCGATTGCTCTGCCATTGAGCTACAGGGGAATGTGCCCGCCGTGCAGGCAACTCGTTTAGCTTAGCAAATTCTGGCGCAGATGCGGCATCCGGCAGCGTCTGTCTAAGTTCCCGCGCGTGTCGGTATCGACGCCGTATTCGGTGTCCACCGAACCTGTTCCTCTGTGGCATGGCCAATGACGTGACCGTTATGCATGACAAACGACTCAGAAGCCAAACTGATGAACTGCTCCGGGTCATTACTGAGAATAAGAGCAGCCATACCGTGGCCTTCTTGGCGCCGCACGATAGCGTCAATCACGATGGGGCGAACATCAATATCAAGGTTCGACAGCAGCCCGTCAGCAATCAGCAGATGCGGGTCAAGAATAAGCGCACGCGCAATCGCGACTCGCTGTCTCATGCCCGAACTCAGTTCATACGGAAACTTTGCTGCTGTACCCAGCGATAGACGAAGCTCATCCAGTAAAGACACCACACGCAACTGCAGCGCCTTCATATTTACACGACGCTGTCGCTGCATAATGGGCTCGGCAACCAAATCATGCACCGTACGATCGGCATCAAGCCGCGCACCTGCGTTTTGCGGAAGATACCCTGAAAGCGCCTCCAGCTCTCGCCGCCGACGCCCCGGATGCCGCGCTGATATACCGTGCACGAGCGCATCGCCACCAACAATACGAACAGTGGAATCTGCTCGGCCCGCAAGCGCTGCTGCCAGGGAAGATTTACCGGAACCCGCCGCACCACTGATGCCAATGATGCGGCGTGCCTGCAACGTAAACGTTATGCCGTCGACGGCGCGGACCGTGCCACTGCGGCCGACCCGATCAACCACAAGATCATCACACTGAATGATTGGGGGCGGGGGTGCGTCTTCGAGCATAGATCTATCTTGCCTGACCACCGGCAGCCATCCAAGGTGTGGTTTTCACGGGCCAGCTATTACAACAGTCGGGCACGGAGCTGTTCGGCCGATTCGGGGGAGAGGAGTCCTGGAGCAATGTCGAACGGTGTCTTTGCTCCATAGTCTCCTGCAGCGGCCAGCCTTGCAGCTGCCCGTGCATAGGCCACGAGAACACTGGCGGTGAACTCAGGATTCGACTCGAGCGCGAGTCGAAACTCAACCGTCTGCTGGGTTCCCGGCGATGATTCTCCGCTACGAATAACAAAACCGCCGTGGGGAACCCCGGCATGGTCGCGAGCAAGCTCTTCGGCCGAAATAAAGTGCACGGTGGTGTCGTAGGGTTCGAAGTAGTCAGGCATAGTGACAATGGCTTCGCGCACCTCATCAGCGTTGGCACCCTCTGCTAACACGACGAAGCACTCTCGTGTGTGCTTGTCTCGTGTCGACAATGTCGGTTGCTCTCCCGCACGTACCTGTTCGATGGCCGACTCGGATGGCAGCGTGTACTGTACACCCGCAGCAACACCCGGTACACGGCGGACCGCATCCGAGTGTCCCTGGCTCAAACCACGACCCCAAAATGTGTAGGTTTCGCCCTGGGGAACGACACTTTCACCGAGCAGTCGCAGCACCGAGAACAGACCGGGATCCCACCCGGTCGAGATAACGGCTGTTGTTTTGCCGGCACGGGCGGCTTCGTCGACAGCACCAAAGTGTTCCGGTATCTTCGCGTGGGTGTCAAAGCTGTCGACGATTGTAAAGGTTGATGCCAGCTGTGGGCTTTGTACGGGCAGATCAGATTTCGAGCCACCACAGATCACCACGACGTCAATTTCATCGTGAAAATCATGCAGTTGGGCGAGAGAATATACTTTCGTTTCGTCGTTGATCGGCGTTACCTGCGCCGGTTCACGACGGGTAAATACACCAACGAGAGACATGTCGCTAGTGCTATCGATGGCTCGTTCGACACCGCGACCAAGGTTGCCGTAGCCGACGATTGCTATCCGGATGTTTGCCGCCATTAAAAACTTATCCTTCCAGATTATCTACGCCGGGCGTCCAGCTGAGACCGGGTACTCCCCAGCGACGCTTACGGGAAATTTTTTGGGCCGTTCGCCAGTCGTTTTCGCCCAGCCGATCGATATACAAAATTCCGTCAAGATGATCAAACTCGTGCTGCATGATGCGGGCACGCCAGCCATCCACGTCAATCCGTACCTCGTCACCGTCGAGGTCGATGCCTGTCACAACCACACGGTCGGCACGGCGCAGCGGAAAACGCTCGCCAGGAAACGACAGGCATCCTTCTGACTCTTCATCCGGGTCGGGCTCACCGGGAACAGGCGGGGTCATGAGCAGTTGGGGGTTGATAATTACTCCGCGCCAGGGTTGATCGTCGTCGTCAACGTACGAATATGTATAGATGCGCAGCCCCACGCCGACCTGGGGGGCGGCCAAGCCTACGCCGGGAGCAGCATCCATCGTTTCGTACATATCGGCGATGAGAATGCGAATATCATCGTTAATTTCAGAGACAGGGTCAGCAGGCGCGTGTAATACAGGGTCGCCCATTATTCGAATCGGAAGCACAGCCACGCACTAACACTACTCGGACAGCTTGTGCCGGTAATCTCAGAGTGTGATGTCGATCGTGGGGGCGAGCTTGACTGTGCCCGGTGAAGTGGGCGATGAACTAGTCGGGGCGTTTCGCAACCCCGGCATTCTTTTGGGCATTCCTCTCGCCCTCGCCGGTGCCGTGTTTATGTCACTGGGCGCCCAGTACCAGCACCGCGGAGTCGGCAAAGTAGAAAGAATTAGCGGCGAATCAGCGACAAAGGGACTCTCGGCCACGCAGATAAAGAATCTGCTTCGGCGACCCTCGTGGGTAATCGGCACGATCATGTTGGGATTAGCGATTGTGTGCCAGTTGGCAGCGTTATCGCAGGCACCGTTGATTGTCGTGCAGCCGCTGGGAGCGGTCGCACTCGTCATCACAACCTTGTTGAACTGGCATATTTCGGGCCATGCCCCCACCGGCAAATCGCTAGCCTCGATCATCGCGTGCGTTGGCGGAATATTTGTTTTTGTCACCCTCGCCGCTCTGTTTGCCACCGAAAAAAACATTACGGAGCGTGAACTTTTCGTCGTGCTGGTGATCCTGCTCGTGGTGATCATTCTTTTAGGCGCAGCGTGGCTTCTGCTGCGACACAAGATGACTGCGCTGTTTTATATCACTGGCGCCGGTATTCTCTACGGCTTTGTCGCCACGCTCGCCAAGGTCGTTATTAAACGTTTGCAGTCAGGAGAAATCGGCTGGGTGCTGATCGTGTGCGTGCTCGCACTCATCGCTGCCGCTGCGGTCGGGGCCTACTTTGTTCAGACCGCCTATAGCTCTGGGCCGCCCGATCTCGTGATTGCGGGGCTTACAGTGGTTGACCCGCTCATCGCAGTACTCATTGGAATCATCGTGCTGGGTGAGGCCGCCCGTGCACCGTGGAGTGTCATGGTTGCCTTCGCTCTCGTGGGCGCGGTGGCAGTGTGGGGCGTGGTCACACTGGCGAGGTATCACCCACAGGTGGTGAGCGAAAGTACCGAGCTTCCCATTACTCGCGGCAGCACACCATCGACTCCGCCACAACGACCCGCAGCGCCACAGACTGACCCTGTGCAGCGTCACGAAGAGTTTCCGCCCTACAACGAATAAAGCCAGGATTTCGGATGCTGGTCGTGTGCTGCATCCGAAACCCTGGCTCGTGAATTGTGGTCGAGTGCCTAGTAGTTCGGGTCGATCAGCTCGGGCGGAACCTCGGCCGCCGCAGCCTCATCAACAAAAAATACGGTGCGCTTACGACCCTTGGCTCCCGCTGCCGGAACACTGGTGTAGCTGGCTCCCGCGAGTGCGAGTCCGAGTGCCGGTGCTTTGTCTGCACCCGTGAGCACGAGCCACACACGCTTCGATGCATTAATTACCGGACGGGTCAGTGTCACTCGCTCGGGAGGCGGCTTGGGCGACTCCCGCACAGGCAAAGCCGCCGCATCGGTAACATTCACCTCTGCCCGGTCAGGGAAAAGCGAAGCGACGTGGCCGTCGGGGCCAACACCTAAGAAGCACACAGCGAAAGAGGGCCACTGTTGGTCGCCCTCACCGAACTGAGCGAGCTCAGCCGCATAAGCACGAGCTGCTTCGTCAAGGCTGACACCGGAATCGGCAGCGGCGATCTCGTGGATGTTTTCTTGCGGGATGTCGAGATGGTTCAGAAAAGCCTCGCGCGCTGGTACCGCGTTACGCTCGGGATCATCGGCATTGAGAAATCGTTCGTCTCCCCACCAGAAGTGCACGAGCGACCAGTCGACATTGTGGACGTCTGGAAGGCGCAAAACTTGTGCGAGCACGCGCGCACCCATGGATCCGCCCGTAAGACAGATGTGTGCTTGCCGACCGTTCGAAACCCGTGCGCGAACACGAGTCAAGAAACGCTCGGCCACCTGGAGGGCAACAGCGTCTGGATCGGCACCGATCACAACACGCTTGGCAGTGGCATCATTCGTCATACTTGTCACCCTACCGACTCCGTGGGCGAGACCTGCTCCCAACCCTCGGTAATCACACGACCGTAGAGAACATCGGGATCCAATCGCCGGAGTTCTTCTGCGAGGCACTCCCGCAGCGTGCGGCGCGGCAGATGCAGCTCATGGTCGGGCTGGCCAGGCTGGGTGAGCACCGCGAGATCGGGGGAGTGACGCTCCAGCAGAATGTCGCCACTTGCTCGGGTGAGTCGCACCGACTTAATCCCGTCTTTCCACTCACCAAGGTCTTCAAACGACCAGCGCACGGGAACACGCAGCGCTAGCCGCAACCAACCTGCCAGCAGTGCGGTCGACGGCGAGGTCGCTGAGCCACGCACTTCCACAGCCGTCACTGACTCGTAGGGAGGCTGGTCCAACACAGCGGCCAACTGTTCACGCCAGTGCGTCAGACGCGTCCACGCCAGGTCTGTGTCTCCCGGGGCATGCGTTCGCCCGAGCAGCGCCAGACGGTCACGGACATCCGGTGATGTCGCTGCATCCGTAATACGCCGCTGGGCGATGCGACCGATCGGCGATGACGCCGGATCAGTAGGGGCTTGTTCGGGCCACCACGCGACAACCGGTGCATCCGGAAGCAGCAGCCCCGTAACGAGACTCTCCTGGTTGCTTGCTGCCTCACCATAGGCACGCAGCACCACAACATCACTGGCTCCTGCGTCTCCGCCCACGCGGATCTGCGCATCAAGGCGAGGTTCTCCCTCGCCCGTCGTAAGAACGATCACACGCATGGGGTGCTCGCGAGAGGCATCGTTAGCCGCATCGATTGCTGCCTCGGCAACACCGTTACGCGCCGAGATAACGAGCGTTAACACTCGCCCGAGGGCAACAGCGCCGCCCTCTTCGCGTACTTTAACGAGTTGCTTAGCAACCTGGCTGACGGTTGTGTCCGGTAGATCAATAATCATGGGCGTCTCCACACTCGTCCGTCGCGGGCAAGGAGGGCATCAGCAGACGCCGGCCCCCACGACCCGGGTGCGTACTGTTCAATTGCTCCTGACTGGTTCTCCCAATACTGCTCAATGGGGTCGAGAATCTTCCACGACAATTCGACCTCTTCGTGGCGAGGGAACAGTGGCGGATCGCCCAAGAGCACGTCGAGAATAAGGCGCTCGTAGGCCTCAGGGCTGGCTTCAGTAAAGGCATGCCCGTAACCGAAGTCCATCGTGACGTCGCGAACATCAGCCGCGGTTCCAGGAACCTTGGAGCCAAATCGAATCGTGACACCCTCATCGGGCTGCACTCGAATGACCAGCGCATTCTGACCGAGCTCGGTTGTTTGGTCGCCACCGAACAACAGTTGTGGCGCCCGTTTGAACACCACCGCGATCTCTGTCACGCGGCGCCCCAGGCGCTTGCCTGTGCGCAGGTAGAACGGCACATCCGCCCATCGTCGAGTACCGATTTCGAGCTTGATTGCCGCGTAGGTTTCTGTACGCGACTGCGGATCCATTCCGTCTTCGTCAAGGAACCCGGTCACCTTGTCGCCGCCCTGCCAACCCCCGGCATACTGGCCGCGTGCAGTGGCCTGCGAGAGGTCAGCGGGAAGTTTGACGGCAGCAAGCACCTTCTCTTTTTCTGCCCTTAAATCAGCGGCTGAAAATGAAATTGGTTCTTCCATGGCTGTCAGTGCCAAGAGCTGTAAAAGGTGGTTTTGGATGACGTCTCGCGCTGCGCCGATGCCGTCGTAGTAACCGGCTCGGCCGCCGACACCGATATCTTCGGCCATCGTGATCTGTACGTGATCCACGTAGTTGCGGTTCCAAATCGGTTCGTAGAGCTCATTAGCGAACCGCAGCGCGAGGATGTTTTGTACCGTCTCTTTGCCGAGGTAGTGGTCGATACGGAAGATCGAGTCGGCAGGGAAGGTTGATTCCAGTGTTTCGTTGAGCGCCCGAGCAGATGCTAGGTCGTGACCGAATGGTTTTTCGATGACCACACGACGCCAGCAGTCGTCGCTGTTTTCGTCGGCGACAAGACCCGACTCGCGTAATTGACGTGCAACGGTAGGAAAGTCCTTCGGCGGAATCGACAGGTAGAACGCATGGTTGCCCATGGTGCCGCGTTCGACATCGAGCTTCTCTACCGTGTCGCGCAGGCGACGGAAAGCATCGGCGTCGCCGAACTCACCGGAGACAAAGCGAATGCCCTGAAGAAGCTGTTTCCAGGTCTCTTCGCGAAACGGTGTACGGGCGTGCTGTTTTACGGCCTCATAAACAACCTGGGCGAATTCTTGGTCTTCCCAGTCGCGGCGGGCAAACCCGACGAGAGCAAATCCGGGAGGTAGGAGGCCGCGGTTAGCAAGGTCATAGACCGCGGGCATGAGCTTTTTGCGAGAAAGGTCGCCGGTAACACCGAAGATGACCAGTGCACTGGGGCCGGCAATGCGGCTCAGACGACGATCAGCAGGATCGCGGAGCGGGTTGTGACCGCGGGAGATGGGGACGGGCATGGGGAAGGGTGTCTCCTACATGTGAATTCCGGTGTCGGCCCCATCAGCAAGATGCGGCCGACACCGGAAGAACGTGTTTAGCGGCGGGCGTCGAGGCCTGCCGATACCTGACCAAGAAGGTCGTGCCACGAGTCGATGAACTTCGCGACCCCTTCGTCTTCGAGAACCTGCGTTACATCGGCAAAATCAACACCGACTTCGGCAAGGCCATCAAACACGGCGCGGGCTTCGTCGTAACCGCCGGTGATCGTGTCACCGGTGACCGTGCCGTGGTCAAACGTCGCTTCGAGCGTCTTTTCTGGCATGGTATTGACGACCCCGTCTGCCACGAGCTCCGTAACGTACAGGGTGTCCGGCAGCGCCGGGTCTTTCACTCCCGTCGATGCCCACAGTGGACGCTGAACGTTGGCCCCGGCGTCAAGAAGTGCCCGGGCACGCTCGGTCGCAAAAGATTTCTCAAACAGTTCGTAGGCCAACCGGGCATTAGCAAGCCCGGCCTTGCTACGCAGCGCCGTGGCTTTGTCGCTCCCGATAGCTTCCAAACGCTTATCTGTTTCGGTGTCTACCCGAGAAACAAAGAACGACGCAACCGAGTGAATCGTCGACAGGTCGATCCCTGCATCGCGAGCCTTTTCTAGACCCGACAGATAAGCCTCAATAACCTCTGCATACCGTTCGAGACTAAAAATCAGTGTCACGTTGACGCTGATGCCGGCGGCAGTTGCCTCTTCGATGGCAGGAAGACCGGCCTTGGTGGCAGGCACCTTGACCAGGAGATTGGGGCGATTAATCGTTTCCCACAGCTGCTTAGCCTGAGCGACGGTGCCTTCGGTGTCGTGCGCAAGGTCGGGAGAAACCTCGATCGAAACGCGACCGTCAACGTGGTTAGTGCGCTCCCATACCGGGCGGAAGACATCGAGTGCATTGCCGACGTCTTGCGTCGTCGCAGCAAACACAGCTTCTTCGGCTGTGGCACCCGACTTCGCGAGCTGTTCGACCTGCTCGTCATACGACGTGTCGTTCGCGTCTGTCAGAGCGTTGGCAAAAATGGTCGGGTTTGTCGTGACGCCGACGACATCGCGCTGCTGGATGAGGTCGGCCAGGTTGCCCGACTCAATACGGCGTCGCGAGAGGTCGTCGAGCCAGATGCTGACGCCGGCGGCACTGAGTTGTGCGGTGGGGGTACTCATGCGTTCTCCTTCAGGGTCTCGCGAGCCGCCTCAACGACGGCTTCGGCGGTGATGCCAAACTTTTCAAACAGGGTCTTGTAATCGGCCGATGCACCAAAGTGGTCAATACCTACAACACGACCAGCGTCCCCAACAATTCCCTGCCAGCTGAGAGTCGATCCGGCTTCTACGGCCACACGTGCCCGGATGCTTCGGGGCAGAACAGCTTCGCGGTACTCGGCATCCTGCTCAGCAAACCATTCGAGAGAGGGTGCAGAAACAACACGCGCCTGTACGCCCTCTGCGGCCAGCGTCTCGCGAGCAGAGAGTGCGAGCTGCACCTCAGAGCCGGTGGCGATCAGAATAACGTCGGGGTTGCCATTGGCCGCTTCGGCCAGCACATATGCTCCCTTGGCGACGTGTTTTGCCGAGGCCAGCTCATTGCCGGATGCTGCGTCGCTGCCACGTTCGAACACGGGAATGTTCTGTCGTGTCAGCGCAATACCGGTAGGGCCACCGCGGCGACGCAAGATTTCAAGCCATGCCGCTGCGGTTTCGTTGGCATCGGCGGGGCGAACCATTGTCATGTTGGGGATTGCGCGCAGCGAGGCAAGCTGCTCGATCGGCTGGTGCGTAGGCCCATCTTCACCGAGCGCAACGGAGTCGTGCGTCCACACGAAAATGCTGGGAACGTTCATGAGTGCGGCCAGACGCACAGCCGGACGCATGTAGTCGCTGAAGATCAAGAAGGTGCCACCGAACGCGCGGGTGTTACCGTGCAGCACAATGCCGTTGACGATCGCGCCCATCGCGTGTTCGCGAATACCAAAGTGAAGTACGCGGCCGTAACGGTTGCCCTGCCATTCGCTGGTTGACCACTCTTCGGGTACAAACGATGCAGCACTCTTAATGGTGGTGAGGTTCGACTCCGCGAGGTCGGCGGAACCGCCCCAGAGTTCGGGCATGTGCTCGGCGAGAGCGTTAATGACCTGGCCGGATGCTGCACGCGTTGAGACGTCTTTACCAGCCTCGAACACGGGCAGCGACTCTTCGATACCGGTCGGAAGTTCGCCGGATTCAACACGGTCCAGAAGCGCCTTGCGCTCAGGGTTAGCCTGAGCCCATGCGTCGAACGACTTCTGCCACTGTGCGCGATCCTGTTCGGCGCGCTCGGCGAGCGCACGCGTGTGCGCGATGACGTCGTCGGCAACGACAAAGTGCTCTTCTGGGTCGAATCCAAGAACCTTCTTCGTTGCGGCGAGCTCGTCAGCACCCAGAGCCGAGCCGTGAATCTTCCCGGTGTTCTGTTTATTGGGGGCAGGCCAACCGATAATAGTTTTCAGAATGATGAGTGAAGGCTTTGATGTTTCCTTCTTGGCCTCTTCGATGGCTGCATAAAGCTCGGCAACGTCTTCGACGTACTCGCCGGTCTTCTTCCAGTCAACCTCAAGAACCTGCCAGCCATACGACTCGTACCGCGCGGCGACGTCTTCACTGAAGGCGATGTTTGTGTCATCTTCGATCGAAATCTGGTTCGAGTCGTAAATGGTGATGAGGTTGCCCAGCTGCTGATGACCGGCGAGCGACGAGGCTTCAGAGGTCACACCCTCCTGCAGGTCGCCATCACCGGCAACAACGTAGACAAAGTGGTCAAAGGGACTGGCGCCTGCAGCAGCATCCGGATCAAAAAGTCCCCGTTCGTACCGCGCTGCGTAGGCGAAGCCCACAGCAGAAGCGAGCCCCTGGCCCAGCGGTCCGGTGGTGATTTCTACACCCTTGGTGTGGCCGTACTCAGGGTGACCCGGTGTACGCGAGTCCCACGTGCGCAGTGCTTCTAAGTCGTCGAGTTCGAGACCGAAACCACCGAGGTAAAGCTGCACGTACTGGGTGAGTGAGGAGTGCCCCACCGAGAGGATGAAGCGGTCGCGGCCCAGCCAATCGGTGTCGCGGGGGTCATGGCGCATGACGCGCTGGTAGAGCAGGTAAGCCAGGGGAGCGAGGCTCATAGCTGTTCCGGGGTGACCGTTACCGACCTTCTCAACGGCATCGGCGGCGAGGATACGGGCCGTATCTACCGCACGGCGGTCGATCTCATCCCACTGGAGTTCTGACACGGGCATGGCCTTTCTGACGCTGGGAAAGCGCGCCCGTGGTGTGTTGCTTGCGCGTTCCGCTTCGTCACGGACAAGGGGCGCACAGATGCGGCGCCGGGCGCGCGAGTGAGTTTCAGCATAGTGCGGGTGGCGCCTAGATGGCACCTCCAGCGGCATATGTCGTCATTCGGATCTTGTATCGCTGGGATGACTTAGAATGAGCGGTGGTTATTAATTGGTGTTTGAGGAGGCGATCGGCATCTCGACGATTCGGCAGTCGGTGAAAGCAGATCGTTCGCTTTCGACGACGATCAAGGGCTATGTTGCACTAACTAAGCCGCGTGTCATGGAGCTTTTGCTCGTTTCCACTGTTCCTGTCATGTTTTTGGCGGAGCGCGGAATGCCTAATCTATGGCTTGTTTTCGTCACAGTGCTCGGCGGCGCGCTCAGCGCCGGGTCGGCGGCAACGTTCAATATGTATCTGGATCGAGACATCGACCGACACATGCATCGCACGCTGAATCGCCCGCTTGTGACGGGAGAAGTTTCTGACCGTGGCGCCCTGGTTTTTGCCTGGGTTCTTGCCGTGCTTTCCACGGCAGTGCTGGTGGCCTTTACGAACCTGCTGACTGCTGGGCTGTCGGTTCTTGCGATTTTCTTCTACGTCGTCATCTACACGATGATTCTGAAGCGGCGCACCGAACAAAACATCATCTGGGGAGGTATTGCCGGATGCTTCCCTGTGCTCATTGGCTGGGCAGCCGTGACCGGATCCCTCGACTGGCCGCCGTTTATTTTGTTCGTCGTTATCTTCCTGTGGACGCCACCGCATTACTGGCCGCTGTCGATGAAGTACAGCGACGATTACGCCGATGTTGACGTACCGATGCTGGGTGCCACGCGCTCACCCGTACAGGTGGGCTTGCAGATCATTCTTTACGCGTGGGCAACCATCGTATGCTCGCTGCTGCTGATTCCGGTGGGCCACATGGGACTCACGTACACAATCTCGGCCGTTGTTTTCGGTGGCTGGTTCCTGTACGAGTCCCACCGTCTCTACAACCAGGCAGTGCGGGGCCGTCAGGCGAAACCGATGCGCGTATTCCACGCATCGATCACCTACCTGACCCTGCTGTTTATTGCCGTTGCAGTTGATCCTCTGCTGCCGTTCTAACAGTCCGAATGGTCGTGTGTGCCTGTGCCGCACGCATCATGACCACGAGATAGACCGCAGCCGATAGAGCGGCCAGTACCATGTGCGTGCCAACGAGCAGCGCCGGCAGACCGTGACGAGCCTGGAGCACGCCCACAACAATCTGTACGGCAACCAGAGCGGCTACTGTTGCTACCCACCCGCGTAGCGGCAGCTGCTGCACGAGGGCGACGGCCAACATCACGATGAGCAGGGCAACAAGTGCGTACCCTGGCCACGAGTGCACGTGCGCCATGAACGTGGCATCAAATCCGTTACGGATAACGTTATCGTCGCCAGAATGCGGGCCGGATGCTGTTGTGAGAACTCCGAACAGCACCGTGACCGCCATCGGCACAGCGGTGATGTATACCAGCATCCGAAACCAGCGCGGAGCACCGTGAACCGCGGCCGGTTCGGGATACACCCGCACGAGGAAAGCGGCGGTGACGCAGACCAAAATAAGCGATGCTGTGTAGTGGAAGCCGACAATGAACGGATTGAGCCCCGTCCACACCGTGACTCCGCCAACAATGGCCTGAGCGATTACCCCAACGACAACGGTCACTGCCAGTGCATGAAGATCGGGGCGTGACCGCCGAAAGCGAACGACGAGCAGATAGACAGCCAGTGCCAACAAGCCGACCACACCCGTGACCGTGCGGTTTCCAAACTCGATCAGTCCGTGATACCCCTGCTCGGGTGTGGGGACTAAAGAGTCGGGAGTGCACAGCGGCCACTCCGAGCAGCCCAGACCAGAACCCGTAAGGCGAACGGCGCCTCCTGTGCCAATAATGAGCACTTCGGCGGCAAAGGAAAACCACGCGAAGACGATGAGCGGCTTGCCGATTGATGTGGGAAGCCGCTGCCATAGATCGCGAAAGAACAGCTGAATGCGCTGCAGTGTGCCGTGTCGCTGGGCAGATGTGGTGGCGTGCATGAGTCCTCCGGTTCACGCCTGTGCTCACTGATGCTTCCTCAACACTTTGGGGATGCTCACCCGGAGGTCAGGGGGAACCTGTAGAATCGGATTGTTGGGATTCGCGCGCATTCGGCGCGAGAATCATCACCAACAGTCTAGACGCGAGGAACGCGTCGTGAGAGGGCCCACCAGCGGCACTCCTTCCCTTGAAAACTCGACGGGGGTCAGGCGTGCTGGGGCGGATGAAACCGTTGCGGCCCGATAAGGAGAGTGTGTGATGTCGGAAGTGCTGATCGACCGCCCCGAACTCGACAGTCTGGGGGTGTACGAATTCGGCTGGCACGATCCCGATGCTGCGGGCGCTAGTGCAAAGCGTGGCCTCAGTGAGGCCGTCGTCCGTGACATCTCCGGTTTGAAGAATGAACCGGAATGGATGCTGAAAACTCGTTTGAAGGGGCTTCAGCTTTTTGATCGTAAACCCATGCCTACATGGGGAGCAGATCTCAGCGACATTGATTTTGACAACATCAAATACTTTGTGCGCTCTACTGAGAAACAGGCTCAGTCTTGGGAAGATCTTCCCGACGACATTAAAAATACTTATGAACGGCTGGGCATTCCTGAAGCAGAACGCCAAAGGCTCGTTGCCGGTGTTGCTGCTCAGTATGAATCCGAGGTCGTGTACCACCAGATTCGCGAAGATCTGGAACAGCAGGGAGTTCTCTTCCTCGACACCGATACTGCACTGCGCGAGCATCCGGAATTCTTTGAAGAGTATTTCGGAACAGTTATTCCAGCGGGAGACAACAAGTTCGCTGCACTAAACACCGCCGTGTGGTCGGGTGGTTCGTTCGTGTATGTCCCCAAGGGCGTGCATGTAGAAATTCCTCTCCAGGCGTACTTCCGTATCAACACGGAAAACATGGGACAGTTCGAACGCACCCTGATCATTGCCGATGAAGACAGCTATGTGCACTACATCGAAGGCTGCACGGCTCCGATCTACAAGAGCGATTCGCTGCACTCAGCGGTCGTCGAGATCATCGTAAAGAAGAATGCACGTGTTCGTTACACAACCATTCAAAACTGGTCGAACAACGTCTACAACCTGGTTACCAAGCGAGCCGTTGCTCACGAGGGTGCAACCATGGAGTGGGTCGACGGCAACATCGGCTCGAAGGTCACCATGAAGTACCCGTCGATTTTCTTGACGGGTGAACATGCCAAGGGTGAAACGCTGTCGGTGGCCTTTGCCGGACCCGGCCAGCACCAGGATGCCGGCGCCAAAATGGTTCACATGGCCCCCTACACGCAGTCGTCAATTGTCTCGAAGTCGATTGCACGGGGTGGCGGCCGCACGGGTTACCGCGGCGAAATACGCGTGGAGCCCAACGCCCACCACTCGGCGAACTCCGTCGTGTGTGACGCCCTACTGGTCGACACCATTTCGCGTTCCGATACCTACCCGGCCATCGACATCCGTGTTGATGATGTTGAGCTTGGCCACGAGGCAACCGTCTCGAAGGTGAGCGAAGAGCAGCTGTTCTACCTTCAGTCTCGCGGTGTTCCCGAAGACGAAGCGATGGCGATGATCGTTCGAGGATTCATCGAACCGATCGCGCGCGAGCTTCCGATGGAATACGCAATGGAATTGAACAAGCTCATCGAGATGGGTATGGAAGGATCGGTCGGCTAAATGACGGCCTCGACAACAGCGTCGGTTCAGACCGACGAGAATAAGCACGCCCACGTAGACCCGGCAGCTCAGCTGCACGACACTTCATTTGTGCCGGTGCAGACCCGCTCGGAGCGCCCGCGTTCCTTCGTTCCCGAAGACTTTGGTCATCCGCACGGGCGCGAAGTCAACTGGAAGCACACCCCGGTCGACAAGCTCACCGCGCTGTTCGCACCCGCGGAACCCAATAACGGGGTTGCGCTCAGCTTGAGCGACCAAAAATATGTCGCTGAGGGCCTAGAAATCGGTGCTGCACCGCGGGGAGAGTTCTTTGTCCCCGAAGATATCGTTGGCGCAGTTGCATGGCAGGGAGCCCAGCAGGCTCTGCACGTGCAAATCCCGCAGAACGAGACTGTTGAGCAGCCCCTGCTTTTGACCGTGACAGGTCAGGGCGGTCGCGCTGATGGCCACCTGGTCATCGAAGCTCTGCCCAACAGTTCGGCGACGATTATTCTCCGCCACACCGGAACAGCACAGTACGCACAGAACGTCGAGATTCTCGTGCGTGACGGCGCCCGGTTGAAGGTCGTCACCGTGCAGGAGTGGGACGACGATGCTCAGCATGTTTCGGCTCACCAAGCACGTGTTGATCGCGATGCATTCCTCGAACACTTTGTCGTGAGTTTTGGTGGCGGCATCGTTCGTGTCAACACGAACATGGAGCTCTCGGGCTCTGGCTCGCACGGCCGTCTCTACGGCCTGTCGTACGGAGACACCGGTCAGCACCTGGAGAGCCAGGTGTACATGTACCACAAGGGTGCCTACACGAATGGTGACGTTCTCTATAAGGGTGCGCTCCAGGGTAAAACAGCCCGCAGTGTGTGGATTGGCGATGTTCTCATCGGCCGCGAAGCCGTCGGAACCGACTCCTATGAGGCCAACCGTAACCTTCTGTTGACCGAGGGTGCCCGAGCTGATTCGATTCCTAACCTCGAAATTGAAACCGGCGACATCGCGGGTGCAGGCCACGCCAGTGCCACGGGTCGCTTTGACGAAGAGCAGCTGTTTTATCTGCAGGCCCGCGGTATTCCCGAAGCAGAAGCACGCCGTTTGGTGGTTTTGGGCTTCCTGACCGAGGTAGTGCAGAAACTGGCTCTGCCCGAACTCGAGGCAGAACTGACAGCAGCGATCGAGGCTGAACTGGCGGAGGTAGACGCATGAGTCAGCATCGCGCCTGCGGCGCGAGTGAACTCGAGCAAGACACCCCGCTGCGCGTGGTTCTTGACGATGTGCCTATCGCCATTGTCAAAGACTCCGCGGGAGAAATCCACGCGATTGGTGATACCTGCACCCACGGCGAAGTCTCGCTTTCTGAGGGTTTTGTTGAAGACGACACGTTGGAATGCTGGGCACATGGCTCACAGTTCTCACTCCGTACCGGCAAACCCCTTAACCTCCCTGCTTACGAGCCCGTCCCGGTTTATGTTGTTGAAATCAACGGCGACGACGTGCTCATTGATCCCACAGTGACAAAGGAAATTTGAATGTCTGTTCTCGAAATCCGTGACCTGCATGTGACGGTCGAGACGGATGCCGGAACCACTCCGATTCTTAACGGCATCGATCTCACCATCAACACGGGCGAAACCCACGCGATCATGGGCCCCAACGGCTCTGGAAAGTCCACCCTCGCTTACACGATTGCTGGTCACCCCAAGTACACCGTCGCCAGCGGCTCCATCACCTTTGACGGTGAAGACGTACTCGAAATGAGCGTTGATGAGCGTGCACGCGCCGGACTCTTCCTCGCTATGCAGTACCCGGTGGAAATTCCTGGCGTTACCGTCACGAACTTCTTGCGTACGGCCAAGACCGCGATCGACGGCGAAGCACCCTCCGTGCGGCAGTGGATGAAGGATGTCCGCAGCGCTATGGACAACCTGCGCATGGACCCCAAGTTCGCCCAGCGCAACGTGAATGAGGGTTTCTCCGGTGGAGAGAAGAAGCGCCACGAGATTCTGCAGCTTGAGGTTTTGAAGCCGAAGTTTGCTGTTCTTGACGAGACCGACTCAGGTCTCGATGTTGATGCGCTCAAGGTCGTCTCTGAAGGAGTCAACCGCGCGAAAGCCGACACTAACCTTGGCGTACTGCTCATCACGCACTACACGCGAATTCTCCGCTACATTAAGCCCGACTTCGTGCACGTCATCGTGGGCGGACGCATCGTCGAAGAAGGCGGCCCCGAACTGGCCGAACGACTCGAAGAAGAAGGCTATGACCGCTTTGCGGCCCCAGCCGTGGGTGCAGAGGCGTAAGCTGGCGCTATGACGGCAACACTGACTGCTGAGAGATACGAAGAGGTCACCGAGGCCCTGAAAGACGTGATGGACCCAGAACTGGGAATCAACGTTGTCGATCTCGGTCTCATTTACGACCTCTCGTGGGATGACGAAAACGACGCCCTCGTCGTTCATATGACGCTCACCAGCGCTGGTTGCCCGTTGACAGATGTCATCGAGGAGCAAACAGCGCAGGCTCTTGACGCCGTGGTAGAACAGTTCCGCATCAACTGGGTGTGGATGCCTCCATGGGGTCCTGAGCGCATCACCGACGACGGTCGTGACCAAATGCGCGCCCTCGGGTTCGCCATCTAGTCGCCACCGACATATGAGGCCCGCATCCGGCTTTCGGATGCGGGCCTCAGCATTCCGTATTACCGCAGCACCCGAACCGGCAGAGGACGCCGCAGTGAGCACATTCCCCAGCGCCGACCAGCGCGAGACTATTTGGTCGCCGCACCTGCGCTGGATCACCGCCGGAGCCGTCGCCCTCATATTTTTGGCGGCGACAGAGGCACTCGCTGTCACGACCGTGATGCCGATTGTGGCCGCCGACCTCCACGGTGAAGCGCTCTATGCCCTGGCCTTTGCCGGGACGCTCGCCACCAGCGTTATCGGAATGGTCGCGGTGGGCGCCCTGTGTGATCGCATCGGTCCTCGAAAGCCGCTCTATGCTGCGGTGACGCTGTTCTTCATTGGCTTGTTGCTCGCAGGCTTTGCCACGTCTATGCCGCTGCTCATTGCCGGAAGGCTCGTGCAGGGCTTGGGCGCCGGCGGACAAACCGTGGCGCTCTATGTTGTCGTCGCGCGGGTATACCCACCAGTTCTGCACGGACGTGTTTTCGCCGCTTTCGCAGCGGCATGGGTTGTTCCCTCGATGGTTGGTCCTTTCCTGGCCGGGGCCGTTGCACAGTATTTGCACTGGCGCTGGGCATTCTTGGGCGTGGCGATTCTTACGGCGATCGCGTTCCTTACGATCGCCATTCGGCTCTCTCATATTGATTTAGGCGGGGGAGACCCGACGGCAGGCAGCTCTCTTCTGCTGCGTCTTATGTTTGCCGTACTGGTCTCGGTAGGCGCCGTGATTATCGGGATCACGCCAGAGTTACCACCAGCATCCGGGTGGCCTATTGCAGCTTTAGGAGCGGCGTTTATTGTGTGGGGCATAAGGCCCCTGGTACCGCGCGGCACACTGCGAGCAGCTCGCGGGCTACCCAGCGTTGTACTCATGCGCGGAATCGTTGCGGGATCATTCTTTGCCGGCGAGGCTTATATTCCGTACCTGCTGATGGAGAACTTTGATTTTACGCCGACCTGGGCAGGCCTTGCTCTGACGGCCGCTGCTCTGTCATGGGCGACGGGCTCAGCGCTTCAGGGTCGCTATGGCGATCGCTGGAGCAGTCGAGGCATGGCGACCGTGAGCATTGTGTTGGTTCTCGTGGCCATAGGTTCGGTGCTGTGGTGTGCAGTGACGCTGACGGCACCGTGGGTCTTAGTCATTGGCTGGGGGATAGGCGGCGGAGGAATGGGGCTCATTTACCCGCGGCTGACTGTGCTCACACTGGCATATTCACTACCGCAGGAGCAGGGTTTCAACTCGGCCGCGCTCACTATTTCTGATGCAGCGGGGTCGTCAGCAACGATCGCGCTTGCCGGTCTCGTCGCTCTGAGCATGCCGCAGGTGGGTAACGGTTTTGGCGCTGTCTATATTTTTGCCGCAATCGTAGCGCTGGTGGCTTTTGTGCCGGGCTTGCGTTTGCAGAAACCGCTAGAACCCTAAACAGATAGGCGAGAGCTAGAGGCGCCGAGAGTCATAGCTCGGATTCCTGTATCGAAGACGGTGGTTTCTGGCGCTGAGTGATCGTGCGTACCGGCCTCGGCAGCAGCGCCATAGCTTTCTGCGTGCATGCGTTGCTGCACAAGTGTCGTGTGCCCGAGGATGAATTCAAATAGTGCGGCTGCGAGTTCATTCGCAGCGTCTATGTCTGTGCCGAGTGCTGTGACGAGAGCACCGTGCGCCCGCACGGCGCCGTGGCGTAACGCTCGTGAGCTTAAGACCAATTCTGCGCCGTCGCGATACGCCAAGAGGGCGTCGCGAATGCTGTGAGCGGTCGTATACACACGGTCTTCGGGTGTTGCTGCCTGGGCCTCGGGCACGACACCTTCGAGTATGCGGTCGGCAATTGCGCCGAGCAGTTCTTGCTTATTCGTGAAGTGCCAGTACAGGGCACTGGGCTGCACGTGCAGGGTGGCGGCAAGACGCCGCATAGACAGGTCGGCAAGACCCACTTCGTCGAGCAGGGTGAGCGCTGCCGTGACGACAGCAGCTCGATCGTGACGCTGTGGAGCAAAGTTGCGACCAGAAGTCATAGTCTGAGTATACTGAACACCGTTCACCTGAACGTCGTTCAGGACGATTGTGCATCAGGAGCCCCATGTCTTCTTCGACCCCCTTTGAGCCGCGTGACATCGCTCGTATCGCAGTATTTGCCGCCATCATCATCGCGTTGGGGGCGGTTATTATTCCTCTTCCCGGGGGTATTCCCATTACCGGCCAAACGCTCGGGGTGATGCTTGCCGGGGCCATTTTGGGGGCGCGGCGTGGCACTCTCGCGGTTACTGTCGTTCTCGTGCTCGCGGCTATCGGGTTGCCCGTACTCGCCGGCGGTCGGGGCGGACTGATCGTGTTCGTCAGCCCCACGTCGGGGTACCTCATTGGTTGGCTTGCCGGCGCATTCATCACCGGACTCATCGCGCACAGCGGCGCAAAAATTTCGTGGCTACGCACGCTGGCGGGTGCCGTCATTGGGGGAGTGCTTGCGGTGTACGCCTTCGGCATTCCCGTACAGACCATCATGATGAACCTTCCACCGGATGCTGCGCTGTTGGCCGCGGTGCCGTTTCTTCCGGGCGATCTCATCAAAGCCGTCGCAACCGCTGTGCTCGTTTCTGCTCTGTACCGCGCCTATCCACGGGCATTTCCGTTCTCGTCAAAAGCAGTCGAGCAGGAGAAACATGTGGCGTCGGCGTAGAACTCTAGCGGCGGGCGCTGCTGCGCAGCATCCGGAATCAGCAGACCCCACAGAGCACGTTATTGATGTGCGCGATGTGGGTGTGACTGCTGATGGGCACCGCGTACTGAACGCCGTCAGTGTGACGCTGAGGGCCCCCACCACCGCCGTGATCGGGGCTAACGGATCAGGAAAGTCGACGTTTGCGCGACTACTCAACGGACTCGTCTTGCCGACAACAGGTAATGTCGTGGTGCACGGTGACGATACACAGCACGCCCGCGAACGAGTGCGTTCTCACGTCGGGTTTATTTTTGCCAACCCCGAGGCGCAGATTCTTATGCCGACCGCCCGAGAAGACATTGCACTGTCACTGCGTAGCCACGGGGTTGCCAAAAACCTTATCGATGAGCAAACCCAGCGGGTGCTCGAAAACTTTCGCCTTCACGAGCATGCCGATCAGCCTGCGTACAGTCTTTCTGGTGGTCAAAAACAGTTGCTCGCTTTGGCCGCTGTGCTGTCGACCTCACCCACAGTCCTCGTGGCTGATGAACCCACAACGCTGTTAGACCTCGCACATTCCACCATGATGAGTGATTTGTTGATTGATTCGGTCACCGCACAGCGGATTATTGTGACGCACGACCTAGAACTTGCTGCTCGCTGCGACGAGGCCATTCTGTTTGACGGCGGCACCGTGACCGCTCACGGAGAAGTCGGTGACGTCATTGGGCAGTATCGCCGGAGCTATGCATGATTGCGCTGTACCGTCCGGGTAGCGGGTTTTTGCATCGCCTATCGGCTGGTGTCAAGCTTGCCCTTCTTGTCGCGGCCACGGTGGTTGCCGTTGCTGTATCGCAATCGGCTCTGGTTGCCTGGGTGGCGATGGGGGTCGCGCTACTGCTGTATCCTCTGGCGCGCGTGTCTTTTGCTGCATGTGCTGTTCCGCTGTGGCAGCTGAAGTGGTTGCTGCTTCTGCTCACAGTGTTGCTGTGGGTGTTTGATTCAGCAGAGGCTGCGGCAGTTGCTGTGCTGCGAATCACCACGGTGCTCGTGTTGGCTTCGCTTTACACGGCAACAACTCGCATGGGCGACACCATGGAGGTTATTCAGGCGGTTGTGCGTCCGCTCGAACGGTGGGGAGTGAGCCCGGATGCTGTCGCGCTAACGATTTCGCTGACGCTCACGGTCGTGCCTGTTGTGGCGGGATTTCACGCCGCAACACGAGAAGCACAGCAGGCTCGAGGAGTACGGCTGCGCATCCGAGCTGTTATTCCGCTTCTGGTGATGGCCATGCGATACGCCGACGACGTCGGCGATGCACTGGTTGCCCGTGGTGTGCTGGTGTCGACGGGTGAGCGATATAGTTGAGGGTTGGCGTTCGCCATTTTTCCTTCTTCTCTGCTGATCGGAGCATGCCGTGCTTGCTGTGCATGACCTCGCCATTCGCGTCGGTGCACGCCTGCTCATGTCCGACGTCTCGTTTCGTGTCGCGGCAGGAGACAAAATCGGTCTTGTTGGGCGCAATGGTGCGGGTAAGACGACTCTCACTAAAGTGCTTGCCGGTGACGTTCTGGCCTCGGAAGGCAAAGTTGAACGCTCCGGTGAACTGGGGTATTTACCGCAGGACCCTCGCTCGGGAGATCCCGAAATGCTGGCGCGCACACGAATTCTTGACGCGAGAGGTTTGGGCACACTCACGCTGGGAATCGCGCAGGCAACCGAAGAGATGGGGTCTTCTGATACCGCCGTGGCAGAAAAAGCCATGCGACGCTTCGCCCAGCTTACCGAGCGCTTCGAAGCCGCTGGCGGCTATGCCGCTGAAGCTCAGGCAGCATCCATTGCCCACAACCTCTCGCTGCCCGATCGCATTTTGAACCAGCCTCTCAAAACGCTTTCGGGAGGCCAGCGTCGCCGCATCGAACTGGCACGCATCCTGTTTTCTGAGGCCGACACGATGATTCTCGATGAGCCCACGAACCACCTCGATGCCGACAGTGTTGTGTGGCTCCGGGAGTTTCTCAAGAACTATCGGGGTGGTCTGATTGTGATCAGCCACGATGTTGAACTTGTCGGAGAAACTGTCAACCGGGTGTTCTATCTTGACGCCAACCGACAGGCGATCGATATTTACAACATGGGCTGGAAGCATTATCTTCGTCAGCGCGCAGCCGACGAAGAACGCCGCAAAAAAGAGCGCGCGAACGCTGAAAAGAAGGCCTCATCGCTGCAGCTGCAGGCCGCCCGATTTGGTGCTAAAGCATCGAAGGCTGCCGCTGCTCATCAGATGATGGCGCGGGCAGAAAAGCTGCTCGCCGGGCTCGACGACGTACGTCAAGAAGACCGGGTAGCAAAGCTGCGTTTTCCCAAGCCCGCCGCATGCGGAAAAACGCCGTTACAGGCATCCGGTCTGTCAAAATCGTATGGGTCTCTAGAGATTTTCACCGATGTCAATCTTGCTATCGACCGCGGCTCGAAGGTTGTTGTGCTGGGCCTTAACGGTGCCGGAAAAACAACACTGCTGCGCATACTCGCGGGCGACGATAATCCCGATACCGGGCAGCTTGAACCCGGTCACGGATTAAAAATTGGTTATTACGCCCAGGAGCACGAGAACCTTGATGTCTCTCGATCTGTGCTCGACAACATGATGTCGGCAGCCCCTAATATTACGGCGACCGAGGCACGAAAAGTTCTTGGCTCGTTTCTTTTTACAGGTGACGACGTCTTGAAGCCTGCGGGGGTTTTGTCGGGCGGAGAAAAGACGCGCCTGTCTTTGGCGACGCTCGTTGTTTCTTCTGCGAATGTTCTTTTGCTCGATGAGCCAACAAACAACCTTGACCCCGCCTCACGCGAAGAAATCTTGGGTGCTCTCGCGCACTACGAGGGTGCTGTTGTGCTGGTTTCGCATGATCCCGGTGCTGTTGAGGCGCTCAACCCCGAACGTGTCTTGATTCTTCCTGACGGGGTTGAAGACATTTGGAACCAGGAGTATCAAGAACTGATTGAACTGGCCTAACACCAGGATTCACGACCGGATGCCGCGGCACAGACTAGCCGCCCTCGGCTGCATCAAGTAACTCGTCTTCGGCCGAAGCATCGGCGTCACGGCGGCGACGTTCGCGTACAGCGTTGTGTTCTTTACCTTCACGTCGATTATGCACCTCAGTGCGAATGACGTACGAGATAAACGCAAAACCCATGATTGCAAACAGAATCCATTGGATCGCATACGACAGGTGTGGCCCTGGGTCTTCCGTCGGCGAAGCCAAAGCCTGCGGCCGTTCGGCAGCAGCCGGAGTCTCGCTCACAAGTTCGCCATAAGCACTGGTGACGACATCGCCGCCCACCTGCTGCGCCACGGTAGCAACGTGAATGGTCGGAACCTGGCCCTGCGGAGCCGAGCGTCCCGAAGGCGGAAGTGGCTCGCTCTGACGCAGCCGCACAACAACCTCTACCTCACCGGACGGAGGCGCCGGAGGAGGCTGAGGTTGGGAGTCTTCGGTGGGAGCAACCCAACCCCGATTAACAATGAACGTAGTGCCATCGTCGGAGCGAAAAGGTGTTAGCACCTCGAAAGCGCTCGTCCCGCCATGCGGACGGTTCCGAACAAAAACTTCCGCGTCTGCGTCATACTCACCGTGCAATAGGACGGGACGCCATTCATCGTCGGCGTCCAGCGGCGTATCAACAGAAATGAGTTCCGACTGCGGCACAGGTACAGCATCGTAGTTCTGCTCGACCAGGGCGATTTGCGAGGCTCGCTCTTCATTACGAGTGAACTGCCAGTTTGCTAAAAAAGCGCACAGGATCGCAAAAACAACGGCGATAACGATATAGCCCGTCCACCGTAACGCCGTGTTTTTCACTCCGCGACTCCTTCACGAACCTCGACGGGAAAGTTTCTGTTACGCAAATAGTCGTACAAAAAAGTGCGGTGTTCCTCGCACGCGAACCAAACTTTTTCGCGGTCGGCACTGTGAATACGCGGGTTACGCCAAACAACACGACACACGGCTGCTGCGCGGCATCCGGCTCGTGAACACTGAACGCTCACGCGCTACCGTCCGTGCGGTCAGAACGCGATGATTCCTGCACCGTAATGATCGGGGGTTGTGCTGTCGTCTCGGGTGCTGAGGTGCCAGCGTCGAGCATGAGCTCGGGCGACTCGATCGGTGTCTCGGATGAGTCGGCGCCTGCGTTAGCAATCACCACGGCAAAGTAGGGCAAAAAGACCGCGCCCAAACCAAACACCACCGTGTACCAGCTATACGGCGTGACAACCACCATCAACACAAAGCACACGACACGGATCGTCATGGTAATGACGTACTGTCGTACACGATGCTGCGCCTCTTCTTGTGGTGCCTGCGGCAAAGACGTCAGCGAGGGTGCGTTTTTCGACCTTTTCACGATGCCCTTTCGATGATGCTTCCAGCCTACGCCGGGCAAGCTATGACGGCGCACCATTGACCCAGCCCCCAGCAAACATTCAAGGTCGCTAGGCTGGGGCAGGTTGTTCACATTTGTCTTATCGGGAGAGTTCATGAGCACACAGCGTGTCGTATTGGTTACCGGCGGCAACCGTGGAATTGGTTACTCAATCGCGGAACGCTTCGTGCGCGATGGCTACGCTGTAGCGGTCACCGCACGCAGCGGCGAAGGCCCCGAGGGCGCGCTGACTGTGCGGGCCGATGTCACTGACTCTGCCTCATTAGACGCTGCATTCTCTGAGGTTGAACAAAAACTCGGGCCTGTCGAAGTCGTCGTCGCCAACGCCGGCATCACGAAAGACACGTTGCTATTGCGCATGAGTGAAGATGATTTTGACAGCGTCGTTGCGACCAACCTCGGCGGTACGTTTCGTGTGGTCAAGCGCGCCTCGAAGGGAATGATTCGCCAACGTTTCGGGCGAGTCATTCTGATCTCGAGTGTCGTGGGCCTCTACGGCTCGGCAGGCCAAACAAACTATGCCGCTTCCAAGAGCGCACTCGTGGGCTTTGCCCGCTCGTTGACACGAGAGCTCGGAGCACGCGGAATCACCGCCAATGTGGTTGCCCCGGGATTTATTGAAACAGACATGACGGCAGAGCTTCCCGAAGAAACACAGAAGCAGTACCGCCAGAGTATTCCCGCGGCACGCTTCGCTACCCCCGATGAGGTAGCAGGGGTTGTCACGTGGCTTGCATCCGACGACGCCGCCTATATCTCTGGCGCCGTTATTCCTGTTGACGGGGGTCTCGGCATGGGGCACTGAAGCCCCCGCGGCATCCGGATGCTACGGAAGCAGCGCGATCACAGCACGGAGGTCGCGCGGACCGATGACCACATCGGCGGCCTGGCGCACGGCAGGCTTGGCGTTAAAGGCAACGCCAAGCCCGGCAGCGGCCATCATGCGAAGATCATTCGCGCCATCACCGATCGCGAACGTGCTGCCTATAGCCACACCGAGTTCTTCGGCCCATTCGCGTAGGGTGTGAGCTTTGGCTTCGGCATCGACGATGGGGCCGTCGACGGCTCCTGTGAGCACACCATCGCTGGCCATCAGTCGGTTTGCCCGCCAGCGGTCAACACCCAGCTCCGGTGCAATGTGGTCGAGAACTTCATGAAATCCGCCCGATACCACGCCAACGACTCCGCCGCGCTCGTGCACGGACGAGATGAGTTCTGCTGCCCCCTGTGTCGGACGAACACGGGCGCGTACACGGTCGAATGCTGCAAGAGGCACGCCCTGCAGTGCTGCAACTCGTGAACGCAAGCTCTCAGAGAAGTCAATCTCGCCACGCATGGCCGCCTCAGTGGCGGCCTGAACTTCTTCGCGGCGTCCGGCCTCATCGGCAATGAGTTCAATAACTTCGTCGTGGAGCAGGGTGGAATCAGCGTCGAGAACGACAAGAAAACGAGCAGCGGTCACCCTACGAGAGTACCGGGTCGCTAGGGATCGATTCGAACGCCCTTACCAACGACCGTGATTCCTGAGTCGGTCACGGTAAACCCTCGTTCACGATCGCGCTCTCGATCAACACCGACGGTTGCGCCGTCAGCCAGTTCGACATTTTTATCGAGGATTGCACGGTGCACGCGCGCGCCGGCGCCCACACGAACGTGGTCGAAAAGCACCGAATCTGTGATGGTCGATCCTCCTGCGGCTAGCGTCCACGGCCCCACAACGCTGCGCTCGAGGTGAGTGCCCGACAGCACGGAACCGAGCGAGACGATGGAGTCAATGGCATTACCGATGCGGCCTACAGAATCGCGAACAAACTTCGCCGGTGGCGAGTTGATTGCCTGCGAGTAAATAGGCCAATCCATGTTGTACAGGTTAAAAATCGGCAGGGTCGAAATAAGATCCCGATGCGCATCGAAAAACGAGTCGATGGTACCCACGTCTCGCCAGTACGCACGGTCACGTGGCGATGATCCCGGCACTTCGTTGTCACGCATATCGTAGAAGCCTGCTTCTCCGCGAGAAACGAAGTAGGGAATGATGTCGCCGCCCATATCGTGGTCGGAGGATTCGTTGTTCCCGTCGTGTTCCACCGCGGCGATGAGAGCATCGGTGTCAAAAATATAGTTCCCCATCGAGGCCAAGATTTCATGAGGAGAATCGGGGAGGCCCTGCGCATCCGAAGGTTTTTCGAGAAACTCGCGGATCCGCCCTGAACCATCGGGCTCAACGTCGATCACACCAAACTGGTCTGCCATAGCGAGCGGTTGCCGGATGCCTGCCACGGTTGCTTGCGCCCCCGAAGCAATGTGGGCTTCGAGCATTTGACGAAAATCCATCCGATACACGTGGTCGGCACCGATGACAATGACAATATCGGGACGCTCATCATTGATGAGGTTGAGACTCTGAAGGATCGCATCAGCAGAGCCTGAGAACCATCGCTTACCGAGGCGTTGCTGCGCGGGAACAGATGCAACATACGAGTTCAGCAGCGCAGACATCCGCCACGTCTGCGAAATATGCCGGTCAAGACTGTGCGATTTGTACTGGGTGAGTACGACCACCTGACGCAACCCAGAATTTATGAGGTTGGATATCGCGAAGTCGATAAGTCGGTACTGGCCACCAAACGGCACAGCCGGTTTGGCCCTATCGATTGTTAAGGGCATGAGCCGTTTTCCCTCACCGCCGGCGAGGATGATCCCGAAAACCTTCTTTGGTATCGACATGGCTCCACCATAGATCCCCTGGGCACTGTTGTACTAGCGTTCAGACATGCGAGTTGACATCATCACGAAGGAATACCCGCCAGAAATTTATGGCGGCGCGGGAGTTCATGTTTCAGAACTGGTCGCCGCACTGCGCACCCGGCTCGATGTTCGCGTTCGAGCCTTTGGATCCTTGCGCGACGAGCCGGGCACATCGTCGTATTCAACGCCGGCACAACTGCGCGATGCCAACCCTGCGCTGCAGACTCTGGGCACCGATATTGAGATTGTGGCTGACACTCAAGGAACCGATCTGGTGCACAGCCATACCTGGTACGCGAATTTTGCCGGGCATATCGCAGCACAGCTTCATGGAGTGCCGCATGTTGTGACGGCGCACAGTCTTGAACCTCTGCGCCCGTGGAAAGCAGAGCAGCTCGGCGGCGGCTATCGGGTCTCGAGCGGAATAGAAAAGGTTTCGTTTGAGCATGCTGACGCCGTCATCGCGGTGAGTAACGGTATGCGGCGTGATATTGAACGCTGTTACCCCGACATCGATCGCGACAAGATCCACGTGATTCATAACGGCATCGACACAAAGAAGTGGCGTCCCGTTGACAACCCCGATTTCTTGCGCTCGCTCGGTATTGATCCGGATCGCCCCGCTGTTGTTTTTGTCGGCCGAATCACGCGGCAAAAAGGTCTGCCTTATCTGTTGCGCGCCGCAGCACTGCTGCCACCCGAGGTTCAGCTGGTGCTCTGCGCGGGAGCACCAGACACCCCGGAGATTATGAATGAGGTTCGAAGCCTTGTTCAGAGTTTGCAAACCACGCGCCAATCCGTTGTGTGGATCGATAAAATGCTGCCGCGCGAACAACTCTCGGCAATTTTGACCTCGGCAACGGTGTTCGTGTGCCCATCGATCTATGAGCCTTTAGGCATTGTGAATCTGGAAGCCATGGCATGTGGGGCGGCGGTGGTGGGAACCGCCACGGGGGGAATTCCTGAGGTCATTGCCGACGGCGTAACCGGACTCCTCGTGCCCATTGAACAGCACGACGACGGAACGGGCACACCGCTGGATCCGGATGCTTTTGTTCAGGCTCTCGCAGCCGGAATTACCGAACTTGTTTCTGATCCCACCCGGGCCCATGAATTCGGTGCGGCTGGTCGAAAGCGCGCAGAATCGGCGTTCAGCTGGTCGACAATCGCCGACACCACCGCGGCGCTGTACCGCGAACTTCGCGCATGACCCGATAGGCTGACCACATGCCTGGCGTCCTCGAATTTACGGATGTCGTCGTGCGTCGCGACGGCAAAAACATTGTCGATAATGTCTCGTGGTCGGTACACGATGACCAGCGATGGGTGGTGTTGGGCCCTAACGGTGCAGGAAAGACCACCCTGCTACAAATGGCCGCGTGTTTGATGCACCCCACCTCGGGCCGGGTCGATGTGCTTGATGAAACGCTCGGCCGCACCGACGTTTTCGAACTACGGCCGCGTATCGGCTTTGCTTCGTCGGCCATGGCTCGTCGCGTACCCGCACAGGAAAGTGTGCTCAACACCGTTATGACTGCTGCTTTCTCTGTGGTGGGTCGCTGGCGTGAGCAGTATGACCCGATCGATGAACGGCGTGCGAAGCGAGTTATCGAACAGTGGGGTCTCGCTGACCTTGCCGATCGTGCGTTCGGAACGCTCAGCGATGGTGAACAAAAACGGGTACAGATTGCCCGTGCCGTGATGACCGATCCCGAACTGCTGCTGCTCGACGAACCGACGGCAAGCCTTGACCTGGGTGCACGCGAAGAACTGCTCGCTATGCTCAGCGGTTACGCTCAGTCACCGACAACCCCTGCCATGGTGATGGTCACGCATCACGTCGAGGAAATTCCCGTGGGCTTCACACACGTGATGCTGCTCAAAAATGGTGCAGTCGTATCTGCCGGGCCCATCGCAGAGTCGCTGACGGAAGAGTCGCTGAGCGAGACGTTCGGCATGCCCATCGCACTGCGTGAACATGCGGGCCGCTATTCTGCCCGCGCCCAAGAATAAGCTGCCGCACGTGGCCGGGGCGTTCCGTGCACCTTTTCGTGCGCGCGCACCGCATCACGTCTGGTAAGCTTCTTCGTTGGTGCTTGTTGCGCCACGAGACTTTTCCCCTATCAACCGCTCGCAAGGATTTCGCATGAAGACTGACATTCACCCCAACTACCAGGCCGTTGTTTTCCGCGACCTCGGTTCGGGCGAGACCTTCCTGACACGTTCAACCGTCTCAAGCGACAAGACGATTGAGCTCGACGGTGTCGAATACCCCGTTATCGACGTAGAAATTTCGTCGGCATCGCACCCGTTCTACACGGGCAAGCAGCGCATTATGGACTCGGCCGGTCGTGTCGAGAAGTTCAACCAGCGCTTCAAGAACTTCGGCGGAAAGTAAGTCACGCCATATAAGGAGGGGCTCGCAGCTGCGAGCCCCTCCTTATGTTTTATATGCGCACTATGTTTTATATGCGCATCGGGATTTTATACATGCGCGGGCCATGCTCCATTGACGCTCTCACCCGGAGCCATTCGGCCCACACGAATGAGGTAGTCGGTCAGACTCGCTGATTGCGTGCGTGCCCACTCCATTTGTGCGCGGTGAAATGCGTGCGCATCGCCATCATGCTGCTCGGGAAATGCCCGGGCTAGAGCCAGAGCAACACGGCCGGCTGCCTCAGCATCGGCCGAGGCTTCGTGACTGTTCGTGAGCTCGATACCGTAGTGCTCGGCAACCAGCGCGAGGGTTCGTTTACCACGCCGATACTGATCGCATGCTTTATCAACCACGAGCGGATCGATAATCGGTCCCGGTGAATCGAGCGGTGTGTGGCCGTGACGGAGAGCCTCATGGTGAAGAAGGGTGAAATCAAACGGTGCGTTGTAGGCAACCACCGGTGTGCCTGCGGCAAAAAGTTCGGCGAGAGCCGCAACGATCTCTGCCACACTCTCAGCAGCAGCAGCACCATGGCTGCGCGCGTGGTCTGTTGTAATGCCGTGGACCGCAGCCGCTGCATCCGGAATCTCAATGCCCGGATCAAGCAGCCAGTGCCGCGCAGACACCCGACGCCCCTCATGGTCGAGTACACCCACGTACGCCGTGACTATTCGGTCTGTCGAGGGCTGAACACCCGTGGTTTCGAGGTCAAAAACACCGACCGTGCGCATCCAACTAGGAAGCGCACGCAAAGCAGAAGTGGTCATATATCGAGACTACGGCGTACCTGTGACACTGCAGATTCGGCCCACCGTAGACTCAACGGGTGACCTCGCCCTACGCACCCCGTTTAGCAGACACCAGCGTCAAGCAGCACCAGGTATCGCTGAGCACCGGTACGACGCACTACTGGGAATACGGCCCCGCCGACGCCCTCACCACGATCGTCGTTGTGCATGGCTTCCGTGGAGATCATCACGGGCTCGAGCCCGTGATTGCTTATGCCCCAGACGTCAGGTTCATTGCACCCGACCTCCCCGGATTTGGGCTCTCACCGCCGCTGCGAGCCACGCCGCACACGATAGATGCGTATGCGCAGTGGCTCAGTGAATTCACGCATGCAGTAGCTCCTGGCGCATCCGTACTCGGGCATTCCTTTGGCTCCATCGTTGCCTCGGCTGCGCTATCGGGCGGGCTTGCCACCTCAAGTCTTATTCTGGTGAACCCCATCGGTGCCCCGGCATTAGAGGGGCCCCGCGGCATTCTCACCCGAGCAGCGGTGCTGTACTACGCTCTCGGCGCCCGCCTACCGGAAAAGTGGGGGACAGCGCTTCTTCGCAGCCCCCTCATCGTGCGGCTCATGAGCACCGCAATGGCAAAAACAAAAAACCGTCGCCTGCGTCGCTTCATTCACGAGCAGCACGATCGTTATTTCTCACTGTTTGCTGACCGCACTGTGCTTCATGAGGCCTTCATAGCCAGTGTCTCTCACGACGTTCGTGAATATGCCGGTGCGATCGCTGTTCCTACTCTGCTCATTGCCGCGCAGAACGATGATATTACGCCCATCCACGCTGTGCGCGAACTCCGACAGATGTTTGATCAGGCAGAACTTATCGAGATAGCCCATGTAGGCCACCTCATCCATTACGAGGCGCCGGCCGAAGCGGCAGCGGCTATCGACCGTTTTATAGGTTCTCGCGACGAGCAAGACCCACAAGTCCACCCGTCCGGAACGGAATAACTTCGCCCATAGCGAGCGAGGTCTCGGTGCGTTCAACACCATCGATCGAAAGAATGCGCGCATCCGTGTCAAAAAGGTGCCGCGCATCACGGCACGCCACGCGCGCCAAAATATCGACCGTGCCGCTCAGGCCATGCGCCTGAACGATCTCGGGAACACGCGCCAGTTCAGAGATAATGCGCGGTAAATCAGTCTGACGCACACTGATACTCACGAAAGCCTGCAGAGGAAAACCCAGCACCGCAGGAGAAAGTGACCGCTCAAACGATAAAAAAATGCCGGTCTGCTCTAAACGCGCCAGTCGAGCCTGCACCGTGTTGCGTGAAAGCCCCAGCTTCTCGGCCAGAGCGACCACGGTAGCGCGATGATCATCGGCAAGAGCATCGATGAGGTCAAGGTCAATCCGGTCAAGGGTTGGCATAATGCCCAACTTTAGCAGCAGCATCGGGGCAAAAGATTGACAACATGCTCGCCGCATTCGTGGATGCTTGGGCTAGCTGATAACCCGACGTAGCATCACAGTAGCGGCGAAGACGCCGTGAACTCCAGTGTGGCCCCACAAGGGCCTGCTTGATGAAGGAGGACGACGATGTCACTCAGCATCACCCGGCACCTCGATACCGGGGCCGAACCTAACACGATCCTGCAGGTACTGACCCCTGAAGGAACCCGTCACCCCGACCCAGTTCTTGACCCGCATCTTGGCGACGTCGACGACGAGAAGCTCCGCGGTCTCTACCGCGACATGGTCGTATTACGCCGCATTGACAGAGAAGGTGTGGCACTCCAACGTCAAGGCCAGCTGGGACTGTGGGCTCCCTGCGAAGGTCAGGAAGCAACTCAGATCGGGACGGGCCGCGCACTAGCCGCAAAAGACTACGTTTTTCCGAGCTACCGCGAAACCGGACTCGTTTACGTTCGCGGAGCACAACCCGGCGACTATGTGCGCATGTGGCGGGGCGAAGAAGGCGCTGCTTTTGATCCGGCGGCGCTCTCTATGGCCCCCCTACAAATCATCATCGGTGCTCAGACCCTGCATGCGGTCGGCTACGCCATGGGTATTAAGCACGAGCGTGCCGATGAAGTCGCGGTCACCTACTTTGGTGACGGTGCGACGAGTCAGGGCGATGTCAACGAAGCCCTCATCTTTGCCTCTGCTTTTCAACTACCCGTCGTTTTTGTTTGTCAAAATAACCACTGGGCTATTTCTGAGCCTGTAACCGTACAGTCTCGTTTTCCGCTCGCGGGGCGAGCCCCCGGCTTCGGTATTCCGAGTCTGCGGTTTGACGGCAACGATGTTCTTGCGTCACTGGCGGCTATGCGGTGGGCCCTTGAGCACGCACGTACCGGTCAGGGACCCGTGTTTCTTGAAGCCGTCACGTATCGCATGGGCCCACACACCACCGCCGATGATCCCAAGCGCTATCGCGATGCCGACGAACTCGAACTCTGGCGGCAAAGAGATCCCCTTACTCGGGTCGAAGCATATTTGGCAGCAAAGAATGCGCTCACCGACGAACACCGCGCCGCGATCCAGAAAGAAGCCGACGACATGGCGCGGTCCATGCGCGAAGCCTGCCTGTCGATGGTGACACGTGAACCCCTCGCTGTTTTTGACAACGTGTATTCGGCGCCGCATCCGGGATTGGAAGCGCAACGCACAGCGTTTGCCGACTATCTTGCATCGTTTGAGGAGGCCTAAAATGACCACTCTTACTATGGGTAAAGCCATTAATGCCGGTTTGCGCCGCGCCATGGCCGACGATAGCCGCGTGATTCTGCTGGGCGAAGACATCGGCCAACTGGGCGGAGTGTTCCGCATCACCGACGGTCTGCTCGACGAATTCGGTGCGGAGCGGGTTATCGACACCCCCCTTGCTGAGTCGGGAATCGTCGGCACCGCAGTGGGGCTTGCCATGCGTGGGTACCGGCCCGTTGTTGAAATACAGTTCGACGGATTCGTCTACCCGGCATTCGACCAGATCGTGTCGCAGGTGGCAAAGCTGCACTACCGTACGCAAGGAAAACTGCGCATGCCCATCACCATCCGTATTCCATGGGCCGGGGGAGTAGGGGCAGCCGAACACCACTCAGAGTCGCCCGAAGCCTACTTCGCACACACCGCGGGGCTGCGTGTAGTTGCTGTTTCTCAGCCACAAGACGCATACCAGGTGCTTCGTCAAGCTATCGCCAGCGATGACCCGGTTGTATTTCTCGAACCCAAGCGGCTGTATCACAGCAAGGGCGAGGTCGATCTTGATGCGCCTCTCGACGATGCTGTTCCTATGGGGCTTGCTACTGTCGCACGCGCCGGCACCGATGCCACCGTCGTCGCCTATGGCGGAATGATGAAGACGGCCATGGACGCCGCCGAAGCCGCTGCCGATGAAGGAATCTCGCTCGAAGTGATCGACCTGCGATCGCTCTCACCGGTTGACTACGACACGGTCGCCGCATCGGTACGAAAGACTGGCCGCGTCGTCGTGGTTCATGAGGCATCGCGTGAAGCAGGTCTGGGCGCAGAAATTGTTGCCAGCATTACCGAGCAGTGCTTCTTCTACCTGGAAGCCGCACCACAGCGTGTCACCGGACACGATATTCCCTACCCGCCTGCAAAGCTCGAGAAATATCATCTTCCAGACCTCGATCGCATTCTCGACGCCGTCGACCGCGTGCGAGAACAGCCGGGCAGCGTCATGGAGGAAGCCCAGTGAAAAAAGAATTTTTACTCCCCGACCTCGGAGAAGGCTTGACAGAAGCCGAGATCGTGCAGTGGATGGTCAAGCCGGGCGATACTGTCGCTCTCAACCAGACACTGGCCGAGGTAGAGACGGCAAAAGCGGTCGTCGAACTGCCCTCACCGTACGAAGGCTCCGTGCACGCACTGCACGCTGAACCCGGTCAAACAGTTGATGTGGGTGCTCCACTCATCGAGTTTATTGTTCCGGATGCAGCAGCCGATAGCCCGAGCGACACCACAAGCGATGGACAGGCTGACGGTGAAGAACAAGCGCAACCGAACCTGGTGGGCTATGGCGCGGCACCCACGTCTGGCAAACGCCCGGCGAGGAGACAAAAGCGCTCAGCTCCGGCTCAGCCCGCCGCCGACCCCGTGCTGACGGCTGCACCACATGATGCAGTGGTGAGTATCGAACCGGAAGAACTACCTGCGGACCGCCCCCGATCGACACCGCCCGTGCGCAAATATGCCAAAGACCACGGGGTCGACCTCGCCCTGGTTGCCGCTGAAGTGGGTGACCGCGTTATTGCCCGCGAAGACGTCGATGCGTACCGAAAAAAGATCGGTGAACGCGCGGCAGCCGCCAACGCCACCCCCTCAGCCCCGTCAGCGGCACAGCCACACACGCGCACAGTTGGTGAGCGTAAAACCACACGGGTTCCCATCCGCGGCGTGCGACGACACACGGCAGACGCCATGGTGCGCAGCGCGTTTACCGCCCCGCACGCATCACTGTTTCATACGGTCGACGTCACAGCTATGTCGGAGTTTGTGGCGGCACTCCGTGCCGACAAAGCGTGGGGAGAGCACCGCATCGGCCCGCTCGCGGTCGTGGCTAAGGCCGTGTGTCTGGCTCTGCCGCAGCATCCGGGTGTGAATGGTTTTTGGGATGACACAGCCGGCGAAATCGTCGAGAACCATTTTGTTGATCTTGGAATCGCTGCCGCGACCGACCGTGGCCTAGTCGTGCCCATTATTCGCAACGCTGAGACGATGAACCTGCGCGAACTCTCGGACGCCATTCGTCAGCTCGCCGCAACAGCGCGCCAGGGAAAAACCGCGCCCGCCGACATGCAGGGGGGTAATTTTTCGATCACTAACATCGGTATTTTTGGTGTCGATACCGGCACCCCCATTCTTCCCCCCGGCCAATCCGGCATTCTGGGAGTGGGTGCGGTACGCAAACAGCCCTGGGAATACCGTGGCGAAATTGCGTTGCGCGACGTTATGACACTCAGTTTGTCGTTCGACCATCGCCTCGTCGATGGATCAGAAGGAGCCTCTTTCTTGCTCGCGGTTGCCCAAATGCTAGAAAACCCCGCGCGGGCGATGCTGTACTAGGCGTCTACCGACTGGGCGTCGTAGGAGTGAATGCAACGCAACCCATCGGGATCCATCACGAACCGGTGCAGAGAACCATTGAGAATACGCTGGCCTTCGGCGGGGAGACTCCCGCCGGAGGCATGCTCGAGCAGCGCGCGAATCACACCGCCATGAGCAACCACAATGAGCGATTCGGCGACCGGCGCGGCACGGCGACGAGACTCACGAGAAATCTCTTCTAGCGCGGTAAGTGCCCGATCGGTGACCTCATCGAAGGTTTCTGAACCGGGCACCGTCGTGTGCCAGGTCGAGTATTTCTCAATGTATTCTTCGACCGGAATACCCTCTGCCTCGCCGAAGGTGCGCTCACGCAGCCCCGCATGAAGTTCCGGTTCTGCTAGCCCGAGAGACTGCGCAATGATTTGCGCGGTCTCATGAGCGCGCGATAGTGGGCTCGCCCACACCCGGTGATGGTAGCCGCCACTGAGCTCCGCCGCGGCTCGGCGTGCGTCATCGCGTCCGGTATCGTTCAGCGGAATATCGGTAGCGCCCTGAATGCGACGGGCGAGATTCCAATCCGTTTGGCCATGGCGTACAAGAGTGAGAAGAGTCACAAACTCAACCCTAACGACACTCGCTGAGACTCGCCCGCCAGCACGAAGCGCTCTCGCCAAGAGTGAGACGATGGGATGATGCATCCGGTAGTGATTAGCGATCCAGAAGACTCGCGGCTTGACGACTATCGAAAACTTACCGACACAGCACTTCGCCGCGTACATGAACCGCGCGAGGGTCTTTATATTGCAGAGTCACTCAAGGTGATTGAACGAGCGCTGCGCGCTGGTCATCGTCCGCGATCAATCATGACTCAGCAGCGGTGGCTGAGCGCGCTGCAACCGCTACTGAACGACAACACCGCGCCGGTATATCTGGTTTCGGATGACGTTGCCGAGGGCGTGACCGGGTTTCCCGTGCATCGAGGGGCTCTCGCCGCAATGCACCGACCCGCCCTGCCCAGCGTTACCGAACTGTGCGCACGAGCACGCACCGTCGTCGTGCTGGACGGCCTCATTGAACACACGAATGTGGGCAGTGCTTTTCGCGGTGCTGCTGCCCTGGGTGCCGATGCGGTCATTGTGACGAACACCTGTGCCGACCCGCTGTACCGCCGTGCCGTCAAAGTGAGCATGGGATCCGTGTTTAATATTCCCTGGACCCGCTCAGGCCCAGTCAAAGACGTCATCGCGGCGTTGCAGGCGGACGGTATACATGTGGCTGCGCTTGCTCTCACACCGGATGCTTCAGACCTGCGCGTCTTCAGTCGCTCCCGGCCCGACCGTGTAGCTGTGGTCTTAGGAACGGAAGGAGAGGGGCTCGATACCGACGTTATCGCCGCGGCCGACTCGACCGTGACAATCCCCATGTTTTCGGGAGTTGACTCGCTCAACGTTGCAACGGCCGCCGCCATCACACTGTGGGCAATAGGGGAGTAGCACGCCGTATGAAACGCTATGGCGTCGTGTGCTCGCCGGGCTGCGCGGCATCCGGGGCCTCGTGCAGCGACACGGGTAACGGTTCGGGCCGTTTGGGCACAATATTGTCGCCCGACGACTGATGACGCAGCCGACGTAAAACCCAGGGCACCAGGTGCTCTCGTGCCCACGATAGATCTTCGGCACGGGCTTCTCGCCACGATCGCTGTGGCAAAGGATCGGGCTGCATGGGCAGCAAGTCGTTGGGAACATTGAGTGCACGCAAAACCATGCGCGCAATCTCGTGGTGTCCCAGTGCGTTGTAGTGCAGCCGATCATCGTCAAAGAACCGGGCATCTTGCACAGCTTTTAATGCCCACTGGTCGGCAACGATGCAGTCGTATTTATCGGCGATGGTTCGCACATTCTCGTTATAAATAGCAACCTTGCCCCGGAATGGTCGAAATACGGGCGTAAAGTTCGTGTCGATTCCGGTAAAAACGATGATGGCTGCGCCGGTCGCTGCAAGGTCAACGACGGCTGCCTCCAATTGGCCGGCGATATCGTCGGGGTCGGTTCCTGGACGAATAACATCGTTACCGCCCGCGCAGATAGAAATGAGGTCGGGACGGAGTTCAACCGCCGGGGCAACCTGATCGGCCACGATCTGTGCGATCAGCTTGCCACGAACAGCAAGGTTGGCATAGGCAAAACCATCGACCTGGCTCGCAAGCACTTCGGCCACACGATCGGCCCACCCGCGGTGCACACCCGGATGGTTGGGGTCGGGGTCGCCTATGCCCTCGGTGAAAGAATCACCCAGCGCAACAAATCGGCGCCACGGATGCTGCGTTTCATTCGGTACGTACGGTGTGCGAGATCGATCGTGCTCATTCATTGGTTCTCCTTCACCAGGTTACGAGCCTACCCGGGGTCGTTGAATGAGCAGTGTCACCGATAGCGTCTATCGTGGAGGCGATGCTTTCCCCCTCCTATCCGCAGCGCGCCCCCTGGGGCACAGCCGACAAGCTTCGAGCCTGGCAGCGCGAAGCTCTTGACGCCTACTTTCAGGCCGACCAGCGTGACTTTCTTGTCGCCGCGACCCCTGGCGCCGGTAAAACAACTTTCGCGCTCACGCTCGCTGTTGAACTTTTGCGCATGGCAGAGATCGACCGCATCATTGTGGTTGCTCCGACCGAGCACCTCAAGACACAGTGGGCCGATGCAGCAGCGCGGGTCAGCATTCGCCTCGATCCACGTTTTCGTAATAGTCACTACGCGCCGTCATCGCAGTACCACGGTGCGGTGGTGACGTATGCACAGGTGGCGGCTAAAGCCTGGGTGCACCGTGATCTCACGGCATCCGGACGCACCCTCGTCATTCTTGATGAGGTGCACCATGGTGGCGACGCCCTGAGCTGGGGCGATGCCATTCGCGAGGCATACTCTTCGGCAAAGAGACGCCTGTTGCTGTCGGGTACGCCCTTCCGCTCCGACGACGCGCCTATTCCGTTCGTTGAATATCATCCCGACGAATCCGGCGTGCGTATTTCACGCACCGACTACAACTATGGCTATGGCCGTGCTCTTGCTGATGGGGTTGTACGGCCTGTGCTGTTTCATATGTACGCGGGCAAAATGGCATGGCGCACGAGCGCCGGCGACGAACTCGAAGCGCATCTCGGACAAGACAACACGAAAGACGTCACATCGCAGGCATGGCGCACGGCGCTTGACCCCGGCGGCGAATGGATGCCCGCGGTGCTGTCGGCAGCGGATCGTCGCCTCACCGAAATTCGGCAGCATATTCCGGATGCCGGTGGCCTGGTGATCGCGACCGATCAGACCAACGCGCGTGCCTATGCCACACTGCTGCATGAGATCACGGGCGAGCGGCCGACAGTGGTGCTTTCCGACGAAGCAGAGGCTTCTTCGCGCATCGAAAAGTTTAACGACGACACTTCACGGTGGATGGTTGCTGTTCGTATGGTGTCGGAAGGCGTTGACGTACCGCGTCTGGCCGTTGGTGTCTATGCAACATCGTCGTCGACGCCACTGTTTTTTGCGCAGGCCATCGGCCGATTTGTGCGGGCGCGCCGTCGTGGTGAAGCCGCGAGTGTTTTTCTCCCTCATGTTCCGGTGCTCATGACGCTCGCTAATGAGATGGAGAAGCAGCGTGATCACGCTCTCGATCGGCGAGACAAAGACGATGACGGCCTTGACGACTCACTGCTCGAGAGCGCGCAGCGTGAAGAAGAAGCATCCGATGCGCTGACAGAAGAGTTCAGCTATCAAGCTATTTCTTCTGTGGCGCACTTTGATCGCGTTGTTTTTGACGGTCGAGAGTTTGGTCAACTGGCCGAGCCCGGAACCCCTGAAGAAGAAGAATTCATCGGGTTGCCCGGGCTTCTCGAACCAGAAGCAGTGCATGAGATGTTGATGCAAAGGCAAGCACGGCAGAGCCGACTGCGCGAAGCCCGCGAAACAAAAGAGCAAGCCACCGGTGCGCCCACAACGACGCTTCCTGCGCCGCTGCACCGAACACTCAAGGAGCAGCGTCAGGTGCTCAACAGTCTGGTCGGCTTGTATGCACGACAGAGTGGCCAGCCCCACGGCGCAGTGCACGCAGAGCTTCGTCGACTGTGCGGTGGCCCAGCCGTGGCGCAGGCCACGGTGGCGCAGCTGCAGGCACGCATCGATCGGTTGCGGCGTCGCTTGCATTCCTAGCAGTGCACGTGGTCACTGTGGAGAATGCTTCGGAGCCCCGAAATGCTGTCAGTTTGACTGCACCGCTGTGATGTTGCGCCGATAACGTAAGGGTTCTGCCCTGAGGAGGACCAATGTCACAGCCCACTGACGCCGATCGACGCCGTTGGGCCCGTTACCTCGTGGAAGAACGCCACGAGGGGCAAGTATATGAACGATTAGCTGCACGCCGAACAGGTGAAGAGCGCGAGATTCTGCTTTCTCTGGCCGAAGCCGAGCGACGCCATGAACAGCACTGGCTTGATCTTTTGGGTGAAGAACCTCGTCGGCTGCCCCGTGCGGGTCTGCGTTCACGGGTCCTCAGCATGATGGCGGGTCGGTTCGGGTCGATATTTGTACTTGCGCTGGCCCAGAGTGCTGAGGCGCGGTCGCCCTACGACCGCGAGGCATACGCAACACCCGCTATGCGTGCTGACGAAAAGGTGCACCATGAGGTTGTGCGAGGCTTGGCAGCACGCGGCCGTCGACGCCTCTCCGGTTCTTTTCGGGCAGCGGTCTTTGGCGCTAATGATGGGCTTGTCAGCAACCTGGCGCTCGTTATGGGAATCGGTGCGACCGGTGTTAGCGCCAGCCTCGTGCTATTTAGCGGTATTGCGGGGCTGTTGGCCGGGGCGCTTTCGATGGGGGCGGGTGAGTTTGTTTCGGTGCGATCGCAGCGTGAACTGTTGTCGGCGACGGAAGCAAATGGTGACGCGGATGCTGCCGCCGGAGACCTCGATATTGATGCCAATGAGTTGGCGCTCGTCTATCGGGCCCGCGGTGTTGATGAGAGTGAAGCGTTACGCCGTGCACAACGGGTCGTAGAGGCAGCGCGGCGGGGGAGCGAAGCTACCGCTACCGGCCCTGTACACATTGCTCACGGCACGACCGAGGTGGTTGGGAGCGACTGGGGCGCAGCAATTTCTAGTTTCTTGCTGTTCTCGTCGGGCGCGATTATTCCTGTGTTGCCGTGGATCTTTGGGCTCGACGGTGTCGTGGCGCTTGTTACCGCACTTGTGCTCGTAGGAATCGCCCTCATGACTACCGGCGCCCTTGTGGGAATTCTCTCCGGCGGCCCGCCACTGCGCCGGGCGCTTCGCCAACTTGTCATTGGTTTTGGAGCAGCAGCTGTGACATATGTTCTGGGGCTCGTCTTCAATGTTGGTGTTTAGCGACGCGAATGTGGAGAACTCGAGCCTCCTCTGTTGCGCAGGAGTAGCATGACAACCGGCCGCACCTAGCGGCAGTTGCCTTATTACTGACACCAACCTGGAGGTTGTTATGGCCGATTCATGGCTGCCCTCACTGATTACCGAAACTCCTGAAGATGGCTTCCAGCTCGCGGTAAAAATGTCGCGCATGGGTGTCAAAACGACGCAGCCCGATACCGAGGTTCTGCACCGGCTGCGCCCTGAGTATGCCGAAGACGCCAACAGTCTTACGGCAGCATCGCAGGTTGTGGCGCTGAACTTTCAGACTGTTGCCACAGCCAACAACTACTGGCGCTAAGCACACCGGTTCACCAATTTCATTCGTGCGTCGCCTGTCAAGGAGATGGTTAACGTGACGCATCACCAACGCATCAATATTCAAACCAGTGCCCCTGCGGCCTACCAGGCCGTGTTCCCACTGCAGAAATACGTGAATTCCAGCAGTATCGATAAAGAGCTCCTCGCTCTTGTCGATATTCGAGCGTCACAGATCAACAACTGTGCTTGGTGTCTGGATATGCATGTCGCTCAGGCACGTGAGGCAGGTTCGTCGCAGCGACGCATTGACCTTGTTGCAGCGTGGCAGGAGGCAGGTGACCTGTTTTCTGAACGGGAGCAGGCTGCCCTCGCTTTTACTGAGCAAGTAACGCTAGTGAGCGATGGTGGGGTGAGCGACGATGTGTGGCAGCGACTGCGACAATCGTTCTCAGAACAGGAATCGATCGATCTACTCATGGCTATCGCGGCGATCAATGTGTGGAACCGGATGAATGTGACAGCTCGAACAGCACTGCCAGGCGAAGAACGCGATGGACGTGCGTGATCGAATGCAGACGGACACGCCTGCAGTGTGACCACTAAGACCGCCCTCGGTAGAGGGCGGTTACGTTGCTTTCTCGCACAAAGTTCTTGTACTGCTCAAGCGCACGCACAAAGATGATCACATGGTCTATAAGGTGCGAGAGCGTCATCGCGCAAAACCAATAACGGAGCCTATAGATGCAGACCCGCGCCTTCCGCGGGTCTGCATTATTGGTGCAGGTTCATCGGGTCTGGCCGTAGCGAAGACGCTGTACGTAGCTGGTGTGCCATTCGACTGCTTTGAGCAGGGCACACGAATTGGCGGTAACTGGTTATATGACAATCCGAACGGCCAGTCTGCCTGTTATGAAACATTGCAGATAAACACTTCCTGCCCAAGGATGGCGTTTTCCGATTTTCCGATGCCGCACGACTATCCGGCTTATGCATCGCATAGTCAGGTGCACAGTTATTTTGAGAGCTACGTTGACTACTTTGGCTTTCGCCATAAAATCACGTTTGACACCAGGGTGGAAAACGTCGCGCCTGCCTCCGGCGGGGGATGAAACGTAACGGTTTGCTCCCTTTCGGCCGATACTTCGCCCACCGTGCGTCACTACGACGCAGTCTTTGTCGCCAATGGCCACCATTGGGATCCATCATGGCCAGATCCTGTGTATCCGGGCTCGTTTGCTGGGCGTCAGATGCATGCTCATGAGTATCGTCATGCGCGGCAACTGGAGGGCCAGGATGTGGTGGTTGTCGGTGCAGGCAACTCGGCCATGGATATCGCCGTTGAAGCCTCGTACCACGCACGCAGCGCAACGCTATCGATACGTCGTGGCCAGTGGGTCATGAAAAAACTTATTGGTCCTGTGGTGTTTGATCAGTTGGCACTTCCCGGTTGGATGCCATGGTTTGCCACTCGCATACGGTTACGCATTGGAGCGTTGCTTTCGGGCGGTCTACGCTCGTACGGTCTTCCTGTTCCGTCGCACGCTCCAGGACAATCCCACCCTGTGCAATCGCAGACGATTCGCGAACGACTCAAAACAAAATCGATCACTATTCGGCCCGGAATTGAGCGGCTCGAGAACGATCGGGTCGTGTTTACCGATGGCACGAGCACAGCTGCTGACCTCATCGTGTGGGCAACGGGGTATCGAGTGTCGTTTCCCTTCTTTTATCCTGATTTTCTTACTGTTCCCAATAACGATCTTCCGCTCTGGCACCGCACTATCCACCCTGAACATGAGGGTCTGTTTTTTATCGGTCTTCTGCAGCCCGTAGGTGCGGTTATGCCGCTGGCCGAAGCTCAGAGCAAACTGCTTGCAGCTCTACTGCGGGGCGATTATGTGCTCCCTGAGGCCGAGGTGATTCGACACGAAATGGCACAGGAGCATCGCCGATACTTGCGCCGCTTCTATCAATCAGCCCGGCACACAATGGAAGTCGACTTCGACAATTTCTTATGGAAAATCGGGCGAGAACTACAGCGAGGTCGTCGTCGAGCTCGTATTCGGAAGGGTGGGTAGTCATGGTAAAAAACAGCAACGCTCAGCGTGTTGCCGTTGTCACCGGTGCTGCACAGGGAATCGGCTTAGCTATCGCTCAAGAACTGGCTCGTCACGGGTTTTCTGTGGCACTCGGCGACCTCGATGCGCAGGCCGCACGTGTCGCAGCAGAAAAAATTGGGCGCAATGCGATCGGTCTGCCCCTGGATGTCTCCGAGCCTGAGTCATTCCAATCGTTTCTCGACCGTGCTACGCAGGATCTTGGCGCGATTGACCTCGTCGTCAACAATGCCGGAGTCATGTGGGTCGGGTCGTTTGACGAAGAACCCGACAGTGCTCTTCACCTTCAGCTGAATGTCAACCTGCGGGGAGCGATTCTTGGAGTCAAACTCAGTGCGCAAACGATGCGAGAGCGCGGTCGGGGTCAAATAATCACTATTGCTTCTGCAGCATCGCTATTAGCGACTCCGGGCGAAGCCACGTATGCGGCAACCAAACATGGTGTGCTCGGATATCTTAAGGCGGTGCGTGCTGAGTTGAAAGGCTCGGGCGTCACGATTTCGGTCATTATGCCCACCGTGGTGGACACGAAATTGGCAGCAGGAACATCGAGTGGTTCCGCGAAATTACTCACCGCGGAGGACGTTGCGCAGGTTGTTGCCAAGACCGTGGGGAAACGAAAATTCGAGGTCACGCTTCCTGGTTACGTCGGCCCACTTACTCGGCTTATCAACATCCTGCCTTTGCCTGTACGCGACCGGCTATTTGCTGCACTCGTTCCTGACCAGGTGCGTGACACTGATCGATCGGCACGTTCCGATTACGAATCAAAGTTTTAGCTATCGGCGCGAGACGCAGAAATGACCCCTGTCCGTGAACATAACGTTCCAGGTCAGGGGTCATTTCTTTGAGTGCGCGAGGGGGGACTTGAACCCCCACGCCCTATGCGGGCACTAGCACCTCAAGCTAGCGCGTCTACCTATTCCGCCACCCGCGCAGGTGATGAATTGGTTGTTGCCAACCGAAGAATGACATTAGCACGTCTGGCGTGCGTGGTGAAACATGACGGCGCTGTCGGGCGCGTCGCTCGCGTCGGCTAGCCTGATGCTATGCCCGCGCACGATGCTTCTGTTCCTGAGGTTGCTCAGCTTGCCGCTGATCTCATTCGTATTGACACCACAAACTTTGGTGGCGGTAACGCTCGGGGAGAACGCGAAGCGGCCGAGTACGTGGGTGACTACATGCAGGGCCTGGGGTTAACGACGCAGTATTACGAGCCTATTCCGCGTCGCACGAACGTGATGGCACGGGTGCCGGGCCGTAATCGCAGCAAACCGGCCCTCGTTGTGCACGGTCACCTCGACGTCGTTCCTGCGGTGGCCGAGGAGTGGCAGGTTGACCCCTTTGCTGGCGAGATTCGTGATGGCATGCTGTGGGGGCGCGGCGCGGTGGATATGAAGAACATGAACGCCATGATTCTCACTGCCGTGGCCGATCTCCTCCGCGCGGGGGAGCACCCCGAGCGCGATCTTATTTTGACGTTTTTTGCTGATGAAGAAAACGGGGGAGTAGAGGGCTCCGCGCTTGTGGTTCGCGATCGACCCGAATGGTTTGATGGTGCCACCGAGGCGATCAGCGAAGTAGGCGGTTACTCTATTGATGTTGCGGGGCGCCGCGCGTATCTTCTGCAGGTCGGAGAGAAAGCTCTTCTGTGGTTAAAGCTCGTCGCCAAGGGGCGTGCAGGCCATGGCAGCAGGCTGCATCCGGATAACGCAATTACAAAACTGGCGACAGCTCTTACTGCCATCGGCAGTACGCAGTGGCCGATTCACATGACCGACACCACTCGGCAGCTTGTCGATGGGCTTGCAACTTTGTCGGGGCTCTCCAGTGATGATCCGGATGCTGTTGCCGGCGCCACAGGCCCTGCAGAGGCGTTTCTGCGATCGACGTGGCGCACGACGAGTAACCCGACTGTCGTGAACGCCGGGTATAAGCACAATGTCATCCCGGAGCATGCTGAAGCACTCATTGATGTGCGGGTTATTCCGGGTACAGAAGATGATGTTCTTGCGCAGCTTCGAGAAATTGCCGGACCCGATATCGAGATAGAAACAGTGGTTCGCGATATTGGTATGGAGGCACCGTTCCGGGGCGACCTGGTTGACGCTATGGTCGCAGCCCTCGGCCGCCATGATCCTGGTGTTCCCGTCATTCCCTACCTTTTGGGTGCGGGCACAGACAATAAGTCGCTCGCGTCTCTCGGAATTACCGGCTATGGATTTGCACCGCTGCAGTTACCCGCCGATTTAGACTTCACGGGGATGTTTCACGGCGTCGACGAACGTGTTCCCGTAGACTCATTGCGTTTTGGTCAGCAGGTTCTGGCCGATCTATTTCGCACCTACTGATCCGGCTCTCACGCTGTTCTGACCGTTGAAGGTTTTCGTATGCATCTGATCGAAGCGCTCATTCTTGGAATTGTTCAAGGACTCACGGAGTTTCTGCCGATTTCATCGAGTGCCCACCTGCGTATTCTCGGCTCCTTCTTGCCCTCTGCGACCGACCCGGGAGCCGCTTTTACTGCCATTACGCAGATCGGTACAGAAGCGGCCGTCGTCGTGTTTTTTTGGCGTGACATTGTGCGAATTATTACGCAGTGGTTCCGGTCTTTCGGCGACAAATCGCTTCGCCACGACCCTGACGTGCGCATGGGCTGGCTGATTATTCTCGGTAGCGTGCCGATCGTTGTATTGGGCTTGTTTTTTGAAGACCAGATCGAAACAGTGTTCCGATCGATGTGGATCGTTGCGATCATGCTGATCGCCTTCGGTGTTCTGCTCGGGATTGCCGACTGGTTCGGTACGAAAATGCGTCGGCTCGACAACCTGACATATCCGCACGGTGTGCTGTATGGCTTTGCTCAAGCACTCGCGCTGATTCCTGGTGTCTCTCGCTCGGGCGGCACGATCACGATGGGGCTTTTTCTTGGGTATGAACGCGCTGCAGCGGCCCGCTACGCGTTCCTGCTCGCAATCCCTGCAGTGTTTGGCAGCGGCTTCTACCAACTGTTTAAGAGCATGGGTGAGCCTCAGGTGTTTTCACCCGGTGAAACTCTTGCTGCGACAGGTATTGCGTTCGTGGTAGCACTGGCTGTGATCGCGTTCTTTATGAACTGGATCTCAAAACGCAGCTTCTTGCCGTTTGTTATTTACCGGATTCTGCTGGGTGCGACGCTTCTCGTTCTGCTGAACATGGGTGTTGTCCAGCCCTAGCCGACGCTGGCGATGTCAGCTACCGCTTATGGTCGCCAGAGTTCGGGTCGTTACGACGCAGATAGCGTTCAAAGGCCTGAGCAATGGCGTCGCCGGATGCTTCTGGAGAATCCCAGGTATCGCGCGCCCGCTCTAAGTGGCGAATGTAGTCGGCCATTTCATCATCTTCCGCGGCAGCCGCATCAATTGATGCTTCCCACGTCGCTGCCTGTGTACGAAGATTTTCTCGCGGAACGTCGATTCCTGACATCTCGTGAAAACGGTCAAGAAGCGCGAGCGTTGCTTTCGGGGAGGGCGCCGTTGACGCCACGTAGTGAGGAACACTGGCCCAGAGACTGGCCGTAGGCAGACCTGCCTGCTCGGCAGCATGCTCGATGGCGCTGAGAATACCCACTGGCCCCTCGTAGAGCGATTTCTCGAGCCCCAGCTCTTCACGAACCTGTTCATTTTGGCTACTGGCGAATATAGAGATAGGCCGAGTATGCGGCACATCCGACAGCATTGCACCGATCGTGACCACGCCTGTCACATCGTCACGCAAAGCAAGATCCATAAACTCTGCTGTAAATGCCTGCCATGCCCGAGCGGGCTCCGAGCCCGTCAGAAGCCAAGCCTCCGGTACCTGCACATCGGCATCGTTGAGTTCTGATTTTTGCAATGGTCGCCATAGACCAGCCTCGGGCCACCGCAGCGTGCGTTGGCCATCTGCACCCCACGAAACCATCGGGCGAGTGTACTGGTAGTCGAAGTACAACTCAGGGTCGACAGTATGAACACGCTCATACTCGTGGTCGTGCCTAATCAAGTCGATGGCGGACGTTGCTGCCTCACCGGCGTCGTTCCAGCCGTCGAAAGCGACGACAAGAATGCGGGAGCCGAGTGCCTGCACGAAGACCCTTTCCGCGGTACACCCTGCACCGCTGAATCATTCCAGGCTATCGCGATGAGGCAGAGGTGGCAGCGTCTCTGTGCCAGCTAGCATGGAGTTGTGACTTTTCAGCCGCAAGCCGTCCTGTGGGATATGGATGGCACACTTGTCGATACCGAACCCTATTGGATGCACGCCGAGACCGTACTGGTTGAGTCTTATGGTGGCACCTGGAGCGATGATCAAGCCCTTGCACTCATTGGCAAAGGACTTGAAAACAGCGCCGTGATCCTGCAAGAAGCAGGTGTTGATCTGGGTGTTGCAGAAATTGTTGACCACCTCACCGAATCTGTGCGTGAACAACTTGTGTCTCGGGGTCTTCCCTTTCGCCCCGGGGCTCGCGAGCTACTTCTTTCGCTCCGCGAGGCGGGATACAAGACCGCGCTGGTAACGATGTCGATGCGCCGTATGGCCGAAGACGTCGTTAAACTCCTGGGCTTCGAAGGCTTCGATCTTGTGCTCGGCGGCGACGACGTAGAAAGGCCCAAGCCTCACCCCGATCCGTATCTGAAGGCCGCAGAACGCCTCGCCGTCAATATTGAAGACACCGTTGCCCTCGAAGACTCACGAACGGGTCTGACTTCGGCTGTTGCATCCGGTGCTGTGGCTTTGGGAATTCCTAACCTGCTGGGTCTCGATGATCTAGGGGCCCACGCAATCTGGCCCACACTCGATGGCAGAGACCACACCGATATCGCACAACTGTTTGCCGAGCACCGTTCGCCCGCGGTCGGCGCACAGGAGAACCTGTGAAGTCGCGCCCGCAGGGCCTATTCTGCGCTGGCGACCGCGTGCAACTCACCGGTCCCAAAGGGCGTCTGCACACGGTCTCGCTGATAGCAGGCGGAGAACTACACACGCATCATGGTGCCCTGTACCACGACGACATTATCGGCCTACCCGACGGTTCTGTGGTCACCAATAGTGGCGACTTTGAGTACCTGGCGCTGCGCCCCTTGTTGCGCGACTTCACCATGTCGATGCCGCGAGGTGCCGCCATCATCTATCCCAAAGACTCGGCGCAGATCATCATGGAGGCAGACATATTTCCTGGTGCCGTGGTGGTTGAGGCAGGGGTGGGCTCTGGCGCTCTGTCACTGACACTCTTGCGTGCCATTGGTCATGAGGGGACGCTCCACTCGTTCGAGCGGCGGGAAGAGTTCGCCGAAGTCGCGCAAGCCAATGTCGAAACATTCTTTGGCGAACTACCGCCAACCTGGCGTGTGCACGTCGGTGACCTTGCCCAGGCTCTTCCAGAACAGTGTCCTGCCGGAAGCGTTGACCGCGTCGTGCTCGACATGCTCGCACCGTGGGACTGCATCGATGAGGTTGCGACAGCTCTCACGCCCGGCGGCGTACTCGTGTGTTATGTCGCGACCGCCACGCAGCTTTCACGGGTTGCAGAAAGAATTCGACTGTCGGAGCAATTTACCGAGCCTGAAGCCAGCGAAACAATGGTTCGCAGCTGGCACGTTGAAGGACTGGCCGTGCGACCCGACCACCGCATGGTTGCGCACACCGGATTCTTAATCTCTGCGCGCCGCCTAGCCCCCGGCACCGTGCCACCAGCTGTCAAGCGGCGGGCCACAAAGAAGACCGAATTTTCGAACGAAGATATCGAGCTGTGGACCCCAGGCGCGGTAGGGGACCGCGACATCAGCGATAAAAACCTTCGCAAACGTGTACGCGAAGCGCAAAAAGCTGCCGAGGCTGCGCGAACAGCCACGGCAAACAGGAAGCATCCGGGCACTTACGAATAGACTATGTTTCGTGCGCAAGACACCTGTTGCCCTCATCGCCCTGTCCCTGTCCGCCGCAGCCCTTGTCGGCTGCGCACCGGCTGCCTCTATTAATGGAGTTGCGTGCGAACGCCCCTCCGACACGATCGGCAGTCTCGTTGATGCCGAAGGAAAATTGGGTGCCGAGCCCCGAGTCGATCTCGGTTCTCCCATCCATGTTTCTTCCACACAGCTGAGCGATGCCGTCACGGGCGAAGGAACAGCCATCACCGACGACAACCAGCTTTTTTCCATCGACCTGGTGTTGTACGGCGGTTCGGATGCGCGACGCGTCGTCGCTACCGAATTCAACGGCGACCTCTCGCGTTTGAGCAACCTCGATTCATGGCGTACTCAGATTCCCGGCATCGCTGAAGCTCTCGAATGTGCAACCGAGGGCTCACGAATTATCGCCGCTATTGCGCCCGAAGGCCTCGGCGAGTCTGCTGCAGGCGGACTCGGGTTTATGAGCGACGAAAGCGCCATTGCCGTCATCGATGTCAATAAAGTTTTCCTCCCGCACGCCGAAGGTCGTCTGCGTTTTAATGCCGGTACCGGCCTACCCTCTGTCGTCCGCGCGCCCGACGGTCGTCCGGGCGTCACTATTCCCACGGCCGATGCGCCCACCGATCTTGTCGTCGAGACGCTGATCCAAGGAGAAGGTGAAGAGGTCACTCTCGACACCCCGGTACGCGTGCACTACACGGGTTTGCTGTGGGACGACGGTTCAATCTTTGACACATCGTGGGACGGCCCCGCACGTCTTCTCGATTTGAGCTCGACCATACAAGGCTTTACCGATGCGCTTGTAGGGCAGAAAGTCGGCTCGCAGGTAATGGTGGTGGTTCCGCCAGAGCTGGGTTACGGCTCTGATGACAATGCGACGATTCCTGCCAACTCGACTCTGGTGTTCGTTATCGACATCGTCGGTCTTGAGGCGGGTACTCAGTAGGGTCAATATATGGCCGCGAGGATTGCCCCAGAAGAGCGACTCACTAACCTCGTGGTGGCGTTGATGGCCACACACGGTGGGCTTACGCGCGCACAAATCTTTCAGAGCGTCTCGGGCTATCGCCAGCGGTATGAAACAGGGGTGTCCGCTGCGTCGCTCGAGCGCATGTTCGAGCGCGACAAGGATGAGCTTCGAGGGCTCGGCGTTCCGTTAGAAACGCTGGCTAATCCTGCCGATCCCGCCGATCTTCGTGAAGCTCGCTACCGGATCCCGCGGTCGGAATATGACCTTCCCGATGACATCGAGTTCTCCGCTGCCGAACTCGCGCTGCTCCGACTCGCTGGCAGCGTGTGGGAAGAAGAATCAATGTCGGAGCAGGCGCGCTCCGGTATGCGAAAGCTTCGCACTCTTGGGATGGAGATCGATGAGCCCATCATCGGCTTCCAACCGCGCGTCACCGCTCGAGAGAAGGCTTTCACACCGCTGCAAGACGCCATGGACAGTGCATCCGCGGTCACTTTCTCGTATATAAAACCGGGCGAAACACAGGCGTCCACTCGCACAGTTTTTCCACTCGCGCTGGTTGATTACGAGGCCCGCTGGCATCTCCATGCCTATGATCCGGATGCCGCTGGCGAACGCACATTTCTGCTGTCGCGCATGTCGAATGTCGAGGTCGATGATCAGCGTCCGTTTGACAGGTCGCTCCACGAGGGTGCCGCAGAACGAGCATTGCAGGGGCTCACCGAACTCGCCCAGCGCCAAACCGCGTTATTGGAGGTAACGCCGGGCAGCGAAGCATCGTTGCGTCTTGGCCGAAGGGCGACGCCGGCACTCCAGGGCATTTACGTCGGGTACGTTGACCGCAATATTTTTGCCGACGAACTTGCCTCGTACGGACCGGAAGTTCGCGTTGTCGAGCCCGAAGATCTGCGCGAATTAGTTATTTTGCGCCTGCGTACCATCATGCTCCGCCATGAGAGAGACGATCATGAGTAGCATTCGTAAGCCACTTTTGTCGGCAGACCGCGTGCGGGTCTACCTCACGCTGGTGCCATATCTTCTCGAACGCGGTGAGGTGAGTGTGAGTGAAGCTGCCGCTGATTTTGACGTCACCCCGACCCAGATGCGGCAGATGGTTCACATGTTGACTCTCATCGGGCTACCCGGCGAAAGTGGACACTGGCAGCAGCCACACGAACTGTTTGATATTAACTGGAGCCTGCTCGAAAACGAAGACATTATCGAGATCACTAATGATGTGGCTCTGCATCGTGTTCCTCGTCTTACCAGTCGTGAAGCTGCGGCTCTGCTTGCCGGACTCAAAATGACAACGGCTCTGCCGCAGATCGCTGATTCGCAACTGGTGGCTGGGCTCATGAGCAAGCTCGCTCGCGGCGCATCCGGGGTTCCCGCAGAGGTGCTTATTGTGCCAACAACTGTCAGCGATGTTCATACGACTGTCAGTACGGCCCTGGAGAATAGGGTGGCGGTCTCGTTTCGCTATCAGGCACCGGATGCTGCAGCATCGACGCGAACGGTGGATCCCTTTCAGATCATTGTTAACGACGGCCAATGGTATTTGCAGGGGTGGTGCCATCTGCGCAAGGCGGTGCGCACATTCCACCTGGATCGCGTCACTGACGCACGCGTTACGACGATCCCGGTGACGCATCAAGCCGGATCTGATGCAGAAGAAGCGCCTGTGGAGCGCTCGATCGTGCATATCCGTGTTTCACGCACCTGGGCAGTGTTGATGTCTGATCAATTCTCGATGGTCGACCAGCAAGCTGACGGCGACCACGTGATCGTAAGTATGCAGCTGAGTGATCCATCGGCTGTACGACGGTGGGTTTCGCGCTGGGGCGATGAAGCAGAAGTGCTTAGCCCCGGGCAAGCTCGTCGAGCAACATATGAATGGGCGCGCGACGCTCTTGCTCTGTATTCCGAGATACCCGGCCATCGATCAGTTAGACTATGAAACGACATTCGTCGATGTGAGGAGAAGAAACGTGTTTGCTGGTTTGACAGGCGTACACCTCATTGTCATTCTTGCCGTGATCCTTCTGCTCTTCGGCGCAGCAAAGCTCCCGGGACTGGCAAAGAGTATGGGACAGTCTGCTCGAGTGTTCAAGGATGAAATGAACACAATGAAGCAGGAAGATGCCGCCCGGGCTGACAAAGAGTCAGCCGAAGATGGTGTTGTCGGAAATTCGGCTTCGGAGGTAAAGAAGCCCTCGTCCGACAGCGATAACACGAACTGAGCGCCGTGGCAGCGGTAGATTCGGTGGAAGCCGAGAACCGCCCGCGCCGTGATCGCCGGATGACGCTGGGCGCGCATCTGGTTGAGCTTCGTAAACGACTCGTGATCTCGGCCATTGCGGTGGTCGTAGCGATGGTGATCGCATTTATCATTACCGATCCCATCATTAGATACATCACGATTCCGATCGACGTCATCACAGAAAAACGCGGCGACGACTTCGCTGCGCTGAACTTTGGTACGGTAACGTCGGCGTTCGATATGCGATTGCGCATGTCGTTTTCTATCGGTCTCTTTCTGGCAGCACCCGTGTGGCTGTGGCAAATTTGGGCATTTATTATGCCCGGTCTCACCCGTAAAGAGATCAAATACACTCTGGGTTTTGTAGCCGCTGCTGTGCCGCTATTTTTTGCCGGATGCTGGACGGGTCTGCAAATCATGCCGCACATCATTGAGCTGATGTGGAGCTTCACCCCAGACGGCGCCAAGAACCTTTATAGCGCCAAAGAGTATTACGATTTTGTCTTTAAGCTGCTCATTGTTATTGGGGTAGCTTTCGTGCTCCCCGTATTTCTCGTTGCCCTTAACTTCGCCGGCGTGATGTCGGGTAAGACAATTATTAAGGGATGGCGTGCAGCCATTTTGATCGCGACTCTCTTCTCCGCCATGGCTACGCCCGCCGCCGACGTCATAAGTATGCTGTTCCTCGGTGGAATCTTGGTGGTTCTCTACTTTGCTGCTGCGGGGGTTGCCCTTCTCTTTGACCGAAGAAAGGCAAAGAAAGCCGCGAAGGAGTTTCCAGGACTCAGTCCATGATCGAGCCTTCACCCGCTGACCGTTATGCTGCCGCACAGGCCGCATCTTTGCATCCGGTATCGACGGTTTTTGCGAGTGGTCATTCTTTTGATTTTGACCCGTTTCAGGTCGCCGCCTGTCATGCTCTCGAAGACGGCGATAGCGTGCTGGTTGCGGCTCCCACAGGGGCCGGCAAAACTATTGTCGGCGAGTTCGCTATCTACCTAGCGATGCAAACCCAGAACGGTAAAGCTTTTTACACGACACCCATGAAGGCGTTATCGAACCAGAAGTATCGTGAACTGGTTGATGTATACGGCGCTGAGAACGTTGGCTTGCTCACCGGCGACACCAACGTCAATGGTTCAGCACGAATTGTCGTGATGACAACCGAAGTGCTGCGCAACATGCTGTACGGTAACTCGACGGCGCTCATCGACCTGCAGTTCGTGGTTATGGACGAAGTGCACTATTTAGCCGACCGATTTCGTGGCCCGGTATGGGAAGAAGTAATTCTGCATCTTCCTGAATCAGTCCGACTCGTTTCTTTAAGTGCCACCGTCTCGAATGCTGAAGAGTTCGGTGACTGGCTCGATACCGTGCGCGGCAATACACAGGTGATTGTGTCAGAAACTCGCCCGGTACCACTCGAGCAGCACGTTCTTGTGAAACACGACCTCATGCCGCTGTTCGACGATCGCTCCGGCAGCAGAGGCCGCGAGAAGGTGAACAAAGAACTCGTGCGGCTGGCGCAGCGCAATAGCGGTGGCAGCAGTGCACGGCATCGCGGCGGATACCGTGGCTCCTCGCGACGCGGACGCCCCGGCGGCAGGGGAGTAGGGCGAGCACCGGCAGCCCGCATGGAACGGGTTAATCGCGGCGACATCGTTCGTCTTCTCGAAAACACCCAGCTGCTACCGGCAATCTTTTTCATTTTCAGTCGCATGGGGTGCGATGCAGCGGTTCAGCAGGTGCGTCGTAGTGGCGTGCAGCTCACCAATGACAGTGAAAGAGCCACAATTCGCCGCATTGTGCGCAGCCGCCTGGATCGACTCGAACAGGATGATCTCTCGGCGCTCGGCTTTTGGGAGTGGCGCGATAATCTGGAGCGCGGCGTCGCAGCACACCATGCCGGTTTACTTCCTGCGTTCAAAGAGGTTGTTGAGGAGCTCTTCCAACGCAAGCTAGTAAAAGTTGTTTTTGCTACGGAGACACTCGCGCTGGGCATCAATATGCCTGCGCGCACTGTGGTGCTCGAGAAACTAGAAAAGTTTAACGGAGAAGCACGAGTTGCCATCACACCGGGGGAGTACACGCAGCTGACCGGACGTGCCGGCCGACGCGGTATCGATGTGGAGGGCCACGCTGTCATTCAGTGGAATGACGGACTCGATCCGCACGAAGTAGCCAACCTGGCATCGCGCCGCACCTATCCGCTCAACTCGAGCTTCCGCCCCACCTACAACATGGCCGTAAACCTGGTCGACCGTTTTGGGCGCGATCGTGCGCGTAATATTCTCGAGGCGTCGTTCGCACAGTTCCAAGCCGACCGTGCTGTCGTTGGTCTGGCACGCAAAGTACGCGATGCAGAAGATTCTCTGGCAGGTTATCGCAGCGCCATGGAGTGCGAGCGCGGCGATTTCTTTGACTATGCGCGCCTTCGCCGCGAACTGAGCGATCTGGAGAAAAAAGCCAGCCGCGACGTGAATGCTCCTCGTGCGGTGCGAGACAAGAGGACCGAGCGCATCGCAAAACTGCGACGCAGTCTACAAAGGCATTCATGTCATAACTGTCCCGACCGGGAAGACCACGCCCGCTGGGCACAGCGATATTTTTCCCTCAACCGCGACACCGACAAGCTTCGCCGCCAAATCGAGTCGCGTACAGGAACCATTGCTCGACGTTTCGACCGCGTACTCGATGTCTTGCAGGCGGTGGACTATGTTTCGGGCACCGGAAGTAATACGCAACTCACCGAAGCAGGCAAGACCATGCAGCGAATTTACGGCGAGCGTGACCTGCTTGTTGCTGAAGCACTCCGGCGAAACCTGTGGAAGGGGCTTGATGCCCCTGGGCTGGCAGCCATGGCATGTGCACTCGTCTACGAGCCGCGACGCGACGAAGCGGTCATCGATGATTACGGTCTGCAGGGTCGGCGGCTCCGCACCGCTATGGACAGCACGCGTACACTGTGGGCCGAACTCGATGACCTCGAACAAATGCATCATCTTCCGGGTTCAGAACCGCTCGCGAGCGGACTCTCACCGGCTATGTACGACTGGGCCAAGGGGCAGTCACTTCATCATGTTCTGCTCGAAGCAGACATGGCTGCCGGAGACTTTGTTCGATGGGCCAAACAAACCATTGACCTGCTCGATCAGTTGTCGATTGTGGCGCCCGATGCAGAGCTCGCCCGCACCGCACGCGCTGCGCTCGACGGCGTTCGCCGTGGCATCGTTGCCCACTCATCGCTGTGAGAAGGGACAACGACGTGCACAGCACGCCCACGCCCCGTGTTCGGGCGCTTATGCCACTGTGGCTGGCACTGGCCGTAGCACCGGCATCCGGAGTATTGTTCGCCCTTGCCTTCCCGGCTGTATCACTGTGGGCAGGAGCGTACATCAGCGTGTTCGGCATTCTTGCGGCGGTGGTGGGGCGACGCACTCGAGTGGCAGTGCTCATCGGGTTGCTCTACGGGCTGGGACTGTATTTTCCGCTCGTGTGGTGGACTGCGCGCTATCTCGGCCCACTGCCGTGGATTGCTTTGGCATCCTTTGAAGCACTTTTTACAGCCGTGCTGTTTCTGCCCACCGCTCTTGCTTACCGCTGGATCCCGCAGCTTGTTCGTGTGCGCTGGCTGCGCAGCCTGATCACGGTAGTCACGGTAGCGGCGCTGTGGAGTGTGCGTGAATTCGCCGTGGGCACAATGCCTTTTGGTGGTTTTCCTTGGGCCCGCATTGCCTACACGCAGGTTGATACTGCGGTTGCATCCGGAGCCAGCTGGGTGGGTGTTTCTGGGCTCGGTTTTCTTCTGGTTGCTGTTGTTGCTGCTGCCCTAGAAATCGTGCGCGAACCGCACTACAGGCACTCATTCCGGATGCTGGCGCACTCGGCGCTTATTCCTGCGGTCATCGTCGCCATACTCGTCATCGTGCCGTTCTTTCCAACATCACCGGTGGGCTCGATTCGTATCGGCGCTGTGCAGGGAAACGGACCGACAGGGTACTTTGACCACCGTGAGCCCTACGCCGTTATTGATGCGCAACTGGCGGCAACAGAACCAATATTTGACGACCGTGTTGACCTCATTGCATGGCCGGAAGGCGGCGTCGACGGCGACCCGTTTATGAACGACGGAATTGCCCGTGCGCTCAGCCAGACTGCGTATCGCGCCCAAGCTCCCGTGCTGGCCAACGCAGCAACCGAGTTCGAGGGTCGCTACTTCAACACCTCATTTTTGTGGCCTGAAAATGGGCAGTGGCCTGTGACTCGTGCCGATGTGCAGACGCATGCGAAACGCAACCCGGTTCCGTTCGGTGAATACGTGCCGTGGCGAAACTTCTTTCGATTTTTCGCTCCTGATCTCATTGATCTGATTCAGCGTGAATATACGCCGGGAACGGATAGCCCCGTGTTTGCTGTTGCGGATACCCATATAGGCCTGGCGATCTGTTTTGACGTGATCTATGACCCTGTTATTCGGCAGGGGATACGCGACGGCGCAGAAGCCTTCGTTTTTCAAACAAACAATGCTGACTTCCGTGGCACAGAAGAAAACCTGCAGCAACTAGCAATCGCCCGTATGCGAGCAATTGAGACGGGTCGCTGGGTTGTCAATGTGTCAACGGTGGGAACGAGTCAGGTGATTCGCGCTGACGGCACCAGCGTCGCCACTCTTGCTGCCGATACTGCTGGTGTGCTCATTGAAGACGTCGAACTGCGCACAGGCACAACCGCCGGGATCATGCTGGGCGCATGGCTCGATGCAGGATTTGTCGTGACTGGTCTGGGGCTGACCGCGGCTGCGGGTCTACGCAGCCGCGCACGCAAGAAAAAGAGTGCCTGAATGTCGTGAAACATTCAGGCACTCGATAAACGCTGTTATGCGCCGATCTGTTCGTGCGTAGGGTCATTGCCCTCGCCACGGCGAGCTCGAATATAAGCGAGACGTTCTTGAAGCAACTCTTCGAGTTCTTCACGAGAACGACGCTCGAGGAGCATATCCCAGTGGGTGCGCCCCGCTTTTTCTTCGGTTTCTTCTAGATCAACGCTTTTACCGTCAACCTGCAGTACAGCTTGCTCACCGCATGCACGGCACTCCCAGGTCTGGGGGGCTTCGGCATCGAGTGCAAACATGAGCTTCGTTTCATGGTTGCACGCGGGGCAGTGATAGAACGTCTCGCGACGTTCCATAAAGACGACGCCCTCTTCACTCTGTAAGCTTTGGGCGCCAAGTCGGATACCGCGAAGGCTGCGATCTGCCATTGTGTGGTCCTCTCGTCGCCCTCATGTATATCGCTTCAATCTGTATACAAGATCAAAGAATCGCCTGGCGAGCGGCGGTTTCACGGGGATCACCCGGTTGTATAACAGTGACTCTTATGACTGAGGAAAGAGTCTCACCGCATTGTCGGCTCGGTTCGTCACGAGGCCATCAACGCCAAGGTTTACCAGCTGTTGCATCTGCTGTTCATCGTCGATGGTCCAAACGTGAACATCGACGTTGGCCGCGTGGGCTGCTGCGAGCAGTCGGGGCCGCAGAACTTTTATGCCCGCATGCCGCACCGGAATTTGGAGTGCGTCGTAGCTGCGTAAAAGAGTGTTCATACGGCGTTGTGACCGCACCGAGAGTGCCAACAGAAGTTGCATGATCCCGGATTTTCCGGGCGAGGTTGCCGGGGGAGTAGCTGCACCGTTGAGACTTGCTGACGCCATCGCGCGCAGTCGCGTTGTCTCATCAAAGCTCGTCAACAGTACCCGCGTAGCGTGCGCGGCAACTGCCGCTCCGGCCGCATCGGCTGCTGGGCCTTCTTTGACATCAACGTTGAATTTCGATGTCGGAAACGAGTACAGGGCTTCTGCGAGCGTGAGCAGGCCGCCGTGGTCGGCGAAGATCGCGGAAAGTTCTCGTGTGCGCATATCGCTGATGGCCGTGGGGATTCCTGCGAGGCGCTGCAGTGTTTCGTCGTGAAAGAGAACCACATCACCATCGGCTGTCATGCGACAGTCTGTTTCTATATATTCCACACCGGATGCATGAGCGGCAGCAAATGCGAGTGCAGAGTTTTCCCATACTCCGGATGCCGCGCCCTCTGCATCAACAAGCCCGCGGTGAGCGAGTATCACCGGTGCCGTGTCAGTCGGCAGAAAAGGGTGTTTCTGGCGCGTGGTCATGAGTCGTTTCGTCGTCTCGTGCCGTCGTTGACAACCGCGGTCGCGCCTTCAATCGACTCGACGACAATGATGGAACCGATCGCGTATCGCTGTCCATGTGTGGAGCGGGCCATCCAGGTGTCTCCGTTGCTCAGTTTCACCTGGCCTGCCCAATCGCTGACAGGCATGAGAACGGTGCCCGACATTCCGGCAACACCAACGACAGCGGAGGATACTTGTTGCGCACGGTCACGCGCACGCTGACGACGAGTTCGAAGAATGAACGCAACGAGCAAACCTATGAGCACGACAGAAATAGTCAGTGCAACAACCCAGCCCCACCACGACCATTCACCAATGATTGTCACCATCAGCGCTACTGCGACCATTCCGCCTCCTGTGGTCAACTTACCACGCGGTTTATGGGGCATCCGGTGAGTAGTTGGTAGTGTCTACCTAGCCAGGCGCAATGTCTGCCATCTGTTCGAATCTTCCAAGGAGTCATAGTGTCCGAGCCATTACCCGAAGCATCGCTGAACGACAAGATCGCTCTCGTAACAGGCTCATCACGGGGGATCGGTGCCGACACTGTTCGCTGGCTGGCTGCAGCGGGTGCCGATGTCGTTATTAACTTTCGCAACAAGGCTCCTCGTGCCCAGAAACTCGCCGATGAGATCCGCGAGGGAGGCAGAAAAGCTCTGGTTGTGGGGGCCGACCTCACCGATGCTGACTCTGTGTCGGCCATGATGCAGTCGGTGAACGACGAATATGGCCGGATCGACATCCTGGTGCTCAATGCCTCTGGCGGTATGGAAGCAAATATGGGTGAAGACTATGCGCTCAAGCTCAACCGTGATGCACAGCTAGGTGTACTCGACGCGGCCATGCCGCTCTTGGGCTCCGGGAGCCGTGTCGTTTTTGTCACGAGCCATCAGGCACACTTCATTCGTACGACGCCCACCATGCCGGAGTACGAGCCGGTTGCGCTCTCGAAGCGTGCAGGTGAAGATGCACTGCGTGAGCGCATTCCTGAGCTCACCGAGCGCGGTATCGAGTTCGTGGTTGTCTCTGGCGACATGATCGAGGGCACCATCACGGCCACGCTACTGGAGCGCGCTAACCCCGGAGCCATCGCTTCCCGGCGCGAAGAAGCCGGCAAGCTCTACAACGTGTCGGAGTTTGCGGCTGAGGTCGCCCGTGCAGCAGTAGAGCCGGTGCCAGCCGATAATACGCGTCTCGTGGGTGACATCAGCAGTTTCTCTGCGGAGTGAGCAGTGGCGGGCACAGCCCATTCGCGGTTCAGCGGATGATGGGAATTGATCCGGTTTCGGTGACGATCATTTCTTGAGCGCTCTGTTTGAGCCTGATCGCACGGATAATGTGGAGCACACCCAGCAGCACGAGTACAGCGCCCAGCATCCAGAACAGGATCGCAAGGGTCATCGGCACAAAAATGAGCACGACTCCGCCAGCGATGCTGATGATGGCATAGATGATCGTCCAGGCTCGGGCTCGTGCGTGCCCGACGAGTGTGAGCGCCACAATTCCGTCGATGATCCAGGCAATACCGATCACAACGCTGATGAAGACGATGAGCGTGAGTGTTGCCAGCCGCAGGTTCAAGAATATGAGTACGGCACCGGCAGCATAGATGAGCCCTAAAATCATGTGCCCCGCCCGCACCCAACCGCCGTACCCACGGCCGGCCGCGCCGATAGCGATGTAGGCGACACCGGCGATCAACAGTTGCACGGCAAACAGCGCGGTAACAACGAAGGCTGTTTTTTCTGGCCAGAACATGATCGCAGCACCGATGGCGATCATGATGATTCCCATCGCCGCGAGAACCGCACGCAGTGCCCGACCCAGGGGACGAATTATCGTTGTGTATTCCGACATAAAATCCTCCGCGGCGCTCTGAGCACTGGCACAATAGTGTGCCTAGCGTAGTACGTATGTCCGGCACGGGGTGGCTGGCATACGACACGGCAGTCGCAGAGGAGATCGATAATGGCGCAGCATCCGGCTGACCTTCATGATGTTATTCGGGTGCGAGGGGCTCGCGAAAACAACCTGCGTGACATCAACGTTGATATTCCGAAACGGCGTCTGACGGTCTTTACGGGAGTTTCGGGTTCGGGAAAAAGCTCGTTGGTTTTTGACACGATTGCGGCTGAGTCGCGCCGGTTGATTGACGAGACCTATACCGCTTTTGAGCAGGGATTTATGCCCCACATTCCTCGGCCAGATGTGGACGCGTTAGCAGGTTTGACGCCCGCAATCATCGTTGACCAGGAGCGATTGGGCGCCAATGTGCGATCGACCGTGGGTACCGTCACCGATGCCAACGCTATGCTGCGCACACTGTTTAGTCGCTGCGCACAACCACATATTGGCGGACCGACCGCGTACTCGTTTAATGTGCCGACTCAAACGGCCAGCGGCATTATGACTTCGGCTAAGGGCGAAAAGAAGATTGTTCGTGAGGCTGTCTATGTGGGCGGAATGTGCCCGACCTGTGAGGGTCGGGGAGAGGTGTCGTCCGTCAATATTGACCGCGTTATTGATCGCTCTCTTTCGCTGCACGAAGGCGCAATTTTGGTGCCGGGATATACCGCCGACGGCTGGGCGGTGCGTCTCTATGCCGAATCCGGACTTTATCCCGCCGACAAACCGATTTCGTCATTCACTAAGAAGCAACTGGATGAATTTCTCTATGGCAAGCCTCGGAAGATTAAGATTCAGGCGGTTAATTTAACCTATGAAGGGTTAATTCCTAAGATCACGAAGTCGATGTTCTCGAAAGATCACGACTCTTTGCAGCCCCATATTCGGCGCTTCGTCGAGCAGTCGGCCACGTTCGGGGCGTGCCCGGACTGTGAGGGAACTCGGCTGACTGAGGCGGCACGCTCGGCGACTATTGATGGTGTGAGCATTGCTGATGTGAGCCGGATGCAGGTGGTAGACGCAGCCCAATGGCTGCAGAGCCTCTCGCTCGACGGCGTTGCCCCGCTTCTTGGCGCGCTCCAGGCCACTCTCGATAGTTTTGTGTCGCTGGGGCTGGGCTATTTGAGTCTCGATCGACCCTCGGGAAGCTTGTCCGGGGGAGAGGCTCAGAGAATTAAACTTTTACGCCATGTGGGATCAGCGTTAACAGATATCACCTATGTTTTTGATGAACCGACTATCGGCCTTCATCCCCATGATATTGAGCGCATGAATAACCTATTATTAGAATTGCGCGATAAAGGCAATACGGTTTTAGTTATTGAACATAAACCTAAAGTCGTTGCCATTGCAGACCATATTGTTGATATTGGTCCTGGCGGTGGCGCAAACGGGGGAGAGGTGACGTTCACGGGAAGCCTCGAGAAACTTCGTGCCAGCGACACGATCACCGGGCGCCATTTAAGCGACCGGGGTAGCGTCAAAGGCTCTGTTCGCGTGGGCGAGGGCGTCATTTCAGTGATCGATGCGACTCTCAATAATTTACGGAATGTGAGCGTTGACGTTCCTCGGGGTGTATTAACCGTTGTCACAGGAGTCGCAGGGTCGGGCAAAAGTTCGCTGATCCACGGATACGTTGCACATGAGCCCGACACGGTAGCAATTGATCAGAGCACGATCCGTGGTTCGCGACGGAGTAGCCCGGCAACGTACACCGGAGTTCTTGACCCAATTCGTAAGGCTTTCGCGAAGGCCAACGGCGTGAAGCCTTCGATGTTTAGCTCAAACTCAGAGGGAGCTTGCCCGTCGTGTAAAGGCGCGGGAGTTATTACCACGGAGCTCGGGTTTATGGAGACGGTGGAAACACCGTGTGAAGACTGCGGCGGGCGTCGCTTTCAGCCTGCAGTGTTTGATTATGAGTTGAATGGAAAGAACATTGCCGATGTGCTTGACATGTCGATCGCGCAGGCGAAAGATTTCTTTGGCAATAAAGACTCGCATATTCCAGCTGTGGTGAAGAGTCTGCGAGGACTCGACGATGTGGGCTTGGGTTATGTTTCACTCGGCCAGCCGCTGTCATCGCTTTCTGGGGGCGAACGTCAACGCATTCGTTTAGCTCAGGCGCTCACCGAAAACAGCAGCGTTGTCATTCTCGATGAGCCAACAAACGGCCTACACCTCGCTGACATCGACAACCTCTTGCGGCTGCTCGACGCCATTGTGGACGATGGTCGCACAGTGATTGTGATCGAACATCATCTCGCTGTTATTGCTCACGCTGACTGGGTGATTGACATGGGTCCTGGTGCTGGTCACGACGGCGGGAACATCGTGTTTCAGGGCACGCCGCAGCAACTGGCAGCAGACGGCAGCACACTCACCGGCCAATATCTTGCCCAGTATCTTGCGCAGTAAGCCACAACTGAACCTCATAGCGATAGTGCCGATAATGTACATTATGTCAGTTTACGTGAGCGCTATTAACGCGGTGCGGCATGAGCAGTCCGTTCCCTGCTCCCTAACAGGCGCGATCAGATGGTTTCTGTGGATGTCTCACTGAGGGCCGTCACTGCGGGCTGCGAGTCGGTATGCCGTTCCGGCGCGATCACGGTCTAAGAAGCCGTGGTCGACGAGCGCACGACGCAGGCGCGCCGTATCGTCGGTTAAGGTCGAGAGCCTGTTTCCAAGCTCGGCTTCGCTCACGACCTCTGAATCGCTCATGATGCGCGGCAGGAGCGCCAGAAGAAGCTCGTCGCGTTCTTCGTGCCGCGATGGGTATCGATCTATGCGTCCGTCGGTGGTGAGGAATCTTTCTGGGCCGTCTTTCTGGCGGCGGCGTGCGCCGTGCTGCAGCAGAGCTCGAAGCCTCTCCTCATCGACGACCCAGCTTCCGTGGGAGTCTGTGATGAGGCCCGCAGATTCCAGCTGTGTTAGCGCTCGTCGTTCGCGGCTGGAGGGAGCATCAGTAGTTGTGTTCAATACCACTCGAGCAAACGTCTGTCGGGCAACCGGGTTGGCTAGCGCAGCAAGGAGGGGTCGTATTGAGTCGTCGAGCACGCGTTCCACTATCTCAAAGAGTGCACCTCGCTCCAAGCCATCGCGAATGCTGCCCTCTCGTTGGCTCACGATCACCGCTCCCTCACGGAACGAAACCGATGGTTTCCGGCAGCCATACGGTTGAGGATTCACGTCGAGGGTAGGCTCCACAAATGGAGGTTTTGAGGCTTGCAGGCCCTCCGGGCGTCGGAAAATCAACGACAGCTTGGGCACTGGCAACGATGTTGGTGGCTGATGGTGCGGCATCAGGGTATGTCGCCATCGATCAATTGGGTATGTGCTATCCCGCACCGGATGATGATCCCGATCGCTGGGCGCTCAAGGAACGCGCGCTCGCTGCTATTGCTCACGAATTTCGGCGAGCAGGAGCCCATCGCCTCGTCGTTTCGGGAGTCGCGTGGCCCGACGACCCTCCCCCGAGCATCAAGGGCGTGGCGGTGCAATCGCTATGGCTGGATGCTTCCGAAGAGACTCGGCGCAGACGACTGTGGAACCGCGGTTCCAGCGAGGAACAGCTCCTACGGTTGCTTTCCGCTGGTACTGCTGAATCGGCGCGGGTGAATCCGGTCTGGGAACGTCTCGCTACCGCATGGTCTCTCTGAGACCGAAACCGTCGAGAAGGTACTCGCATGGTGGCAACTATCGGTTGCGCCTAACGATTTCGTCGATTTTCTTCCAGACAAAAGCCCGGCCGTTGCGCCGGCGGATCGAGTGCTTTGGATCACCGGACCCCGTTTGGCCGGCGCGTCACGAGTCGGCTGGGAAATCGTGAGCCGCGAGTGGAGCGAAGGTCGGCGCGCAGGATTCATTGACCTCGCGCAGTTGTCATTCGTCTGGAATAACGACAGGCCCGTAGGTTTCGCGAACCTCGCACGACTTCACAAAGAATTCCGCGGTATCGACACTGATCGTTGTGTTGTCGTCGCGCCATTCGAGGTTGATCCCACGGCAGCACGCTTCTGCACTGCCTAGGTCACATGTCTCATTCGTGCGACTTGTTCCGTCCGCTGGCTCACAGTTGTCCCGGCCCTCTCGTGAGCATGAGTTGTGCGTGCAAACACGAGGCTTATCGGTAGTGAGCGCGGCGGCCGCAGTACGGCACGCTGTCGACTGGTGACAGCTGTTTACGCATCTGTAGAGTTATTCGATGACTGCCTGCACTATCCGAGCAATCCGATCTGCTGATTGGAAAGAGGTTCGCGCTTTACGGCTTCATGCTCTTCAGGATGAGGCTGCCGCCCTGGCGTTTCTTGACTCTCATGCCGATGCTGCTGCACGCCCCGATTCGTACTGGATTGAGCGCACCGTTCGCTCTTCAGAAGATGCCGGTGTGGCAGCGGGCGCGCGTCAGTTTGTGGCGGTTGCTGCTGATGGCGAATGGGTCGGTACGACAACGGTGCTGATCGAGCGAAAGGGCGACACCGACTACTTTGACGGCGTAGTCGAACAGGATGGCGGTCATCTTGTCGGTGTATATATCAAACCTGAATATCGCGCTGCAGGGCTGATTACTCGCCTTTTCGCTTCATGCACGGCGTGGCTCACCGGACTTGATCTCAGCTTTGTTCGCCTCTACGTGCACGAAGACAATCATCGTGCTCAGCGCGCCTACGAAAAATGTGGTTTCATTCGTACGGGAGTGGTCCAGTCGGGGCCGCACGGTAACGAGGTAGAGATGGCCACCTCGCTGCCCACTCCCCCGGTTGCACACTAAGTATCGCGTGCGCGTTGGGGAGTTGATCGACGCTGTGCAAGAATTTATTGCACTGCCGGATGCTACCCATCCAGCCAGGTGTCGGCGCAGCAGGCGTCGTCGTCTATAACGATGCGAAACGATTGAGGTCCACTTGTGACTCACGCAACTTCACCGACGAACACCCGCACGAACGCACGGTTGGCACAGCGCTGGCTGGCTGGTGTCGCTGTTGTCGTGCTTCTTGCACTCATAGCCTTATTTATTTATGGGATTGTTTCGGGCTCGGCGCCACTTATGGTGTCCGCAAGTTCCGGTGCGGCTGTTGTTGGCGCCGCGTGGGCTGCCGGCTACGTCACTATCAAGAAACGCAACGATTCCGCTGTCTAGCTTGTTCTAGGCCGCATTAGCCCGAGTATTCGTCGAGCACGGCAAGCATGTCGTCGAGGCGAAACTGTGTAGCGATTTCGGTGGCGGTGTGGCCACCGGCATCCTGGTTCGCTCCTGCGTCGAGCAGCATGCGCAACAGTTCAGCATTTTTGCGAAACACAGCGCAGGCAACAGCGGTCTGTCCCATGCCGTTCACTGTGTCCAGAGCGGCACCGCGCCGAATAAGCTCGGCAACAGTGTCTGTGCGTTCGGCATAGGTTGCCACGATCAGCAGCGTGTCGCCGCGCGGGTTGCGCACATCAATGGGAAAGCCCGCGTCGATCATCTCGCCCACGGGGCCCGTGCGTCCTTCGCGCGCGAGGTCAAAAGTGCCTTCGATGACCTCAAGACTCACAGAAGGTTCCGGATGCTGCGTCATACGGTGATTCCTTTCACGGCCAACATGCCCTCAACCACTACCGTAGTGGTATGACCATTACATCTAGCATCAGGCTGGCAACACCTGGCTGGCGTGCATGGATGATTTGGATCGTCGGCGTGGCAGGCTATGTGCTGGCCATCGCCAACCGTACATCGCTCGCGGCTGTTGGAGTCGAAGCTGCCGACAGGTTTATGGCCGACGCCTCAACGCTGTCGATGTTTGCCGTCGTGCAGTTGGCGGTCTACGGTGGCGCACAGGTGCCGATAGGTCTGCTTCTGGACCGTTACGGGGCGCGGCCGATCATGGTGATCGGCATGATTCTTATGGCTGTCGGGCAGCTGCTGATGGCGGTCTCCCCCAGCATCGGCATTGCGATCATCGCGCGCATCCTTTTGGGTGCCGGTGACGCCGCGATCTTTCCGGGCGTGTTGCGGTTGATCGCCACGTGGTTTCCTGCACAGCGAGGCCCCTTAATGGTGCAGATGACGGGAATTGTTGGGCAAACCGGTCAGCTGATCGCCCTCGTTCCCCTCGCCGCGTTCTTGCATGCAACAAGCTGGAGTATTGCGTTCGGGAGCATCGCGGGCCTCGGCGTCGTATTCACAGTACTGATCGCCGTCATCATCAGAAACCACCCGCCCGAGACCGGTGCCGACGTCACCGTCAACACCGACACCGGCGTCATTCGCGTCGTTACCAGCGCCATCGACACCGGCACCGGCATCCGGGCGGCCTGGAAACATCCCGGCACCCGGCTCGCATTCTGGTCGCACTTCACCGCCCCGTTTGCCGGCACCGCCTTCGTACTGCTGTGGGGAATGCCTTTTCTCACCGCCGGACAGGGGCTGAGCTCTGCGCAGGGAGCAGGACTCATCTCGCTCTATGTTGTTGTCGGAATGATTTTCGGTCCCATTCTCGGCGAGCTTTCACGCCGCCTTCCCAATCAGCGCTCCATGGCGCTCGTGTTGCCCTCGATCACTCTGCAGGCAACCGCATGGCTAGCCGTGATTGTGTGGCCGGGGCCCGCACCCACCTGGCTGCTCGTCATCCTCGCGATAGCGCTTGCTACCGGCGGCCCCGCATCGATGATCGCGTTCGACCACGCCCGCACCCACAACCCTGCCCAGCGACTCAGTACGGCAACCGGGGTCACCAACTCGGGTGGGTTCCTTGCCGCGCTCACCGCCATCTTCTTCATTGGCGCGGCCCTCGACCTCCAGGGCGCAGGAACACCGGATGCTTATAGTCTCGAAGCGTTCCAGATCGCGTTCTTTATGCAGGTTCCGCTGTGGCTGCTCGGTGTTGTGTCGATCCTCATCACCCGCTACAAAACCCGCAAACGCATGGGACTCACGCGGCGCTAACCAGTAGTTGGTGCTGCCGTAGCATCCGGCGACTGCGGTAATCGCACAGCAAAAATCCGCATAAAGAACTGGCACAGCGGCCCGATCAGCAACGCAAACGCTATTGTTCCTACACCCGCGGTGCCGCCGAGCAGCCACCCGATCACGACAACCGTCACCTCGAGTCCCGTCCGCACCACCCAGATCGGCCATCCGGTGCGATCATGCAGACCCGTCATTAACCCGTCGCGAGGCCCGGGGCCAAATTGCGCGCCAATATACAGCCCCGTGGCGGCAGCGAGCACAGTGATACCCAGCGCCAAAAAGATCCCCCGCAGCCACCACGACTCCGCCGTCGGCAACACGAGCAGCGCAATATCGGCCGATGGCCCCACCAGCAACGCATTCAAAATGGTACCCAGTCCCATTTTTTGACGCAGCGGTAGCCACATCACTAACACCAGGCCACTAATCACAATCGTGACCATGCCAAACGTCAACGGAATATGCAGGCTCAAACCCTGAGCCAACACATCCCAGGGTGCGGCACCCAGTTCGGCACGCAAAATAAATGCAATACCAACGCCATACAAAAACAGCCCCACGAACAGTTGAATAAACCGTCGCACAGGCCGCCGAACATGCCACCCGCTCATGCTGCAGCTTCAGGAGAAACAGCAATAAACTCCGGATGCTTCGCAGCACGCCCATCCCCCGACGACGTACCGGTCAGTCGCCTGTGCACCCACGGGCCCACGAACTCGCGGTAATACGCCCATCCTGATGGGCCCTCAAACCGCTCGGCAGGCTCCTGCCACCAGTCGGCCGGAGCCTGTTGGCCCAGCTCGGTCAGTACGCGAGCGGCCACCCGACGGTGCCCCAGAGCATTCATGTGCAGCCGGTCACTTGACCAGTAGGGCGGACGCGAAAGCTCGGCATCCGGCCAGTTCAATGCCCGCACAATATCGTCGCGGTGAGCAAACCTGCGTAGCACCGCCGCCGACAACACATCACCGCGACGCTGAATAGTCGTACTCAACGGCAGCTGGCGCGAGGGATTCGCTCCCGACAGGAGTATCACGGCCACACCCTGCTCATCGCAGCGCCGCACCACCCGGCTATAGGCATCAACAATGTGCTCCATGTCGGCGCGGGGTCGCAGCATGTCGTTGCCACCCGCGTTAAACGACAAATGCGTCGGATTTAGCGCCAGGGCAGGCTCTAACTGTTCCTCAACGATCGGCCACGCTAAACGGCCACGAATCGCAAGGTTGGCGTACTCGATTGGTGTGCCCACATTGTTGGCCCACTGCTGCGCCACACGGTCAGCCCAGCCGCGCACCGTGCCGTCGGCACGCTCATCCCCCACACCCTCGGTGAAAGAGTCACCAATGGCAACAAAACGCACCTCGCTCATTGCAGCAGCGCAGTACGCAGAGTGTCGAGCCCGACACCACCAACATTGAGCGCCTGCTGATGAAACTTCTTCATCGAAAACGCAGCGCCCTGCTGTTCACGAACAGCATCACGTACCTGTTCCCAGATGCGCTGGCCGACCTTATACGACGGCGCCTGACCAGGCCAGCCCAAATAGCGGTACACCTCGAAGCGTCGAAATTCCTCGGGCATATTGACGTGCTCGCGCATCATTTCGCGCGCATAACCGTAATCCCACACGCCCTCGCCATCCAGCCGCGGCTTACCCAGGTGCACACCAATATCGAGCACAACGCGAAGCGCCCGCATCCGCTGCCCATCAAGCATGCCCAGACGGTCGGCAGGGTCATTCAGATATCCCAGTTCCTCCATCAACCGCTCGGCATACAGCGCCCAGCCCTCAGCATGCCCCGACGTACCCGCCAGCAGGCGACGCCACGAGTTCAACGTGTCTCGGTTGTACACGGCCTGCGCGATCTGCAGATGATGTCCGGGCACACCCTCGTGATATACGGTCGTCAGTTCGCGCCACGTGTCGAACTCTGTCACACCCTCGGGCACCGACCACCACATGCGTCCCGGTCGCGAAAAATCGTCCGTCGGGCCCGTGTAATAGATTCCGCCCTCCTGGGTGGGCGCAATCATGCACTCCAAAGCACGAATAGGTTCCGGAATATCAAAGTGCGATTCGCCCAGCTCCTGCACCGCACGGTCACTGGTCTGCTGCATCCACTCCTGCAACGCGGCCGTACCCACCAGCTTGCGCGAAGAGTCAGCCTCAAGATGTGCCACAGCCTCTTCTACCGTTGCACCCGGAAGAATCTCGTGCGCCGTGGCTTCTTGCTCTGCCACCATGCGGGCAAGCTCTTCACGGCCCCACTCATACGTTTCATCGAGGTCGATCACAGCGCCCAAGAAACGCCGACAATGCAGAGCATAAACGTCACGCCCCACAGCGTCATGCTCTGTTGCCGCAGGCGCCAACTCGGTGGTCAAAAACTCTGCCAGCTGGCCATAGGCGGTGGCGGCAGCCGTCGCCGCATTCTCAAGATCACGAGAAAGGCCTTCCGAAAGCGCAGCATCCGGAGCTACTGTCTGGCCAATAAACGTGGCAAAGAAACCATCAGCCGCACCATAGCGCGCAACCTGCTGCGCCACCTCGGACACCTGACGAACAGCAGGAACAACCCCCTGCGCTATACCCTCACGAAGCGTCTGCTGATAACCATCAACAGCACCCGCAACAGCACCCAGACGCGCGGAAATCACAGCCCAGTCCTGTTCGGACGCCGTGGGCATGAGATCAAAAATCTGCCGAAAATCTTGCGCCGGAGAAGCCAACACATTGAGGTCACGCAAATGCCACTGTGCGTCATGGAGATCCAGCGACAGCTGAAGCTCACTGCTCAGATCAGCCTTCGTCACCACATCAACGTGGTCAACCGGCTCTGCAGACTCTAGCTCACGCAGAGTCCGGCGAACCTCAGCAATGAGTTGTTCATGCCCGGCAGGACTCACATCATCGAGCGCGCCACCAGAATCATCGCGACCAATATATGTCGCAAGCACCGGCGACAGCGTTGTGAGAGTGTCGACCCAGCGCTCAGCCACGGCGTCGATGGCGCTCGGAATACGTGCTGAAGTTTGTTCTGTCATTGTGTTGTCCTTACACCCATCAGTGCGCGGCTTCGTTCCAATTCGAGCCTCGCCCCACCTGCACATCGAGCGGAACCGACAGTTCCGCTGCGCTCCCCATGCGTTCCCGCACAATCGCTTCGACGGCATCCCACTCCCCGGATGCCACTTCGACAACGAGTTCGTCGTGAATCTGCAGCAGCACGCGCGACCCGAGACCCTTTTCGCGCAGGTCGTCGGCAATGCGCACAAGAGCAATTTTCATGATGTCGGCAGCCGAACCCTGAATAGGAGCATTCAGTGCCGCGCGCTCAGCGTTCTCACGAAGCACACGGTTAGGGCTGTTCAAATCAGGAAATGGTCGACGACGACCAAAAATTGTTTCTGTGTAACCTGCTTCTTTCGCCGCCATCACCGATGCGCGCAAATAATCACGCACGGCCCCAAAACGCGCAAAATACTCCAGCATCAACTGCTTCGCCTCAGACTGCTCAATACGCAGCTGCTTCGACAGGCCAAAAGCTGACAGTCCGTACACGAGTCCGTACGACATCGCCTTCACCTTCGTGCGCATCGCCGGTGTGACATCGGCCTGGTCAACATTAAACACCCGCGCTCCAACAAAACGGTGCAGGTCTTCACCGGCTTGAAAAGCTTCAACAAGCCCCTCATCGCCCGATAAATGCGCCATGATGCGCATCTCAATCTGCGAGTAGTCGGCAGTCAGCAGGCACTCGTAGCCTTCGCCCACCTGAAAAGCACCACGAATACGCTGCGATTCGGCCGTCCGCACGGGAATATTTTGCAGGTTCGGATCCGTACTCGACAAACGCCCCGTCTGGCTTCCCGTTTGTAGATAGGTCGTGTGAATGCGGCCATCGTCAGCAATCGACCCATCTAAGGACTCAATAATCTGCCGCAGCTTCGTCGCCTCACGATGCTGCAAAAGCAACGCCAAAAACGGATGATCGCTCCTTTCTTGCAGATCGGCGAGAGCCGCAGCATCCGTGGAATAGCCCGTCTTCGTTTTGCGGGTCTTCGGCAGCCCCAGATCCTCAAAAAGCACCTGCTGCAACTGCTTCGGTGAACCAAGGTTTGTTTCGCGACCAATAACGACAAAAGCCTCTTGCGCGATCGTATGCGCCCGCTCGCCTAATTCGCGAGAAAAACCTGCCAGCTCGTCATGCGAAACGGCGACGCCCGCCAACTCCATATCGGCCAGCACAGTCAGCGTCGGCAACTCAATCTCTGTGAGCACACCAACAACACCCTCGGGAAGCTCCTCACGCAACTGTGCGCTCACCCGAGCAGTAAACCACGCCAGCTGCCCGGGAGTGGCACCATCATTCTCGGGCACAAGCTGCGAAGGATCAGCCTCGGGTAACGACTCGCCCAAGTAACGGCTCACCAGGTCACCCAGAGTCTTATCCGGCAGACTCGGCCGCAACAACCAGCCCGACAGCAGCGTGTCGTCAGCCAACCCATTCACCCGCACACCTACGCGCAGCAACGCTTTTACCTGCGGTTTCGCATCATGCATAATCTTCGGCGCCGACGATTCCACCCACGGCCCAATCGCCTGTGCGAGTGCATCGCTCCACGTCGCCTCGATCACATCATCTGCGCGGGCAGCCCCCACCCGAACGGGTACGCCATCACGGATAACAACAGTGAACCCAACAGGTTCCGACGCCTGGTTCAGCCACGCAGCGCACTCCGCAACAGTCAGTTCACGGGCATCCGGAACCGCCACCGCCGAAGCCTGCTCTTCTTCGCCAGCAGCACCATCGCTATCAAAAGCCTCAAACACCCGATCAACGAGCGCACGGAACTCAAGCCGAGCAAAAATATCTCGCACAGCAGCTGTCTCCATTGCTGTGCGCTCGAGGTCACCGGGCTTCAACGGCAGCTCGACATCGTTGACCAACCGGTTGAGCGTACGGTTACGAACAACCGCATCACGGTGCTCACGGAGGTTGCCACCCACAACACCCTTAATCTCATCAGCCCGAGCCAGAATCTCATCGAGCGACCCAAACTGTTTCAGCCACTTCACCGCCGTCTTTTCACCCACCTTGGGCACGCCGGGCAAGTTATCGCTGGTCTCCCCCACAAGAGCCGCGATATCCGGATACTGCTCAGGAGGAACCCCATAGCGCTCCTCGACCGCAGCCGGGTCATACCGCTTCAGTTTCGACACACCCTGCACCGATGGATACAGCAGAGTAACGTCATCATTAACAAGCTGAATGGTGTCTCGATCACCCGACACCACAAGCACGTGATACCCCTCTTCAGCGCCCTGCTGTGCCAAAGTGGCCAGAATATCGTCGGCCTCGAAGTCTTCTTTAGTCAGCACGGGCACCGACAACGCAGTGAGAGCCTCCTGCAGCAGCGGCACCTGACCGCGGAACTCTTCGGGAGTCTCGGCTCGGTTAGCCTTGTAGTCTTCATACTCGCGCGTCCGGAACGAATGCCGCGACGTATCGAAAGCTACGGCAAGGTGCGTGGGCTGCTCGGCCTTCACGAGGTTGACAAACATAGACAGAAAACCATAGATGGCGTTCGTGTGTTGTCCGTCTTTCGTCGTGAAGTTCTCGACCGGCAGCGCAAAAAACGCTCGGTATGCCAAAGAATGGCCGTCGACAATGAGAAGGGTAGGCTTTGCGGAGTCCGTCACACTCTCAGCCTAACGATGACGACGCACTCTCGCCGAGGAGGAACAGTGAATCAGACCAATATGAGCGCTGGAATGCAGTGGGCAACCCAGCGCGGTATGGGTGCTCTTGCTGAAAAGATGGGAATGGAGTTCACCGAGTTCAGTATTGAGCGATGCGTTGCCACCATGCCCGTCGAAGGTAACACCCAGCCGGCAGGCCTCCTTCATGGCGGCGCCTATGTTGTGTTGGGCGAGTCGCTGGGGTCGATGGCCGCCAACCTGCACGCCGGCCCCGGGCGTTTGGCGGTAGGTGTCGACATTAATGCCACGCACACTCGCTCGGCTACCAGCGGCATCGTTACCGGGGTATGCACGCCTGTTCACCTGGGTCGCAGCATGACCGTGCACGAAATTGTGGTCACTGATGACGAGGGCAAACGGTGCTCGACAATCCGGATCACCAACATGATTAAAGATCAGCGCTCGACAGAGTCTGCATAAAAAAGCGGAGGGCTTCAGCTTTTCAGCTGAGGCCCTCCGCTATCCACCGCTACGACGCAGTGACGAAAACTAGTCTTTTTTGGGTGCTAACTGCTCGATAATGGCCTTCGCTACGTCTTGCATCGTCAGACGGCGATCCATAGAAGCTTTCTGAATCCAGCGGAACGCTTCTGGCTCTGTCAGGCCCATTTTTTCGTTCAAAAGACCCTTTGCACGATCAACCAGCTTGCGAGTCTCAAAGCGCTCAACCATGTCGGCAACCTCGGCCTCGAGCGTGATGATCTGCTCGTGGCGAGCAAGAGCAATCTCAATGGCAGGCAAGAGGTCGTTCGGAGTAAATGGCTTCACTACGTAGGCCAGCGCACCAGCCTCGCTAGCCCGCTCAACAAGTTCTTTCTGACTGAACGCTGTCAACAGCACAACAGGCGCAATATTCGCCTTGTGCAGACGCTCGGCTGCGCTAATGCCATCAAGCTGTGGCATTTTGACGTCCATAATTACAAGATCAGGGCGCAGTTCTGTCGCCAACTGAACAGCGGTTTCGCCATCGCCCGCTTCGCCGACAACATCAAAGCCGTGGTCACGGAGTATCTCGACGATATCGAGCCGGATGAGTGACTCATCTTCCGCAACGACAACGCGGCGCGGCGCGGGGGGCGTGGGCTGTTCTGCCATTTCTTCCTCGGTCACTCGTCCATTCTAGGGGACACTACTGCGAACATGCACCAGGACACCGTCGCAACTCGTACAGAGAGCGTTGCGTGTGCGGCGCGCGTAGGCATAACGTGGGCAAATCTGACTTACTAAACCAAAAAAGCCCCGACTTCTCTGATAAAAACTGGGAAGTCGGGGCTTTCTATTTTGTGCCGGTGGTGGGACTCGAACCCACACATCCTTTCGGACAGAGCATTTTGAGTGCCCCGCGTCTACCATTCCGCCACACCGGCAAGGTACGCACTTGAGACTACCGCAGGTTTGTGGCCTCGAAATCCCCCGTGCGCTGCCAGGCCAGTACATTCACATCTACTGCCCCGGCATAGGCAGACTACAGCCCAGACTTGTATACCGGTGCTGCTCCACCCACCGCGTCGCCAACTTTATGCACGCGGATATCGTTGGTCGACCCCACAATTCCAGGGGGCGACCCAGAGATTACAACAACCTTCTCGCCTTCAGCTGCGAGCCCGTTGCCCAGAAGATAGTTGTCAACCTGCAGGAACATGAGGTCGGTGTGCTGCACTTCATCGACCAGGGTCGATGTGATTCCCCACGTCAATGCCATGCGGCGACGGATATCGGGCACCGGCGTGAACGCGAGCATAGGAATCCGGGCACGCAGACGCGATAGACGCCGCGCAGAGTCACCCGACTGTGTGAACACGCACAAATACTTCGCGCCGACAAACTCGGCCACCTCGAGAGCAGCAAGCGTGATTGCTCCGCCCTGCGTACGAGGTTGTGAAGTCAACGGAGCGATGCGCTCCAGCCCGTGCTCTTCCGTCGATTCCACGATGCGAGCCATCGTCTCAACAACCACCGTCGGGTAGTCGCCCACGCTGGTTTCTCCCGAGAGCATGACAGCGTCGGCGCCGTCAAGCACGGCGTTGGCGACATCAGATGTTTCTGCACGAGTGGGCACCGGGCTCGAAATCATCGACTCGAGCATCTGGGTTGCCACAATCACGGGCTTCGCGTTTCGGCGTGCAAGTTCAACGGCACGTTTCTGCACGATCGGCACTGCCTCAAGAGGAAGCTCGACACCGAGGTCACCTCGCGCGACCATAATGCCGTCGAAAGCGTCGACAATCTCTTCCAAGTTATCGACGGCCTGAGGCTTTTCAATCTTGGCGAGAACCGGAACACGCACGCCTTCCTCGGCCATGATCTCGTGTACCCGCTCAACATCTTTCGCATCACGAACAAACGAGAGTGCGATGAGATCGGCGCCCGTCTGCAGGCCCCAGCGAAGATCAGACTCATCTTTCTCGCTCAGCGCAGGAACACTCACGGCAACACCCGGCAGGTTAATGCCCTTGTTGTTTGATACAGCGCCAGCAACGATAACGCGCGTGACGACGTTGTTGCCTTCAACCGTCTCTACCTCGACGCGAACCTTGCCATCGTCGATGAGTAGAAAGTCACCGGGCTTAACGTCGTTCGGCAGGCCCTTGAACGTTGTGCTGCAAATCTCGCGGTTGCCCACGATGTCATCCGTCGTGATCGTGAAAATGTCACCGACGGCAAGCTCATAAGGCCCGTCTTCAAAACGGCCGAGTCGAATCTTTGGTCCCTGCAGGTCGACAAGAACCGCCACCGGGCGGCCAGCGTCTTCGGCTGCCCGACGAACATTGGCATAGTTGGCGTCGTGCACCGAGTGGTCGCCATGGCTCAAATTGAGTCGAGCCACATCTACGCCCGCCTCGATCAGAGCACGAACCGTGTCATAGGTCGATGTGGCGGGACCAAGGGTGGCGACGATTTTCGCGCGTCTCACGTATTACTCCAGGGTCAGGGGGATATCGAATCGGCGCCATTGCCGCTTGGCTAGCCTATCGGGCCAACGCTTTTTGCGGCAGTGCACCGCCAAATAGGGAACAAATAATTTAGGTGGGCGTTACCGCCGACACCTTTTGTTTATCGGCGGATGCCGGTGGCTCGCTGATATCGACGTAGCTGATGTCGCCTGGCTCCGCAGCATCCGGGCGCCCGCGTCCAGGAACATACGGTGAAGGCTCCATTCCTGGGTGACGACGCGTCTGCACGATCAGCACGATGATGCCGAGAATCACACCGAGCACTGCCGCCCATACGTTGGTGCGCAGCCCAAGGATAATGTCGCTCGGGTCGATACGAATCGACTCCCAGACGATCCGGCCTGCGCTGTACCAAATGAGGTAGAGCGCGAACAACTTACCCCACTGCAGTCGTAGACGTCCACCAATCCACAGCAACGCGATCACACCGAGAGTGTTCCAGATCACCTCATACAAGAATGTCGGGTGAAAGAGTGTGCCAGGCTCGAGCCCTGCGGGAATCGCGGGGTTGGAGGGATCGATTTCGAGTCCCCACGGGAGATCGGTGGGAAGCCCAAAGAGCTCCTGGTTAAACCAGTTGCCAAAGCGCCCAATCGCCTGAGCAAGAAGAAGGCCGGGAGCGAGTGCGTCAGCAAATGCTGTGAATCGGATGCCTGTCCACCGGCAGCCCAGCCAGGCACCCAGGGCGCCACCAATCAGGGCTCCATAAATGGCGATTCCGCCGTCCCAAATGTTCCAGATCGCATCTTTGACAAACGGGTTCCACCATTCGATACCCGTTCCGAAGTAGTAGTCGGCATGGGTAAACACGTGGTAAAACCGCGCAAAAATAATCGCGAGCGGCACAGCGAGCAGCCCGATGTCAACCACGACCCATGGCTCTGCGCCTCGACGAGTCAGTCGGCTATTAGTGAGCAACACCGCCACGATAATGCCGGTGATAATGCACAGCGCATATACCCGGATGCTGATCGGCCCGAGGGTGATCTCGCTGATCGCGGGACTCGGGAGACTTGCGGGCACAGCGGCAAGGGCGTGGAAGAACGCAAGGGACATAACTATGAGTCTACGGGGTCGAGTCGATGATCAAGAACGCAGGGCAGTGCCGGCAGCCAACGCGCGTGTCGTTTCCGCCAGCGCCGTCAGGCCACCGTCGCGCAGAGACTTCACCAGTGCTGTGCCGACGATGGCGCCGTCGGCATATTCCATCACGCCAGCTACGTGATCGGGATTAGAAATACCGATCCCGACGCACGCGTAGCCTGAACCCTGCTGTTTGAGCCGGCCAACGACATCACGAGCAGCCTGGTCGAGAGCTTGCCGCTCGCCCGTAATTCCCATGGTCGATACCGTGTAAACAAACCCGGTTGTTGACGAAGAAATAAGAGCAAGCCTTTCGTCGGACGACGTAGGCGCTGCCAAGAAGATACGGTCGAGCCCCGTGCGCTTGCTTTCGGCAATCCATTCCCCGGCAGCTTCAGGCGTGATGTCGGGAGTAATTAGTCCGGCACCGCCTGCTGCCAGCAGATCGTCGGCGAATCGGGCGACACCGTATTGCACGACCGGGTTCCAGTAGGTCATAACGACAACCGGTGCATCAACTTCGGCCGTAATCCGCTTCACAGCGGTGAAGAGATCACGCATACGAAAGCCACCGGCTAGTGCAGCGGCCGTGGCCTCTTGGATCACTGCGCCATCCATCACGGGATCGCTGTATGGCGGGCCAAGCTCGATGATGTCGACGCCATTACGCGCAAGAGTAATCGCCGCATTAATACTTGTTTCTAAATCAGGAAACCCCACCGGCAGGTAGCCGATAAGCGCACCCCTGCCTGCTTGGCGTGCCCGATCAATAGCTTCTGTTACGCGACTCACGAAGGCTCCTCATCGAACAGTTCGAAATAACGAGCGGCCGTCTCCATATCTTTATCGCCGCGTCCAGAAAGACTCACCGCAACGATTCCATCGGAGCCAAGTTCGCGTCCCAAGCGCAGAGCCGCAGCCAGAGCATGCGACGACTCAATTGCAGGAATAATTCCTTCTGTCTGGCTCAACAGTCGTAGTGCCTGCATCGCCTCGTTATCGGTAGCGGGAACATACTGAGCACGGCCGATATCGGCCAACCACGCATGTTCCGGGCCTACTCCTGGATAGTCGAGGCCGGCAGAAATCGAATGCGACTCTAAAGTTTGTCCGTCTTCGTCTTGCAGCACATATGTGCGTGATCCGTGCAGCACGCCCGGGCGCCCTCGTCCGATCGATGCGGCATGGCGCGGTGTATCCACGCCGTCGCCGGCGGCCTCAACGCCATACAGCTTCACCTCGGCGTCGTCGAGAAATGCGTCGAACATACCGATCGCATTCGACCCACCGCCAACACAGGCCACAACAGCATCCGGAAGTCGACCAACCTTATCGAGCAACTGTTGGCGGGCTTCTTCGCCAATAATTTTCTGGAAATCACGCACCATCGCGGGGAACGGGTGAGGGCCTGCCGCGGTGCCAAAAATATAGTTCGTGTTCTCGACCGATGCTACCCAGTCACGATATGCCTCATTGATGGCATCTTTCAGTGTGCGCGACCCTGTCTTTACCGCGACAACATCGGCGCCCAAGAGTCGCATTCGGGCAACGTTGAGCGCTTGGCGTTCCGTGTCAACCTCGCCCATATAAATCGTGCACTGCAAACCGAACAGTGCTGCCGCTGTTGCTGTGGCCACCCCGTGTTGCCCGGCCCCGGTCTCGGCGATCACACGCGTTTTACCGAGACGGCGCGTCAGCAAGGCCTGACCGAGCACGTTGTTTATCTTGTGCGAGCCCGTGTGATTGAGGTCTTCGCGTTTGAGGAAAATTCGTGCTCCGCCAGCATGCTCAGCAAACCGTGGCACCTCGGTGATCGGAGACGGACGCCCTGCGTAAGAATGCAAGAGCTCGCTCAGTTCGGCACGAAACTGCTCACTAGCAATGGCCTCTTCATAGGCTGCGGTGAGTTCATCAATCGCCGCGATAAGAGACTCCGGCATGTAGCGTCCGCCATAGTCGCCGAAAAAAGGGCCGCGCTCTGACCGTAGGCTCATGCACCTGCCTCCAAATATGCAGCGAGGGTTTCTACCGGGTCATTCGTGACGAGTGCTTCGCCGATGAGAACCACATCGGCACCAGCACTCCGGTACCGACGAACATCGTCGGGTGAGAGCACAGCCGACTCGGCGATCTTCACAGCCGATGCGGGAATCCGGTCAACGAGTCGACCAAACAGGTCACGATCAAGCTCGAGTGTGTGCAGATTGCGCGCGTTGACGCCAATGAGCGATGCGCCCAGGTCAATAGCGCGTTCAAGTTCGTCTTCTGCGTGGGTTTCTACCAGCGGGGTCATTCCGAGTTCGAGAATGAGGTTGTATAGCTCGCGCAGTAGTTTGTCTTCGAGCCCCGCGACGATAAGCAGCGCAAGGTCGGCCCCCGCCGCGCGAGCTTCGAACACCTGGTAGGCCGAGGCAATGAAGTCTTTTCGCAGTACCGGTAATTGGACAGCAGCAGTTACTGCTTCGAGATCGGCGAGACTCCCGCCAAAACGGCGTTCCTCCGTGAGAACGCTGATGGCAGATGCCCCGCCCTGTTGATACAGCCCTGCCTGTAACGCGGGGTCTGGTATTTCGGCGAGAACGCCGCGGGACGGACTCGCGCGTTTGACCTCGGCAATAATCTTGACTCGATCGGTGGGCGCAAGGGCAGCAACGGCGTCACGAGCCGCAGGACGAGCCAGCGCGTCGCGTTCAACCTCAGCGAGAGGTCGCGTCAGCGCGCGGCGTTCCGCGTCTTCTACTGCGCCGGCCGTGAGGGCGGCGAGTACCATTAGTGGCCCTTCGGGTTGTACTTCGGTCCGTTAACGCCGTACCCGACCTTCGCCATAATCCAGCCGACAAGAAGACCGACGACAACGAGTCCGGCCGAAGCCCAGACGATAACTTCATAGGCCATAAAGAAGGCAAAGGTTCCGATAGCCACGCCCAACAACATGATGACCACGGCGGTCCAGGCAGCAGGCGAATGTCCGTGGCCGGGATCGGCGATGGGGTTGGTCATGTTCTCCTCCGAAAGGTACAGGTGGGGGTGGTCCCCCAAGTCTATCTAGTTCTTCTGTGTCTGAGCGGATCAACCCGTAGGGTCGGTACCGTGGCTGAGGTCGTCCCACGAATCCACGGCATCCACAGGTCCTTCATGTGCCGTCGCAGCACTTTCAAAGCGGCGTCCGGCGCTGCTCCACGATGGAGCTGTCATAAACGCGAATGCGCCGGTTACGGCCAACAACAGTCCGCCAATGGCTGCGATCCACGGCCACACCGAAACCGTCACGGTGGCAATGAGTGCCTCCAGCGTCGCGTCTCCGGCGAGGCCCGTGACCTCAGTCATCGCGGGTGCGAGGGAGCTCAAAGGTTGAGCCACAATAACGGTGAGGGTTGCAACAGCAATTGCCGCACCGATAGCAACTCCAACGACGGCGAAAACTCTTCGTAGCACGATACCGACTAGCGCAATTGCCGCCCCCAACGCAAGAGCTGCAAGACTCAACGGCACAAGCAGTGCGAGTGCCTGACTGCCGATAACGTCGATGGTTTCTGGAGAGTCTGTGCGCGCGACAGTCAACCAGGTTTGGGTTCCGGCAATAAGCGAGAGCCCACCAGCGATGACGAATCCGCTCGCTGTTAGCGAGCGGCCGCGCTGCGAGTACCGCGTCACGAGGCAGCCCCCTCTCGGAGCACTAACTCTCTGTCGTCGAAACACGTGCGAGTACCCGTGTGGCAAGCTGCCCCGGTCTGGTCAACAAGAAAGAGGATCGTGTCACCGTCGCAATCAACGTGCACGCCTCTCACGTGTTGCACATGACCGGAGGTGTCACCTTTGCGCCAATACTGCTGACGTGACCGCGACCAGTAGGTTGCCCGTTTTTCTGTCAGTGTGCGATGAAGTGCTTCACGGTCGGCCCAGGCAAGCATAAGGACCTCGAGGGTGTCCCACTGCTGAACAATCACCGGAGCTAGTCCGTCATCATTCCAGACGATCTCGTCAAGGGTTACGGCTCTGTTTGTCATCGAACCTCAACGCCTGCCTGTTTCAGCGCCTGTTTGACATCGCCGACGGTGAGGTGTCCGGAATGAAATACGCTCGCGGCAAGAACGGCGTCGGCCCCGGCACCGATGGCCGGAGGAAAGTCTTCTGCTTCGCCCGCGCCGCCCGAAGCAATGATCGGTACAGCAGCAACCTCGCGAACTTTGCGAACGAGCTCGAGGTCAAAACCATCGCGTGTGCCGTCAGCATCGATCGAGTTGACCAGGAGTTCTCCAGCCCCACGCTCCGTGGCCTCTTTCGCCCACTCCAGCGCATCCAGAGAGGTTTGGGTGCGTCCACCATGGGTCGTCACTATGAAACCCGACGCGGCATCCGGTGACCTTGTGATGTCAAGCGAAAGCACGATGACCTGATTACCAAACTTTGCAGCAATCTCATCGATAAGACCAGGGCGAGCGATAGCGGCTGAGTTGACACCGATTTTGTCGGCTCCTACGGAGAGTAGTCGATCGACATCGTCAACCGAGCGGACTCCCCCACCAACGGTGAGCGGTACGAAGATTTCTTCCGCTGTTCTGCGCACCATGTCATATGTTGTCGCGCGTTCGTCGACGGTGGCAGTGACATCAAGAAAGGTAATTTCGTCGGCGCCCTGCTCGGTGTAGTGGTGGGCGAGTTCTACCGGGTCGCCCATGTCGCGAAGGTCGCGAAAGTTGACACCCTTCACCACTCGGCCTGCGGCCACATCTAAACAGGGAATAACCCGAACAGCAAGTGACATTAGAGCCTCGCAGCGTCGATAGCAGTGACAAGAATCGCACGGGCGCCCAGGTTGTACAGGGCGTCCATCACCTGGTTTACGCCTGACCGTGGGATCATCACGCGCACAGCAACCCACTCCGGGTCACGCAATGGTGAGATAGTGGGCGATTCACGCCCCGGTGCAATCGCAACAGCCTGATCGACCAGTGAAACAGGAAGGTCGTAGTCAAGGAGCACGAAGCGGCGTGCAACCATCACACCGCGCAGCCTGCGCAGGAGTGTCTGCGTGCCGGCAGCTTCTTCCGGACGCGAAATGAGCACCGCCTCGGACTGCAAGATTACGGGACCAAAAATTTCAAGCCCTGCCTGTCGGAGGGTTGTGCCGGTTTCTACAACATCGGCCACTGCATCGGCAACACCCAGCTGGATGGCAGATTCAACGGCACCATCGAGGGTGACTAGCTCTGCATCGACACCGTTCTCGTGTAAAAAGTCGCCGACGAGACCAGGATAGGCGCTTGCTACTCGAACGCCAGCCAAATCGGCGACGTCACGGAACTGTCCGGGCGGAGCAGCAAACCTAAACGTTGATGCACCAAAGCCCAGTTGTTCAATCTCACGCGCCGGTTGACGAACATCCAGCAGCAGGTCACGCCCCGTTATGCCAACATCGAGCGCACCGGATGCAACATAGGTGGCGATGTCTCGGGGGCGCAGGTAGAAAAACTCGACATCATTCTCTGAGTCGATAACGTGCAATGTTTTCGAGTCGCGACGGCCGGTGTATCCGGCTTCTTGCAACATATCTGTTGCAGTTTCTGACAGTGATCCCTTGTTGGGAACAGCAATGCGCAGCATGGGTTGCGGGTTCTTTCCGTTGAGAATGGATTGGTGTACGGGCGGTGCGCTCACAAATGTCGGTACACGTCGTCCAGAGTCAGCCCCTTGGCCAGCAGCAGCACCTGCACGTGGTACAGCAACTGCGATACCTCTTCTGCCGTCGCGTCATCACTCTCGTATTCGGCAGCCATCCACACCTCGGCTGCTTCTTCAACGATCTTCTTGCCGATCGCATGCACGCCTGCATCCAGTTGTGCAACGGTTCCCGATCCGGCGGGGCGGGTCTGGGCTTTCTTGCTCAACTCGGCAAACAGTTCCTCGAACGTTTTCACCTGTCCAGGCTAGCGGTTCTAGCTAGCTCACGCAGACGCGTGATGGCTGCTTCGACGTTGTCGGAGCCATAGACGGCCGATCCAGCCACAAACGTATCGGCTCCCGCGGCAGCAGCCTGCTCAATCGTGCGATCAGAGATACCACCGTCAACCTGCAACCACACATCCGATCCCTGTCGCCGCGCAGCATCATAGAGGGCGCGAAGCTTCGGCATGGTTTCGGGCATGAATCCTTGTCCACCAAATCCTGGTTCGACCGTCATCACCAAAACCTGATCAAACTCGTCAAGAAGATCAAACAGTGGTTCGGCAGCGGTACCCGGCTTAATGGCTACTCCTGCTCGAGCTCCGATGTCACGGATTTTTCGCGCCAGCTCTACCGGGTTGCTCGTGGCCTCCCAGTGAAAGGTCACGCTTGCCGCTCCGATCTCCGCATAGCCGGGAGCCCAGCGGTCGGCGTCGCTAATCATGAGATGCACATCGAGAGGCACAGGACTCGTCGCCTGAATACGCTCCACCATTTGTGGGCCAAAGGTGAGGTTAGGAACAAAATGGTTGTCCATCACATCCACATGCACAAAGTCTGCTGTGCTGATGCGCTCAAGCTCGGCCTGCATGTTCACAAAATCAGCAGCCAAAATACTGGGGTTCACACGGGGGTCTTGCGCACGAGTCATGGTTCTCATTATCCCCTGGCTTCTGACTTTGGTCCGTCGCCCCGACGCAGCACCGCAATGAACATGGCATCGGTTCCATGCCGGTGAGGCCACAACTGTGCGCTACCGCTACCATCGACGCCGGGAGCCACATCGATAGGACTCTGCGCCACGCGAGCAACGATCTCACGCGCATTAAGCTCAACCAGATCATCGTGTTTTCGTAGCACCGCAGCAACAACATCACGAGTCTCAGCCTGATGGGGCGAGCACGTGACATAAGCCACGATTCCCCCCGGTACCAGCGCGGTCACAGCCGCCGATAACAATGATTCTTGCAACGTAACAAGAGCCGGAATATCACTGGGTTGTTTGCGCCATCGCGCCTCTGGGCGGCGACGCAGAGCACCGAGACCTGTACACGGTGCGTCGACGAGAATGCGGTCGTAGGTTTTCGCATGCGCCTCCGCAAACTCACGCCCGTCTTCTTCGTGCACAGCAACCGGTAGCGGCACCGCAGCTACGGCACGACGCACCAGACCCGCCCGCGCCGGAACAACCTCATTCGCGTCCAGTGCCACACCACTTTGTAGTGCTATCGCTGCCAGTAACGCAGTCTTACCCCCCGGGCCCGCACACAGATCGAGCCAGCGTTCACCGTGACGGATAGGAGCAGCTTCCGCGAGCGACCACGCTGCTATCTGCGACCCTTCATCCTGAACACGAACACGGCCGTCGCTCTGTTCAACAATTTCGGCCGGGTCTCCGCTTCGCCACTCGTAGGCCGTCGCCGCATACGGTCGCGGTTCAGACACGGGCTCGCCCAGTCCGGGCAGCACAGCAAGAGTGACGCTCGGTGATGCGTTGTCGGCCGCCAGTAGGTCTGCAAGTTCGAGTTCGCGTCCCTCGGCCCGCAGCGCTCGCCGCAGAGCACGAATGATCCACACCGGATGCGACGTCTCTAGCGCCAGCTTTTCATCGTCTGATCGTGCAGATTCACGTAGCGTGAGCATCCAGGAATCTCGGTCGGCTCCCGCCACTTTTCGCAGCACCGCATTAGCAAACCCGGCGGCTGAGCGCCCAGAAAAGGAGGCCAATGCCACGGACTCGTTAACCGCAGCATGTGTTGCCACGCGCATAGACAATAACTGATGCACCCCCAACCGCAGCGCATCTAACACCGGCGGATCGATGCGATCGACAGGACGCCGAGCGACATGCGAAATGATGGCATCGTAAGTGCCTAAGCCGCGCAACGTGCCATACGTCAGCTCGGTGGCCAGCGCAGCATCCGGCCCCTGCACATCGGCTGCTCGCAAAGCAGCCGGTAACGCGAGGTTCGCATACGCGTCATTATCAGCAACCGCACGAATAACCGAGTAGGCAACAGATCGGGCAGGCTGCACACGCTGTGGCTTTCTGGTCGACATCACTCCCCCAACCGCGCTGTGTCGCGACGGCCTCGCCACCAGTCACCCGCGGCCATGGCGCCGCGTCCGGCGGGCTGCACGCGCACAAGCCGAATGGGCGACGTACCGGTGCCGACGAGCACAGTCTGTTTGTCGGCAATCACCTCTCCGGGCGCAGCGTTCTCCGGCCCGTCATACGATTGCATCTCGATAATCTTTAGGCGCTCGCCGTGGACAGTCGTCGAGGCACCCGGCTCCGTCGTCACTCCGCGGAAACGGGCATACACACTGCTCGCTGACTGTGTCCAGTCAATAACGCCATCGCTCAGAGCCAGCTTGGCCGCGTAGCGGGGCTCGCCCTCTTGCGGAGTAGCTTGTGCGCTGCCGTCTCCAATCGCTGCGACCACGTTTTTTACAAGCTCGGCTCCATCATGCGCCAGAATCGCAAACGCCTGGTCGGCCGTCGCGTCGCCACCAACGTTGACCTCTCGTTGAGCAAATACGTCGCCGGCATCGAGCTCAGCAACCAGCTGAAAAACACTCATTCCCAGCGAGGTCTCTCCTGCCATAATGGCGCGTTGCACTGGTGCCGCGCCGCGCCAGTCGGGCAGCGACGAAAAATGCAGATTAATCCACCCCCAGCGCGGTGTGCTCAGCAGCGGCTCACGCACGAGCCCGCCGTATGCCACGATCACTCCCAGATCAGCCTCATAATTTTGCACCATCATCGTCACGTCGTCGTCTAGCCGTGCGGCACGAATCACCGAAATACCCAGCTCTTCGGCAGCGACAGCCACGGGCGACGGCGTGAGCACCCGCTTGCGCCCCAGAGGGGCATCCGGTCGTGTAATCACGGCGACAATCTCGTACGCCGCAGCAAGGGCACGTAACGTTGGTACTGCTACCTCCGGTGTTCCGGCGAATATCAAACGCATACGTTTTCTCCCTGCTGCGTGAAATGCTTGCGGTGCTTATCGCTGCACCATCTATTGTGGGGTGCTCTGGCTATTGTGGGGTGCTCGGGTCATTGTGGGGTGCCGGACTCTAAAGGTCGGGTTCTCGCGAGTCGAGGCGCACGGTGAGTGTTGTTTTGCGATTCTTGCCACGCCCGCGGCGGCTACCGGATGCCTCGGCAATAACCGCACCACGCAGGGCCGTAGCCACCCTCTCACCAGCCGCGTACGGAAATCGCACCAGTAGTCGTTCTCTGTTCTCGAGTCGCTCTGTACCGTCGGCAGAATCAACCGGAACAGGGCCAAGAAAACCGTCGCGACCGACCCCCGCATTTTCGAGCGCTTCTCGCGCACGCTCAATGCCGCGGGGTGTGCCTTCGAGCGTGGCGGTACGGGCGGTGGGAGGCATCATGAGCGGCGCTCGCGTTCGCAGTTCTTCACGCAGATACGCCGCATGATTGGCCGTTGCCAACGCACGCGCCACGGGTCCATCCACCCCGACCAGGTGCACGGTAGCGCCCGGGGCAGCCAGTGCTGCCGCGTTGGCCCACCATCGCAGGCACGATTCGCCGATGCGCAATTGGGGTGCCTGCAGCATGCGTGCGCCGTCTAAGAGCACGACCGCACGGTAGCCTCCCTCGGCAATAGGTTCGGCTCCGCGCGTAGCCACCACTAGTGACGGTCGGGCATCAACCTGCTCTACGGGGTGGTCGCCGTCAGACACAATAACTCGGGTGCCAGCAAAAGCACGCCCCAGTTCTTCGGCTGTGCGCTGGCTGCCGGATGCTGCCCAACGAAACTGATGCGATTGGCAATGCGTGCACTCCCACGCGTGTGCGGGGCGCGCACACCAGCCGCACGACGGCACAGCACCTCGGTACGCGGCCTGCAGCGGCCCAGCACAGTGAAGGCAGCGTGAGGGAGCCCGACACTGTGCGCACACCAGCGACGGCGCAAAGCCCGGGCGTGCTACTTGGATGAGCACGGGTCCTTCTCGTGCTGCTTCGCGTGCCGTGGTAAATGCCCGTGAGGGTATGCGTTGGCCGCCCTTATCGATTTCGCTTCCCGCATCAAGCACCACTCGTGACGGACGCCGGGGCTGTGCTGTGGTCTCAGACATCCACCCACCGCTGACGAGTCGTTCGATATCGGTGCTTCGCGCATGTGCGGCAAAAATAAGAGCACTATCTTCTTGCTCCTGCCGTATAAGAGCGGCATCTCGCGCGTGCACATAGGGTGCCAAAGGTTCGGCCAGCAGCGAATCGCCTTCATCCCATACAGCGATTACACCGGCGCGCACGGGCGAGTACACGGCCGAGCGGTTGCCGACAACAACACACGGGGCGTCATCGAGCGTGCGCAAGTAAGCGCGATAGCGCTCCACGTTGCTCTGCCCGGCATCGACACGAACAATGACGGCTTCATCAAGCCATTCACTGAGCACGCTCCGCAACATAGTCAGGTCACGGTGGTCCGGGACCACCAGAATGCTGGACTGACCACGGTCGAGGGTAGCAACCGCTATCGCGGCGAACAGGCTGGCCCACAGCGGACGCCCTTGCGAGTCGACCTGGGGTACTGCCTCGACAGCGACACGTGTGTGATCGCGCAGTTGCTGATCGAGGTCTCCATAACTGCCGAGCACCTCGTAAGAGCGATGAACAACCGCATCGTCGAGTGGTATCGGTTCGGGCTCACCACCTGCACGCCAGTCCTTCTCGACGCGAACATGACGTTTGGGTACGGCCAGACGAACAATGTCGATCGCGCTGCCCGCCGCACGGTCGGCAAGTCGTCGTGCAAGCGTGTAGAGGCGCTTCGGGAGCACGGGAACATCCGAGACTACTGTTTCGACAGCCGCGAGCACACGTGTGTCGTCTGCTTCGTCGTCGCAGGAAATAATAAAACCGTCAACGAGCCGACCGGCGGTGCGTAAAGGCACGCGCACTCGAAGCCCAGGCCGTGCTTGCTCGCGCTGTTCTTCTGTGAGTTCGTAGTCAAAAAGGCGGTCAAGCTGTGGCAGTGGCGAATCGAGCATTACTCGCGCGATACGCCTTACCATGCTAAATTCCGGCCGCGCGACGCAGTTCGTCGACGCGGTTGGTGCGTTCCCATGTGAAATCTTGATGGTCTCGACCGAAGTGACCATAGGTTGCCGTCTGGCGGTAAATGGGCCGCAGCAGGTCGAGTTCATTGATTATGACCTGCGGTCGCAGGTCAAACACATCATTAATCGCTGCAGTAATGGCGTCATCGCTCACGTGTCCCGTGCCAAAAGTCTCAACATAGAGCCCCACTGGTTCGGCGACACCGATGGCATATGCCACCTGTACTTCGACACGGTCGGCAAGCCCCGCCGCCACAGCATTCTTTGCCACCCAGCGCGTCGCATATGCGCCCGAGCGGTCAACCTTCGACGGATCTTTGCCACTAAAGGCTCCGCCCCCGTGGCGAGCCGCTCCACCATAGGTGTCGATAATGATTTTGCGTCCGGTCAGCCCCGCATCCCCCTGCGGGCCACCCGTAACAAAAGGCCCGGCGGGATTAATGAGGCAGCGCAGATTGGCCGAAACATCCAGTCCGGTCGTTGGCAACACAACATCGACGACATGCTCGCGAACAGCGTCGGCGATGTCATCGGGCGTTGCATCCGGGTGGTGCTGGGTCGAGACCAGTACGGTCTCAATCGTCTTGGGAATATCGCCCTCATACCCCAGTGTCACCTGAGTCTTGCCGTCGGGACGCAAAAACGGCACCGTACCATCGTGACGCACTGCTGCCAGACGCTCAGCTAGTCTGTGCGCAGTCCACGCGGCCATGGGCATAAGCTCACGGGTCTCGTTGGTGGCGTAGCCGAACATCATGCCCTGGTCGCCGGCACCGAGGAGGTCGAGCGGGTCAGTCGATCCGCCTACCCGCTGCTCGAAAGCTCTATCGACGCCACCGGCAATATCGCTCGACTGCTCCCCCACCGAGACACTGACACCGCACGACGCGCCGTCAAAACCCATATCGCTCGAGGTGTAGCCAATGCCGTTGACAACCTCGCGAACAATAGTGGGAATATCGACGTACGCCGATGTGCGAATTTCTCCTGCAACGTGCACGAGTCCCGTGGTCACCATAGTCTCTACGGCAACGCGGGAATGAACGTCTTTCTCGAGAAGACCATCGAGAATACTGTCTGAAATCTGATCACAGATTTTGTCGGGATGCCCCTCGGTAACGGATTCCGATGTGAAAAGACGCAGCGTGCTCATTCGTGCTCCAGCTCGGGGGATAAAAGTAGCGATACGGGCCAGTATGACAGTGGCCTCCGACATCAGTATGTCGGAGGCCACGGAGTCAGTTACTCTGCGTGACGCAGCCGCAGCTTGTCCTGATTAATCTCGTGCAACGCGATAGTCAGAGGCTTGTCTTCAATCGTGCTATCAACCAGCGGGCCCACGTTGTCGAAGAGGTTTCCCTCGTGCAGGTCCGAGTAGTAGTCATTGATCTGGCGAGCCCGTTTGGCGGCGTAAATTACCAGTTCATACTTGGACTCAACGCGCTCGAGCAAACTATCGATGGGGGGCTCGATAATCCCCTCATTGGTTCCAGCCATAGGGTGACCTCCTGGTCGAGCGACAGTTTGTCGCGGTCAAAAGTGGTGTGAATGCGCAACTAGATCGTCGGCTGCGCAGAGTCTGTGCTCAAGTCTACGACGTCTTGCGCCGCAGCGGCGACGTCAGCATTCACGATGCGGTAGTCGAACTCGGCTTGTGAGGCGAGTTCGACTTTCGCTGTACGAAGTCTACGCGCCCGTTCTTCGGCGTCTTCTGTGCCTCGGCCGACCAGCCGCTGCACCAGCTCATCCCATGAGGGAGGAAGCAGGAAGATGAGCGTTGCCGAGGGCTCAGCTCTTCGCACCTGCCGTGCTCCCTGAAGATCGATCTCCAACAGCACAGTTTTGCCCGCTGCCAATGCTTCTTCAATGGGTCGGCGAGGCGTGCCATAACGATGCCGATTATGTACGGTCGCGTACTCCAAGAGTTCGTTATCGGCGATAAGACGATCAAACTCGGCATCGCTCACGAAGTAGTAGTGCACCCCGTCTGTTTCACCGGGGCGAGGCGCCCGAGTAGTGGCCGAAACCGAGAGAACGATATCCGGATGCTCCTGACGAATCTTCTCCGCCACGGTCCCTTTGCCGACCGCGGTCGGCCCTGCTAAGACAAGCAGACGGCTGCGGTTATCACGCGGCGCGGCGGGCGGAAAACGTTCGTCTAACCACTCCAGCAAGTCATGGCGCTGGCGTCGACCAAGACCACCGAGCCTTTTGACATCCGAGATGCTGAGCTGCTGCAGAATACGGTCGCGTTTACCTGCCCCAATGGCCGGAAGCGCCGTAAGAAAGTCGGTAATCCGAAGCGATCCTGGCACTGAGCGGGGTTCAGCGAAAGCCTGCTGAGCAATCTGCTGCGGTGTTACGACGCGCGTTGCCAAATCACGCTTCACCGCTGCTCGCGCGCGACGCATCTGAACAGCGCGCCGAGCGGCTGCCTCACGATCAACCTCGGGAACCGTACGCTTTTCACCCATGACGAACCTCCCGGTACCGCGCTGCCGCTGACTCAATCGTGCCTGCAATGAGGGATGGTCCAGAACGCAAAATACTGCGGCTCTCGTTCGCAATCACCTGATCGGATACATCGGCAAACACTCGATGTATATCTTCGGGCCCCGCACCTTGCGCACCAAAACCTGGCGCAAGAATCGGTAACCCTGTGAGTCCCTCCGGTGTCAAACCATAGGGGGCCGGGTCAACGGTCGCGCCAATCACCAGACCGACGCTCCCCCAACCGCTGTCGCTGGCGAGGTTATCCTCGCGCGCACGCGCCGCCTCTCGCACCACCTGAGTGGCCACGGTGAGTTGCTCGCTACCCTGTGATGTTTGTAATCCGACCGCCTCAGGATTACTCGTTGCCGCAAGAACAAACAAACCTTTGCCCGCGGCATATGCGGTATCTACGGTTTCTTGCAGCGATGCCGGCCCCAAATACGGGCTTACGGTGAGGGCATCGACCTCGAGGGGAGAACCAGCGCTCAACCATGCATCGCAGTACCCGCGCATCGTACTGCCAATATCGCCACGCTTAGCATCGGCAATGACAAGAAGCCCGGCCTGGCGGGCAGCGGTCAACGTCTTTTCGAGTGCCGCGAAGCCCGCCGCGCCGAAGCGCTCAAAAAAAGCAACCTGCGGTTTTACAACACCGACGCGGCCGTGCGCTGCTTCAACGACACGCAGAGAAAACTCTTCTACTCCTCGAGCATCGTGCGACAGCCCCCACGCAGCCAGTAGTTCTTGGTGCGGATCAATGCCGACGCACAGCGGCCCCCACGTGTTGAGGGCCGCGTGCAGCCGGTCGCCAAACGGTACCGTCACACCGCAACCTTTCGGTCACGGTCATACTCCTGCAGGCTGCGCACCTCAAAGCCTGCCTCTGCCGCGTCCATCCCGCTCACCGCAGCACCCAGCAGAGCCGTTGTGGTAAACAGCGCTTTATCTGCCGCTACCGCTGCCGCGCGAATCTCATATCCATCCGCGCGAGCAGCACCACCCGAGGGCGTGTTCACGACGATATCGATCTCTCCGTCGTTGATGAGATCAACGATGTTGCGTTCACCGGTCTGCTTGGTAGCACTGAACTTTTGCACCACGCTCACTGGAATACCGTTACGGGTAAGAATTTCCGCCGTACCCTCGGTCGCCACAATCGTGAAACCCAGTTGATTCAGCCGGTGCGCGGGCAAAATAATGTCGCGTTTATCGGCATCGGCAACAGAGATAAAGACAGTGCCGGATGTCGGCATCCCGCCGTAAGCCGCAGCTTGGCTCTTCGCGAATGCGGTCGGAAAGTCACGGTCGATGCCCATCACTTCACCGGTCGATCGCATCTCCGGCCCCAGCACCGAGTCGACAGTCTGCCCATCGCGCGTGCGGAAACGCTTAAACGGTAGAACTGCTTCTTTTACCGCAACCGGGGCTGTCAAAGGAATATGAGTGCCATCGGCATCCGGCAACAGGCCCTCTTCTTGCAACTGACTGATGGTCGCGCCGGCCATCACGCGGCTCGCTGCCTTTGCCAGCGGAATACCCAAAGCCTTGGAGACAAAAGGTACGGTGCGGCTGGCGCGCGGGTTCGCTTCAATCACGTACAGAACGCCGGCGCTGACGGCAAACTGCACATTAAGCAGGCCACGCACACCAACGCCATCGGCGATAGCACGGGTAGCCTCACGGACTCGCTCAACTTCGTTTCGACCGAGCGAGATGGGTGGCAGCGTGCAACTGGAGTCTCCCGAGTGAATACCGGCTTCTTCCAGGTGCTCCATAATGCCGCCGATGAACAGATCTTCACCGTCGTACAACGCATCAACGTCGATCTCAATGGCGTCGTCTAAGAAACGATCGACAAGGAGCGGCTGCCCAGGCCCAATGATCGCCTGATCGGCGATTCGCACAAAATAGTCGCGCAGGCTGTCGGCGTCATAGACGATCTCCATACCGCGACCGCCCAGCACAAAGCTCGGGCGAACCAGCACCGGGTAACCAATATCATCCGCGACAGCTACGGCACCATCAACGTCAATTGCGGTGCCATGACGGGGCGCCACCAGATCGGCCGCATCGAGAATTCCGCTAAACAGACTGCGTTCTTCGGCCAAGTCAATAGCATCCGGGCTCGTGCCCAAGACACGGTACCCGGCAGCCTCGATGCCTTTTGCAAGCCCCAGCGGAGTCTGCCCACCAAGCTGGCAAATAACGCCGAGAATTTCGCCATTAGCAGCTTCAGCATCAAGTACCTCGAGCACATCTTCGAGCGTGAGCGGTTCGAAATACAGTCGATCAGACGTGTCGTAGTCGGTCGAAACCGTTTCGGGGTTGCAGTTGATCATGACTGTTTCATAACCAGCATCACCGAGCGCAAAAGACGCATGCACGCATGAGTAGTCGAACTCGACACCCTGCCCGATCCTGTTAGGTCCAGAACCAATGATTACGACCTTGGTGCGATCCGAGGGAAGAACCTCGCTCTCGCTGTCGTAGCTCGAGTAGTAATAGGGCGTCAACGCGGGGAACTCACCCGCACAGGTGTCGACCGTCTTAAACACAGGACGCACACCCGACTGTCGACGGATGTCACGCACTTCGGTCTCACTGATGTTTCGCAGTTGCGCCAGCTGTGCATCCGAAAAACCATGGTCTTTAGCAAGTTTCAGCACAGACGCATCAAGCTCAGCTGCAGCACGCACGTGCTCCGCAACCTCGTTGATAAGAACAACCTGATCGAGGAACCACGGATCAATAGCAGTCGACTCAAACGCCTGCTCGATCGTTGCACCCTTGCGCAGAGCCTGCTGCAACTGAACAATTCGTTCATCGGTTGGCGTCTTAATAAGTTCGAGCAATTCTTCTACACTGCGAGACTCTTCACCCCAATGAAAGCTTGAGCCGCGCTTTTCTAGTGAACGCAGTGCCTTTTGCAGCGCCGTCGTAAAGTTACGGCCAATCGCCATCGCTTCACCCACGGACTTCATGGTTGTCGTCAGTGTGGTGTCGGCAGCGGGGAACTTCTCAAAAGCAAAGCGCGGAACCTTGACAACCACGTAGTCGAGAGTCGGCTCAAAACTGGCGGGAGTCACCTGCGTGATGTCGTTCGGAATCTCATCAAGCCGGTACCCCAGCGCCAACTTCGCGGCGAGCTTCGCGATCGGGAAGCCGGTCGCCTTCGAAGCGAGCGCCGACGAGCGCGAAACACGGGGGTTCATCTCGATAACAATGATGCGGCCCGTCGCAGGGTCAACGGCAAACTGAATGTTGCAACCGCCTGTGTCGACTCCGACGCGCCGAATAATATCGATACCGATATCGCGCATGCGCTGATACTCGCGGTCGGTGAGGGTGAGTGCCGGAGCAACCGTGATGGCGTCACCGGTGTGCACACCGACCGGGTCAAAGTTCTCGATAGAACACACCACGACCGTGTTGTCTGCATTATCGCGCATGAGCTCCAGCTCATACTCTTTCCATCCGAGGATTGATTCTTCAAGAAGCACCTCGTGCGTGGGCGAGTCGTGAAGGCCCGCACCGGCGATCCGACGCAGGTCATCTTCGTCATAGGCAAAACCTGAGCCCAGACCACCCATCGTGAAGGAAGGGCGAACGACAAGTGGATACCCGAGCTCAGCAGCCCCGGCAAGAACTTCGTCCATTGAGTTGCAGATGCGGCTGTCAGCCACCTCTGCACCGGCCTCAATGACGAGCTCCTTAAAGATTTGGCGATCTTCGCCGCGCTGAATCGCCTCGACCCGAGCACCAATAAGTTCAACGCCATACTTTTCGAGAATGCCCCGCTCGTGCAGAGTCATTGCGGCGTTCAACGCTGTCTGCCCACCGAGCGTGGGAAGAATGGCATCCGGCTTCTCTTTGACAATGATTGATTCGATCACTTCAGGCGTGATCGGCTCGACGTACGTGGCGTCTGCGAAGTCGGGGTCGGTCATAATTGTGGCCGGGTTGGAGTTGACGAGAATGACCCGTACTCCCTCTTCACGCAGCACACGGCATGCCTGCGTACCCGAGTAATCGAACTCGCATGCCTGACCGATCACAATCGGGCCAGACCCGATAACAAGTACCGACTGAATATCGTCGCGCTTTGGCATTAGAAGGCTCCGTTCTGGCTCTGTTCCTGAGCCTGGCGCAGTGTCGCGACGACAAGATCGCGGAAACGGTCAAAGAGTGTATTGGCGTCGTGCGGCCCGCTAGCCGCCTCGGGATGGAACTGCACAGAAAATGCGGGCCTATCCAGGGCTCGCAGTCCCTCAACCACCTGGTCGTTGAGCCCGATATGGCTTACCTCAACGCGCCCATACCCGTGTGGGCTATCAAAGGGGCCATCGAGAGGTGCACTCACAGCGAAACCGTGATTGTGCGCGGTAATTTCCACCCGGTCGCTCTGTTTATCAAGAACCGGCTGGTTAATGCCGCGGTGACCAAACGGCAACTTATATGTCTCCAGACCAAGTGCCCGTGCAAACAGCTGGTTACCGAAGCAGACTCCAAAAAACGGCAGACCGAGGTCGAGCACCGCACGCAGAAGCTCGACATGCCTATCGGATGCGGCAGGGTCGCCTGGTCCATTCGAATAGAAGACGGCGATGGGTTGAATCGCCAGCACGTCATCGATCGTCACGGTTTCTGGCAGCAGGTGCACATCGAAGCCTCGCGCCGTCAAGTTATCGATCGTGGACTGCTTGATCCCCAGGTCAATAACGGCGAGATTGCCCAGCTTGCGCTGCGTTGTAGGAATAAGCGACGCGGAAGGAATCGACACGCGAGCGGAGAGATTCTGACCGGCCATTCGCGGCGACTCGATGACGGTTTGTAGCTGTTCGTCATGTGAGCGTGCGGCGTCGTCACCCGAGAAAATTCCACCGCGTAGCGCGCCAGCATCGCGGATTCGGCGCGTCACTGCACGAGTATCGATGCCGCTGATTCCGATAATGCCGTGGGCTTCGAGAGCGTCGTCCAAAGAGCCCGTTGCGCGCCAGTTAGAAACTCTACGAGAAGGGTCACGCACGATGTAACCGGCCACCCAGATGCGAGAAGACTCATTGTCTTCGTCGTTGACCCCTGTGACGCCGATGTGCGGTGCCGTCTGCAGCACAATTTGACCGGCGTAGGACGGATCGGTCAGCGTCTCTTGGTAGCCCGACATACCCGTGGCAAAAACAACTTCGCCGACGGTCGTGCCGTGCGCACCATAAGCGTGCCCTTCGAATCGTGAGCCGTCTTCTAGAACGAGCACGGCCGGTGTTGAATGGATCATGTGTGTGCTCCCACCTCGGGTGCAGCGCAATTGCGCTGAATATCTTCAATAAACTCTGCCGGATCACGAGAAACAATCCGGAAATAGCTGTCCGCCACTGTGTCGTCGGCAACAGACCAGGCGATACAAACGAGACCGCCGCGTTCCACTACTCGATCGATGGTGACGCTCGCGCGCTCTATCCCAACAAAACGAGCGGAATCAATAAAAACTGTTGGTGTACCGTCCAGGCTCACTGCAATACCGCGATCCGTGACGGCGATTTCTCCCCGTGCCCGGAACGCCAGCGGCCGAACCAGCAGTCGCTCTAAGGGCTGCGCACGACGTGTCGTGGCAACGTATAAGACTTCATATCGGCTGAGCGTTTCAGCGTGCTCCGGAACACCCAACGGTGCGCGAAGAGCCGAGTCACGTCGTCGCCGACGCATCCAGCCCCAAGCCATAAGGCCGAGTAGTCCGACAACGAGCAGAACCACTAGTGCGATGATCGCCTCGTGAGTCATGCACCGACCTTCTCTACAACTTCTCCATCCACAACAGTGGGTACGCCGCGGTGAATGGTCCAGACCACGCGGCCGGGTAGTTCTTGACCGAGGTAGGGCGAGTTTTTGCTACGTCCGCGCAAATCGGCTTCTGTAAATACGCCGCGCACAGACGGGTCGTACAGTGCCAGTTCTGCGGGTTGTCCTGCGGCGATCGGAGTGCCGTGCGTCGTCAGGCTTCCGATTTTCGCTGGCGCATAGCTCATAACGCGAGCGATGTCTTCCCACGACAGTTGCCCGGTGTCGACCATGGTGGTGTGGACAACGCGCAGTGCGCTCTCGAGCCCCACCATTCCATTGGCTGCAGCCTGCCACTCGCATGCTTTCGCTTCGGCGGGGTGCGGAGCATGGTCGGTCGCGACAATGTCAATCGTGCCATCGGCAAGGCCGTCGCGTACCGCCTGTACATCTTCTGCCGTGCGCAGCGGCGGGTTGACCTTGTAGCGCGCATCGTAACCGCGGGCCATTTCGTCGGTGAGCAGCAGGTGGTGAGGAGTAACCTCGGCCGTGACATTGATGCCACGCTTCTTTGCCCACCGAATAATATCGACCGATCCTGCCGTTGACAGATGACAAATGTGCAAGCGTGATCCCACATGCTCGGCCAGTAGAACATCTCGCGCGATGATTGATTCTTCCGCAACAGCGGGCCATCCGGTGAGCCCCAGCTCTGCCGAGACGGCGCCCTCGTTCAGCTGTGCACCCTCGGTCAGTCGTGGATCTTGTGCGTGCTGCGCAATAACACCGTCAAAACGCTTCACATATTCCAGAGCGCGTCGCATAATCAACGGATCCCATACACAAAATCCGTCGTCGCTAAACACCCGCACCTGAGCACGCGAGTCGGCCATCGCGCCCAGCTCTGCCAGACGTTCGCCCTTCTGACCGACAGTGACCGCACCAATGGGCTGCACTCGCACAAAACCCGCCGTGTCACCTAAAGCTAGCTCTTGCTCAACCACTCCCGCGGTATCGGCAACAGGAGACGTATTGGGCATGGCAAAAACTGCCGTAAACCCTCCCGCTGCGGCCGCACGCGTGCCGGTTTCGACGGTTTCGGATGCTTCGTATCCCGGCTCGCGCAAATGCGTGTGGAGGTCAACTAAGCCAGGCAGCGCAAGCAGTCCATCGGCGTCAATGTGGCGCGCTCCCGCACGACTGAGCCCCGCGCCAACCTCTACGATGCGGTCACCGTCAATAACGATGTCGACGATGTCTCCGGTCACTAACCGTGCCCCGGTAATAACGGTTGAGCTCAACGGTCTACTCCTTTCACAGCCTGGTCGCGGTCGCCCGCAAGCAGGAGATACATAACAGCCATACGCACGGAGATTCCGTTGGCAACCTGTTCTCGTACGGTTGACTGCGCAGAATCAGCAGCCTCCGCACTAATTTCCAGACCGCGGTTCATGGGGCCGGGGTGCATAACTATGCTATCGGCCGGCAGGCGAGCCAACCGTGTCGAGTCGAGCCCCCATTGACGCGTGTATTCGCGTTCACTGGGGAAGAACGCCGCCTGCATTCTCTCGAGTTGAATGCGCAGCATCATGATGGCATCCGGTTTGTTATCGATTGCGTCATCAAGGTTGTATTGCACATCCACCGGCCACCGATTCACGTTCTGAGGAACAAGAGTCGGCGGCGTGACCAGTGTCACCTGGGCCCCCAGCGTAGTGAGTAGCCAAACGTTGGAGCGTGCGACACGTGAGTGCAAAACATCGCCGACGATAGTTACCGAGAGCCCCTCAAGATCGCGTCCGCGACTGTCTTCGCCCCAGTGACGCTTCCGAATGGTGAATGCGTCGAGAAGGGCCTGAGTCGGATGCTCGTGAGTACCGTCTCCCGCGTTGATCACTCCGGCGCTAATCCAGCCGCTGCTGGCCAGTGTACGAGGCGCTCCGGAGGCTGAGTGGCGAATGACCACCGCATCGGCTCCCATAGCCTCGAGTGTTTGCGCCGTGTCTTGCAGGCTCTCACCCTTTGAGACCGAGGATCCTTTGGCTGCGAAGTTGATGACGTCGGCAGATAACCGCTTGGCAGCTGCTTCAAAAGAGATTCGCGTACGTGTGGAGTCTTCAAAAAAGAGGTTGACGACGGTGCGTCCGCGAAGAGTGGGTAGCTTTTTAATCTCACGCGACTGCGTGTCTGCCATGTCTTCGGCAACATCGAGAATGCGCAACGCTGTTTCGCGCGACAGCGTCTGTGTATCGAGCAGGTGTCTCATGATTCGATCGTCACCGCATCAATACCGTCGGTTTCGTGAAGCCGCACATTCACACGTTCTTGCCGTGACGAGGGAATATTTTTTCCGACAAAGTCGGGCCGAATCGGTAGTTCGCGATGCCCCCGGTCAACAAGTGTTGCTAGCCGCACAACTGCCGGCCGACCAATCGACTGCAGCGCATCGAGCGCTGCCCGGATGCTCCGACCCGAGAACAGCACGTCGTCAACGAGTACGACCGTCTTGCCGTCAATACCGCCTGCGGGGATCTCGGTCGGTTGTGGTGAGCGCGTGGGTTGTCGTGAGAGATCGTCACGAAAGAGGGTGACGTCCAACGAACCGCAAGGCACGGTCGTCTCGGCGATTCGCGCAATGATTGCTGCCAGGCGACGAGCTAGATTAACGCCTCGAGTAGGCACACCGAGAAGAACAAGGCCATCAACACCCCGGTTAGATTCCAGGATTTCGTGGGCAATACGGGTCAAAGCCCGTGAGATATCGGCTTCCTGCAAGACTGTGCGGGCAGTCATCCGATCCTCCCTTCTCCGCCTCACAGGACGGTGTTAAAGGTGGTCGTAGCTATCTTACAGCGATCAGGCCGGTCGCATGGCGTCTTGCGTCGCCTCACACTGTTCTGCACGAATAGCGTGACCGCTCGTGGTCAGGCATCGACCTGTTTTGAGATCCCATTTCCAGTCGTGCATACTGCACGTGAGAATTCCGTTTTCATCAACCTTGCCGGTTTTCGAAAGATCAGCGCGCAGGTGCGGGCAACGGCGTTGCACGACCCAGTCGCCAATCTGGGTTTCTTCGGTCTGGTCGGTCTGCTCGGAGTACCAGTTCTCGACGTACTCAATGCGGTCAGTCGACAGGCATTTGAAGAACGTGTAAATAAACTCGTTGAACTTGCCTTTGCGTCCGGCGGTGAACTGCATCGACAGGAAGATCGAGTTTGACCAGTCGATCTCATGATCGCGGATATTTGTCGATACGAGGTCGGCCGGAATCGTGTACCAGAACTCGCAGTCCTCGCCGTCGTACGCGCGCACTTTTGCTCGTGGAAAATCAACCACGAGGTCGAGGTCACCGATCGTCATGCGTACGGGGCCACCAACGCCGTTGCGGATGGTGCGCGATTTACGTAGCAGCGGCTCCCACCAGGCCTTGAGCGCTGCCAACATTTCATCGGGCGGCAAGACCGCGGCGCGCGATGCTTCCTCTTCCCGCAGTTCTTCTTGGCGGGTCGCGCGCTGACGCTCCAGATAGGTCCACTTGTCATGGAACATTTCTTCTATCTCTGCATCGCTATAGAGCGTCTGAGATACCGTCATCTCACCGGAGTCAATCTCGACGACCGTGCCGGGAATAAAGATGTGCCCACTGTACTGCGGTGCTTCTTCTTTCAAACGATCGAGAAACTCTGCCTGATCGGTAAAGATACCGTCACCGTTTTTACCGAGGCCGTTGAAGTCAAACAGCTCATCGCGCAAAAACATCGGCGGCCCGGCCATAGGAAATACGTGCGGAGCATCGACCTTTTCGATGTAAAACATTGCTCGCTTATGCTGGGCTTCGCGTTTTAGCTGCGCGAAACTCTGCTTTGACTCCAGCGGCAGGTCGTAGACCATGGGCCACCAGATTGCTCCGGAGAACTGTGTGAAGTATGCCTCAGGTTTACCAAATGACAACAGCTTCTCGAGGTCGAGCGGGTGGGAGTCGTTTTGGTTGAGGATCGATGCCGTTCCGTCGTCAATGCTCAGAGAACTGTCACCAATGGGGCCATCACTAGGGGCCCGCAGCGGAGTGATCATCAAGCGCAGTTCGCCCCGCTCGATAACCTTCCCCGCTTCGGTATAGGTGATGTTGTTGTAACCGAGCTTGCGAAGATCCTGTTCCAAATCATCGGTGGGATATTCAGGGAGAAGAACCTCGATGTCTTTCGACACGTAAGTCTGGAGAAACCACGGGTCGAAGTGATCGCGGTGGCGGTGAGAAATATACAGAAAATCGGCCTGAGCGAACCGCTCCCAATCCAGGCTTCTGTTGTCTGGAAAAACGAACCATGACCCGTAAAACGAAGGTTTTACTACGGGGTCGCAGAGAATGTTTCCACCCTTGGTTTCAATGAACATCCCGGCGTGGCCGAGGCCAGTGATCCGCATAAGTATTTCCTCCCGTATGGAACAGGCACAATTCTAATGGGCTGCCCTGAATGAAGGCGTGGCAGAGTCGCCGTCGGTTATCGCGCACGCGCAACGCGCGCCAAAACACCGTGAACGAAGGCGCCAGATTCGTCTGTTGAGTACTCTTTGGCCAGTTCAACCGCCTCATCGATGGCGACTGCTACCGGCACCTGCTCGTTAAATAACAGTTCCCATCCGGCAACCCGCAATATCGCACGGTCAACGGCGGGCATACGCTCCAGACGCCAGTCTCGGCTGTGGGTCGTAATGTGCTCGTCGATCTCATCACCGTGGTCGATGATTCCATCAACAATCTCTCGGGCGTACAGCCACGAGGCTTCGCGTTCTGGTTCGTGGATTGCCCGCGCTGCTTCAGCCGCTAAAACAACAGACAGCTCTTCTCCGCGAATATCTGCAGAGAAGAGCATGTCGAGTGCGCGTTTACGCGCTTTCGTCCGTGCGCTCAAGGTCAGTCGTTCACACGGCCGAGGTAGTCGCCCGAACGGGTGTCAACCTTGATCTTTGTTCCGGTCTCGAGAAACAACGGAACCTGCAGTTCGTAGCCGGTTTCGACCGTGGCTGGTTTTGTGCCCGCTGACGAGCGATCACCCTGCAGGCCAGGCTCCGTATATGTGACCTCGAGAACCACCGACGCGGGCAGATCAAGGTACAGCGGCTGGCCGTTGTTCATAGCGATGGTTACCTGCTGGTTTTCCAGCATGAAGTTCTTCGCGTCGCCCACTGTCTCTGCAGGCACCGTGATCTGGTCATAGTCTTCGGTATCCATGAACACGAAGCCGTCGCCGTCGGTGTAAAGATATGTGTAGTCTCGGCGATCAACGTTTTCGATCTCGATCTTGGCACCGGCGTTGTACGTGCGGTCAACGGTTTTACCGGTGACAACGTTCTTTAGCTTGGTGCGGACGAATGCCCCGCCCTTACCGGGTTTGACGTGCTGAAACTCCACGACGTTCCAAAGCTGTCCGTCAATGCGAAGGACTACGCCATTTCTGATGTCTGCCGTGGTTGCCATACGATCCAAATTCCGTTTCGTTAGGTTCTCGTGGCCGGTTGGCCCAAGGTGTGATTCTACGCGATCAATGCGATAAGCCTACGCACTGCCGTGGCGTACCCGGCTATTCCTTCACCGGAGACCCGCACGCGGGCCACGTCGGCCAGGTATGAAAAGCGCCGAAACTCTTCTCGGGCTGAAACATCAGAGATGTGCACTTCAGCAAAAGGTAGCCCGACGCCCGTCAGAGCATCGCGCAAGACGACTGATGTGTGTGTGAGTCCACCAGGATTAATGACGATGCCTTGGCACTCGTACCGACTGGCATGAATGGCATCGATAAGAACGCCCTCATGATTACTGTGCACGGCCTGCATTTGCCATCCCTGTTCGGCGGCGGCTGCAACGCTCAATTCTTCGACATCAGACAGAGTGCTCGTGCCGTAGATCTCCGGCTCTCGCGTGCCGAGAAGGTTGAGGTTTGGGCCGTTGACGAGCAGCAATTTTTTCACGCGTCAGCCACCTCTTGGTAGGCCGCGAACAGCAGCGACTCATCGGGGGCGCGCAGTACGGTCGGTTTCCCAATTTCATCAAGCACAATAAACCGAAGCATGCCACCGCGAGCCTTTTTATCGCGCTGCATTGTCGCCAGTAGCTGCTGCCAGGCTCCTGCTCGATACGTAGTCGGAAGCCCGAGTGTTTCCAATATTGTGCGGTGACGATTGGCGCTGTCGTCTGAGAGCCGACCGGCAAAGCGAGAAAGTTCAGCGGCGTAGGTCATGCCCACAGCGATTGCTGCACCGTGGCGCCAGCGATACCGCTCCGCGTGTTCGATGGCGTGCCCGAGAGTGTGACCGTAATTGAGAATCTCGCGCTGTCCCGCCTCGCGGAAGTCTTCGGAAACAACCTCCGCTTTCATGTGGATAGCTAGTTCGACCGTGCGGCGGAAGGCATCCGTTGACGGATCAACAGCAGCGCGGGGGTCTGCCTCAATAATGTCCAGAATTTCTGGTGCCCAGATAAAACCAGCCTTCACGACTTCGGCATAGCCGGCCGTTGCTTCATTGGCGGTGAGTGATCCCAGTTCATCAAGATCACCAATGACCGCGCGGGGCGACCAAAAAGCCCCGACCAGGTTTTTACCCTCGTTGGTATTGACTCCGGTCTTCCCCCCGACAGCTGCGTCAACAAGACCCAGCACTGTGGTGGGCACGTGTACGACCTGTACGCCCCGTAACCAGGTTGCAGCAACGAATCCGGCAAGGTCGGTCACGGCTCCCCCGCCATAGCCAATGACCGCATCGGTTCTCGTAAAGTCGGCCTGGCCCATAATCTGCCAGCAGAATGCAGCAACTTCGATGCGTTTGCCCTGTTCAGCATCCGGCACCTCGGCAAGAAGTACTTCGCGCTGTCCGTGTGAATGATCCGAGAGTAATCGTTCCCGCAGTTCTGCGGCCCGATCAGCCAGCGTCGGTGGGTGCACAACGAGAACCTTGCGCACGTCGGGGTCTAGCGCCGTCGAAACGTGGTCAAGAATATTTCGCCCGATCGTGATGTCGTACGGCGCTGTGCCACGCACAGAGAGTAGCGTCTGCTGGCTCATTGTTTCCCTTTCATCCACTCCACCACCTGTTCGGCGATTTTTGTCATCGGTTTGCGTGATGTATCGATGACAGTGTTCGCCACCTCGCGGTAGAACAACTCACGGCTCCGAAAAATCTGCGACCACGATTCAAGAGGGTTCGCTCCAGCGAGCAGCGGCCGACTGCCTCCCCCGATCCGCCGACTGACGGCTGTCTCATCTACCGTTAAAAACACCACGGGCAACGGCTTGAGCAGCAGGCGCGTTTCGCTGTGGATAACAGCGCCACCGCCCAGAGAAACGACTGCTTTTTGCCGGATGCTGTCGCGTACAGCGTCGTGTTCCCATGCTCGAAACTGTTCTTCGCCGTGGTGCGAAAAAATGTCGGCAATGGGGCCGTGCTTCTGCACAATAACGTTGTCAGTGTCGATAAAGGGCATCGTGAGGAGTTTGGCAATCTTCTTGCCGATGCTGGTTTTCCCAGCACCCATTGGCCCTACAAGCACTACGGCAGCGCCGTCTCGATCATTCATCGTGCGCGAGCGTGGAGTCTGACAGCGCGGCCGTTCGTAGGTCGTGCGGAATTGCGTCGAGGTACGACTGCAGATTGCGGCGGGTTTCGTCTACGTGATCGCCACCAAATTTTTCGAGCACCGATCGCGCGATTTCAATCGCGACCATGGCTTCGGCGACGACGCCCGAGGCGGGTACCGCACAGACGTCAGAGCGCTGGTGGTGTGCCGTGGCGGCTTCTCCCGAGCTCACGTCGACTGTGCGAAGGGCGCGCGGCACAGTCGCAATCGGCTTCATCCCGGCACGAACGCGCAGAACCGTTCCGGTCGACATTCCGCCTTCGGTTCCGCCCGCTTTATCCGATGAGCGAGTGATGCCATCGTTGGCGACATGGAGCTCATCATGGGCGTCGGAGCCGCGTCGACGGGTCGTCTCAAAGCCGTCACCAATTTCCACGCCCTTCATGGCCTGAATACTCATCAAAGCCTGGGCAAGGCGGGCATCGAGGCGGCGATCCCACTGTACGTGTGAGCCAAGCCCCGGGGGCAGCCCATAGGCCAGTACTTCGACGATTCCGCCGAGCGTGTCGCCTGCTTTACGGGCGTCGTCTACTTCTTCGACCATGCGGGCTGACGTCTCGGGATCAAAGCACCGTAACGGATCAGCGTCGAGGGTATCAACGTCGTCGGGGGTAGGCAGCCGGGCACCTTCGGGCACCTGCACCGGCCCAATCGACAGTGTGTGACTCACGAGGGTGATGCCGAGTTCCCCGAGGAATGCGCGCGCAACCGCCCCAAGAGCAACGCGCGCAGCTGTTTCTCGTGCGCTCGCACGCTCGAGAATCGGCCGCGCTTCGTCAAAGTTGTATTTCTGCATACCGACCAGGTCGGCGTGTCCGGGCCGTGGTCGGGTGAGGGGTGCGCCGCGGCCGCGTGAGCGATCAGTCAGTTCGACGGGCTCGGGGTTCATCACCTCTACCCATTTGGGCCACTCCGTGTTGCCAATGCGCAGCGCAATGGGGCTGCCCAGAGTGAAGCCATGCCGGATGCCGGTCGATAGCGAAAGTTCGTCTTCTTCGAACTTCATGCGCGAGCCACGCCCATAGCCGAGCTTGCGGCGCGCCAAATCGGCCTGAATGGCGGCCGGTGATACCGGAACTCCGGCCGGAAGGCCTTCCATAACAGCAATCAGTTCGGGGCCGTGCGATTCGCCGGCTGTGAGCACTCGAAGCATTGCTCTAGTCTCCCATGAGCGCGCACCGCATTGCCGCCACCACGTCATCTTCTGTGGGAACCGGCACGTCGGGCTCACCGTGGTAAAAGATTCGCACCTGCCGTACGGCCTGATGCAAAAGCATTCCCAGTCCCGAGAGCACCGGATGCTGCGCATTCCACTGCTGCGCTAACGCCGATGGCCACGGTGAATAAGCAACGTCGAAAAGCACACCTCCCGCATCCGCTAATCGCTGTGCAGTGTCGTGTGCCAGTACGCTCGCACTCGGGATCGTTGAAATTGTGAGATCGACAGCGCCACAGTCGTCGTCAAAAGTGGTGACGCTGCTGCGTACCCCTAAACGGTCGGCCACGTCGATAACAGCAGTTGCCTTGTGCGGTTGTCGTGCAACAAAAAATACGCGGTCTGCGCCTAATTCTCTGGCTGCCACAACCGCCGAGGCCGCCGTAGCACCCACACCCAGAACTCGTACCGACGACACCGAGGCGACGGATCCTTCACGAAGAGCAGCGACCAGCCCTGCTATATCCGTATTAAAACCTCGATGTTTTCCGTCTGCACTCAGCAGAAGAGTGTTGGTCGCGCCCGTGAGCCGCGAATGCTCATCGAGCCAGTGCGCCGCCCGATACGCCACTTCTTTCAGTGGCATCGTCAGTGACAGCCCGCGCCATGACCCGTCGCAGGCCTGCAGCGCCTCTGAAAACCCCTCGGCCGACACCTGCTGGCGGCCGTACTGCCAGTCGACGCCTAAGACGCGGTACGCTGCCGCATGCAGTTGAGGCGAACGCGAATGCTCAATGGGGTCTCCCCATACGGCAAGGTGCGTTGGTGGCTGTGTGATCACTGTGTCATCAGCATCCGGAATCGGGGTTGTCGGAGCACCATGCCTGCCACTGTTCAACCCCGCGAAGATGCTCTTCGTAATCGGTCGTAAAGACAGTTTCTCCGGTGTCGAGATTGACCGTCACGAAGTACAACCACGGGCCATCGGCCGGGTTCATTGCTGCATCGATAGCGAGGTCGCCAGGGTTGGCGATCGGTGTGACGGGAAGGCCCGTATGCACGTATGTGTTCCACGGGTTGTCATCGTGCTGGGCAGCATCCGAAGTGCTGACCGAACCATCGTGTAGTTCGCGGTATCCGTACTGCGATGTCGAGTCCATCTGCAGCATCATGTCGTCGTCTAGCCGGTTCTGAATTACTCGCGACACCTTATAAAAGTCATCTTCAAACCGTGCCTCACGCTGAATAATCGACGCAATCGTCAGCACACGCTGCTCGTCACCCGCTGGTACCGCGGCCGCTTCTAACGAGTCCCGGGTTCTGTCGACCATTGCCGTAATAACTTCTTCGGCAGTGGTTCCCGGATCAAATTCGTACACTGCGGGGAACAGCCATCCTTCGAGCGAAGAAGCATCCACGCCATAAGCGCTCGGGTCAGCAACAGCCGCCTCTAGTTCTTCCTTGGGAATATTGAGGCCGATCGATACCCGCTCGAGCGTGGCGTCCACCGTGAGTCCTTCGGGAAGCGCTGCTGAATCTTCCAATTTGCTCTCGGGATCGCGCAGCGCCTCGAGTGCAGCGGCGGCCGTCATTTTCTGCTGCATCCGGTAGACACCAGGAAAGAATGGCTCGTCAGGTGCTTCTTTGAGAAGCATGTCGTAAAAGACGCTGTCGGTTTTTGTTATGCCGGCGTCAAACAGAGCCGTAGAAACCTCGGCACCTGCGTCACCTGAGCGAATCGTCACATACGCTTCGCCTTCAGCGTCGCTTTCGTCCCAGTCTTTCGGCTCACCCCAGCCGAATATCTCTCCGATGCGGTCACCGTATTCATTCATGACGTATACCCCACCGGCCCCGATGCCACCGAGTACGAGCACAAGAATGATGACAAGAATCAGGCATCCGCCACGCCGTCGCGGTTTGACCACCGGCGTTTGCCGTGCTGTATTTTCTGCAGACACATCAAAAAGGTCGTCGAGTGCTTCGCCCTCGTTCTCCGGGGCTTGCTCATCGCTCTGGGCGGCTTCAGGAACAGCGTCCTCGCCCATAGCCGCAACCTCATGCGGTTCTGAGACAGGGATATCGTGCAAAAAGGCGAGACTATCTTCAGCTTCCGGATGCTGGCGCGCATCCGGCGCTGATACCGCCTCGCGTTGTGCTTGTTCGCGTGCCGCTGCCTCGCGGGCCGCACGCCGCGACAGCGGCTGAGACGGATCAACAGGGTGCTGGTTGCTCGGGTCAGTCATGTGCGCGTGAATCCTCATCGGGTTCGAGCAGTGTGCCGGCGGGTTTTCCGGTGCTCTTTTCGATATCAATAGCATGCTGCAGCAGCACAACGGCCGCTATCTGGTCGACAATGCTACGCGAACCGCGCTGGCTTCGCCCTGAAGAACGCAGAGCACTGTGAGCCGTGACAGTGCTGAGACGTTCATCGATCATTCGCACGGGCTTACGAACGCTTTCTTCGACTTGGCGCGCAAAAGCGATCGCATCGTCTGTTGACGCCGTCGAGTCTCCTCGCAGATTGATGGGTAGTCCGATGACAATCTCGATGGGCTCGTATTCGTCGATCAGTTCGCGGAGCCGCATCAGCGAGTGTTCATTACGGGGTACAGTCTCTACCGGCACCGCAAGCATGCCGTCGGGGTCACAGCGGGCTACACCGATACGCGCACGGCCCACATCTATTCCGAGACGGACACCGCGTCGAAACTCGCTCATAGAGCGCGCAGTTCCTGCTCGATGGCGATCAGTGCTTCAGGAATCGCCGCGGCATTCGTGCCACCGCCCTGCGCAATATCGTCGCGGCCTCCCCCACCACCGCCGAGCACTCCCGCGGCTTTTTTGACCAGTGCGCCGGCGCGCACACCACGCTCCCTCGAGCCTTCATTCGTGGCAATCACAACAATCGGTCGATCGTTAGTTACACCGGTCACCGCAACAACAGTCGCCTGGTTACCAAGAAGTTCACGCACCTTCACGACCGTGTCGCGCACGTCGTCGGCCGACGCCACTACACCCGCGTTATGTGCCACAAACTGCATACCGTTCAGTGCGACGGCCTCCTGCGCGATAGCAGGCACCTGCGCAGAGCGTTGCTGCGATTCCAGCTTCGCGATCCGTTTTTCAGCGGTCTTCAACTGACCGACGAGTTCGGCGATGCGCTCAGGCAGCTGTTCCCGCGGAGTCTTCAACGAGGTGCTCAGCTGCGAGACGATCGTGCGCTCCACGGCCAGATCACGGAAAGCGTCGCGACCGACGAGAGCTTCTACGCGCCGGTTGGTTGCTCCGATAGAAGACTCTCCCACGAGGTTGATGAGTCCGATTTCTGCACTGGTAGCAACGTGTGTCCCGGCACACAGTTCGCGTGACCACGGACCGCCAATATCGACCATGCGCACGACATCGCCGTATTTTTCGCCGAACAGAGCCATTGCTCCAGCGTCCTTCGCCTCATCGAGCGTCACGACCCTCGTCGTCACCTCGAGGGCGTCATCGACGGCACGGTTGGCGATTTCTTCGATCTCGCTGCGTGTATCGGACGAGAGCGCTTGGCCCCATGCGAAGTCGAAACGCAGATAGCCAGCGCGGTTGAGTGATCCTGCCTGCGTAGCATCCGACCCGAGTGTGTCCCGCAGCGCGGCATGCACGAGGTGTGTTGCCGAGTGGGCTTGGCGAGCGGCGTGTCGATTGGCACCATCGACCACGGTGGTCGCTTCGTCGTCGACGGCAACTTCGCCCTCAACAACACGAACGGTGTGACTAATAAGCCCTGCCACGGGCTTTTGAACGTCAATGACCTCGAGTTGAAAGCCATTGCCTACAATGGTGCCCTTGTCGGCAACCTGGCCCCCCGACTCTGCATACAGGGTAGTTTCCGCGACGATAACCTCTGCGGTTTGCCCTGCTATGGCCTTTACCACCGAGTGTCCGTCGACCAGGATCCCGAGCACGCGAGTGGTCGTTTGCAGTTCGTCGTATCCCACGAATGAGGTTTCTCCCTGTGCACGCAGATCGCGATACACCGAGAGATCGGCAAGTTGGCGCTTGCGGCTGCGGGCGTCGGCCTTGGCACGATCACGCTGCTCTTGCATGAGCGTGTCAAAGGCTGAGCGGTCAACACTCAGTCCGGCCTCTTCTGCCACCTCGACCGTCAGGTCGATAGGAAAACCGTAGGTGTCGTGCAAGAGGAACGCCTCGTTGCCGCTCAAGCGACGTTCGCCGGCCGTTTTCGTCTCCTGGAGCGCGAGATCAAGAATTGTCGACCCCTGCGAGAGCGTACGCAAAAACGTTTCTTCTTCTGCGAAGGCAGCAGTAGAAAGCTGTGACCAGTTTGTTTCGAGTTCTGGGTAGCTGGCTTTCATAGCGTCGCGCGAGGCCGAAAAGAGTTCGGGGAATGATGCGCCCTCAACGCCGAGCAGACGCATGGCACGAACGGTGCGTCGCATGAGGCGTCGCAGAATATAGCCGCGACCCTCATTGGAGGGGCGAACGCCGTCGGAGAGCAGCATGAGAGAGGAACGCACATGGTCGGCAATAACTCGAAAACGCACGTCGTCTTCGTTCACAGCGCCATATCGTCGTCCCGACAGTTCCATCGCGCGATCGAGCACCGGACGCACCTGATCGGTCTCGTACATGTTGTCGACGCCCTGCTTGAACATGGCGACGCGCTCGAGACCCATACCTGTGTCAATATTTTTCTTGGGTAGTGGTCCTGCTATGTCGAAGTCGGTCTTGGAGCGCACATCCGACAGCAGCTCCTGCATGAAAACGAGGTTCCAGATCTCGGTGAACCTGTTGTCGTCAACGATCGGGCCACCGTCGGGTCCGTATGCAGCACCACGATCAATATAGATTTCAGAGCACGGACCACCGGGACCAGGCTGACCGGTGTGCCAGTAGTTGTCTTCTTTGCCCATCCTCTGGATGCGCTCTGCGGGTAAGCCTGCGATTTTTTGCCACAGCGCAGCTGCTTCATCATCGGTCTCATACACGGTGACCCAAATGTCACGTTCTGCAAAACCTAGTCCGCCGTCGGCTTCGGAACTGGTGAGCAACTCCCATGCATAGCTAATTGCGCCCTCTTTGAAATAGTCGCCAAACGACCAGTTCCCGAGCATCTGAAAGAACGTTCCATGACGAGCAGTCTTGCCGACCTCTTCGATGTCGTTCGTTCGAATGCACTTTTGCACATCGGCAACGCGCGAATACGGGGCCGGCACAACACCCGTGAGATAAGGAACAAAAGGCACCATGCCGGCAATTGTGAACATCACCGTCGGATCGTTGCTAACAAGCGACGCCGAAGGAACAATGGTGTGCCCGTTCTTCTCAAAGTACGTGAGGTAGCGTTGGGCAATCTCGGCGGTGTTCATACGAGTGCAGTGTGTCCTTGTGTGCGAAACGGATAGAGCAGGAAATTAGGAGTCAGAACGATCTGGCGCTGTCAGTCGCGCGGCTTCCGAACGATAAGCATCGCTTAATATTCCCGTGAACTCGGTAATACGAGCATCGACTTCTGACAGCAGCTCGTGCCCCCGAGGGTCTTTGTTCATAAAGTGAGCAGCCACAAAGCCGCCAATCACACCGATCAGAAACCAGAGCAGGTTTTTCATGTCGCCACCTTCGCTAACGAACTGTTCGCGTGCCACCGTCCATCGTATGCGTAAACAGAAGAAGGCGTCGGGTTTCCCCGACGCCTTCTTCTGAAAAGTCGTCGCTTAGCGTGCGGCGTAGTACTCAACAACCAGCTGCACATCACACGTGACAGGAACCTCAACACGCTTCGGGCGGCGCACAAGGCGAGCCTGAAGTTTGTCGAGCTCTACCTCGAGGTAGCCAGGAACCGGAGGAAGAACCTCGGCGTTGCCACCCGCTGCGGCAACCTGGAAAGGCTCCAAGCCTTCGCTCTTCTCTTTTACGTGGATCAGCTGACCGGGCTTCACCCGGAAAGAGGGACGGTCGACAAGCTGACCGTCAACAAGGATGTGGCGGTGCACAACCATCTGACGAGCCTGTGCTGTGGTGCGTGCGAAACCGGCGCGCAGTACCAGCGCGTCCAGACGCATTTCCAGCAGCTCGACCAGGTTCTCACCCGTCAGGCCGTCTTTGCGACGAGCCTCGTTGAATGCAATACGCAGCTGCTTTTCGCGGATGTCATACTGCTCGCGCAGACGCTGCTTTTCGCGCAGACGAACAGCGTAGTCGCTGTCGGCCTTGCGCTTGGTGCGCCCGTGCTCGCCCGGTGCGTACGGACGACGCTCAAGATAACGAGCCGCCTTGGGGGTCAGCGGGATCCCCAGTGCGCGGCTGAGCCGGACCTTACGTCGGTCCTGTGCCTTCGATGCCACGAAGTATTCCTTCCATAACGCGGCCATGACTTTCACGACTCGCGGACGTATCGTCTCGTTTCCGCCCCAATTGCCACGCACGCCGGAGCGCTACAACGGGAACTACAGGAAGAGAGAGATGCCCAAAAACCCAGTTTCGAGCCGGTCAATGCTAACAGATTTCACGAGCCCTGCGCACGTCGACCATGCACAATACGGCGAATCTTGTCGAGACGGGCAGCGATCTCGCGCTCAGCCCCGCGTTCGGGTGGGTTGTAGTACTGCCGACCAACAAGCTCGTCGGGCAAATACTGCTGCGGAACAATACCGGCCTCGGCATCATGCGGATAGACATAGCCTTTGCCGTGCCCGAGTTTTCGAGCACCCGGATAGTGCGCATCACGCAAGTGCAGCGGAACCCGACCAAACCCGCCCGCGCGAAGGTCAGCAATGGCAGCATCGATCGCGGTATAGGCGGCATTGGATTTTGCCGTTGTCGCCAAGTAGATCGTTGCTTCGGCCAGCGGTATGCGCCCCTCTGGCATACCGATAAACGCCACGGCATCTGCCGCAGCCGTTGCAATAACAAGCGCTTGCGGGTCGGCGAGACCAATGTCTTCGGCAGCCGAAATAACGAGGCGGCGGGCAATAAACCTTGGGTCTTCACCGGCTTCGACCATACGGGCAAGGTAATGCACCGCAGCATCCGGATCAGAGCCCCGTATTGATTTAATAAACGCGCTAATAACGTCGTAGTGTTCATCGCCCTGCCTGTCGTAGCGAAGCAGAGCACGGTCAACCGCCTGCGCCACGTGATCGGCCGTCACAACGATCGGCGCAACACTGTCTTCTTCGTCAGGACTCATGGCCACGGCCGCCGCGGCCTCGAGACCGGTCAGTGCGCGTCGGGCATCGCCGGATGCTAGTCGAACCAGTGCCGCTCGGGCATCGTCGTCGAGTGTGACGGTGCCGGCCAGACCTCGCGCATCGGTCACCGCACGTGTGATGAGCAGAGCGATGTCGTCGTCGGTCAGCGGTTGCAGTGTGAGCAGCAGAGAACGTGATAGCAACGGAGAGATAACTGAGAACGACGGGTTCTCGGTGGTCGCCGCAATGAGGTTGACCCAACCATTTTCTACCCCGGGTAGCAGCGCGTCTTGCTGAGCCTTCGTAAACCGATGAATCTCGTCGAGAAACAAAATAGTGCTTTGCCCATACAGGTCGCGCTGGTTCATGGCGTCTTGCATAACCTCGCGCACGTCTTTTACACCCGCTGTAATCGCAGATAGCTCCACGAAACGACGGCCTGAAGTGCGCGCAATGGCCTGCGCAAGCGTGGTCTTGCCTGTTCCGGGCGGACCCCACAGGATCATCGAAACGGCACCGGCGCGCGTAGTGTCGGCTTCGGCAAGCATCCGGATGGGAGAACCGGTACGCAAAAGGTGCGACTGCCCCGCTACTTCATCGAGCGAGGTAGGACGCATACGCACAGCCAACGGCGTTTGGCTCGTGAGAAGAGCAGCTGCAGGTTCCACTCCCCCAGGCTAACCGCAGCCCCTGACATGTGGCAGGATCAGCCGCTATGCTCGCTGCAACGAGTAAGGAGATCCCGGATGTCTCGTAGCCCACAGAATTCTCGCAATCAGCGTGCACGCGCCGAAAAAGACCGTGCACGCTTATATTCTGCGCGCGTGCAATGGAACAAGAAGGTTGAATTACGTCGGCAACGAGACACAATTATTGCCTCTGTCTGTGGTTCAGTCGTGGTACTTGCCGCCATTGTTAGTCAGTTTTTTGTTGCACAGGCGTAACTGCCCTTAGGCAGGGGTGCTGTATTGCGCGCGCGCATACTAGGCTGAACACTGTCCTTTCCGCCTCCGTCGGTCCATCACCGCTCTAGGAGTTCACGTGTCTGCTGAACAGCCCACGCCCTCGTCCATGCCCGTTCCCGGCCCGCCCAAGAAGCCTGTTCCTGCTCCTCCGGCCCCTCCTGTGTCTCCTGCGCCTCCTGCCGCAGCTGAGCCCGCGAGCGACAGCGCCGCGACCACGCCCGATACGGCTTCCACCCCGACAGCAACAGCCAGCGAATGGGGTACGGTCACCGACGACGGCACAGTCTCGGTGCACGACAATGACCAATGGCGCGTTGTGGGTCAGTTCCCCGATGGAACCCCGGCTGAAGCCCTCGCCTATTTCCAGCGTAAATACGACGACCTAGCATTCAAGGTGCAGACGCTTGAGCAGCGACACCAGGGTGGCGGAGCCGCAGCATCCGAACTCACCAAGCAGGCCAAATCACTCAGCGAAGAACTGGTTGAGCCAGCAGCTGTCGGTGACCTCGCCGCTTTGCGCAGTCGTGTTGACGCGCTCATCGCTACTCTCGCTGAAGCAAGCGAAGAAGAAGCGCGACAGGCAAAGGCTGCTCTCGATCAGGCTATTGCTGAACGCACGACGATCGTGGAACGCGCAGAGGCACTTGCGGCACAAGACTTCGGTTCTGTGAAATGGAAAGCGGTCACCGCAGAGATCAACGACCTGTTTACTGCATGGCAAAGCCACCAGCAAACAGCACCACGCCTGCCGAAGAACACAGCTCAGCAGCTATGGAAGCGGTTCCGTAATGCTCGAGCAACAATCGATCGTCATCGTCGCGCTTTTTACGCAGAGCTCGACGAAACACATAAAGCAGCACGGCAGGCGAAAAACCGACTCATCGAACGCGCCGAGGCGCTAGCACCACGTGGCGAAGAAGGCATTCCTGCCTATCGCACGCTGCTTGACGAGTGGAAGACGACCGGGCGTGCCGGACGTAAAGCCGATGACGCGCTGTGGGCTCGCTTCAAAGCGGCCGGTGATGTACTTTACGGTGCCCGCGCTGAACGTGATGCTGCCGAAGCCGCCGACTCTCTCCCCCGCATTGAGGCCCGCGAAGCACTTTTGGAGCAGGCACAGGCGGTGGCCGATGAGAAAGATCTGGCCAAGGCACGGGCGCTGCTCACACGGCTACAGCGTCAATGGGATGAAGTGGGTCGCATCTTCCCACGCGATAAGGAACGTGCCCTTGACGATCGCCTCCGCGCTATTGAGCAGGCACTCAAGTCGCGTGAGCAGGTGGACTGGAAGCGCAACAACCCCGAGACGAAGGCTCGCGCCGATGGCATGACCCGCCAGTTAAACGAGGCCATCGAGAAGCTCGAAGCAGAACTGGCCGCAGCTCAAAAAGCAGGCGATAAGAAGGCCATCGCAGCAGCAGAAGAAGCGCTTAACGCTCGTCGCTCCTGGCTGCAGGCCCTCGGCCGCTAGTACCGTCCTGACGGAGCGCTGGCCTCTTCTCCACAGAAGCATCAAACATCAGTGTGCCCGATCGTACGATCGGGCACACTGATGTCGTGCATCCGGTTTTCTTCTATCTTCCTGGCGAGAAGCTCTCCCTCGCCGAGCTCTGTGCGGCTCGACTTGACGGCGATGTCGTCGAGCTCGGAGAAGGCTACACTCCCGCTGACTCCATCGATACTGAAGTCTGGCGCGCGGCCAGCATTAGTACGCTGCTACCCTCGCTCGACTCCTTCGCCTTCGTAGGCCCGAGTGCCGCATGGATTCACGGGGCAGGTGATGGCGCGCCCTATGAACATGCCGTTCGCCGTACCGGTAAGCGGCGCACAACGGATGTCGGTCGGCCACGACTCACTGTGCACGACACACCGCTTCCGTCGTCGGATGTCATGCTGGTTGGTCGCGTTTCGGTAACCACGCCCGATCGCACACTATTTGATCTCGCTCGCTCAGCAAACAAGTCGCCGGTGTATGAGCACTGGGCGTGGCTGCTTGCCGAGTATGACCCCACTACAGTCGCTCCCGCGGCAGAGCGGACCCGCGCATGGCGTGGTCAACCGGGCTCCGTGCGAGCACGCGAACTGCTGCAGTCTATTGCCGTTCAGACTCAGCAGAGCGACGCGCTTTTTACGCTGCAGTAACGCGATAAACGTCGTACACCGCATCGATACGTCGTACGGCGTTGAGCACTCGATCCAGGTGAACCGTGTCGCCCATTTCGAATACAAAACGACTGAGCGCTAGACGGTCTGTCGTTGTCGTCACGGTTGCCGACAGAATATTAACGTGGTGCTCGCTCAAGATACGGGTGACGTCCGACAGTAGCCCCGAACGGTCCAGTGCCTCGACCTGGATCTGGACGCGAAAAACGCTGCGGCTCGTCGTGCCCCATTCCACATCGATAATACGATCCGTGTTCGACGACAGAGATTTCACGTTTGTGCAGTCGGTGCGATGCACAGAAACACCGCTGCCACGAGTCACAAAACCAATGATCTCGTCGCCGGGCACGGGCGTACAACACTTGGCAAGCTTCACCAGAATGTCGTCGGCACCACGAACGAGAACGCCCGAATCGCTCCCACGAGAGCGCGTCTCTTGGGTCGGCAGATCGATTGCTCCCGTGTTGGTGTCAACATCGGCAACCAGTGCCGTGACCTTCTCCAGCACCGACTGTGTCGAAACATGGCCTTCGCCGACCGCGGCATACAGTGCCGAGACATCTTCGTACCGCAGTTGCCGGGCAACCTCCGCAAACGACGCCTGGTTCATCAACCTCTGCAGTGGCAGGTTCTGCCGCCGCATGGCACGGGCGATCGCTTCTTTACCCTGCTCAACGGCTTCTTCGCGGCGTTCTTTGGTAAACCAGCCGCGGATCTTGTTGCGTGCCCGCGTGCTTTTAACAAACGTCAACCAGTCTTGGCTAGGACCAGCATCCGGGTTCTTCGATGTAAATACTTCGACGACGTCACCGCTACGCAGTTCCGACTCCAACGGCATCAGTCGGCCGTTGACCTTAGCGCCCATGGTTCGGTGCCCAATTTCGGTGTGCACCGCGTAGGCGAAATCAACCGGGGTCGCACCCGCTGGCAGTCCAATGACTCGGCCTTTCGGGGTGAAAACGTAAACCTCTTTCGCCCCAATTTCAAAACGGAGCGAGTCAAGAAACTCACTGGGATCAGCCGTCTCCGCCTGCCAATCAGAGATGTGTTGCAACCACGCCATCTCTGACTCACTGGTTCGCGACGGAGACTTACTGCCGTTGACCCGTTCTTTATACATCCAGTGAGCCGCAACACCGAACTCTGCTTGCTGATGCATCTCGTGCGTGCGGATTTGAATCTCGACGGTGCGCCCCTCGGGGCCAATCACGGTCGTGTGCAACGACTGGTAAAGGTTGAACTTGGGAGTCGCAATGTAGTCTTTGAACCGGCCGGGCAGCGGCGTCCAGCGCGCATGAATCGCGCCGAGCACCGCATAGCAGTCTCGTACCGTGTTGACGAGAACACGAATGCCAATCAGGTCATAAATGTCGTCGAACTCACGGCCGCGTACGACCATCTTTTGGTACACGGAATAAAGCTGCTTCGGTCGCCCCGCGACACTACCGCGCACTTTAAGGTCACGAAGATCGGTTTCTATCGCCTGCACGACCGTCCGAATATATTTTTCTCGCTGAGGAGTGCGCTGCTTAATCAGGCTGTCGATCTCGCTGTAAATTTTGGGGTGCAAGACTGCGAACGATAGGTCTTCGAGCTCAGACTTAATGGTCTGAATACCCAAGCGATGCGCTAGCGGCGCATAGATCTCGAGGGTTTCTCGTGCCTTTCGGCTGGCCTTCTCGGGCGGTACAAAACCCCACGTGCGCGCATTGTGCAGCCGGTCGGCAAGTTTAATGAGCAGAACCCGGATGTCTTTCGACATCGCCACGATCATTTTTCGAACAGTCTCGGCTTGGGCACTCTCGCCGTATTTAACTTTGTCGAGCTTGGTGACTCCATCAACCAGCATGGCAACTTCGTCGCCGAACGTTGCTGTCAGGTCGCCTATGGGATAGCCGGTGTCTTCGACGGTGTCATGCAGGAGTGCTGCAGCAATGGCCCGCGGGCCCAAGCCCAAATCGGCCAAGATCTGTGCCACCGCGAGCGGATGCGTAATGTATGGTTCGCCACTCTGACGCTTTTGACCGCGATGCTTCTCTGCCGCGACAGCATACGCCTGCGGAATAATGCTGAGGTCACCGCGCGGGTGATTGACCCGCACGGTGCGAACCAGGCCGTCAACATCGTTAGCTCGGGGTGCACGCGAGAAAATGCGCGGGACAAGGCGTCTGAGGCTCGAACCCTGGTTAGTAACGGCATCGCTCATGCACTCCCCCTTCCCGCATCCACATCCTACGCCGTCATCGACGTCGCACCGGTCAGGCGTCTACTGCGCTTGCGGCCTTTTCACGGGCCTTCCATACACGGGCGTCATGTTCGTGAATATCTGGCTCGTTCTCTCGGAACAGCGAATATAGCGGTGCCGCGACGAACAGCGTCGAATAGGCGGCCACGATAATTCCGACAAAGATCGACAGCGAGATATCGCTGAGTGTTTCAGCACCGAGCCAGAAGGCACCCAAGAAGAGGATTGCGCCGACGGGCAAAACAGCCACGACCGACGTGTTGATCGACCGTACGAGTGTCTGGTTCACGGCGAGGTTGACCGACTCAGCGAATGTGAGGTCCATCCGTGCCTCTTCGCCCGTGGTGTTTTCTCGAATCTTGTCGAATACCACGGTTGTGTCGTAGAGCGAGTACGCGAGAATCGTCAAGAATCCGATAACAGCGGCCGGTGATATTTCAAACCCACACAGCGCATACACACCAACTGTGATGATGAGCACGTCGAGCAGACCCACGATCGCGGCTGCCGACATCTTCCACGTTCTAAAGTAAATCGCCAGAATTAAGAAGGTCAGCAGAAGGAAGATCACGAGACCCCACAGTGACTGTTTGGTGACGTTCTCACCCCACGTCGGCCCAATAAATGATGGGCTAACAGCATCAACGGGTACCTCGTAGACCTCGGCAAGAGCTTCGGCGACGGCGTGCGTCTGTTCAGACGACATCTGGTCGGTCTGAACACGAATGTCTTGGCCCCCAACGACGGTAACGCGTGCGCCCGCGCCGGGTACCACGCTGCGTACGGCATCACTGGCCAGCGCTTGGTCGTGGTTTTGTGGGGCTTCAACCGTGAACTGTGATCCACCGGTAAATTCGATAGAGAACTGCACGGGCCTGATCAGCGGCACGAGCGCCGAGGCGATGACGAGTGCGATCGCAATAATGAACCACAGACGGCGCTTTCCTACGAAGGGAAAAGACGTTTTTCCGCTGTAAAGGTCGTTTCCGAGCTGATTCATGGAGCGCATCAGGCGTCTTCCTCTCTTGCGCTGTCGCGCTCGGCTGTCAGTAGCTGTTCAGCACGTTTACGTTCGGCGATTGTTTGGCGCCGCTCTGCTTCACCGCGTGATCGACGGGCACGTGCGGCCTTACCCGCCGACCCGGTTGCGACCTCACGGAACGCGGTTCGCGTGTGATAAACCGCACCCAGCGCCTCGGGGTCCATTCCCGACAGCGGATGCCCCTCACCGAAGAACCTCGTACGAGCGAGAATCTGCATAACCGGGTGCGTGAAGATCACGAAGATGAACACGTCGATGAGTGTTGTGAGCCCCAGTGTGAAGGCGAAACCCTTCACGGTGGCATCCGCCAACACATACAGCACCACGGCGGCAAGAATGTTGATCGACTTAGAAATATAGATCGTACGCTTTGCGCGGTCCCAGCCGTCTTCGACAGAAGCGGTAATGGATTTACCATCGCGAAGCTCATCGCGTATTCGTTCGAAATAAACGATGAATGAGTCAGCGGTGAACCCAATCGACACGATAAGACCGGCGACACCTGCAAGCGACAGTCGGAAGCCCATCCGCCACGCAAGAATGCACACGATGATGTATGTGAGAACACCCATCACTGCGAGCGACGCGATAATGACGAATCCGAGCGCACGGTAGCTGAGAAGTGCGTACACAGCCACTAAAGCGAGACCGATAAGTCCTGTGATCAAACCGATCTGCAACTGTTGCGCACCGAGTGTTGCGGTGACTGTTTGCGAACTCTGAACGTTGAAGTTCAGCGGTAGCGCACCGTAACGCAGCTGGTCGGCGAGAGTTGTTGCTGTCTCTTGAGTGAAAGTACCGCTAATACTGGGCTTGCCATCCATGATGACGCCCTGCATTGCCGGTGCCGAGATCACATCGCCGTCGAGTACGAAAGCGAACTGGTCGCGGGGCGACTGTGCACCGTAGAGACGCTGGCTGACTTCACCGAACTTTTTTGCACCGTCGGCGTTAAAACGAAGGTTAACGACCCAGCGGCCTGTTTGTTGCTCGCGGCCAGACTGTGCATCATCGATCGCTCCACCGTCGAGCTCAACTGGTCCGAGCAGGTAGCGCACCTGGTTGTCGGGATCACAGGCGATGAGCGGCTGGTCAGCCGGAGGGCTTTCTAGACGCGCCGACTGATCGGCACAGTCAAAGTGCAGAAATTCTGCTTCGAGGTGCGGTGTAATCCAGGCCAGGTCGCTGCCGTCGGTGGGCGCCGGCGTGGGGGTTGATTCCAGTGAGGGGTCGGGGGCTGGGAAAGCTGTTTGCTGGCCGTCTTCACCCACAAAGGATGTTGCTGCGTCAGTTGCTGCAATCACCGAGCGCAGTTCAAGTTTGGCGCTGGCTTCGATCCGCTGACGCGTCTCTTCATCGGCTTTACCGGGGATCTGCACCACAATATTGCGGCCGCCCTCCGTGGCGATGTCCGACTCACCTACACCCGAAGCATCAACACGCTGCCGGATAATCGCGGCGGCTTGATCGAGTTGTTCCTGTGTCGGCGCGGCGCCATCTTCAGTTTGAGCACCCAGGATGATCTGTGTACCACCCTGCAGGTCAAGCGCAAGCTCGGGCGCCCAGGAGCTCTTCTCGAACCCATACACCCCCCATGCGTTGATACCGAAAAGACCGACGGTAACGATAAGGAGCCCGAGCAGAACTTGCCAGGCACGGCGGGTCGGAGAAGAAGGGGCCACGGGGGTTAATGCTTTCTGTGCTGAGAGTCAGAGAGGCGGAGAATCAGCTCTCAGTTGTCGTCTTTTTTGTCTTCCGGCGTGTCGTCACGGTCGGGAAGGGCTTCGGATGCTGCCGCTTCGTCACCGTTGTCGATTTCGTGCACGCGGTCGTCGAGCGGCTGCTCGTCGAACGGGCTGTCAAGAGCGTCAGCGGGCGAGTCGACGACCCGCAGTACCGCCTGTGAGTGCACTTCCATGACAACTCCGGGCGCGATCTCGACACGGGCCGGGGCATCGAGATCGTCGGGGTCGATGTCGACGATCGTTCCGTAAATTCCACCCTGCAGCAGCACGCGTGCGCCGGGAACAGTGTTGCGCTGTTTCTGTTCCTGTTCGGCTTTGAGTTTCTGGTTACGACGGCGGGTGCTGAAGATCATGAACACCAGGAGCAGGCCGAGGATGAGAAAGAGGCCGTACTGCTGGAAGAACTGGTTCATATCGGGGATGAGCCTTTCAAATGTGCACACACCAACGATGGGGCATGACGGCGTAGAGGTGGGTAGAAGTCCTCAGCGATTATAGGTCATTGAGCAGAGTGCCATTGTCTCCGACCGGAAGTCCGAGGTGTTCATATGCGGCTGGCATGGCGATTCTGCCGCGAGGCGTGCGGCCAAGAAAACCGATACGAACGAGGTAGGGCTCCACCACGCTCTCGACGGTTTCTGCTTCTTCGCCGACTGCGACAGCGAGTGTGCTGAGCCCAACGGGGCCCCCACGAAATCGAGTGACCAGTGCCTCGACGACTGCTCGGTCGAGGCGATCGAGGCCCTGTGCATCGACGTCGTAAAGCTCGAGGGCTGAGCGTACGTGGTCGATTGATGCATCGGTTCCTTCGCCGTGCACGAGCCAGTAGTCGCGCACGCGACGCAGCAGTCGGTTGGCGATTCGTGGTGTTCCACGTGAACGGCGAGCGATTTCTGTGCGCGCTTTTTCTGGAAGATCGACGCCGAGAACTGCGGACGAGCGCTCAACTACCTGCTCGAGCTCAGCCGTCTCATAGAACTCGAGATGACCCGTGAAACCGAATCGATCGCGCAGCGGATTCGGTAAGAGGCCGGAGCGCGTCGTGGCTCCGACGAGTGTAAATGGCGATAGTTCTAGCGGAATGCTCGTTGCCCCAGCGCCTTTCCCCACCATGATGTCGATGCGAAAGTCTTCCATGGCTAGGTAGAGCATTTCTTCTGCCGAGCGAGCCATCCGATGAATTTCGTCGATGAATAGCACTTCGCCGGGAACAAGGCTGGACAGCAGCGCGGCCAAGTCTCCGGCGTGTTGAATGGCTGGGCCACTCGACAACCGAAGGGGTCGTTCGCTCTCGTGTGCCACGATCATCGCGAGAGTTGTTTTACCCAGACCGGGAGGGCCAGCCAGCAAAATGTGGTCGGGCGTGCGCGACTGTAGCTGCGCGGCCCGCAGCAGGAGTTCCAGTTGGCCGCGCACCTTTGTCTGCCCGACGAATTCAAGAAGACTCGATGGGCGTAGTGCGCCTTCAATCGCTAGTTCCGCCTCATCTATGGGCTCGCTGATATCGCGTGCTTCAGGCACGGTCGCCCCCTCGTGCGGTGCCGAGCGACGCTAGAGCGCGACGAAGGAGCAGCGAGACTGAGTTCTGCTCTTTTGCTGTTGCCTCGGCGACGGTGCGCCGCGCAGCATCGTCGGCAACGCTTTCGTTCCAGCCAAGGCCCACGAGCGCTTCGAGCAGCTGTGCCGTTGCTTCTGGGTTGGCCGTGGTTGTCCCGGATGCAGGTGCCGCATGGAGCTTGCCGGCCAGTTGCACGACGATGAGCTTCGCGGTCTTCGGTCCGATCCCCGAGACTTTACGGAATGCTTTTTCATCGTCGTTGGTGACGGCGGTCGCGATCTGGTCGACCGACAGGTGCGATATAACGCCGAGCGCAGATTTCGGGCCAACGCCTGTCACTCCCAGAAGCAGCGAGAAAACGTCAAGTTCTTCGCGTTCAATAAAGCCGTACAGTGTGAGAGCGTCATCGCGAACAATCAGTGACGTATGCAGCTCAATGGTTGTTCCGACGTGTGCTGTGTGAGCAACATCCGCGGGTACAAAAACTGAGAATCCCACGCCCCCCACGTCGATAACAACGAGGCTCGGTGCGGTGTACAAAACAGAGCCACGGAGGGAAGAAATCATATCTCTAAGCCTAGGCGCGAGATCGTACCTTTGTTCGAGCGACACGCTCCGCCTCATGCCAGGCGCGCTGTGCAGCCGTCATTTCTTCTGCTGCTTCCGCTGCACGGCTGGTGCCCCCGCGCCAGGCGTGGCAGAGCGCTATGGCTAAAGCGTCGGCAGCGTCGGCGGGTTGTGGTGGTTTTTCTAGCTTGAGTATCCGGGCGATCATGGCTTGCACCTGTCGCTTATCTGCAGAGCCGTAGCCGGTGACAGCGGCTTTCACTTCGCTGGGGGTGTGTGTTTGCGCTGGCAACCCTGCTTCAGCGGCGACGAGCAGCGCAATGCCGCTTGCTTGTGCTGTGCCCATAACGGTCTGCCTGTTGTGCTGAGCGAATACCCGTTCAACTGCTACTGCATCCGGCTGAAACTCTCGAATCGCACGCCGCAAGCCCTCGGCGATGGCGACGAGTCGGTCACCAATTGCGTCATCGACTGCGCTGCGTACTACAGAGACGTGCACCAGCTGAGCCCGGCGACTCCGGTCGACATCGACGATCCCCACCCCGCAACGGGTGAGACCGGGATCAACCCCAAGGATGCGCCGGATGCTGGTGCTCATACGGTCTACTCGTCGTTTTCGAGTTCGGCCTGCACTTCGGCGGTGAGGTCAAAGTTGCTGTAGACGTTTTGCACGTCGTCGCTGTCTTCGAGCGCATCAATGAGGCGGAATACTTTCCGCGCCGTGTCTGCATCAACTTCAACTTTAAGGTTAGGCACAAACTCGACGTCGGCCGAGTCGTAGTCGATTCCGGCGTCTTGCAGCGCTGTGCGCACAGAGACGATGTCGGAAGCCTCTGTGATGACTTCGAACCCCTGTGCATGCGGTTCAATTTCTTCTGCACCGGCTTCGAGCACGGCCAACATCACTTCGTCTTCACTGGTGCCTTCGCTACCGACCACGATGACACCCTTGCGGGTGAAGTTATAGGCCACGCTGCCCGGGTCGGCCAGCGTGCCACCGTTGCGGGTCAGCGCTGTGCGCACTTCTGCCGCGGCACGGTTCTTGTTGTCGGTCAGACACTCGACCATGAGCGCAACACCGTTGGGGCCGTATGCCTCGTACATGATCGTCTGATATTCGACCGCTTCGCCGGCAATTCCTGCGCCGCGTTTAATTGCCCGGTCGATGTTGTCGTTGGGTACCGAGGTCTTTTTTGCTTTTTGGACGGCGTCGTACAGGGTCGGGTTGCCATCAAGATCGGCGCCGCCGATTTTTGCGGCTACTTCGATGTTCTTGATGAGCTTGGCGAACGACTTTGCGCGGCGCGCGTCAATAACGGCCTTTTTGTGTTTTGTCGTTGCCCATTTGGAATGCCCGGCCATAGTTCTCCGCTCGTCATCTACCTGCGGAGTCCCCCGCAGGGCATGTCTATTGTAAGAGAAGTTGCGCGCCGGGGGCAGCGGAGCATCCGGATGCTACTCCCCCGGCGTCGCTGTCTTTTACCAGCCTCGTTCGGCGAGTCGGTGGGGCGCGGGCAGGTCGGCAACGTTGATGCCGACCATGGCCTCACCGAGTCCGCGTGAGGCGCGGGCGATGGCTGCGGGGTCATTGAAGCTGCGCGTAGCGGCAACGACTGCGGCGGCGCGCGCTTCGGGGTTGCCGGATTTAAAGATGCCGGAGCCCACGAACACACCGTCGGCCCCGAGTTGCATCATCATGGCGGCGTCGGCGGGCGTTGCCACACCTCCGGCGACAAAGAGCGGTACGGGTAGTTTTCCATTCTTCGCTACGTCAGCAACGAGAGGATACGGTGCCTGGAGTTCTTTGGCAGCGACATACAGTTCGTCGGTGCTCAGCGCCGAAAGCGCACGAATCTCGCTCAGAATCTTGCGAATGTGCTTGGTTGCTTCCGAGACATCACCGGTTCCGGCCTCGCCTTTGGAGCGAATCATGGCAGCGCCTTCGGTGATGCGGCGCAGCGCTTCGCCCAGGTGTGTCGCACCGCATACGAACGGCACAGAGAACGTGCTCTTGTCGATGTGGTTGACGTAGTCGGCGGGCGAAAGCACCTCTGATTCATCGATCCAGTCGACGCCGAGTTCTTGCAGAACCTGCGCTTCGACAAAGTGACCGATCCGAGCTTTAGCCATAACCGGCACGTCAACCGCTGCGATGATGCCATCGATCAGGTCGGGATCACTCATGCGCGCGACGCCGCCCTGAGCACGAATGTCGGCGGGCACGCGTTCGAGTGCCATCACGGCGACAGCACCGGCGTCTTCGGCGATTCGCGCCTGATCTGCGGTGACGACATCCATGATTACGCCGCCACGCAGCGCTTCACTGAGTGACGAGCGAGAGGTTTGCTGATCCGAAGAGTTTGTCATAGGACAAAGCATAGCGCGTCTGCATCTTTCTTATTTCAATCTCAGACATGGCGCTTTTCTGTCGCCGGCACGACGTTGTTAGTGCCAAGATCGAAACATGCAAATCGTGTCGATCCAGTCGGCGGTGGCCTTCGGGCACGTCGGCAACTCCGCCGCCGTGTTTCCACTCCAACGCATCGGTGTCGAAGTGCTGCCCGTCAACACCGTTAATTTTTCTAACCACACCGGTTATGGCGCGTGGCGCGGTCCGCTCATTGCACCCGACGATGTCGCCGAGGTCATTACCGGTATTGAAGAACGTGATGCGTTTGCGTCGACCGATGCCGTTTTGTCGGGATATCAGGGCAGCGAGGGTATCGCCGACGTCGTGATCGACGCTGTCACACGCGTCAAACAGGCGAACCCGAACGCCGTGTATGCCTGTGACCCGGTCATGGGTAACGCAAAGTCCGGATGCTTCGTAGCCCCGGCTATTCCCGATTTGCTGCGCGATCGTGTTGTGCCCGTCGCCGATATCATCACCCCGAATCAGTTTGAGCTCGGTTATCTCACCGACACCGAGGCGAGTGACCTTCCTTCGACCCTGCGTTCGATCGATGCTGCGATGGCCCTGGGCCCGTCGACCGTGTTGGTCACGAGTGTTGAGCGGCCGGACCGCCCTGAGGGAACGATCGAAATGATCGCTGCCGACGAGACGGGTGCCTGGATTGTGCAGACACCGCATCTCCCAATTAAAGCCAACGGTTCTGGTGATGTCACCGCCGCACTGTTTACGGCTCACTATGTCGAAACATCGAGTGCGGCGCAGGCTCTGAGCCGCACGGTATCGAGCGTGTTCGATCTGCTGACCCTCACGCTCGATTCGGGTGAACGTGAATTACAGCTGGTTCAGGCGCAAGAGTTTTACGCCCACCCTCGCGAACAGTTCGAAGTCTCGCAGGTGCGCTAGCTACAGCATCCGGATGCCGTGCTGTGCCGCATCGCCCCGGCGCCTCGTCTTCACTGGGGCCAGGCGTCGGCGATGGCCTGCCTGACTTCGCCGAGCAGCTGCGGTAATGCTTTGGTCTTGGCGATGATTGGAAAGAAGTTGGCGTCGGAGGCCCAGCGCGGAACGATGTGCTGATGCAGGTGAGCGTCGACGCCAGCACCGGCGATGGCTCCCTGGTTCATACCCAGGTTGAAGCCGTCGCAGTGCGACACATCGCGCAGCACCCGCATGCCGGTCTGCGTGAGCGCACCGATCTCCGCCACTTCTTCGGGCGTCGCTTGGTCATACGTGGCAATATGCCGGTACGGGCATACAAGCAGGTGGCCCGAGTTGTACGGAAAGAGGTTGAGCAGCACATAGGCTGTCTTTCCTCGTGCCACGATCAGCGTGTCGGTGTCTTCTCCTTCGGGGGCAGCACAGAACGGGCAGTCTTGGCGTAGCGGCTCACGTCCTGCCTGGATGTACACCATGCGGTGGGGCGTCCATAGCCGCTGAAATTCATCGGGCACGCCCGCTAAATGCGGGGCATCCGGCTCGTGGTCGGAGGGTGAGGTCATACGAAGTCCTCAGCGCTCACGATTCGTGCGTGGCTTTCTACTGCGGCTCGGATACGCGCGACGGCTTCGGCGATGGGCACACCATTTTGCTGGCTGCCGTCACGGAACCGGAACGAGACTGTGCCCGCTGAGCGGTCTTGTTCACCCGCGATCATGATGAGCGGAACCTTGGCGGTCGTGTGGTTACGGATCTTCTTTTGCATCCGGTCGTCGGAGTGGTCGACTTCGGCGCGAATACCCTGTGCGCGCAGTTGCGCGATGACGTCGTCGAGGTAGGCAGAGAATTCTTCTGCCACCGGCACGCCCACAACTTGAGCGGGGGCGAGCCACAGCGGAAAATCGCCGGCATAGTGCTCGAGCAAAATGGCAAAGAAGCGCTCGATCGAGCCAAACAGAGCACGGTGAATCATGACCGGGCGGTGTTTGTGGCCGTCGGGGCCCGTGTATTCCAGTTCGAAACGTTCTGGCTGGTTGAAGTCGAGCTGAATGGTCGACATCTGCCAGGTGCGGCCGATGGCATCGCGGGCCTGCACAGAAATCTTGGGGCCATAGAATGCTGCACCACCGGGGTCGGGCACCAGTTCGAGTCCGGATGCCTCTGCCACACGCCGCAGTGTTTCGGTTGCGGCCTCCCACTGTTCAGGTTCGCCCAAGAACTTGTCGCTGTCGTCATCGCGTGTTGAGAGTTCGAGGTAGAAGTCGTCGAGTCCGTAATCGCGCAAAACCTTCAACACAAAGTTGAGGTTACGGGTGAGTTCTTCTTCTACCTGATCGTGCGCGACATAGATGTGAGCGTCGTCCTGTGTAAGACCACGAACGCGGGTGAGGCCCGAGAGGGTTCCGCTCTTTTCGTAGCGGTAGACGGTGCCGAACTCGGCAAGTCGCAGCGGCAGTTCACGGTAACTGCGACCACGCGAACGGTAAATGAGGTTGTGGAATGGGCAGTTCATGGGCTTCAGGTAGTAATCCTGGCCCTGCCGTGTGATGTTGCCCTCGTCGTCGGTTGTTTCGTCGAGGTGCATGGGTGGGTACATGCCTTCGGCGTAGGTTTGTAGGTGCCCGCTGGTCGCAAAAAGGTCAGCTTTGGTGATGTGGGGTGAGTTCACCATTTCGTAGCCGTGTACGAGCAGCTGCTCACGCATGTACTGTTCGATTTCGTACCGCACGATTCCTCCGCGCGGATGGAAAACGGCAAGCCCCGGGCCCACTTCGTCGGGGAAAGAGAAGAGGTCCATTTCGGCGCCGAGGCGACGGTGATCACGCTTAGCTGCTTCTGCCAGGCGCTCCTGGTAGGTACGCAGTTCGTCTTTTGTTGGCCACGCTGTGCCGTAAATTCGCTGCAGCTGCGGGTTCTTTTCACTACCGCGCCAGTAGGCAGCAGCAACTCGGGTGAGGTCCCAGCCGTTGCCGATCATGCGGGTGTTGGGAAGGTGAGGGCCACGGCAGAGGTCTTTCCAGGCGACCGTGCCATCTTTTTGCACGTTGTCGTAGATGGTCAGTTCACCTTCGCCCACCTCGACCGATGCACCTTCTGCTGCCGAGGCTGCCCCCGGGCCTTTCAGTCCGATGAGTTCGAGTTTGAAGGGCTCATCGTGCAGTTCTTCCTGCGCTTCGGTGTCGGTCACCACTCGGCGAACAAAACGCTGCCCTTCACGAACGATGCGCTGCATTTCTTTGCTGATTGCTTTGAGGTCTTCAGGGGTGAAGGGCTCGTCGACGTCGAAATCGTAGTAGAAACCGTCGGTGATGGGCGGGCCAATACCCAGGTTCGACTGTGGGCGGATGCGTTGCACGGCCTGTGCGAGCACGTGGGCGGTGGAGTGGCGAAGAATGTCGAGACCATCGGGGCTGTCGATGGTGACGGCTTCGACCGTGTCGGATTCTACGACGGTCGCGGCAAGATCTTTGAGGTCACCGTTGACACGCATGGCAACGACGGAACGGTCGGTAAACAGGGCGAAGCCATCGGTGGGGTACGAGGGCTGGGCGTTGTCGGACACGAAGGGTTCTCCAGAGTATGTGGGTTATCGGACTGGCTCAGCTGTAGACGCACACAGCGTCTTGCCCGCTCAGGCGCCCGACGTTCGCGTACCACCGTGCACGCACACACGAGGGGTGTCGTTCGGCAGTTTCTCCATAGACGTAGAGTCTACGCCGGTCTGCTGTCGTTCCATCACCCACCGGGGCAGGTCCATGCCACTCCCCACGCTGAGTTCGGGTTTTCAAAGTCAACCCACACGCTCGTCGCGGCCGACGGCACACTAATGTTGCTACCCCATGATGCCGATGCGCTTCCGCCCCACCCTGTGCACGCAGTATCGGCATACACAATCTGCCCACGCGAACCGTTATCGGGTGCGGGGTTAGGGCGCGGCTGTGGTTGCGGTGCATCACCGTGCATATCATCACCCGGTTCGTCACGAACGCTATCGGGGCCGTCGCTGTTCTTTTTATCGTCGGCCGTACCTGCAGCCTTATGACGCCCGGATGCCTCTCGGACCGCATCAACATAGGTCTTTACTAGTGCTGCCTTGCCCCGCATTTTTGCGTTGCGGGCATCGTCGGTGATCAGCGCTGCAGCGGCTGCATGTACCTTCTGGGTTTCTTGCAGTGCTTTCGCATAGTGCAGAGTGACGCCTTTTGCGGCGGCCGACGCCATAAACTCATCAACTGCCTCGGTGAGGGCCTGCGATGCTTCCTCGATCGCTGTTGTGCGTGTAGTTGTTGCACCAGTGGTACTGCTGAGATCTTCTTCTTCACTGCGTAAATCAGCGGTCTGTTGGCGTAGTTCTTTCAGCTCGTCCGCTGCCGGGGGTATCGCGGGTTTATCGATACTCGTATGCACCGCAGGTGTGGTGACGATGGCGCCAGAGTCGTCGACCTGTAATTGCGCAGCATCCGAAAGCAATTCATAGGCGTGAATAACCTCGTCGCGTGTCGAGATATCGGCAATAACAGATTCGCCGGCGTCGGAGACCATGGCTGCGGCGAACGAATAGTCGTCGCGCGCTCGCTCAATAGCTGCGTCGAGCAGTTGCATTTGTGCGTGGGCAGTACCGTAGGCGGCTTCGACCTGTTTGCTCGCTTGTTCATGCGCGTCATACGCCTGCGCGTGTGCATTTTCCGAAGCAATAACGGGCACAACAATCACAATCGCTACGGCGACCAGCACAGCCAGCAGCCCGGCAAGTAAGCGTCGATGCGACGGCGCGTCGTGGGCACGGTGTACCGCCAAGGCAAGGCGCGGGTGGTTCATGATCAAATTCTCCGGTTAATGACCCAGCAAAGAACCTGCCCTGGTGGTTCTCATTTGCTGGGCGGCGTTCCCCAGAATCGCCGCATCGTTAAGCGCACCCTTACGCTGTGGTCGCTCCCATGCTAGAACGAGTCGCGCCAGAGTAGCGAACCGTGGGATGTCAACACGACAATATTCCGGTCTGCGGAGCAAAGTCGTCGGCATGAGTGCGATGAAACCGGTCGCCCCGTGGATCGAGCCCGAGCCCGCAATGGTTGTGCTGCATGCCTCGCTCAACGAAAGCGACTTCTCCCCTGCACGCTGCTCGTCCCCCGCTGGGCGCGGCCTGCCGTGGCTACGCCGCTGGACATCGCGATGGTCATGACGCAATCCACGGATGCAACGTGAAGCAGACCCGGCAGCTCAGCAGCCCGGCGTTCGGAGAGTCGCGGGAAGGGCTACGCTTCGAGCATGAAAGGTTGTGAAAACCAGGGCGAGCGTGTGGTTATCGAAGTGCCGATGTCGTTCTGGCATCGTGTGAATGGCTGCGTTGATAACTCCATAGCGGTTGATGTCCAAAGCTGCGAAGGTGCTGCCGATGAGACCTCGAAGCACGGCAACCGTGTGATGCAGGCAGGATGGGAGGCGGCAACTGCTCACCCCACCACGGTGCAGACTTCCAGCTGGCCCCCAGACGACGCTCTTCTGACGGTGGGTCTGAGTCACGCTGATTGGGCGTGGGCCTTATCTCAACTCGAGCGGTGGGCTGTATATGAAACGGACCTGATCGAAGCCATCGAATTCCTCCGTAATGCCATTCAGCACACCAGCTGACCGAGCACTCTGAGAAGGCCGATGCTCCCCACAAGGATGTTCCTGGCCATAAACTAGAGAAGACCCGCAGAAATCTGCGGGTCTTCGGGAGTGCGCGATACTGGGATCGAACCAGTGACCTCTTCCGTGTCAGGGAAGCGCGCTACCGCTGCGCCAATCGCGCCTAGTTAGGCTATTAAGTTTGATATTTCAGAGAGGTGGCGACGGGATTCGAACCCGTGTAAACGGCTTTGCAGGCCGGTGCCTCGCCTCTCGGCCACGCCACCGCGTGTGGATCGAACGCCACATGCCACAATCCCGAAAGGAATTACTGGACTCGAGCGGATGACGAGACTCGAACTCGCGACCCTCACCTTGGCAAGGTGATGCGCTACCAACTGCGCTACATCCGCATTTTGTGTTAGTCCCGGCGTGCCGGGCACTTGCATAACATTAGCTCAGGGTTGGCTCGATCGCAAAACCTTGCAGGGCATCCGGGCGTGTCCGCGCCACGCCCGGAAAAGCGAGCACAACCGTGACCTGCGGCATCCGGTATGCTCTCTTCTTGTGCCTATGCACATGAGATCTCACTCATGCACATCAGTGCGGGGGCGATTGGCGCAGTTGGTAGCGCGCTTCCTTCACACGGAAGAGGTCGTCGGTTCGAGTCCGGCATCGCCCACAGGTGAGAAAACCCCCGGTCAAGCCGGGGGTTTTCGTTTTTCATCTCGAGTTCGGCTTCGCGGGTGGCTGCGGCAGAATCACCCCAAAATTACCCCTGGCAATCTTTGACGCCTGCCACATCGCTCGTGCGCTAGATCCCCAGGCCTCGCCCCCGCGCTGGGCGATACTGCGCTGCGACCGAAGCGCTCCGGCTCCGGCAGCTTGGCCTGCAGTTGAGCGATTATCTCTCGCGGCCCCTCGGCATCGATCTCAGCTCGACCGGTCATCGCCGTCGCAACTGCAGCAACATCCGACGGCGTCGAAAGCAGCTCGATGAGCGCCTCAGGTTCGCCGGGCGCATCGTCCATATCAATGCCCTCGGCGGGCTATTCCCAATGCTCAACGTGGAACCTGAAGGCAGGCAGATATAGCTTCAGCTGGGCAGGGCGGCTCATCGAGTTCCTTCTTGGTGTTGCTGCTCTGCAGGTGAGTCGACGAAATGGGCTGAACGCCCCTCTTGCGCGCTGAACACGTCGGCCACAGTCTCATCGATGTAGCGAATGGCGACGCCGTCATCGAGTCCAACGCCCGGGGCAAGGAGTCCACGCCTGATGAAGTCGGAATACGTCGCTGCGCGGTCTACTTCAGAATCGTAGTGGGGGCAAAAGCTCCCCGGAATGAGACCCAGCCCATCGTTCAGAACTGCTAGCGGTCCGAAAGAATCGGTCAGGCAGGCCTCAAACCAGCACGCAGCGCCTGCGCTGATGCCGGCAAGCACAGTTCCACGTTCATAGGCCCTGCAAAGAGCCGCATCCAGTTTGTGTAGCCGCCAGATCTCGAGCATGTTCGCGGTATTTCCACCACCCACGTAGATGATGTCCATCCGATCGAGGAAGTCGTCGAAGTCCGAGACGTCGCGACGGAAGAGTTCGAGGTGAGCGAGATCGCAGTTGTAGTCGGACAGTCCGTTGTAAAAACGTTCGATGTAGCCGCGAGAGTCTCCGCTTGCGGTAGGGATAAAGCACACACGTGGTCGTTGAGCGCCCGACGTCTCGAGGAGAAACTGATCCAGCTCCGGGTACTCGTTATCCGAGAACCCACCACCAAGCAACACGATTGATCTCTTGGACGTCTTCATCGGTCACCTCTTCTGAGAGCTTGGAGAGCACGATCGCGGACAGAGAGTTGTGGGAGGAACTCGCGGCTTGTGAGTGCACGGAACACCCGTGGACGTTGCGAGACGGAGACTGTCACCTGACTAAATCTACAGGGCAGCCGTACACCCCTGCCCTAGCATTCTTGTATGTCGAGAAGACGCCGACCTTACCGTCGTTTAGGGGTCATACTGCTGTGTGCGGGTGCTCTTTTGGTGCTTGCCGGGGTTCCGCAACTGTTTTTTGGTGTTCCTGTGTCGGAGGGGTTTGCGCCTGCGGGTTTCACGCTGGGGCCACTGTTTGTCGTGGCGGGCACGGTCGTCTACTTTTCTGAACGCCCCAACCGCAGCGAGCGGTGGGTCGACGACGGGTCTACCTTCCGTAACCTCGATATTTTGCCGTAGTGAATACGGCCGCGAGTGTTAGCCGCGCCGCCATCCGAAGCGGCGTTCGAGCAGCTCGGCAACGTCGTTAAAACGAGCGCGATCAAGCACGGCGGCTTCACGGCGCATACCGTCGTGGTGCACGCTGTACAGCTGGTCAACATCAACCCACGATTCGCGGCCTTGGGAATCCCAGGCGCCCGAACCGATCGGTAAAAAGTCGCGGTCACCATCGTGGGGCTGGCTGGTGAGTTTCACCACGTAAACACGGTCTTCGGTGTGGCGGGCAATAACCAGCACGGGCCGGTCTTTGCCTCGGCCGTCATTTTCGGCGTACGGCACCCAGGTCCAAATAACTTCACCGGCATCCGGTGTGCCATCTTTTTGTGGCGCATACGTGATCACCAGGTTGTTCACGCCGTGCGGAGAAAGTTCTACGGTCGCGGTCGGCCCGGCTTGGCCGGGTGTTGCGGTGTCATCCGAGATGACGGTGCCGACGCCCGACGCAGGGCCCGGTTTCGGTATGTTTCCGGATGCTGCGCCCGGACGCGGCGCTGACCGCAATCGCGCGCGCTGTTTTTTGCCGCCACCGCTTCGGGGGCGGGTTTGTTGCCCTCCCCCAGAGCTGAGGGCGTTCAGCAATACGCGCGCGACATTGCCGATGATGGGCAGCCAGCGGTTGGTGTTTTTGCCGCTCACTCCATCCCCTCCATGTGAGTCAGTGCTCCTAGCCGCGACACGGCGCGCAAATACTTCTTACGGTATCCGCCGGCAAGCATGTCGTCAGAAAATACCTGGCTCAATGGTTCTCCGGTGGCAACAATCGGAATCTGTGCGTCATAAGCGCGGTCAACAAATGCCACAAAGCGTAACGCTTCCGACTGATCGGTGATAACCGCCACATCGCGCATTCCAATAGCGGCAAGTCCATCAAGCAGCCGGATGTAACGCGAAGGGTGCACAACAGCCAAATGTTTAATAACGGCGTCAAATGCGTCATCAGAAGCAAGTGACCGGCTGCTGCATGCAGAGATTGCTGCGTCATAGGCATCCGGAGTCCACACTCGTGCATTGCCGTCGACGGCGCGCTGTCGAAAGTCGGTGCCGTCAATACGCAGCGTCTGAAAGCTGTCCGACATTTTGTGAATTTCCCGCAAAAAGTCTTGCGCCGCAAAGCGCCCCTCGCCCAAAGCATTCGGCGGTGTGTTTGATGTGGCGGCGAGTTTGGTTCCGGATGCAACAAGTTCACCCAGCATCCGGGTCATCACCATCGTGTCGCCAGGATCGTCGAGCTCAAACTCGTCGATGCACAGCAGCGCCGCCCCGCGCAGCAGATCAACCGTATTTTTGTAACCGACCGCGCCCACGAGCGCCGTGTATTCAATAAAAGAGCCAAAATATTTGCGACGCGCCGGCATGGCATGAAAAGTGGCAGCCAACAGGTGTGTCTTTCCGACACCAAAACCACCATCCAAGTAGACGCCTGGTTTTACGGGTGCCTGTTTCGGTGCGCGCCGAAAAAGCCCGGTGCGCTTTGCGACGCCGGCGGAGCCCCCTGTAAACCGGATAAGAGTCTGCTTTGCTTCTTCTTGCGAAGGATAGGCGTCATCGGCCCGATAACTATCAAAAGTTGCGTCAGCGAACTGCGGCGGAGGAACAAGCCCGGCGAGCATTTCTGCACCCGTAACTTGCGGCTGGCGGTCGGTGAGGTGAACGATACCGGTCGCGGTCGTCGTAGATGTCATGCGGGTCCTGTGTCAAAGTTTTACGCATCGCGTGCAGAGCGCGGCACAGCGATCTATGGTCGAGGGGACGGCTCAACACTACGCCGCCAGCCTCGTACCCGCCCTATTTACCCCCGAACGGAGATCTCGTGAGCATCGAGTTCGACACTTCTAACAACAAATTTTCGGAGTATGCCGAGCCTGGTCGGCTTGTCTCCACGCAGTGGCTGGCCGATCGTCTTGGCACACCTGGTCTCGTCGTTGTCGAGTCCAACGAAGACGTTCTGCTGTACGAAACCGGTCACATTCCCGGTGCGGTCAAGATCGACTGGCACACCGAACTTAACGACCCGGTCGTGCGCGACTACCTTGACGGCGAAGGATTTGCCGAACTTCTCAGCCGAAAAGGCATCAAACGCGACGACACGGTGGTTATTTATGGCGACATGAACAACTGGTGGGCCGCCTACGCGCTGTGGGTGTTCTCACTGTTTGGTCACGAAGATGTTCGCCTGCTGGATGGTGGCCGTGACCGGTGGATTTCGGAGGGCCGTGAGATCACGACCGATGTTCCTTCACCCGAGCCCACTGAGTACCCCGTCGTTGAGCGCGACGACAGCGTGCTGCGTGCCTATAAAGAAGACGTGCTCAAGCACCTCGGCAACCCGCTTGTCGATGTCCGCTCGCCCGAAGAATATTCAGGCCAGCGCACCACCGCACCGCACTATCCCGACGAGGGTGCGCTGCGAGCAGGCCACATTCCTACCGCACACAGTGTTCCGTGGGGTCGTGCCGTCGACGAAGAGGGTGGTTTCAAGACCCGTGCCGAACTCGAGACGATCTATCGCGAAGAGCTCGGTCTGAAAGACGACGACAGCATCGTCGCCTACTGCCGTATTGGTGAGCGCTCGGCCCACACCTGGTTTGTGCTCAAGCACCTGCTCGGGTTTAACGATGTTCGCAACTACGACGGTTCGTGGACCGAATGGGGCAGCGCTGTACGTGTGCCCATCGTTACCGGCACCGAACGTGGCACGATCTAAGCCCACAGCGAGCCCGAGAAACAAGAGCATGAAAGAATAGCCGTGATGAGTGAGTCAGCATTACCCGAAACTCTCGCCGCTATTCGCGACGATTTCCTCGAGCTTCCCGAGCCCGAACGGCTGCAGCTGCTCCTAGAATTTTCGTCGGAGCTCCCCGAGGTTCCCGCAGAAATTGCTGCACACCCCGAATTCAACGAGCGCGTCTTAGAGTGCCAGTCACCCGTTTATGTGCGCACTATCGTGCACGACAACACGGTGACTATGCATGCGACGGCACCCCCGGAGGCCCCCACAACGCGCGGGTTTGCCAGCATCCTTGTTCAGGGTATTACGGGGCTGAGCGTTGATGAAGTTCTTGCGATTCCCGACGACTATGCACAGAGCATCGGGCTGACCCGAGCTGTTTCTCCGCTGCGTATCGGCGGGATGACCGGCATGCTTCGGCGTGTGAAACGGCAAGTGCGCGAAGCCGTCGCTATCAACTTCTAACGCTGTTGTTCACAGGAACGGGGCCGTCACAGTTATTGTGACGGCCCCGTTCACTATGTGCGTGGCTGCTACCGCGCGCTGCTGCTACGCAGTGTGATCGTTTTCCGGATGCTCCGCTTCTGCCGGGTCACTCGCCTGCAGTTCGTGTTGTCGCACCCAGTCGCTAATGGCCTGTGTCCAACGCTGCTGGTCGTAGTTCCAGATCTTGGTGTGTCGGGCCGCAGCGAACGTTGGCATTGTTACCAGGTCGGGGCGAGCGTGTGCAAGTGCATGGGAACCCGTAGAGGGAACAAAGCCGTCGTCGTCGCTGTGCAGGATGAGGATCGGCACTTCGAGTTCATCCGAGCGCTCAACCAGGTTCAATTCATGGAAGGGAATCGGCTGCTCTGCGCCGCCCCACCGTGCCGTCCATGGCCGTGAAAGCGCGCCCATCACCAGGCGTGTCATGGCTTCTGGGTATCCTGCTTCTTTTGCTTGGTAGCGCAGTACGCGTTCCCAGTCGACAACGGGTGAATCAAGTATCACTCCGGCGATCCGGTTTTTGTGGGCCGAGCCAAGGGCTGTTTGCAACACGATGGCTCCACCCATTGACCATCCCATCAGCACAACGCGTTCGGCGCCGTGCCGTACGGCATAGCCGACCGCTGTTTCCACATCGTGCCATTCCGTGGCTCCCAGGCCATATGCGCCGGCGCGTGTGCGTGGCCCTTCCCCATCGTTGCGGTATGACACGACGAGGCTCGTGCAGCCTTCTGCGTGCAGTGGTGGAACACCACGCAGGCATTCGGCGCGTGATGCGCCCCGGCCGTGCACGTGGATCACCCAGGTGTCACCGCTGCCAGGAAACAGCCATGCGGGGCTGGGCCCGTGCGGCGTGCCGATCAGCACCGACGAGTACGGCAGGTGCAGTTCTTCTGGTTCGGTGTAGTACCAGCCGCTGAACGCCGCGCGCGAACCGAGTTCGTGTGAGGGTTTTATTTGCGTGAGCAGTTTGCGGCGCACTCGAGTTTTGTCGGCACTCAGTACCGCGCCTATTTTGACGTAGTCCACAGAACCGGTGGTGAATAATCCGTACCGGCCGGGTAGTTCGGTATCGAGTGTGCGGCTCAGCTCGACTGTTTGGGAAGTCGTGTCTACCGCAAGAATTTCGGTATCGGCCACACGTTCTGTGGGCGTAACAACGCGTCGAGCGACCGCAAAAACGGCCGCTGTTCCTGCCACGACACCGGCGACGAGGGCGCCGGCAATTGCAATGCCGCTTAATGCTGCGGCGTGCCTGAGACTCTTCATCGCTTCCTGACTCTAGTCTGTCCGCGTGACAGATCATCCCGGCAGCGACTCTTCCTTCTCAGAAGTGCTCGCCGTTTTGCGGTCGCACACGTTCCGGCGCGACATCGTTGTGCATGAAATTCCGGCGCCAACGGGGCTCGCTCCCGAGGCTTTTGCTTTGGCTGCTGACATTCGCCCGGATGCCTCGGGCCAGTCGATCTACGGCACAGGCAGGTTCGTTCTTCTCCACGATCCTGCTCAGCCGAGCGCCTGGGACGGCCCGTGGCGTATCGTTACTTTTGCGCAGGCACCACTGGAGCCCGAGATCGGTACGGATCCGCTGCTGACCGACGTAGCATGGTCATGGCTCATTGACGCATTAGATTCTCGGGGGGCGCGCTATCACGCGGCATCCGGAACAAGCACCAAAACGCTGTCGAAGGGCTTCGGCTCATTGGCGGCAGAGGGCGAAGGCGCACAGATTGAGTTGCGTGCCTCATGGTCGCCTTCGGGTCCATTGGCGCCTCATGCCGAGGCGTGGGCTGAGTTAGTGGGGATGCTCGCGGGGCTTCCGCCGGGTTCAGAAGACATCGCCGTTTTTGGCGCCAGGAGAAGGACACGTGACTGAATACACCGTCATCGACACGGCATCGGAGTTTGAAGCTGCGTGCGAAGAGCTCGTGCGCGGCGAAGGACCAACCGCTGTCGATGTCGAGCGCGCGTCGGGTTTTCGCTATTCGCAGCGGGCGTATCTCATTCAAGTTTTTCGCCGCAACAGCGGTGTTTTTCTCTTTGATCCCACGCAGATCGCTGACTTTTCTCCGTTGCAGGCGGCCATTGGCTCAGCAGAGTGGGTTCTTCACGCCGCCAGCCAGGATTTACCCTCACTGCATGAGCTCGATCTCTCTCCGCCGTCACTTTTTGACACCGAACTGGGTGCTCGGCTGGCGGGGCATGAAAAGGTTGGGCTTGCCGCTGCTGTTGAGCATGCCCTTGGCATCCATTTGGCGAAGGAGCATTCCGCGGCAGACTGGTCGACCCGCCCGCTTCCTGATTCTTGGTTGGAATACGCCGCTTTAGATGTTGTGCATCTGATCGATGTACGTGATGCTCTTGCCGAAGAGTTGGCTGAACAGGGCAAAACGTCGATCGCGGCCGAAGAGTTTGAGGCCGAGCGGATAAAGCTGCCAAAAGCACCGCGAGCAGAGCCATGGCGCCGATTGAGTGGACTCCACCAGGTGCGTGGCGCACGTAACCTCGCGGTCGCTCGTGCGCTCTGGCAGGCGCGCGAAGACTATGCGCGTGAACAAGATGTTGCTCCTGGCCGCCTTGTTCCAGATAGGGCGCTGATTGCTGCTGTGCTTGCCGAACCGCGTTCGCAGGGTGCGCTCGCAGGGCTTTCGGCTTTCACGGGTCGTGCGAGCCGTACACAGCTCAGTCGCTGGTGGGCAGCTATCGAACAGGGACGCGCGAGTGACGATCTACCGCGCGAACGTGTTCCCAGCGATGCCCCTCCCCCGGTGCGGGCGTGGAAAGATCGCAACCCCGAAGCAGCCGCGCGTCTACAGCGTGCTAAGCCAGCTGTTTTGGCCGTTGCCGAAGAACTGGGCATGCCGGTTGAGAACCTTCTTACCCCTGATACTCTGCGGCGTATCGCGTGGGAGCCGCCTGCTTTGACACCGGATGCTATTGCCGAGGCACTGCGTGAACGCGGCGCCCGTGCGTGGCAAATTGAGCACACTGCACAGAAGATCACCCAAGCCTTTGTTGATTCCGTGCAAGACCTGGAAGAGGCCACCGACTCCGATTCGTAGGTTCGGCCCAAGGGATTCCCCCGGCCCCGGTGCGCCTCTTAGGCTGTTATTAACCTGAAAACTGGAGGCAGAGTGGCCGAAATCTCTGACGTCTTCTTCGTCGATGGCATGCGTACCCCCTTTGGGCGCGCCGGCGAGAAGGGCATGTACTTCAATACCCGCGCAGATGACCTGGCTGTAAAAGCCACCATCGGCGTCATGGAAAGGAACCCCGAGGTTCCCCTCGACCGTGTCGACGACGTTGCTATTGCTGCGACATCGCAAACCGGAGACCAGGGTCTGACCCTGGGGCGTTCTGTCGCTATCTTGGCGGGTCTCCCGCAGACTGTTCCCGGCCTTGCCGTCGAGCGTATGTGCGCGGGCGCCATGACAAGTGTGACCACAATGGGCGCGTCCATCGCCATGGGAATGTACGACGTAGCTCTGGCAGGCGGCGTTGAACACATGGGGCACCACCCCATCGGTTCCAACGCCGACCCCAACCCGCGCTTTGTTGCCGAGAAAATGGTTGACCCGGGCGCTCTCAACATGGGTGTGACCGCCGAGCGTATTCACGACCGTTTTCCGCACCTGACAAAAGAGCGTGCCGACCGCTTTGGCATGTTGAGCCAGCACAAAGTGCAGGCAGCCTATGACGCGGGGCACATCCAGTCCGACCTTGTTCCCGTCGCCATCAAGACGGCCGACGGTTCATGGGGCCTCGCGACGGAAGATGAAGGTCGACGCCCCGGAACAACCATGGAAGACCTCGCTGGGCTAAAAACACCTTTCCGTCCGCACGGACGCGTCACCGCCGGTACGTCATCACCCTTGACCGATGGCGCGACTATGTCACTACTCGCGGGCGGCCACGCAGTGAAAGAATTCGACCTCAAGCCAAAAATGCGCATGGTCTCTTTTGCGTTCGCCGGTGTCCAACCAGAGATCATGGGAATCGGTCCGATTCCGTCGACCGAAAAGGCACTGCGCAAAGCAGGACTCACGATCGACGACATCGGACTATTCGAGCTGAACGAGGCATTTGCTATTCAAGTTCTTTCGCTCCTCGACCACTTCGACATCGCCGACGACGACCCCCGCGTCAATGCCTGGGGCGGAGCCATTGCTCTCGGACACCCGCTGGCAGCCTCTGGAGTGCGTCTCATGATTCAACTGGCTGCTCAGTTTGAACAGCGCCCAGACGTGCAGTACGGTCTCACCGCTATGTGCGTGGGCCTCGGCCAGGGTGGCTCTGTTGTATGGGAAAACCCCCACTACAACGGTAAGAAGAAGCGCAAATAAGAGAGGGCATCGAGATGACTGACTATGAAGCAATCGACTTTTCGCCTCTCCAGAAACTGGCTGAGGGCGAAGTAATTACCCACTCCCTTGTGCAAGATATCCGTCTTGCATCCGGAAAAACACTGGCGCTCATCACACTCGACAATGGGCGTGACCATACCCGACCGAACACACTTGGGCCCGCCACCCTCATCGAACTTGGTGAGACGCTCGCGCAGCTGCGTGCACGCGCAGCATCAGGCGAAATCGACGCTGTGGCAATCACCGGCAAGCAATACATTCTTGCGGCAGGCGCCGACCTGTCAGACATCACCAAGCTCGGCTCAAAAGACAACGCGCGGCTTATCGCTCAGCTCGGCCACAAAGTACTGGGCATGCTGGGCGACCTCGGAGTCCCCAGCTTCGCTTTTGTCAACGGCCTCGCACTGGGTGGTGGGCTTGAAATTGCCCTCAACTCCACCTACCGCACGGTCGATGCATCAGCGGCTGCCATTGCGCTGCCCGAAGTATTCCTCGGCATCATTCCGGGTTGGGGCGGGGCATATCTACTGCCCAACCTCATTGGAATTGAAAACGCACTCGAGGTGGTTATCTCCAACCCCCTCAAGCAAAACCGCATGCTTAAGCCCCAGCAGGCATTTGACCTGGGGATTATGGACGCAATCTTTCCTGCCGCGAACTACCTCGAAGACTCGCTGCGCTGGGCCGACAGTGTTATCACCGGCAAAACCAAAGTGGAACGCAAGAACGAGCCCGGCAAAATGGAGCGGCTCACCAAGTGGCCCATCGCCATCAAGATGGCTCGCGGCATGCTGGAATCAAAGATCGGCACCATGCCGCGGTCGCCCTATGTCGCGCTGGACCTGCTCGACAAAGCCCGCAGTGGCACAAAAGCCGAAGGCTTTGCGCGCGAAGACGAAGCCCTAGCAGAACTCGTCACGGGCGATCAGTTCGCTGCATCTATGTACGCTTTTGACCTTGTACAAAAGCGTGCAAAGCGACCGGTGGGCGCACCCGATAAAGAACTCGCCAAGAAGGTCACCAAGGTGGGCGTTATAGGCGCAGGTCTCATGGCCAGCCAGTTCGCACTCCTGTTTCTGCGTCGCCTTGAAGTGCCGGTGCTCATCACAGATATCGACCAGGAACGCGTCGACAAGGGCATCGCGTACATTCACGACGAAATCGCGAAGCTCCACAGCAAGGGCAGGCTCGACTCGGACGGCGCGAACCGTCTACGCGGACTCCTGCACGGCACCGTCGATAAAAACGACTACGCCGACTGCGATTTCGTTATCGAAGCAGTGTTTGAAGAAGTCGGCGTCAAACAACAGGTATTCACGGAAATCGAAGGCATCGTCGGCGAAGACACCGTTCTTGCCACGAACACGTCATCGCTGTCGGTCGAAGAAATCGGGCGCGCTCTTAAGCATCCGGAACGGCTGGTAGGTTTTCACTTCTTTAACCCCGTGGCCGTCATGCCACTGGTTGAGATCGTCAAGACACCGGTCACAAATGAACAGGCGCTATCAACAGCGTTCGTTGTCGCGAAAACCCTGCGAAAGAACGCTGTGCTGACCGCTGACGCGCCCGGGTTTGTCGTCAACCGGCTGCTCGCCAAAGTGATGGGCGAAGCAGCGCGTGCCGTCTACGAGGGCACCCCTATCGTCGATGTCGAGAAGGCCTTTGCGCCGCTCGGCCTACCGATGGGCCCGTTCCAACTGATCGACCTTGTCGGTTGGAAGGTTGCCGCCCACGTGCAAGACACCATGGTGCGGGCATTCCCCGAAAGGTTCTATGCCAACGACAACTTCCACGCACTGGCGGAGCTCGATCGCGTGGTCGAAAAAGACAAGGCGGGTCGGGTCACGGGGTGGACCAAGGCAGCAGAGAAGACACTGCGCCCTGCAGTCGGCTCTGCACCGGTGAGTGCAGAGACTATCTTGCAGCGGGTGCAAGACGGGCTCGCTCAAGAAATTCGTACCATGCTCGATGAGGGTGTCGTGCCCGAAGTCGAAGACATCGATCTGTGCCTGATTCTGGGCGCGGGTTGGCCGTTTATCGACGGAGGCGCGTCGCCCTATCTTGACCGTGAGGGGGCCTCGGAGCGGGTCTTCGGCGACACCTTCCACAACCCACCGATCCGCGGCATTGCGCATGCTTAAGGTGCGTTAAAACAGCGTCGCCGTAAGCGAAGAGGCTGGGTAGAGACAAGTTCTCTACCCAGCCTCTTTCTCATTCGTGCTGGCGTGTATGGGCAGCACTCAAGAATGATCGTGGAAAGACAGGTCGACACTGCCCGTGCCGGTCACCTCGGGGTCGCCCGCGCCTCGGGCAACAGGAATCCGCGTACCCAAAACCTGAGCGACTACGTCGCGAGCAATCTTCGAAGCAGTCAGCCCTGCATCTTCCAGAATTTCTTCACGCGAGGCATGGTCGATAAATTCATCGGGCAGCCCCAACTCATCGACCGCAGTATCTACCTCGGCCTCGCGCAGAACCTGCCGCACACGGGTACCGATACCACCGACGCGAATGCCGTCTTCCAATGTAATAACAAGACGGTGGTCAGCGGCCAGTGTCACGATCGACGTCGGTACCGGAATCGCCCACCGCGGGTCAACAACGGTGGCGCCAATCCCCTGCGCCTGCAGCCTCTCGGCAACATCAAGAGCCAACGACGCAAATGGCCCTATCGCCATGATGAGCACGTCGTTGCTGTCACTGCGGTAAAGCACTTCTGCGCCGTCGTCCAAGCGCTCGACGGCGGGAATATCGTCGGAGACACTGCCCTTCGGAAAACGAATGACGGTGGGGGCATCGTCAACGGCCAACGCCTCATTAAGCGCTTCCTCTAGCCGTGTGGCGTCGCGCGGCGCAGCAATGCGAATCCCGGGAATGATCTGCAGCATCGCGAGATCCCACATACCGTGGTGACTCGGCCCGTCCGGACCGGTCACGCCAGCACGATCCAACACGAAAGTGACGCCGGCCTTATGCAATGCCACATCCATGAGCACCTGGTCAAGCGCTCGTCCCATAAAGGTTGAGTACAGAGCCACAACCGGATGCAGCCCACCAAACGCCAAACCTGCGGCAGAGGTAACCGCATGCTGCTCGGCAATACCAACGTCGTAGACGCGTGACGGAAACCTTTCAGCGAACGCCGCCAGGCCCGTGGGCCGGAGCATAGCGGCGGTCATAGCAATAACGCGTTCGTCTCGCTCTCCTGCGTTCACGAGCGACTGAGAGAAGACATCAGTCCAGCTGCGCCCTCCCGACGAGAGCGAATTCCCTGTTTGCGGGTCTATGCGCCCAACGGCATGAAACTGGTCAGCAACATCCTTGAGTGCCGGCTCGTAGCCGCGGCCCTTTTCCGTGATGGCATGAACAATAACGGGAGCACCATATGATTTTGCCAGCGCAAGGGTCTCGAGCAACGCTTCAATATCGTGGCCGTCAACCGGCCCGAGATACTTAATATCGAGGTTGGAGTACAGCGCTGCGTTATCGGTAAAGCGCGAGAGGAAGCCGTGGGTACCACCGCGCACGCCACGAAACAGTGCCCGGCCGAACGGGCCGAGTGCGCGAAAAAGTCGGTCTGAGCGGTGATGCAGCTGACGGTAGGTCGCAGCCGTCCGTACCCGGTTGAGGTAGCGCGACATACCGCCAATAGTCGGCGCATACGAGCGGCCGTTGTCGTTGACGACAATGACAAGGTTGCGGTCGTTGTCATCGCTGATGTTGTTGAGTGCTTCCCACGTCATGCCGCCAGTGAGCGCGCCGTCTCCAACCACGGCAACAACGTGGCGGTCCGATCTTCCGGTAGCGGTCAGCGCTCGTGAAATACCGTCAGCCCAACTGAGAGAGCTGGATGCATGTGACGACTCCACCACGTCATGGGGGCTCTCGCTACGCTGTGGGTAGCCGGCTAGTCCCCCGCGGGAACGAAGATGCGAGAAGTCTTGTCGTCCGGTCAACAGTTTGTGCACATACGACTGATGCCCGGTATCGAAGATGATGGGGTCGTCCGGGGATTCAAAAATTCGGTGCAGAGCAATGGTTAGCTCGACGACGCCGAGATTCGGCCCGAGGTGTCCTCCTGTGCGCGCAACATTTTCAATAAGAAAACCACGAACCTCAGCTGCTAGCTGCGTGAGCTCGTGCACCGAGAGCGCATCAAGATCACGGGGACCATGGATGCTCGAAAGAATCGGCATCGGCACTCCTCTTCGACTCGACTATTCACAGATGTGACTGCGTGCAACCCTGCCCAGTGTACCGCGTGGCCGTGCATACGCCCGGTGAAACCCGTGTGGCTTCGGCCCCTCATCGAGAGTGAGCCGAAGCCACACAGACGCCTACTGGTTAGACCAGTGAACGCAATACGTACTGCAGGATTCCACCGTGACGGTAATAGTCGGCTTCTCCCGGCGTATCGATACGAACGATCGCATCAAACTCAATCGTTTCCTTACCTTCGGCAGAGTGCTCGCTCGGCTTCGCCGTCACGTGCACCGTCTTGGGTGTCGATCCGTTGTTGAGTTCCTCGAGGCCAGAGATCGACACAATTTCTGTGCCATCCAGACCCAGCGATTCCCAGTTCTCCCCTTCGGGGAACTGCAGTGGTACAACGCCCATACCGATCAGGTTCGAGCGGTGAATTCGTTCGAAGCTTTCAGCGATAACAGCACTGACTCCGAGCAGGCGGGTGCCCTTTGCTGCCCAGTCACGCGATGAACCCGAACCATATTCCTTACCACCAAAGATCACCAGCGGAGTTCCCTGAGCCTGGTAGTTCTGGCTGGCGTCATAAATGAACGCCTGAGGTCCGTCTGCCTGCGTAAAGTCACGCGTATAGCCACCCTCGATCTGCTGGCCGTCGTTGACGGCCTTGACGAGAGCGTTCTTCAAACGAATGTTCGCGAAGGTGCCACGGATCATGACTTCGTGGTTACCACGGCGTGAGCCGTACGAGTTGAAGTCTTTCTGCGCCACACCGTGTGCACGCAGGTACTGCGCAGCGGGCGTACCAATCTTGATGGCTCCGGCAGGCGAAATGTGGTCGGTGGTGACCGAGTCGCCCAGCGTTGCCAGCACACGTGCGTCACTAATGTCGGTGACCGGAGTCAGCTCCATGGTCATACCGTCGAAGTATGGGGGCTTGCGCACGTAGGTCGACTTTTCGTCCCAATCAAAAATCGGGCCGGTCGGCGTCGGCAGTGTCTTCCACCGTTCGTCACCATCGAACACTGTGGCGTACTGCTTGATGAACTGCTCCCGCGAGATCGCGGTGCCGACAATCTCCTGTACCTCTTCTGGCGCGGGCCAGATGTCTTTCAAGAAGACATCGTTGCCGTCGTTGTCTTGACCGAGCGGGTCGTTGTCAAAGTCGAAGTGCATCGTCCCAGCCAGGGCGTATGCTACGACGAGTGGCGGCGAGGCCAGGTAGTTCATCTTTACGTCGGGGCTAATCCGGCCCTCAAAGTTACGGTTACCGGAGAGCACCGCTGTCACAGCAAGGTCGTGGTCGTTGACCGCCGCGGATACTTCGTCGATCAATGGACCAGAGTTACCGATACAGATGGTGCAGCCGTAACCCACTGTGTAGAAACCGAGGCCTTCGAGGTCTTCGTTGAGGCCCGACTTCTCGTAGTAGTCAGTAACAACCTTCGAGCCGGGTGCCAACGTCGTCTTCACCCACGGCTTCTGCTTCAGCCCCTTGGCGAGAGCCTTACGTGCCAGCAGGCCTGCTGCAACCATCACCGAGGGGTTAGAGGTGTTGGTGCACGAGGTAATCGCAGCCAGCGTCACGGCACCGTTATCGATGACGTATGGGGCGCCACTCGGTGGGTTGATCGTCACCGGCTTCGAAGAACCGTTCACACCGCTCGAGACGTGAACCGCGCGGGTGTGGCTCTCTTCTTCACCGGGAACACTACCGGGGTCGGAGGCTGGGAACGAGTGCTTCGACTCAAGGTCAACGATGTCGTCGGTGGTCGACGCTGAGGCGTAGTCGAGAATGTCTTTCTCAAACTGCTTCTTGGCCTCGGACAGCAGAATGCGGTCCTGCGGACGCTTCGGTCCAGCAATCGAAGGAACAACGGTCGACAGATCGAGTTCCATGTATTCGCTGAAGACCGGCTCGCTGCTGGGGTCGTGCCACAGACCCTGTTCTTTGGCATACGCCTCAACGAGAGCAATGGCCTCTTCGTCGCGCCCGGTCAGTCGCAGGTAGTCGGTCGTGACATCGTCGATCGGGAAGATCGCCGCGGTCGAGCCGAACTCAGGGCTCATGTTTCCGATAGTTGCACGGTTAGCCAGCGGCACCGAGGCCACACCAGCGCCGTAGAACTCGACAAACTTGCCCACCACACCGTGTTGACGCAGCATGTCGGTAATGGTGAGCACGACATCAGTTGCCGTGACACCGGCAGGAATTTCACCCGACAGCTTGAATCCGACAACGCGAGGGATCAGCATCGATACGGGCTGCCCCAGCATGGCGGCCTCTGCTTCGATACCGCCAACGCCCCAGCCGAGCACACCCAGACCGTTGACCATCGTCGTGTGTGAGTCAGTACCCACACAGGTGTCGGGGTAAGCCCGCAGTACCGATTTTCCGGATGCAGGATCGGTGAAGTCGCGGTCATAGATGACCTTGGCGAGGTGTTCGATGTTGACCTGGTGCACGATTCCCGTGCCCGGGGGAACGACCTTAAAGTCGTTGAATGCGGTCTGCCCCCAACGCAAGAACTGGTAACGCTCACCGTTGCGCTCGTACTCAATTTCAACGTTGCGCTCAAGGGCCAATGGGCTACCGAAGAGGTCGGCGATCACCGAGTGGTCAATAACCATTTCGGCGGGCGAGAGCGGGTTGATGCGGTTGGGGTCACCACCAAGCTCGGTCACTGCCTCGCGCATCGTTGCGAGGTCGACGATGCAGGGAACGCCCGTGAAGTCTTGCATGACCACGCGTGCGGGCGTGAACTGAATCTCTGTATCGGGCTCGGCGTTGGCGTCCCAGTTACCGAGAGCTTCAATCTGCTCGCGAGTAACGTTGGCGCCGTCTTCTGTTCGAAGCAGGTTCTCCAGAAGCACCTTAAGGCTAAAAGGCAGCTTTTCTGATCCGGCGACGGAGTCGATCCGGAAGATCTCGTAGTCGGTGCTGCCGACCGTCAGGGTGCTTTGAGCACCGAAGCTATTCACCGTGGACACGTATCCGTCTCCTTCTTGGTCTGATGGGGCACGCGACGCCTCCATCTTCCTCGTCAACTCTGGCGAGGGCTAGCAAGGTCTGCCTTACCAGTGTGCCGCTTTCGACGACACAACGAAAGAGGAAGATTTATCTTGACGTCAAGATAAATCTATCATGATTCCTTCGCGGATGGCGTGCCCGACGCGCGGTAAAGAGAGTGGGAAACCCACCAGGTTGCTGCTAACAGCACACCGAACAGCGGTAGCCCCATAATGAGCTTGACCGTCCCCAGTAGCGCCACATCCCCAGAAAAATAGAACGGCAGCTGCACAGCCAGGCGCATAAAAAACAAGCCAGCCCACGCAAGAGTCAGCCCGATGAAGGCACGCTTACGTCGTTTATTATGCCGCCATGCCAGGCCTTCGCCCTTGAGGTAGCCGACGATCAGGCCTATCAGCGGCCATCCGATGATCGCCGACAGAGCAATGCCCGATCCGTAGGCAGCGTTCGTAATAAAACCGACAATGAACTGATCTTCTGCTCGCCCGGTGAGTAAAGGAATAATCGCCGCAACGATGGCCGCAAATAGGCCCGAAAGCGCGGTCATAGGGGGCGACTTCTTGGCCAGGCGAACGAGCGTGAATACCGCCGCGATTCCCACCGAGATGCCCAGAGACAGCACGAGCTGCTTTGTCACCGTATAACAAACGATGAAGGCGAGAAGCGGCAGGACCGATTCCATCACACCACGCCAACGGCCCATGACAGCCCACACCATGGCGCCTGTTGTTGCATCGCTGTCGGGATCAATCCCTGCCTTGCGCGCCGCCGCGCTCAACGCCTCGCCGACAACCTCCGCGGTGGCTTTGTCGTCTCCTGTTTCAGCATCCGGATCCGGATGCTCCGCAGACGTCGAGTTCACGCGGCCCCCGGCGTTGACGGCATTTTGAGGGGAATCAGGTCACGCGGAGGCATGGGTGCACTGCCTCGTACAACAACGATGGAGCGAAACAGGTCTTCTATCTGCGCGGCGGCAGCAGGGTCATCTACTGCGGCACCACCGATAACACCGCGCAGGAACCATCGTGGCCCATCAACGCCCACGAATCGTGCTGGCCGCGCGGCCGCGGCTCCTTCGCCGCCGGCCGTGGGAATGCTGGCAATAAGTTCGACGCCGAGGTTGCCCTGGTTTTCACGAACAGTACCGCCCTGCTTGGTGATCTGTTCGCGGATCTGGTCGCGGGTCTCATCCCACAGGCCTGTTGAGCGAGGTGCCGCGAAGGGCTGTACCTGCAGCGATGAATTCGCATAATCAAGTCCGATGGCAACGATCCGCTTATTTTGCTCTTCAACCTCGAGTCGAAGGTTTAATCCTTCGCGCGGAAGAATCTTGATGCCGCCGAGGTCGATGTACGGCCGTACGCGGTTAGCCTCCGAGTCGTCGAAGGGTCCGTCGACAGCGCGATCGCCGGTCAGGGCTTCGCGCGCATTATTTGCTTCGTTCATTGTTTTCGCTCCGCATCCACGTGCTGTTGTACTGAATCCTTATTTTTGGTATCCGGTCGAGCCGAAACCGCCGTCGCCACGAGTCGTGGAGTCGAGGTCTTCTACCGGAATAAACCGCGCGTGAACCACCGGCATAATTATCAGCTGCGCGATGCGATCACCCTCGGCTACCTCATACGCCTCGTGCCTATCTGTGTTGAGTAAACACACCTTGATTTCGCCACGATAACCCGCATCAACGGTGCCGGGCGCGTTCACTACGGTAATGCCGTGGCGGGCAGCCAGGCCACTGCGCGGAACAACGAACGCGGCAAAACCTTCGGGCAGGGCGATACGCACTCCGGTGCCAACGAGGGCGCGCTCACCTGGCTGTAGCGCCACCGCGTGTGTGGCTACGAGGTCTGCACCGGCATCACCGGGATGCGCGTATACGGGTACGGCAGGGGCAATAATGGGAATGTCGACTTTGTCGGTCACGAGAATAGAGGCTAATGCAGAATCCCGAGCAACCGGTGCGCCCTGTGTACCGCGAGCACCTCACACCCAGTCTCTGGGCGCTGTTGGCTGCTGCAATCGCCGGCCCGATGGTCACTCTCAGCTTCATCCCTGTGGGCGCAGCGATTGCTATGACACTCGGTTTTGCAGCCACCGTCGCGATCATCGTTCTATTCGTCGCACTGTCGCCCCGTGTGGCCGTTGTGGGTAGCACTCTGTATGCGGGCCGGGCACATATCGACGTCCGCTGGCTCGGCCAGCCGCGCGTGCTTACCGGTGACGAAGCCAGGGCCGGGCGCGGCCATCAGCTTTCCGCTCGCGGATGGCATCTCATCCGCGGCGGTATTGACGGCCTCGTTGTGATACCGAATGTCGATTCCCACGATCCCGTCGACACGTGGACAATCTCTTCACGAACCCCCGACCGCCTCGCAGCGGCGATTATTGCAGCGCAGCAGGCTTCATCGAGTGAGCGTTACACAGACGGCACTACAACGCGCCCGTAACCACGAGGGTTCGGGCGCGTTTGTCGAGCGGTCAGGCAGAGCACTCTTTGCAGATGAGACCATATGACTCTTCATGGTCGACCTGCGAGCGGTGCTTCACGAGGAAGCAACTGGCGCACGTAAATTCGTCTTGCTGGGCTGGAAGAACAACAACGTCCAGCTCGACGTCAGAAAGGTCTGCGCCGGGCAGCTCAAAGCCAGCTGGGTTGTCGGCGTCTTCGACGTCGACCGAGCCCGACAGCTTGTCGGGCACCCGCTCTTTGAGCGCCTCGATCGACTCGCTCTCGTCTTCGCTCTTACGAGGTGCGTCGTAGTCGGTTGCCATGGGATGGATCTCGACTTTCCTTGATCAGTGGTGGGGTGCCGTCGGGTAATCGGCGGGCGCTAGTTTGCATGACGCGCGCAGATTTTGCAAATGTTGCGGCCATCACTGAACAAACTCGCGGCGCGCCCACCGTATTCCCGGCTCGCACCGCGAGGTCATGGCACGATAGGTCGAACCCATTATGAGGGGCGGGCGGATGGAACACATCACGATCGTTGGAACCGAAGAAAACCTGCTGGTGCTTGCCACAGAGGCGGGTGAGCGCTTTGCGCTGCCCATCGACGATGTGCTGCATGCAGAAATTCGTCGCGCCCAGCGGTCGTCTCGCACAGCCCCGCTGGCCGCGAGCCCCCGGGAAATCCAGCAGCATATTCGCAGCGGACTCTCAGCTTCTGAGACCGCTGAGCTCCTGGGTGTCGATCGTGAAGTGGTGGAGCGCTTTGAGGGACCGGTGCTCGCAGAACGTGAACACATCGTGTCGCAAGCTCTTTCGGTTTCTGTTGCTCTCGGAAATGAAATCGAACCCGATGCTCAGCCCACTTTCGGTGAGGCCGTGCGAGCCCGCTTGTCCGATCTCGCGGCGTCGAAAGAACGATGGGTCAGTTGGCGAGACGACGAAGGCTGGGTCGTCAAACTTGAATTTGCGGCGGAAGATATTCAGCACGACGCACGGTGGCGTTTTGACCCACGCCGCAGCGCATTAACCGCAATCAATTCGGATGCTGAGAAACTTTCGCGGCCTGGCCCTCTTCCCGAAGGACTCATCCCCCGGCTTCGTGCCCTCGACAGTGAGCGCACTTCGCCGTTAAAAGACACCTCGCGCTTTGACTCTGGTGCGTTCGGGCCGCGAAAGCTGCCCGCTGCTCCGGTTGATGACAACGTCAACGCCGCGGCCTCTGAGACTGAACCCGAACGCTCTGATCCGGCAGTGCAAGAAGCTGCGACAAAACGAGCCCCCCATCACTCTGCTCCTTCGTCAGATACGGCCGATTTGCTGGAAGCATTACGCCGTCGCCGGGGCCAGCGTGATTCCGATACAGAAGCCGATGGCAACGAGTTGCGAACAACGCCACGGTGGCCCATCAGCGTTATCAACGACGAACCTGTCGACGGCACCGACGATACCGCCGGTGACTCTGCCCCGGAGGCTCCTGTCGCCGACGAAGAACAGCATGAGCAGCTCGGTCAGCCTCAGCTCAGCGAGTCGCTATTTGGCGACGTCGATAACGGTCCCGTCGACACCACCCACGAGCCTGCTCCGGAGTCTGAGCCCCTCGAGGCGAACTCCGCGACTGGTGATCAGCAAGAGGGTTCTCGGCAGACATCGACCAGTAGACGTCGGCGCCGAGAGCTCCCGTCGTGGGATGAGATTGTTTTTGGGGCACGCACCGAAGAGTAGGGCCGGATGCAACGGGTCGGTGCTGCTACGACGCAAACGTACCCCGACGAATATAGGGAACAAGAACTTCTTCGGGCGTCAGCGAGCCATGCTGCCCGATCATGCCGCGAGGGCCAGGGTCTTCTCTGCCGTCGTAGAGCGCGCAGCGCCCGCGCGCGGCAACAACAAGGTGACCAATGCGGTCCTGCACATTCATAGCAAGGTCGGCCCAGTACCCCTCGCGCACGGTGTGTTCACGTGACATTACTTCGGCAAAATCGCCACAGCCTTCGCGCCAGCGCTCAAGGGCTTCTTCGGCATCGGTATCGGGTTCGAGATAGACGTGCAAAAAGCGTGGTTCACCGCCGAGCGCGGCAACGCCGTCTAGCATCCGGTCATCCTCATCGATCACAAGGTGGCGGTGCGCAGGCACATCGATCATGCCGTGATCGGCAGTCACCAGCACGCCCACACCAGGAGGAATTCGCTGATCCAGTGCAGCGTCAATCTGTTCGAGAGCGGCCCGCCACTGCGGGGAGTCGACTCCGTATCGGTGCCCCGCCTTATCAACCTCAGGCAAGTAGCAGTAGACCAAAGCGCCCTCGTGGGCTTCCGCAAAAGCAAACGCGGCTGCTACACGCTCTTCTGGCTGCTTGTATCCGGCGAATGTGGCACCACGAAGCGTTGCCGCGCTAAAGCCCGTTCCCGCGTACATGGGCAGCCCCACAGCGAGCGTCGGGTGGTTGTCACGCGAGGCGCGCTCAAAAATAGTGGGGGCTTGCTGCCACTGAACGGGATCGGCCCGAGATTCTTCCCAACCGCTCAGCACATTCACAACCGCGCGAGATTCTGGATCGCGCACGCGGTAGCCGACGAGTCCGTGGCGGCCCGGCCCCACACCCGTGAGCAGCGATGTCAGCGCGGCGGCGGTCGTGGTGGGGGTCACCGATCGCGCCGTATCTTTTTTGCCCAGGCCCGCGCTCAACCAGCGCGCGTGGCCCGCATGCTCGCGAAGCTGCAGCGCACCGAGTCCATCAACAACAATCAACACGGCAGAACGGCACGGCCGTAAATTGCCCTGCGCACCGGTGAGGGCGGTCAGTAAGTCGTCCGCCACCCCGGTAATGCTGCGGGTGGATGCGGAATCGACGGGTAGCATGAGAGACATCCGGGCCAGTCTCGCACATGTGGCCGCGTCCGGATGCTGCGTTGAGACGGCTGTCTCCGCGGCACAGTGCCCGATCGTCCCTTCGTCCGCAGGAGCCCCATGGCCCGCACTACGCCAGCTGAGCCGGTAGATGAACGCATTCACGACATCGATCTCTCGCAAGAGATGCAGGGGTCGTTCTTGGAGTACGCCTATTCCGTCATCTATTCCCGAGCACTCCCGGATGCCCGCGATGGTTTAAAACCCGTCCAGCGGCGCATTCTGTATCAGATGGCAGAAATGGGTCTTCGGCCCGACCGCGGACACGTCAAAAGCGCGCGCGTCGTGGGCGAGGTGATGGGTAAACTCCACCCTCACGGCGATGCCCCCATCTACGATGCTCTTGTTCGTCTGGCCCAGCACTTTTCGCTGCGGGTGCCGCTGGTCGATGGCCACGGCAACTTTGGTTCGCTCGACGACGGCCCGGCAGCCTCCCGATACACCGAGGCGCGTCTCGATGCGGCTGCCCTGGCGATGACCGAGAATCTCGACGAAGATGTCGTCGACTTCGTCGCTAACTACGATGGTCAATTTCAGCAGCCTGCGGTTCTTCCAGCGGCGTTTCCCAATCTGCTGGTCAACGGCGCCTCGGGTATTGCCGTGGGTATGGCGACCAATATGGCGCCGCACAACCTGAACGAGGTTGTGGCTGCCGCGATTCATTTGCTGCAGCATCCGGATGCCTCCGTCGACGAACTCATGGAGTTTATGCCCGGCCCCGATTTTCCGTCGGGCGGAATACTCATGGGGCTTGACGGTGTCAAAGACGCTTACCGTTCGGGCCGGGGCGCTTTCAAGGTTCGTGCCAAGACCTCGATCGAGTCGCTGGGTCCGCGGCGTAAAGGAATTGTTGTTACAGAACTGCCGTACCAGGTTGGTCCGGAACGCGTCATTGAAAAAATGAAGGATGCGGTAACGACCAAAAAGCTGCAGGGCATCAGCGATGTGCAAGATTACACAGACCGTAAGAATGGTCTGCGTCTGATCATCACAATCAAGACGGGCTTTGATCCTGCAGCTGTCCTGGAACAGCTTTTTCGTTACACGCCGCTAGAAGATTCTTTTTCGATCAACAACGTGGCGCTTGTGCATGGCCAACCGAAAACTCTCGGCATTAAAGAACTGCTGCAGGTTTACCTCGATCACAGAATCGAAGTCATTACGCGACGCAGCCAGTATCGTCTCGCGCGATGTCGCGAACGGCTGCATCTTGTGCGTGGTCTGCTACTGGCCATCGTCGATATTGACGAGGTTATTCAGGTTATTCGGTCGTCAGAAGACTCCGAAGAGGCCCGTGCCCGATTGCAGCAGGTGTTCGATCTCGACGAGATACAGGCCGAATATATTCTCGAACTCCGCCTACGCCGACTGACAAAGTTTTCGCGCATTGAGCTCGAAGCTGAGCGCGATCGTCTGCTGCAAGAAATCGCAGAACTCGAAGAACTGCTGGGTGACCAATCCCTGCTGCATGCACAGGTTGCCTCAGAACTCGAAGCAGCGGCCGATAAGTATGGTTCGCCGCGCCGCACCCTGCTGTTGAACGCTGCGCCTGCGCGCCCACGCACAGCAAAAGCGGCAGCCGACCTGCAGATCGCGGATGCCCCCACCCAGGTCTTGCTTTCAACAACCGGCCGGATGGTGCGCATCGACGACGAAACGGCGGAGTTGACGCCGCCGCGCCGCCGCAGCAAACACGACGCGGTTCTTGCGCGAATAACCACAACAACACGGAGCGAAATTGGTGCCCTCACCAGTGCCGGCCGTGTTGTGCGGTTCTCGCCCGTTGATGTGCCCGCCGTACCACCTGCCTCCGTGCAGCTGGGCGCGGGTGTGCGCGTGCACGATTACCTTGGGCTCAGCGATAAAAAAGAGCGTGTACTCGCGTTGGTTCGCTTCGATTCTGATGTTCCTGTAGCGCTGGGTACGCGCGGCGGTATCGTGAAGCGGTTCGTGCCTTCTGCTCTGACCGAACGGCCCGAGGTCGAGGTCATCGGACTGAAGAAGGGTGACGAAGTGGTGGGCGCCCACGAGGCCGCCGACGATGCTGACCTCGTGTTTATCGCCACCGATACTCAGCTGCTCCGGTTCTCTGCGTCTCTTGTGCGACCGCAGGGTGCAGCTGCAGGGGGTATGGCAGGCATCAGGCTGGCCGCAGACGCCCGAGTGTTGTTCTTCACCGCTATTCCCCCACAGGCAAGCGACGAGGCTGTTGTAGTGACCGTCGCCGACGTTGACGGTGCACTCGATGGCACTGCTGCTGGACGTGGCAAGGTGACGGCCCTCAGCGAATTCCCCCACAAGGGGCGAGCAACAGGAGGAGTGCGCTCGCAGTCACTGCTGAAGGGCGAGACAGCACTCGTTCTCGCCTGGGCTGGCGTTGAGCCGCGTGCCCTGGCCACCGACGGTGCGGCGCGCGAACTGCCCGAGGTTGGGGCGCGGCGCGATGCATCCGGTGTGGTGCTGGCTGCTCCCCTAGCCTCGGTGGGTACTGCTATTGCTTAGGCGTCGATAGCCTCGCGAGACAGCTGATCGCTCGAGCTCATAATAAAGTCGCGCCGTGGTGCGACTTCGCTTCCCATCAAAAGTTCAAAGGTACGCGCTGCGCCTTCGGCGTCATCAAGCGTGACGCGACGCAGTAGCCGACCGGATTTTTCCATGGTGGTGGTGGCCAGCTGGTCGGCGTCCATTTCTCCGAGGCCCTTGTACCGCTGGATCGGATCTTGCCAGCGTTTGCCGCTCTTTGACAGCTTGGCTAACAGCGTGTGAAGCTCGGCTTCTGAGTACGTGTAAATCGTCTCATTAGGTTTAGATCCCGGATGCATCACGACAACCCGGTGCAGTGGTGGCACGGCTGCGTACACACGCCCGGCCTCAACCAGTGGCCGCATATAGCGGAAGAACAGGGTGAGCAGCAGGGTGCGGATGTGTGCGCCATCGACGTCGGCGTCGCTCATCAGAATGACCTTGCCATAGCGGGCTGCAGACAGATCAAATGTGCGTCCGGAACCGGCACCCACCGACGTAATAATCGCGGCACACTCGGCGTTATTGAGCATGTCGGCGACCGAGGCTTTTTGAACGTTGAGAATTTTTCCTCGAATAGGAAGAAGCGCTTGGTACTCACTATTGCGAGCAAGCCGCGCAGTTCCCAGCGCCGAGTCACCCTCGACAATAAATAGCTCCGACTGCGCGACATCACGAGCGCGACAGTCAACAAGCTTGACGGGTAGGGATGACGACTCGAGAGCATTTTTACGGCGCTGCGTCTCTTTATGGGCCCGCGCCGAAACACGGGCTTTCATCTCAGAAACTACCTTGTCGAGAAGCATCGACGCCTGCGATTTGTCGTCGCGTTTTGTGGAGGTGAACCGCGCAGCCAGCTCCTGCCGAACAACCTTCGCAACTATCGAACGAACGGCCGGTGTGCCCAAGACCTCTTTCGTCTGCCCCTCAAATTGGGGTTCGGGAACCGTCACGGCAAGTACTGCCGAGAGTCCCGCAAGAACGTCGTCTTTTTCTAGCTTGTCGTTGCCCACCTTAAGGCGACGCGCATTTTGCTCGACTTGCCCACGAATCGACTTGAGAAGCTCTTGCTCAAACCCCTGCTGGTGAGTTCCACCCTTGGGCGTAGCAATGATGTTGACGAAAGAACGCAGGGCCGTTTCGTAACCGGTGCCCCAGCGCAGTGCAATGTCAACGGCGCACTCGCGTTCTACATCTGTGGCTTTCATGGTGCCGTCCGGTTGCAGCACGGGCACGGTTTCGGTGTAGCTGCCGGTGCCTTGCAGACGCCACGTATCAGTGATCGGCGGGTCGACAGCGAGAAAGTCGACGAACTCCGAAATACCACCCTCGTAGAGGTACGACGTTTCTTGTGGCTCGTCTCCGCGGTCATCGCGCACGACAATTTCGAGACCAGGAACCAAGAACGCCGTCTGCCGTGCACGGTTTTCGAGATCGCCGAGTTGGAAGGTGGCGTCTTTGGTAAAGATTTGTCGGTCTGCCCAGTAACGCACTCGGGTTCCGGATGCACCTCGTGGTGCTTTGCCGATGACGCGCAGTTCGCTACTGCGTTCGAAAGGCGTGAATGGTGCGTCCGAGCGCGGCTCGCCATCGTCGGTAAAAATACCTGGTTCGCCACGACGAAACGACATGGCATACGTGCGTCCTGCTCGGTCGACTTCTACATCGAGGCGCTCCGAGAGTGCGTTGACAACCGAGGCTCCGACACCGTGCAGTCCGCCCGACGCTGAGTAGGAGCCACCGCCAAATTTGCCTCCTGCATGCAGTTTGGTAAACACCACTTCTACGCCGGTCAGGCCGGTGCGTGGTTCAACGTCAATGGGAATACCGCGCCCCTGGTCGGCCACGGTCACGCTGCCGTCGCTGTGCAGTACTACGTCGATGCGCGCGCCATTGCCGGCAACGGCCTCATCAACAGAGTTGTCGATGATCTCCCACAGGCAGTGCATGAGACCCGGTGAACCGTTCGACCCGATGTACATACCGGGACGCTTACGCACCGCTTCTAGTCCCTCAAGAACCTGCAAATGATGGGCGGAATACTCGGCGTTTCTCACAACACTCAAGCCTACCGGCGGGCACCGACGCCCCAGCGCAGACACTCACAGATCAAGCCTTCACTTCGCCTTACCACGGTCGGTGCGTACGCGCACAGCGAAACACGCCGCTGTGCGGGCATACACCACCGTCGGGCATGGTTGTATTAATCGAAACCGATCACGCCGTCACCATCCGAGGAGGACACGAGATGAACGCCATCACCGAACGCGAGACGTCCACCGTTGACTACCGGCTCACCGCGGCAGACCGGTGCGACGCCTGCGGTGCGCAAGCCTATATTGCTGCCGAAGTTAATAGCAGCGAGCTGCTGTTTTGCGCGCACCACGGTCGCAAGTACGAAGATAAGCTTCGCGCGGTAGCCACGAGTTGGCACGATGAGAGCGCACGTCTGGTCGACGTCGTCTAACGTCGCAACGACCATCGCGAGGAGGCCAATCCGCACGGAGCTGGCCTCCTTTTCTGTCTCTGGCTATGTTTTGTGCCCGCTCCGGATGCTACGCAGGTTCCGGATGCTGCTGCACCACGTATCGCCTCGGTAACAGCGGCGATATTCTCGTCATCATTTCTTCGCCGACGGTGCCAATGGTTTCGGCAGCCGTTGTGGGGCTGGGTTCACCCTGCGTTCCTGGGCCATATATCACTACGCGGTCTCCGATGTGTGCATGAGGCCAGCGTTGGATGGTGGTGGTCGTGGCGTCGATAGCGAGCACGGGTTGCCCCCCTCCCGGGGTACCGGCGTTGACGCGGCCGGCAAGAGTGTGAGGAATGCCATCGAGGTATCCGATCGCGACAGTGACGGTGTCGTCTGCGATCGCGACAACGGGTGCACACAGGCTCGCGGCCGGCACTATTCCTTCGATATCGGGGCCGTCGGTCGAGCGCACGCCATAGCAATATCCGCCCATGCGCACGAGGTTTCCACGAAGTTCAGGACGCAGCCAGCTCGCAGCAGACGCGGTCAAATGCGTGTGCTCAATGGCCGCTCCAGCACGCTGCGCCTCAGCCACAGCGCTCTGAAAAATCAGCTGTGACGCATCGTCGGCGCTGTCGTCTGCTTCAGATAGATGGCTCCACACGCCCACCAACTGCACGACGCCACGGCGCTCAGCCTGCATGGCCTGTGCCACAGCATCAGTCCACTGTTCGGGTGAGAATCCGTTGCGGTGCAGGCCCGTATCAATCTTCAGGTGAACTCGGGCGGATACGCGGATAGTTTCTGCGACACGAATCACCGTGCGCAAGTAATCGGCGCTGCCCACGCCCAGGTCGATGCGAGAACGCAAAGCCCCTTCTACTTCGGTCGATGTCGACGTTGCCCATGCGAAGATGCGCACCTGTTCACCTGCTGCTGTGCGAGTGTGCAGTGCCGTGGCGACATCATAGGTTCCGATCCAGTCCACCCCCTGCTGCTGTGCGGCGCGCACAACAGCAGCAAGCCCCAGCCCATAGGCGTCGTCTTTGACAACGCACATAAGCTCAGCCGGTGCCACATGCTGCTGGATAGCGGCAATGTTTCGTTGCAGTACCGTTTCATCGACCTCGAGATACGCGCCGGTCATTCCTCGACCTCCCGCGCGGCGGCAAGACCAATAGTCGTCGCAAGTTCTTCCGGCCACAGCCCCGAAACATCAGCCCACTGCTGCAAATGCGGTGCCGTCGGCCCTGTGCCACCAAAAAATGTCACGGTGTCCCCCGCGCTCACCGGCGCGTCGCCCACATCGACAACGCACACATCCATGGCAACCCGACCGACAACGGGGTGTAGCGTGCCCGCAATATCGACTGTGATGTTGTTGCCCAGAGATCGCACGAGACCCTGCGCATAACCGCCGGTAACCAGGGCCACCTGTGAATCACGTGGGGCACGATACGTGTACCCATAAGACACACCCGCGCCCTGTTCAATCGGTTTGACCGACAAAACGGTGCCAAAAACACGCATGGCGGGCCGCTGGCCCGCAGTGCCTGTGCTGTGCGGCAACCCGAGCAGTACGCCCACGTCAGTGTCTATTACACCCGCCGTATCGGCGCCGATACCGTGCCGAGCCAGCTGCTCCACCTCGTGATCGCTGTCGACCAGCATCCGGAACTCCTGCGATACCTCATGCAGCACACGCGCCACAGTGATAAGCCCATGGCCACGTGCGTCACGGCGCAGATCGACCGTGCGGCCCGAACCCTGCATGAGACGCACCGCACCCGCGCGCAGCACCGAAACAGAAATGGCGCAGCGCAATAGGGTGCTATTGGCCTGCTGCATAGCTCACACCTGCATGTAGGTAAACACTTCGCGGTCCACGTAGGTGCCAATGGCGCTGCGTGCCCCCTGAGCAAGCGAATCAAGCGCTGCGTGCTCGGCCGTTGTTTCATAAGACAGACCGCGCTGTTCGGCAGCCGCACGCAAAAGAACATCGCTCAACTGCGGGTTGAGAGGAAGAACCGGCCCCTGCACATTCGTGGCAAAAGCCGCATGGTGCTGAATCGTCTCGAACCGTTTGCCATCGCGCACAAAGCTTCCGACGCCGGCTGTAACAGCACCGTAAGGCTGCACACCTGCGTCCGGATGCCACGTCGAAGCGTGATCCTCAAAACCTACGATCTGTCCATCGGCCGTATCGGCGATAATGTAACCGACTCGGCGGTCCCGCGTGCGTTCCACGCGGAAGGGAAAGACCCCGAGGGTTTCGACTGTGGATCCGTCGAGCAGATCAATACCGCCCGACAGCGCCTCGGCACCCGCGCCCATGGCGAGAAGAGGTTTGCCCGACTCAACGTGATGGATCAGCTGATCACGGCGTCCATAAAGATCGTCAAGCACACCCCGCAGCGCCGAAAGTGGGCCGTTACCCACGACGATAATGTCGGTGTCTTCAGGTATCGGTGTTCCCTGGTCTATCGCCGTGACCTGCACGGCAATACCGGCGCGTTGAAGACGCACTTCGAGAGCCCGTACATTTCCGCGGTCACCCGTAAGACCGAGCTGTTCCGGATACAGCTGCGTAATCCGCATGGTTGTACTCATCGCCGAGCAACCTCCTGGTCACCATGGCCGAGAATTTTTCGTCCGAGCATCATCAGTTCGTAGTTGACGAGCCACGTTTGGCGTCCGGTTGACGACGCATCGAGCTCTCGCATCCGCGCGACAGCCTTTTCCATGTCGGGCTCAACGAGTCCGATAGGAATACCGGCGTGTTCCAAGCGAAGCGCCAACTGGTACGCCTTCTCTCCCGTCACGACATCGACGTGGTCCAGCACCGAAACATCAACGTCATAGAGCCACGATACGTCGGGGGTTCCCTCATCGATAGCCATAAGAACACGTTCGGGGGCCGTGTCGAATGCATCGAGGTTCATCTGCAGACTCGGGCCATTTTTAAACATCACGAACTCAACCTGTTCGCCGGTTTCATCACCGCGCAGAGGAATCACCTCACCGCGGCCGTAGGCGGGAGCCATCTGAGCAAAGCCTCGTGCCGATGCCTGCGATTGAAACCGCGTGCCTAGTACTCGAGACGTAACAGCCAAGGCCGCGGCAGCGTCGGCAGCGTAATGCAACCCTCGTGCTGGCAGCCGTAGCTCTACGTCGGTATCGGCAACGGCGACCGTGATGTCGTGGCCGGAAACCGTTGTTACTTCTGCGTAGGCGTCGTGCAAGATTGCGCCTGCAGCGCCGCTGCGTGTATCGACCGCATTGGCCAGGCCGTGCGCCGACGCCGCAACGATCGGCTCCGCAATGCCGAAGAACGACACCTTGCCTTTCATAGCGCTGCTGTCGATCTTGCTGAGGTACGGGTCGTCTCGGTTGATCACAACGTGTTCTGAGGCCCGTTTCGACGCATCGAGCATCATGTCGGCGACGCGCTCGGTCTCATAAAAGCGGTACAGCTGATCGACCTGCACATTGAGAGACAAAATCACTGATGGTGACAGCACATCAGCGAGCTCTGAGGCGTATCCTTCATCCACCTCAAGCACTGCTACGTCGGCCCGAACGCGCCCGGTGAGCGTGGCATCGGCCAGCAGAGCGCTCGTTACCCCCTGAGGGAGGTTGGCTCCGGTCGGGTTGGTGAAGACCTTCAGGCCATGCGCGCGCAGCACCTCACTGATCATGTGGGTGGTCGTGGTCTTACCGTTCGACCCCAAAACGAACACGACCCCGTCAGGAAACTGACCTGCCAGTGTCGGCAGCAGAGAAGGGGCTAGCTTGTTGGTGACATAACCAGGAAAAGCTGAGCCCCCGCCACGCAGACGCGTAGCGAAGCGAGCCAGCTTGCCAACGAGCACCGGAAAGACATAGCGCAAGCCTGCTTTCCGGGCTCGGGAAGCATGGGGTGTCACATCACTCAAGGTAGTCCCGCAGCGACTGCGAGCGGCTCGGGTGACGCAGCTTAGCCATCGTCTTCGACTCGATCTGGCGAATACGCTCACGGGTCACCCCGAAAGTGTCACCAATCTGATCGAGGGTCTTCGGCTGGCCATCGCCGAGGCCAAACCTCATACGAATCACACCGGCTTCACGCTCAGACAGCGAATCCAACAGCTGCTCGAGCTGACGCTGCAGCATTGTAAAACCGACGGCATCAGCAGGAACAACAGCCTCGGTGTCCTCAATGAGGTCACCGAATTCACTGTCGCCATCTTCGCCGAGTGGGGTGTGCAAAGAGATTGGCTCGCGGCCGTACTTCTGCACCTCAACAACCTTCTCAGGTGTCATGTCGAGTTCGCGGCTGAGCTCTTCGGGCGTGGGTTCGCGGCCAAGGTCTTGCAACATCTGTCGCTGAACACGCGCGAGCTTGTTAATAACTTCGACCATGTGCACGGGAATACGAATCGTGCGGGCTTGGTCGGCCATCGCGCGAGTAATCGCCTGGCGAATCCACCACGTGGCATAGGTCGAGAACTTAAAGCCCTTGGTGTAGTCAAACTTCTCTACAGCACGGATGAGACCCAGGTTTCCCTCTTGAATGAGGTCGAGGAACTGCATCCCGCGGCCGGTGTATCGCTTGGCAAGCGACACCACAAGACGCAAGTTTGCACCGAGAAGGTGGCTCTTAGCCCGCTGTCCATCCCGAGCGACCCATTGCAAGTCGAGTCCGAGCTGCGCCGATTTCTCTTCTGCGCTCATGGTCGACAGCTTCTCTTCGGCAAACAGACCTGCTTCAATACGCATGGCCAGTTCAACCTCTTCGGCTGCATTCAGCAGCGCAACCTTACCGATCTGCTTCAGGTAGTCCTTAACAGGGTCGGCTGTTGCACCCGTAATCTGCGTCGAGTACACCGGAACATCGTCTTCGTCTTTCGACGTAATAACGATGGCGCCCGTGGGTAGGGGCTCCGTGAACTCTGGCTTCTTTTCGGTTTCTTCTTCGTCTTCTGACGACTCTTCTACCTCGTCGGCATCGGTTTCTTCGATGTCATCGACGATGTCGTCGTCTTTCTTCGTGCGTTTTTTGGCGGGCGCCTTCTTAGCAACCGTCTTCTTTGCGGGAGCCTTCTTAGCGGGGGCTGCAACAGCCTCGTCCGCTTCGGGCTTGGCCGCGGCGGACTTCTTCGCCGGAGCCTTTTTGGCAGGAGTCTTCTTCGCTGGAGCCTTCTTAGCGGTGCTCTCAGTGGTAGCGGTTTTGGCGTCCGCAGCCTTTTCGGAGACCTCAGCGGCCTCCTCGGCCTTGCTCTTTGCCGCGGTCGTCCGGGTATTTTTCTTCGTGGCAGTCGTCACGTCTCGCCTTTCACAGGGGCTGCGCCGGCTCCCTGGGCCGTTTCGGACACTAGTAAGACCCTTGTCAAGTCTTCGCGTGAGCGTAGGGCATTGACAACGGGTCGGGCATCCAGTATCTCACACTGCAGGCCATATAGCGTTATCGGCGCCGTTTCGTCACAATCAGTGGCTATCTTTTCCTTCGTCACCCGGGCGCCGGTTCGCCAAATACCGCTCAAGTTCAGCGGCCAGTTCATCGGCACTGGGCAGTGATTCTTCGTCGATCTGCTCAGCCGCATTCGAATCACGCCCGGCCATATAGGCGTCGTGGCGCTGCTCGAGGGTTGCGATCATCGCCTGCAGTTCGTCGTTGTGCTCTACCTGTTCCTGCACACGCGTGAGGTATCCCTTTTCGCGCTCACGCACCGAGTCCATAGAAAACACCAGACCCGTGGCTGTCATGACGCGATCTGCGGCAACCATAACGGCACCCGGATGCTCCGTTTCTGCCAGGTAGTGCGGAACCAGCAGCACAAAGCCCACGACGGTGTCGCCACGCTCCGCGAAGCGATACTCCAGTAGGTGACCAACGGTCGCTGGCACTTGCGTGCGTGGCTTCCAGACGGAGTGCGCAGCGACAAGCTCTGAACGATTACCGCTTACCGTGGTACCCATCGCGCGGGTATGCGGTACGGGCATAGCAATTGCATGCACCCAGGTCATACCCGACACCCGATACTGCTCTGCGAGATCAAGCACTGCATCGGTGAACGAGTTCCATGCAAAATCGGGTTCATATCCCGACAGCACGAGAAACTTTTGCCCCAGTGCATCTTTCATGAGTGCCAGTTCGAGCCGAGCGGGCCGATAGTCAGTCAAATGGTCGTGCTCAAAAGAAATAACAGGACGACGTGCGCGGTAGTCGAGTAAAGCATCGTTATCGAACACCAACAACGGCGCACTGTCGGGCAATTCGTGCAGATGCTCCATGAGCCCGGCCACGGCGCCTCCGGCATCCGTAAAGCCCGTCAATAAAACGATCAGCGGTAGCCCCTGCGGCACTTCCGGTGCATTCGCGACACGTTCAAAAAGATCACCCGAGTAAGGCATACCCCCATGCTACGAGTCCGAGCTGATACCGTCGCGCAGGAGCGCTATGAGCGAACACGCACCGCTCACACCAGCAGTGTCGCTGGGGTACGTAGGATGGATCACATGAGTTTTCCCGCAATTGAGCTGTCCACGGCCGCTCTGGCGGATGTCGACGCCGACGCCACTGTGCTTCTGGTGTCTGACATCGCAGAATCGTCCACCCCACTAGCACCATTCGCTTCTTTGGCAGATACGCTCACTGCCGTCGGATTTACGGGAGCGGCCGGCAGCAGCATCCGGGTTCATGCGCCCGAGATCACAGCACGGCCACTGCTCGTCGTCGGCGCCGGTAAAGATGCCGACGAAAACAGCGTGCGAGACGCAGCGGGCACCGCCCTGCGCACCCTGACCGGCTTTGATCGCGTCGCTATTGCGCTCACCGAAGAACTGCACGCTTACGCAGCGGCCGCAGCCGAGGGCGCTCTGTTGGGTGGCTACCAATTTGATGACTATCGATTGAAGAAAAAGCCGAGCCGCGCCAGCACAGTCATTCTGGTGGCCGACATCGAGCAGGAAGCCCTTCGGCGCGCACACGCGGCAGCCGACGCCGTCGCGCTCGTGAAAGACCTCATCTCGACGCCTGCTGAGTGGCAAAGCCCCCAGCAATTAGCTGAGAGCGCGGTGTCGTCACTGGCCGATCTCGACAATGTCTCGGTTCAGGTTCTTGACGAACACCAGCTCGAAGAACAGGGCTATGGCGGCATAATCGGCGTCGGTAAGGGCTCCGACCGCCCGCCTCGCCTGGTGCGCATCGATTACACGCCCAGTAACGCAACCAGCCATATCGCTCTGGTTGGTAAAGGAATAACCTTCGACACCGGCGGGCTCTCGTTGAAGCCCGCGGCAGCCATGATGGGCATGAAGTTCGACATGGCCGGTGCAGCAACGGCACTGAGTGTCGTTCGTGCGACAGCAACGCTCAACCTTCCGGTTCGAGTTAGCGCGTGGCTGTGCATCGCCGACAATATGCCATCGGGCCGAGCCACCCGACCGGGCGATGTGCTCCGGATGCTTGACGGCCAAACCGTCGAAGTACACAACACCGACGCAGAAGGGCGCCTGGTTCTCGCAGACGGCCTGGTAGCGGCCAGTCGCGAAAAGCCCGATGTCATCGTGAATATCGCCACGTTGACGGGTGCCATCATCATTGCGCTCGGAAACCGCCACACCGGAGTTATGGGTTCCGACGACGCCGTGAAGCGCTATCTCGAATCAGCGCAGCAGGCCGATGAACTCGCGTGGTCACTGCCTCTTCCGGAGTACATGGAAGAAACGCTTGACTCCCCCATTGCCGACATGCTCAATGCCAACATGAGCGAGCGTGGCGGGGGCTCGATGTTTGCCGGGCTGTTCTTGCAGCGTTTTATTGGACGCACCGGAGACGACGAGAACTCTCCCCGTATTCCGTGGGTTCACCTCGACATTGCCGGCTCGTCGGAACATAAAGGGGCACCCCACGGTTACACCGATAAGGGCCCGACAGGGGCTACTGTTCGATCACTACTAACATTCGTGGAGAACGCCGCACAGGGGGCATGATGAGCGCACACACCTTTGACGTTGTCGTTCTCGGCGGAGGAAGCGGCGGCTACGCTGCCGCAATACGCGCCAGCGAGCTGGGCAAATCAGTGGCATTGATCGAGAAAGACCGCGTCGGAGGCACGTGTCTGCATCGCGGCTGCATTCCGACCAAAGCGCTCCTGCACTCGGCAGAGGTCGCCGATACCGTTCGCTCCGCAGCAAAGGCGGGTATCAGCGCCACGTTTGACGGCGTTGATGCAGCCGCGGTGCGTGCGTTTCGTGACGGCATTGTTGCTCGAAAATTTAAGGGGCTCGAAGGGCTCCTGCGCACTCGTGGCATCACTGTCGTATCGGGAGAGGGCACGCTCAACCCCGATCGTTCCATAACCGTAGGCGACGACACCTATGTCGGCACCGACGTCGTACTGGCGACAGGATCGTATAGTCGAACGCTGCCCGGACTCGATATCGGTGGCCGTATTATCACGAGCGAACAGGCCCTCGAACTCGACGAAATCCCTCAGCGGGTATTGATTCTCGGTGGCGGTGTCATCGGTGTTGAGTTCGCGAGTGTGTGGCGCGCCTTTGGCGCTGAAGTACGCATCATTGAGGCCCTTCCGAACCTCGTCCCGCTGGAAGACCCCACAATAAGCAAGGGTTTGGAGCGTGCATTCCGCCGTCGAGGCATTGCCTACTCGCTCGGTGTGCGCTTTCAGCAGGCCGAACAAACCGAGTCGTCCGTTGTTGTCACCCTTGACGATGGCAGCACACACGAAGCCGATTACCTTCTCGTTGCCGTGGGGCGTGGGCCAGCAACCGATAACCTCGGGCTCGACGAGGCAGGAATTAACCGCGAACGCGGATTTGTCGTCACCGATGAACAATTACGCACGTCGGCGCCTCATGTATGGGCCGTGGGCGATATTGTGCCGGGGCTTCAACTGGCGCACCGTGGTTTTATGCACGGGATCGCGGTAGCCGAACTCATCGCCGGGCAAGAAGTTACGCCCGTGCCGGAGCATCACATCCCGAAAGTGACATACAGCACCCCCGAGGTTGCCTCGGTCGGGCTCACGGAACAGGCAGCCCGAACCGAATACGGCGAGTCTGGTGTTTCTACCTACGAGTACAATCTCGCCGGTAATGGAAAGAGTGAGATCATTGGTACCGGAGGGACGGTTAAGGTCGTCCGGGTAACCAATGGGCCCGTCGTCGGCGTGCACATGGTCGGAGATCGTGTAGGAGAACTCATCACTGAAGGCCAGCTCGCTGTTGGCTGGGAAGCGCACCCCGAAGACATTGCCCCTCTTATTCACGCCCACCCCACCCAAAGCGAAGCATTGGGTGAGGCTTTTCTGGCACTTGCTGGAAAACCATTGCACGCTTTGTAAACCAAAACCCGACTAATTAGCTCTTCGGTAGATAAGCTGAAGACAATACGAAACTTCTTAAGGAGACTCCGTCATGAGCACATCCGTGGTCCTCCCCGCTCTCGGAGAGAGTGTCACCGAGGGTACGGTCACCCGCTGGCTCAAGCAGGTCGGTGACACTGTTGAAGCCGATGAAGGCTTGCTCGAAATTTCTACCGATAAGGTCGACACCGAGATTCCATCACCCGTTTCTGGTGTGCTCGAAGAGATCCTGGCGGCCGAAGACGAGACCGTTGAAATCGGTGCAGTTCTTGCCCGGATCGGCGATGGCAGTGGTGGTGGGCAAGACTCAGCTCCTGCAGCTGAATCGGCCGAGCAGGCCCCTGCTCCGGAAGCTCCGGCTGCTCCAGCTGAGGAAGAAGCACCCGCTGCTACCTCAGAACAGGCTCCTGCAGAGTCTGCTCCCCCCGCAAGCGGTGATAGCACCGACATCGTTCTTCCGGAACTCGGCGAAAGCGTCACCGAAGGAACGGTTACTCGCTGGCTCAAACAGGTGGGCGAAGAGGTCGCCGTCGATGAAGCTCTCCTTGAGATCTCGACCGACAAGGTTGACACCGAGATTCCTTCGCCCGTGGCCGGTGTTCTGCAAGAAATTGTTGCCGCCGAAGATGAGACCGTCGAAGTTGGCGCAGTTCTTGCCCGCGTAGGTTCCGGGGCTGCCGCTCCTGAACCCGCTGCTCCCAAGGCAGAAGCACCTGCCGAGCCTGAGCAGGCACAGACCGCCGAACCCGAGCAGAAACAGGCACCTGCCGCTGCACCTGCCCCCACTCCGGCACCCGCAGCCCAGGCGGCACCGGCTCCCGCCCCTGCCGCTAAGACAGCCGAACCCGCAAGCGAAGCGACCGCAACGAGCGATGGCAATGCAGACCGTCTCTATGTGACTCCCCTCGTTCGCCGTTTGGCAGCCCAGCAGGGCGTTGACCTCACCACGATTAAGGGCACCGGCGTCGGTGGTCGCATCCGCAAGGAAGACGTGCTGAACGCAGCATCTGCTCCGGCAGCTGAATCCGCATCCGCACCGGCTGCTGCCCCGGCACATGAGCCGCTCGAAGTGTCGCCGCTGCGCGGTACTAAGCAGCCGATGTCGCGTCTGCGTAAGGTTCTCGCCGAGCGTGCTGTTGCCTCGATGCAGCAAACAGCTCAGCTGACCACGGTTGTTGAGGTCGATGTCACGGCCCTCGCCCAGTACCGTGAGCGCATGAAACAGTCGTTCCTCGACAAGACAGGCAACAAACTGTCGTTCATGCCGTTCTTTGCGCTTGCTGCCGCTGAGGCCTTGCAGGCGTACCCGATTATTAACGCCACGGTTGACGGCAATGAAATCGTGTACCCGGCAACAGAGAACCTATCGATCGCTGTCGACACAGAGCGTGGCCTTCTTACACCGGTACTGCGCGACGCCGCATCGAAGAATATCGCCGAAATTGCTCACGAGATTGCCGACCTTGCCGCGCGAACCCGTGAGAACAAACTCAAGCCCGACGAGCTTGCGGGCGGCACATTCACGCTGACCAACACCGGTTCACGCGGTGCGCTCTTCGACACCCCTGTCGTGTTCTTGCCGCAGTCGGCAATTCTCGGCACCGGCATCGTTGTCAAACGACCCGGGCTGGTCAACGTCGATGGCGTCGACGCAATCGCCGTACGCTCCTACGTGTACCTGGCACTGTCGTACGATCACCGCACGATTGACGGAGCGGATGCAGCGCGGTTCCTCGGCGCCGTCAAGAGCCGCCTGGAAGCAGCGCAGTTTGAGGGCCAGCTAGGAATGTGACTCTCTAGTTCGTATTGTTAGGAGGGCCCGCGACGTCGTAGACGTCGCGGGCCCTCCACTCATTTTCTTCACGAACGACAACAACGATCTGCTCTTCTACACCGCTCTCGGCCGGAAGCCGTACGGCTGCCACATCGCCATAGTCATCAACAAGAGTCGGGCTCGTCGACGACGACGATCGGGCTGCCAGCGCCGCTATGACAGCTGTCGTTCCTTCGTCAGCGACAAGAGCCGCGCACACCGTGTCTCCGGACTCCCAGCAGTAACTAGCCAGCTCAATGAGCGCCGGAACGGCCGCGAGAGGGTCGGCATTGCGCGGAGGGAACGATGGCGAAGCCGGGGCAGGCGGTTCTGTCTCGGCATCCGGATTCTCGGTATTCAGAGACTCGGCATTGGGCGAATCGTCACTGAGCAAGTCGCCACCGAGCACATCGGTACCAGGAGTTTCGGCAGCGTCGATCTCGATTACCTCGGGTGCGTTTTCTGGCGGCGACGTCGACGCATTTGTCGGCCACAGGAGGCCAACGGCCAGAATTGTGCCGGCGACAACAAGAGCCACAGCGAACACCCGTTTGCGCCGCGGGGGCGCCGCCTGTGACTTTTCGTTGAGCGACCACGATGGGCCCCACTCCCCCTCGACGTCACCGGCCGGAACGGAATCAGGAGCCGTGCGTGCACGTGCGTCACGCCATTCGGCAAACTGTTCATGAGCACGAGTCCACGCCTGCACCAACCATGAATTGTGTCTCACGCTGCTTTCACGAATCGAGCCGTCGCGCAACGCTACGGGGTCGAATAGCCGGGCGGGTACAGCCGCCGACCGTGCGGTTTCTGGCCCATAAAGGTCGCTGTGTAGCGGCCGCGGGGCAGCCAGTTCAAGCAGATCGTGCTCGTGGCGAGCGATACTGCGATAAAAGCGACGGGGTTCCTGGGTATCGAGCACGATGTCGGCAATAGCGCGTCGTAGCGAACGGTCATTCGTCGCCACCATGGGGTGTTGAATAAGCGTCCGCACGCCGTCGAGTAATGCCGGCCCCTCGCCGATGACAAACACGGGTCTGCTCTCGTGAGTGAGCCACCACTCGCCCGAGGCAGGTGCTGTTGCGTCTTTCTCTAACCATTCCCCCGCGCCACGCAGCAGGCTAATGATGAGAGTTACGGCTTCGCCAGGTTCAAGCGGCCGCCGAACAAGTTCACGCTCCGCCAAAAACTTGTCGATTGTTTGCGTGCACCAGGGCAAGACCACGCTGGTGCCGTTGTCACGCAACACAAGATCAGTGGGAGCCGCTATATGCTCAGCCCCACAAAAGTGCCACAGGTCGGCCCCTCGCCATACGAGAGCATCAGAAAGAACTGCGACCGAGGAATCGACCCTTATGAGTAATCCTGGGTAGGGGCCCTCGTCTGGCAGAATTGTGCGGATTATCCGGTGCGCCTCCGGTAGCAGCAGCGTCGAAGATACCTCGCCATCAGTCATGCATCTATTGCACGCTATGACGTTGCTCCGCTCTGCCCGCACCGGCGATGGACACAATAGTGAACCGATCACTGCTCTTGGGGAGGAAACGCGCGTCGAGAGTCGACGAGAGTGGGTAGGCTGGAATCTATGGCAAAGCGTTCGTCAGAACCCGAAAAGCGCCCGGGCTTCTTCTCTCAAATTCGATCACTGTTCCGTTTCACGCGTGATATCTACCCATGGCTGCCATGGTTACAGATCAGTGTTCTGCTCTTGGGTATCGGTGGCGGACTTATCGTCGGCTTTCTCATGCGGCCGTTCAGCTGGATCACCGTTGTGCTCTGGGCAGTCACAGGCCTCATGGTCGGCGTGTTGGCGGCCATGTTCATCATGACCCGGCTGTCAACAAAGGCGATGTATCAAAAGATTGATGGGATGCCGGGCGCCGCCGGACACGTGCTTAGCACGAGCCTTGGCCGTAGCTGGCAGGCCGCAGACTCGCCCGTCGGAGTAAACCCCAAGACGCAGGAAGCCGTGTACCGCGCCGTCGGCCGTGGCGGCATCGTCGTGGTCGGAGAAGGCTCGCGCGGGCGACTTACCCGTCTGGTCAATGAAGAGAAGGTCAAGGCAAAGCGGGTGGCTCACGGTGTTCCCGTCACCGTACTGTATCTGGGGCACGGCGAAGACGAAGTACCGATCGACGCACTCGCCAAAACCGTCAAGAAGCTGCCCAAGTCAATTGACAAGCCGACGCAAGCGGCCGTCATCAAGCGGCTCGAATCGGTATCCCAGTCGCTGTCATCGTTGCCGATTCCGAAGGGAATCGACCCTCTCAAGGCTCGCGCTCCCCGACCACGCTAACGAGCATTACTTCGCGCCACCATGCCTGCGCGGCCGCTCACTATTCCAGCGGCTGCGAGGGCAAGCGTCGCACCTTTGCACGGCGCCGACGACGTTCAGGGACCATCGAGCGCATCTCTTCGAGCTTTCCGAAGCACAGAAGCCGATCGCCAGTTTCTAACACGACGTGTTTGCGTGGATTAGGAATCACGGTGCTCCCACGGTGCAGAGTAAGCACCGTAATATCGCGCTCCCACAGCTGCGACTCTCCCAGTGTTTTGCCGACGAGGTCGACGGCGCCATGGACGAGAAGCTCTGCGACGCCATAACCGGTTGATACGGCCAAACGTTGGCGCACGTCGATTTCGGGGAAGGCGACTCGGCCTGCAATGTAATCGACGATGGCCCCGGCCACGTCGAGCTTTGTGGCCTCTTCGATCCCCTGCAACCCTGGCGACGAGTTGACCTCCATCACCATGGGTCCGTCATCGCTTTCGAGCATGTCTACGCCGGCTACACGCAAGCCCATGATCTGTGCCGACCGCACGGCCGTCTGCTCATACACCGGATCAAGATCGACCGGCTCGACCCGTCCACCGCGATGCACGTTCGAGCGGAACTCGTCTCCGTGCGCGACTCGTCGCATAGCAGCAACAACCCGATCGCCCACCACGAGAGCCCGAATGTCACGGCCTCGGCTCTCGGCAATAAATTTCTGAATCAGCACGTTCTGCTTTGTCGAGTGCAGTGTCTCGATGATGGCCTCGGCCACTTTCACCTGCGGCGCAAGGATCACACCTATCCCCTGCGTACCCTCCAATAGTTTGATAACAACGGGGGCACCACCTACTCGTTCGATCGCCGGTCGCACATCGGCCCGGTTGCGTACAAATGCCGTGGGTGGCATCGCGATACCGTGACGCGAAAGAATTTGATTCGCGCGCAACTTATCGCGCGCGGTCGTGATCCCATTCGCCGTATTGGGTGTGTACACATCCATCTGTTCAAACTGCCGCACGACCGCGGTACCGAAGAACGTGATGGAGTTACCGATGCGCGGCACGATTGCGTCGTAGTCACTGAGCGGTTTGCCGCGGTAATGCAGATCGGGCTCATCAGCTGTGAGGTCAATGGCAAAGCGGAGCGTGTTGAGTACCTTCACCTGGTGACCGCGTTGAAGAGCCGCGGCGCGAAGCCGCTGCGTTGAGTATGCCTGGGGTGCGCGTGAGAGAACCGCGATTTTCACGTTCGGGGGTTCCTGCCATGATAGAAGTTGTGCAAAGGTCTTCTTATTCAAACACCATTCTGGGCTGGCGAGAATGGGTGAGCCTGCCCGACCTCGGGGTGTCGTGGCTGAAGGCCAAAATCGACACCGGAGCACGCACCTCAGCGCTTCATGCTTTCGACATTCATGAATACGAGTCGCCGGACGGCCCTCGCGTACGGTTTCGGGTGCATCCCTGGCAAAACAACGACGACGACTCGGTGGAGGCCGATCTAGCGGTGCACGACCGGCGCATGGTGCGTAGTTCAACCGGGCACCAGCAGAGCCGTATCGTTGTTATCGCCACGGTGCGCCTGCTCGGCGAGGATGTGCCGTGTGAGGTGACACTTACTAATCGTGACGCAATGGGTTTTCGCATGCTGATCGGCCGCGAGGCACTTCGACAACGCTTCGTGGTTGACCCTGCACGGTCGTTTATGGGGGGTCGGCCCGAGCGAGCCATTCGGCGTCGCAACCGCGAAGGCTAGTCAGTGGCATCCGGGGCTTTTTATGCCGGATGCTACCGCCGCACGAGCATCGTACCCACAGCCTTATCGTGCAGGCCCCGCTGATCGGCGTCCCACACAACAGCCGGAATCACGAGCACGAGAAGTGCCGTACGGACGATGGGTCGCCACAGGCCCGGCCATCCGCCGTCGAGCATTTCTAGCCGGAGCCCGACGAGGCGATGTCCTGGACTGCCGCCGAGGGTGGGAATAAAGATAATCTGCAGCGCAATAAACACCATGACCGGGCTAAAGAGCGTCACACCGGCTTCGGCCGGTAGCGCCCACTGGTCGTAACCGAAGAACAGCGTCGCGATGAGTGACGACGCCACCCAGTCGATCAGCAACGCGAGAAGGCGGCGGCCGATACGGCCGATACTGCCGGAATCGGTTGCAGGAAGCCCCAGTCGCTCACCGGGATAGGAAGCAGAATCATCGTGTGCCACGCCCCTCAGACTATCGGCGTTATGAACACGCCGAAAATTTCTCAGATACCGCGTGGGTGTCAGAAAGACATAGTCTGCTAGATAGAGAAAAACCGCTGCACGCGAATCAGGAGCCGCGAATGTTCACTACGCCCGCCGAGGTGCTCGCCTACATCAAGGAGACCGACGTTCGTTTCGTCGACATCCGTTTTACCGATCTTCCGGGGGTGCAGCAACACTTCAACGTGCCGGCGTCAACTGTCGACGACGACTTTTTCGTGCACGGTCAGCTCTTTGATGGCTCGTCTATTCGCGGTTTTGCCAGCGTTCACGAGTCTGACCTGCAGTTGATTCCGGATGTCACAACGGCATATGTCGACCCCTTCCGCACCGAGCGGACGCTCGTCATGGTCTTTGACATTCACTCTCCGCACACGGGCGAGATTTATCCGAAAGATCCGCGACAGGTGGCACGTAAGGCAGAGCGTCATCTGGCGGCATCCGGTATCGCAGACACCGCGTTTTTTGCGCCCGAAGCCGAGTTCTACATCTTCGACGACGTGCGTTACCAGGTGCGCCCCGAGCACACGTTTTACCGGCTCGACTCGGACGAGGCCGCATGGAACACGGGGCGTCGTGAAGACGGTGGCAACCTGGCGAATAAAACGCCGTTTAAGGGCGGATACTTTCCTGTCGCGCCGGTCGATAAGCATGCCGATCTGCGTGACGACATTGTCGTGCACCTCGAAGAGGTGGGCCTGCAGGTGGAGCGCTCCCATCATGAGGTGGGAACGGCCGGGCAGGGCGAAATCAACTACCGCTTTGACACGCTCGTGCACGCCGCCGACGACGTTTTAAAGTTCAAATACATTGTGAAAAATGTTGCTGAGCAGTGGGGCAAGACGGCAACGTTTATGCCCAAGCCGCTCTCGGGTGACAACGGTTCGGGTATGCACACGCACCAGTCACTGTGGCGTGATGGCACTCCCCTGTTCTATGACGAGACCGGTTATGCGCAGCTGAGCGACGTTGCACGCTGGTATATCGGCGGGCTGTTGCGCCACGCGCCCGCTATTTTGGCGTTCACCAACCCGTCGATCAACAGCTATCGTCGCCTGGTGAAACACTATGAGGCGCCGGTGAACCTGGCGTATTCGGCCGGTAACCGCTCGGCAGCGATCCGTATTCCCCTCACGGGCTCTAACCCGAAGGCTAAGCGTGTGGAGTTTCGGGTGCCGGATGCCGCAAGCAACCCGTACCTCGCTTTTGCGGCGCAGTTGATGGCTGGCCTTGACGGCATCAAGAACCGGATCGAGCCTCTCGCACCGATTGATAAAGACCTCTACGAGCTGCCGCCCGAGGAAGCCAAGAACATTCCTCAGGTGCCGGGTTCGCTGCAGGAGTCATTGGAAGCACTCCGTAACGATCATGCGTTTCTGCTCGACGGTGGTGTCTTCACCGAAGACCTCATCGAAACCTGGATCGCCTACAAGACCGAGTACGAGATTCAGCCTCTTGCTGAGCGCCCGCACCCGTTCGAGTTCGAGCTCTATTACGGCGTGTAACCGCCTCGGGCAGTCGTCTCACCGTAAAAGAGCGTTTCGAAGGTTTTGCGGGCCCGCCGGGTGGTGCGAAGGTACTGTTCTTCGAGCGCCCCGGCGGACCGCTCCGGGAAACCCAGGATGCGTGCCATGGCATCAAGACGTTCGCGGTCGGAAGGAAAAACATCGCTGGTTTGGCCGGTAATTAGCGTGTTGGCCGAGCGTAGTCGGCTGGCCAATATCCAGGCATCCTGAAGTTTTTTTGCGGACGCTGCCGACACGAACCCCTCGTCGACCGCGGCAGCCAGTGCCTGCAGTGTCGATGTGGTTTGCAGGCTCGGAGTCTGATGAGCATGCTGCAGCTGAATCAGTTGCACAAGCCATTCCACGTCGCTGAGAGTGCCGGGCCCGAGCTTGAGGTGTCGCCGTGGTTCGACGCCCTGCGGCAGCCTCTCGCCTTCTACGCGGGCTTTGATGCGCTTAATCTCACGAAGATCGTTGAGTGCCAACTGTGCTGGGTAGCGCACACTGTCAGCGAGCTCGTCAAAACGAGCGATGAGTGCGGCGCTGCCGGCAATGCCGCGGGCTCGCAGCAGAGCCTGCGCTTCCCACGTCAGTGACCACTTGCGGTAGTAGCGTTCATATGCGTCAAACGAGCGCACCAGTGGTCCGTTGCGACCTTCGGGGCGCAGATCGGCATCGAGTTCAAGAGGCACCAGCGGGTCGACGAGATGGTCGCGCAGCAGATGCACGATCCGGATGCTGAGCTCTTGGGCGACTGCGGAGTCGACACCGTTGGCGTCGTACACATACAGCACGTCGGCGTCGGAGCCGAACCCGAGCTCAGCACCGCCGAAGCGCCCCATGGCGATGACCGAGAAATCGAGTGCTGCGTGTTCGGGCGGAACAATTTCGCGTCGCACTGCACGAAGGGCAGCCTGGATGGTTGCCTCGGTGATTTCGGTGAGCGACTGAGCGACCTGATCAATCGTCACGACGTCGAGTACCGAGCCCATGGCGGTGCGTAATAGCTCGCGTCGTCGCAGCGCTCGCACAGCGCGCAGTGCACCTTCGGTCGTGCGATGGCGTGTTTGTATGGCCCGCGCTTCTTCGTCAAGGGCCGACCACGGGCGTGGCTGTAGGCGCTCGGCGCTGTCAAGCCAGGCTACCGATTCGGGAATCCACTCCATCAGTTCGCCGACGAACCGTGATGAGGTCAGCACGCGAGTAATGCGTTTTGCTGCGCCTGATGAGTCGCGGAGCATGCGTAAAAACCACGGGGTGTTGCCGAGCCGTTCGCTGATTCTGCGGAACGCCAACAGTCCGTAATCGGGGTCTGTTCCCTCGGCGAACCAGTGCACCATGACGGGCATCAGATGGCGTTGGATGGTTGATTTACGACTGATACCGCTCGTGAGCGCACCAATATGTTGCAGGGCGCCTGCCGGGTCACTGAATCCGATGGCAGCTAGTCGCCCGCGCGCGGCATCCGTCGACAGTGTTCTTTCGGCTTCAGGAAGCGCGGCAACGGCACTCAAGAGCGGACGATAAAACAGTCGCACGTGAATATCGCGCACTTCGCGCCGAATCGTCTCCCACACGGCACGAAGCTCGTCGGCACTTGAGGCAAGGCCTGTTGCCCGTGCCAAAATCCTCAGCTCGGCGTCGGTATCGGGCATCCGGTGGGTGCGGCTGAGGTGTTGCAGCTGTAGGCGATGTTCGAGCAAGCGCAAGGCTCGGTAGTGGTCACCAAATGCTGCGGCGTCATCGCGGCCAATGTATCCGGTTTCAACGAGCGCCTCGAGGGCGTCAAGAGTGGACGGTTGCCGGATGCTGGTGTCGCTGAGACCGTGCACGAGCTGCAAAAGCTGCACGGTAAATTCGATGTCGCGAATACCGCCCGGCCCGAGCTTAATTTCGTAGGGGGCTTCTTCGGCGGGCAAGTGTTCGGTGACTCTTTCGCGCATGCGCTGTACGCTGTCGACGAAGTCGTTGCGTGCCGAGCTCTCCCAAACAAACGGGCTCATCGCCGCCATATAGTCGGCACCGAGTTCTGCGTCGCCGGCGATGGGTCGGGCCTTGAGCAGAGCCTGAAACTCCCAGCTTTGCGCCCACCGTTCGTAATACGCGCGGTGCGAGGCCAGAGAACGCACGAGCGCGCCCTGTTTTCCTTCGGGGCGCAGTGCCGTATCGACCTCCCACAGCGGCGGCTCGGTTTCTACGCCTGAAAGAACCTGCACTATTTTTTGTGCCATCCGCGTAGCAAGGTCGATTGCCCTGTGCTCAGGCAGCGACTCTTCGTCGCGGGTGCCCGCAACAAAAATGACGTCAACGTCGCTGAGATAGTTCAGTTCTCGTGCGCCCGTCTTGCCCATACCGATGATCGCCAGCCGCACGTTGCTGACCGCGTCGCGTCCGACTGTGTCGGCAACCGTGGCGCGCGCAAGTTCTAACGCTATGGTCATCGCTGCAGACGCGAGGTCGGCAAGAGTCGCCGACACCGCCTCCACGGCGTCCTGCGCGGTGTCTGCCAGCAAATCGTAGAGCGCCGTTTGCGCGAGGAGTCGCCGGTATGCCGCGCGCAACGCCACGACCGAGGCATGATCCGTGGCCCGGGCAGCATCCGGAAGCGCCGCTCGCAGAGCAGTCTCTGCCTGTCCACGACTCGGCAACCAGGGCGGGGCGCTATCGATAACGTCGAGGTGTTCCGGATGCCGCAGAAAAAAGTTCCCCAGGCCCTCCGACGCCCCCAACAGCAGCCACGCTCGGCGACGCCGTTCTTCATCGGCGAGCACGTCGTAGACGGCCGCCGGGGTTCTGCGACCAATATGGAGCAGGCTCTGCAGCGCGGTATCGAGGTCGGCTCCGTGCGCGTTGTCGATGAGCTCTTCACGCGTGAGACCGGTGAGGTCGGCGAGTTCTCCGAGTCCCGTCGACGCCGCGGTAAGTTCGGTGAAACCACGACGGGCGAGAGCGCTGAGTCCGGATGCGCGGGCGCGCGCGGTCGGAGGAATTCCCGGTAGTGCAGGCATGTGTGTCAGAGCATTCCGAGGTTGCTCTTGAGTTCAAAGGGTGTCACTTGCGAACGATAAGCTTCCCACTCTTTTCGTTTGTTGAGCAGCACGAAGTTGAACACCTGTTCGCCGAGCGTTTCGGCAACGAGTTCTGACTCTTCCATGTATTCGAGCGCGTGATCAAGACTGGCAGGCAGCGGCGCATAACCGAGAGCACGGCGTTCGGAATCACTCAACGACCACACATTGTCTTCGGCCTCGGGCGGCAGCTCGTATTCCTCTTCGATGCCCTTCAGGCCCGCTGCCAACAGCAGCGCATAGGCAAGGTACGGGTTTGCGGCCGAATCGAGCGCCCGATATTCGACTCTTGTCGACTGGCCCTTATTGGGCTTGTACATGGGAACCCGCACCAGCGCTGAACGGTTGTTGTGCCCCCAGGTGACGAAGCTCGGGGCTTCATCGCCACCCCATATGCGCTTATACGAGTTCACAAACTGGTTAGTGACCGCCGCGATCTCGTTCGCATGGCGCAGCAGGCCAGCAATAAAGCGACGCCCCGTGAGTGAAAGGTGATACTCAGCGCCCTCCTCATGAAAAGCGTTCACATCGCCTTCAAAGAGCGACATGTGCGTGTGCATACCGCTTCCGGGATGCCCGCTCAGCGGCTTGGGCATAAACGTGGCATACACGCCCTGCTCGATCGCTACTTCTTTGACCACGGTACGAAACGTCATGACGTTATCGGCCGTCGACAGCGCATCAGAGTAGCGCAGGTCGATTTCGTTCTGACCGGGGCCTGCTTCGTGGTGGCTGTACTCGACAGAGATGCCTAAGTCTTCGAGCATGCGCACCGATCGCCGTCGAAAGTCGTGGGCGGTGCCCCCGGGAACATTATCGAAATATCCGGCATGGTCGACCGGTTCTGGACCCTCGGGGCCATATGCCGACGACTTCAGCAGATAAAACTCAATCTCGGGGTGCGTGTAAAACGTGAATCCGGCGTCGGAGGCCCGAGCCAGTGCGCGACGCAACACATTGCGCGGATCGGCAGCGGCGGGCCTGCCATCGGGCGTAGTCAGATCGCAAAACATGCGGGCCGTCGGATCGACATCTCCGCGCCACGGTAAAAGCTGAAACGTGGTCGGGTCGGGTTGCGCCAACAAATCAGACTCGTACGTGCGCGTAAAACCCTCGATGGCCGAGCCATCGAAACCCATCCCCTCAGCAAAGGCACCTTCCACCTCTGCCGGGGCGATCGCCACCGACTTCAATGTTCCGATGACATCGGTAAACCACAGCCGAACAAACTTAACGCCGCGCTCTTCAATCGTGCGCAGCACAAAATCGCGCTGTTTGTTTGTGCTCACTGTTCACCGCCCGCCGGAGCACCCCAGTCATCTTCCGCCTGCTCTTCTTCTTCCCACGCTTGCGCACGCTCCTGTAGTTTTTGCGGTGCGCGCTCAGCTTCTTCGGCAGTATCAAACGGCCCGACTCGGTATGCAGCAGGCGAGAGCATGCCGTGCTCGACCTGCCTGGTGTTCATGTTGAACCAGTACTTGCGCTCTTCTGACACGGTGCCTCCTTCGGCCTGGGTGGCTTTCGATTCTATCCGCCTGCCGCCGTGGCGCTAGGCTATCGACATGACTTCAGCGATCGGCGTAGACATCGGTGGCACCGGCATTAAGGCCGGGGTTGTCAACCTGGAACACGGAAAATTAGAATCCGACCGGGTGCGGCTTCCCACCCCGCGGGGAGCACAACCAGCAGATGTATTGGCCACTGTGCAGCAGGTGCTCGACATGCTCGGTGTGAGCGACTCATCTCTTCCCCTCGGTGTTGCTTTTCCCGCGAGCATTAAAGAGGGCCGCACACTATCGGCCGCCAATATCGCGCAGGAATGGATCGGTTTTGAGGCCGAAAAGTTTTTCGAAAATGGCCTGGGCCGCTCCATCACCTTTGTGAATGATGCGGATGCCGCAGGTGTTGCTGAAGCTCGGCATGGTGCGGCTCGCGGTGCACGCAGGCTCACGATTCTTACGACCCTCGGCACAGGAATTGGCTCAGCGTTCCTGTACAACGGCACGCTCGTACCGAATACTGAACTCGGTCACCTCAACTATGAGGGCGACTCCATCGAACGGTGGACCGCTTACTCTGCCATGGAGCGCGAACAGTTATCGTGGCAAGACTGGGCCGCCCGTCTGCAGGTGTTTTACGACCACGTAGAGTTCTTATTCACGCCCGACCTTTTTGTTGTGGGCGGCGGTGTGTCGAAGCATCCGGAAAACTTTATTCCGCTGCTCAACCTGCGCACGCCGATTGTTCCGGCAATTCACCGCAACTCTTCGGGCATTATCGGCGCAGCGTCGCTCGCTGCCGACTAGAACCACTCGTTCCGGGTTACTTCGACTGCGTCGCCTCATGGGGCGGCGCAGTCGCCCTTTGTACAGAAGGATGGTCGTGCAGAGGAACGGGCCGGCCTGTACGCCGGGTTCTGTGCCGGGGCTCTCACCCCTTCGACGGTCATCTCTCTCGGCGACACGTTACCGTGCCGCTCTAGCGGCCTACCCGAGAACTTCGCGAGCAGCGTCATCATTCTCTGTCTGGCCTTGCTCCGGACGAGGTTTACCGTGCGATGTGCGTCACCGCACACCCGGTGGTCTCTTACACCACCCTTTCACCCTTACCCGTCTCAACTGGGTTGAGCCGGGCGGTCTGCTTTCTGTGGCACTTTCTCGCGGATTACTCCGGGTGGGTGTTACCCACCATCCTGCTCTGTGGAGCCCGGACGTTCCTCGGTGCAGTTTCCTGCCACGCGACCGTCCAGCCGACCCGTTCTCTTCCAGTCTACGGTTATCGCCGGCCCAGGTTTACCGTTCTTAGCGTGTTACACGTGTGCATCGGACGACACTGTGAGATCGAGTGGCATGGTGATCGGAAAATCGCCAAACAGTCGCCGTGTGGCTGCCTGTGCTGCTTCGTGAACAGCGGTGCTTGCCGCGTCGGCAAGTTCGCGGGGGCAATGCACAATTACTTCGTCGTGCAAAAAGAAAACGAGGTGGGCGCGGTGGTTCGCCACGGAGCCGGATGCTGCTGCAGGCACCTGCGTCTGAGGTAGTGCCCACAGCCGCTGGCGTATTTCGGCCAGCCAGACCAAGGCCCATTCGGCTGCTGTGCCCTGCACAATAAAGTTACGGGTGAACCGGCCGAATTCGCGCCGGACTCGCTGTTGGTCACGCGCCGCATATGCGGCATCCGGCATGTCTTGGGCTGGGGGCGGTTGTGCTGTCGGTGATGTTCGGCCCAGAAGAGTCATCACGTGGCCGCCCTCTTCGCCGGTGCGCGCTGCGTCGTCGACCAGCCGCATGGCGCGAGTGAACACGGTGCGCAGTCGCGGCACGAGTCGGCCGCTGTCTCCGGTGGTCGCGCCATACATAGCGCCGAGAACAGCATATTTTGCTTCTTCTCGAGTAGCGACGATTCCCGTGCGCACAATACCCTCATAGAGGTCGCCTCCCGCCGCAGCCTGCGCCATGGCAGAGTCGGCCGCCATAGCCGCTAATACGCGGGGTTCGAGCTGGGCGACGTCGGCCATAATGAGCACCCACCCGTCGTCGGCACGTACGGCCGGGCGCAGCTGTCGCGGAATCTGTAGTGCGCCGCCACCCGACGATGCCCAGCGCCCTGTCACAACAGCGCCGGGCAGGTAGACGGGGCGGAATCGTTCGTCATGCACCCATTCGGCTAGCCACGTCCAACCATTCGCTGCAAACAGGCGCGCCATCCGCTTATATTCCAAAAGAGGAACAATAGCCGGATGCTGGTGTTGCACGAGTTCGTGTTTCGATGTCGATCGCGCAGCTACCCCCGCCCGCTGTAAGGCTCGTAACAGTTTCGGCTGGCTATCGATGCTCAACTGCGGATCATTGAGAAGCGTACGGATCTGTGCTGCTGTGTCGCGCATACGCTGCGGTATGCCACCAACGCCACGGGGCCCGAGAGCATCCTCAAGAATCTGCTCATGAACGGCCGTATTCCATGGCACTCCGGCCGCCGTCATTTCTTCGGCGACAAGAGCGCCCGCCGATTCCAAACGACACAGCATCTCCACACGACCGTCGCGACTGGACGCCAAGGCGTCCCGCTGCCGCGAGTACTCTCCGTACAGCTCGTCGCTGTCCTGCGTGTTACGGGCGTGCGGCGAGATCCAGGCAAATAGCGCTGCCTGGGTGTCGTGTGCGTCGCTCACTGGCTGTGAGCGACGCCAGTGCGCAGCATCCGGCAATTGTTTCGGTATGAGCGCGGAATCGCGAATAATCTGGTGGCACAGCAGGAGATCCCACGCGCGAGCTACCCGTACTCCGTCGGCCAGCAGCGTCGGATAGTCGTCGCGGATGCTGCGAAATATCCATCGCGGCGCGCTGTGCTGTTCGTAATGGCGTATGGCGGCATGTGCCTGACGTTCGCTATACGTTTTGCGATGATACTCGTGACCATTTTCGTTGAGAAAAACGAGTGTCATGTCGCCAGAATCTTCGTGCCCGATAACGACACTGGCGGGCTTTGATGGCGCCGCGTTCGCCGACACATCTGCACTCACCGACACACCTATGACAATACGCCGTCATGCGTTTCTTCCCTGTCACGCGCATTTACCCACTGTTTCAATGCATGACCCACCGTGACAAAAACTCGCACAGTGTCGGTGCAACGGTCTAGCGTGGTCAGCAACGCCACGAGAGGAGTCACCATGACCAACCCCGACTCGGCCTTTACCGCCCACAACGGTTTTACTCTGCCTGCGCAGGGTCTGGGCACCTATAACCTGCGCGGTGAAGACGGAGCAGACGCTGTACGAAACGGCATCGAATCGGGCTATCGCCTTATTGACTCGGCATTCAACTACGAAAACGAGGGCGCTGTCGGCTGGGGCGTATCCGGTGCTGCTATTGATCCATCAGAGTTGGTGGTCACCACCAAACTGGCAGGACGCCACCATCCGGCTCACCGGGCAAGCGTAGCGATTGAAGAGAGCCGATTTCGTTTGGCTGTCGAATCCATCGACCTGCTGCTCATTCACTGGCCCAATCCTGAGCGCGACGAATATGTTGATGCGTGGGGCGCGATGATTGACGCACGCGAGCGTGGTCTTGTTCGTCAGATCGGTGTTTCTAACTTTCTCCCTGAGCATCTCGAACGGATTGAAAAGGCTACCGGTGTACGCCCCGTGGTCAACCAGATTGAGTTGCACCCACATTTTCCGCAGGCCGATGCTCTTGCCTATCACCGCGAGAACGGAATTATTACCGAAGCGTGGAGCCCTATCGGCCGAGCGCGCGACGTCGTCGCCGACGACGTCATTGTCGAGATCGCTGAAGCACATCGGGCAACGCCGGTGCAGGTGATTCTCGCGTGGCACCAGGCTCGCGGGGTCGTCGCGATTCCCAAGGCCGCCGACCCTGCGCATCAGAAGCAAAATCTCGCCGCGCTCAATCTCACTCTGAACGATGATGAGGTCGCCGCGATCACGGCTCTCGGCAGGGCCGATGGTCGCCTTTTTGGCGCAGACCCGGCTACGCACGAAGAGCTATAGAGCAGCGGTTTAGAACAGTGTTTCAGGCGCCGGTGCCTGCTCGGTCTCGTGGCTGTCGAAGTTGCGAGTAAAGCTGGCACCGGCGTCCATGGCCTCGTTTGCGAGTGCATCAGCGCGAGCGTTGTCGTTGCGGGGAATCCATTCAAACGTAACGTTTGCCGTGCTGATGAGTGCACGGGCATGACGGGCGAGTTCTTGCATGTCGGGATGTTTAATTTTCCACCGGCCCGACATTTGCTCGACCACCAGCTTGGAGTCCATACGCACTCGTACCTGTGCGGTACGGTCACGGCCGAGGGCTGCTTCGAGCCCGGCGATCATGCCACGATATTCAGCGACGTTATTGGTGGCTATGCCCACCCACACACCGCATTCGGCAAGGAGGGTCCCTGTTGTTTCGTCGATAACGACGGCTCCGCCCGCTGCTTTTCCGGGGTTTCCTCGTGAACCACCATCGGCTTCGACGATGAAGCGTGCGCTCACAGGCCTGACTCTTCTGTGCGCACAAGAATGCAGCCGCACTCGGGGCATGTTGCAATTGCGTCGGCTGCGAGGCGTCGAATCTGTGCCATATCTGTACTGGACAGCATCATGTGGCAGCCACCGCATGTGCCAGCGCGCAAGAGCGCTGCCCCTATTCCTCGGGTTGCGCGGCGATCGTAATCGGCAAGCAGTTCCGGCGAGATTCCTCCCGTGATTGCTTCGCGGTCGCGACGAATGTTGTCGGCTTCTTTTTCTGCGGCAGCGACGGCAGCCTTGGCCTGGCGGGTGAGTTCTTGACCTTCCGCAGTTGTCGCGTCGACCAATGCCTGCTGTGCTGCGAGGCGCGCTTCGGTCTCTTCGAGCGCACCCATCGCATCGAGCTGGGTGTCTTCGAGCGAGTGAAGCCTTCTCTCAATGCTGACGATTTCGTGCTCTAAAGCAACGGCATCTTTCGGATTTGTGACGCTCGTGAGTCTTTGAGCGTTTCGTTCTTTCCGCTGTTGCGCGAGCGCCACATCAGACTCGATACGGGCAAGTTCACTGCGAGCATCGTCGCGTGCTCCGGTGGCAACGGTCAGTTCGCGCACCTGTTCATTCCGTTGTGCTGCAAGCTCCGAGATTCGAGCTGCCTGCTCCGGATGCTTGCGAGCATGCTCTGTCTGAGCCAAGCGGCGATCAAGGTCGGCAACGTCAAGCAAAATACGCTGGTGGTCGGGGTTTGCATTCACGGTTTCCAACCTACGCCAGGAACAGGCATCCGGAACACTCATCGCGCCGTGCCGGCACCTCATGCATTAGTCGCTGATCACACCGTCAACGTAAAACCAGTGCGTGTTTTCTTTCACAAACGTGCTCCGTTCATGCAGCACACCACGCACGCCGTCGTCGCGAAAATGCGCACGGAATTCGACCGTCCCTGCTGAGTCGAACGGTCCACCTTGCACGACGGAAACAATTTCTAGCGCTCGCCACTCGAGAGAATCATCAAGATCCAGCGTCTCTGGCCGTGTGGAGGCATGCCACGACTTCAACAAATATGCGGTGTCGCGGTGCGCAAATGCCGTGTATCTCGACCGCATCAATCGTTCAGCCGACGGCGCTGAGCGTCCGGCGATGACCGGCCCACAACACGACTCATACACGTCGCCACTCAAGCACGGGCAGCGCATGGTTCTGGCACTGTTCATCTAGCTATCGTGGCACTTCTGCGCGGTGCGACGCATGGCTCGCACCGCCGTGAACAGCCATTCCCTCGCACGTGGCTCCATCAATTCGCCTTCGAGCGTGAGTTCGTGCACGCTGTGCCACACCTCGTCCATTTTCCCCGGCATTTGAGCGTCACGATGTGGCTGCGCCCAGGCACCACGTTCGATACAGGTTTTTAGCATCCGGCAGCCGTCGGTAAAAAGGCGCCGATATTCTTTGCTGATCCCTTGCAGCTGTGCTGCATCCGGATCATCGGCACCTGAATCATGGTCGGGCAGATCGCCAGGAGTTTTTGTGATCGAAAGAAGATCGTGAAGCGAGTCGTCAATGGCAGTGATTTCGTATTTGTCGCGTGACAAGTCCGTGTCTGCACGGCGCGCACGCACATTCCCGCGACGATTATGATCAGCAAACTGCACCGCGTCACGTGCTTCATGAAGTGCGCTTTGAGCTGCTTCATAGAACTGCACAAGGTCGGTCTGTGCTGCCTGCGAAACCCCGGATGCCACCACATCGCCTGTTCCCTGAACACACGAAGCGAACGCATAGCGAGCCTGCAACACCTTCTCATGAACTTCCTGAGGCCGGACAGGCGGAGGCAACAGCACGTTGGCGATGATTCCGAGCCCTGCCCCGAGAACAAATTGCGCAGCGAGCCCTATCGAAAACTCGCCCGGTTCAGAACCACCACTAAGAAATACAAACGCCGCAGTAAACGGGATGTATGCCTTGCCGGGGCCGAGCCAGGCTATACCCGACAAGATACTGGCGATAGCGATAGCAAGAAAGAGAGCCACAATTCCGTGAACGCCAGAAAAAATCAGTGTCCACGCCACGGCAAGTCCTGCACCGACCCCAATAATGGCTTTCACGCTCGAGATCACCGATGAAGCGACCGTCGGAGCCATCGCGACGAGTGCCCCGAGGGGCGCGTAGTACGCATAGTCCGCGAAATCGCCCGGCAAAAGGCCGCCCAATGCCCAGCCGAGTGTCGCGGTAGCCGCTGATTTTGCTGCCAGTAACAAGTGGGCAGGCTGGAGCAAAACACGCGCCGACGAAGTTATCCGGCGCTGGAAGGCCGCCGCCCGCTCGGTGATACGTGGTTCACCAGACATGCATCCGACGCTACGTCGCCCACAAAACCCATCCCAGACCGTTGCTCTCGTGCTGTGACGGTGCTACAGGCGGTGTGTTGTTCTCGTAGTGAAACGATAGAAGTGGGCCCTGAGGGACTCGAACCCCCGACCCTCTGGGTGTAAACCAGATGCTCTAACCAACTGAGCTAAAGGCCCGACTGAAGCAGTCTAATACTATCTGACGTTTCGATGCACATTGCGCACCGATGTCGTCGAACAGCGATAGGCTGAGTGCAATGCCCGTTGTACAAAGCCGACAAGGCCTGTGACGGCGTTTCCCGTTTCCTTGGCATGATCTGCCATCACGACGAAAGGCTGGCCGTGACCGTTCACGATCAGGATCCGTACTCGCAGGGGCCGCTCGATAGTGACCCAGAGGAGACCGGAGAGTGGCAACAGTCGCTCGATGAACTCGTCGACGTCAAGGGACGTGGACGAGGGCGCGAGATTATGCTGAGCCTGCTCAAGCGGTCTAAAGAACTGCACCTGGGTGTTCCCATGGTGCCCACCACCGACTACATCAACACCATCGCGCCGGAGAACGAACCCGACTTCCCCGGCGAAGAAGAGGTAGAACGTCGTTATCGTCACTGGATCCGCTGGAACGCAGCAGTGACTGTGCACCGCGCACAACGACCCGGAATCGGTGTCGGCGGACACATCTCGACATACGCTTCGTCTGCATCGCTGTACGAGGTGGGTTTCAACCACTTCTTCCGCGGCCTCGACGATCCCAATGGCGGCGACCAGATTTTTATCCAGGGTCACGCATCCCCAGGAATCTACGCACGGTCGTTCTTGGAAGGGCGACTCAGCGAACAGCAGCTTGATGGTTTCCGTCAAGAGAAATCGCATGCTCCCGTGGGAATTCCTTCGTACCCGCACCCGCACCTTATGCCCGAATACTGGCAGTTCCCGACGGTGTCGATGGGGCTCGGTCCGATCAACGCCATCTATCAGGCGATGGCCAACCGGTACCTCACCAACCGGGGCATTAAAGACGTCTCTGATTCGCACGTTTGGGCATTCCTCGGCGACGGCGAAATGGATGAAATCGAAAGCCGCGGACAACTACAGGTTGCCGCCAACGAAGGCCTCGACAACCTCACCTTCGTTATCAACTGCAACCTTCAGCGCCTCGACGGCCCGGTGCGCGGTAACGGCAAGATCATTCAGGAACTCGAGAGCTTCTTCCGTGGTGCTGGCTGGAACGTCATCAAGGTCGTGTGGGGCCGCGAGTGGGACGACCTTCTCGCCAACGACACCGAAGGTGCCCTCCTCAATCTCATGAATGAGACACCCGACGGCGACTACCAGACGTACAAAGCAGAGTCGGGCGCTTTCATTCGCGAACACTTCTTCGGCCGTGATGAGCGTGCCGCAGCACTCGTGGCCGACTACACCGACGACCAGATCTGGCACCTGCGTCGCGGCGGACACGACTACCGCAAGGTCTTTGCCGCATACAAGGCCGCCCTCGAACACAAGGGGCAGCCCACCGTGATTCTGGCGAAGACGGTGAAGGGTTATGGCCTCGGCCCCCACTTCGAGGGTCGCAACGCAACGCACCAGATGAAGAAGATGACGCTGGACAACCTCAAGACGTTCCGCGACACCATGCAGGTTCCGATCACCGACGCCCAGTTGGAAGAGAACCCCTACCTGCCGCCCTACTATCACCCGGGTGAAAACGACGAAACGATCCAGTACATGCTGGAGCGTCGCCGCAACCTCGGTGGCTTTTTGCCCGAGCGTCGCACCACGCATGTTCCGCTCGCGCTGCCCGGCGACAACACATACGCGCTACCGAAGAAGGGCTCCGGGTCACAAGAGATCGCCACAACCATGGCGTTCGTGCGTCTGCTGAAAGACCTTCTGCGGGCCAAAGACTTCGGTCACCGCATCGTGCCCATCATTCCCGATGAAGCACGCACATTCGGTATCGATGCCTACTTCCCCACCGCAAAGATCTACAACCCGCACGGCCAGCAGTACACCTCTGTCGACCGCGAACTTCTCCTGGCGTACAAAGAGAGCCCCCAGGGCCAGATTATGCACGTCGGCATCAACGAGGCCGGTGCTGTCGCAGCATTCACAGCGACGGGCACCTCGTACTCCACGCACGGCGAACCACTGATTCCGATCTACATCTTCTACTCGATGTTCGGATTCCAGCGCACGGGCGACGGCCAATGGGCGGCCGGCGACCAGATGGCACGCGGGTTCATCATCGGAGCCACAGCAGGGCGTACAACCCTCACGGGTGAAGGCTTGCAGCACGCTGATGGCCACTCACCACTGCTCGCATCCACAAACCCCTCCACGGTGTCGTATGACCCCGCCTACGGTTATGAAATCGCCCACATCGTTCGGTCTGGCCTTGAGCGCATGTATGGCGGCGAGCATCCGGACCCCGATGTTATGTACTACATCACCGTGTACAACGAGCCCTATGTACAGCCAGCAGAACCCGAAGGCGTCGATGTCGATGGCATCATTCGCGGAATCCACCAAGTTTCTGCGGGCAGTGCCGAAGGACCCAAGGCGCAACTGCTAGCATCCGGAGTCGCTGTTCCCTGGGCCCTAGAAGCACAGGAACTGCTGCAGAAAGACTGGGGAGTAAGTGCAGACGTCTGGTCGGTGACCTCGTGGGGCGAACTGCGCCGCGACGGCCTTGCCGCCGACGAACACAACTTCTTGCACCCCGAAGAAGAACCGCGCACGGCATACATCACCGAGAAACTGCGCGACGCGCAGGGCCCTGTTGTTGCCGTGAGCGACTACATGCACGCGGTACAAGACCAGATTCGCCCGTGGGTATCGCAACGTTACGCGACGCTCGGCGCCGACGGATACGGCTTCTCTGATACCCGTGCCGCAGCGCGACGCTTCTTCAAGATTGATGGGCCGTCGATCGTTGTACGCACGCTGCAGTCGCTCGCTGAAGAAGGCGTCGTCGACCGCGCACTGGCAGCACAGGCAATTGAGAAATACCGCCTGCACGATGTCAACGCCGGAACCACCGGCAACGCAGGCGGCGAAAGCTAACTCGTCAGCCGTGAGCCCGTCACAACAAAAACCAATGGACAAAGCCGCCACGCTCGCGTGGCTGCGGCGAATGTCTGGGGACCTTGCAACTGCGACACTTCAACGCCTGGAAGCAACACTCCCCTGGTATGCCGAAATGCCACCGGCCCGACGCTCAGCCGTCGGGCTGGTGGCCCAGGCCGGGTTTACATCGTTCATCCAGTGGTACGAAGATCCCACGTCAACACCGTGGATCGCGGCCGACATTTTTGCTGCCGCACCGCGCGAACTTCTGCGCAGCGTTAGCCTGCAGCAAACCCTGCAGCTTATCCGCGTCACTGTCGAGGTGACAGAAGAACGCGTCGCAGCCAAACACGATCACCTTCGCGAAGCAATACTGCTCTACTCACGCGACGTGGCATTCGCTGCCGCCGACGTCTATGCGCGTGCGGCAGAAGCCCGCGGCCTCTGGGATGCCCGACTCGAAGCCCTCGTCGTCGACTCGATACTGACCGGTGAGGCCGACGAAGAACTCCCCAGCCGCATTGCCGCACTCGGCTGGCACGGCCACGGCGAAGTCAGCGTCATTGTCGGCACCACACCCCCACAGTTCGATATCGACCAGGTGCGCCGCCTAGCGCGCAAAATGCACGTCGACGTTCTCGTGGGAGTACAGGGCTCGCGCCTCGTACTCGTACTCGGACGCGCCCGCCCGCCCAGGCCCGATGAAGAACCCCGCGACGAGCTCACCTTTACCGAGATCGCCAATGCGTTCGAATCATCATTCGGTACAGGCCACCTCGTGCTCGGCCCCGCTGTACCAGCACTCGTCGATGCCGGACAAAGCGCCCGAGCAGCCCTGGCCGGCTTTGCCGTCGCCCGCGCTTGGCGGGGCGCCCCACGACCGGTCGAAGCCGACGACCTCTTGCCCGAACGGGCAATCGCCGGTGATGCACTGGCAAAACACACGCTCATCGAGCGAATTTATCGGCCGCTCGAAACCCACTCCACCGACCTCATCACAACGCTGTGGAGCTATCTCGACAACGGGCGCTCGCTGGAAGCCACCGCACGCGAACTCTTTGTGCACCCCAACACGGTGCGCTACCGCCTCAAACGCGTCAGCGACGTGATCGGTTGGGACGCAACAGGGCCCCGCGAAGCATTCATTTTGCAGACAGCTCTCGTGCTCGGATCCATCGGAGCCGCCGACCCGCTCCGCCGTCGAACACCTATCCGACGCGCACGATGACAAGAATTCACCGACATCCACAACACATTTCTTCATTCTTGTAAGGAATACTCCACCATTTCTGTTCATTCATTGGCAGACTAGACGCGTGATTGTCGTCGTCTGCCCCGGGCAAGGTTCTCAAACCCCCGGCTTTTTATCCCCCTGGCTCGAACTGGATGGTGCGCGCGAGCGCATGGAGGCCTACTCCGATGCATCCGGCGTTGACCTCATCGCCCACGGTACGGAATCGGATGCTGACACCATTCGCGACACCCGCGTGGCGCAGCCACTCATCGTGGCCGCGAGCCTTCTCGCCTGGCGCGCACTCGGAGACGAAAGCAGAGTCGCCGGAGTTGCTGGTCACTCCGTCGGCGAACTCGCCGCACTCGCTGCAACCGGTGTGATTGACGACAACAATGCGATGCGCATCGTCGGCACGCGCGGTCGCGCTATGGCCGATGCTGCCGCACAAGCACAGACGGGTATGAGTGCCGTCGTCGGCGGCAAACCCGACGACGTTGTGCCACTTATCGAAAACCTTGGTCTTACCGCAGCCAACTACAACGGTGGCGGGCAAATTGTTGCCGCTGGTGCGCTCGATGCCCTCGCGAAGCTTGGCGAAAATGCTCCCCGAGGCGTGCGGGTGATTCCACTGCAGGTTGCTGGAGCTTTCCACACTTCGTACATGCAATCCGCCCAGCCGGTGCTGCAGACCGTCATTGATGCGATCCCCGAGCAGAGTGTCCGCACACCACGCCCGCTGCTGTGGACCAATAGCGATGGTTCTGTCGTGACCGACGGCAACCGTGCACTCGAGCTGATTGTGCGTCAGATTGCTGCGCCGGTGCGCTGGGATCTGTGCATGGAATCCTTCGGCGAGCACGGAATTACCGGTCTCATCGAGCTTGCTCCCGCCGGCGCGCTCGTAGGCCTTGCCAAGCGCGCGTTGCGAGGCATTCCCTCGGTCGCCGTCAAGACACCCGACGACCTCGATGCCGCACGCGCACTTTTGAACGGAGAAACCGCAGCATGACCGCGACACTGAACCAAACAGAGGGCACGCGCTATACCCGTATCTACGGATACGGTGCCGCTCGCGGTGAAAACGCTGTCCCGAACGACGACCTCATTGGCCCCATCGACTCCAGCGATGAGTGGATTCGCCAGCGCACGGGAATCATCACGCGCACGCGCGCCGTCGCAACGACGGATGCTATCGACCTGGCCAGCGATGCCGCGAAAGAAGCTATCGAGGCGTCCGGTGTGGCAGCCGAAAAAATTGATCTTGTCATCGTGGCCACCATCAGCAACCCCAAGCAAACACCGTCGGTGTCGGCGATTGTCGCCGACCGGGTGGGGGCAAACCCGGCCGCCGCGTACGACATCAACGCGGCATGTGCCGGGTACGCCTATGCCATCGCACAGGCAGACGCACTCTTGCGAGCCGGCGCCGCCCGCTACGCACTTGTTATCGGTACCGAGAAGCTTTCAGACGTCGTCGACCCCACCGACCGTAGTATCTCGTTCCTGTTAGGCGATGGCGCAGGCGCAGCAGTGGTCGGCCCCAGCGATTCTCCCGGCATCGGACCTGCTGTGTGGGGCTCAGACGGCTCTAATGCCGAGGCCGTGGGAATGAATGCCACCCTCACCCAGTTCCGTGACGGAGAGGCCCCCTGGCCCACGCTGAGGCAGGAAGGGCCGAAGGTTTTCCGCTGGGCTGTGTGGGAGATGGCAAAGGTCGCACGCCAAGCTCTCGAAGCGGCTGGTGTCGAGGCATCCGATATCGCCGCATTTATTCCGCACCAGGCGAATCTGCGCATCATCGACGAGTTTGCTAAGCAGCTGAAACTGCCCGAAACCACCGTGATTGCTCGTGACATTGAAACCACAGGCAACACCTCGGCGGCTTCTATTCCCTTAGCAAGCCACCGGCTCATGAGCGAGCACCCCGAGCTGAGCGGAAAGCTCGCACTGCAAATTGGGTTCGGCGCCGGGCTCGTTTTTGCCGCACAAGTTGTTGTACTGCCATAAAAAACTGTGATCGTTCTCTAGACTGATCATCGGTTCCGAACCATTCACCCGCTAGAAAGAGGAAAAGCATGGCTTTCACCAAAGAAGAGGTTCTCTCGGGCCTCGCTGAACTCGTGACAGACGAGACCGGTATTGACGCATCAGAGGTTGCTCTGGAGAAGTCTTTCACCGATGACCTCGACATCGACTCCATCTCGATGATGACCATCGTTGTCAACGCCGAAGAAAAGTTTGGTGTCACCATTCCCGACGACGAGGTTAAGAACCTCAAAACCGTTTCTGACGCGGTTGAATTCATCGTCAACGGTCAGGAATAAGACCTCTACGGATGCCACCCCCGTGTAAGCGGGGCGTGGCATCCGTGTCCATTACCTCTCCCCCAACAAGGAACCAACATGACCAAGCGCATCGTTGTCACCGGTATCGGTGCTTCTACACCCCTGGGCGGTACGGCTCCGGAGAGCTGGAAGAATCTGCTCGCCGGTGTTTCGGGTGCCAGCAGTCTTGAGTACGACTGGGTAGAAGAAACACAACTCCCCGTCACTTTTGCCGCGCAGGCCCAGGTTCGCCCCGACACCGTACTCCCGCGACCCGTGGCAAAACGGCTCGATCCGTCGTCACAGTTCGCCATGGTCGCAGCAATGGAGGCGTGGGAAGACGCAGGCACTCCGGATGTCGCTCCGGAACGCCTCGGTGTTGATTTCGCGACCGGTATTGGTGGCGTGTGGACCCTGCTCGACGCCTGGGATACGCTGCGCGAAAAAGGCCCACGCCGAGTATTGCCGATGACAGTACCGATGCTCATGCCCAACGCGGCGGCCGGTAACCTTTCTTTGCACTTTCATGCCCGTGCTTATGCTCGCACCGTCGCTAGCGCCTGCGCCTCGAGCACCGAGTCGATCGTGAATGCTGTCGAACACTTGCGTGCAGGGCTCGCCGATGTCGTCATCGCGGGTGGCACCGAGTCAGCTATTCACCCCATTACGATTGCGTCATTCGCATCCATGCAGGCACTTTCGCGCCGTAATGACTCGCCGGAGACCGCTTCGCGTCCTGGGGCGGTTGACCGCGATGGTTTTGTGATGGGTGAGGGTGCGGCTGCTCTCATTCTCGAGACCGAAGAACACGCTCGGGCGCGCGGTGCCAAGATTTATGCCGCAGTCGTCGGTGGCGGTGTGACAGCAGACTCGTATCACATCACGGCGAATGATCCTGAAGGGGCTGGGGCTGCGCGTGCTGTTCGTTTGGCCTTGGAATCTGCGGGAGCAACGCCCGATCAACTGACGCACGTGAATGCACACCTCACCTCGACACCGGTTGGAGACCCTAACGAGTTCACGGCTTTGCACGATGTCTTTGGCGATCGGATTCGTGAGATCCCCGTGTCGGGTACGAAGGCATCAACCGGTCACCTCTTAGGTGGTACCGGGGCACTCGAAGCCGTGTTCACGGTTCTGGCTCTGCGTGACCGAATCGCTCCCCCGACGATTAACATGACGGAGCAGGATCCAGAAGTACCGTTCCGTCTATCGACAGAGCCGGTCGCTCTCGATGACGGCCCGCAGCTGGCGATCAGCAACTCGTTTGGCTTTGGCGGACACAATGCGGTCGCAGCATTTGCCAGCGTTGACGACTAATCGTTTCGTATGACGATAAAACCCTGAGGCCCCGGAATATTCCGGGGCCTCGTTCTTGTGGGGCATCGATTCGTTTTCCCAGTTGCCGGGGTGTTCCCCGCCGACCTCCGGTATTGGCGCCTCGGTGCCCCGGTCTCGCCGCGTCAGCCGACTTTATGAAGCCAAACGACGCGTGGTCCTTCGCCGGGATGGCGGAATGGTTCGAGTTCTTCATCCCACGCACTACCGAGGGCTATGTCGAGCTCCCGCTGTATTTCATGAGCGTCACCGGCCGCGATTTCGAGCGCATATCGCACTCGGTCTTCACCAATAACCGTGTTTCCGGCGTTGTCGATCTGAGCGTAATGGATTCCGAGGTCTGGTGTGTGCATCCATCTGCCCCCATCGTTGCCGGGCGTCGGTTCTTCGGTTACTTCGTACCGCAAATGATCCCAACCACGCATAGCGGTTGCCAGGGCAGCGCCGGTGCCAGCGGGGCCATCCCACGAGAATTCGGTTCTCTGTGTTCCCTGCTGGACAGGTTGGTCACTCCACCGAAAGTTGACGGCGCGACCAAGAGCGCGGCCTGCCGACCACTCCAGGTGCGGGCAGATCGCGCGAGGCGCCGAGTGGATATAAACCACTCCGCGTGCTTGTGCAGTCGCCATGTTTTCTCCGTTTCATCAGGTGCGTCTTCCCCTACGACCTGATCCGGACATCCGTGGCGTGTATGCGGTTATGGGGCCATTCTCACCCAAATTCCGTGGATTGACAAGGGCGTGGCGCGAATCCGGCGACGAAGGACAAACGGCGATGGCCTCCGCACCCGAGCGGGTGCGGAGGCCATCGTCCACAAAATATGCGCGTGCTTATGCTTCGCTCATGGCCTGCTTAGCCTGCTGGCCTTTCGCGGCATAGTAGGCGGCGCGTGCGGCGTCACGGCGAGCCTGCTCGGCATACCCGGCTTCGAGAACCTCTTGCGAGAGCTCGAACTGGGTGTACTCGGTGGTCGCGTTGTACTTCTCCATGTAGGCGTCAAGCTCAGGGCCCGATGTCCACGACGTGATGAGGCAGTAGCGGGGGTCGTCACCGTAGTGTGCTGCCGCGTGCCAGAGGCGCTGCGTGTCAACGATCAACTGTGCGCCGGCCGGAAGAGCAATGCGGTACTCGATGCTCGGGTCGGTGCGGTTCTCACGCAGAACGAAGAAGCTGTTCTTGTCGTCGGTGAGGTTGAAGAAGCCGCGAACAACCCAGCCCGTGCCGTCGGGGTTCAGACGGTTGTTGTCATCTTGGTGCAGGTTGTACAGGCAGTCGCCGTAGGAGTTCGGTTGCAGCTCAATGATGCGGCAGCGACCAACGTTGGCACCGGGCTCTTGCGCGCGGCGAGTCAGCGTGGGTGCTTTGTCGACCTGAGACTGGATCCACACACCGTCTTTGTCGGTGCGGGGTGGCTGGTGGTTCCAGAAACCGTTGCACTCAATCTCACCCTTAGCCGAGGCCAGCGGCGCAAATCGAGTGTCACCCGACGATTTCCAGTCGACGTATTCGACGTCGAGCCATTCTTTCGGGTCGATTTCCTCGTTGTAGCTGTCGAGAATAACGAAACCGGTTTCCTCGAGTGCAGCAGACTTGATGTATGCCATGATCCGAGTCATGTTCCTTTCATTGGGGGCCAGCGAAGTTTTTACAGGCCCTTCTTAGGTAAGCCTAACATCCGACTCTCGGGATGCCGGGTAACGAACCGTGAAAAGCTTCCCGCACTACACTGGACGCCGGGCAGTGTTTTTTCGCTGCCTGTTTTGAGGGTTCCGGAGGCGAAAACAGGGTATGAGCACGGCCACAAACGTCGAGGCAACCGCTGTCAACACGATCGAGTGGCTTTCTGCTCCTCGGCACAACATTGTCGTTCCGGTGTATCAGCGGCAGTATCGGTGGGATATCGGCGGTTGCGAACAGCTCCTAGCTGATATTCGGGCGGTTGCTCGCGAAGACGATGATCATCGGCATTTCATCGGCTCTATTTTGTCGGCACACGATGCCTCTGACTCCAGTGCTGCGGGCGACCTCATTTTGATTGATGGTCAACAGCGCATCACCACGATTATGTTGCTGGTCGCTGCTCTGCACCATTCTCTGCGCGATCATGATCCGTCTACGGCAGAAGAGCTTCGTCGTGTTCTCGTTCGGTCTGATGACCCGGATCGCACACGGCTGCGGCCGCATCATGCGTGGGCCGATCTCTTTGAAGCCGTCGTTCTCGAGCGCCGAGCCGCAGGAGAAGTCGAGTCGCGTTTCGACGACAACTATGCGTATTTTCGTTCGCAGGTGCATGCCGACGAAGCTGCGCGTATTTGGCGCGGTTTGCAAAAACTCGAGCACGTCTCGATCACTTTGGGCGCTGAAGCCAATGCTCAGCAGATCTTTGAGAGCCTCAACTCAACAGGCGAGCCTTTGCGCGATCATGAGCTCATTCACAACTACATTCTCATGGGTTTGTCTCATGCGGAGCAGAGCGAGATCGAAGAAAACTATTGGCTTGCTATTGAGCGCAACACGGGCGAGTCGATCAGAAACTTTTGGCGCCACTACCTGGTAATGCTGACGGGTCGTGAGGTGGCGGCATCCGGTGAGCATGGTGTGTATGCCGCATTCCGGCGCTGTTTTCCTCGGTTTGATACGCAGACGCTTCGTCGCGATGCGGCGGTGTGGCGTGAGTACTCGGCTGTTTATGCCACGCTCCTCGACCCATCACAGGCCCCGGATGCCGAGATCCGGCGTCAGCTGCAGTTTGTGGCAACGTTCGGTCGTTCGTCGTTCCCACTCGTCATGGCGGCATATCGAGATCATGCCGATGGCACGATTTCTCGTTCGGAGTTCGTGCAGACCCTCGAATTGTTGCAGTCGATGCTGCTGCGCCGCACCGTGGTCGGTTTGCCGACTGACCGTCTGATCGCCCGCCTCTGTCGTGCGCGCTCAGAGGGATGGGATTCGTTTGTGCATGCGATTGCTCGTATCACGCCGTCGGATGAGCGCGTTCGGATTGCATTGAAGTTTTCGGAGCTACCTCATGCGGCCTACGTGCTGGGGCGCCTGATGGATGTGGATGAGCCGGCTGCTTTCGATGTGGAGCATATTGTTCCGCTCTCACCGGGCGACGCATGGTCGGGTGATGGCGTTCACGAGTGGGCGGAGTACAGTGACGATCAGCAGAACAGCTTCCGTGCTTTGGCGCCGACGCTCGGTAATCTGACTCTGTTAGAACCAGCGCTGTCGGAGCGTGTTTTTGGTGCCGCGTTTGTTGACAAACAGGCCGATGCTTACGGCCGCAGCAGCGTAGAGGCAACACAAGCGCTCGCTGACGCCGCAGAGTGGTCAACAGCGGCGATTACTGCTCGCACGACGGCTTTGTCTGACCAGTTCGTGCAGATTTGGCGGCGCCCCGAGGTGCCGGAGATTGATGATGACGGTCTAACCCCGGTTCTTGATGCGGTGCTGCGCCGTGGCTGGCCGGCTGGCTGGGAGCAGGAGTTCGATTACGTCGAGTACCGCGGTGAGCACTGGGAAGTGCCCGACGTACGCTACCTGTTTAACCGGGTGTTTCGGCGTGCGTGGACTGATAACCGCGACGCGGCGATGTCGTTTAGCCGTAAGAATGGCGGCCCCCTGTATGACGAACGTGCGTGGAACGGTCACTGGGATGAGTTGGCAGAGGGCACGTATCTGTATATGGGCTGGGATTCCAACTACATGATGACCGCTATCCAGGGGGTTCTCGAGGAGTCGGGTATTGCTTCGGAGGTCTTCGTGAAGTATTCGTATATCGGCAATGTGATGTGATGACGATGTCTATGACTGTGCGTGCGATGCAAGATCTCACCGTTTCTGATCTCACAGTAGACGTGCCTTTGGTGTGGGACGACCCAATTGATTCGCGCACCATCTCTGTTGCTGCCAGCGTTATTTCACGCGAGGGTGGGCACGATCTGCCGTTTTTGCTGTATTTGCAGGGCGGCCCGGGGTTTGAGGCTCCGCGTGCTTTTCATGCGCCTTCGTCGCCTGCCTGGCTCGACACCGCTCTGTCGCAGTTTCGTGTGGTGATGCTTGATCAGCGCGGCACCGGGCGTTCGACACCCGTGGGTGACCGGATGCTGGTAGACGGCGCCGAAGCCGTGGCCGATCACATTACTCATCTGCGTGCCGATTCGATCGTGCGTGACTGTGAGGCCGTGCGCGAAGAACTCGGCGTCGAATCGTGGAACGTGCTCGGCCAGTCGTTTGGCGGGTTCACAACGCTCACCTACCTCTCGAATTACGCTGATTCTCTCGATCGCGTATTTTTTACCGGCGGTCTCAGTGCGATTGGTCTCTCGCCCGACGATGTTTATCGCCGCACGTATACGCTCATGCACGATGCTTCAGAGCGGTACTATCACCGTTTTCCGCAGCACCGTGAGCGGATGCGGGCGCTGGTGGAGGCGGCAGCATCCGGAAGCATTCGTCTGCCCGACGGTGAAGTAGTCTCTGTTTCGCGTTTGCGTTCGCTGGGGTCACTGTTGGGTGCGAACGACGGCTGGCAGATTCTGTGGTCGCTGCTAGAGCAGCATCCGGAAACAAATGCTTTTGCCTACGATTTGGCGGCGGCGCTCCCCTACTCTGGGCGCAACCCGCTGTATTACGTTTTTCATGAGTCGTGCTATGCCGACGGTAGTGTCACCAACTGGGCAGCGCAGCGCGTCATGCCCACAGAATTTGCCGATGACCCGACGCTGTTCACGGGCGAGCATGTTCACCGGGCGTGGTCGAGCAGTGTCCCCGCACTTATGCCGTGGCGTGAAGTGACCGAAATTTTGGCGACCCACGAGTGGCCACGCCTGTATAATCCGGATGCCATTGCTGCAGCAGGTGCTCGAGGCGCGGCCGCGATCTACGTCAACGACGTTTTTGTGCCCATGGATTTCTCGCTAGAAACCGCACGGCTCATGCCCGATCTGCATCTGCTCATCACCAGCGAACACGAGCACAATGGTTTGCGTTCGGGAGGCGTGTTGCAGAAGCTTTTCGACCTCACCAGCAAAAAGGTTGCACGCTAGTAGCACGAATGCTGCGCACAACGCCTGAGTCGCGACCCGAATGATCGATGTCGCGACTCAGAAAAAGCGTGGGGCGGGCGGGACTTGAACCCGCGATCGTTGGGTTATGAGCCCACTGCCTTGACCAGCTTGGCCACCGCCCCGCTCACAAAATCCTATCGTGCCCGCGGCCCGTTTGCTTACTTCATCGGCGTCGCTTGAGCATGTGTTTCTCGATGGCCGAGGTAAATCTGCGCATTGCGACGAATACCCTCTTTTTCTTCTTCGGTGAGTTCGCGCCGCACCTTCGCGGGGACACCGGCAACAAGAGAACCGTCGGGCACAACGGTGCCACCGAGCACAACAGCGCCGCCGGCCACCAGGCATCCGGAACCAATAACAGCACCCGACAGCACGACCGCTCCCATTCCGATCAGCGAGCCATCACCGACCGTGCAGCCGTGCACAACAGCGTTGTGCCCGATAGAAACGTTGTCTCCGATCACCACCGGATGCCCCACATCCACGTGCACCGACACATTGTCTTGCACGTTGCTACCGACCCCGACCGTGATGGGTGCAGAGTCGCCGCGCAGCACAGCGTTGTACCAGACACTCGAGTTTTCGTGGAGCGTCACGTCGCCAACAATGCGTGCACCGGCGGCAACAAGCGCTGAATCAGCAATAGCGGGCTGCTGCTGGGGTAGACCGAGAACAGAAGCATGGGCGTCAATACTCATGTCTCGACGATAACCCGGCAGCAGCGCTTTCTCACCTATTGCACGCCATCACGCAGCGCCGCCGTAATTGCTTCGCGATACTGCGGAATAAGAGTGCCCACAAACGTTGCTGTCAGGTGGTCTTGGTCGCGGTAGACGTTCGCGCCCCCAATAACCGGGAAGCATGTGTCATCGTCACAAAAGACATCGGTGAAATCGAGCAGAGTCACACCCGGCATATCGGCTGCCGCCGTGCGCAACGGATCATCGATAACCAGCACATCGGTGCGGTCGATGGTGCACGTGCTGGCGTCGCGTGTACGCAGACACTTGTTCGGGTCGGTGTCCCACACCGGGTTGTCGATGACCGTGATGACAGGCGTGCCCTTATCGGTCATTGTTTTCCACGTGTTGCGGTAGCCCTCTACAGCAGCCTGATAAGCCGTGTCGTGGTCGCGCGCGGTATATGACGTGGTGGCAAGCGACGCGGTAAACACAACATCGAACTCTTGATCAGCGAGCTTTTCGGTCACACCATCCCGCCATTTTTGGCACGCGGTTTGGAATGATCCCGACCCTGCCAACGGAGTTTCGTTCCACGGGCACGCGCCCTTGAAGAACGTGGTCAGGTGCCAGCCCTCGTCTTCGGCCATGCTGCGGAACGCCGAAAGCACCTGAAACGCATGGCTGTCACCAATCAACAGCACACGAGGGGCATCCGGGTCATCACTACCAAAGTCACACTGTGCGGGAGTGGAATCGTTCAACTGTACAAAACATCCGCCGTTGGTGGGTCGGTCAACAATCGCGAAACCCGGCGCCGGCAAAATCTCGTCGGTGGGCGGTGTGTCGGCGCACGACGGATCAAGCACCGAAAGCGCGCCGAAACACGGTGGCGGGTCGTTGCGCAAGTCTTCAATGGCTTGGAGCCCCGCGTTATACGCCGGTGCGTTGACCGCCCACGCTCCCCCTGCAGAACCCGCCACCACGAGCATCGCTGCCAGCGATGCCCACAGGCTTACTCGGGCCTTGCGGTCGGCCAATGGCCTCCACAGCCGCACCGGGTCTTCCACATATTTCTTGGTCAACCAGGCCAAAACAAAACACAGCACCAGCAGCGTAAGGCGGTGGTAGATCGTCAAGCCCCAGAACGGCACCGAGGGGGCAACAACAATGAGCGGCCAGTGCCACAGGTACAGACTGTAAGAAATATCGCCCGTAAATGTCATAGGCCTCACCGAAAGCAGACGGGTCGGATACCACCAGCGATCGGTATTGGATGCCGCGATGACTGCCGCAGCACCCAGAGTAGGAATAAGGGCCGCGTAGCCCGGAAACGCAGTCTTGCCATCAAAAGTGACCGCCGAGTACAGCAGCGCCGCGATACCGGCCCAGCCCACAATAAAACTGCCCACAACGTTCTGCACTCGAAGCCGCGGCACCAGGGCGATGAGCCCACCCACACCGAACTGCCACATTCGACCAAAGGTGACAAAGTATGCCGGGGCAGGGTCGGTGAGTGTCAGCCAGACACAGTAAATAAAGGTAATGACCGTGATCACGCCAATTACGGTGAGTACCCCACGCAGCCGATCGCCTCGAAAAAACTTCACTCCAAGCCATGCGGCCAACAGAAGCAGAAGCGGCCACATGACGTAGAACTGCTCTTCGAGAGAGAGCGACCAGTAGTGCTGCACCGTTGTGGGATTACCCGAGAGCGCCAAATAATCGGTAGACCCGGCCGCGAGGAACCAGTTCTGCACGTAGAACGTTGATGCTGCAATCTCTTTCAGCTCTTGCGGCAATGCTGACGTGGGCATGAGATACGGCGAACCAACCATGAGAACGCACACGAGCAGCACCAGCAGTGACGCCGGCAGCAGCCTTCGTGCGCGGCGCGCCCAAAATCGTGCCAGCTTAATGGTTCCTGTGGATGTGAGTTCACGCGCAATATGCGCGGTAATCAAAAAACCGGAGATAACGAAGAAGACGTCAACACCCACGTAACCGCCAGAAAGACGCGCAGGCCAGAAGTGATAGATCACCACGAACAGTACGGCAATGGCCCGCAACCCCTGTACGTGCGGGATGAATCCCGAGCTAACAGAAGCCTTTTTTTCTGGGCGAGGTGCAGACGATTGCTGCGGGGCGACAGTGTGATCAACAGAAGGCACCTCTAGAAGGTAACGCGCCTGAGTGAAAAACGCTCTCAGCAGCACACGTTAGACGAGCCTCAGCTTGCTTGCACTCTGAATTCAGAAGAGTACCGTGGAGAACATCAGGCGGAAACTCGAACCCGAGCAACCGCTCCTATACTCACCACCGGGAGGACAATATGAGTAAGTCCCAGAGCATTGCTACCACGGCTACTGACCCCACAGTCGCAGCTGCAGCGGCACAGTTCCTCTCTCCGCTCGTTCACGGATTGCAGGCACTGGTTGTTAATGGCAAGCAGGCACACTGGCACGTGCGTGGCGCAAATTTCATTGGTGTGCACGAGTTTCTTGACACGGTTGTTGCGAATGCTATGGCGTTCGCCGATTCAGCCGCAGAGCGTATCGTCGCTCTGGGTCTTCCTATCGATGCACGCCTGGGCACCATTGCCGACAAGATTGAACCCACGCAGGTAAGTGCAGGCTTCAGCGCTTCGGAAGACACCATTCGTGCTGTTATCGCCGATATCGATGCTGTTCTCGTTGATGTCAAGGCCGCTATCGATGGCCTCGACGAAATCGACCTCACCAGCCAAGACATCGCGATCGAGATTATGCGCGGCCTGGAGAAGGACCGCTGGTTCCTCGTCTCACACGTCGCTGTCTAAGAATTCTGCGAGCTTCGCGGCGTCGGTCATACCCCTCGAGGGCGTGACCGACGCCGCGGAGTTTTTATCTCGATCATTTTTGATAGGTCACGGCTCCGCGCATGATCGTTGTGACAACGCCCATTGACGCTAATTCTTGTGTTGTTGCCGTGGCAGGGTTTGTTTCGCACAGCACTATGTCGGCCTCGTCACCGGCTGCGAGAGCGGCTGGGTTTGCTGTGCCGTTACGCGTTGTTGCGGCAAGTGCTGTGTCGATACTGACCGACTCCTGTGCCGGACGTGCGCCTCGACCCTGCTCGTCGGTACTGGTCGCGGCGGCGATCCCGAGCCAGGGGTCGAGTGGAGAGACGGGTGCGTCAGAACCGAAGCGGAGTGTGACGTCGGTGTTCACGAGACTCTGCAGGGGGTAGGCGAGCGAGGTTTGCTGCGACCACAGCAGTGCTGCCAGTTCGCGGTCGTCCACGGCGTGCTGTGGCTGCACGCTGGCAGTGATACCTAGTTGGACGAAACGGACGATGTCACTGTGTCGAAGCAGCTGTGCGTGTTCGATGGTGCCCTGGGCTTTGCTGTATGAAAACGCATCAAGGGCGGCGGATGCTGCGACGTCACCAATCGCGTGTACGGCCACGGTGATTGCGTGTGTTGCGGCGCGCACGAGTAGTTCACGCAGGTCTTCGGGCGCTACGGTGAGCACGCCGCGGTTGTCGGGATCATCATCATAGGCATGTGTGCATGCTGCGGTTCGTGTTCCGAGAGAACCGTCACTGATAATTTTTAGCGAGCCCATCAGTGCTTGTGTTCGCTGTTGGGGTGTCAGCTGCGTGTCGCGCAGTGCGTCACCCGTGCGCAGCCCTTCGCTGATTGCGCGATCGAGGTCTTGTGGGTAAATCGAGTACGACACGTGTTGCGTATGAAAACCATTCCGGATGCGCCGCGCCCAGGCATCCGGTGTCCAGGCCATATCGAAATCAACCAGGCCCACGACTCCGCGTGCGGCGGCGTGTTCGCCAGCCTGTATGACTGCGGCGTCGGCGGTGTGGTCATCGGTTGCGTTGAGGCGACGAGATACTTCGAAGGCAAGTTCTTCGCGGAGCACACCGTCGTCATCAAGGCCGGAGAACTGTTCACGGCGTAGGGCGGCACTGTTCAGCCATACGCTGTGGACATCGGAGTTGATGAGGTAGGTGGGGATCTCGCCCGTGTGGCTGTCGATCAGCATCCGGCTCGGGGCATCGGGCCAGAGCGCGTCTCGATAACCGGCGCCGACCTTGCGTCCGTCGGGCAGGATCGGGGCGGCGGCCATACGATAGGCGGCCTCGCGCGCTGACTGTGCATCACCCAAAAATTCTCGCTGCGACCACAGCGCCCACTGCACCACATGCACGTGGTGATCCCACAGCCCAGGAAGCGCCCAGGCTCCATCGGCATGAATAATATGACCGCGAGGTTTTTTAGCACCCTGGGGCGCAATATCGGTGATACGGCCGCCCTGCACAAAAATGTCTACCGCACCCGGCTTCGACAACACTGCCGAGCGCGCGCCGCTGAGGTGAGCGCCGACGATGGTCATATTCTCTGACATATTCGACAGCCTAGGCTCACTCCACCCGGATGCTACCGACTACGAGCGCTGACACGAGTTGTTAGCGCTGGCAGGTAGGGCACCAGTACAGCTTTCGTGCGCTGAGCTCTTCGAGTGCGATGTTCGTGCCACAAACGCGGCAGGGTAAACCTGCGCGGTGATATACCCAGTGGCGGTCGTCGCGGTGTGCCATGGCTGCCCGGTACTCGTCTGGCCCGAGGTTGTCCATGGTCATCATTTGCCCGGTTTCTACGCCTATGTTCAGCAGCTGCACCCAGTCTCGCCACAGTGCGCGAATTGTTTCTTCGGGTAGGTCTTTACCGGGGGTATGAGGGTTGACACCGGCGCGGAAAAGCATCTCGGCGCGATAGACATTGCCGATTCCGCTGACGACTGCTTGGTCCATCAGCTGAAGCCCGATGGCGGTACGTTTGCGCTGAACTGTTGCGACGAAGCGTTCCTCGCCCTCGGCTACATCGCCCACGAGCGGGTCGGGACCGAGTTTCGCGACGCTGGCAAGCATTTCTTCTGGTGTTTGGATGACGCATGCGGTGGGTCCACGAAGGTCGGCGCAGGTGTTCTGTGTCAGTAGCCGCAGGCGCACCTGGCCGACGACGGGTGGTGGCCATTCGTCGTCGTCACTCAGGCCGGTCGTTTGTTCCGACATGCGAACGTGTCCGCGGGCTTTTCGTGGTGCCCCAATAGAGGTTAACGAGTTTTCGCCGTCGACATCGTGAATAGCGTCTGCATCGGTGCCGCGCTGATTTGTTTGGCCCATACGCCCATTAGCGGAGGCGATTGTGGGGTCGACGAGAATCTCTCCGGCGAAATCCCACGCTCCGTAGAGTCCGAGGTGTACGCGCAACCACAGGTCACCTTCGAACTCGAGAAACATCTGTTTGCCCACGGCCCGCGCCTGTGTCATCTCGCGGCCGCTCAGCAGCTCGGCGCCCTCGGCAAAGCGTCCTTGTGGGCTCGAGGCCTGTACAGCGTGCCCGACAAAGTTGCGATCAAATTGGCGCGCGATGCGGTGAACGGAGTGTCCCTCAGGCATAGCTATGCGCGGGGGTCGGGCAACAGCGAGCCGTCGTTTTCGAAGTCGGCAATTTGGCCGATTCGGCGCACATGGCGTTCCTCACCCGAAAACGGTGTGCCAATGAACCGGTCGATAAAACCGACGGCCTCGGCAAAGGTGTGCTGGCGTGCACCGATAGCAATAACGTTGGCGTCGTTATGTTCGCGAGCGAGTTCGGCCGTGGCAATGCTCCACACCAGTGCGGCACGAACGCCGTCGACTTTATTAGCGGCGATCTGTTCACCGTTACCCGAGCCGCCAAACACGACGCCGAGCGCTGTGATGCCCGCCTTCTGGTCTGCGACGACGGCCTGCGCTGCGCGAATGCAAAACGCTGGATAGTCGTCGACCGGATCAAACTCTAGGGGCCCGTGGTCAATAACCTCGTGCCCGGCTTCGGCCAGGTGGTGCTGCAGCTGGGTAGAAAATTCAAGACCGGCATGGTCGGTGGCGATGTGAATGCGCATGGCTCCATCCTAGAGTTCGCACGAAGCGTTCTCGGCAGTCACGCTCACGGCGCAACACCGCCTGCAGCAGGGGCATAGTCGCGACGCGCATTCTTGCAGTCGCCAGCGCGGGCCACGTCATACCACGGGCCAAGTTCTGTGACACGGGGGCGTTCTGCCGCCGGTGTGCCTTCCAGGCGCTCAATGATCAGATCGACAAGGCCCGCCACAAACGCCGGGTGAACACCGGGCGTCGGTGTGCGGAGCATCCGGATGCCAGCATTGTCAGCCGTCTCTTGCGCCTCGGTATCGAGATCCCACAAAACCTCCATGTGGTCGCTAATAAAACCGAGCGGAACGACAACAACCGCCGTTGATCCCCGAGAAGGAAGCCCGGCAATCACATCATTGATATCGGGCTCCAGCCAGGGTTGCGACGCAGGCCCTGACCGCGACTGATACACGAGTTCCCATGCAACGTCTCGTGCCACAGGCACTGTTTGCGCCACCGTTGACATCACATACTCGGCAACTGCCATGTGCTGCGCCTGATAAGCGCCGCCCTCGGGCCAGGCGCGCCCTTTCGGCCCCGACAGTTGCGCATCGGCGGTGGGAATACTGTGCGTCGTAAACAGAACAGAGACCGCCGAAGGATCATGGCCCTCAGCGATCAGCGTACGCAACGCCGTCTCGACACCCTCGCGGAACGGCTCAACAAAGCCGGGGTGATCAAAAAACAGCCGCACTTTGTCGGCGGTAACCACCGTCTGCAACTGTGCAGACTCGATCGCATTCGCGATGTCTTCTCGGTACTGTCTGTCGCTGGAATAAGAGCTGTACGCACTGGTCGCCAACACCAGCAACGTTTTATGCCCGGCAGATGCTGCTGCACGGAAAGCATCCGGCAAATATGGTGCCCAGTTGCGGTTACCCCAATACACGGGCAGATCAATCCGCCGCTCGGTCAACTCGGTCTCTAAGGCCGCTTTCAACGCGCGATTCTGCTCATTGATGGGACTCACTCCCCCGAACGCCCGATAGTGATGAGCAACCTCTTCAAGCCGCTCATCGGGGATACCGCGCCCCCGGGTCACATTGCGCAGAAAAGGGATGACATCGTCTTGGCCTTCGGGGCCACCAAAGCTCGCCAAAATGACGGCATCGTAATCAACAGGCACTTCGACGTGCTCGGGCCCGGATGCGGCCGCGGGTGAAGCGTATAAAACCACTGGCGTATTCAACGAAGAAGAAGTATCGATGCTCACGAGGCACATCATTGCACCCTGATTCCATGAGCCTGCTGGAGGTCTGGCGTAGGCTTGTGTAGTTCCTGTCGGTTCACCCGCTTGACACAATCATTGGGAGTCAGAAAAGTGCCTGGAGAAAACCTCACCCGCGTTGAAGCGACCGAACGCCGGACCGTTGTTGAAACACAGTCATACGAGGTTTCCCTTGATCTCACCAAGGGTGACGAAGTCTTTGGGTCGCGCAGCGTCGTACGATTTAGTGCCACACCGGGCGCATCGACGTTTATTGATCTGATCGCGCGCGAGGTGCGCGAAGTGACGCTCAACGGCGAACCACTCGATCCGAGTGCCGTGTACGCAGACTCCCGAATCGTTCTTCCGTCACTGGCAGAAGACAACGTGCTCATTGTCGACGCCGACTGCGAGTACACCAACACCGGCGAAGGACTGCATCGCTTCGTTGACCCCGTCGATGGCGAAACATATCTGTACTCTCAGTTTGAAGTTCCTGACTCACGGCGCGTCTTTGCCGTCTTCGAGCAGCCCGATCTGAAGGCCACGTTCCAGTTCACGGTGACGGCACCAGCGGCATGGACCGTCGTTTCAAACTCGCCCACGCCTGAGCCCATCGTGCACGCCTCTAACGGCGAAGGTGCAGAAACAGCCACCTGGGGCTTCGAACCAACCCCGCGCATTTCGTCGTACATCACCGTCATCGTCGCGGGCCCGTACGTTTCTACGTTCTCCGAGCTCACCAGCTCTTCGGGTCGCATCATTCCCCTCGGTGTCTATGCACGTCGCAGCCTGTGGGAACACGTAGATGCTGATTACATCTTCGAGAAGACACGGCAGGGCTTCGCCTACTTCGAAGAACGCTTCGGCGTGCCCTACCCCTTCGAAAAGTACGATCAGCTGTTCGTACCAGAGTTCAACGCCGGTGCCATGGAAAACGCGGGCGCCGTGACCATTACAGAAACCTACGTGTTTCGTAGCAACGTGACCGATGCCATCCGTGAGCGACGTGTCGTCACGATTCTGCACGAACTAGCTCATATGTGGTTCGGTGACCTCGTCACCATGAAATGGTGGAACGACCTGTGGCTCAACGAGTCTTTTGCCGAGTGGGCATCAACCATCGCCACGGCCGAAGCCACCGAATGGAAGCACGCGTGGACCACCTTTAACGCGCTAGAAAAAACCTGGGCATACCGACAGGATCAGCTTCCTTCGACGCATCCGGTGGTGGCAGAAATCAACGACCTCGACGACGTGCAGGTCAACTTTGACGGCATCACCTATGCCAAGGGCGGCTCCGTGCTCAAACAGCTGACCGCATGGGTGGGGCAAGAGGCCTTCTTTGAGGGAGTCTCGGCATACTTCCGCGAACACGCATGGGGCAACACCGAGCTCTCCGACCTGCTCGTGCAACTCGAGCGCACCAGCGGGCGTGAACTCTCGGAATGGTCACGCAAATGGCTCGAAACAGCAGGTGTGAACACGCTGTCGCCCGTTATCGATGAAGCAGCCGATGGCACGATTCGCCGCTTCGCCATTACTCAGACAGCGCCGGCCGACTACCCCACTATCCGGCCGCACCGGCTCGCGATCGGTTTCTACAACATCGAAGGCGACGAGCTGGTGCGCACCCACCGCGAAGAAGTCGACATCGACGGCGACCTCACCGAAATCCCCGAACTCAAAGGCCGCCACAGGCCCGACCTCGTTCTCCTCAACGACGACGACCTCACCTACGCCAAAATCCGTCTCGACGAACGCTCATTGACCACGGCCGTAGAAAACCTGTCACAAATCAGCGATCCACTTGCCCGCTCCCTCATTTGGGGTGCCGCATGGGATCAGACCCGTGACGCCGAAATGCGTGCCAGCGACTACATCGACCTGGTGCTCGGCAACCTGGGAGCAGAAACAGAGTCGACCACTATCCGCAGCACGCTGACGCAGCTGCAGCTCGCAGCCAACAACTATGTAACGCCTTCACAGCGCGAACACGCTCGTGAACGCGTTGCCGATGGCCTATGGCGGCTCGCGGAGCAGGCAGCAGAAGGCAGCGACAGCCAGCTTCAGTTGGTCACCGCGTTTGCACGATCGATCGTCACGACCGAACACGCCGGAATCATTGGCCGCATCCGTGCGGGCGAAGACACACTCCCCGGCCTCGTTGTCGATCTCGACCTGTCGTGGCAGCTACTCATGGGACTCGCCGCCGCAGGGCACACCGATGAAGCAGCCATCGATGCGGCACTGGCCGCCGATAACACGGCATCGGGCGCGGAGTTCGCTGCCGCGGCCCGTGCTGCTCTGCCCACGGCAGAAGCCAAAGCACGCGTGTGGAACACGCTCGTGACCGACACCACCGTGTCGAACACCGTCATCAGAGCCGCCACACAGGGCTTCGTTCACCCGACCGGCCGAGACCTTCTCCTGCCCTACATCGACAAATATTTCGAAGCACTCCTGCCCATCTGGCACAACCGCACCTACCAGATCGCCAACTATCTCATCGTTGGCCTCTACCCCGGATGCCTGGCAAGTACGCAGCTGCGCGATGCAACACGTGCGTGGTTGTCAGAGAATACCGACGCGCCCACAGCGCTACGACGCCTCGTGCACGAGAACCTGGCAGAGGTCGAGCGGGCACTTGCCGCTCAGGTCTACGACGAAGACTAAGAGAACAAGGCTGAGCAAGAGCAAAACCCCCACCGCTAGGATCGGTAGCAATGATGGGCCTACCTCTCGAAGACGGTGACACCACAGCCGAGGACCTCTCGGGCCTGTGGCAAACGATCCTGCAATTTTTTATTGAAGCCGGCTCGAACCTGCTGCAGATCGCCATCGTCATCGCTATCTGTGTGGGGGTGGCGTTTCTCCTGCGAATCATTATTCGCAGGGTCGTGCGACGCATCGTCAACAACGCCAAACAGCGGGCCAAAGTGGCCGATACCATCGCTCTTGAACGTTCACCGCTGGCCGAAATGCGCCTCGTGCAAAGAACCCGCACGCTCGGCACCATTCTGCAGAACATCGTCAATGTTGGGCTGCTCATTGTGGCGCTCGCGCTGATCGTCAATATTCTGAATGAAGGACTCCTCGGCTCTCTCACCCTCATTACCGCAGCGGTCGGGGCCGGCCTCGGCTTCGGGGCACAGAACATCGTCAAAGACGTACTCAACGGCATGTTTATTGTCGCCGAAGACCAGATCGGCATTGGCGACGTTGTTGACCTGGGGCTAGCATCCGGAGTCGTCGAATACGTGAGTGTGCGCATCACGCAGGTTCGTGACGCCAACGGCACGCTCTGGTACGTACGCAATGGTGAAGTGCTGCGCATCGGAAACATGTCGCAGGGTTGGGCGCGAGTTATCACCGACGTGGGAGTCGCACCCGACGCACCCCTGCACGAGGTAGAAGAAGCGATGCTGCACGCGGCAACAAGCATCGCGCATGATCCGCGCTGGCGCACCCGTATCGTCGACATGCCCGAACTGTGGGGCCTGGAATCCATTGATGGCGAAACCATCAACGTGCGCATCGTTATAAAAACCCGCGCCAACGCTCGCGACGATGTCGCGCAAGAACTCCGGCTGCGTTTAAAGAACGAAATCGAACAGCTCGGCCTCGATGCCCCGCGGCTCACGGCCGTGTTTCCCACCGGCCCCGAAGGCTCGCGTCGCGTGCGGGGAGCAAACCCGCCCCGCACCCTGCCGACGCCCGTCGCCGGCGTTGCCGTACCGGAGCGCGGTGTATGGCGCAAACGAAAATCGTCACAGAGCCCGCGGGAGGAGACAGAAGAATGACATTCTACGAAGAGGTTGGCGGCCACGAGACATTCGATCGCATCGTAAAAGTTTTTTACCGCGAAGTTGCCGACGACCCTGTGCTGCGCCCCATGTACCCCGAAGAAGATTTAGGGCCTGCCGCCGATCGGCTGCGATGGTTTTTTGAACAGTATTGGGGTGGGCCGTCGACGTACCAAGAAAAACGCGGACACCCACGCTTACGCATGCGCCACGTAGCCTTCCATGTGAATCCGGATGCCCGTGACCGCTGGCTCACCCATATGCGCACAGCGCTCGACGAAGCCCAGCTGTCGCCCATGCACGACGCTATCTTCTGGGAGTACGTCGACCGTGCAGCCCATGCGCTCGTGAACACCTTCGAGCCCACACCGGCCATTGGCCCCGACCCGCAGCAACGCCCCGACCTCGGACTCAGCCACTAGCCGCAGCGGGCTCAGCCACCCGCGTCCCGAATTCAGCAACGACAAAGGAGTCGCCATGTCTCAGGATTCACATTCCACGTCAACAGATGTTGTCATCGTCGGCTGGGGTCTGGCCGGGCTCGTCGCTGCATGCGAGGCCCTGGCTGCCGGTCGCCAGGTGACAATCGTCGATCAAGAGGCCCGCAGTAATCTCGGCGGTCAAGCGTTTTGGTCGTTCGGTGGGCTCTTTCTTATCGATTCTCCCGAGCAGCGGAGGATGGGAATTCGAGATAGTTACGAACTCGCTGAGCAGGATTGGATGGGCGCGGCCGGTTTCGATCGCGAAGAGGATGCGTGGCCGCGGCAATGGGCGCAGGCGTATCTTCAGTTCGCAGCCGGTGAGAAACGCTCCTGGTTGCGCGAGCGTGGTGTCGGTTTCTTTCCCATCGTCGGGTGGGCAGAACGCGGCGGATACGGGGCTCTCGGCCCCGGAAACTCGGTTCCGCGTTTTCATATCACGTGGGGTACGGGGCCCGGCATTATCGAACCGTTTGTGCGACAGGTCGAAGAGGCAGAAGCATCCGGTCGACTAAAGATTCTTGCGAGGCACAGGGTTTCTACCATCACCAAGGAGGGCGGCACGGTTACCGGTGTGGCGGGCGAGATTTTGACGCCCTCGTTCGCGCCGCGAGGTGAGGCGACAGAACGCACCGTGACAGCCGACTTCGTCATTACTGCGCAGGCAACAATTATCACCTCGGGTGGCATCGGCGGTAATCACGATCGTGTGCGTGCAGCGTGGCCACAGCGTCTCGGCACGCCCCCTGCGTCGATGCTCACGGGTGTCCCCGCCTATGTCGACGGATCGATGCACGACGTCGCGCACGAGGCAGGTGCCAGGCTGATCAATAGCGACCGCATGTGGCACTACGTCGAGGGCATCACCAATTGGGATCCGATATGGCCGGGGCACGGCATCCGGATTCTGCCCGGCCCCAGCTCACTGTGGCTCGACGCCACCGGTAAAAAGTTGCCGGTGCCGCTGTTTCCCGGTTTCGACACTCTTGGCACACTCGAATATCTGCGCACGACAGGGCACGATCACTCGTGGTTTATTACTTCGCGACGCATCATTGAAAAAGAGTTTGCGCTGTCGGGCAGCGAACAAAACCCTGATTTTACGGGCCGCGATATTCCACTGCTCATGAAATCACGGCTAGCAAAGGGGCCTACCGGTCCTGTGCAAGCATTTCTCGATCACGGCGACGACTTTGTTGTTGCCAACACTCTCGACGAACTGCTCGAACGCATGCACGACATTCCCGGTGCCGAGGCTCTCGACGATGATCGAGTGCGCAGCGAAGTGCAGGCCCGTGACCGCGAAATGGACAATGATTTCACGAAAGACGCGCAGATTGCCCTGTTGCGTTCTGCGCGCAGTTACCGCGGCGATCGGCTGATTCGCACTGCCGCTCCGCACCGCCTTCAAGACCCGGATGCTGGCCCCCTGGTGGCTGTGAAGCTGCACGTGATCACCCGAAAGTCTTTGGGTGGCATCGCCACCGACCTGGATGGCCGCGTGCTTACTCCCGAAGGCGCTCCTATCGACGGGCTTTTTGCGGCAGGAGAAGCGAGCGGCTTTGGCGGCGGCGGCGTGCACGGGTACCGAGCGCTAGAGGGAACATTTTTGGGCGGCTGTATTTTTTCTGGTCGCCAGGCAGGGCGCGCAGCGGCGCGGTAGCGGCCTACTCTGTCGCACCGGTGTGGCGCACGGGGGTGAGTCCGCTGACTGCTGGTCCCCGCGACAGCACATGTCCGCGCCGAAAAGCCAGTCGCGTCCACCTGCCCGACTGCAAAACGCGCACCTCTTCTTCTCCGCCGATGAAGCCGAGAGAATCCGCTGCGAACGCTACGCCGCGGGGCAACTGCAGCAGGTCGTCATCGGGTTCTCCCCAGATGCGTGCGCGCAGAGAACGTACGGCTTCTTCGCCCGCAACATCGGGGGTGCCATGGGCGACGGCCGAGATGCCCCACTGTGCCCGCTGCGCAACGACAGCTGCCTCGAGCAGCCCAACCTGTTCCCACTCCCCCTGCGGCGGCGACACACCGGCCCATGCTGGTGACAGACCTGTGGCGGGCAGTTGCAGAGCGGTCTCGTCGGAGCTTTCTTCGACGCTGTCGACAACAATGTCACAGGTCAGTTCGGGATCAGCATGCACGATGCGCATGCCTAAGATCGTGGGTGTTTGGTCAAAGAGCCCCTGGGGTGCCAAAACGCCCGCGGTCAATGCGAGTGTTCCGCCGGATGCCTGCATCCGAACCCCTTCATCAGAGATTCGTGCTGCGCGCCCAACAAACGTGAGCACATCGCGGGCGGTGGGGGCGTCGGCAAGTCGTAGCAGAGGAGACACGAGCCCTAAACTACCAAGGGTATGCAGTGTGGGCGCCGAAAGGAAAGTTCATGACCGATGCCGAGCAGGATCGCCGTAGTGTCGACGCGCTTCTTGGCGTTTTAGCTCTGGGTTCGACCGGTGCTCGAACAACAGAAGACATCTTTACCGGTATCTCGCAGCCGATGCCGACGGGGCGTATCTATGGCGGACAGGTTTTGGCGCAGTCGCTGATCGCGGTCGAACGTACGCTCACCGCTGGCCGCCCGGTGCATTCCATGCATGGTTACTTCTTGCGCCCCGGCGATGCCTCGGAAGGCTTAACGTTCTCGGTGGATCGTATTCATGACGGGCGTTCTTTTTCGACACGGCGTGTGCAGGCATATCAAAAGGGTGTGCCAATTTTTTCTATGATCGCCTCATCACAAGACGAAGATCCTGGTGTCGAGCATGCTGCCACCATGCCCGAGGGTATTCCCGAACCGGAATCTTTACCTTCGGATGCTGCGACGGCGCAGCGTTTGCATCCTTTGTCTCGCCGCTTACTGACTGACCGTCCGGTTGATGTTCGACACGTTGAGGGGTCGATTTATTTGTCGCCTGCTCCGCAGCAGCAATCGAGCCAGGCGGTGTGGATGAAGATGCGGTGCGAACTGCCTGATGACCCGCTGATTCATCGTGCTTCTCTGGCTTATATGAGCGATATGACTATTCAAGAGTCGATTTTGCGCGCCCATGGTGTGAGCTGGTCGCTACCGGGGTTAAAGGTTGCGAGCCTCGATCATGCGATGTGGTGGCACCGTGCAGCGCGGGCTGACGAGTGGCTGTTGTATGTTCAGGAGTCGCCGAATGCGCGCAGTGGCCGCGGTCTGGCGACCGGTCGCCTCTATACGCGTGACGGCATGCTCGTGGCCAGTGTTGCGCAAGAGGTGATGGTTCGCGTGCCGGATGCTGCGAATGCACCGGATGCTGCTGGCCGGGCGGTTTAGCGCCTGCGGTACTGGATGGGTTCGCCGCGGTAGGGTTCCCATGCTTCTCGCATGGCTTCTGTGAGCCGGGTGGGTTTTCCTGTGTTGGCGTCGACGATCACGATGATTGCGGTTGATCGCGCGTACAGCACGCGCGCTGGGTGACCAGGGTTGTTGTAGATTTCGTAGCAGACTTCGAGACTTGAGCCGCCGAGTTTGCCGAACCACATCTGTACTTCGAGTGGGTCGCGATGGTACGGGATGGGTTCGAGGTATTCGATTTCTTGTCGGGCTATGAGTGTGTGCACGCCGGCTTCGGGTTGTGATGCCAGTACTGCGGTGGGTGGCGCACTTTCTCCGGGAAGTGGTTGCCAGAAAGCGCGAACACGGGCCTCTTCGAGAAGTTTGAGCATGGTGGCGTTGTTGACGTGGTTATAGGCGTCAAGGTCGCCCCAGCGCAGGTGGATCGGCAGGTGGAGTCGATCGTTCACGCTTGTCCTTCTCGGTGGTTGAGGCCCGTGCTCGCGGAGTGAGGTTAGTCGCGCGTCAGGCGGCGGTGTGTGGACCGGTGAGGGTTAGCAGCATCCGGCCCGAGGCGCTCGATCTTGTTCTTCTCGTAGGCTTCGAAGTTCCCTTCAAACCAGTGCCACTGGTCGGGCTTTTCGTCGGTGCCCTCGTAGGCGAGGATGTGTGTAGCAATACGGTCGAGGAACCACCGGTCGTGTGTGATCACTACCGCACAGCCGGGGAACTCGAGGAGAGCGTTTTCGAGCGATTGCAGGGTTTCGACGTCGAGGTCGTTTGTCGGCTCGTCGAGCAGCAGCAGGTTGCCGCCCTCTTTCAGGGTGAGTGCCAGGTTCAACCGGTTGCGTTCACCGCCCGAGAGTACGCCAGCTTTTTTCTGCTGGTCGGGTCCCTTGAACCCAAACTTCGAGACGTATGCTCGCGATGGAATCTCTGTTTTTCCGACGGTGATGATGTCGAGTCCGTCGGAGACGACTTCCCACAGCGTTTTTTCGGGGTCGATATTGGCGCGTGACTGGTCGACGTAGCTGATCTTCACGGTCTCACCGATTTTCAGATCTCCGCCGTCGAGCGGTTCAAGCCCCACGATCGTCTTAAACAGCGTGGTTTTTCCCACACCGTTGGGACCAATAACACCAACAATTCCGTTGGGTGGGAGGCTAAAGCTCAGGCCGTCGATGAGCGAGCGACCGTCAAAGCCCTTTTTCAGGTTCTTGGCTTCGATAACCACGTTCCCCAGTCGGGGGCCCGCAGGGATCTGAATTTCTTCGAAATCAAGCTTCCTGGTGCGTTCTGCTTCGGCAGCCATCTCTTCGTACCGGGCAAGACGTGCTTTCGACTTAGCCTGGCGACCCTTGGCGCTTGCGCGTACCCACTCAAGTTCGTCGGCCAGACGCTTGGCCAGCTTGGCGTCTTTTTTACCCTGAATGTTCAGCCGCTCGGCTTTCTTTTCGAGGTAGGTCGAGTAGTTACCTTCGTAACCGATGAGGCGTCCGCGGTCGACTTCTGCGATCCATTCCGCCACGTTGTCGAGGAAGTACCTGTCGTGTGTAATCGCGATGACAGCGCCCTTGTACGACTTCAGGTGCTGTTCAAGCCACAGCACGCTTTCTGCGTCAAGGTGGTTTGTCGGCTCATCAAGCAGCAGCAGGTCTGGCTTTTGCAGCAGTAGTCGTGTCAGCGCTACGCGGCGCTTCTCACCACCGGAGAGGTGCTCGACCGAGGCATCACCGGGAGGGGTGCGCAGCGCATCCATGGCCTGCGCAAGCTGCGAGTCGAGATCCCACGCGTCGGCCGCGTCGATCTCTTCTTGCAGGGTTCCCATTTCGGCCAGAAGCGTGTCGAAGTCGGCATCCGGGTCGGACATCAGTGCCGAGATCTCGTTAAAGCGGTCAAGCTTCGCTTTAATGGCGATGCCCTCTTGGATGTTTTCCAGAACGGTTTTGTCTTCGTCGAGCTCGGGCTCCTGCATGAGGATGCCCACGCTGTAGCCCGGCGTAAGAACTGCCTCGCCGTTGGAGGGCGTGTCGAGCCCGGCCATAATCTTGAGGATGGTTGATTTTCCGGCACCGTTAGGGCCGACCATACCGATTTTGGCACCGGGCAAAAATGCCATGGTGACGTCATCGAGAATGAGCTTCTCGCCCACAGCCTTGCGGGCACGAACCATGGAGTAGATGTACTCTGCCACCGGGAATGCTCCTTCTTTCGGCGCGGTGAATCAACTCTCCAGCCTACCGTCTCGTTTCTCTACGCAGGCTCGCAGAAAATTCTGAACCTTTATTCTCCGACAGGAGGCGTTTCGCCGATGAGACAGTTACCCTCTGCCATCTGAGGCATGACGGCGGTCACGGGGTCGCCCGTTGACGGCCCCATCTGGCCCATAAGACACTGGCCATCGCTCCAGCGCACCGCCACCTGAAAGCTTTCCGCCGGGTACTGCACCGTCGAGATATCGTGCGTCATCTCCATGTGCGACCTGTCAAACCCGGCCTCGACGAGAGCATCGACGTAGGCCAGGTTCCGGGCCTGGTCTTCTGAGGCCCATACTTTTTCGACAACCTGTGTGAACAGGGGAAGGTTGTCTTCGGCCGTGCCATCCGGATGCAGGGTAGGCCCCGCATCCGGTGTGGCGTCGTCATCGGTCGCACTCGTTGGTGCGGCCGTGGGAGTTGGCGTCGACTCTGCCCCATCCCAACCAAGAATCGAGCACCCGGTGAGTGCTGCAGCGACAATGATGCCGCTGAGGCTGAGCAGCGTGGCGCGAACTTTTGGGGCAAGACGAGTCTCTGTTGTGAGCACGAAGCGATTCTATGAGGTCACTGCTCCAAAAATCCCGGGTGTCTAAAACGGGGTGGCTTCGGCTGCGAGCGCTACGGGCCATTCCGCTGTTGCATCGGGTTGCTGATGCTGTGTGGTGTCGGTGTCGGTGCTGGTAGGAGTGTTTTCTTGTGGTTCCTGGTTATGGTCGCTGGTGTTTTCTGTGCGTCGGCGTCGCTGGTAGGTTCCGCTCGTGCCCCAGCGCAGGTCGTGTCCGATGGTTGTGGCTTCGACGTCGACGGCTAGTCCGGTTGCGCCGTTGGCTTCCCATTCGCGTAGTCGTAGTCGGCCCTGCACGATCACGGCGTCTCCTTTGGCGAGTACTCCCCCTGCGTTTTCGGCGAGTGTGCGGAATGCGGTGACGGTGTACCAGTTTGTTCCTGCGTCGACCCATGCGCCTGTGCGGTTGTCGCGGTAGCCGTTGCTTGTGGCGAGGCGGAACCGTACGAGCGGTGTTCCTGCTCCTGTTCGGTTGACGGCTGGTTCGTTGGCGATGTTTCCGGTCAGAGTGATCATGTCGGTCATGGTGTTCAACCTCCGGTCAGTGTGTTTCTGATGTTTCTCAGAATGGCTGGCGTGGTTGAGGCTGTGGGTTCACAACGCAGTGACGGTGGACAGCATCCGGTTGTTGGTGTGTGGGGAGGAATCGTTACCGGATGTATTGCGAAAATGCGGCGCGCACTTTGTTGACTTTGGGGAGGGCTACGGCAAGGCAGTAGGGCTGTTCGGGGTTGTTGGCGAAGAAGTCTTGGTGTTCGGCGGGGCCGGGATAGAACTCTGTCGCGGGTTCGATTGTGGTGACTGGTTGTGTTCCCCATATTTCGGCGGCTCGTTCGCGTGCAGTTTCGAACAGTTTTTTCTGTTCGTCGTTGGCAGGGAACATGGCACTGCGGTACTGCGTGCCGACGTCGTGGCCTTGACGGTTGAGTTGGCGGGGGTCGTGCATGGTGAAGTAGGCGTCGAGGATGACGTCTGCGGGAATGATTTGGGGGTCGAAGGTGACTTTGACTGCTTCGGCATGCCCTGTTGTGCCTGTGCACACCTGCTCATATGTGGGTGCCGTGGTGGAGCCACCAATGAAACCGGATTCGACGGCGGTGACGCCGCGGAGGGTGCGGTAGGCGGCGTCGAGGCACCAGTAACAACCGCCGGCAAGAATAAAGGTTTCCATAGCTGCTCCTCGCTGTCGTCGTGGCGCGGGTGATAGTGCACGCGCCTCTTCTCTACGGTACGCCCGCCACGCTGATGTGGCTTCGTTCGTGCGCAGGCTCATCCGCCGGGTGTGCGATACCGTTCCGAGCGTTTGCACGTGCGTTCTTCTCCGTTTTGGCTCGTGGGAGACTTTCGGGAGTGCCGATAGCGCAGTTGCGGCGCTGCGGTCCTGCTGAAGCATTGCGTCGGGCAAGGAGGTCACAGAAAAATGGCGGCATCATCGCTGATTGTGGGCAGTGACGGTAAGGCTCGTCCTGTCTGGGCGAGTAAAGATCCGCTGTTGATGGCCTATTACGACACCGAGTGGGGCATGCCTGTGCGTGATGAGCGGGGTTTGTTTGAGCGGCTGAGCCTGGAGGGTTTTCAGTCGGGGTTGTCGTGGGCAACGATTTTGCGTAAACGGCCTGCGTTTCGTGAGGCTTTTGCGGGGTTTGTTCCGGATGCTGTTGCTGCGTTCACCGATGACGATGTTGCACGGCTTCTCGCCGACGAAAAGATCGTGCGTAACCGTGCCAAAATTCTGGCGACCATTAACAATGCGCAGGCAACAGTGCGGTTGCGTGACGGTGACGGGCTGGCAAAGTTGCTGTGGTCTTTTCAGCCTTCGAGCACTCCCCAGCCGGTCACGATTGCTGATGTGCCCACGCAGTCGGCGGAGTCGGTAGCGCTTGCTCGCGCGTTGAAGGCTGCGGGTTTTCGTTTTGTTGGACCGACAACAATGTTTGCGCTCATGGAAGCAGTGGGCATTGTTGATACGCATCTTGTGGGGTCGCATCGTCGCGGGTCATCGGGAGTATGGGCGTCGCAGTAAGGCTGCGCGAGCCCCGGGTTCGAGAACCGAGTCAGCTGAACAGAACGATGCCGTAGACGGCAAACAGCATGAGGTGTATAACACCGTGCATGACGGTAACCCTGCGGGCTGCGAACGTTGCGACAGCAACCAGCAGGGTGAGGGCGAGCATGACGAGGTTGGCCGGTGATTCGGCCAAAACCGCTGTCTGCCCCGTCATGAACCCGATGGTCAGCACCGACGGGATGGTGATGCCGACGGTGGAGACGAGAGCACCGTGGCAGAGGTTGACCATGCGTTGCACTTCGCCGGCGAGGGCGGCGCGCACGGATGTGATTGATTCGGGCAGAAACACGATCATGGCGATGAGCACTCCGGCGAGCGCGGCAGGAGCACCGAGTCCGGTGAGAGTGTCGTCGAGCAGCGTTGCCATATCGTGCGAGAGCAACACGATGGGCGTCATGGTTATCACAAGCAGTAGTAGACGGATGATGATCTCTTTGCGGTGTTCGCGGATCACCTGGATGACCGACACCGATCGGGCACTGTTGTTGTGTACCTGCGGGGTGTGTGCGAGGTGTTCGTCGGTTTCACGAAAGTCGTCGGCCTGTGCCCCCATCTGTCGGTAGAGGAAGAACGCGTAAACGAGCAGGGTGAGCACGATGATCGGTATGGCTTGCCCGGCCGTGTACGAGCCTTCGGTTCCGATGGCTGCTGGAAGGGCGAATGCGAGCGCTACCAGCACGATCAACATCGACAGGTAAAGGGATGTGCCGGTGCGGTTGTGTTTCATGGCGTCGCGTTTCATGGCATCGTGGCGTAGTCCGCCGGCTAGTAGCGATAGGCCGACTACCAGGTTCATGATGATCATCGACACGGCCATGACTGAATCGCGGGCGATTGTGGGGTGCTCCCCCGGCCCGAGCATGACCGCTGAGATGAGGATCACCTCGATCATCACGACAGAGAGGGTCAATACGAGTGACCCATAGGGGTCACCGAGGCGTGCGGCGAGCGCTTCGGCCTGTTTCACGACGCCAAACGCGCAGACGATAATGGTTGCGATGATCACAGCCAATACGGCGATGACTATGGGGGTTGCTAACCCGCCCTGCAGTATGGGGGCTGCGATGAGCAGTGCACCAAACAGGCTCCACCCGAGCGCGACACGACTGATGTCTGCGAGGGTGACGATGCGCTTGTGAACAGCGTGTGACATGAGCGTTTTCCCGGCGCCGGAGTCGTCTCCGGATGAGAAAAGGCAGTCGGGTCGTCCCGACCGGCTCGCGTAGCTCGCGTGCGTCTCACCATCCTACCGGCGCCAAGCGGCCAGCCGCCGCAAATCTATTGTGTCAACGCCGAGCGGCAGAACCTCGGGTAACTGATGCTCGCGGCCCGTTAGTCCGGGGAGTAACTATGCGGCGTTCTGCTTCTCTAAGAAAAGAAAACCCGGCCCCTGAGGGACCGGGTGGTGTGGGTCGAGATTAGCACGGATCACCACTTTGGCGGCTTCCTGCTCTTCGGGCTGATCAGCCCCACTGGAACTAGGTCACGCACATAGTTGATCGGAAACGCCAGGTCGCTGTCACTCGAAATAGCGAGAGCCGCACCGATGGCTCTCGTGAGAACGTCAATGAGTAGGTGGGAAGCAACGGCGAGGGGCGCCGTCGCGATTCGTGCAACATAGTTGCCAACGGCGATGTGTGTCACCGCACCGGATTGCTCCAGTGCCCGCAAGTACACGTCCTGTTCACGCTGACCTTGGGGGTTGCTCGCACCGCTGATTCTGGCTGTGCAGTAGGTCACCATCTCGATAGTCGGATCAATCCATCGCGAATGAGCCGAAACAAGATTTTTAGCTAACGACATGATGTCGAGCCACCGCCATCCAGCCGTGGATCGACCGCAGATTCCTCGACCTCCGTAATAGAGGTTATATCCATCGATATAGACACCGATTCTCATGGGTTGAGGTTAGGTCTTACTTCCGACATTCAAACTCCCTCGGGAGTACGGTGACGTATGTTCGGCGACACGAAGGAGAACGATTCGGGCGGCAAGAAGCGGAAGGAGAAGGACAGTCGCTCCAGACTGCAAACCCTTATCCCCACCCTGGACGCGTGAGATCTATCGAGATCAACGCCGGACGACAGAACCTCGGATATCTGATGCTCGACCTAGGAGATGTCTCCCAAAGTTCGATGACGTTTCTCTGAGAGACTTGGCGGGTGGCGGGTTTTCATCATATCGAGGTGTGGATCGCGGACCTCGAGGAGGCGCGGGCTGAGTGGGGTTGGCTACTGCAGCAACTGGACTTCACTCTCGAGAAGGAATGGCCCGAGGGTCAGTCTTGGGCCGCGGGCGGCGCATATCTCACGTTGACGACATCACCGAATCTCACGGGGTCGACGCATGACCGCCGGAGTCCAGGCGTAAACCACCTGGCATTCAAGGGTGGCGTTGCCGACCGGGTCGACACGATCATGGCGAACGCGCCGCAGCACGGCTGGTTGCCGCTCTACCAAGAGCGTTATCCGCACGCAGGTGGCTCTGCGCACTACGCAGGGTGGTTGGAGAACTCCGCCGGCTTCAAAGCAGAGATCGTCGCGGACCAGTCGTGACCGCGGGCCGAGCACTCAGCAAGCGGTTGCGTTCAGCCAGAGCGTGATCGCTCCTAGAACGACGCAGCCGCGATAGGTGAGCGCGAGCTTGTCATATCATGTCGCTAGTCCGCGCCACTGCTTGGTTTCGTTGAAGCCTCGCTCCACGGCGTTACGGCCCTGCGTCTGCTCGCGAATGGAGAGTCCAGGATAACCCACCGGCAAGAGTCCGATCAGCTCGGCATGACAGCGGAATCACTCGGTCTCACCAGCACCGAGCAGAACCTCCGGCCTCGTCTCGGCTTAGGGCCGTAAGTTTCGGCGGTCAGGCCGCGGTGATTTCCTCGGCACGCTCAGGGATCAGGCGTGGGATGAGACGGACGAAGATGACCATGACGATGAGCTCGATGAGGGTTTGGGTGACGACGACCAGCGAGGCGAGGTCGAATGCCGTGGGAAGGGCGAGCACGAGCGGAAGGATGACGAGTGAGTTACGGGTCGCGCCGCTGAACACAATCGCACGTCTGCCGCTCGCGTCCAGCTTGGCGGCTCGACCAGCAGCCGTGCCCATCGGGATCATGACAGCAGCGAACAGCACGTAGACAATGACCGCGAGCAGGAGCGAACCGATTCTGGTTCCGACTGCGACGATCTGGGAGGCCACGACGACGGCGAGGGTGAGCATCATCAGTGGCGACATCGCCCCCAGCACGGCCTCCTGGAGCACCACGCCCCAGCGCGTGCGGGCAGCAGCGAACTGGGTAAGCCCGGCCGCGACGAGTGGCACGACGATGAGCAGCACGAACGCCTCGATGAAGGGGGCGAGGTCGACGCTAGCGACGAACTCTGCCCCAATGAACAGCCAGAGGTAGAGCGGCAGCAGCAGCATCTGCGCGAGCATCAGCAGCGGTGCGGCGGCCAGCAGCCGATCCTTGGCTCCGCCGGCGAGGCCGGTGAACACGATGACGTAGTCAACACACGGGGTCAGCAGTACGAACAGCACCCCGACGAGCAGCACCTGATCGTGGGCGACGATCCGCGACAGCACCCAGACCACGATCGGCACGACGACGAAGTTCACGCCCATCACCGTGGCAACGAAACGCCAGTCGTAGAACGCTTGCCGCATCTGGGTGAACGGGACGCCGAGGAATGTCGAATAAAGCAGCAGCCCGAGCACCGGATTGATCGCTAGCTCAGCCGGGTGCGCAACCTCAGGGACGAGCAGACCGATCCCGGCACCCGCGGCCAGGGCGGCAAGGTAAAGAGGAACCTGGTATCGCTCCATCCACTCCACCACTGCACGCATATGTCCGATTCTCCCAGAAGCCCCCATCAGTCATTGATCGCTGTGTAGTCAACGCACTCTGGTGCTGGCTTCGCGCGTGAACGTGGTGAATAGGCCGGGCCGGGCGATAGCCGTGCCGCATCCGGCACAGCGCTAATAGCCCTGGCCGACGTCACGCTCACCGTCGATGAAAATGCCCCTCCTCCTGCGCGAACCCGGCCTGCTGTGACACAAGAACCCAAGGAGAACGTGAACATACTGATGGATCACACGCAATCCATAAATTCGGGACTCTGCCAATGTTCATAGACAGGCGGCAGCTCGAACTCCACAGCTCCAAATCAGTCGGCCTGTAGAGCCGTGCTGTCGAATTGCTGAGTGCGCCGAGCTCGGAATGGCTTCAATCGACACGCTCAATAGTGGCTGCTGTGAAGTGGCGCACAGTCGACCGGCCGCCAAGTATTTCGTGAGAACTAGCGACCTGCGCCCCTCGATCAACAGTACTCATTTGCGGGCCTCAACCAGTGTGAGCTGCAGCAGTTCGCGTAACGTTTCATCGTCTACGTCGATGAGTCGACTCAAATAAAGACACGCCTTGCTGGCCTTATGCTTACCGAGGCGCTCGAGTAGCTCAGGCCATTTCTCTGCGAAGCCAGTTGCAAGATAGAGCGTGTGTTTTGATTGGCTCGTCGCAAAGCCTAGTTCGGGCATGACGCCGCCGTGACCGCTCTCATACTGGTAACTCATCTCACCGAAACCGATGATGCGTCCAGCCCATACGACAGGCTCATGGCCGCTCAATTCACGATGCAACTCAACCAGATGCTCCGCTTCGGCCCGCCGAGGTCCAGTCACCTTGTCGAGCACTTCGGCTACAGGCGTATCCGACGGACGCATCGCAGGTTCTCTGGCCATACATAAACTCTAATCGAGCCAGATCTAGAACGGACGCAGTTGGGTGTCTGAACTCATAGGGAGGATCGCTTCGAGGGAACTCCCGAATGATCGGTGCTAGTCGAGACTCGGCGAGGAAGACGCTGGAGCGAGTCCGCGAGATGTCGAAGCTCGCGTGCCGGGAAACACCGACGGCCTGCCCGGAGTCAGCTTGAATGTCGTAGGTGCCAAGTAGTCTGAGACCGCCCGCTCACCGCAACAGGAGGACATCAGTGAAGACGCTTCTCGACCAGATCATTGATGGTGCGACGGATGATTCTGTCAGCACAATCAATCTTCTCCGCAAGGTACAGATTGCGGCTACACGAGTCGGAGCGGAGGATGTTTCAGAGTGGACGAAGCGCGAGCTCGCGGGATACGACGATGAGACGGACCTTCCCGTTTACCGCACGAAGGTCACTTCAGTAACTGGTCTTTTTACCGGGCCTATGCAGAGTCAGATCAGGCAGCAGCTCCCGCCTCATCCCGACTTCATGGACCAGTTCACAATTCGAATGCGACAGCCGTTGGCAGAGCTGCAAGCATTCGCGTCGGGAGACGACGATCCGCAGCTGAAGTGGCCTGCCTGGGAAGTCAAGCGTTATGAAGACGCGGAGATCTTCGGGATCCAGCATTATGGACTGTTCAGCGCATGGAACTCCATCCCGCGGCAGTCCTTGATGGGGATCATCGATACGATCCGCAATAAGTCGATGGAATTCGCTCTCGCGCTCCAGACTCAGTTTCCCGATGCGGGAACTGTCGGTGGGCCGTCGTTGTCTACGGAGCCTTCTCTGGCTCCAGTAGTGTTCAACACGACGAATCACATCTACGGGAGCGGCAATAGTGTAGCCACAGGTTCAAACATTTCGCAGAAAGCCAAGCTGCTCGGCAATAAGGACGAGTTCCTTCGCCAAGTTACACAGCTTGGGCTCTCTGCCGAAGATGCGGAAGAGTTCGTTGAAATTGTTGCCAGCGAGCAATCGGTCGACTCAGAACGGACACGGGGATTCTTGTCGAAGGTGAGCACGGGAGCCGTTGCGCTCGGGCTATCCATCTCCTCGGAAGTGATTTCCGGTTCGTTAGTCGAAATCGGCAAGCTCTTCTTGGGTCACTGACTTCACATTGCTCAATGAGCGTGAGACTCAGCCCTGGATCGCCCCGTTTTCCTCATGTACGCGGAGGATTAGACTGCACGCGACCATCAAACCCTGAATCGCATTGCGCCGGCTGTATTGACGTGGGCTCACCGTATGGGCCGTCGCGTTTCGACTGAAAGTGGTCGGCACGCTGTCGCCCTGAGCGACGTGGAATTGCTGGTAGGTAGTCCAGATTGGGGCGAACGCGATGAACTGGCGGCTACCGAATTCTTCGTAGGCTGCCGTTGTGCGCTTTCCGGAGGGGTGCGGGGTGTACTTCGACCTCTTGTCGCCGAAGTACATGTTGAGGATCGCATCGATGACCGACCCGGCAAGTGCCTGCGCTGCCTGGTGATGACCAGCATCCAGAGCATCCAACGCGGCCCGCGCCGAATCTCGGAACGTCTTAGTCGCCGAGGACTGACAGCTATCGATCGCGACGCGACAGTCTTCAGAGATTGATCGCCACCGACGTCCAAGTATCTCGCGTCGCTTTCCGCGACCATCCGCCTTGAGTAGGGACTGCGCAATCGACGTCCGTGGAACTCCATACAGCGGGATTCCATCCGACATGACGACCTCTTGGACAGATTCAAACCGAAGACCATCGATGGGCTGAAGATTCTCGGGATAGAAGCTCCGTTTCAGCCTCGTCAGCGTAGGTGCAAGATGCTTGAGCCAGTCAGCTTGTATCGACGCGAACTGCGCAACGGCACGGCTAACGGTGTCCGAGATTCCAAGATTGACGTTATTGAGGATTGACTCCGTGTATAAGCCGAGGAAATCCTGGTTCAGCTTAAGCGCAGACAATGCACCTTGTGGCATCTTGATGCCTGCACCATTGATGAGTGCCAGAGAATCCGGCTTTGTCTTGAGAATCGAGGTAAATATCTTCTGTTGCGACTCGATGATCTTGGCCGTCGAGCTCATGTCTCTGAACAGGGAAGCGTTGAGACTTAGATTCGGCGTTTTCACGCTCGAGAGCACGGAGCCTTTGATGATGCCGATCGAGCGGTTGATCTGTGCCTGTAGCTGGGGCGACACGTATGCAGAACAGCCACTCATCTGTGACGACCCTTTGCTTTCTGCGCCGCTGTCGTGAGTATCTTCCGCGCCCATGCGGTCAGTGTATCGGCGGCTCTTGGCTCGGTAGGAGTTCACGCGTAGCTTGGCAGCAGGCGACCTTCTACCTGCTACGCCATCACTCGTTGTGATGGCACGACCTGCGGCTCCGGTCGAACGGTCCTTCCGCTACCTATCGCCTCTCGACTGGAGAGGGCTGTTCCCATGCTTCGCATCATCTGGATGGCGAGCCTTTACGCCCGCGCGTACATGCGCCGGTTCATGCCGACGAACATACCGCTCGACGAGTTTCGCACCCGCCGAGGCTGGAAGTGGGGCGTCCCGGCGATGCTGCTCGCCGCTGTCTACTTCGACCTCGCAACGCCTACGACCATGCTCCGCGAGCACGGTGCTTCCAAATTGCTCTACCTGATGATGATCGTGTGCGTCTGGAACGCGTTCAAGTTCCTTATCTACGGCCCGGTATCGCTGGTGCTTCTGGCGCGGGCGCGAGGGAATGAACGTCGCATCTGCCGGAGGGTAAGCGTCGCGTCATTCGGTTAGGCAGCGGACGGAACCTGCTGTGCACCTGTGGGGTGAAGACCGGTTGTGAAGGAGCCCCGCTGATGTCTATGCTCACTGATCTCGCTCGTGAGGAGAATTCCGCTCGGATGGTGCTCTCCACCGTCGGCACGCCGAACGATGCACCGACGGGCCGCCTCCTCGCACATGTCGGGGCTGTAGAGACCGTCACCCTCATGGAGAGCGATACCGACGTCCCCTGCATGACTCCAGTGCAGGCGGCGCTTTGGCGGGAGCATGCGCAGAGCTGCATGGGCGTCGATACTGTCGCCCACGTGATCGCCGACGGTGCAGCGTTTCGGTTCATCTCCCCGGTCGATGCGGAGTGGCCGAGGCAATTGGAGGAGCTGGGTAGCCGCACCCCGTACGGGCTCTGGGCACTAGGCAACATCGACCTGCTTTGTGAGGAACCGAAGTCGATATTCGAAGAAGACTGGGTTCACACGGCAGGCGATGCTGATCGATGACATCGAACGGCTGGTCGAGGAGTATTACGAGCGCATCGAGGTTAGCAGCGAAGTGCGGCAAGCTCTCGGGGCGATGTGCCACGCGGAGTTCGACCGGTTGCTGGTTGAGGACTCGGGTGAGTTGGAATCTCTGGCGAAGCGGCACACCGAGTGGGAAGAGGAGCGGCTCGTTGGTTTGCGCGCTCACTATTCGGGCGCGATCTCATTGGAGTTACTCAAGGAAGAGCAGATGCAGATCGAGCCGCGCCTAGATGATCTCAAGGGGATGCTCTCGGCCCATCACGATGAGTATTCGGCAGCACGAGCGACTCTCGATGATTGCTTGGCGTTACTGGCAAGTGTGGCGTTGATCTATCGTCGGTGCGAAATCCAGAACAGGCGTCTGTGCAACCAGGCGTTCTTCACGGCGATTCCCATCGACCCCGCTCCAATCCGAAGAGCCGGTCGGATACGCCACACCGTTCGATGCACTGACCGACCGGCAGCTGCACAGGAACGCGCTGGCCTGGGCGGAGGACGCCCGAAACGAGAGCGAGGTGCGAACCTCGACTGGTTCAACAGTCGAAAGTTCACACCTCGCACATTTGGGGTCCCTGCGTGATCTCTTCACAAACCTTTTCCCTGGGCTTAATGCCCTGATCAAGCGGTGGAAACGGGGTGTCTATCGCACCTCTCATAGGGTCTCCGAGCCCCCGATTCGCGACCTTCGGGGGCCGGTCGTGGGGACGATTGCAACTGTTCAAACCTTTCTGACGCCCGCTCAGGTCGACCAGATCGTCGATGACTACCTCGCCGGCGCGACCGTCACCGACCTCGCCGTCAAGTACGAGGTGCACCGCGCCACCATCTCGCGCCACCTCACCGACAAGGGCGTCGTGCGTCGCCCGGCCGGGCTCCACGGATGGGAGGCGGCCGAAGCTGTTCGATTGTTCCGACAGGGCGAATCGCTTCGAGGGATCTCCCGCACGATCGGAGCCAGCCGGGATTCGGTTCGCAAGACGTTGGAGCGAGTTCGTGAGATTCCCGCACTAGCTTGCCGTCGTACCGACAAGCAGTCTTCCAACGATGTTGTCACTCGTCGGTGAGGTGCACCTCGACGATAGGGCCTCCGCCGACTCCGGGTTCGAGTGTCATTACAGGCACGTACTTCGTCTCGCTGCTTGGGTCGCCGTTCCATTCGTAGACGACAGTGCGCAACGTGTTCAGATGACGGCCAAGCAGTACGCCGAGCCCGTATGGACCGTGATAGGCGAAGTGGACCTCCGATCTTCCGAACGTCGAAGCAATCTCGCGCACCTTCGAAATGAGCTCTTTGCTGAGGCTGCCTGCCGCAGACGAGTCGATGTGTCCGTCACCGGCGCTCAACGTGATGGCGATGTCGAAGGCTGGCCCGTGCTCGACCAGTTTCTGGAACGCGACGTGGTCCGCGTGCGGGGACAATGTGACGAAGATTGCAACGCGGGAATAAGCACTAGGCAAATCCGACTGGACCAACGTTTCAGTGCGGATTGACGAAACCTGTTCGTGTTCCGTGCTAGACGATTGCCAAGTCTGGCCGTTGGTGTCGCTTACTTCGAGCTCGTAGAACTCCGTTGCCGGTAACGCTGCCCCTAGCGCAAGTGCGACGGATAGGTGGGCTCCGCCCGATACAGCAATCTTCTGCGCTCCCGAGGCGTGGGCTGCGTCCCCGAGCAAACCAAAAGTCTGCTGGAGCAGTCTCAGCCCATTGGGGTGAGGCAAACGCCCACTATCAGGTGCTTGCACGCGGATGTGCAGGTCCTCTGTTCCCGCGTCGATTGCGTAACTTGCGGGCCTCGTTTGAATCTTGATCGTGAAGGGGCGTCCATCCCTACTGATGATCGGCTTTCGTTCCTCGATTCGGTGCATAACAAGGTCCCGGACGATCTTGAGCTTGCCATCTGCTTGAAGCACGTTGGTCTGCTTCTTGTCCGCAAGCACTGGACGAGGTGCCAAGCGAAGCAAACGGTCTGGCGCCTTGAATTCGCACTCCTGACTGTCCGCTGTTTCAGGGATGGCGTTGGCAATGCACAGCGAGAATTTATCTGCTTCATCCAGTGCGAGGAGTCGCGGGAGTTCGCGTTCGCGAACGATCTCACTGTATGCAATGTCAGGGGTAACGATGAGCACGGCACCAGACAGCCCCTGGGTGAGGGCGCGTTCAAGTCGATCGGTCGTGGTGCCACCGCGTAGATCTGTGTGATCACGCCATACGACTAGTCCTGCTGCGCGTGCCAGCTCTTCGAACGAGTCGGCAAGCTTCGTTCCATCACTTTGCCGGTAGGAGATGAAGACAGGTCCATCTCCACGAACGGCATCTGCGGGAAGCGGTTCGAGCTCCGGGAATCGCGATGGAGGGTAGGAGACTTTCGCACGTGTCGTCTTAGGTTGAAGTAGCGGACGGCGTTTGGTCACTCGCCCTGAATACGTCCAGGACGCGCCGATGGAGTAGACAAGAAGGATCAGTGGGTCTTGCTGCTGTTTAGAGATGTCACGAATGGCACTGATGTCCTGTGGACTTGGGCCAACATCGCCGGGGTGGGTGTGCCACTCACCGATGTACCCAACGGGGTCGGACGGCGCGCGATCCTTCAGGAACTCAGCCAGCAGGCGGTTCGCTTCGACGTCGTCGCGCACGTACGAGGTATTCGTACGCTTCCCCTCGACTACGAGGGCGTTCGTGACGGTGAAGTCTCTGCCAACACGGTAGCCGAGGAGGATGCCGCCCGTTTCATCCGGCAACGCCTTAGCAGTCGACGATGCGATGGTCTCGTGTGCTTCAGCAGACAGTTCAATGTGCGGAAGGTTGTTGGCCGTTGTCATGATTCGTGGGCCTTTCCCTGGGGCGCTACGTTTCGAGTCTCGCCAGCATCGTCAAGCGGTCGACCGCTCAGAATCCCGATGGCATGTCGGACTGCTGCAGACGCCGCTTCCATCACCGCATGGGGAGGTGCCGGAGAAATGGGGCTCCCGCAGCCGGGCTCGAACAGCTCAGCGACGTCCTCTTGCAAATCGGGAGTGTCGAGGACTGGCGTGGCATCGACATCAGATAGTGGCGGCAATACGTCGATTCGAAAAGTCGCTCCGTGATCCACAAGCGCGACAGACAGGACGTGCTCTCCTCGTGACTCAGCGGCGACACGTAGCAGTGCAGTCGTTGAGAAATCGGCACTCGCGTTGATGACAAGATCGTGTGAATCGATCAGGTCATAGGCGTCGGCACCAGTGTCCAGCCGCTGGACTACAGCGTCCAGTGTGAGGTTCCGATCTTCGTTTCGCTCAAGCAGGTGCCTGCGGACTGCTTCGACTTTGGTGAGTCCAACGCAGCTCGGACCAACCAGGTGCCGAACGAGGTTCCCCGGCAGAATCGTGTCGGGATCAATGAGAGTGAGGTTGCGCACGCCAGAACGAACAAGCGCGTCGGCAACGAATGATCCGATTGCACCGGCACCGACAATGGCAATCTTTCTATCACCGAGCGACGGGGCAAGGAGCCCCGCTCGCAAGTTCCGGGTGTCTGCACTCGTTGATGCTGACGTGAGGACTCTCGCCGTAATTGACCGCTCCGCGTCAACAGACACGTCCAGTGCGAGCACACCCAGCGAATCGCCGCGGTGGTAAGTAACCATCAAGATGGAGATAGAACGGTCTCGGATCTTTCGGCCGATCGACAGTTCTTCTGGGAGACGCGTCTCGAGGTCATCCCAATTTCGCGGCGGAGTTGCTACATCGGCCAGCTCGACGACGTAGCCGTAGCGATCCTTGTGGCTCTTGTGTGCCTTTGGGACTCGCGTCCCACGCATCATGATCATGGTGTCGTTCTTGGCTGGTTTGAAGCGTACAAACGCATTCTTGAAGCCTTCGGTCTCGTCGTAGAGATAGATCCGGTGATCGCGGGACGGCTCGAAGTAGCGCTCCAAGTCGAGATCAGGACGATCGCTCGGCCACCCGGCATCCGCTTCTTCAAACCAGGCCGAAATGTGCTTCAAGAACGCGGCGCTGTCAGTCCACCAGAGGTCATCGTGATCGTCCTCTGCCACCAGGCACAGTGCACCGTCCCGTTCACGATGCCAAGACCAGGCGACGGCCTCCCTATCTTCAGGAACTACGCGCGGGGGCCTAAAGGGAAAGCGGGCGGGCAAGGTGATGACCACGCGGGTTACACCTTGCCCGTGACCTACCGACCCTGACCAGCCCACCGGTGTTGTCGTAAAGCCAGCACGGATGAGGCCTTCCTCGAAATGAAGTTGACTGTACGCGACGAACTCGTCCCAGTAGTCGTTGCTCAACCGAATGTCCTGCTGCCTGCCGGCACAACGCGGGCTCCTGCAGACACGGCGCTCGCCTTCCGGGTGCCATCCTCATTGAACCCAGGAGGCATCCGAAACACGTCTTCGTCGTCCCCGCTTTTCCCGAGAAGCCCCTGGAAGGCCAGGGCAGCCTGCCCTTCATCTTCCTCATCAAGAGCGACCTTGGCTGTATTGGCCGCTGCTGCGAACTGATCACGTGCTGCCGCGAGCTCTTCGTCAGTAGCTCGGATACGAATGCTATTCCCTGCGACAGTAGGGTCGGGAAGCTCGATGCCATAGGTGACGAAGTCCGTGACAATACGGCTGATCTCATCGAGTGCCGACGCGTAGTAGGACGCATGATCAGTGCCGGAAACTGCGCCCGAGGCGAATGCTTGGTAGGTCGCGAGCTCGAAGAAGAAACCGCCGGGCTTCGACGTCCCAAGTAGCGACCGACGGGTCTGTCGGATCAGTTTCACGATGGGCACGTAGTAACCGTCATGGGCCGCGTTCATCTCGCTCGACAGTGCAGTCAGTTTCTCGGGGTTCGTCTGCACCCACTTGTCGTCCTCGCCGCGCTGTGGAATCTGCCACGTCTCACCGTCGGCGTGCGGGCGAGCCGGCACAGCATCGACATACATGTCGTACTCCGGAAAGCTCACCTGCAGGCTACGGTCTTGCCTTTTGGTACGACGATGTCCGTCATCATCCAAGCCGAACTCATCGTGCAGCACACGGAAGAACCGATCGAGGATCTGCTGGGACGTAACACCGTCGGGAATTTCCGGAAGCCGCACGAACACATCGACATCCTTGATTCGCTTGATCGACACATTGCGCTTATACGAGCCGATCAAGACGGGATCAGCACCGTACTCTGTCAATTTCGAATCAGACAGCAGCGCGGCACGCACGAGCTGGTGCGCTTCAGGCGCATTAGCCTTGTCATCGCCAGGCTCGATCGAGCTCAGCGCATCTTTGAACTGCTGGATAAGTCGTGCCATTTGATCCCCGATCTGGTCGTAACGCGGCGGCAAGACTCATTTTGGCAGGGACCACTGACATTCGAACGGTGTCCGAACTACTGACGCTCAAGTCGCCCTTCCGAAAGTCTGCGGCGAAGCGTAGCTTGGAGGTAGGCGACCTCTACCTGCTACGCCCTCACTCGTTGTGATGGCACGACGTGCGGCTTCGGTCGAACGGTCCTTCTACTACCTGTCGCCTCCCGACAGGAGAGGACTGTACTCATGCTTCGCACCATCTGGATCGCCAGCCTTTACGTCCGAGCGTTCATGCGCCGGTTCATGCCGACGAACATCGCGCTCGACAAGCTCCGCACCCGCAGCGGTCTCAAGTGGGGCGTCCCGGCGATGCTCCTCAGCGTCGCCTACTTCTACCTCGCCACACTCATGAGCGTGCTTATCGACGATGGCGCTTCGAAGTGGCTCTACGTCGTGATGCTCGTGTGCATCTGGAACGCGTTCAAGTTCCTGGTCTTCGGGCCAGTGTCGCTCGTGCAGCTTATGCGCGTGCGCGCTGCCGAGCGACGAGCGCGGCGGACTGTGGACCGTCGTGAGCCTCAGTGCGCGGCCGCGTAACGATCACGCCGCCGCGACCAGTAGCTCATCCCAGTTCGTGAGGCACCTCGGCGAGAGCAGCTCACGTTTCATCTCCCAACCCGGTGGTGTCTTTATCCCGCCGAGTCCGACGCCGACTGCGGTCGTGGCGAACTTGCGGTTGATCTCGTCGAGCGCTTGCCCGACACCGCGGCCCTCGAACTCCGGCCGGAACAGATCGAGCGGCTGCACGCCGTCGGCCTGGCGCAGGTCGGTGAGGACGACCCCGGCGCGGGCGTAGCGGATGCCGTCGACGGGGAACAGTTTCGGCAGTAGCGCACGGGCAGCTTTGGTGAGAGTAATCGGATCATCCGTCGGCGTTGGCAGTGCGACAGTGGCCTGCGCGCTGTGGCTAACCGTGCCGGTATCCGCCCAGCCGGTCGCCGCCCATGCCGAGAGGTGTTGAGCAACCGAGCCCTGTGCGCGGAGCCTTGCGGAGACGCACTGCGCGTAGAGCGAGATCACCTGCTCCATGTCAGGCTCGGTGGTGATCTTCTTCGCGAACGAGCGGGAGAAGATGAGCTGGTCCTTCACTGCGGGCGGCACCATCTCGAGCGGGATGCACGGCACGCCGCGCAGTTCGAGGACAATGCGTTCCATGTTCACTTTGAACCGCTTGCGCGCCCACTTCGGGTCCATGTCCCGCAGCTCCCGCGCCGTATGGATGTTGATCGCGGCGAGACGCTTGCCGGATCTGCCGGCGACGCCCCAGAGGTCGGTGACGTCGATGCTGTCGAGGATGCGATCCATCTGTGCGGCGTCGTAGCGGGCGAGGTTGAGCACGCCGATCTCGGCGAAGGCCTTCTTGATCCCGATCGCCGCGACCTTTGCGAGCGACTTTGTCGCACCGATCGCGACACGGACGGGCACGCCCGTGAGCTGGCGGACGGTGCGGCGAATCTCGTGCCCGATGCTTTCCAGCTCCTCGGGTGTGCCGCGGAGTCCGACGAAGGATTCGTCGACCGAGTAGACCTCTTGCCAGGCCGAGTAGCGGGAGATGATCTCTACTGGTAGGTCCGATTGTCGAAGAGTGCACTTTTGTGCGCGGCTCAGCGACGACGCGGGCTCGCCGCGAAGCGCGTTGGTAGGCCGTATTCGACCACGGTAGGTGAACATCGGGTGACGAAGCCATCATGGACTCGCGGTCTGATTCGATGAATGTCAATATAGAAGCATGTCAAATCAAGAGGTGGAGCTGGTTATCGTCGGGTCCGGTCCCGCCGGGTATACCGCGGCGGTCTATGCAGCCCGTGCGGGTCTCGCTCCGGTCGTGATCGCGGGTTCGGTCACCGCGGGCGGGGCGTTGATGACGACGACTGAGGTGGAGAACTTCCCCGGTTTCGTTGACGGTGTGCAGGGTCCGGGGCTGATGGAGTCGATGCGAGCGCAGGCGGAGCGGTTCGGTGCTCGGATCGTCTACGACGACGCGATTCGCGTCGATCTTGACGCCGACATGAAGACCGTTGAGACCGGTGCCGGCGAGACGTACCTGGCGCGGACAGTGATCCTGACGATGGGCTCGGCGTACCGCAAGCTCGGCCTCCCCGAGGAGGAGCGCTTGTCCGGGCACGGAGTGTCTTGGTGCGCGACGTGCGACGGGTTCTTCTTCCGTGACAAGGAGATCGCCGTGATCGGTGGCGGGGACTCGGCGATGGAAGAGGCTCTGTTCCTCACTCGGTTCGCGTCGAAAGTGACCGTCGTGCACCGGCGGGGCGAGTTCCGCGCGTCGAGGATTATGGCGCAGCGCGTGCTGGACGATCCGAAGATCGAGGTCGCGTGGGACAGCGAGGTCGCCGCGATCCTCGGCGACGAGCAGGTCACCGGGCTCATGCTGCGCGACACCGTCACCGGGGCCGAGCGCACGCTCGACGCGACGGGGGTGTTCGTCGCGATCGGGCACGATCCGCGCTCCGAGCTCGTCGCGGATCAGGTAGACACCGACGCGGACGGCTACGTTCGTGTCGCGCACCCGTCCACGCGGACGAACCTGGCTGGGGTGTTCGCGGCCGGGGATCTCGTCGATCACACGTACCGGCAGGCGATTACCGCCGCGGGCACCGGCTGCGCGGCCGCGCAGGACGCCCAGCACTACCTGTCGGACCTCGCACCCGCTACCGTTTCCGCACCTGTTCTGGAGGTCTTCGCATGAGCACCGTCACCCCCGTCACCGACGCCACTTTCCAGGACGAGGTCCTCGACTCCGAGTTGCCCGTCGTCGTCGACATCTGGGCGACCTGGTGCGGGCCGTGCAAGGCAATCGCTCCGATCCTGGATCAGCTCGCCGGCGAGTACGCGGGGCGTGTGAAGATCGTGAAGCTGGACGCCGATCAGAATCCTGAGACTGTGGCCGCCGCGGGCGTGACATCGATCCCGACCCTTGGCTTCTACCGGAACGGGGAACGGGTGGACGTGCTGATTGGCGCGCACCCGAAGCCCGTCTACTCGGCGAAGATCGAGGATCTGTTCGCATGACCGACACTCTGACCCGCGCCGCGCCGAAGCGCCTTTCCGCACTCGACCGGTGGCTGCCGCTGTGGATCGGCCTCGCCATGGTCGCGGGCCTCCTCCTCGGACGATTCGTGCCAGCGCTTTCCGACGCGCTCTCCGCAATGGAGGTCGGCGGGATCTCGATCCCGATCGGGCTGGGCCTGCTGGTGATGATGTATCCCGTGCTCGCGAAGGTCCACTATGACAAGGTCGCCGCTGTCACCGGGGACAAGAAGCTGCTGGTCTCGTCGCTGGTGCTGAACTGGCTGGCGGGCCCCGCGGTGATGTTCGCGCTCGCCTGGATCTTCCTGCCGGATCTGCCCGAGTATCGGACCGGGCTGATCATCGTGGGCCTGGCGCGGTGCATCGCGATGGTCGTGATCTGGAGCGACCTGGCCTGCGGTGACCGTGAGGCGACGGCGGTGCTCGTCGCGATCAACTCGGTCTTCCAGGTCGTGATGTTCTCGGTGCTGGGCTGGTTCTACCTCACGGTGCTGCCGGGCTGGCTGGGCCTGGACGCGCAGGGCCTGGTGGTCTCCGTCTGGCAGATCGCGCTGAACGTGCTCGTCTTCCTCGGCGTGCCGCTGGTGGCGGGCTTCGCGTCGCGATGGATCGGCGAGAAGCGCCGCGGCCGCGCCTGGTACGAGGAGAAGTTCCTCCCCGCGGTTGGACCATGGGCGCTGTACGGGCTGCTGTTCACGATCGTTCTGCTGTTCGCGCTGCAGGGTGAGCAGGTCACGTCCCGCCCGCTGGATGTGGCGCGGATCGCGCTGCCGCTGTTGATCTACTTCGGCCTGATGTGGTTCGCGGGGCTGCTGCTCGGCAAAGCGCTCGGCCTCGGCTACGCACGGTCGACGACGCTCGCGTTCACCGCGGCGGGCAACAACTTCGAACTCGCCATCGCGGTCGCGATCGGCACCTTCGGCGCGGCCTCCGGGCAGGCCCTCGCGGGCGTTGTCGGCCCCCTGATCGAAGTGCCCGTGCTGGTCGGCCTCGTCTACGTCTCACTCTGGGCCGCGAAGGCCTGGTTCCGCACCGACCCCTACGCCGTCGAATCGAGGACGTCATGACCGATACCGCCGTCAACTCCGACACGGAGGCGTGCGCGCCGTCCGCGACGCATGCCATCGGCACCGAGGCCGCGACTACCGTGGCCGGCGCGCTAAAGGCGCTCGCTGATCCGCTGCGTCTGCGGATGCTCTCCGCGATCGCGACCGACCCGCGCGGAGAGTCCTGCGTGTGCGACCTCGCCGAGCTCGCCGAGGTGTCACAGCCGACGGTCTCCCACCATCTGAAGGTGCTGAAGGAGACGGGGATGCTGCTGTCCGAGCGGCGGGGTACCTGGGTGTACTACCGCATCGCGCCGGGCAGGCAGCGCGCGGTCGCGGCTCTCCTTGACGCGTTCGCTCCCGCCGCAGCCGTCACGGACGAGCCTGAAGACACCGCGGCACGGGCCGAGGCCTTGCAGCAGATGGACGCCCGCGTGACCCGCCTCGCCGAGGAACTTACGGACGAGCTGACCGGGCTGAACCGGGAACTCGTGGTCGCGATCGTGCGCGAGTCCTACGCGGGCCTGGTGCGTTCGGCGAAGCTGACGGCGCACCTGATCCCGCTCACCGAACGCTTCGCCCGACAGCGCCTGGCCGACCTGACCCGTGATCGCAGCGCGGGCGTGCCGCAGGTACTGTTCGTGTGCGTGCAGAACGCGGGCCGCTCGCAACTCGCCGCCGCGATCGTCAACCGGCTCGCCGGGGGCAAGGTCGTCGCACGCTCCGCCGGGTCGACGCCTGCGGTGGATGTGCACCCGCACGTGCGCTCGCTGCTCACCGAGATCGAGGGCGCGCAGGAGGCCGATACGGCGTTCCCGAAGCCGCTCACCGACGACGCGGTGCGCGCCGCAGACGTGGTGGTCACGATGGGCTGCGGCGACGTCTGCCCGATCATCCCCGGCGTCCGCTACGAGGACTGGGCCGTCGGAGACCCAGCGCTGGCCTCCCCGGAAGGGGTCGAAGCGATCCGCGACGATATCGAGGGCCGCGTGCGCGAGCTCCTCGCCACCCTCACCGACTGAAAGAAGCGAACAACGATGACTGATCAGAAGCCTTCCGTCCTCTTCGTCTGCGTCCACAACGCCGGGCGCTCCCAGATGGCTGCCGGCTGGCTCCGCGAGCTCGCCGGGGACCGCGTCGAGGTCCGCTCCGCCGGGTCCATGCCCGCCGACCAGATCAACCCCGTCGCCGTCGAGGCGATGCGTGAGGTAGGCATCGACATCACCGGCGAGCAGCCGAAGGTGCTCACCACGGAGGCGGTGCAGGACTCCGACGTCGTGGTCACGATGGGCTGCGGCGACGCCTGTCCGTTCTTCCCGAGCAAGCGCTACGAGGACTGGAAGCTCGACGACCCGGCAGGGCAGGGCATCGAGTCGGTGCGCCCGATCCGCGACGAGATCAAACGCCGCATCGAAGCGCTCCTCTCCGAGCTGATCGGACAGTGAGCCGGGTGGTGAGCGCACGACCTTCGTCCGAGCGTGGTCGCGTCGGGGAGGTGTTTCGGGCGTTCGCGAAGCTCGGCGTGACGTCGTTCGGCGGCCCTGTCGCGCATCTCGGATACTTCCGCGAGGAGCTCGTCGCCAGACGGAAGTGGGTGAGCGACGCGCAGTACGCGGAGCTCGTCGCCCTGTGCCAGTTCCTCCCCGGGCCGGCGTCGAGCCAGGTGGGCTTCGCGCTCGGCCTCGTTCGCGCAGGCTTCCGCGGGGCGCTGGCGGCATGGGCGGCGTTCACGTTGCCGTCCGCGGTGCTGCTGGTGTTCTTCGCCATCGGCGCGGTGTCCCTGGACGGCTCCGTGGGTGCGGGGTTACTTCTGGGTCTTAAAGCCGTCGCCGTGGCGGTTGTCGCGCACGCCGTGCTGGGGATGGCCCGAACGCTCACGCCCGATGTCCGCCGCGCCCTGATCGGCGTCGCCGCCGCGGTGCTGGCGCTGCTGCTGACGGGGAACCTTGGCCAGCTCGCCGCGATCCTCATTGGCCTGGCCTCGGGGATCCTCTGGTGCCGGCGGATCGACGTCGCAGCCTCCGAGCCGCTTGCCGTGCGCGTCTCGCGGCGTCTCGGGGCCTCGTGCCTGGTCGTGCTCGGCGTTCTGCTCGTCGCACTTCCCGTGGCCACCGCGCTGACGCGCAACGCCTGGTTCGGGATCGCGGACGCATTCACTCGAGCAGGAGCGCTCGTCTTCGGGGGCGGGCACGTCGTCCTGCCGCTGCTACAGGCGGAGCCTGCCGTCGCGGGCGCGCTCAGCCACGACCAGTTCCTCGCAGGTTACGGTGCGGCACAGGCCGTGCCTGGTCCGCTGTTCACCTTCGCCGCCTACCTCGGCTTCGAGATGCAGGACGGATGGGCGGCACCGCTCGCGGCGCTCCTCGCCCTCGCCGCTGTCTTCGTGCCCGGCCTGCTGCTCCTGCTCGGTGTGCTTCCCTTCTGGGAGCGCCTTCGCGGGAACCCCACGGTCCGCTCAGCGATGGCAGGCGCGAACGCCGCGGTGGTCGGGATTCTCGCCGCCGCGCTGTGGACGCCCGTGATCACATCCGGAGTGACCGGACTCGCCCCCTTGATCATCGCGCTCGGGTGCTTCCTCATGCTCACCGTCTGGAAGCTGCCGGCATGGATCGCTGTGCTCGCCGGCGCGGCGGCAGGCATCATCGCGAGCGTCGCCGGGATCGGCCTCGCCTGGGCATGATCATGCCCTGATGCGGTCGCCCAGCAGGCCGATGAACTCATCGGCCGCGGCGAGCTGCTTCTCGAGTTTCGCCCGCCGCTGCTCCGCGTCAATAAGGAACTCGGAGAGAAGCTGAGTGGCCTCAGTCCCGACGGAGCCTTCGACCTGGCCGGCGTCTAGCGCCCGCAGCAGATCGCCCATCTGCTCCAGCGAGTACCCGAGCGGCTTCATCCGGCGGATGAGCATGAGCCGTTCGTAGTCGTCCTCGGTGTAGAGGCGGAACCCGCCCTCGGACCTGCCGGAAGGCTCGAGGAGGCCGATTTCGTCGTAGTGGCGCAGCGTCCGCAGGGACAGCTCGGTGCGCTCGGCGAGCTCACCAATGTGCATCATCGCGGTTCCAGGCACGGCGCAGCTCCTTCTCATTCGCCCCCAACTCTCACGTTACGTTAGAGTTGTGGTTGGCTCGCATCTTCTAGCGGGTTTCATTCCGACTGCCACCCCTGACCGGGGTGCACCGTCGGGCGCGCGCAGACGCGCACTCACGCTTTCGATGGTGTCACATCGACCCATCTCGACCCCTGGGAGGCCTGCCTCATGACGACCATGACCGACGACAAGACGCGATACCGACCCGAGCCCTCGGTGCTGACTGCACTGAAGACCCCGCGGATCCTCACCCGCGAGGTCCTAGCTGGCCTCGTCGTCGCGCTGGCGCTGATCCCTGAGGCGATCTCGTTCTCGATCATCGCAGGGGTCGATCCGAAGGTCGGGCTGTTCTCGTCGTTCATCATGGCGGTGACGATCGCGTTCGTCGGTGGACGCCCGGCCATGATCACGGCGGCGACCGGTGCGATCGCTCTGGTCATTGCGCCCGTGGCGCGTGAGTACGGCATGGACTACTTCATCGCGACGGTGCTGCTCGCGGGCGTGCTGCAGATCGTGCTCGCGGTGCTCGGCGTCGCGAAGCTGATGCGGTTCATCCCGCGTAGCGTCATGGTCGGCTTCGTGAACGCCCTGGCGATCCTGATCTTCATGGCTCAGGTGCCCGAGCTCGTGGGGGTGCCATGGATGGTGTACCCGCTCGTCGCGGTCGGGCTGGCGATCATGGTGTTCATGCCGAAGATCACCAAGGTGGTCCCGGCTCCGCTGGTGTCCATCGTGCTCGTCACCGCCGCGGTCGTGGTCTTCGCGATCAACGTTCCTGCGGTCGGCGACAAGGGCGAGCTGCCCCGCAGTCTGCCGGAGCTGTTCATCCCGAACGTGCCCTTCACGTGGGAGACGCTGACGATCATCGCCCCGTACGCGCTGGCGATGGCGCTCGTCGGTCTCATGGAGTCCCTGATGACCGCGAAGCTCGTGGACGACGTCACCGACACTCACTCGAACAAGACTCGTGAAGGCTGGGGCCAGGGCGTCGCGAACATCGCGTCCGGCTTCTTCGGCGGCATGGGCGGGTGCGCGATGATCGGCCAGACCATGATCAACGTGAAGGCGTCCGGTGCGCGCACCCGCATCTCGACGTTCCTCGCGGGCGTCTTCCTCCTGATCCTCATCGTCGTGCTCGGCGATGTCGTCGCGATCATCCCGATGGCGGCGCTGGTCGCGGTGATGATCATGGTCTCGGTCGGGACATTCGACTGGCACTCCATCAAGCCCTCCACGCTGAAGCGGATGCCGAAGAGCGAGACCGCCGTCATGGTCATCACCGTCGCTGTCGTCGTCGCGACCCACAACCTTGCGATCGGCGTGATTGTCGGCGTCTTCGTTGCGGCGATCATGTTCGTGCGCCGAGTGGCGCACCTCGTGGACGTCACCCGCGAGGTCAGCGACCGCGACGGCGCTCAGGTCGCGCACTACACCGTCGAGGGGCAGCTGTTGTTCGCCTCCAGCAACGACCTCACCACGATGTTCGAGTACACCGAAGATCCCGAACGGGTGGTCATCGACCTCACGAGGTCGCACGTCTGGGACGCATCGACCGTCGCGGCGCTCGATGCGATCGAGACGAAGTATGAGCATCACGGCAAGACCGTCGAGTTCGTCGGAATGAACGACTACACAAACGCGTTCCACGCCCGACTCACCGGCGGGCTCGGGAACGGTCACTGACCTGCAGGAGGCAATGGCGGTCGCGGTTTAATCAGGGTTCTGCACGGAGCTTTGGATAGTCCGTCCAGTCGCCACTGGCAAGGCGCGACCAGGCAGCTGCTGACGCTGCTGTGATGCCGAGGAGATCGGAGACGATTCGTGGGTGCATCTGCCGGGTCAATTCGATCAGCGCGGTCGTCCGAGCGCTTCCTGAACGCAGCCCCTGCTGGCGCAGACGTCGGCTGAGTGGGCCTGGCGTGAGATGCAGCCCCGGATTCCTGCCGGGAAAGAGCCATCCCTCGGGTCGGTGTCTCGATGTGTCAGCGAGCTCGGCGATCGCATTCCCGAGGACCTCGGGCAGTTCGATTGGCTCGGCTCCGATGGTGAGCTTCACCGGTCGCGTTGTCAGGTCGACCTGATCACGGGTGAGCGCGACGATGCGAGTGAGGTGGAGGCCGTAGAGGAGCACGAGCAACCCAGCGGCACGCGTCTTGGGATCCATGTCCAGGTCCGAGAGGAACCTGCGAGCCATCTGCCACCGATGGTCGGATTCGTAGTGCCGGCCCTCGAGGTGGCTCGTGCGGAACTCTACGTGGAGTGTGCTGAGCCGGTGCCGTCGCAGCCAGCGTGTGAACGGGGCGAGGGCGTCGCGCTGGCTCGGTGAGCCCGTGAGAAATGCGTCGAGTCCGCGCTGCGAGAAGGTGGCCAGCGTCTCGTGCTGCGATCGGATCTCGTGCAGGAGCGCGGCGCAATGCCTGAGTGCTGCCCGCTGTCTCTGGAAGCCGGCCGCGGGGCTTGAGGGGCCCTGCGACACAGCCCGGAACGCTCTGGTGGACCGAAGAAGCTCCCAGGTGCAGTATCGACGCAGGATCAGCCGATCGTCGGCAGCTTCGATGCTCGCCAGCCATTCTTCAACCCAGTGATCGAAACGCACGGTCTCGACGTCGAGTTCTGGCAGCACGTTGGAGCGGACCAGCAGTGAGAGAAGGAAGGCGACCGACTGGCCAGACCGGGCCCTCGTGATGATCGCGTCCGCGGTGAGAGGCAGGGTTTCGTCTGCGAGTTCACGGAGCACGGCGGCGCATTTGCTCTTGTGCTGCCACCGCTCGAGAGAATTCGCCTTGCCGTGATGTGTGAGGAGGTAATCCGCGAGCGGCTGGAGTGCGGGACGGACATTGCCTGTGTCATCGCAGAGGAGCCGCTGGATGGTGATCGGTCGTCGACACTCGGCGCAGAGGCGATGCTTACGCACTTCTTCAATTGATCCGCAGCTGGGGCATGCCATCGTGATCGGCGAGCCGGCGCAATCGGCGCAGACCGTCTGCCCGTTCATGAACCCGGTGAGGAACACCTTGCGTCCGCACTCAGGGCAGGGTTGCGGGGTGCGCATCGCGTAGTAGCAACGAGCGCATACTCGCCGCCCGTCGAGATGGGAAGCGACACGTCCCGGTTCGCCGCAGAGCCCGCAGGTCTTGATCGGTGCGGTGTAGCAGTTCAGGCAGACGAGCTCGGGACGGCGGACGACGATAGTTGCCTGCTGACCGCACCGGGAGCAAAGGCCGAACGATCGACGATCAGCTCGCCAACATTCGCGGCAGAACCGCTTCCCGTCGATGGTGCGCTGCACTGGCCTGACCCGTCCGCAGGTCGCGCAGGCGACCGATCTGGCGTTCCGCTCGCAGCGCGAGCAATGCCTCCCGCCGTTCGGGGTCTTATGCGGCATCCGGACTGCTCGCCCACATGACTCGCATGTCGGCAGCACCACCCGGCTCGCTCCTTCTGCGACGAGTGCGTGGGCCAGGTCTTGGACGGTTACTGGCACGTTCCGGTGCTGGCCCTCCAACACCCCGGGTTGCTTCAGCAATGCGAGTTCGAGAAGCCGTTGCGTGAGGGGTACCGGCGCGACCGAATGCACGATCTCGGCCAGTTGCTCGGGTGAGATCTCAGGAACGAGAGGACGGACGAGAGCGACGATCTCCGCGACCCTCGGCTCCTGCGGAGGCTTCGCCGCCACGCTACTTCGTGCGCGGCCGGCGGATGGCGGCACGAACCGGCCGGAGATCGCCGATGGATCCGCGCGTCGCTTCCTCGCCCACGGCGACCGGGATCCCGGCCTCACGGCGGGTGATCGTCACGAGATCGTCGAGTGTGCACTCCAGCGCATCACAGAGTGCTGCGAGGACATCGAGGCGGACGCGCTGTGGCGGCTGCGTCACCAGCCGATACACCTGCTCCCGTGACAGGTCGATGCCGCGCTCCTCGAGCAGCGGCTTCAGCTTCGACGTCTGGAAGATCCCGCGCGATGCCATCACGCTGCGCAGGTTCCAACCGGTCTCGAGCTCAACGACCATCAGCTTCTCCTTCGATCAGGGCCTTCAACGCCTCCGCGAGCACCCGGTTCTTATAGTCCGAACTGACAGAGGCGTAGATGGAAGTCGTCGACGCGTGCATGTGCCCCACCTGCTCCTGGACGAACCGCTCCGCGTAGCCGAACTCCAGAAGGTGCGTGACGTACGAATGCCGGAGGCTATGCAGCGTTAGATCCTTCGACAGGCCAGCCTCGTCGCGCAACTCTGCGAACCTCCGGTCGAGATACCCGGCGGACAGGCGCGTACGCCGCTCGGTCACCCAGAGCGCGTCGAGGTCGGCACGCGGGGCGAAACGCTCCCTCGCTTGCTCGAGCCACTGCTGCATGCCTGGCACCCACCAATCGAACTCCGGCACCAGCAGGACCGTCCTACGACGAGGCGCACCGCCTCCCGCCGCCTTCGCCCATCGCACGTGGATCGCGCCGTAGCGCCCCCATTGGCGCATCTTGGCATTGTGATGCAGATCGACGGTGTCGAGCATGACCGCCTCGGTCCGGCGCAGCCCGAACGCATACACGGTCTTCAGCAGTTGCGCGTCCCTCAAGGCTCCGAGCGCGCCCTTCCGCCCGGAATTGACCAGCAGCTCGACACGGGCATCGGCCGTGTCGAACAGGCGCTCGACCTCGTCATACGTGAACGGACGACGCTTCCCGTCACCTTCGAACTCAAACCGGTGGGCGACCGTGTTCCATGGCAGGCACACCTGCGACGGGAACTCTCCGAACTCCCGATCGCAGATCTCCATCCAGTCGTACAACGGGCTCGTGAGGTAATCGCAGAACCCACGGATCGCACCATGATTGGCGCGCATCGTCGAGAGCGTCCGCGTACGCCCGCCGGACTCAGCGGTGAACTCGTCGACATCCGCGACGCTCCACTTCCACGGCGGTTTATCCACCAAGTCGCGGAACCTCACCACGGTGGCCACCCGATTCCGGATGGTCTGCTCACGCAGGCCTCGCGACAGCTGCTGCTTCCGCCAGCCTTCGATCATCGCGTCGAAGACCTGCTGCTCCGGGTTCACCAACACGACGTTCGACGTCGAAGTGATCAGCCGAAGCGCGGCAGGAGAGGCCCCAAAATCTTGCATTAGATGCAACAAAGTACGAGACAGTGCATCACCCTGTCAACTCTGATCCCAACATCCGCGAGATCACGCTGTTATGGTCGGAGGTGCTCGGCATCGGGTGCGACCAATAAGCCTCGATTGCAAGCGTAGACAGTTGCATTCACTGCAACTTGCGACCGTTTGCCAGGCGGAGTATCGTCCCAAGAGCGTACTGGTAGGGCCGAATGTCGCAGGGTGCACTATTAGCCTTGGGGTTAGTTCAGTCAGCACTGTATGATCAGTGCATGCTGACCATTGCTTCACGCCTCGACGTTATGAACCGGCTCGGCCGGGCCATGGCCGACCCGACGCGCTCCCGCATCCTGATGACCCTGCTTGACGGCCCCAGCTACCCAGCCGTGCTCTCGCGCGAGCTGGAACTGACCCGCTCGAACGTCTCGAACCATCTGACCTGCCTGCGCGACTGCGGCATCGTGGTCGCCGAGCCGGAGGGGCGACAGACGCGCTACGAGATCGCCGACCCGCACCTCGCGGCGGCACTGACCACGCTGGTGGATGTGACGCTCGCTGTGGACGAGAGCGCGCCGTGCGTCGATGCCGACTGCACTGTGCCGGGCTGCTGCGGAGTCGGAGCGAGCGCATGTGTGATGTGACGAAGTCCCAGGTGGAAGGCGTCGAACTGGACGATGACGATGACGACCACGACGGCCCCTGGTGGACCGACCGCGGGATCATGGTCCCGGTCTTCTCCGGCGTCGCATTCCTGACCGGTCTCGTCCTGGAGTGGTCCGGGCTGGAGATCCCGGCGCTGGTGGCGTTCTGGATTGGTCTGCTGCTGGGCGCGTCGACGTTCACGCCGGGCGCGATCCGGAAGCTGTTCAAGGGCAAACTGAGCATCAGTCTCCTGATGACGATCAGCGCGATCGGCGCGGTCATCCTCGGCTACGTCGAAGAAGCCGCCGCGCTGGCGTTCCTCTACTCGATCGCCGAGGCACTGGAAGACAAGGCGATGGACCGCGCCCGCGGTGGACTGCGGGCGCTGCTCAAGCTCGTCCCGGAGACCGCGACCATCCGCCAGGACGGATCCTCAGTGGAGGTCGCCGCGAAAGACCTCGTTGTCGGTCAGCTGATGCTGGTGCGGCCGGGCGAGCGGATCGCGACCGACGGCGTCGTCCGGACGGGGCGCTCCAGCCTGGACACCTCCGCGATCACCGGTGAGTCGATCCCGGTGGAGGTCGAGCCCGGGGACACGGTCTCGGCCGGCGCGATCAACACCGCGGGAGCGCTGGAAGTCGAGACGACCGCAGCGGGCACCGACAACTCGCTCACCACCATCGTCGACCTGGTCGAGCAGGCGCAGGCGGAGAAGGGCGACCGCGCCCGCCTCGCCGACCGCATCGCCCGCCCCCTCGTGCCCGGCGTGCTGATCCTCGCCGTCCTGGTCGCCGTGATCGGTTCGCTGTTCGGCGACCCCGAGCTGTGGATCACCCGCGCCCTCGTCGTCCTCGTGGCCGCGTCGCCGTGCGCGCTGGCGATCTCGGTCCCGCTGACCGTGGTCGCCGCGATCGGATCGGCGAGCAAGTTCGGCGTGATCATCAAGTCCGGTGCCGTGTTCGAACGCTTCGGCGTGATCCGCCACATCGCCGTCGACAAGACCGGCACCCTCACCCGCAACGAACCGGCCGTCACAGCCGTGCTCACCGCCGACGGGATCACCGAGGCGCAGGCGCTGGCCTGGGCCGCCGCGCTCGAGCAGCACAGCACCCACCCCCTCGCGGCAGCGATCACCGCCGCCGCGCCGGATGCCCCTGCGGCCGATGCCGTGACCGAGCAGGCCGGGCACGGCATCGAAGGCAAGCTCGACGGCGCGCGGATCACCGTCGGCAGTCCCCGCTGGCTGGACGCCGGGACGCTCGGCGACCAGGTGGCAGTCCTGGAGGAGCAGGGCATGACGGTCGTGATCGTGCACCGCGACGGTTCGCCTGTCGCTGCGATCGGCGTCCGCGACGAGCTGCGCCCCGAGGTCCCCGAGGTCGTCCGCACTCTCGCGTCCCAGGGCATCGGCGTGACGATGCTCACCGGTGACAACGCCCGCACCGCCCGCGCCCTCGCCGCGCAGGCCGGGATCGAGGACGTGCGCGCCGAGCTGCGCCCGGAGGACAAGGCCGCTGCGATCGGCGAACTCGGCAAGAACGGGCAGGTCGCGATGATCGGCGACGGCATCAACGACGCCCCGGCCCTCGCGGCGGCGGACATCGGCATCGCGATGGGCGCGACCGGGTCAGATGCCGCGATCGAGTCCGCCGACGTGGCGTTCACCGGCCACGACCTGCGGCTGCTGCCGCGCGCGTTCGACCACGCTCGACGCGGACGGCGCATCATCAACCAGAACATCATCCTGTCCTTGCTGATCATCACCGCGCTGCTGCCGCTCGCTTTGTTCGGCGTCCTCGGCCTCGCAGCCGTGGTGCTGGTGCACGAGATCGCAGAGGTCGTCGTGATCCTCAACGGCCTGCGCGCCGCCCGGACTCGGAAGAGCGTCGCGTGACCGCGCAGGACGCCGCCGTCGAAGGGACCAGCACGCAGGAGCACAACCCATCGGCAGGGGGCAGACGTGCCCTCGGCCTTGCGCTCATCGTGGCCGTTCTTGCCCTGGCCGTGGACCAAGGGTCGAAGGCCCTCGCCGTGGCGCAGTTGACGCCGGGCGAGCGGATGCCACTGCTCGGCGACCTGTTCGGATTGTCGCTGGTCTTCAACCCCGGGGCCGCGTTCTCGCTTGGCTCCGGGGCCACCTGGATCTTCACGACCGTCGGCCTGCTCGCTGCCGTGATGGTGGTCGTTTTCGCCGTGCGGCTGCGCGGTGCCCGGTGGGGCGTCGCGCTGGGCATGGTCCTCGGTGGCGCGGTCGGCAACCTCATCGACCGGCTCGTGAATCCACCCTCGTTCGGGCAGGGGCACGTCACCGACTTCCTCGCCTACGGAAACCTGTTCGTTGGGAACGTCGCCGACGTCTTCGTCGTCGCCGGCGTCGGGCTGGTCTGCGTGAACCTGCTCCTACCGACTCCTCGCACGACAGCCGAAACCGACCGAACGGAGCCCGCTTCATGAAGGTCGAACTGCTGCACATCGTCGACTGCCCGAACACCGCCGTCGCCGAGCAGCACGCGCGCGCCGCGCTGGACTCGCTGGGACTCACGGACGTGCCCGTCGAGCTGGTCACGATCCACAGCGAGGCCGAGGCGGCGAACACCAGGTTCGGAGGCTCACCCACGGTCCTCGTCGACGGCGTCGACCTGTTCCCGACGACACCGGTTCGCTCGCTGGCGTGCCGGGTCTACGCGACGGAGGGCGGGTTCGCCGGAGCTCCCCGTCAGGAGCAGATCGAAGCGGCGTTGAGCTCACGAACCGCGTGAGCAGTGAGAGGGGGCGAGCTTATGGGACGCTTAGGTCGGTGTTGAGCGCAGGGCTGGGTACTCCGACCACTCGCCTCCGGACAGTCGCGCCCAGGCGGCAGCTGATGAAGGCGTGATCCCGAGCAGGTCGGACACAATCCGAGGATGCAACTGACGAGTGAGGTCCATCAGCGCGGTGACACGGGCGCTGCCGGCGAGGAGCCCTTCTTTGCGGAGTCGACGGCTGAGTGGTCCGGGGGTGAGTGGCCGGCCGGGGTTCCTGCCCGGGAAGAGCCAAGTGTCGGAGCGGTTGCCGTCGAGCAGCTGGACCATTGCTTCGGCGAGGACTTCGGGCAGCTCGATCGGTTCGGTTCCGACCGTCAGCGTCATGGGGCGCACGGTCGCATCGACCTGTGCACGGGTGATCGCGGCGATGCGGGTCAGGTGGAGTCCGTAGAACAGGACGAGCAATCCACTGACTCGCGTCACGGGATCCATGTCGTCTCGCGTGATGAACGCGCGCGCCATCGTCCACCGATGGTCGGCGGCGTAGTCGCGCCCTTCGAGGCGATGACTGCGGAACTCGACCCGGAGGCGGCTCAGGCGGTGCCGTCGCAGCCACCTGGTGAACGGCGCGAGGGCGTCCCGTTGTGAGGGCGAACCGGTGAGGAAGCCGTCGAGCGATCGCTGCGGGTATGTCGTCAGCGTTTCGCCGCTCGTGCGGATCTGCTGCAGGAGGGCCGCGCACTGCTTCAGCGCCGCCCGCACCTTCTGATAGGTGGAGCCGGATCGGACGGCCGTTTCCGGCCTGCCCCTGAGCGATCTTCCCGACGGCAGCAGCTCCCAGCTGCAGTACCGCCTTAGGAGGAGCCGGTCTTCGGGATGGGGGACGGTGGGAAGCCACCGTTGGAACCAGTGCTCGAACCTCGCCGCTTGGATGTCGAAATCGGGCAGCACGCCTGAGCGGATGAGGAGCGAGAGCAGGAATGCCACGGATTGCCCGGCTTGCGCTCTGGTCATGATCGCGTCCGCGGTGAGGGCCAGCGTGCCATCGGCGAGCTCGCGGAGGACGACCGCGCAGCGGCTCTTGTGCAGCCACCGCTCGAGGGAGATCGCACTGCCGTGGTGCGTCACCAGATACTCCGCGAGCGGGTGCAGCTCGGGGCGGATCTCTCCGCTGTCGTCAGCAAGCAGTTGCTGGATGGCGATGGGTCGCCGGCATTCCACGCATAGCCGGTGCTTGCGCACCTCTTCGATCGTCCCGCATCCGGGGCAGGCCATCGTGACGGGAGCTCCTGCGCACTCGGCGCAGACCTTGTGCCCGTTCATGAAGCCAGTGAGGAACACTTTCCGCCCGCACTCCGGGCACGGCTGGGGGCGTCGCATCGCGTAGTAGCAGCGGGCGCAGACCCGTCGGCCGTCCAGGTGCGTCGCTACGCGACCCGGTTCCCCGCAGAGCTCGCACATCTTGACCGGCGCGGTGTAGCACGCGAGACAGACGAGCGCGGGGCGACGGACGATAATCGTGGCGTGCTGCCCGCATCGCGAGCAGTCTCCGAACGACCGCGGATCGGCTCGCCAGCAGTCCCGGCAGAACCGTTGCCCGTCGACGGTGCGCTGCACGGGCTGAACTCGTCCGCAGCCGGCGCACGCGACCGATCGGGCATTCCGTTCACAGCGCGAGCAGTGGCGACCGCCGCTCGGCGTCTTGTGAGGCATCCGAACGGCACGTCCACAGGAATCGCATGTCGGCAAGACGACCTGCCCGGCCCCCTCGTTCACGAGAGCGTGGGCCAGATCCTGCACCGTCACCGGTACGTTCCGGTGTCGCCCTTCGAGGACTCCAGGTTGTTTGAGGAGTGCGAGTTCGAGACGCCGTTGGGTGAGCGGCACGGGTGCGACTTCAGCCACGATCTCAACAAGGCGCTCCACCGGGATCTCCGGCGCGATCGCGTGGACGAGCCCGGCGACCTCAGCAACCCTGGGCTCCTGCGGAGGCTTCGCCACCGCGGCCTACTTCGAGCGCGGGCGACGGATCGTGGCCCGCACGGGCCGCAGATCGCCGATCGCACCCCGCGTCGCCTCTTCACCCACCGCGACCGGGGCCGCAGCCTCCCGGCGGGTGACCTGCACGAGGTCGTCGAGCGAGCACTCCAACGCGTCGCACAGCGCGGCGAGCACGTCGATGCGAACCCGCTGCGGTGCTTGCGTCACCAGTCGGTACACCTGTTCCCGGGACAGGTCGACGCCCCGCTCCTCGAGCAACGGCTTCAGCTTGGAGGTCTGGAAGATCCCGCGCGAGGCCATCACGCTGCGGAGGTTCCATGCGGTCTCGAGCTCAACGGTCATCTGCTTCTCCTTCGATGAGGGCCTTCAACGCGTCCGCGAGTACCCGGTTCTTGAAGTCCGAGCTGACGGAGGCGTAGATCGAGGTCGTCGAAGCATGCATGTGCCCGACCTGCTCCTGGACGAATCGGTCGGCGTAGCCGAACTCGAGCAGGTGCGTCACGTACGAATGCCGGAGGCTGTGCAGCGTCAGGGCCTTCGACAAGCCGGCCTCGTCCCGCAGCTCCGCGAACCGCCGGTCGAGATAGCCGGCCGACAGCCGGGTGCGGCGCTCCGTCACCCACAGCGCGTCAAGATCACTGCCCGGGGCGAAACGATCGCGCGCCTGCTCCACCCACTGCTCCATACCCGTCACCCACCAATCGAACTCCGGCACCAACAGCACGGTCCGTCGTCGTGGCGCGCCACCTCCCGCGGCCTTCGCCCACCGCACGTGAATCGCGCCATAGCGGCCCCACTGCCGCATCTTCGCGTTGTAGTGCAAGTCAACCGTGTCGAGCATCACCGCTTCTGTGCGCCGCAACCCGAACGCGTAGACCGTCTTCAACAACTGCGCATCGCGTAGCGCGCCGAGCGCCCCTTTCCGGCCTGACCCGACCAGCGCCTCAACGCGCGCATCAGCCGTGTCGAAGAGACGCTCCACCTCGTCATAGGTCAACGGGCGACGCTTTCCATCCCCCTCGAACTCGAACCGATGCGCGACGGTGTTCCACGGCAAGCACACCTGCGACGGAATCTCCCCGAACTCTCGCTCGCAGATCTCCATCCAGTCATACAACGGGCTCGTCAGGTACTCGCAGAATCCATGGATTGAACCGTGGTTGTTCCGCAGCGTCGACAACGCTCGAACCCGGCCCATCGAATCGGCAGTGAACTCATCGACGTCTGCGACGGTCCACTTCCAAGGCGGCTTGTCGACGAAGTCGCGAAACCGCGTGACAGTTGCCAGTCGATTTTGGATGGTCTGGTCACGCAACCCACGAGAACGCTGCTGGCTGCGCCACCCCTCCACCATCGCGTCGAAGACCTGCTGCTCCGGGTTCGCCAACGCGATGTTCGACGCCGACGTGAGCAGTCGAAGAGACGCAGGAGAACCACCAAAATCTTTCATTAGATGCAACAAAGTACGACAGGGTGCATCACCGAGTCAAGCCGAACGGACAGATTCCCGACATTCCGCTGATACGGTCGGAGCATCAAGGCCTGAGAAATCCCAGTAGTCCTCGCCAGCAGGTGTAGACAGTTGCATTCACTGCAACAGTCGATGGTTGGAGATCCGGTTGGAGACCGCGCCGTAGACCTCGTAGTTGGAGGACCTGACGGCGACGCCTTTGGCGCGTGCCCAGTTCTTGATCTGGAAGTAGGGCTTGAACATGATGTCCGGGTCGATGCGCTTCGCGAGCGTGTTCGCAGCGACGACGCACCCATCGTTGTTGGAGAGCACCACGATGGGTTTGCCGCGCAGCTTCGGATCGAACGCGGCCTCGCAGGACGCGTAGAAACTCTCGGCGTCGATCAGCGCAATGGAACGGGGCTCAGGCACCCCCTCACGGTAGAAGCGACGTCCGACATTTGAAGCGGGCCGGCCGGGTCAAGTCGCGGGGCTGATGATGTAGGTCACGACGCCCCAGATCGTCATCTCGCTCAGCTCGGGCAGCTCGATGTCCGGATACTCGGGGTTCTCCGCCTGGAGCGTGACTCGGCCGTCGTTGTCGACATGGAGACGCTTGACGGTGTACTCGCCGTCGACGATCGCGACGACGATCCGCCCCGGTGCCGGCGCGATGCCGCGGTCGACGATGAGCATGGAACCATCGGGCACGACGGGTTCCATCGAGTGGCCGGCAGCCTTCCAAATGTAGGTGGCGACGCGGTCGCGGATGAGGCGCGCGGTGAGGTCGAGCTCTTCGGTGGGATAGTCCTGCGCCGGCGACGGGAACCCGCACTGGGCCACCTCGGGAGCGACCGGCAGGGTGAGCGTGGGCGCGAAGGCCAGGGACTGAGGATGTTGCACGCACACATCGTATCGAACACATCTTCGAAGAATGGAAGCGCTCTCAGTAGCCGAGGAAGCACGGGTGCACCTGTGGGGTGATCGTCGACCACGAAGGAGCCCCGCTCATGCCCACTCTCACTGATCTCGCCAAGGACGAGCGATCAGCTCGCATGGTGCTCACCATCGTGGGCACACCGAACGACGTCCCGACCGGGAACCTCATCGCACGCGTCGGCGCAGTCGACACCGTCGCATTCATCCAGAACGACGCCGAGATCCCCGGCGTGGACGAGGTACAGGCGGCCGTCTGGCGCGAGCAAGCACGAATCCGAGCAAGCGCAGAGACCATCGCGTATCGCCTTGCCGAAGGCGAGCAGTACTCGTTCATCACGCCGCTTGACGCGGAGTGGCCCGTGCAACTGGGCGACCTCGGCAGTCGCTCGCCCTATGGCCTCTGGGCACACGGAAACATTGACCAGCTCGCGGGCGGTGTCCGGACGATGGTCACGTTCGATGGTGTGCGGGCCGCGACCGGCTACGGCGAGGAAGCGGCACGGTCAATGGCGGGCGAGCTTGCCTATGCGGGATACACGGTCGTCTCCGGTGGCGCGTACGGGATCGAAGGCACCGCCCATCGGGGCGCGCTGGCTGCCGGCGGTGGCACGATCGCGGTGCTCGCCTCCGGCGTGGACCGGACCTACCCGTCGGGGCATGCGGATCTGTTCGAGCGGATCAGACAGAACGGCGTCGTCGTCTCCGAACATGCGCCCGGTGTCGCACCGACCCGGCAGCGGTTCCTCGACCGTTCACGCCTGCTCGCGGCATTCTCCGAAACCACGGTCATCGTCGAGGCAGGTGCCCGTTCCGGATCGATCTGTACCGCGGTCGAGGCCCGCGACCTGGGGCGGACGGTGGGCGCGGTACCGGGGCCGATTACGAGCGCTGCGAGCACGGGCGCGAACTTGCTCCTTCAGCAGGGCCGCGCTCAGCTCGTGACCAACGCGGCCGACGTGAGGGACCTCATCGAGCATGGCCAGTTCACCCGCCAGCTTCCGTACTTCGGGTCCCCTTCGGCATCAGCGACGCGGGAGACCCCGCAGCAACGTTCTCTCTAACGCTGCTCCTTCTTCATGCTCGGATCGTCAGTGGACGGTCCGAGCATGTCGTGTGTAATCCACTCTGGGTACCAGGAGAGGAACGTGGCTGGGTCTGCCGGGGCGCGGTCGTAGTCGATACCGCCATCGTCGGAGTAGAGGAACCCCTCGGTGAGACGCGCGAGCGCCACTGCCACGTACCCGGCCAGAATCCGAGTCTGCAGAGGCTGCGCTGCCTGCATACGCAAGAACCAGGAATGTTCGATCCGTGCGGTCTTCTCGAACGGGAACCCCTGCAGGCTGCCGATGAGGGCTGCCCGCTCAGCGTACTCAGCGATCACGGCCGTGTGCGGGAGATCTTCGAACTCGTTGACATCATCATCGAAGTAGAAGTCGAAGGCGTACTCGATGACGGGGAACGACAGCCACCCGTAATCGTCGCCACGAAAGTCGAGGGTCTCTGTCTCGTCGTCGAACCTGGCCCAGTGCTTCCCGCCGGGCATTTCCATGACACGCTCGATGTGAGGCCGTAGTTCCGCGTCTGAGACGCCGCCGACGATCTCCGCCAAGTGCGGGTCGGCCCGGTGTTCGATCAAGACTGCCTGCACCGTGTCGGCGAACTGCTTGAACGTCGGCACATGCGCTGAAGACGGATACACGTCAATCACCGTCGACATGTTGACCTCCTTCATCGCGATCGCCCGTTGACGATCGAAACGAATAAACATCGGTCGGCCGGGAGAGAACAGGCTCGCGTCTCATCTAGAGAAGCGAGCCTGTCGTATTGCTGTCAGCCTACTGGAGCTGGCTGCCTCGAAGCGACGTTGGGATCACGCGCAGCGCTTGAGGTGAGGGCGACGGTCAGAGAATGAATGTGTCTGTGGCGTTCACACGATCGACGGCTTCCCGGAACTTGCCTTCCGTGACGCGCTCAAGCAACTGTTCCGGAGACGTGGCTTGGCCGTTGGACGATACCGGTAGGTCTGGGTTGGGTGTCTGCCACCAAGTGATGAGCGCCTGTGCCAGGGCTGTTTTCTCCGCACCGTTGGCTCTGCGGGTGAGCTGCTGGTTGGTATCGCCGACGGCGTCGATCATCTTGCCGTCACGGAACTGGAACTGAGGATAGTGCTTGGTCTTGCCGAGGTCGATCTCGATGAGACAGCCGTAGCGGAGGTAGGTCCGTAGCAGTTGGTAGCGAGCCGCCTTGTGGGCCAGCTCGTTCTTGCGCTCATCATTCGAGAGCTTCTCAGGAAGTACTTCTGCCCCGGTCAGCGAAGCGCGCACTTGAGCCGTTGTCAGGGACTTCGCCTGGTCGAGAAGACTTGCCGCCTTCATTGGTCGCGAGTCCAACCTGAAGCTCGGGTCCCACAGCTTCTCGTTCTCCCATCTTTCTGGGAAACCGAGCTGGTGGAGGCGGAAACCGATCTGCTGGGCCTGGCTCGTGATGAACTCCACCACATCGAGCACGCTCCGGTCATCGGGCGCGATGCTCAGGATGAGGTAGCGCAGGATCGACAGGACACCGTAGAGACGATTCGACACGGTGCTTGTTCCGAGCTGATGGAGCAGGTGCTGGTCGTCGTTGCGGGTGTCTCCGGGAGTGTCGATGATGACGTCGAAGACGCGGTTCCACACGCGGCCGTAGTGGGCGCAGATGTTCCTGACCACGCGGAGCGCGTTGAGCCAGTTCGAGAACGCACCGCGGTCTCCCTTCCCGTCCGCGGTATTCACCTGGAATCGGGCTGCAAGGATCTCTTGGTCGAGCTGCGGCATCAACGTGTAGAGATTGCTGAGGACACCGAACGACATCACCTCGGTCGCAACCCAGATGGGCAAGTGCGGCCCATACTTTCCGCGGAAGTGCAGCACGAACTCGTCTCGGGCTCGGGACTCGTGCCGTTCGTATTCATCGAGCCAGTCGGTGTATGTCGTCGTTGGTTCTGGTGCTTTATCCGCTTCAGCAGGGCGGAGCGCTCCGAGGACTTCGGGCTTGCGATGCGCGAACAGGTCGATCGCACCGAGTCGGTGGCCGATGAAGAACCGTAACGAGATCTCCAACTGGCTCAGCAAGGCGCTCAACCTGGTACGCAACTGCTGGTCGAAATCGTAGATCGAGACCACCTGTGCCAGCTTGGCTCCGGGGCGGAAGGTATCGAGGCGGTTCTCGCGACCTTCATCGTTCAGCGCCGGTGCAGGTGCGGGCTGGAACTGGCGGTAGGGATGCCAGTAGCCGGACAGCCTGTAGTATCCGTACCGCTCCAGCACGGCTGTGGCGAATTCGTCCGAGCCGCAGTCCATGCCGCGCGTGCGCAGCCGCCGGATCTGGGCAGGGATCGACAGAAAGGGTTTCGCGTAGGAGCTGTCCAGATTCTGCATGCACTCGGTATCCTCACGAGGCGTGCCACGTTGGAGTACCTCGACTAAAAGAGAACAGACCCGCGTCTCATTTAGAGAAGCGAGCCTGTCGTATTGACCCCTACTTTATGCGACCCTCGTCATCCGGTCAAGCGCAGTGAAGACAACACTCAGGAAGCGTCAGAGCCGAAGACCAGGAGCCTCGCGCTGACGCAACGGCGGCTCCTGCCACGGCTTCCGCGCCACGCTCTGCGCCGCCTTCAACGCCGCCTCGGCTGCGGCACGGTCGCGCTTCTGCGACGTCGACTCCGCCGGAGCACCAAGAGTCGCATCTACCTCGACCCGGTAGCGGTCACGGTACGCAGCAACGACCCTGGCCGAACGCCGCCATGCCGCGAGTCGCCGTGGATCAGACGGCACCGACCCGAGCCAGGCGACCCAGCCCTCGCTGTTGCCCAATCCGCGATCGAGTACTGCGTCGGCCCGCATCTCGATCAACTCCCGACGCTCAGTCAGAGCTCGCCGCATGTCTTCGGGCATCGGCCCGGTTACTTCGGGGATGAGCCCGGCGATCAATCGCGGCGTGGTGCGTGCGCGGCCGGAGCCCGTGTATCTGCTGGTCGCGGCGGCGAGGCGGTAGCGCAGGACGGCGGCGATGTCGTCGGCATCATCGAACTGTCGTGCCGCCACCAGCCGCGGCACCAGGGAATCGAGGTCGTGGCTGTGGGCTTCGGCTCGGCGCAGCTCCGCGGTGAGCGGTCCGAACGCATCCGAACTGAGTGCGGACTCGGCTTCGGTGTCGGTGAGGCCGGAATGGCGGATGAGGTCTGTCCAGCGGTCGTGTTGGGCGGCGGCTGCGAGGGTGTCGTATTCGGCTGCGAGCTGAGCGATCGTGCCCCAGCGCTCCTGCTCAACCGTGAGCGTCTCATGTGCCGAGAGCTCGCCGCCCTGATGCTGGAGTACTCCGTAGAGGACGCTGCGGCCGGTGGCTGCGTCGTTGTCAGCGGGGTGAGCCATCTCGTGCGCGTCATCGGGCCGATCGACGGAGACGTAGGCCTGGTTGAGCTGGCGTCCGCGGGTCATGGCGACGTAGAGGTTCTCCCGCGTCATCGACGCATCCACGAGCACATGGGCGGTATCGACGGTGACGCCCTGCGCACGGTACGAGGTCACCGCGTAGCCGAGGTCAACGTGCTCGGCCACATACTCAGCAGGCAGCACCACCTTCGAGCCCCGCTCGGCACCGGCGCGCTTCACGAGAAGCGACCCGTCAGTGCGAACGTCGAGAACCGTCCAACGGTCGCCGTTGCGAACCCACCCGTGCCCGGCAGTGAGACGGCGGTCGTTCTTGCGCGTGATGATCGTGTCCCCAGCCGCCGCACGGGCCTCATCGCGAAGCAGCGCCTCCCGCGGGCCTCCGACGACGCCGTCGAGAATGAGGTCGGTGCGGGCGCGCTCGTTGAGGGCGGTGACGGACTCGTTGGAGTCGGAGATCAGGATCGACGCGAGCCCTGCGACGCGGTCAGCCTTCCACGCGGTGTAGGCGTCGTCGATCATCTGCTCGGTGTCGCCGTCTGTGATGCGGTCGTGCTCGGCGTAGGTGTCGATGATCTCGGTGTTGCCGTGGCGGAGCTGGAGGGAGGCGTGCTTCTCCCAGTCGTGGGTGAAGCGGTGCACGTCGGTGAGCTGGGGCACGTCCTCGCGAGCGTGTGCGAGGAGCCCGAATGCGCCGCCCGCGTCGACGGACTGCAACTGCGCCCAGTCGCCGACCAACAGCACCTTCGCGCCTGCCTCGGCTGCGAGCCCGGTGATCCGATCCAACGTGTGCGTTCCGGCCAAAGAGGCCTCGTCAAGGATGACGAGCTGGCCGGGACGGAAGGTGTCGCCGTGGGTGAGGTGGTTCTGCCACCACTTCGCAGTGTTCTCCGTCGCGATCCCGAGATCCATCGCAAGGACTTCGGCCGCACCAGCGGACGGTGCGAGGCCGACGACGGAGCCCTTACCGCGCTCGGCTTCCCACGCGGTGCGCAGGGCGCGCATCGCGGTCGTCTTGCCCGCTCCAGCCGGCCCCACGAGGAGATCAAGCACTCGGCCCGAGGCTGCGATCGAGGTGAGCGCGGCGGCCTGATCCTCTCCGAGAGCGTGCTCGCCTCGGCGCGGGTGCTGCAACACGCGTGCAACCGTGTTCACGGTGACCGTGGGCGCGGTGAACGCGCGGGAGTGGTCGAGCAGCCGGTCTTCGGCTTCAATGAGCTCTGTTGAGGTGTAGATCGTCGAGTGCTTCGGCCGAAACACCGACGTCCCATCCTCACGACGGAACGCGAGCGGAGAGGACGCCAGCTCTACCGGCGTAAGCCGCAGGGAGGCGTGCTCGGCAGCATCAGCGATCAACTCGGTAACGGCCTGGCGATCTTCGAAGCTGGTGAAGCGGTAACCCTTGGTTTGACGGGCAGCTTCAGCGGTGAGATTCCAACGCCGCCACGTCGTCCGCTTCTCACTCACCACCTCGACTACGCGCGCAGCGATTGACTTGACCACGTCCAGTGGCACGTCGTCCGCGCGGAGCAGGAGCGGTTCCTCGGCTGGGATTGCATCGGCAGCCCAGGCCGTCGCGTCACGGCCGAGGAGCTTGCTCGCGCGTGCACGCCACACCGCCGTCAGCTCGGCCAAGGAATGCAGCGTCTTCTCCGGACGTGTGGACAGTGTTGCTTGCGCGCGCAGGCGGATGATCGTGCGGGCCGTGGGCTGGTGCCCGTGGGTGGCGACGTAGTCGGCGATGAGGCGATCCTTCTCCTCATCGATCATCCGCGACCGAGACGAGAACTCCGCCGTCAATGCCTCGGGTACGGAGGCGATCGCCCATGCGGGGTTGCGGTCCTTGCCGCGCTCGCGGGTCTCCCAGGCGAGACCGAGGGCACGGGTGAGGTGGTCGGCGAACACAGCCTCGTGCATCTCGGAGATCGCGACGGTAGCGGCGTGCATCGGGCGGGAGTCGAGCGAGCGCCACTTGCCATCCAGCACCGTCTGCACCTTGTTGCTGATCACCACGTGCGTGTGCAGATGTGGATCACCGGCACGCGAGTCGAAGTGATCGTAGGCGGTTGCAATGAGTCCGCGGACGTCGACTTGTGCAACCGCGCCGTCGCCCGCAGTTGCACCGGTCCTCGTTGTTGCAACCTCGCGCTCCATGTACGCGAGCATCTCCGCAACCGCAGCGTGGTGAGCATCAGCGATGATCTGCTGGGTACGTGCGTCAGCAACGGCCCAGAGCACGCTCGCGGACTTCGGAACCGAGAACGTGAAGTCGAATCCCGCCACCGCACGCCGCGGCGACTTCGTGGCCTCCTCGGCCTCGATCTGGGTGATCGCGGTGGCCTTCTCCTGCAGGCTGAGGCTCGGTTCGAGCGCGTTGACGCGGTCGGCGACGCGCTCATCCGGGTTCTTGTAGACGGGGTATGCGCGGCCGAGGGGCTGGCCGGTGAGGGGGTCGCGGCCCATGCCGATGAGGAGTTGAAGCTGCGCCTCCGACACCGCGGAGCCCTCGACGAGGGTGCCGTTGCCGAGGGTTGGGAGGCCTGCGCCCATCCAGCGTCCGGGAGGGGTGCCTTCGGCGTTGTAGTAGCGGGTCAGTGGGGTGGAGAGGGAACGGTCGACGTCGCCGGTGGCGACGGTGCGCAGGAGGTACTTGTAGCCGTCGCCAGCGGACATGACTCGCATCGAAACGGTCACCGCAGCACCTCCTCCCGTTAGGAAGGAGGTGCGCGGCCGCGCCCGGCGTCCTCGATCTGCCAGACGCGTGGTGGCTCAATCTCGGCTGGCTGGAGGCGCTATTGGCCTGCAAGTTCAATAAGCAGTGGTGTACGGCGACGAGACGGGAACCGGTCAGAAGCCATCTGTGCGAAGAAGTCCCAGGCTCCGGCCTCGTGAAGGGCTGCACGAATTGTCTCTTGGGCTTGTATCGGCAAAGCGTCGATTCGATCGAGTGCCAAGCTGGCCGGAGCGAACTGGTGAATGTCCGCGATACCACCGAACACCGTCACGGCGAACTGCCTCGTTCCAGGCAGCTGCGACAGTGCGAGCTTGTGGAGCACTTCGACCCCGTGCTTCAGGATTGGATCGACAGTCGCGCTGAACGAGATCATGTTCACGTCGTCAACCAAACCGTCAATCGCCTTAGTGAGAACGTCGGTGAGGCCTTCACGTTCTGCCGAAAACCACCGGTCACGCTCCTGGGGAGTCAACGCTGCGAGCGCATCGAGCTGAGCATCTCGGACTCCAGGCTGCGCGATGCCCACGGACGTAATTTCGTTGAATGCACCCTGCGCTATCAGCGATGCAAGGCTGGGCTTCGTTTGCACCAGCTCAGCTCGACACGCCTCCATGAAGGCGTCCATACTCGCGTGGCGACGGTGGGGCTTCTCACTCACGGCCCGACTGATTGCCGACGAAAGAGGCTTGCCGACCAGGTGGTCCACAGCGCCAGCGGACGGGTGCACGCCAGTAAGCATCCAGGCCGCGATAAGACCTGCCGCATATACGTCCGCCGTTGGTGTGACTGCGTGAGCGTCGACGCTTTGTTCCGGTGCAGCCCAACCGTCAGTTCCGAGGAATCGGCCTGTACGCGTGAGCCCGGTCGTCGTGAGACCGGCGGGATTGCGCACGATCCCAAAGTCGGCAACAACCCACCTACCACCTTGAGCATCATGCAGCCACAGTATGTTTCCCGGTTTTAGATCACGGTGCACTTCTCCTGCCGCATGCAGTGCGGCCAGCGATGAGGTAATGGCTTCCAGCACAGCGATCGCAGCATCGACGGTGAAGGGTGCAGGAAAACTCGCGAGGTTACCAACGGCGCGTGGCATCACATACCAAGAGAGGGAATCGTCAAAGTCGATCAGCGGGATCGTATTGAGGCCAGCGGCGCGCTGAAGAGCCAGGATCTCTCGCGCGAACCTCTTCTCCGCATGCTCATTACCGAGCGGAGGGAGCTTGGCGACGAACTCCTGGCCGTCTCGTTCGACGACACAAACTCGCGAGATCTCAGTCGCGTGGATAATCTCTTTGATCTCGTACCGGTCTGGGAGCATGTCCTGGAGAACTTCCTCTCTTGAGCGTCTGGCTGTTCGATTCATCGCGCGTGTGAGTGGCGAGAAGGGTCAGTCTTCAAGGCCAAACGCTTCGGTGACCTGGTCGATCGTGAACTTCTGGCGTAGCTTGGCCGCGGTGTTCTGGTTCGCGAACATGCCGTTCTTCCAGATCGCGTTCTCACGAGGCACTGTGTGAACCCATTCGACTGCTACTGCCCATTCAGCGTTTTCGTCTTCTGAGTCACCTTCGTGTGCGTACGAACCAGTCAACGGCAGGTCCTTGACGAAGCGCTCGGCACCATCGAGTTCGACCTGGAGCTGATCGAATCTGCGGCCTTCGCCTGTGACGGTGCCGACACCGACATAGCCAGTCTTCGGGATGTGGACGAAGACGCGCGCACCGACAGGGAGATTCTTCAGCGTCTGAGAGAACCACTTCCCGCCTCCGCCAGAGACGAAGCCGTACTTGCGCCCATCAGCCCACTGGCGTGTACCCGAGTCTTCACCGAAGGACACGTACCAGTCGGTGCCGTTCCATGCCTCTCGCGTCTTCGTCTGCCGTGCAGGAGAGGTTGCCGTGGGCTGCTGGCCCTCGTGTTCCACGAGCCAGGTCCGGGCGAGGTACTTCGCTCCGTTGTCTTCGAAGTGCCGGAAAAAGACGACGTTGATCGGCACGCCGAAGTCTTCATTGAGGAATCGGACGATCCGCTCAGTCGCAGCATCGACGCTAGCTGCAACGATCGTGAACGTCTGGGAGGCATTAACCTCCTCGGGCAAAGTCTCGTTGAAGCACTCAGCGAATGCTTCCTCAATGGCCACGCCAGGCTTGTAGGCCTCGAAGATGCTCTGGATCTCGGCACGGCCAAGGCCCGACACCCACGACCCATAGTCGAGCGCCTGCGCAGTGACATCACGTGGTGTTTTGTCGCGCTTGAGCTCGATGACGTGCACACATGCCGTCTCATCGAGCGCGAGAAGGTCAATGAACCCGCCGAACGCGGTGGCGACCTGCCGTCCGATGACCAACAGAGTTTCACCAAGCATCGACGGGTCAGACTCGATGTAGGACTCGAGTTGGGATCAAGACTGATCGCCGTGGGCGTGATTCGGCTGAGGCGGTCACCGTCGGCTCGCCACAGCCCCATCTCAACTGCCATTAATACTCCATTCCAAGAGGCGTCCGCGCCTAACGAAAGTTCGGACTACTGCCGAACGACGCTGGCTTAACGGAGCCGACAACTCCGACCCGCGTGGAACATGCGCCTGACATCCCTCACTCATGCAGTCGTCACCAACTGTAGAAGTTCGTCGTAGTTGGTCACGACGTCGTACTTCACGTCGTCGCTGTTGCGCTGGTTGACCTGCTCGAAGAACTTGCGAGCGCACTCGATCTTCGCGTTCTCGGCCCCCTTGAGCTGTAGCGTCGACAGCGAGCCCTTGGTCTCTGCGACGAAGTAAACGTGTTTCACGCTGCCTTCGTTGAACGCAATCGCCCAGTCAGGGTTGTAATCCCCGACAGGCGTCGGGATGAAGAACCCACGCGGAAGTTTCGCGTAGACGGCGACCTCGGTACTCACGTCGAGCTTCTTCACGAACTCGCGCTCGATCTTGGAGTCCGTCACGACGTAGTCGTAGACGTGCTTGTTCAGTTTCTCGCCAGCCTTGGAGAAGTCCTGCGCCGACTGGTTCTCGGTGAAGATCGCTGAGTCGAAGGTGTCGTCCAAGGCGTTGTACGCGAGGTGCTCGACAATCACAGTGGCTTTCTGCTCGTTGATGAGCTTCGCCGCCTCGGTGATGAACTGTTCGGGGTTCTGCTTGAACTTCGCGAACGTCGCCGGGTTGATCCTTGTCAGGATCTCCGCGCAGGTACGCCGTGTCAGCTGCGTCCTCTCGGCGATCTCGCCCAGCAAGTCGTACTTGACCGTGGAACCAGCCGACACCGCGGACTCTGCCACCTCAGTTTCGGTGACCTTGAAACCAGTACCTGCTTCCAGCTGCTCGACATCGAGCCCGACTACCTGCTGTCCGCTCTCCACCACGTACTGCATGACCGTGACGTTGAGAGACTTGTCGAGCGCCTGCACGCAATTGCGGATCAGCTCTTCAGAGTCGAACTCGACTTGGTAGACGGCCTTGTGGTTGATGCGGTTCCACAGAGTTTGGAACTCCCGCCGTTTGAAGTTCGCCTCGTTGAACGGGATCTTCTTGAGCTTGCGGCCGTCCTTCGGCGTGGGAACGTCGAGATACAGAGCATCGACGAGCGGCCAGACGAAATCAACGACAGGCTTGAGGACTTCGGACGAGGGCTCGGCCAAGGTTCCTTCGGCTCGGGCGTCCTTATATGCCTGAGTGACTACACCGTCGTCGTCGATGTAGTCGTGACGAATTAGGTGGTTGTATAGCGCCTGCGCGAGCGCCTTTTCAAGGACGCTCGTGGAGCCGTCCTCGAGCGTGATCTGCTTGCCCTCGAAGTAGTCCACACTTGCTTTACGGGGGCGTGCAGAGAGCGTCTCGACGATCTCCTTCTGTAGGGCCGTGACGAAGTCGGTGTAGGACTCGTCCGTCACTACGGTGAGCTCATTGATCTCATGCACAGTGACCGGGTTATCCATCCGCTCGCCATGCTGGTCGACCGCCAGGCGGAGACCACGGCCGATTTCCTGTCGGCGAGTTGTCGTATTGTCGCTCTTCTTGAGCATGCCCATAACGAAGACGTTCGGATTGTCCCAGCCTTCGCGGAGCGCTGAGTGTGACCAGATGAAACGCACCGGCTCTTCAAAGGAGAGGAGCCGTTCCTTGTCCTTGAGGATCAGGTCGTACGCGTCGACGTCGTCTGACTGACCAGCGAAGTCGCCGCGCGCTGCGATTTTACCGTCGACAGAATGCCCTGTCTTCTTGTCGATTGAAAAGTAGCCTTCATGTGTCGAACGCACTGGGATGGCCTCGACGTACTCGCGGAACCGCTCGGCAGCCTCATCAACATCCAGCTGCCCAAGGTAGTCGGCCAACACTGACTCGTACTCTTCTTCGAAGATCCGCGCGTACTCGCCAAGAGTGTCTTCACGTTCGTAATCGCGATACTTCACGACTTCATCGATGAAGAACAGCGAGAGTGTCTTGATGTCCTGCGCGAAGAGTTCGCGTTCTTTCTCGAGGTGAGCACGGATCACTTCTCGGATCTGGATACGCCGCTTGAGATCGTCGGTCACGTCCTGGCTGACCTCACCTGCCCCGAGGACGTCCCCGTTACTGAGCTCGATGATGTCACGGTTAGCGTCTACGTCGCGAATAAAGAGGCCCTTATACGCCTCAATGCCGCCCGAGATGTCATGCAAGTTGCTACCTTGGCTCAGTCGCTTGACCTGACGTCGGATGCCTTGAGCGGTCTGGACCTCGAGCTCTACTCGAGCCTTCGGATAGTCCGGCCCCTTGCCAACTTCCAAGCCGTCTACGTAGAGATACGCGCTGCTTCCAGCCAGGTGCTTGACCGTGATGCCACGCACAGCGATCTTCTTCACCAGCTTCTGGTTGTAAGCATCGACCGCGTCGAGACGGTGTACCTTAGTGCGCTCAATCTTGTGAGTCGCAGAGTAACGAAGTGCGAACAATGCGTTGAAGAGGCCCAGAGCCTTCAGAGACTTCGACGGCTTCTTCGCATCTCCTTCGATCTTTTGTGGCTCATCGATGATGAGGATGGGGCGATTCGCTGCAATAACATCGATCGGCTTTCGGGACTGGAAGTCATCCAGTACCTCGTAAATGCGACGCGCATCTTTACCCGTGGCGTTGAACGCCTGGGTGTTGATGATCATCACCTGCACACCAGCGTCTGATGAGAAACGTTCAATCTCGTGCAGCCGAGACGAGTTGTAGACAAACGTGCGTGGCTTTGTTCCATAAAGCTGTTGGAAGTGATCAGCTGTTATGTCGAAGGATTTCTTCACGCCCTCACGGATCGCGATTGAGGGCACAACCACGATGTACTTCGACCAGCCGTAGCGCTTGTGGAGCTCCATGATCGTCTTCGTGTACACGTACGTCTTGCCAGTGCCGGTCTCCATCTCGATATCGAGATTGAGTGGAGCTGCGGACACCTTCGCGGGGTCATTGAGGTCGGGCGACAGGGGCAGAGCACGGGAACGCTGCACTCGTTGGATATTGGTGAGAAGGTGCGGGAGTGTGAGCGCGATTTCGGCGTTGCGTAATCCAGCGTCCTCCAACAGAGTTGGAGCGGTACCCTTCCCTGGGTCAACGCGGTACTTCACACCGTCAGCAAATGGCTGTCCGGTAAAGACATCCACGACAGCATCGACAGCATCAGACTGATACTTCTGGACTTTGAACTGGAGCTTCATCGAGTCAGACCGTCCTAACTTCAGTTTCGGGCGACACCTCGCGGAAGATCTGCTCAGCATTGATACGTGCAGCGTCGGTACCAAACCCAGAGTCGAGAAATACCGCGCGCAGCGGACGACGATATGCGATCTCTTGCAAAAGATCGGCCGGGACATCGGTAGCGAAACAAGCAATCAAGGCATCATCAGATACAGACATCACGCGTCGGCCATGTATGGTCTCGAGCTTGACCGACTCCGTGAGGTCCATGCCCCAGTCAAGTAGAACCTGGAAAAGAAGATCCTCATCCGTGCGATCTGGCTTCACACTGTCGATGGAGTCCGACAGAGCGGCCTGTACCAAGTCGTCAGCACCAGTGAAGGTGTCAGCCATGTTGGTTGTGTCGATGTGCAACGAACGGAAACCGGTGTCGAGCCGCGCCGCCTCCAACCCCGCAGCTGACAAGATTGCTTGTCCTGCGTTTCGAATTCGTTCGCGGGCGACGTCTGGGATACTCTTCCGCCGTCCATCTCCGTCGTCCGGAAGCTGGACAAGAATAAAGCGCCGCGAACCTCCATCTTCCGCATTCTGTTGCATCACCGCGTCTGCGGTGGAACCTGAACCTGCAAAGAAGTCCAGAATGATGTCATCTGTATTGGGGTCCGTGGCCAGCGCTAGCATACGCCTAATGAGCTTGGTTGGTTTGGGCGTGTCGAAGACGGTGTCGCCGTTCGCAAAAGAAACTCGCGAAAGAAGTTCCTTTTTTGCGTCCTGATTATGGCCTACTTCATCGTAAGGCCAGAACGTCTGCGCGACGCGCCCCTGCTTGACTTCAGTCAGGAAACGTTTGATTGCTGGGCGACCTTGGCCATCATTTCCAAACCAAACACGATTGTCAGAAACCATTTCTTGAAAACGTGGCTCAGTATAAAGCCAGGCTCGTCCAGGGGGCGGCGTAAAGCGTTTTCCGGCTGGAGTGACCAATTCATAATGCTGGCTTGGGGTTGCGTGACCGCCTGCTGCTGTGGCGTCAACTGCTTTCCAACGTCCGCGCGGGTCGTTATCGGGGTTCTTGTATGCAGCGTCTTGATCAGCGGTTCTGGGAAGAAGATTTGAAGTCCACGTCGCCGCATTGCGAGCATACACGTGGATGTAATCGTGGACGGAGGCGAACTGCGTAGCGCTGTTCATCGGCGAATATACTTTCTGCCAAATCACCGTAGCTACAAAATTGTGAGCGCCAAACACCTCGTCAAGAAGATGTTTGAACGTCGAAGCCTCGGCGTCGCCAATCGAAGCGAAGATCACGCCCTCTGAAGAAAGTAGGTTCCGTGCGAGCTTGAGTCTCGGGTACATCATGCTGAGCCAGTCGGAATGAAATCTTCCGCTCGAGTCAACATTGGCCTTGATTCTTTCTCCGAACTCATTAGTTTGCCCGGAGCGCTGTAGGTACGTTTCAGTATCCTCCGCGAAATCGTCTTCATATACGAAGCGATCTGAACCAGTGTTGTATGGCGGATCGATAAAGATTAGCTTGACTTTTCCAAGGTACGACTCCTGCATCAATTTCAATGCTTCGAGGTTGTCACCCTCGATGAAGAGGTTCTTCGTCGTGTCAAAGTCGACCGACTCTTCTCGTACTGGTCGCAGCGTCTTGGCGATCGGTGCGTTTGCGGCGAAGGCAGCTGCTCGCTTGCCTGGCCAATCAAGCTGGTAGCGCTCCTGCGGACCCTCGACAATGCAATTAGAGAGTTCTTGCTTAAGGAGGTCAAAGTCGATAGTCCGCGAGGGGGTTCCGTCGGCACCAATCGTCTCTGTCGCCACAGTCGGGAACATCTCAGTGATCTTCGCAATGTTAGCTTCGGTCAGATCAGGCGACGTCATGCGTAGTTTCTCCACGGGATTACCTCTGCTGTTCCAGTTCGGCCTGTTTGGTCTTAAGTGCTTGCTGCAGCTCTACCTTGCGATTGAACTGCTTCTCGTTTCTTAGTTTTCGTTGCAACGCGGTGATGTCTCGTTCGAGCTTGCCGATCTCTTTGAGCCTGGCAGCAACCTCTGACATCGCTTCACCCGGTCGCGCTCTGACCTCGGCCAGAGGCTCCAACAGTGCAACGTATAGCGCGGACAAGTTGATTGCTGGCGGCAGTGGCTGACGTTCATGGTCTTCAGTCACCCACGCGGTATTGGAGTAACGACCAGGCTGTGTCGACTTCGGCCCTTGCTGCTTGAGCTGGGCTACCGTTCGCAGCTCGATTCCGCTTGCGGTCTCACGGGCGATCTCGAAGATGATCGGGGAAGAGATCGCTCTGTCGATCACCGCGAGAAGTTGGTCCGATACTTCAGCGCCGTCCTTTGCGTCGATGCGGAAAACCTGGATCTCAGAGACCTCATCAGTAGCAGGCAAGTTGACCGTGGACTTTGCGAGCTTGTACGCCCACGTGATGCGGGCAATGTCCGAAACGAACTGTTCGCGCAGCGCTGTCGAGACATTGCCATGCTCGTACAGCTTCTCCTTCGGCACACGACTACCAACTCGAGCAGCTTCAGGCCATCGATACAGAATGTCACTCATCGGCCAGATTTCTCAGACTGCGTGTCGACGACGGCGACGAACGCGAGCAACTCGAAGTCGTCCAAGCCTGCGATCGACTGGGTGAGCGCGGTAGTCGGACCTGCGCTGAATAGGCTGTCGATGTCGCGTTCCTCGGTGACATCGATCATCGACTTGATCGCATCAGTAAGGAGCTCCGAGTAACGCTCCATAGCAACGCCTTCTCGGGTGCGCTCATTGAAGTTCCGCACAGCTTCCGCGACAGGCTCCTCATATGGTCGACTCCCAGCCCGCAACAGATCGAGGAGGTGCTTAGCTTCCGTATGATCCGCGACCACGTTTCCTTCTTCGTCTAGGTAGACCAGGTAGTGCGGGTGGAGCCGGTTGCCTCGGTTGATCTCGTCGCTCGCGTTGATGTTTTTAAGCGCGAAGATCACACCGGGAACGAGACCCTGCTCAGGTGCTGCGGGTACGACGGCGTGAAGCCCCTTCGGCACGTTGGCAAGGTCGCCATGTTCCTTGACGTAGCCAAGGAGGTCCATGCGGAAGTCGTTGAGGCCGAGATCCGTAATCGAGACGCCCGCGCGTACGTCTTCGAGTTCGATGACCTCATCCTGGAGCTTGCGGAGCTGCTCCTTGCGGTAGGTCGCGTCTGCGCTGTTGGGGTCGAGGATGTTGTCGTCGCCGACACCTGCGAGGTCGGCGATCACCATGCGGCTCTCGACACGGTCTTTGAGGTTGATGTACTCGTCGAGCGTGATGTCCGGCCAGAAGTTGACCAGCTGGATGACCTTATTGGTCGAGCCGATGCGGTCGATGCGACCGAAGCGCTGGATGATGCGGACCGGGTTCCAGTGGATGTCGTAGTTGACGAGGTAGTCGCAGTCCTGAAGGTTCTGGCCCTCGCTGATGACGTCCGTACCGATGAGCACGTCGATCTCGCGAGTTTCTCCCGGCATCAGCACGTCGCGCTGCTTTGACCGCGGCGAGAACAGCGACATGACTTCTTGGAAGTCGAAGCCCGTACCTAGCGTTGTTTTCGCGCCGTGGCTTCCACCAGTGATGACCGCTGATTCTAGCCCCGCCTTCGCGAACTCCGGCCCCAGCTCACGGTAGAGATACTCGGCGGTGTCTGCGAATGCCGAGAAGACGAGTGCCTTGCGGTTTCCGTCATTCAGCGGGTGGTCTGACTTGTTCTGGAGCAGGCGCTTGAGCTCCTGGAGCTTCGTGTCGTGTTCAGGCGTGATGCGGTGCATCTCTTCGAGCAACTCGCGAAGCGTCTCCTGATCGTTCCAGAGATCGCGCTGCCACGACTCGATATCGATGTCTTGTAGATCAATCTTCAGCTTCTCGCCATACGAGAGCGCTTCGATGTTTGCATCGTCTTCATCGTCAAGATCGAAGTCAATGTCGTCCAGGTTGGGAACCATCTCTGCAAGGTTCCCGGCGTGCGCGCTGATGCGCGCGAGTGTGGTGCTCGCGGAGTCCTGGATCTTCTGCAGGGTGAGCCGGAATGCCTCTACTGAGCTCTCAAGGCGCTTCAGCAGGTTGACGGTCATGAGCTTCTTCAGACCCTGCTCGCGACCGAACTGGCCCTTGCCCGCCAGGAAGTTATCAGTGTTCTTACCGTTACCAGTGTCGACTTCATACTTCGAGCGCCGACTTGGAAAGACGTATGCCAGTGGCGTGTAAACGGCGAGAGTGAGCGACTGGAGCTGCTCGAAGATGTTGTTGAAGCTCGGCACGCCTTCGAGGTCAGTGAGCGGCTTGCGGATCGATTGAGGTGCGAGCCGCTCCGGGAATGCGCCGATTTCGGTGGTGTCGTAGAACGCCTGGATGTGTTTGCGTGACCTTGCGATCGTGACGGAGTCGAGGAGCTCGAAAAAGTCGAAGTCGAGCATCTGGAGAATACGATCCGTGGTGCGGTGCTCCGCGTCCAGCTTGGACCACTCGTTGAAGACCTTCTGCGCATCAGAGAAGACCTTCTCGACCGAGGTCGACAGGTTTAGGTGCTCTGAGAGGTTCTCCGACTCACCCTCGTAGGCGAGCTGGAGCTGGTTCTTGAGGTCGTTGAAGCGGTTGTTCACCGGCGTCGCGGAGAGCATGAGGACCTTGGTCTTCACACCCTCCTTGATGACCTGACGCATGAGCCGCTGGTACCGCGATTCTTTCTCTTCCGAGTAGTCGGCGTTGCGGAAGTTGTGGGACTCGTCGATGACGACGAGGTCGTAGTTTCCCCAGTTGATCCGGTCCAGCCGCAGGCCGAGCGACTCGCCCTTCGTGCGGGAAAGGTCGGTGTGGGCGAGCACGTCGTAGTTGAAGCGGTCGTGCGCGAAGAGGTTCGTAGTGAGGTTGGCGTTGTAGTTCGTCCAGTTCTCGGCGAGCTTCTTCGGGCATAGCACGAGCACGGATTTGTTGCGGAGCTCGTAGTACTTGATCACAGCCAACGCGGTGAACGTTTTGCCCAGGCCGACGCTGTCGGCGAGGATGCAGCCGTTGTAAGTCTCGAGCTTGTTGATGATGCCCGTCGCGGCATCTCGCTGAAAGTTGTAGAGGCTCTGCCACACCTTCGTGTCGAGGTAGCCGGTGCGGTCGTTCGGGAGGACATCCTCGTTGATGTCATCGAGGAACTCAGAGAACAGGTTGTAGAGGATGACGAAGTAGATCCGTGCAGGCGAGTTCTCCGCGTACACCGTGGCGATGTGGTCGTGCACTGCCTGCGTAACTTCGATGACCTGCTCGGGGCTGTTCCAGATCTGGTCGAACACGTCCATGTACGTGGTCGTCATGGGGGCTTCATCGAAACGGTTCAGCATGTTCGACACTGCTGCGCCCGGTTCGTACCCGAGGTCAGAGGTCGTAAAGCCCTGTAATTGCGCGTACACGGCGCGATCGTCGATGGCGGCGAACTGCTGCATCGACTTGCCGGTGGCGTTCGAACGGAACTTAACCTTCTTACGGACCCACTCGGCACATTCTCGTGCGATGGCGCGTTGGGTCAGTTTGTTGCGGAGTCGAACTTCGAACTCGGAGCCCGCCAGCGTGGTCTCGGCGAGGCCCTTCGTCGGGATGAAAAACTCGCGCTTCTCCTTGCGAAGCTTGTCCGTCACCTTGTCCGGCGCAAAGGAAGGAGACGTGAAGATGAACTCGAGTTCATCAATCTGTTCCAGTTCTTTGCGCAGCGCTTCGAAGGCGTAGATCGAGAACGTTGACGCGGCGATCCTTACTTTCGAGCCCGGCCGCAGCTGAGATTTGAGGTCATCGCCGAGCAGGTCTGAGACGTTGTCGATGAACTTCATGCGTGCGCCTCCGGCTCGTCCTGTGCGGCACCGCCGCTGCGGACCCAGTCGTCAATCTCTGAAGCCTGGAACTTCCAGAGTCTGCCGACCTTGTGGGCGGGCATGTGCTTCTCGGCGATCCAGGTGTAGACGGTGTCTTTGGTGACGCCGAGGTGCGCGGCGATGTCGTCGGCGGAGAGCCAGGGCTCGGTCATGCGCGTTCCTCCTTGTGGGCCACCTATGGCTACTCATTGATCATATCGGTGCAGGCCCTGTGGAGCCGGGTTTTTCCGGTCCTCAACTGGTCAGGCCAGCTGTGGGGTGCATGGCTACTGGTGTCGGTTCGCCTGCTGGAGCCAATCCATCACGGCGGCGCGCCAGGCGACGGGATCTCGATTCCAGCTCACCGTGTGACTTGCGTCGAACCGATGCAGCTCGATGACGCCTGGTTTGAGCTCAGCGAGTTCGATGGCAGCACTGTCGGGAACGGATTGGTCGGCAGCGCCTTGAACGATGAGCGTGGGCGTCGTGAGCACCGCTGCCCAGGCCTTGAAGCTCGTCGCGTCGATCGGAACAACGTTCGGCAATCCGAGTAGCTGTGCGAGCGGCGTGTATTGGAGCCATAGGGCCGCGAGCCTCTCTGCAAAGTCAGGCAGTCCTGCGCGCTTGCAGTTCGCTCGGATCGCGCGTCGCCAATCAAGCACCGGTGAGTCGAGCACGAGACCATCAATTTGCTGTGTCAGGTGTGGCCGTAGCGCGAGCTGGATCGCGATGGTTCCGCCCATCGACCATCCGAATAGCACGATCCGCTCCGCTCCGCGTCTGAGCGCGTAGTGGATGGCTTCTTCGACGTCGTCGGCCTCGGTCCATCCAAGCGTCGAGCGTCCGGTACCGACGGTGGGGCCCTCGCCATCGTTGCGGTAGCTGACGGCGAGTGATGTGAAGCCGAGCTCGGTGGCGACTTGAACGCCGCGGACCGTTCCGGCACGGGTGCCGCCGAGGCCGTGAATGTGGATCGCCCACGTTGAGGAGCCATCGACCTGCCACGCCGGGCACGGTCCTGCCGGAGCCTGGATGCTGACTTCGTGGGCGTCGAGCCCGGCGTCGGCGGGTGTGGCGTAGTAGATCCCGCTCCAAGAGACGCGATCGCCAGGCGTAGGTACGAGTCCATCGGGCATTCCGGTGATGACACGGGCGACTCGGTCAGAATCGCGGCGTTCGATCTCGGTCCCCAGTTGTGCCCATCCGCCGTGTTCGAACCAGAGGTTGTAGACCCCTGTTGCGGTGGTGTCGCTGGTGCGGTCGAGCACGACCCAGGCCCGCTGACCGTCGTGCTCGATGTCATGCACACGCAGGTCGAAGCGTCGCCCGCTCACCGGCGCGGTGAGTGTTCGTGCCACGATCCACCCCAGTGCAGCTGCTGCACCGCAGACGGCGACCGCGATTGCCGCTGCGGCGGTGAAGATCCGTGCGGGTCTCATGCGGGCTCCGGCGCGGGCCGATGGACTGGGGCTGCTCCGAGGAGGTGGCGCTCGGCGCGTTGGACGACGGCGAGTTCGCAACGGGTGAGCGTGAATTTCACGCGCGGATCGATCATGGCGTCGCGGATCTCGACGACTTGCCGGTGCAACCTCGCTTCGGGGTCATCGAGGAAGTCGGTCGCGGCTTGCCGGTTGCTGAGGCCCGGGCGAAGGACGTTCGCCTCTCGCCAGATAGGTTCGAGCTGCGCGATGAGTACGACAGTGCGGACGTGGTGAAAGCGCCTACGCAGGAGCCTGGTGAGGGGTTGCGCGATGAATCCTGCGCACAGCAGCACGAATGCGGCGAGCATGAGCGGCCCATAGAACGGGATGGCGGCTTCGAGGATGATGATGTGGCCGGTGACGTGGGAGATGTCCATCACCCAGACGGTGATGCACAGCGCGATCCCGCAGAGTGACCCGTAGGTCAGCAGCATCGCGGGGATGCGCAGGAGGCCGCGGTTTGCGCGCCATTGGCTGATGGCGAGGACGTGCATCGCGCCGACGACGATGGCGCAGTACGTGAACACGGTGAGCGAGTACGCGCAGGCCGCGAGCTGGTCACCGACATCGTGCATGAAGGCGTCAGTCGTTGTGCCTCGGTCGATGAAGATGAAGCAGATGATGACCGCGGCAAGAGCGACGGCAAGTGCGGGGCGGCCGACGGCGATCTTCGCGAGGCGTGGCCGGTACTCGCCAGCTTTCATAACGCCGCGGCCGAGGAACGACAGACCGACCATGAGGAGGCCGTCGCCGATGAGGGTGGTGATGTTCGTGCTGCCGAGTGCGCGGTCGATCCCGAAGTAGATCTCGTCGACGTTGAAGGTCATCGAGATTGCGATCGCGAGGGATGCGTAGGTGATGCTGCGGTCGGTGCGGCGTCTGCGCAGGATGAGCAGGCTGATGACGAGCAGCCACATCACGGCCGCGACGAGCAGCTGTGTCATCCGAAGATCTCCGTGTAGCTGGTATCGGCGAATGCCGATCCTCGAATCCGTGCTGCAAGGATGTCTGCGAGCGACTCTGCGGCGATCTCTTGTTCAGAGGTGAGGTCGGATCGTGCCAGTGCACGGGAGCGCACGCTTGCCGGGATGTCTGGCAGGAGCCCATCGAGGGCGGACAGATCATGCGATGTGCCGTCGTCGTCGCAGTGACCGAGGATGATGTGCGCGAACTCGTGCAGGATGAACTGCTGGGTATGCAGCTGCGAGTCGGAATGCGCGTGGAGGATCAGGTCACGATCTTGCGCGTAGAACAGCAACGCGCACAGGCCGTCGTACTCTCCGAGTTCCTTGAGTTCGGAGACTTGAATCCTGCGGCCGCGCTGGTGTTCGATCGCCTGGGTGAGCGCGTCGAACGAGATATGTTCGCCCAAGTTGAGCGCCGCGATGGCTGCGGCGACGGTCTGGTCGATATTCACGGTGTCTCACTGTCTACTCGAGAACATCCGCGGTGTCCGTCTGGTGAGGCGTGACGCCGGAGCTGCTCGGTTACTTCGTCATCTCGTGATCCAGGAACTGCGTGATTGCTTCCAGGGTCTGTGGTGACAGGTCACCGAGGGTGCGAGTCGCATAGGACTTCACCTTCGCTGCACGCATCGCCCGCACAAGATCCAGCTGGGCTGAAACCTTCTCGGGTGTGGACACGTCACTATCACCGGTGAGGAAGTCGACATCGACGTCGAAGAACTCCGCGAGGCCAGCGAACACATCGGGGTCGTCAACTTTGCGAGTCCCATTGAGCATGTACGTCCAACGGGAACGGGACAGGTTCGTATCGCGCTCTTTGAGGAACGCGGCGATCTCTGAATAGGCAGGTTCCGAGCCGGACTCGGCTGTCTTGACGTCAAGCAATAACCGCAGACGCTTCGCGAGCAGTGCTGCTGCGGTGCGGGTCTCTTCTTCGGCTGTGTGCATGACGCCCCTTCCATTCAGGTAGGGATTGGCAGTTACGTGCCACGACCATCGTCGGTTGTTGCACATGATCAATCTAAACCTTGAGCATGCTCAACACAAGCATTGCGCATGCTCAAATCTGGTGGTAGAACGGTAAGCCCGCTCCGTTTGAGCATGCTCAACGAGGGAAATGTGGGCATGCTCGCGCCACTGCACCGAGGAGGTGCACCTTGCGATACCCCCATGCCCAAAACCGGCCCACGACGCGCCCCGGCGGGAGCTGGTGCGCACCTCTAAGTCATATCGCCGCACTTCGACTCGCGGCGGTACGGCGAAGAGGAGGCCGGGTGATGGCTACTGTCGAAGACCGCAAAGCGGCACGGGACGCAAAGCTTGATGAGCTGCACGAGAAGCTCACCGGCGCGGTTGAGCAGCTCGTGACGGGTGAGGACTGGAAGCAGGCGATCGCGTTCGCGGCGAACTTCCGCAGCCGCTCCTTCAACAACACGCTCTTGATCTGGCTCCAGCACCAGGGAGCCTACGAGCAGGGCCACGTCACGGAACCGGTGCCGACGTATGTCGCTGGGTATAAGCAGTGGCAGGATCTCGGCCGTCAAGTGATGAAGGGTCAGCCCGGCTATCAGATTCTCGCCCCGGTCACCGGTCGGTTCGCCTCTCCGAACCCGGCAGACCCGGAGTCGTGGCGGCGGCTGAACAAGTTCGAGAAGCCTCGCCCCGGTGAGGTTGTGCGGTCGAAGATGATCGGCGTGCGCCCTGCCTACGTGTGGGATGTCTCCCAGACCGATGGCGATCCGCTCCCGGAGCTCCCGCGCGCGCAACTCCTCACCGGCGAGGCCCCGACGGGTCTCTGGGACGGCCTCAAACAGCAGGTCGAAGCGGCCGGATTCACGCTCGCAGACGCCGCCAGCGCGTCCGAGATCTACGGCGCAAACGGGGTCACCGATTACGGGTCTCGGACGGTGCAGGTGCGCTCAGATATGGATGATGCGGCACGGGTGAAGACGCTTGCGCACGAGCTCGGGCACGTCCTGATGCACGATCCGGAGAACGTTGATGCCCGGCAACATCGCGGCATCGGTGAGGTGGAGGCCGAGTCGGTGGCGCTGATGATTGGTGCCGCACACGGCATGGACACGAGCGCCTACACGATTCCGTATGTGTCGTCGTGGGCGGCGAACGTCGACGGGAAAGAGCCCGCCGAGATCGTCAAAGCCACCGGCGAACGCGTCCGTGCCACCGCACTGAAGATTCTCGACCAGCTCGACACCGCACAGGTGAGTAACGGCGTCCCGCCGGGGCTCGATCGCGATGCGCCGAAGCGCCGCACCCCTGAAGCAGCGCACACGCCTGAGCGCGGTGCGCGGTTCGCAGAGCCCGTCGCGGCGGCCCGCGCTGCGGATCAGGTGGCGGTTCGGAGCCTGTCATGAGCGCGCTGCCGGGCTCGTTCGCCTCCGTGATGCACCGGATGCCCGAGTGGGCGACCCCAGCTCAAGCGGCGGTCGAGCTCGCGAACGTGAAGGTGCCGGTGTTCCCGGTCGGCGACGACAAACGTCCGCTGACGCGCCACGGCTTTCACGACGCCAGCACCGAGCGAGCGCAGGTGGAGCGCTGGTGGCAGCGGTTCCCGCAGGCAGGGCTCGCGATCCCGACCGGCATGCCGTCGGGCGTTGTGGTCGTCGATGTCGACGTGCATGGCGTCAACGGCTACGACGCGCTCCAGCGTGCGGCGTCTCGGCACTTCCTCGACGGGTGGGAGCTCGCTGTCGATACGCCCTCGGGAGGTCGTCACCTGTACTACCCGGCATCGCCGGACGGTCCGCAGAGCTGTTGGCAGGCGGCGAAGGCGGGCATCGACTTCCGAGGAGACGGCGGCTACATCGTCGTACCTCCCACGAGCCGCGGCATCGACGGCGACCGCGTCCCGTATCGGGCGATCGAGTTTGCGTCGGGGCGCGCGATGCCGCTCGAAACGGATCGGTTGCGGAACTTCCTCGACCCGCGCCCGGTCGTACTGCCGCGGGTGGCGACGTCGTATGCGCCGAGCGAGGTGGAGCGGCTCGCCGGATGGGTGTCCAGGCTTCAGGAGGGCGAACGCAATCACGGCCTGTTCTGGGCCGCGTGCAAGATGGCCGAACACGGCGTCGGCGCTGCCGACGCACTCGACGCGCTCACCGTCGCGGGCGGGCAGGCAGGGCTCAGCGAGCGTGAGGTGTCGACGACGGTGCGCTCCGCGTTCCGCACGGTCACCGGGTCGTTATCCACGAGCCCGAACGAGACCGCCCGCCGGTGGGCGAATCGCGCACCGGCAATCTCGGCACCGGTCAGGACACTGTGATGCGGCAGCGGCGTTGGGCGGTGATCACGGCTGTCGCGGGAACGGTGTTCATCGCCGCGGGTGCGTTCTGGCTCTCGTTCACCTCGCTCGCGGATCTCGCCCGAAGATCCGGCATCGGTGCCGGGCAGGCGTGGGCGTGGCCGCTGATCGTTGACGGCATCATCGTCGTCGCGACCGTCGCTGTCGTTGCCCTCGCCGGGAAGCCTGCCGCCTGGTACCCGTGGGCGCTGCTCATCGGCGGAGCGCTCGTATCAGTGACGGCGAACGCGATCCACGCGATCATCGCCGCCGACAGTGATGTCCCGGGAAGCCTCGCCGGAGCCGTCGCCGCGGTACCGCCGGTCGTACTGCTCGCGATCACGCACCTCACCGTCATCCTCGCCCGTAACGACACCGCATCCACTCCCGCACCGGCACCGCTCAACGAGCTGACCGTCATCGATGCGGTTGCCGAGGAGGAGTCCGAGATTGAGACGGTGGATCGGCGCGAGCTCGCGGCGGCACTTCGCGGCATGGGGTGGAGCAACAAGCAGATCGCAGGCGAACTCGACGTTCACCCCTCGACGATCGGCCGCTGGCTCACCAACGCCGACGACATCACGACCACCTCTGCGCCAGATCAGGCGGCAGAGACGAATGAATCCAAGGAGGAATCATGAACACCACCACCGATACGCCCCGCACGAGCGGAATCGAGCCGGTCGACCGCGCCGGGATGGACGGTGTGCCTGACGCGATCGAGGCAGCGTCGATCGGGCAGCATCGCCGGGATCTCGCCTTCGATCCCGCGGCGGTGCGCGCACGCGGCGTCGAATGGGTCAGGCCCCGCGATCTCATGATGCGCGCCGGGTCGCGTGTGGCCGGGGCGGGCATCGACTTCCACACTGAACTCATGCGCCGCACCCGCACTGCGACCGCCGACTCTGCACGCTACCTGGCTGATCGGGCACGGCAGCTCCCGCCGATCTCCGCTTTCGGACGCTCCGGCACGCGCACCGGTGCGGAACGCGGCCCGGTCGGCATGGCATAAGCGACTGCTGGAGACGTCGGTGCGTGTGCCGTTTTTCGGGACCGTTGGTTTCTGGGAAGCGGCGCGCACCTGGTCTTCAGGAGGTTTTCCGACATGACGACTCTGACAGCAGGTCCGGCCGACGACTTCACCACCGGTGAAGGGCTCCGGCACGTTCTCACACGACTCCACCAGCGAGGGCCGGGCGCGTGGCAGCACGACCCGATCGCCGGGCAACTCATGGCGCACGCCGCCTGCAAGTATGCGGCTCTCGCGCGCAGGCACGGTTTAGACCCTTGGGAAGCGGCATCGGCAGCGTTCGAGGTGATGCGGATGGCGTCCACGCGCCGCGCGAACGACCCGTGGGGTGTCGTGACCCGGGCCGTGCAAATCACTTGCATCGCTGAAGAACGTGGCCAAGGGCTGCTCTGCTCGACGAACAAGGCCCGTCGCCCGCATATCTCTGAGCTCCACGACCCCGAGCGGATCTCCGATCGCGAGACGCCGCTCTCGGACTATCACCCCGCTTTCCGTGTCACCGACCGGCACCAGGACGACCTCGACGACGAGCCCGCCGAAGGCGTGCCGGGTGTGGTGACGCCGCAGGCCACGGCGCGGGCGGCGATCGCGGATGCGGTGCAGCTGTTCGTGCTGCTGGGCTGGCCGAAGACGGCAGCACAGGTCACGATCGACCGGGTTTGCGAGACCACCGAACGCGCAGGCACTCGCGCGAACGCCTACGAGATCCTCCGACACGACAAGCAGGCCCCGATTCTGCTCGACCTGCCCGCCGAGTCATGGAAGGCCGTCGTCCGCGTGCTCCTCGGCAACACCCAAGCAGCCCTCCAGGCCTCGACCGCCGGACGCGGGCTACTGATGCGGCTGCTGCTCGGCGACACGGTGCACTCACTGCTGCACGATGACGAGCTCGTGTTCCAGATCGCCCTCGCAGCTCCCGGCCGGAAGGGCTGAACCGTGGCTACCGAGGAGAAGAACGAGAACGTGGTGGTGATCCGCACCATCGACTCGATTCATGTCGGCGCGCGTCACCGCAAAGACCTCGGCGACATCGACGCCCTTGCCGAGTCGATCGACAACGAAGGGGTCCTGCAGCCGATCACGGTCACCCCGGACGGGGTGCTCGTGTGCGGGGCGCGGAGGCTCGCGGCATACAAACAGCTCGGATGGTCCGAGGCACGAGTATGGGTGCGCTCGGGCATCTCCACGGATCTCGAGTTCATGCTCGCTGAGCAAGACGACAACGCGTTCCACAAGCCCCTCACCGCTGTCGAAGCGGCAACCTTGTATCGCGAGATGAAGGAACTCCTCGCCGCTGACGCCGCCCAACGGAAGGCGTCAACGCAGCTTTCGCCAGAAAATCAGCCACGGTGGAACGGTCCCGCCGAATCGGCGGGACCGTTGAAGGAGCCGCTCGGTGACGCGCGCCGTCAGGCCGCCGAGATGGTCACCGGCACCTCGTCGTACACGCGGCTGGAAGAGATCAACTTCATCCAGCGCACCGCCGAAGACCAGGCACAGCCCGAGGAGATCCGGGAGGTCGCGGGAAGGTTCCTCGACGAGATCCACGACGATGCACCCACGCACCCCAGGTGGCAGCAGGTCAAGCAGCTCGTTGCCTCGGCGGAAGCCGAGCGCGACCTGATGTTGCACCAGCTGGCCGAAGCGAAACTCTCCGAGGTGCGAAGCGGCAAGAAGCCGAAGAAGCGCAGCGCCGGTGGACCCGTGGCGATCGCACCGATGACGCCGAGGGCCTTCGTGCTGACCTGGTCGGAACTCCACACGCTCTACGCGAGCACCGACCCCGCGGAGATCGCCGTCAAGATCACCCGCCCCGAGGCTGACACGTTCTTTACCGCCATCGGCGAATGGAACGACTTCGCCGACCGGCTCCGCGCCGCGCTCCGCGACGATTCCGCCGCTCCTACTCCACGGCAGCTCCGGGCAATCTGACCGACCTGGGGCGTGGGGCGGCCCGCGCACCTGTCGGATATGACTGCTTCATCAGATCCACACGCACGCCGCAGGCTAATCCTTCTGATCGCCTGCGGCGTCGTCATGCTCACACTCATCGGCATCGGTGCCTACGGGCTCATCACCGGGCCGCGCCAGGATGGCCAGGAGGCGCCGCCTGTTGCGCCGGAGACTGCGGTTCCGACCGTGCCGCCGACGACCGCACCGCGGCCGGAAGCGCCATCGATCATTCCGACGCGGAATGCTGAGACCTTCGCCCGCCGAGTCGCCACCGGCCTGTTCACATGGGACACGACGCTCGGCCTGTATCCGCTGGATTACACCGCCGCTCTCGTGAACGTTGGCGACCCGTCCGGCATCGAACAAGCAGGGCTCGCCTCCGACATCGCGGGCTACCTGCCCACGCGCGACGCTTGGGTCCAGCTGCGCAAGTACGAGACCAGTCAGCGCATCGATATCGACACCGTCAACATCCCGGTCGAGTGGAGCGAAGCCATCGCCCAGGCGCGGCCGGGGCAGCTCCCGCCAGGCGCGACTGCATACACCGTCACCGGAACGCGTCATCGAGACGGCGTCTGGGACGGAGCCGAGCAGGCGATGAGCGAGCAGGTGTCGTTCACGATCTTCATGGCCTGCCCGCGCGGTGACGACTGCTACCTGCTGCGCTTGTCGCAGTTGAACAATCCGTTGATGTAGGCGGTGGGACGGTCATGCTCAAGAAGTTCGCCATCGCGGCGCTCGCGTTCTGTTTCCTCGCACCGACGCTCGGGCTCGTGAGCATCGGCCTGATCGCCAACCCCGGTGCCAACGCCACCTGCACCATCAACAGCGTCACCGTCGTGAACGTGCCCGACGAGCTCACCGTGACGACGGCGGATGGCGTGACGTTCACGTTGAACAAGCAGCAACTCACGCACGCGGCGACGATCATTACCGTCGGATCGCAGGTCGACGGCATCGACCGCACCGCGACGAAAATCGCCCTCATGGCAGCGCTCACCGAGTCGACGCTGCGGATGCTCGCCAACACCGGCACGTATCCCGAGTCCGGCGACTACCCGAACGACGGCAACGGTTCAGATCATGACTCGCTCGGCCTGTTCCAGATGCGCCCGCAATCCGGGTGGGGCACCGTCGAAGAGCTCATGGCCCCGGAGTACCAGGCGAAGGCTTTCTACGGCGGCTTCGACGGCCCGAACTACCCCTCACCCCGCGGCCTCCTCGACATCCCCGGATGGCAGCAGATGGGCCTCGGCGAAGTCGCCCAAGCCGTCGAAGTCTCCGCCTACCCAGACCGCTACGACAACTACGAACCCGTCGCCGAGAAGATCCTCACCACTCTCACCACCGGCAACGGGGCCGATGCCTCAGCGGCTGCAGTCTCCGTCGACTCGAAGCGCAGTGCCGCGACGGCGAAGAAGTCGACCGAACAGGTGGTGTTCCCGTTGCCGGAGGGCACGTGGGTGCAGACCGACGACTTCGGCCCGCGCACTGACCCGATCACGGGAGAGGCGACCACGCACGCCGGGATCGACCTATCCGCGGCCGATGGCACGCAGATCCTCGCCGCCGCCGACGGGGTCGTCACGGTCGCGCAGTTCGATGCGACCTGGGGCGGGCACATCGTGATGGAGCACCCGCTCGACGGGGAAACGGTCGCCACCGGATACGTGCACATGTGGGCTCACGGCATCCACGTGCAGGTCGGCGACAACGTCGCCGCGGGCCAGCACATTGGCGATGTCGGCTCGTCCGGGCACTCGACTGGGCCGCACCTGCACTTCGAGGTCCGCCCTGGCGGCACGAACAGCGACCCGGTCGATCCGGCGAAGTGGCTCAACGACCACGACGCGGCCGACCTGCCCGAAGCCACCACCGGCCCGACCGGCTGCGAACTGTGAGGAGCACCCCGATGAACGTCTTCCCAGACTTCGACAGCCTCGGCGGCATTGGAGACCTCAAAACAGCCATCGGTGCGATGCTCACCATCATCCTCATCGTCGCCGTACTCATGCTCATCATCTGCGCCATCATCTGGGCCATCGCCTCTTCAACGGGAAACCCCGGCCTGTCCTCGAAAGGACGGACCGGGGTCCTCGTCGCCGTCGGCGCAGCCGCGCTCGCTGGAGCCGGAGTGGCGTGGATCAACTGGCTGATCGGTGTCGGTGGGCAGCTGTAGCCAAACCGCTGTTACTTGCCGTACTTTCGCGCTTCCTTCTCAGCCAGTTTGCGAGCAGCCGGAAGACGGTCGGCGAGAGTCTTCATACGCGGGTACTCCTCAAGCACCCGCTCAATAAGTCGAACCTCGGACTCCGGGTCCTTGAGCTTGCGCAAGATGATGCAAGCCCGGGAATACCAGCCCGCTGCGCCCATGCCGGAACCCTCGACACGATCCACCGACTCCGCAGCGTCGATGACCTCGTAAACAAGCACTAAAGCTTCTTCGAGGAATCCCTCTCGCTTCATCTGCTCAATGTGGTCGCCCCATTCAAGATAGAACGCTCCCCGGACAAGTCCGGCTTCGAGCACGTTCATGGGCTGGTGCAAAAAGTGAGTGCCCCAGAAATGTAGCTTCAGCTGTCGCTGGTACTCGGTGCGCACATACGACTCGACGCCAGGTGCATAGAGGAGTGCCCCTGGATCTGAGACAGCCAGCGCGCCGTCAATATGTGCTTGTTCTTTCAGCGAGACCGGCTTCTTGGTGCCCCGGTCCAGCCATCCGAGATCGAATACAGTGCTGTCGCTTTCGGATGTCGGCCACTCCACGACGGAGAGGACCTCGTCCTGCAACGATTTCCTGGACTGGTGATAATCAACCATCTGCACTGACCCTTTCGCCGAATGTGGTGCTCCGGCGAACTGCCGATACATCGAGTTTGCCAGGCACCGAAGGTTGGCGGGAAGCACGGAAGCGCCCGTGCACCTTGCTGGCGACCCTCAATCGCCTCCGCCCACGTCTTGGGCGGGTACCGCTAGGAGCACGCCGTGTACGAACTCGCCGCCCAACTGATCACCATGCCGGTCATCGCGCCGATGGACATCAGCATCACCCCGAACGACTCCGGCCTGCCCGGGATCGCGCAGCTGCGCACCATCGTCGGTGCCGTCATGACCGTCGGCCTCATCCTGAGCGTGCTCGCACTCATCGTCTCGGCGATCGTGTGGGGCTTCGGCTCGAACTCCTCGAACCCGCATCTCGCCTCACGCGGCAAGGTCGGCGTCCTCGTCTCGTGTGGTGCCGCGGTGCTGTGCGGTGCGGCGGTGACGCTCATCAACTTCTTCTGGGGCGTCGGCCAGCAGGTCTAAGCACCGCCCACTGAGATCCCAGAGGAGGGGTAAGCATGGGCGTCTGCGACATTCCCATCATTTCTAACGTCTGCGACGTGGCCGGTGAAGCCGCCGCCACGCTCATCTCGGCACCATTCGACTGGCTCGCCTCCGCGATGGGGCAAGCCGCCGGATGGCTGATCGAGACGATGTGGCAGGTGTTCGACTCGACCACCCTGGTCGACGTCACCCAGCCCGGCTACCTTGCCGTCTACAACCTGCTGTTCGGCATCGGCGTGTTCATCGTGCTGCTGTTCTTCACCTTCCAGCTCGTCCTCGGCCTGATCCGACGAGAACCCTCGGCGCTCTCACGCGCCGCATTAGGGGCAGCGAAAGCCGTGCTCGGCTCGTTCGTCGTGATCACGTTGACAGGAACTCTGCTGGAGATCGTCGATCAACTCTGCATCGGGATCGTGCAGGCAGCGGGTGAGACGACCGGGTCGATGGGCGACAAGATCGCCCTCCTCACCGCAGGGCTCACCGCCCTGAACATTGCCGCTCCCGGCGTCGGGGCGATCATCACGATCTTCCTCGCGGGACTCATGATCTGCGCCGTCGCGATCGTCTGGTTCTCTCTCCTCATCCGCAAGGCGCTGCTGCTGGTGGCGATCGTGCTCGCCCCGGTCGCACTCGCGGGCTCCGCGTGGGATGTGACGCGCAGCTGGATCGGGAAATGGGCGGCGTTCGTCATCGCGCTGATCGTCTCCAAGCTGGTTCTCGTTGTGGTGTTCCTGATCGCGATCACGCAGATCTCCACGCCGATTTCCGTGGACCTCGCGGCGGTGACGGAGCCGATCGTGGGCATCGTGCTGCTGTTCATCGCCGCGTTCGCGCCGTACATGGTCTACCGGTTCATTTCGTTCCTCGGCTTCGACCTCTACCACGCCATGGGCTCCGAGCAAGAGGCCAAGGGCGCGGTCGATCGTCCGTGGCCGATGCCGTCGAAGCCGCAGGGCGACGGCGTGAAGAAAGTCCTCGACGGTGGCGGTGGTCCCGACGGGCCGCCACCCGGTGGCGGTGGCGGTGGTGGGACGCCGCCTCCTGGCGGACCACCTGCCGCGGCCGCGCCTGCCGCAGAAGCTCCCGCGGCAACCGGCGCAGGAGCCGGAGCAGGCGCAGGTGCGGGCGCAGGTGCCGCGGCTGCAGGCCCTGCCGCTGCGGTGATTATCGGTGCTGAGGTCGTGAAGGGTGCGGCAGAGGCTGGTCCGAAGATCGGTGGCGCGATTGGTGAGAAGGCGGCTGGTGAAGCGGCCGGTGCTGAGCTGAATCCCTCCTCACCTGGAGCCGAGGCTCCGTCTTCGCCCGCTCCGAAGCAGGGCACGCCGCCTCCGCCGTCGAACCCGGCTCCGCGTCCTCCTGCGGCTGATCCTGCGCCGCCGAACAATCCGCCGATGCCGAAGGAAATGTGATGTCTCAGAACGCTTCGCAGCACCGTGCAGAGGGCGAGCTTCGGCCGGTGAAGTTCTCTCGTCTCACCCGCCGCGGTGTTCTCCTCGGGCTCTCTGTCTCACAGCTGGTCACGTTGAGCGTCGGCGTTGCGGCGTTCGTGTGGGCGTTCTACGCAGGCGGCGGGATGCTCCTCGCGTATTCGGCCCCGGTATGGGCGGTCGCGGCGGTGCTCACGTGGGTGCCGATCGCGCGGCGTCCGATCGTCGAGTGGATTCCGGTCGGGTTCTGGTGGGTATGGAAGCAGACCGGCGGCCAGGCGCTCTACCGTCGCCGCATCGTGAAGCCACGGCCCGAAGGCACCCTCGCACTCCCTGGAGACATGGCGAGACTGCGCGAGTACACCGATCCGACAACCAGGGCCGGGATGATCCACGATCCGACGGCTGCGACGCTGACGGCAGTGGTGTCGGTGTCGCATCCGGCGTTCGTGCTCCTCGACCCGGGCGAGCAGGAACGCCGCGTCGCATCGTGGGGGCGCGTGCTCGCGACGGTGTGCCGGTCGGGGCGGGTGTCGATGTTGCAAGTGCTCGAACGTACCCTCCCGGACTCCGGCAGCGGGCTCGCCGAATGGTGGGCTTCCCACGGCACAGGCGACACCTCGTGGGCGGCCACCACTTATGCAGAGCTCATTGATCGAGCGGGACCTGCTGGGGAACGTCACGCGACGACGTTGTCGCTGTCGCTCGACATGCACGCAGCGGCCCGGCAGATCCGTACCGCGGGCGGCGGTATCAAGGGAGCCGCAGCTGTGCTCCGTCAAGAGATGTCGACGCTCATCGCCGCGCTCCGGTCCGCGGATCTCGCTCCATCGGCATGGTTGACGTGTGGGCAGATCGCCGTAATCCTCCGCTCGGCGTATGACCCGGCAGTCGCGGCGAGCCTCGAACGGCACGGTGAGCTCGGGCAGTCGCTCGCTACGGCAGGGCCGGTCGCGGTGAACGAGTCGTGGGATCACCTGCGCACCGACTCCGCGCATCACGCGGTGCTGTGGATCAGCGAGTGGCCGCGCTCGATGGTCTACCCGGGGTTCCTCGCCCCGGTGCTGCTCTCGACGGGCATCCAGCGCTCGTTCTCGCTGCTGTGTACGCCGATGCGCTCTGACCAGGCTGCCCGTGACATTCGCAAGAAGAAGACCGAGTACATCTCCGACGCCCACCAGCGCCAGCGGATCGGACAGATCGAAGACGCGTCACAGACCGCCGAGTTTCAGGACGTGCTCCAGCAGGAGGCCGATCTCACCGCGGGTCACGGCGTCCTGCGTTACACGGGGCTTGTCTCGGTGTCGGCGGCGAGCGCGGAGGATCTCGATGCGGCGGTCGCGGCGATCGAGCAAGCCGCAATTCAGGCCTCGTGCGAAACGCGGCTGATCGTCGGTCAGCAGGCACAGGCGTTCACGGCGGCAGCGCTGCCGTTGTGTCGGGCCATTTAGCGGCTGCTGTCAGATTCTCAAGGTCGTAGGAGTTGAGATCTCTTTCCCCGTGCCCAAAGTTGCTGTCATATAGACACCAGTTACGCGTTCTTCGAGCGCAGTTCGCGATGTTTCTACCAATAGCTGCCCGACTTCTACATCTACATACCAGCTCGCATTTGTACCTGCATCAATGCGATGTGGAAGGTCCGGCCCCATGAGTTGCGCTTGTGGAACGAAGCGAGCACTACCACCACGTGGCGCTACTGAAACAGATTCGATGGTCACCGGTGCACGACCGTGATTGGTGATCTGAACGCCGATCAGTTCGGGCCCATTGAATCCTTGCGCTCTAAGCCGATCTATACGGAACTGCTTGCCGTCTTTCCCGACTGGTCCCGTAACAGCGCCTCCACCTCCTTGAACTCCATGACGCAATATGGCTTTTGGTCGGCCTGCGGAGAGAAGCCATTGTGCGATTTGCCAGCCAAGGGAGGTGCCCGCAACTGTAAGGGAAATTGCGGAGATCAGAAGGGCGACGGCCTGTGAGCTCATGTGGTGACTTTATCGGGAAGGTCAGACGTTGATGGAGACTGCGGCGCACCTGTCGGGTAGTTCATCCGACACCAACTAAGGGAGCAGCTCATGCCCACGTTCTACGATCCCGGTGCTGACGCCGGTGAGGCCTCGGAGGCGCTCCGGGGCCTTGCGCACGCCAGCCGCACGTTCGAGCATCCGCGAGACCTGTACGGGGTCCTCGGTGATGTGCTCTACGGCGTCCGTTCACTTCGGCAAGTGCTCGATCAGCTCGCCCGCGCACACGTCGACAACCGGCCACGTGCATTCGATGACTACGGAGACCACGAGCCAGGTTCGAAGGCGGCGCTCGACGCCGCCGATGAGCTGCACCAGGCCGCGACATTGATCGACCAGGTCGAGGACCGCCTCGATAAGGCGCATGCCGCCAGCGGCCGGGTTGCTTGGCGTGATGAGCCCGCGGTCGAGCCGGTGACGGTGAAGCGGTGGGTCAGCATCTGCTTCCTCCAGGGTGAGGAAGCAGATGAAGTGCTCCAGCTCATCGATGACGACGGTGTGGATGCTGCGATCAGTTTCCTGAAGAACTGGGACTACGGCGACGAGACCACCGACGCGGCACTCGAGAACGGGTACGTGTATGACCTGCCACCGACCGGGCCGCTGGAGCAGGAGGTCCGTGACGGCGACTACGACATGACCTATAGCCATTCGTTCGGGCACGTCGGCCTGTACCGACTCCACGAGATCCCTCCCGACGATGCGGTCGACAAGCAAGCCGAGCTCGCGCAGTCGGGACCGACGAACTGGTTCGAACATCCCGGTATCGCTGCGGTCAAGCGTGAGCGAGGGCTCGGACGATGAGCCGAGAAGACAGCGAACGCCTCCACACGTCTGTTCTCGTCGCACCGGCGAGCGAGAAGCGGCGTCTTCGCAAGGAGCGCCGTAAGGCGGCCCAGCAGGTCCAAGCTCAGAAGCGCGCCACCGAGAAGGAAGCAGCCGTCGCGAAGTTCGAGGCTGAGAAAGCCGAACGCCGAGCGACGACCTACCTGCCGAAATCTGGTGAGGTGGGGCCTGCAATGTTGCGGTCGCCGGGCCGGTTCAAAGTACCGAGGCATCAGGACACCTCGGCCACGCTGGCCGGGGCCTATCCGTTTCTCGCCGAAGGCGGCCTCGGCTCTGACGGTGTCTTCGTCGGTCAGGATCTCTACTCTGGCGGCTCGTTCGTCTACGACCCGTGGGTGCTGTACTCCCGAGGCCTCATCACTGCCCCGAACGTGGTTCTCGCCGGAATCGTGGGCTCTGGGAAGTCGTCACTGGCGAAGAGCCTCTACACGCGATCGCTGCCGTTCGGGCGGCGCGTTTACGTACCCGGCGACCCCAAAGGCGAGCACACTGCCGTCGCTGAAGCGGTCGGCGGCCGTGCGATCGTGCTCGGTCACGGCCTCTCGACTCGTCTCAACCCTCTCGATGAGGGGTACCGGCCCGCGGGGCTCAGTGATGAGACGTGGATCAGCACTGTCGCCTCGCGCCGTCGGGATCTCATTGGTGCTCTCGCGGAGACGGTGCTTGACCGGCTGCTCACGCCCCTGGAGCACACCGCGATCGATACGGCACTGACGGAGACCGTGGCGCAGAACGACGTGCCGATCCTTCCGATGGTTGTCGACCGTGTCCTCAACCCGAGTCAGACCTCTGACCCGGAGCACCGCCTCGCCGAAGACGGTCGCCTCGTCGGGCATGCACTGCGTCGACTCGTCGCCGGTGACCTGGCCGGGCTGTTCGATGGGCCGTCGACGGTGACGTTCGATCCGAGCCTGCCGATGATCTCCCTCGATCTGTCGCGGGTGGCGGAGAACTCGACGTTGATCTCGGTCTTGATGACGTGCTCTTCGGCGTGGATGGAGTCGGCGCTGCTCGACCCGGATGGCGGGCAGCGGTGGTGCATCTACGACGAGGCGTGGCGGCTCATGCAACATCCGGCACTTCTTCGTCGTATGGATGCGCATTGGCGTCTTGCCCGTGCGTACGGGATAGCGAACATGCTCATCTTCCACAAGCTCACCGACCTCGAGAACGTCGGCGACCAGGGATCGGCGATGCGGTCACTCGCGAACAGCCTGCTCGCGAACGCCGAGACCCGCATCATCTACCGCCAGGAGACCGACCAGCTCGGCGTCACCGCGAACGCACTCGGCCTCACCGGCACAGAGCAGAAGCTCCTGCCAGGCCTCGGCGTCGGGCAAGGGCTGTGGCGGATCAAGGATCGCTCGTTCGTCTGCCAGCACCAGCTGCACCCGGCGGAGCTGAAACTCTTCGACACGACCGGCCGCATGACCAACGAAAGGAGCTCATCATGAGCAAGCGAAAGAACCGAGCACGCCCAGTGCCCGTGCCTAATGAACGACCATCGATCTATCCGCTCGACTGGGATGAAGAGACCGGTCAGCCGGTCTACTTCGTCGAAGGACGATACTTCGCACCCGACGAGACCGTCGCCGTCGCGTTCCTGCTCCGCGAAGTCGAAGCCGACCGGCACGGCGAGGTGCGAGCCAAAGTCGCGATGTCCGAAATCCCTCGGAACGCCGAAGCCGTGCTTCTCATTGGGTACGACACCGGCGGCTTCTGCCACGATTCCACGCCGATCCACGCCGACCCCGTGGGACTCCGAGCGCACCTGGAGGTATGAGCAACGCCCAGAACCCTTCAGCACCCGAACCGTCGCCAGTGAGTCTGCCGCTCGCGGTCATCACCGTCGGCGACATGGGAGTCGTCACCGTCAGCTACGACGGTGACGACTTTCTGCCGCCACCCTTCGCACCGCCCTGGACCAGAGCTTCGTTCGGCACACTTCTCGATGCACTGACCGAACACCGGAGTCGAACGATCCGCATCGAAGTTCGTGAGAACGACGGCACCATTTACACCGACATCATCGAGGCGCGAAGGAAGACGACGGCCACGGAGCCCGTTGAACCTCCTCAGCCGGAGACACGACGTGCCCGGCGCTCGAAGCAGCGGCGTCTCATAGAGTTCCGCGGTTCTGGTTTCGTCCCAGGCGAAGACATCACCGTCGCTGTCGTCGTCACAGGCACAGAGAGCGATCGACAGGGTAATGCCCGCGCGCTCATCGACCTGGACCAGATCGGCGAACACGTCACCGAGGCCGTGCTGATCGGTGACGTCTCCGGCCACACGCAGGAGGTGAGGATCTCGTGAACGCGCCGGGCCGTCAGACCGGGTCACTCGGCGACGAACTCACCAACATCCTCATGGCCGGGCTCGTCGCGCTCTTCGGCCTCACCCTCATCCTGCGCGCCGCCGGATCGATTGCCGCGTTCATCACGAGCAACGAGCAACCTGACGCTGGGATCGCCGGTGGCCTCGGCGTCCTCGCGCACCCCGGCAGCCCCGGCGCGGCACTCGGCTCTGAGGAACTCAACGCCGTCGTCTACTGGGCGGTCGCTGCCGTCATGCTTCTCGGACTCGGCGCACTGATCGCATGGCTCTGGATGCTCTGGCGCAGACACTCACGCAAGACCGAGACCGACCCACACCGCCTCGCCGGAACCGCCACCGGACACGAAGTCGCGCTCGCCGCATCAAGCCGAGCACTTCTCCGTCGTGCTGGAACGCTACGTCCATCGATTGAGAGTCCAGGCGCGTCTGAAGTCGGCTATCGGCTCGGGCAGGCGCGCGGCAAGGACGTGTGGGCGAGCGTGGAGGACTCGATCCTGCTGATCGGACCGCCACGCTCCGGGAAAGGCCTGCACATCGTGATCAACGCGATCCTCGACGCTCCCGGAGCTGTCGTGACCACTTCGACCCGGCCCGACAACCTCACCGCGACACTGCGCGCGCGGCGGCGGGTCGGCCCGGTGATGGTGTTCGACCCGCAACACCTCGCCGAGGGCGTACCCGCGGGACTCCGGTGGTCGCCGATCCGTGGATGCGAGGACCCGCTCACCGCGATGATCCGCGCCACCGGACTCGCCGCAGCGACAGGACTCGCCGACGGCGGTGTCGACGGCGGCGGATTCTGGGAGGGCAAGACCCGCGTCGCGCTCCAAGCGCTCCTGCACGCGGCAGCCATCGACAGGCGGAGCCCCGCCGAGCTCTTCCGCTGGACGCTCGACCCGTCGGCCGCCGCCGATGCCGTCGCGATCCTCAACGCCTCACCACACGCCGCGACGGGGTGGGCCGAAGGCCTCGAAGCGATGATCGAGACCGACCCGCGCACGCGGGACTCGATTTGGCAGGGCGTCTCACTCGCACTGGCAGCACTGGCTGACCCACGTGTGCTCGATGCCGTCAGCCCCGGCGAAGATGAGGCCTTCGACCCGGAGGCCTTCATCCGCGACAAGGGCACGTTGTATCTGCTCGCCACCGGTGCAGGCGCGGGCAATAGCGCAGCGCTCGTCGCTGCGTTCGTGGAAGATCTCGTCGAGACGGCACGACGCATGGCTGCCAGGATGCCCGGCGCACGGCTCGATCCACCGATGCTGCTTGCGTTGGACGAAATCGGGAACCTCGCGCCGTTGCCGTCGCTTCCGACCCTCATGGCCGAGGGCGGCGGTACCGGGATCACGACGATGCCGGTGCTCCAGTCGCTCGCTCAGGCAAGGGATAAGTGGAGCGACGACCAAGCATCTGCGATCTGGGACGCGAGCATCACGAAGATCATCCTCGGCGGTGCCTCCAACTCTCGTGATCTGCAAGACCTTTCGACCCTGATCGGTGAGCGGGACGAGTTCACCGACTCGGTGACGCTCGGCGATTACGGCTCGCGCACGAACCAGCGTTCGATCCGACGGGTGCCGATCTTGCCACCGGATCGCATCCGCACAATGCCGTTCGGCACCGGCGTCGTGTTGTTGCGGTCTGCACCGCCGATCATCACGGATCTGATCCCGTGGCCGAAGCGACCGGACGCGAAGCGGCTCAAGCACGAGAGAGCCGAGATCGAAGCATTACTTGAGCAGAAGCCCGCCGACTGAGTCGGCGGGCTTTCCGCTGGATAGGGGCGTGCACCTGACCTGTACGAGCGGCTCGACGGGAGCGGCTCACGATTCGTCAGGAGGACAGTCCCATGGCTATCCGCACGCAAGAGTCAGTTTCTGGCTTCATCGCCAATGACCCGCAGCTCACGCGCACCGAGAACGGTGACGCTCGCTTCTACGCACGGTTTGGGCAGGAGAACTACCGCCGGGAGGAAGACGGGAGCTTTACCAAGCTCGAGACCAGCTTCCACAGTCTCGTGATGTATCGCACGAGTGCTGAGCGCGCTTACGAACGCTTCATCAAGGGCGACAACTTCGTAGCGGAGGGTTACCAGCACCCGTACACCTACGAGCGTGACGGCCAGAAAATCGAAGGCGAAGAGTTCGTCGCGAAGAAGATCGGTCACGATACCGCCCGAACGCAGTATGAGGTCGACCGAGCTCCTCGCAATGCGCCGGAGCGGAACCAGAGTCGTGCGTTCGATGCGCCCGTGTCGCGGCCGAGCGCTGACTCCCGTGGGATCGGGCTGTGATGATGAACGACCAGAAGGGCATCGACGATGTGCCGGAGTCGAACTACGAGCCTGAACCCCAAGCTGGGCCGCCGCACCCGATCAACTGGAACCTGCTCACAGCTCACGATCTCGAACAGGAGCTACTGGAGCTGAACCGGTGGGTCAACTGGCTACGGATCGAGTACGGGCTTCCGGCCTCAGAGATCCCGCCGTACTGGCATCGGCACCCAGAACTCCTCTGGGAGCTCTCAGCGCTGCATCTGCACTGGCTCTGCGCCTATGACCCCGACCAGGACGGTTCAGCGCCGTTCGGGTGGCACCGTGACTTCGCTGATGCCCGCGGGCGTCTCCGCGACTGGGTTGCCGCCTGCGGCACCAAGCGGGATCGAGATCGCCCCACACGGCAGACACCGTGGCCGGGCGAAAACCGCGAGCAGGAGATCGTGGAAGAAGTGATCACCGACCGTGACGCTGACTTCGTGCAGTTCGTTCTCGACGTGGTGTCCGCTCGCCAAGCGGCGGAGGACGCGTTCTTCGCGAACGCCGACCCCGACACGGGAGAGGTGCAGGAATCGTGAGCGGGCACTACGAGAAGCAGACGGACCGTCGGAGCCGTGAAGAGCGCCGACTGACCGTTCGCGCGGTCCACCGAGAGCAGCCTGACTTGAACCTTCTGACTGAGCTCATGATTCGCTTTGCCCTCCAGGATCTCGGCGAACGCCGCGCAGCAGAATCTGGCGACAAGATTTTCGATGCGAGCCAGGTGGGGCAAGCGTAGAATGTAACCGTCCGCCGTAGTAGCGGATGTTGTGGTTCTTAAACCCCCGAGCTTCGGCATGGGGCACGTAAACGTGGTCCTACAGGACCTAGGCCTACAGCCTTCGGGCTCTTCTCACGATCAACATTCGCAGTTGACGATTCCGCGGCGGGCGCTGTCAAGCACACGCGGAGAAGAGCCATGACCACGACCACGACCACCAATGCCGTATCCCCATCGAGCGGGTTGATCCATCCTGCCTACGCGACCGGAGGCCCGGTCGCCGTCATGTACCTGCGCGTTTCCACGAAGGAGCAGGCGGAGAAGGGCGGCACCGACGAGGGATATTCGATCCCAGCGCAGCGCGAAGCGAATCTGCGCAAGGCGGAGGCTCTCGGGGCGACGGTGATCGAGGAGTTCGTCGACGCGGGCGAATCAGCGCGCAAGGCCGACCGGCCGCAGCTGATGAAGATGATCGAATACGTCACCGCACACCAGGTGAACTACTGCATCGTCCACAAAGTAGACCGCCTCGCACGAAACCGAGCCGACGACGTCGCGATCCACCTGGCGCTGCGTGACGCCGGGGTCACGCTTGTATCGGCGAGCGAGAACATCGACGAGACACCGTCGGGCATGCTGCTGCACGGCATCATGTCGTCGATCGCGGAGTTCTACTCGCGCAACCTCGCCACCGAGACAGTCAAGGGCCTCTCGCAGAAGGCCGCGCAGGGCGGCACGACGAACCGGGCGCCGATCGGCTATCTGAACGTCGGCGTGCGCGATGAGCGGGGCCGCGAGAACCGGACTGTCGTGGTGGACGAGGAGCGTGCGCCGTTGGTGCGGTGGGCGTTCGAGCAGTTCGCATCGGGCCGGTGGACGCTGTCGCAGATGCAGCGCGAGCTCGAAGCGCGCGGGTTGACCACGCCGCCGACGCCGAAGCGTGCGTCGAAGCCGCTCGGCAAGACAAGCGTCCAGAGAATGCTGACGAACCCGTACTACCGGGGCATGGTGCGCTTCAAAGGCGCGGTGTATCCGGGATCGCACGAAGCGTTGGTGCCGAAAGAGGTCTGGTACCAGGTGCAGAACGTGCTCGAGTCTCACGTCTCTGCAGCCGACGCAACCCAACTGCATGCCCACTACCTGAAGGGCACGATCTACTGCGGGGCCTGTGGCTCGCGGTTCATCATCGTGAACGCGAACAACGGCAAGGGCAAGATCTACCCGTACTTCGTGTGCAATGGCCGTCATTCGAAGAAGACCGGGTGCACTCGGCAGGCGATCCTCATCGAGGATGTCGAGCGGATGGTCGAGAAGTACTACGAGACGATCCAGATCTCCGCCGAGCTGCGCCAGTCGCTGGCCGGGATGATCCACGCGGAGTTCGACAGGTTGCTGGCTTCCGACTCGGGCGAGCTGGAATCTCTGGCGAAGGAACGCGCCGCTCTGGAAGAGGAGCGGCTCGTCGTGCTGCGCGCACACTATTCGGGCGCAATCTCGCTCGAACTGCTCAAAGAAGAGCAGATGCGCATCGAAGCGCGGCTCGATGACATCAAGGGGAGGCTGTCGGCGCATCACGACGAGTACGCCGCGGCGCGCGCGAATCTCGATGACTGTCTGGCGTTGCTCGCGAACATCGCGTTGATCTACAGCCGGTGTGACAACCAGAACAGGCGACTGTGCAATCAGGCGTTTTTCCGCAAGATCTTCATCGATGAGGATCGGGAGGTGAAGGTCGAGTACCAGCCGTCGTACGAGGCGCTGTGTGATGTGCAGTCTCAGGCGAACGCTCTGAACTGGGCAGCTGAGGCAAAGAAAAAGGACGAGGTCCAAACCTTTTCAAGAGTGGAGACTCTTGTCGAAGGTTTGAACCTCGCCCATATGGGGTGAGTGACGGGACTTGAACCCGCGACAACCTGGACCACAACCAGGTGCTCTACCACCTGAGCTACACCCACCATGTTGGCCGTTCCGAAGAAGGCAACCCCTAGAGTGTATTACATATTTGGGGCGAAGTTTGCCACGACGCGTCCGGCAGTGTCTCGGGCTTCATCGCTGCTGGGTCCGGGCTCATCAACGAACACTGCTTCGCGGTAGTACTGCAGTTCGCGGATCGATTCGAGAATGTCGGCGAGGGCCCTGTGTCCGCCGTCTTTTGAGGGCGCTTGGAAGAACACTCGCGGGTACCAGCGTCGAGAAAGTTCTTTAATACTCGAGACATCAACGTTGCGATAGTGCAACCAGTTGTCGACGCTGGGCATGTATTTGGCGAGAAACATGCGGTCGGTGCCGATCGTGTTGCCGGCCAGGGGTGCTTTGCGCTCCTGCGGCACAAACTTTTTAATGTAGTCGAGCACCTGTTTTTCGGCCTCGGCTAAGGACACCCCGTGCGGTATCTCTTCGAGCAGACCGGATGATTCATGCATATTTGTCACGAACTCACCCATGTTGTTCATGGCCTGTTGGCTCGCCGAGATAACAATCTGAAACCCGGGGTCGACAGGGCGAAGCTCAAAGTCGGTGATAACAACGGCCACTTCGACCAGTTCGTCGACTGAGAGGTCAAGCCCCGTCATTTCGCAATCGATCCAAACGAGACGATCATTCTCCGAGGCAACAACCATAGGAGCCATCTTAGCGATGCCTCGTACACAGTATTCACCGCCCAGCATCACAGGCGAGCCGAGTCCCCCAGGCACGATTCGAACGTGCGACCGGCGACTTAGAAGGTCGATGCTCTTCCGCTGAGCTACTGGGGGTCACGTATAGCGTACCGACCTCAGCATGCTGCTCGTGCACACCGTAGGCTGGAACGTGATGGAGATGGATGCAGAAGCTTTTGAACAGCTCGTGATTAACGAGCTTGATCGCCTGCCCGATGACATGGTCGAAGGGCTCGACAACGTGGTTTTTGTTGTCGAAGATCGGCCAGAAGACGGCAGTTTAGACACCCTGGGCTTGTATGACGGCATCGCGCTGACGCATCGCGATCTTTATGGCGGTGGCGAACTACCCGACCGCATCATTATTTTTCGTGAACCCCATTTAGCTGTCTGCGAAACCGAGCACGAGTTGCGGAGCGAGATCCATACGACGCTGGTTCACGAAATCGCACACTTTTATGGCATCACCGATGAACAGCTTCATGAGTGGGGGTGGGCGTGAGTACTCCGCTGCTGGCTCCCGAGTCAACCCACGAAGAACAGTTGTCTGCCGCACCGCTCGAACCCTGGCAGGTTGTGGTGTGGAACGATCCCGTCAACCTCATGAGCTATGTGGTGCGTGTTTTTCGGCAATATTTTGGCTACTCGCACGAGAAAGCCACAGAATTGATGCTGGCCGTGCACCACGAGGGCCGTGCCGTTGTTGCGACTGGGCCCCGCGAAACCATGGAGGTGCATGCGCAAGCCATGCACGATTACGGCCTGTGGGCCACCATCCGAAAGGCATCATCGTGAACGCCTCAACAGTCCTCTTGCCGCTGGCCCGCCTCGAAGGCGTGCACCTGGCGAATCTTGTCGATGAGTTCTTGAGCCTCCTTCAGGCCGACACCAACGATGACCCGGCTGTCGCGCGGCTCGCGCCCGATCCTTACCCCGACGACGCCGACGCCTCGCAAGAGTTTCACGAGGCCTCCGAAAAAATGTTGCTCGAACGACGCGCAGCAGACGCTCGCCTCGTTCGCCACGCACTCCAGTCGTTTACCGTCGACGCCGAGAGTCTGAACGACGACCCGGATGCTGCGCTAACACCCCGCGATGTTGTCATCGCCGCCGATGAACTCGACGCCTGGCTACGCACGCTCACAGCGCTCCGGCTCGTTATTGCGTCGCGGCTGGGGATCACCGATGAGACTGATTCTGACCCGGATGATCCGCGCTTTGGCGTGTACGACTGGCTGGGTTACCGCTTAGATGGGCTGGTTGAGGCCGCTGAAGCACAACAACTGTAGGCCGCAGACCTCTAGGGAACCTCGACGACGATGTCGGCTTGCTCGTGGGGCATGTCGCGCGCGATATGGCGCGCTTCTTGCTTTGCCCAGCGTTCCCAATGGGGCCGGTATGTGTCACCGTCGCGATCAAGAGCGCGGCGCTGCCGTGAGGCATCCGGAGACTGCACCCACACCGTAACATCCGCTAAGGCAGCGCTGGTGCTCGTTACTGCTCCGCACCCCTCGAGGATGATGCCGCGCGCAGGGTTCACGCCAAAGTGTTCGGCTTCTTCGTGTTTCTCCCAATCCCAGCGGGCCCACGTGCTGATGAGGCCGCGGGCGTGCGGGCGGAGAATTCGTTCAATAGCGATCGTGATGCCCGCGTCGAGGCCGTCCCAGCCGGGGTAAAACGAATCCATCGCGATCAGCTGCACTCCCCCGCGCATCGGCCAGTGGTCGTGAAGCCGCTGTGCCAGCGATGTTTTTCCGGCACCACTGCGACCATCAATGAGTACGACGGGGTTGGCCGCGGCAATAGCCTGCACACGCTCGCGGATCGCGGCGACGCCCCGGCCTAAGGCGATATCGACCGGGTCGCTACTTTTTGAGTGCACGAATAATGCGGCTCAGCGCACGCCCCGTCACACAGACGAAAGGAATCGCGACGGCCAAAAGCGAGACAATGTTCGGTTCAAAACGCAGGCCTTCTTCACGGCGCACATATACGCCCAGTGGTATCGACACGGCTCCGCCTCCGCCGCCCTCTGCGCCTTCTGCGTCGCCGCCACCGAAACCCGAGAGGGTGAGGGCCACGGGTGTGTATTGGGCGCCGTCGAGTTCAGCCGGCTTGCCGTAGGCATTGGTAACGCCCAGCGAAGCGGCGTTCTTTCCGAGATCTAATGCGAGGTTGGGCATGTTTCCACGCTAGCTGAAATGCCGGTGAATGTGCTGTTCAGTCGCGAGTTTTTTCGTCGAGATAGCGGGCCCGTCGAATAACGCCGTCACCGAATTTGCTGTGGGCAGCGTCGAGCGCGTGTTCCACGCTGCGCCACGATGCGTCATCGTCCCATAATCCTGCTGGGCCGGATGCCGCGGTGAGCCGTTCTGCTCGTACCCCGATCAGCCGCACGGGATCGTGACGATCCAGTGCTTCCCAGAGGGCTTGCGCAACACTGCCGATCCTTTGTCCCACAGAGCTGGGTTCGGGCAGAGTTTGCGTGCGCGTCACGGTGGTGAAGTCGGCAAAACGCACTTTGATCGCGACCGCCGCGGTCTCATAGTTGCTCTGTCTCAACCGCGCCGCGACCCGGTCAGATAGTTGCTGCAGGTGAAACTTTAATTCCCGGTGATCGGCAACGTCTTGCTGAAACGTGTGTTCGTGGCCGACACTCTTTTCTTGCCTTTCGGTTTCTATCTGCCGGTCATCGTGTCCGCGAGCAAGCTGCTGCAGTTTGTGGGCTGCCGTTGCGCCGACGGCGCGTCGCAGCATATCGGGTGCGCTCAGGCGCACGTCTTTAATGGTCCGGATGCCGCGGGCTTCCAGCTGTTCTGCCGACCGCGGCCCGACTCCCCACAGTGCCCGCACCGAGAGCGGGTCGAGAAACTCCTGTGTGGCGTCACCCGGAACCACCAGGAGCCCATCGGGTTTACTCATGGTCGACGCCATTTTGGCGATGTGCTTGGTCGCTGCCACTCCGACACTGCAGGTCAACCCTGTCTCGGCATGAATGCGCTCACGCACGAGACGCGCGATCGTAGCGGGGCTGCCCCATAAACGTTGCGCACCGCGAACATCAAGGAACGCTTCGTCAATCGACACCTGTTCAACGAGCGGGGTTATGGACTCAAAAATGGCCATGACCCGGTGTGAGAGTTCTCGGTATCGCTCAAAGTCGGGCCGCACAATCCGGGCCGCAGGGCACAGCCGTATTGCCTGAGCAACGGGCATCGCCGATCGCACACCGTAACGGCGCGCCTCATACGAGGCACTAGAGACCACCGAGCGTCCTTCGGGTGAGCCAATAATGATCGGCAGTCCACGCAGAGTCGGGTCGTCAAGTACCGCTACCGAGGCATAAAACGCGTCCATATCGACGTGCAGAATGCCGGTGCGTGCATCGTCGACGTCGTACATATCTCTATTCTGCGTGTTCGCACCCAAAAACGTCAGAGTCCGGCAGCGCTGTTGCTACCGGACTCCGCCGACCGCCGCGGACCACCTATGCGGCGCTGCTGTTATTCGGCGCTGCTGTTATTCGGCGCTGCTGTTATTCGGCGCTGCTGTTATTCAGCACTGTTTGCTCGCTCAAGGATGAGCTCGCGCACGCGAGCCGCGTCGGCTTGGCCCCGCATAGCTTTCATGACGGCGCCAATAATGGCTCCGGCTGCCTGCACTTTGCCGTCACGGATTTTCTGCAGCACATCGGGCTGGGCAGCAAGTGCATCGTCGATAGCAGCGATGAGTGCACCGTCGTCAGAGACAACGGCCAGGCCGCGCGCATCAACGACCTCTTGGGGTGTTCCCTCACCAGCAATAACGCCTTCGAGCACCTGGCGGGCCAGTTTGTCGGTGAGGGTGCCTTCGTCGACAAGTTTTTGCAGCGCAGCCACGTTTGCGGGTGTGATCAGTTCTGACGGCTCGCGGCCTTCGGCATTCGCGAGTCGGCTCACCTCTCCGGTCCACCATTTGCGTGCCGCGGCGGGGGTTGTTCCTGCCGCGATTGTTGCTTCAACGAGTTCGACCAGCCCGCCGTTTCGTACGTCTTGGTATTCGAGGTCGGTAAAGCCCCACTCGGCTTTCAGGCGCCGACGGCGCGCGACCGGCTGTTCGGGCAGTGCGGCGCGCAGTTCGTCTACCAGCTTGCGTGCAGGCTTGACGGGCAAGAGGTCGGGCTCGGGGAAGTAACGGTAGTCGTCGGCATCCGATTTTGGTCGGCCAGGAGAGGTGACTCCCGTGTCTTCGTGCCAGTGGCGGGTCTCTTGTGTGATGGTTCCGCCATCGGCCAATATTTGGGCCTGCCGCTGAATCTCGTATCGTACGGCGCGTTCCACCGAACGCATCGAGTTGACGTTTTTTGTCTCGGTACGAATGCCCAGGGGCGCAGGCTCTTCGCCCTCTGCCACACGTGGGCGCAGAGAAACGTTCGCGTCGCAGCGCAGATTTCCGCGCTCCAGTCGCGCCTCCGAGACACCGAGTGCGCGCACGATGTCGCGAATGGCTGAAACATACGCTTTTGCCACTTCGGGTGCGCGGTGGTTCGTACCAAAAATGGGTCGCGTCACGATCTCAACCAGCGGGACACCTGCACGGTTGTAGTCGACAAGCGAGTACTCTGCGCCTTGAATGCGGCCCGTGGAACCACCAACGTGTGTGAGCTTGCCCGCGTCTTCTTCCATGTGAGCACGCTCAATCGGTACTGTCACGAGCGTGCCGTCTTCGAGCTCAATCTCGACAGAGCCATCGAAAGCGATCGGTTCGTCGGACTGTGAGATCTGATAGTTCTTGCCGAGGTCGGGGTAGAAATAGTTTTTGCGAGCAAACCTGCACGATTCGGCGATGGTACAGCCCAGAGCGAGCCCCAGGCTTATGGCCGAGCGCACAGCTTTCTCGTTAACAACGGGCAGTGCACCCGGCAGGCCCATGTCTACGGCCGCAACCAGCGTGTTGGGTGCGGCACTGTGGTGCGCTTCGTTAGCGGGGTTGGGTGCGGCCGAAAACATTTTGGTTTCGGTGTTGAGTTCAACGTGCACTTCAAAACCAAGCACCGGCTCAAAGAGTTCGAGAGCGCGGTCGTAGTCCATAATTTTGACGTTCGACATTACTTGTTGCCTCCGCGGTCGTCGTTCTCTGATGCCAGTCGAGGAGCTTTATCCAGCAGCAGGCCACCCCACTGATCGACCAGGAGCGCCTCAAGAGCTGCGCCAACCCGGTACAGGCGCGCGTCTTCACGAACGGGCGCAATAAACTGCACGCCCACGGGCAGGCCGTCGTCGCTGGCAAGGCCCGATGGCACCGAGATACCGGGGGCTCCAGCGAGGTTCGCCGGAATCGTCGTGAGGTCGTTGAGGTACATCTTCAGCGGATCATCGATCCGCTCACCGATGCGGAACGCCGTGGTCGGGGCCGCAGGCGACGCGATCACGTCAACGGCGCTAAACGCCTGATCGAGGTCGCGCTGAATCAGCGTGCGAACCTTCTGAGCGCTGCCGTAGTAGGCGTCGTAGTAGCCGGCCGAAAGCGCATACGTGCCCAGAATCACACGCCGCTTAACTTCGGGACCAAAGCCTGCTGCACGAGTGGCCGACATCACATCTTCGACCGTCGGAGAACCCTCCGGTGTGACACGCAAACCAAAACGCACCGAGTCAAATTTTGCGAGGTTACTCGATGCTTCGGCAGGGTGAATCAGGTAGTACGCGGCAACTCCGTATTCAAAGTGCGGTGTAGAAATCTCGACAATCTCTGCACCGTGAGCCTGCAGCAGCTCGAGAGTCTGGCGGAAAGACTCCGCGACGCCCGGCTGAAACTGGCTGTCAGAGAGCTCTTTGATAACGCCCACGCGCAGACCGCGCAAAACTTCGCCGGTGGCCCCCTCGCGAGCAGCATCCGCAAACAACGGCCACGTCTCGGGCAGCGAAGTTGAGTCGTGGGGGTCGTGCCCCCCAATAATGTCGTGCAAGAGTGCGGCGTCGAGCACCGTACGGCTCGCGGGGCCAACCTGGTCAAGACTCGAAGCCATAGCAATCGCGCCATAGCGGCTCACTCCGCCATACGTGGGCTTCATCCCTACCGTGCCTGTAACGTGCGCGGGCTGCCGAATCGACCCGCCGGTGTCAGAGCCGAGCGCGATCGGAGCTTCGTAGGCGGCCACAGCAACGGCTGATCCCCCGCCCGAGCCACCGGGAACACGCGTTGTGTCCCACGGGTTTTTCGTGGGCCCGAACGCTGAGTGCTCTGTTGATGAGCCCATGGCGAACTCATCCATGTTGGTTTTACCCAGCGCAACGAGCCCGGCGCTGCGTGCACGCGCAACCACCGTGGCATCGAACGGTGACATGTAGCCTTCGAGAATGCGTGATCCGCTGGTTGTCGGCTGGTCGTTGGTGACCAGCACGTCTTTAATCGCCAGTGGAACACCGGCAAGAGGCCCGAGTTTTTCTCCGGATGCCCGACGTTCGTCAACCGCACGAGCAGCATCGAGCGCGCTGTCGTTAACGTGCAGGAATGCGTTCAACTCACCATCGACCTGCGCGATGCGGTCGAGGTGGGCCTGCGTGACTTCGACGCTCGAAATTTCTCCGGCAGCAATCTTTTCGCCCAACTGCGCCGCGTGCATGCGAATAATGTCGCTCACTGTTCTTCTCCCAAAATCGCCGTCACACGGAATCGGTTGTCATCAGCATCCGGAGCATTCTGCAGTGCCTGCTCGGTGGTGAGTGTTTCACCCACCGTGTCGGGCCGGAAGACGTTATGCAGCGCAACCGGGTGGCTGGTAGCCTCCACCTCGTCGGTGGCCACCTGGGCAACCTTGGCGACGTTGTCGACGATGACCCCAAGCTGACCTGTCAGCTCAGTTATCTCGTCGTCAGAGAGTTCAATACGTGCGAGCACACCAAGATGACGCACCAGTTCGGGAGTGATTTCAGACACCCCTCCAGTGTAGAAGAGGCTGCGAGCAGATCGTGTCGCTAACAAGCAGAATATGCTGGCATGGTGACCACATACGACCCTCCTCGCCCATGGATCACCAGCTATGCCGCCGGTGTTCCTGCCGACCTTGACCCCGTTGAGGGTTCGCTGATCGACATTGTCGAAGCCTCGGTGCGCGACTATCCCGACGCACCGGCGCTGCAATTTTTTGGTCGCGAAACCAGCTATCGCGATATGCACGCGGCGATTAACAAGGCTGCGGCCGGGTTAAAAGAACGCGGCGTCGAAGCCGGAGACCTCGTCGCTATCGTTCTGCCTAACTGTCCGCAGCACATCATTGCGTTTTATGCCGTGCTGCGGTTGGGTGCTGTCGTAGTCGAACACAACCCTCTGTACACGCCAAGAGAACTACGCAACCAGTTTGAAGACCACGGTGCACGCCACGCCATTGTGTGGAGCAAAGTGGTCGATACCGTGCAGAATTTTCCTGATGACCTGCAGGTTGACACACTCATCTCGGTAGACATCACCCGCTCCATGCCACGTGGGATGCAGTGGGCGCTGCGGCTACCCATCGCCAAGGCTCGCGAATCGCGCCAGGCGCTCACATCTGCCGTGCGCGGGGTGCAACAGTGGGAACACCTGCTTGCCTCTCCACCTCTGCCAGCATCGCATCAGCGACCGGCAACCGACGACCTCGCGATTATTCAATACACCTCGGGCACAACCGGCTCGCCCAAGGGCGCCTCTCTCACCCACCGCAATCTGCTCGCCAACGCCGCCCAGTCGCGTGCATGGGTCCCCTCGATCACGCGCGGCGACGGATGCGTTGTTTATGCCGTGCTACCCATGTTCCACGCCTATGGGCTCACGCTGTGCCTCACATTTGCGATGTCGATGGGCGCGCGCCTCGTGCTCTTTCCTAAGTTCGACCCTGATCTCGTGCTCGACGTGGCACGCAAGCATCCGGCAACATTCCTGCCCCTTGTGCCACCCATCGCCGACCGGCTTTTGAGCGCCGCACAAGAAAAAGGTGTCTCGCTCCGCGGCACGGAGGTTGCCATTTCGGGCGCTATGGCACTGCCGCACGAACTCGTCGTTCCCTTTGAACAGGCCACCGAAGGCTTTCTGGTTGAGGGTTATGGCCTGAGCGAATGCTCGCCCGTGCTCATGGCTAACCCGGTTGCCGATAACCGCGTACCCGGTACCGTAGGCCTGCCGTTACCCGGCACAGAATGTCGCGTCGTTGACCCCGAAAACCCCACCGTTGATGTCGAACCCGGCAGCGCCGGTGAGCTTCTTGTGCGCGGGCCGCAGGTATTTTCGGGCTACTACGGCAAACCCGAAGCCACCGACGCCGTATTCATTGACGACTGGTTTCGCACGGGCGATATTGTCACGATCGACGAGCACGGATTCGTGCGCATTGTCGACCGGATTAAAGAACTCATCATCACGGGCGGGTTCAACGTCGCCCCCACCGAGGTCGAAGGCGTTTTGCGACAGCATCCCGACGTTATTGACGCCGCAGTTGTCGGGCTTGCCCACCCTCACTCGGGCGAAGAAGTCGTGGCAGCGCTCGTCGTCGAGCCCAGTGCGACGATCGACGAAGAAGCAATTCGTGAGTACGCCCGCGGCATCCTCACGCCCTACAAGGTTCCCCGCCGACTGTTCATCGTCGACGAACTGCCCAAGTCGCTTATCGGCAAGGTTCTGCGCCGCGAAGTGCGCGAAAAGCTTGTGCAATTGACCTCGAGCGAAGGTTAGGCCACCAGCATCCGGGGTTTTTACACAAAAAATGCCCCGGATGCTGCGTATAGGGCACTCATGCAGGATGAAAGCGCTACGGTTGGGAAGTGGCTCCATCAGATGCACTTTCTTCCGACGATCAAAACGTCGACTCCTCGGCACCCGCCGACAACGATTCGGCGACTGCCGACAAAAATCTTACGCGCTTCGAAGACCTCGGAGTAAGCGGTTCTGTACTCGAAGCTATTCGAGGGCTCGGTTATGAAACACCGTCTGCTATTCAGGTAGCGGCGATCCCTCCCCTGCTCGCCGGGCGCGACGTGGTGGGTATGGCTCAGACCGGAACAGGCAAGACCGCGGCGTTCGCGCTGCCCATTCTTGAACGGCTCGACACCAATAAACGGGCACCGCAGGCACTCGTGCTGGCGCCTACCCGTGAGCTCGCGCTGCAGGTGTGTGAAGCCTTTGAGGCATACTCGGCACACCTGCCCGACGTGCGGGTGCTGCCTGTTTACGGTGGTCAGGGTTATGGCGTGCAGCTTTCTGCGCTGCGCCGTGGCGTGCACATTATTGTCGGCACACCGGGCCGCATCATGGATCACCAGGCCAAGGGCACACTCGATCTCTCTGAACTCGACTATCTGGTGCTCGACGAAGCCGACGAGATGCTTCGCATGGGTTTCGCCGAAGATGTTGAGCAGATTCTTGCTGACACTCCCGACGACAAACAGGTGGCACTGTTTTCTGCCACCATGCCGGCACCGATTCGCCGCATCGCCGAGAAATATCTGCGCGACCCGCAAGAGATTCGTATCAAGTCGCAGACGACCACGAACCAGAACATCACCCAGCGTTACCTGGTGGTCTCGTACCAGCAGAAGGTTGACGCCCTCACCCGCATACTCGAGGTCGAAAACTTCGACGGCATGATCGTGTTCGTGCGCACCAAGAACGAGACCGAAACTCTGGCCGAGAAACTGCGCGCCCGTGGTTATTCGGCCGCCGCCATCAACGGCGATGTTCCTCAGGTGCAGCGAGAGCGCTCGGTGAATCACCTGAAAGAGGGCCGTCTCGACATTCTCGTCGCCACCGATGTGGCAGCCCGCGGCCTTGATGTTGAGCGCATCAGCCACGTAATCAACTTCGATATCCCCACCGACACCGAGTCGTACGTGCACCGCATTGGCCGCACGGGGCGAGCAGGTCGCACGGGTGACGCGATTAGTTTTATCACCCCGCGCGAACGCTATCTGCTCAAGCACATCGAGCGGGCCACCCGACAGCAGCCGGTGCGCATGCAGTTGCCCAGCACGGCCGATGTCAACACAACCCGCCTTGCGCGCTTTGACGACGCCATCACGGCTGCTCTGCAAGAGACGAGCCGCATTGAGAGTTTCCGCGACATCATCGCGCACTATGTGCGTAATCATGATGTTCCCGAACACGATGTTGCCGCGGCGCTAGCCATTGTGGCCCAGGGTGATACACCCCTGCTGCTCGACCCAGAAAACGATCCACTGGCCCGGGTGATTAACGACGACAAGCCTGCCCGACAGCGCTCCGAGCGCGGCGGTCGCAACGACTCTGACCGACCGCGGGCTCAACGCCGAGGTCGCCACGATTATGCTCCCTACCGCATTGAGGTGGGTAGGCGGCACCGTGTTGAACCACGACAAATTGTTGGCGCACTCGCCAATGAGGGCGGTTTGAGCCGCGACGACTTCGGGGCCATCACCATTCGCCCCGAGTTCTCGATTGTCGAACTACCGGTGGATCTTGACCGCGGCGTTCTTGATCGCCTGCGCAACACCCAGATTTCGGGTCGTCCGATTCAGATTCAGCCTGATCGTGGTCGCCCGGGTCGTGAGGGTGGTAAACGCGATGGCGGCAAGCGATACGGCGATAGGGGTCACTCTTCGCACGGTTCCGACGACAGGCCTCCGCGCAAACCGCGCCACCGCAAATAAGCAGATCGAAGGGCCGGATGCTACTCGTTAGTCGAGTGCATCCGGCCCTTCGGTTACCAGCACATGAAACTGCTGCGCGGTGAGAATCCGGATGCCGAGTTCTTCGGCCTTCGTGAGCTTTGACCCAGCACCCGGTCCGGCCGCCACAAAATCGGTCTTTTTTGACACACTCGATGCAGCTTTACCCCCCGCGGCGATGATTGCTTCTTTCGCGCCGTCACGCGTGTAGCCGTCGAGAGTGCCGGTAGCAACCACCGTGATTCCGTCGAGTACTCCCCCGGCGTTCTGTGATGCGCCCGGGCCGGGATGGCCCGGTGTGTGCCACTGCACGCCCGCTGCCGCCCACTCGTCGACGATCTCGCGATGCCAGTCGATGTCAAACCAGCGTTTGACCGAATCGGCGATGATTGCCCCCACGCCGTCGACGGCCGCCAAGTCTTCTTCTGTGGCCTTCTGAATAGCGTCGAGGGAACCAAACCACTGGGCCAGTGCCCGTGCAGCCACGGGGCCGACGTGGCGAATGTTGAGGGCAACAAGAAGCCGCCACAGTTCTTTTGTCCGCGCTTTTTCTAACTCATTAATGAGTGTGACCGCAGCGGCCGACGGCTGCGGTGTGGTGATGCCTTCGCGTCGTTCTTCTGCCGTCGGTTGCCGACGAAACGGCGAGCGCGTTACCAGTTCTCCCGTGCGTTCGTCGCGGCGCGGTTCGCCTGTTTCGGCATCGCGCACTGTCACTGTGATGGGTACAAGGTCGTCGATCTTGAGCGAGAACAGCCCGGCTTCGGTTTCGAGAGGCGCGGATGCGGGCGCTTGAGCCTGCGTCAGAGCGGCCGCGGTTACTTCGCCCAGTGCCTCGATGTCGAGAGCACCTCGCGAACCGATGTGTTCCACTCGTCCACGCACCTGCGCGGGGCACGAGCGCGTGTTGGGGCAACGCAGGTCGATATCACCCTCTTTTGACGGCGCCAATGGCGACCCGCACTCGGGACAATCGCGCGGCATAACGAACTCGCGCTCGGTGCCGTCTCGCTTTTCGACGACCGGACCCAGTATTTCGGGGATAACATCGCCTGCTTTGCGCAGCACCACTGTGTCACCGATCAGCACGCCCTTGGCTTTTACGACGTCTTGGTTGTGGAGGGTGGCTTGGCGCACGACAGAACCGGCAACATGCGCCGGTTCCATTACCGCAAACGGGGTTGCGCGCCCTGTGCGGCCCACCGACACCACGATGTCGAGAAGCCTGGTCTGCACCTCTTCGGGCGGATATTTATAGGCAATCGCCCACCGCGGTGCCCGGCTGGTAATACCGAGTTCGTCGTGCAGTGCCAGTTCATCAACCTTGACGACGACGCCGTCGAGCTCATGCTCAATATCGTGTCGATGCTCACCGAAATAGCGCACAAAGTCGAGGGCGTCATCAACCGTGTCGCATACGCGCGTGTGCGGGCTGGCGGGTAGACCCCACTCGACCAGCATCCGGTACACCTCGCTCTGTGTAGCTACGGGTGGGTCAGGCCAGGCGCCAATACCGTGCACGTAGACCGCGAGTGACTCCAGTCGCAACAGCCCTGCCTCGTGCTCAAGACCTTCTTTTTTGTCGAGCAACTGTCGCAAACCACCGCTGGCGGCGTTCCTCGGGTTCGCGAACGACGGAAATCGTCGTGCTGCCGCAGTGCGCGCGCGTTCGTGATCAAACTCTTTTTTTGCTCCAGACCGCGCATTCCACTTAGCAAGTGCGTCGGCATATGCTCGCTCCCGAAAATCGGCCTGCGCAGCATTCAATGCATGAAACGCGGCAACTGGAATAAATACTTCGCCGCGCACCTCGACTCTCGCCGGATGCCCCGTGCCCGACAGCTGCTGCGGAATACCGGCCACCCGCAGCGCATTTTCGGTCACAATTTCGCCGACCCGGCCGTCTCCTCGTGTCGCCGCCGACACCAGCGCGCCGTGCTCGTACCGCAAATTGATGGCAAGACCGTCGATCTTGACCTCGCACAGCCACTCAACTGGCCGACCCGCCGCAACCTGTGTCTTTGCCGCCCATTCCTGCAGTTCGTCGAGCGAGAACACGTTGTCGAGGCTCAGCATTCGCTCCGCGTGCTCGACCGTGGCAAGTTCGGTTGCTTGCGCTGCCCCCACCTGCTGCGTGGGTGAATCCTGACTGCTGAGTTCTGGATGCAGCCTTTCTAACTCTTCTAACCGCCGCATCCAGGCGTCATAGGTCGCGTCATCTACCAGCGATGAGTCGCGACCGTAATAGGCCTCTTTCGCGTCAACAATGCGAGCCGTCAGTTCGCGAACTTCATCGCGCGCCTGCTGCGCAGCATCCGGAGTCACACAGCACCTATGCTTCTACAGGAACAGCCGAAACAGTGGAATCGATCGTGAACTGCCCCAGCACCCGTGTGCCGATATAGAGCACGGCGCTCTGGCCCGGGGCTACCCCATCAAACGGTTCGTCAGGAACCACTCGCACGCCGTCGTCACTCACCCATGCGCGCGCCGAGACAGGGTCGGCGTGAGCGCGAATCTGCACCTCGCACGCAAACTCTGATTCACGCGGCGCAGGCCCCGCCCAAGAAAAGCGCTCACCAGAAATCTCTGCAATAGCAAGTGCCTCGCGCGGGCCCACCACGACCGTGTTATTGACCGGGCGCACTTCGAGCACAAACCGCGGTTTTCCGTCGGGAGCGGGTGTTCCGATGCGAAGCCCTCGGCGCTGGCCCACCGTAAATGCATGCGCGCCATCGTGTTCACCGACAACGGTTCCCTCGCGGTCAACGATCTCTCCCGCCTCGGCACCGACCTTCTCGGCGAGCCAGCCGCGCGTATCACCGTCGGGAATAAAGCAGATGTCGTGACTGTCGGGCTTCTGCGCAACAGTAATTCCGCGCTCAGCGGCCTCTGCACGCACGAGTGCTTTCGAGGGTGTGTCGCCCAGAGGAAAGTAGGTGTGGGCAAGCTGATCGGCGTTGAGCACACCCAGTACATAGGACTGGTCTTTTGCGGCGTCCGATGCCCGATGAAGTTCGAGTCCGTCGGGGCCATCCACGAGCGATGCATAGTGGCCCGTGCAAATAGCGTCGAAACCGAGTTCCAGCGCGCGCTCTAACAGCGCCGCAAACTTGATCTTTTCATTGCACCGCAGACACGGATTCGGTGTACGACCGGCGCGGTATTCGGCAATAAAGTCGTCGATGACGTCGTCACGAAAACGCTCCGAGAAATCCCACACGTAGTAGGGAATACCCAACAGGTCAGACACCCGTCGCGCATCCATAGCGTCTTCAATCGTGCAACAGCCGCGGCTCCCCGTGCGCAGGGTGCCACCGGCTCGAGATAACGCAAGGTGAACACCCACCACGTCGTGCCCCGCATCTACTGCTCGGGCCGCTGCTACCGCGGAGTCCACACCGCCACTCATTGCTGCTAAAACACGCATGTGGTCTAGTTTACGTTTGCTGGCGCCGTAAAGCTCCGGATGCCTGTGAATAGGCGGGTCCAATGGCGGCAACGAGTGCTTCTACATCGCCGCGCGTCGACGTGTGCCCCAGGGTGAAACGCACGACGCTCCGCGCCTGCGCATCGCTGTACCCCATGGCGGTAACCACGTGCGAAGGTTCTGCGACACCCGCCTGACATGCTGACCCGGCTGAGGCAGAAATATCGGCAAGGTCGAGCAAGAAGAGCAGGCTCTCGCTCGGAGCATCCGGAAACAAGAAGTGAGCATTACCTGGCAAACGTTCGTGCGCGTCACCCAGCAGTCGGGCAGAGGGCACAGCCCGCATCACGCCCGCAATCAACTCATCGCGCAGCGACCGTAGCCGTGCTCCCTCTGCCTCTTGTTCACGCATGGCTTCATCGAGCGCCACCGACAACGCCACAGCCCCCGCAACATCAGAGGTACCCGGCCGTAAACCTCGCTGTTGTCCACCGCCGTGCATAAGAGCAGAGATTTTAGCCGTACGCGCCGCAACCAACGCACCCGTGCCCACCGGCGCACCCAGTTTGTGGCCGGCAATACTCATCGCAACGAGACCCGTTGCCGCCGCCGCATCACCGCGCAGAGCACGAAAAGACAGCGGCACAACACCCACAGCCCCCACAGCGTCAAAATGCAAGGGCACACCATGCTCGGCTGCAGCCGCCGAGAGCACCGCCGCATCGTTAATCGTGCCCACCTCGTTGTTGGCGATCACGGCGGTGGCCACAGTGGCATCCGGCAGCGCCCGCGAAAAAGCAGCCGTGTCAATCGCGCCAGAAGGTGTCAGCGGTACCTGCCGCACCGTCGCACCCCGCGCTGCAAGCGCTGCCACGGTATCGATGGTGGCGCGGTGTTCGCCATCGGGCATGACGATGATGGGCGCTGTGGAGTTGCTGAGGCCCGTCAGCGCGAGGTTGATGGATTCTGTGCCGCCCGAGGTGAAGATCACTTCGATGGGTTCGCAGTCGAGGTGTGCGGCAATCTTTTCGCGGGCTTCTTCGAGAATGCGGCGTTGGTGTTGTCCGCTGCGGTGGGTTGATGAGGCGTTGGCTGTGTATTGGGCTGTTTCTAGCCAGGCCTGGGCTGCATGCGGGCGCAGCGTGGTGGTTGCTGCGTGATCCAGGTAGACGGACATGCTTCTATGCTCGCACTGTCGTGGCGGGTGAGTCGACTTGTCGGCCGTAGGCTGTGCTTTATGTGTCCGCATACTTCTGATATCGCCGGTGACGGGTCTCGCGCCGGTGCGTGCTCGTTCTGCCGCCCGAGCTTTGATGATTTGGGTGTCTGTTTGCATGACGGGGGCGGCACGTTACGGGTGTGGTCGGGTAATGCTACGGCTATCGACGTCGTCTTTTTTGATCGTGACGATGTCGACTGGGTTGTTGATCGTGTGGCCCTGCAGCCCGTCGGCGATGGAGTGTGGGAGGTCTCGTCGGCTCTGTTTGTTGCCGGGGCCCGATATGGGTTGCACGTGACGGGCCCGGGCGGTGGCGGCAATGCTTTTGATCCGGGGGCGTTGCTTCTTGACCCTTATGCGCGGGGTCTTGTGCGGGCCGGCACGGTGGAGCATGTGGATCACTTTCGTTCGGTGGTTGTTGATGGCTCCTTTGACTGGGGTGGCGCCAAGAAACCACGCACATCGTTCGCTGACACGGTGATTTACGAAGCACATGTGAAGGGCTTGACGAAGCGGCATCCGCAGGTGCCGCCTGCTCTTCATGGCACGTACGCGGGGGTGGCGCATCCGGCAATGATTGAGCATTACCAGTCGCTGGGCGTCACTGCTGTAGAGCTGTTGCCGGTGCATGCGTTTATGTCGGAGCCCTGGTTGGCACAAAACGGCCGCGTGAACTATTGGGGCTATAACACGGTGGGCTTTTTCGCACCCCATGTGCCCTATGCCACGCAAGAGGCCCGCAGGGGTGGGCCGGATGCTGTACTGCGTGAGTTTAAGGGCATGGTGCGGCTGCTGCACGAGGCGGGGATCGAGGTAATTCTTGATGTCGTCTATAACCACACGGCTGAGGGCGGTCCGGGTGGCCCCGTGCAGAGCCTGCGTGGGCTCGACAACGCCCGGTACTATCGGCACGCTGACGATGGTTCTTATGTCGATACAACGGCGTGCGGAAACACGATCGATACGTCGACGGATGCTGCTGCCCGACTGATTCTTGATTCGCTGCGTTACTGGGCCGACGACGTTCAAGTCGACGGATTTCGGTTCGATTTAGCGACGGCGCTGGGGCGTGATGCGCAGCACACGTTTACGGCACAGCATCCTCTGCTGCAAGCGATCGAGAGCGACCCTGTCTTGCAAGAAACGAAGCTGATCGCTGAACCGTGGGATATCGGATTGGGCGGCTGGCAAACGGGGAACTTTGGTGAACGGTGGCATGAGTGGAATGACCGCTACCGTGATCGAGTTCGCAACTTTTGGCTGAGCGATATCGACTATGCACGTCGGGCTTCGACATCGCCCGTGGGTATTGGCGGTTTCGCGACGCGGCTTGCCGGGTCATCGAATACGTTTTCTGCCGAGCGCGGCCCGCTAGCCAGTATCAACTTCGTTACTGCTCACGACGGCTTCACGCTGCGTGACCTGGTGTCATACAACGTCAAGCACAACGAAGCCAACGGTGAAGACAACCGCGATGGCGCAGAAACCAATCGTGCCTTTAATCACGGCACAGAGGGGCCCACCAACGACCCCGTTATTGAAGCCACGCGGCGCAAAGCGATGCGCAACCTCGTGGGTACGCTGCTGCTTTCTGCCGGGGTTCCCATGCTCACCGCCGGCGATGAAGTGGGCCGCACACAAGGCGGCAACAACAATGCCTACTGCCATGATTCTGCTCTGACCTGGTTCGACTGGGAGTGGGAGCCATGGCAAGAGAACCTGCGCGAACATGTTTCGATGCTTACGCGGCTGCGACGGGAAAACCGTGCCCTGCGCCCCGTACACTTTGCTCGCCTGGGTGAGCAGACTCCGGGCGCAACGCTGATGGAATGGTTCGATCACGAGGGCGACACGATGTCGATCGAGCAGTGGAACGATGCCGCCCACCGCACGCTGCAATACTTGGCGGTTGCCGAGGCAGAAGATAATCCGAACCGCGTTTTGCTCATCGTTCACGGTGTCGAGCGTGCGGTCGACGTGCGCCTCCCCCGCGCCGACGACGTCAGCCAGTATGTGTCGCTGTGGTCGAGTGCCGATGAAACTCCACACACACGGCACACCGTGCATGCCGCCGGTGACACCGTCGCCATGCCAGGAACCTCGATGCACCTGTTTCGAGCCGAGTAGTGCCGGCGTGCGCGACGCGACACTGCCCGCTCACCTCTAGGCCTGCACGCTTCTGAGGGGTAAGTTCAGAGATGTGGTAGCACCTTCTGAATCAAACTTCGAGTCGACCGCTCTGCGCAGCCCGACCCAGGTACCCGTGCGGCCACTGCGAGAGGGCGCAGCGACCCACACGAAAACGCCACGCATCCCACTCACCGACGTACATCCCATGGTTCCCGGTGGCTGGATCCCCACGACGGCCGTGTCGCACGTGGTGCCATTCAGCACCATCGCATTCCGTGAAGGACATGAACACATCGCCGTGTTTGTTCGACTCCGCGACCCCGATAACGGCGAAACGCTGCACCGGATGCTACCCCTTAACGACGGTACAGATCGCTGGCAGGCCGATATTCAATTTCACCGCACCGGCGACTGGACCTTCCGTTGCGAAGCCTATGCCGATGAGTTTGGCACGTGGGCTCACGCGGCTAACCTCAAGCTCCGTGCGGGTGTTGACGTGCCACTCATGTGTCGCATCGGCTCGCAACTGCTCGAACGAGCAGCCAGCGACGATTCCCGGCCGAGCCCGCAGCGACGCATGCTGCTGCGTTTCGCCGCATCTCTCGCCGATGCCCAGTGCACCGTCGACGCCGCGCTCGCCATCACAACAGATCCGGACCTTGCCGCGGCAATGTTTGCGCAGCCGCTCACATCCCTTCCCTCTGCCACACCCTGGCATCCGCTACGTGTCGAACGAGAGCGGGCCGGTATCGGCGCATGGTACGAATTCTTTCCCCGCTCCGAAGGCGCGCAGCAAGCCGAAGACGGCACCATTATCAGCGGCACCTTCGCGACCGCCACCGAGCGCCTCCCCGGTGTTGCCGCTATGGGCTTCGATGTGCTGTATCTACCCCCCATTCACCCCATCGGCCGCACCCACCGCAAAGGACGCAACAACACCCTCGACGCACAGGAGAACGACCCCGGTTCACCGTGGGCGATCGGAAGCAGCGCCGGTGGCCACGATGCCATCCATCCTGATCTGGGTACCCTCGACGACTTTCGTCGCTTCATCAACGCCGCAGCCGACCACGGAATCGAAATCGCACTCGACCTCGCACTCCAGGCCTCGCCCGACCATCCGTGGGTTCAGCGGCATCCGGAATGGTTTACCACACTGCCCGATGGCTCTATCGCCTATGCAGAGAACCCACCCAAAAAATATCAAGACATTTATCCACTGAACTTTGACAACGACCCGGAAGGACTCTTCGCCGAGATCGTCCGGATCGTTGAGCACTGGATTGCTGCCGGAGTAAAAATATTCCGCGTCGACAACCCCCACACAAAACCGCTCTGGCTGTGGGAACGCCTGCTGGCAACAATCAACGCCACCCACCCCGAAGTAATCTTTCTCGCCGAGGCCTTCACGCGCCCCGCCCCACTGCGTGCATTAGCGGCAGTCGGATTCCACCAGAGCTACAGCTACTTCACGTGGCGCAACACAAAAGCAGAACTCGAAGAATTTCTCACCTCGATAGCCACCGAGACGGCCGACTATCTTCGCCCCAACCTGTTCGTCAACACCCCCGATATTCTCACTGAATATTTGCAATACGGAGGGCCCGCGGCCTATCGCATTCGCGCTGCCATCGCCGCCACCGCCAGCCCCCTCTATGGCGTGTATGCCGGATACGAACTGATTGAAAACGTTGCCCGCCCCGGTGCCGAAGAAAACATCGACAACGAAAAATATGAATACAAGCTACGCGACTGGCAGCAGGCCGAACACGAGGGCACTTCGCTTGCCCCCTACCTGCGCCAACTCAACAGCATCCGCCAGCAGCATCCGGCACTACGCCAACTACGCAACACCCGCATCCACTGGAGCGACGACGACAGCATCCTCGTCTACAGCAAACACCTTGACGGGTTTTACACCGACGACGGCAACGACGACACCATCATTGTCGTCGTCAACGTCGACCCCCATTCCGTACGAGAAACAACCGTGCACCTCGACACCCGACAGTGGGGCGTAGAACCCGGCGAAGAATACGGCGTCGAAGACCTGCTCACCGGTTCGCTCTGGCGATGGAAAGACCACAACTACGTACGGCTGGACGCATTCAGCCAACCTGTCCATATTTTGCGGGTGGTGAAGGAGTAGACATCATGATCACGTATGACAAAGGAGTCATCGAAGCAGTCTCTACAGGATCGCACTATGACCCGCACGCATTCCTCGGTGCCCACCCCGACCCCGACAACGATGCGCGAGCGATAGTCCGCGTACGACGACCACTCGCCGAATCCGTCAGCCTGCTGCTCACCAACGGCGAAACCATCGATATGGAACACATCGCCGACGGCATGTGGATAGCAGGTGTTCCCGCGCCCGTCGGAAAATACCGCATCCGCACCACCTACCCCGATGGCCCCGACTGGCTCGCCGGAGACCCCTACCGGCATACACCAACAATCGGCGAACTCGACCTTCACCTCATCGCCGAAGGACGCCACGAACGACTCTGGGAAGTATTAGGTGCCCACCCTCAAACTCACGAGGGCGAACCGGGCACAGCATTTGCCGTATGGGCACCCAACGCCCGAGCCGTACGCGTTGTTGGCGACCACAACGACTGGAGCGGAGAAGGCCACGCTATGCGATCCATGGGTGCCAGTGGCCTGTGGGAGATCTTTATCCCCGACACCGGCGTCGGCACACGCTACAAGTACGAAATCCTCACGCCCGACAATGAATGGGTGCTCCGCGCCGACCCGCTCGCTCAGCACACCGAAGCGCCCCCAGCCACAGCCTCCATCGTCACGCGCTCAGAATACCGATGGAACGACGGCGCATGGATGACACGACGCGCAGCCACACACGCTGTTGCGCAACCGCTATCGATCTACGAACTGCACCTGGGATCCTGGCGACGCGGACTCGACTACCGCCAAGCAGCCACCGAACTGATCGCCCACATAAAAGAAACCGGCTTCACCCACGTCGAATTCCTCCCCCTCGCCGAACATCCCTTTGGAGGTTCGTGGGGCTATCAGGTCACCGGCTACTATGCGCCAACAGCACGATACGGCTCCCCCGACGACCTACGTTTTCTTATCGACCAACTCCACCAGGCCGGCATCGGCGTCATCCTCGACTGGGTACCGGCCCACTTCCCCCGCGATGCATTTGCCCTCGCCCAGTTCGACGGCCGCCCGCTTTATGAACACCCCGATCCACGACGCGGCGAACACCGCGACTGGGGCACGCTCATTTTCGACTACGGCCGCCCAGAAGTACGCAACTTTCTCGTCGCCAACGCACTGTATTGGCTACGCGAGTTCCACATCGACGGGCTCCGCGTCGACGCCGTAGCATCCATGCTGTATCTCGACTATTCACGCGACGACGGCGACTGGGAGCCCAATATTCATGGTGGTCGCGAAAACCTCGAAGCCATCCGATTTCTTCAAGAGCTCAACGCGACGGCCTACCGCAAGCATCCGGGAATCATGATGATTGCCGAAGAGTCAACCAGTTTCCCCGGCGTGACCTCACCCACTAACCACGCCGGACTCGGATTCGGCTTCAAATGGAACATGGGATGGATGAACGACTCCCTGCAATACATTCGCCGCGACCCCCTCCACCGCGCCCACCATCATGGCGAAATCACGTTCTCGTTCGTTTACGCCTTTGGTGAGAACTATATTTTGCCCATCAGCCACGACGAGGTCGTACACGGCAAAGGCAGTTTGCTGGCAAAAATGCCCGGCAGCCACGAACAAAAACTCGCCACCGTGCGTGCTTATCTCGCCTATATGTGGGCCCACCCGGGCAAGAAACTACTGTTTATGGGTCAAGAATTCGGGCAGCTCTCAGAATGGGCAGAATCGAACGAGCTCGAATGGTGGCTGTTAGAGCAGCCCCTGCACCAGCAGCTCATTCATCTGGTTTCTGAACTCAACCGTCTGTATAAGGTCACGGCCCCGCTCTGGGTGCGTGACAACGACGCCACCTCCTTCAGCCGTCTCGGGGCTCCCGGCTGGGACCCCAATATCGTCGCTTTTGCGCGGCGCGACGGACACGGCGGACAGGTCGTCTCGATCACCAACTTCGCCGGAGTGGCACTCCACGGTGTCGAACTCGACCTGCCCCGCGCCGGTACATGGCAAGAGATACTCAACACCGATGCGCTCGAATTTGGGGGTCACGGTGAAGGAAACCTCGGGGCCGTGTACGCTCACGACAACACTCCCAAAAAGGCGCTCCTTGACGACGCCTCCCGAACTTCACCGCGGGCAACGCTCATGATTCCGGCGCTCACCACGCTGTGGTTACGGTATCAACCAGGAACAGCGCTCCGGTAGTTCTCTCGAATCGGCGCTCTTAGAAGAGCAGTGACGCTAGCCGCGCTCGTGCTGCCCCAACGCGCGGATCGGAATCACCAACGAGCCCAAAGTACTCCACGAGCCGCTCACGTACCTGCGTGCGCTCTTCCGAGTCTGCTCGAGCAAAAAGATCAAGAAGACGCGCAAAAGCATCGTCGACGTGGCCACCAGCGACGTCGAGATCAGCAACGGCAAGCTGCGCGGCAACATCATCCGGGTTCTGTGCGGCAGCATCCCGAACCTGCTGCAAATCAGCACCCTGTGTGCGATGCAGCAACCGCACCTGGCCGAGCCCTGCGGCTGCGTCGTCATCACGCGGGTTCTCAGCCAGAGCCTTTTCATAGGCGTGAATTGCCCGAGCATAGTCGCCGACCGAAATCGCGTCATAGGCTTCTTGATGCAGTGGCGGTAGCGGCTTTTCTTCTGGTTCCGCCTCGTCTGCCTCAGAAACAGTGTCTTCTTCTTGCACGGAGAGTTGGCCACTGACGCCGTTCTGTGCCGCTACCTGAAGCAACTGCGCAACAACCTGCCGCACCTGCTCTTCCGGAACAGCACCGTTAAACATCGGCACCGGCTGACCGGCAATAAGCGCAACAACCATGGGGATCGACTGCGCTTGAAAAGCCTGCGCTAACTGCGGGTTTGCATCCACGTCGACCTTGGCAAGGGCAACGCGACCGTTCTGCTCGCGCACAACCTTTTCTAATATCGGGCCCAGTTGTTTGCAGGGTCCGCACCATTCCGCCCACAGATCAACGACGACAGGAACCTGACGCGACAGCTCGATGACGTCTTGAAAACCCGCGTCGGTAGCATCAAAAATCACGCCAGGTGCCGACGCAGGAGTATTACCTGCTGCATCCGGATGCTGCTGTCCCCCCTGCGCTTCGGCAGCGGGCCGATTACGCAAAGCCGAAAGATCGACAGCACCACGCATCGCTGCGGCGGAAATATCACTCACTTTTCAATCTCCTTCACTGACAGCAGATCTTGCGAAACCGCCAAGAGCTGGATTTGTCCGTTAGAACCCTGAGCGGGCACGGCGAAAAACAGTTGAATCGAATATGACGTCTGGAAACCCTCTGCCGACTCATCAACACCCGTGAGCAATTTTGCCGGTTCATTGCTACCGAGACGGATAACCGCATCTTTATCGGTGGGTGTAACCTGCTCCACGTCACGCAGCGATACAGCAACCACGGCAGCGCTATCGATTCCGGCCAGCCCCACAGGTTCTTCGCCGCTCACGATCATAGAAAACGATGTCTTCGTTGTCTCAGCGGCACCGCTATCGGCCAGTGCCTTCGTAATGCTTGCCCGGCTCGCCTGCACCGTTTCGGCGAACTCCATCGCCGACTTGCCAAAGAGACCGCGCCACTGACTGGAATCACCGTTATCGACCACATCGGCAAAGGCCTCAGCCAGTTCACCCGGCGGCAAAACAAGGAACGGGGAATCGGGCGGCGTCAGCTTTGCACCCATCCACGCCGGTGGTAGATCAGGAAGCTCAGCAGCGGCCTGCATTTCGGCCAGGTACGAAACCTTGTAGTTCGACCACGGATCTTGCTGCGTCATGGTCAAAATGATCGGTGGAACAGTCTCGTCTTCACTGTCTTCGACCAGCAGCATTGTCGTGCGTGGCCACGCCTGGAAAGCCTGAGGAACCAGAATTCGCACCGTGCTGCCCGGAATAGCCAGCGGCATCTCCGTGTCGGCAATAGAAGAGCGCAGTCGATAATTGACCTTGCGCGTCGTAAGCGCCATCCCATCCAGACGCGTCGCTGCCAGATCGGCATCCATCTCTTCATCAGCCTGCTCGACCGTATCGGCGATACGCTGCAACACCCGAATCGCCTGCGCCTCGGTCATCGCGGGGTCTTGCTGGTTTTCTGGGGCAACCACCGTCTCTGTCGGAGTCGGCGTTGGGGTGCTATCAAACTGTGGCCATGAGTCAGCAGTACAGCCTGCCAAGAGCACGGCAGACATGCCCAGAGCCGGAAGAGCAATCAGTGAGCGTCGGCCGCGGCTACGGCGCTGCGGCGCCGACGTTTGCGAACCAATAGCGCGGCGCGAACCTGTCTCGAGTGCGATATCGATCGGCTCGGTCGGCGGAAGCGGCGGCGGCCCCTTACGACGAGGACCACGCCCGCGACGCACATGACGAACCGCTTGAATATACAAAATCACACCCAGCGCCATCAGGATCGCTCCGCCCACCATGAGTGGCCCCGCCCAGGGAGTTGAGTTGTCGAGCGGCCATGTGACGGTCACATCACTGGGTGCAGGTTCTGTGCCATCAGAAGCAATAACCACGCTCACGCCCTCGGGCAGCCGCGTATGGGCAAACAGCGAATCGGTGTCGGTGAATTCATCGAGCCAGAGGTCCGAGCCCGCGGGATTCCTGTGGGAGCCCTCCGTACTGCTCGGCGATTCTTCGCCTTCCTCTGCAGTTTCATCATCGCTTTCGGATGCTGCGTCATCTTCGGCATCCGGTGATTCAGAAATGCTCGGCAGTACCAGCGTCGAAACAATCTCGCCCTCGTCGTCGAGGGAAATATGGTTGTAGCGCGCGTCAGCCAGCCAGGCCTCGGCATCTGCACTGCGCGCAACCGCAAAAACAATGGATCCCTCACCACGAGCGATCAGCGTCTGCTCGCCGGGCTGCGAACGCAAAACGTCGCCATCAATAAGGGTGAATGATTCTGGCTGACCAACGCTCAGTTCGGTTCGTAGCTCCGCCGGGCCGAGGAAGACGGTCCTTTGGGCGATACCCGCTCCGATCATGAACGTCGCCAGCACAAAGGCCACGATGGCCCAGACAAAACGCACGAATAGTCTCCTCTTGCGGCCGGGAAGGGGGCTCCCGGGTCTTCGCTCGACATTTCAGATTAGCGAAAAGCACCTGAAGATTAACCACGAATGCAATAAACCGCGATTCATTCGCTGCTCGTGCCCCTCACAATCCATACTTATGGAGACGTAGGGAGACAACCTCGATGAAGATCCACAACCCGTTTCGCACCGCGCTGATCGCCACCCTCGGTGTCGGGCTCGGTGTTTTACTCATCGGCAGCGTCGACGCACTCTCCACGATCCTGCTTTACGTTGGAACAGCTCTCTTTCTTGCGCTGGGCCTTGACCCCCTTGTCAGCTGGTTAGAGCGGCGCAAGTTACCACGGTGGGCAGCGGTGCTCGTCACAATTTTGGGTGTGCTTGCACTCTTTAGCGGCGTCGTACTCATCGTTCTGCCCGTGCTGATCGATCAGATCTCACAACTTTTCGTGCAGGTGACAACGATCGTTAATCGCGGCACCGCCATCGACGATCTCAAAGCATGGCTAACAGAGGCTTTTCCGCAGCTACAGGTCGACGTGGTCTTTACATCGTTTGAGGAATGGCTCACCCAGAACGTTACGCAGATTAGTGGCTCGATTGGCCAGGGTCTTCTCACTGTCGGCTGGGCGGTGCTCGGCGGTCTCGCGGGAGCATTCATCGTGCTCATCCTGACGATCTATTTCACCGCAGCTATTCCGTCGCTCAAAGGCTCGGTCTACCAGCTCGTGCCCTCGTCTAAGCGTGAACGATTTATCGACCTTGCCGAGCAGATCAGCGATTCCGTGGGCTACTACGTCATCGGACAGGTCACGATGGGTGTCATTAACGGCGTACTCAGCATGATCTTCCTATCGATCATCAGCGCACCGTTTCCCGCCGTGCTGGCGGTTATCGCATTCTTCTTTTCGCTTATTCCGCTCGTCGGAACACTGACGGGCTCAACTCTCATTGTGCTTCTGTGTCTCGTTCCGGGGCTCGGCTCGCCAACGACGGCGCTCGTTGCCGCCATCTACTACCTGGTCTACATGCAGGTCGAAGCGTACTTCTTGTCGCCCCGCGTCATGAGTCGAGCGGTGTCTGTTCCCGGCGCTGTTGTTGTGATCGCAGCCCTTTCGGGCGGTGCACTGTTGGGCCTACTGGGGGCGCTGATCGCTATTCCTGTGGCCGCGAGCGTGCTGATAATTTACCGGCAGGTGCTCATCCCCCGCATGAACGAGCTCTGAGCCCCGGCCTACGGAATATTCCAGCAGTGTGTGTGCCAGTGGCGGCGTGCTGCAAGGTCAGCTTCATCGCCGAGCACTCCATCAGCACGCCAGGTAACGACGTGCGCTGTTCCCGCCACGATCATACGAGTGCAGCCAGGGCAGGTGTATTCCTTATGAGCCTGCGCTGCGCTCAGCGGCTGCACCCACCACTCTGTCCCTCGGCGAATCTCGGTACGTTTCCACCCGGCAATGAGCCGGTCCAGAGATTCGTCAACGTGGTCATGGGGTCGCCGCTGACCGCGACGACGACGAGACGAGCGAGCCATGACAGTGGTTTACCACCAACTGTTGTTAACCCAGAACACGTAGGCGTCGTACCAACTGCCGTAGCGTTCCATGGCATAACCATTCGCCCAGCGAAGATTATCGACAGGATCGTAACCGTTGCCGGGAACCTTGGAACACGGCAGAGCCTGAATCAACCCGCACGCTCCTGAAGACGGGTTGGTTGCGTTGGGGTTCCACCCACTCTCGCGAGTAGCGATGTAGTCGACGTATCCCCAGTCGGACGAAGCAATTCCTGCTGCAGCCATCCACGCTGCAGGATCACCGCCGCCGTCATAGTAGACCGGACCCACGTCTCCACCGCCACTATCCGAGCCACTGTCGTCGCTGTCGGCAGAAGCAGGTTTGGGCTCGGGTTCGGGGGGCGGCGGCACGTACACTTCGAAGGTGCCGCGTGCAAGTGGTTCTGCCGACGACCCCTCGACCGAAATTTTGAGAGATTGAACCTCGTTACTGGCAACGCTAAAAGCTGTCGTTGCATCGGCTGCTGTTGCGGTGCTTGATGAACCAGCAAGTGCCAGGCCGGTTGGGGCAATGATTGCCGCAGAGAAGCCCATTACCGCAAGACCGGCCAGAATTCCTGTCGCACGACGACGGGGCTGGTGCCGCGAATTTGCGGCTGCGCCGGTCTGTGATTTTGCGGTAGAAGTACCGCGCAGCGAAGCAGAAAGAGTGTGCTTCGCCTTTAAGATCAAGTCGTTATCCGGTGTCACAATGTCAGCCATTGTAGCCCGCGACCTCGTGAATGAGTGTGAGAATTCACCGAGAACATCATTTCACGGCCAAAACAACGTCGATCGTTGCATCGATAAGTGCGTCTACCTGTTCTTCTCGATAGCCGCGCAGCTTCATTCGAAAGGCGGCAGAACGCAGCTGTTCTGCCGTGATCTCTTCGCCGTCACGAAGAAAAGCGGTGATGCGTTCACACACATGGTCAACTTCGGCGCGGTCGTATCCGTAACCCAATATTCCGGTGCGTGCGAAGCGTGCCCCCGCAGGACGCTGCAAGTGCTCCACAATAACCTGCGCGGTGCTGCGTGCATCATCCACCCACGCCCTCGCACCGCGCTGTGCAATCGCTGCGCTGCGTTCACGCTGTGCGAGCGCGTCTTCGATCCTCGTCAGAGCTGCATCGACCGCTTCGGGCTGATATCCACGACGAACCATCCGAAAAGAAGCCGAACGAATATCGGCAGAAGTCACGGCGCCATCGCGTTCATCAAAGCTCGCCCGTGCCCGCCGCAAGAAGTCTTCCACCTCAGTGGGCTCGTAGCCGCGAGCTCGCTTCTCGGTCACGGGAAATAGTCGTCCACTGCGTCGTACTCGCTGCTGTTCCGTCACGCTCATGCCACCGCCAATGATGACAGGGCAAAGAAGAGCATGAGCGCACCGGCAGCCGAAGGCAAAATGCTGTCGAGCCGGTCGAGAACACCGCCGTGTCCAGGCAAGAACGAGCTCATATCTTTAATTCCTAGATCGCGCTTGATGAGCGATTCGCACAGGTCTCCCATCGTTGCCGTGCATACCAACACGATTCCCACGATGATCCCTGCCCACCAGGGCAGGTGGAGGAGAAATACGCTCAATATGACGCCCACGATAACCGAGCCGACGACAGCCCCAGCAAAACCTTCCCAGGTCTTTTTCGGGCTAATTTTTGGTGCCATCGGATGCTTGCCGCCACGCCCAAACAGAAGACCCGAGGCATATGCGGCCGTATCGGCGGCGACAACAACGGCAAGAAACGTGAGAATCCACAGTTCACCGCCGTCTTGCCTCAGCAGAATCATCGCCAGAGCGGCCAAAAACGGGACATATACCTGAATGAAGCTGCCCACCAATAGGTCGGACAGCACATCACCATATGTTCGCCCGTCGCCAGCGATCATTTGCCCGATGATTCGACACACCAGCACGATCATGATGGCCGTGAATAGCGAAACCCACACCAGCCACGCATCGGCAAAGTAGCCGGCGATAATAAGCTGTGCTGCGGCGAGAAGCTGCGGCACAAGATCAATCTTGCGCCCACCGCCACGCAGCGCGATGGCAAGTTCATAAACAGCAAGGCCTGCCGCCAACAGGGCAAAGACAACGAAGGCCCATTTGACGATCAGCAACGATGCCAGCACAAGTGCTCCGATGAGGAGTCCGATAGCTATCGCACCGATGAGGTTGCGACCGGCGCGCGCCTTGATGCGCTCATTGGCCTGATCGAGCTGATCCCTGGCGTGGGAGACGTGCGACTCAATTTCTGTGCGCGCAACATGCCACTGGCCGCTCAGACGAGCGCCATCGTGGCGAGCATCATCGGTCTCATCTACTTCCGATAAGACCGAACCGAATATGACCGCAGGATCATCGTCGGATGGCAGCTGTTCCGGCTCGGAAGGATGCTGCTGTTCTGCTGCGGTCCCTTCCCGCAGCAGACGCATCTCACGGCGGGTTAAGGGGCGGCTATCACCGCCGTCGCCCCCCTCGAATGCGGACATAGCTTATACCTCGAGAAGCTCGGCCTCTTTGCGCTTGAGTGCCTCGTCGATCAGGTCAATGTGTTGACGAGTCAACGCATCAAGTTCCTTTTCACCGCGTGCGACTTCATCTTCGCCAACCTCGTTTTTGAGGGCATCAAGCTCGTCTTTTGACTTGCGACGAATACCGCGCACGTGCACACGCGCGTCTTCGCCCTTCGACTTCACGAGTTTCACATACTCTTTGCGACGCTCTTCGGTCAGTTCCGGCATGGTCACACGAACCAGGTTGCCGTCGTTCGTGGGGTTGACGCCGAGGTTTGGCATGTCTCGGATGGCCTGCTCGATGTCTTTCAACGCTGATTTGTCGTACGGAGTGATGATCAGCGTGCGTGCTTCCTGGTTGGCCAGCGACGCAAGCTGTGCCAGCGGGGTGGGAGTCCCGTAATACTCAACCATGAGTTTTTGAAACATTTGAGGGTTAGCGCGCCCCGTGCGCACTGTGGCAAAGTCTTCTTTCGCTGCCTCGACAGCCCGGGTCATTCGAGTAGCGGTCTCTGACAGGACATCCGCGATCACGGTGGCTCCTTAGCTTTGAAAGTGTTGCAACAATTCTAATGGGCACGGTCACCAGCTCGCTGAAAGCTCCCCGGTGACCCGCCGTCGTGGCACTCAGGCGGTAACCAAAGTACCTATCTGCTCGCCGAGCAGCGCCCGGGTAATGTTGCCACCTGGCTCCATTCCGAACACGCGCATATCCATGCTGTTGTCCATGCACAGGCTGAATGCAGTCGAATCAACCACCCGTAGGTCACGCTGAAGAGCTTCTCGGTACGTAACTTTTTCGATTCGAGTGGCGCTCGCGTCTTTATTCGGGTCGGCCGTGTATACGGCGTCGACACCGTTTTTTGCTACGAGCACTTCATCGGCGTTGATTTCTAGAGCGCGCTGGGCAGCAACCGTGTCGGTAGAGAAATACGGCAGTCCGGCGCCGGCACCAAAGATGACTACTCGTCCCTTTTCCATGTGCCGCTCAGCTCGCAACGGAATGTACTGCTCCGCAACCTGGGTCATGGAAATAGCGGACTGCACTCGTGGTTCTGCGCCAGCCTGTTCAAGAAAGTCTTGCAGTGCCAGTGCATTCATGACTGTGCCGAGCATTCCCATGTAGTCGGCCCGCCCGCGGTCCATACCTCGCTGGCTGAGTTCTGCACCGCGAAAGAAGTTGCCGCCTCCGACGACAACAGCCACTTGCACCCGGTCGACGGCTGCTGCAATATCACGGGCGATTTGGCTCACAACATCGGGGTTTACGCCGAGTTGCCCTCCACCGAATGCTTCACCGGAAAGTTTGAGAACGACTCGACGTTGGCTCTTCTTGGTCATGGGCGATTCCTCTCCTCGCATTCAACATAGCGCCCGTAGGCACAATGAAGGGGTTCGGATCGCGAGATCCGAACCCCTTCATTCACTGTCAGGCTCCAACCTTGAAGCGGGCGAAGTCGGTGACTTCAATACCTGCGTCTTTGGTTACCTGGGCAACGCTGAGCTTGTTGTCTTTCGCGTAGTCCTGCTCAAGAAGCGCAACCTGCTTGAAGTAGCCGGTGATACGGCCTTCAACGATCTTGGGCAATGCTGCTTCGGGCTTGCCCTCGTTACGCGAAATTTCCGTAACGATGTCGCGTTCTTTCGCTACGTCTGCCTCGGGAACGTCGTCACGAGTCAGGTACGAAGGGTTGGCGAATGAGATGTGCTGTGCAATGCTGCGCGCGGTCTCTGCGTCGTCACCGGAGTAGGCAACAACCACACCGATCTGCGGCGGCAGGTCTTTGCTCGTGCGGTGCAGGTACACCTGCGTGGCGTCACCCTTGACCGTGCGAACACGGCGTAGTTCTACCTTTTCACCGATGATGGCGGCCTCATCAGAGATCAGTTCGCCAACAGTCTGGTTTCCGGATGCTGCGGCCAGCGCGGCTTCTACGTTGTCGGCTCCTGCAGCAGCGGCAGCGTCGACGACCTTTTCGGCCAGTGCGATGAACCGTTCGTTCTTCGCGACGAAGTCGGTCTCGCACGCGAGTTCGAGCAGCGTCACAGCGCCATCGCTCTCGCGAGCGACGACGAGTCCCTCGCTGGTCGAGCGGTCAGCGCGCTTGGCGTTACCCTTTGCGCCCTTGAGGCGAAGAATCTCTGTTGCCTTTTCGAGGTCGCCATCGGCTTCTTCGAGGGCCTTTTTTGTGTCGACCATACCGGTGCCGAGCTGCTCACGCAGAGCTTTAATGTCAGCAATAGTGAAGTTGGCCATGTGTCGTGGCTCCTTGCTTCGTATGTCTGTTTGCGATGTACGCGGGATTATTTTGCGTCGGTGGCAGGCGCTTCAGCAGCGGGTGCCTCGGCAGCCGGTGCCTCCACGGTCTCAGCTGCGGTGTCAGCGGGAGCCTCAGCAGCTTCTGCTGCCTCGGTTGCTGTTTCAGTCTTTTCTTCCGTAGCCGGAGCTTTTTCGCCACCCTGTTCGAGCAGTTCACGTTCCCACTCGGCCAGCGGCTCGGCGTCGCCCTCGGGGTTGTGCTTCTGCTGCAGGCCTTCGGCCGCTGCGTCAGCAATGATGCGCGTGAGCAGCGATACCGAACGAATAGCGTCGTCGTTACCGGGGATCGGGTACTGGAAGTCGTCGGGGTCGGCGTTAGTGTCGAGAATACCGATCACCGGGATGCCGAGTTTCTTCGCCTCGTCGATAGCGAGGTGCTCGCGTTTGGCGTCGACAACCCAGATGGCGGATGGTGTGCGCGTGAGGCTACGGATACCACCGAGCGACTTGTGCAGTTTGTCGAGCTCGCGCTTCTTCAGCAGCAGTTCTTTCTTGGTGAAGCCGCTTGCTGCGGGGTCATCGAAGTTGAGTTCTTCGAGCTCTTTCATGCGTGCCAGACGCTTCGACACGGTCGAGAAGTTGGTCAGCAGACCACCGAGCCAGCGCTGGTTCACGTAGGGCTGACCCACGCGAGCGGCCTGCTCTGCCAGTACTTCTTGAGCCTGCTTTTTGGTACCGACGAAGAGAATCGTGCCACCGTGTGCGACGGTCTCTTTCACGAAGTCGTAGGCCTTTTCGATGTAACCGAGCGACTGCTGCAGGTCAATGATGTGGCTGCCGCTACGCTCCGCAAGAATGAAGCGCTTGACTTTCGGGTTCCAGCGACGGGTCTGGTGACCGAAGTGAACGCCAGCGTCGAGCAGCTGACGGATAGTGACCACTGCCATGGTCGTCTCCTTATTCTGGCGCCTCAGCGCCCTCTGGGTTGTTGTACCGGCAGAAACCGGTGATCCTGGTGCCCGACACACTCCCGCCCTAATAAAAGGGACCGCGGGGAGTAAATGTCACGGATAACCGCTATGGGCACGCGTAGTCATCCCATGGGGGATGCGCCTCAAGTCTACCAGCGTGCGGCGACCTCTCTTCACCACATACCTGAGAATCTGCACCGGCATCTGCGCCATCATCGGCAGTCTCCACCGAAGGCTGCTCATTCCTCCCCGCCGTGTTTCATAAAACAGTTATCCCCGGATGCTGCACCAGCAGCCTGTGCGTCCACTCCCGGCAACCCGGCACTCGGCACGATGGGCCTATGAGGATGAGAACGGGTGAAGAACGCGGTGACCGCAGGAGCACAGGCATCCGGGTGAGCATGTTTGTGGTCGTGGTTATCGTGCTCGCCTGGCTCATGGGCGCGACGCCAGCACGCGCCGAACAGGCCATGGCGGAGAGTGTGGGCACAGAGAGTGTGGGTATTGGGCGTAAAGGTACAGAGCAGGAGTGGCCGCGCGCCACGTGGCCAGTCTCCGATGCCCGTGAGATTGTACGTGAATTTATTGCTCCTGCTCACGAGTATGGCCCGGGCCATCGTGGTGTCGATATCGGGGCGTCGTTCGAGACCGAGGTGCGTGCGCCAATCGGCGGCACAGTCGCGTTTAGCGGCGTGGTAGTTGACCGGCCACTGGTAACGATCGACACGGGCGACGGAGTCGTGTTTACCCTCGAACCGGTTCTTTCGCAGCATCCGGCAGGGTCGTCGGTACGTGCCGGCGAACAGGTAGGGACCCTCGCCACTGGCGGGCATGCATCTGCGGGATCACTGCATGTTGGGGTGCGGTGGCACGGCGTTTACGTTAACCCCATGCTGCTGTTCGGTGATGTACCGCGTGCCGTGTTACTGCCATGCTGCAGCGGGGCAGGCTAGGCGCGAGGGTGGGCGAGTCGATATGCGGCTTCGAGACGCTCGGCCGACACATGAGTGTAAATCTGTGTCGTGCCCAGGCTCGAGTGGCCAAGGATCTCTTGCACTGTTCTCAGGTCGGCTCCCCCGTCAAGCAGGTGCGTTGCCGCCGAGTGCCGCAGCGCATGCGCTCCCACGTTTTCTTCACCAATAATGGGGCCGAGCAGCCGCGACACGAGTGTGTGTACCGCGCGTGGGTTGAGTGCTCCGCCTCGTGCACCCAAAAAAACGGTGGCTCCGGATGCCACTGAATTCTCACGTGCCCGTGCAGCAAGCACGGGTCGCCCACGCCGCAGATACGCACTGACGGCGTCTCGAGCCGGAATCCCGAACGGAACAACGCGGTCTTTGTTGCCTTTTCCGTGCACACGTGCGGTGCAGCGATCCAGGTCGAGGTCGTCAACAGTTATGCTGCACAGTTCAGAGACTCGAATACCAGCGCCATAGAGCAGTTCCATGACAGCGTGGTCGCGCAACGCAATGGGGTCCCCCTGAGTCGCTGTCAGCTGCAGCTGGGTAAAGAGCTCGGTGATGCTTGCGGCAGAAGCCACGGTGGGAAGCGTCCGGCTTTTGCGGGGCGCAACCAACCGCAGGCTGGGGTCGTGCGCAGTGTGATTATTTTCGTGAGCCCACGCAAAGAAAGAGCGCACGGATGCAGTTCTGCGAGCCAGTGTTGAGCGGGCATCGCCTCGCTGCGTGGCCTTCCACAGCCAGTCACGCAGGTGCTCAATATCAATGCTGTCGAGATCTTCGTCGGCAAGACTCGCCTGAAAATCATTCAGGTCAGAACGATAGGCGCGCACCGTGGCGGGTGAGAGTCGGCGCACCGTTGCCACATAGTCGAGGTAGTGCTCGATGGCCGCGGTGATGCTCATGGTTCTAGTGTGCGCGTGGGCACCCGCAGCATCCGGAAGCCTCGCCGCTGTCGCACTAAGTGTCGAGGTGCGACCCGCACTATGCTTCCGGATGCTACCCGCACTTACGTTGGCAGTCGCCTCCAGCCGTTGTGTGACTCCGCAACCACTCCTTGCATGAGCAGAAGCCCCAGAAGCGTCTGTATGCGAGCCACCGCCAGGCCCGAACGCCGAGCAAGATCTTCGGTCGTGCGCGGTGACCGCGAACTTAATGCGTCGGTGAGACGCAGAACGTCTTTGTCAGTCAGTGTCGTGATGGGTCCGGATGCTTCACTCAGGCCCAGTAGCTCACGGGCATCGGCCGCATGCCGTATGCACGCTGCGTCGTACTCTCGTAGGAGCCGGTGGCACCCGGCAGAGGCAGCCGAAGTAATCGGGCCAGGAACGGCACCGAGAGGTCGACCCAGTGTTGCTGCGTGTCCGGCAGTATTGAGAGATCCGCTGCGTTGACCCGCTTCGATCACGACCGTGGCGTTGCTGGCTGCTCCGATCAAACGATTGCGGGCGAGGAACCGCCATTTTGTCGGTGCGGTACCGCACGGCACCTCGCTCACGAGTACTCCTGTAGCGGCGATTCTCTCGAGCAGCTGACTGTGGCCTGCAGGGTAGAGACGGTCGACTCCGCCGGCCAGAAAAGCGACAGTTTGTCCGTCGACACCCAGTGTGGCGCGATGGGCAACACCGTCGATACCGTAAGCACCTCCGGACACGACGGTGATGCCTGAAGAGGCCAGGTCTCCGGCGATCTCTGCTGCCGCATGTTCGCCATAGCGTGTAGCAGCCCGTGCCCCCACAATCGCAATGGAGGTCTGTGCGGTGAGGACTTCGCGGTTGCCACGAAGCCACAGCATGTGCGGTGCATGGTTTCCCAGGTCATCGAGCGCTTTCGGCCACAGCGGGTCATCAGGAAACAGCACGCCGACCTTGAGCCTATTCGCCGCGGCGACTGCATCGCACAGCGTATTCCTATCGAGCCGAAGTCGCCAGCGTTTTTGCGCTTCTACCAGAGTGTCACGAGCAGCCGGGAGCGCATCGGGCAAAGCCTGTACCCCCGCCGCGACACGTAGCGCTTCGACAGGTCCGAGGTGGGCGATGAGGGTTCCTGCAACGCCGTCACCCGGTTCGGTGATCACGCTCCACGCTATTCGTGCCAATACCGTTGCAGCGTCTCGATCGGGGCGCAGCTCAGAAGCCCACTGCTGTGCATCTGCACGGGTGAGGTAGTCATGAATCATGTGTGTAAACCCTTCTTGAAAAACAGTGCTCGGCCGACGTGATCGATCGTGGGAATGTCGGCCGCATCAAGGTCGGCAATCGACCACGCCAGCCGCACAATGCGGTCGTAGCTGCGCAGAGTCAACAGCCCCCGTTGCAGAGCGATATCGAGCGGCGCTCGTGCCTGCGCAGGGATAGCGTTATCGGGTCGCCGCAGCCAGGTTCCTGGCACATCAGCGTTCACCTGCCACGGCGTGTCTCGCAAACGAAAACGCGATCGATCGCGTGCCAGCACGACCTTCGCCGCCGCCTGCGCGGTCGTTGTTGTGCCCGATGCCGGCTGCGTAACCATGGCTGCTGGCACGCGGCGCACGTGCAACTCAATATCGATACGGTCACGCAGCGGCCCGGAAAGCCGTGACGCATAGCGGCGTACCGCCATGGGCGTGCACAGGCACTCTTCGCCCACCACCCCATAGGCTCCGCAGGGGCAGGGGTTTGTGGCAAGGATCAGTTGAAAACGCGCCGGAAAGGCCGCGGTAAAACCTGCACGATGAATCTCAATATGCCCGGCCTCCAGTGGTTGACGCAGGGCATCAAGAGCAGAACGGGTGAATTCGGCGGCCTCATCGAGAAATAGCACTCCGCGGTGAGCACGCACGATCGCTCCGGGCCGAATAGTACGTGATCCTCCCCCAACCAGCGCCGCCAGAGATGCTCCATGATGGGGAGCAACAAACGGGCGATCTCTATCAAGCGCCGTAACGGGCTCGCCACTGATAGAGCGCACCGACGTTGCCTCGAGCGCTTCTTCATCACTCAGAGGCGGCAAGACAGCCGGCAGTCGTCGAGCAAGCATCGTCTTACCGGCTCCTGGCGGGCCAGACAGCAACATGTTGTGACCGCCAGCAGCGGCGACAATCAAAGCTTCTACGGCATCGGCCTGCCCTACCACGTCGGCAAGCTCTGCTGCCTGTGATGGTGCGGCGGCGACACCCGCGTGGTCAACCGGAGTGACGTCTGCCGGTGCCACGGATGCACCGTGCAGAACAGCCGCCTCGGCAAGGCTCTTCACAGCGTGCACAGTGACGCCGTCAACGAGCTCTGCTTCTTTTCTATTGGCCCAGGGCACCACCACGCGTGAAAAACCGGCATCTCGCGCTACCTGCACCGCCGGCAGAACTCCCGCAACAGGGCGAACGCGGCCATCGAGACCCAGTTCTCCCAGGTGTACCGTGCTCGCCGCACTGCGTTGGTCGAGCTGATGTTCGGTCGCAAGCGCTGCGATCGCGATCGATAAATCGAGCCCTGCCCCGTGTTTAGGCAAACTGGCCGGCGACAGATTCACCGTCAATCGGCGTCGCGGCAGCTGCATACCGCTGTTTTGGCAGGCATTCTGCACGCGGCTGACGGCTTCACTGAGTGCCTTATCGGCAAGGCCGATCAAGAAGAAACCGGGTGTTTGCGAAGAGAGATTCGCTTCGACCTCGATCATGTTTCCGACGATCCCGGTCACGGCGACGGTCCACGTACGCGCGGTGGTCATCGCACGTCTTCCAGGTGCTCGAGCGTGCCCGCCCAGGGGTCACGGCCGGTTATTCCGATGGCGTGCACACGGAGTGATCGCCCACGTGCGGCATCCGGATGCTGCTTTACCCACTCATGCGCGAGGCGCCACAACCGTTGCTTTTTGGGTTCGGTAATCGCCTCGAACGGGTGACCAAAATCGAGCGATGAACGCGTCTTAACCTCAATAAAAGCCAGTGCGGTTCCGCGCTGGGCCACGATGTCGATCTCACCGAGAGAGCATCGCCAATTGTGGTCAAGGATGCGGTATCCGCACTCGAGAAGATAGTGACGAGCTCGCTGTTCACCCGCGCGACCCAGGTCGTCTTTGTGTGCCATGCGCACAACACTGCCGCTTCGCGCGGACTGTTATCGAAGGTCTCGAGTGTTTTCTCCACCATCTGCGGATAACGCACATTGTGGCGTCGTCGTGCAGGAATCGCTCAATGAGTGCGGTGTCGCGCAGACGCCCCCCGCGTCTTATTCTCCGTCGAGCTATTCTCCGTCGAGTGACAACTCTTGCGGAAGCTCAAACTCCCGACGAGACAACTCTTCGATATTGACGTCTTTGTAGGTGATGACGCGCACAGCCTTCACAAAACGGTCTGCACGATAGATGTCCCACACCCATACGTCGCCCATGGTGACTTCGAAATAAAAATCTGCCTCGGTGTCACGCCGCACAATACTGACGTCATTGGCCAGATAGAAACGGCGCTCCGTCTCGATCACATACTGGAATTGCCCGACAACATCGCGGTATTCGCGATACAGAGCCAGTTCTAGCTCGCGGTCGTAGTCCTCGAAAGCATCGTCGTCCATGGTGCCTCCATCCTATGAGTCTGCCGTCGCAATTGCAGACCGATTCCCCGCCAGCGAACAGCGGCTCGTTATGAGTGGTTTAAAAGAGTGCCGGTGCATCACGAATCGTCCACGAGGCGCGATGGTACGGGGTAAGCCCCAGACCGCGAATCGCAGCACGATGATGGGCACTCGCATACCCTTTATTGCTTTGCCAGTCGTAAGCCGGGTATTCATCGTGGAGGCTCGCCATAACTGCATCACGAGTGACCTTAGCCACAATCGATGCGGCCGAAATCGATGCGCAATCACGGTCGCCCTTTGCCACGGTATGCACGTTCATTTTTTCTGGGTGAACGCTCGACAAATAATCGTGCGTGCCATCGAGCAAAACACCCACACCGTCAGAATCAGCCACATGCATAACAACGGCGCTGATGGCACGCGAAGCAGCTAAGCCCAGGGCGCGGATGATCCCGACCTCATCAATTTCTGGGGCCTCTGCCCGCCCCACAGCAAACCCCACCACCCAGTCTTGTGCGCGCTGCGCAACCGCATCTCGCTGCTTAAGAGGCACAAGCTTCGAATCCCGCAGGCCCTGCGGAATGGGCAACTGCGCGCACCTCCGGTCGACCACAACGGCACCCACAGCAACCGGCCCCGCAAGCGCGCCGCGACCGACCTCGTCAAGCGCAATGAGGTGACTATAGGTGTGCAGCATCCGGTGTTCTAACTGCAGTGTCGGCTCTACCACTGCCATCATTCACCGTCGTCGTTCGTCGTAGCGTCTCGCACGCTATTGAAGACCTCGGGGTGGCTGTCGATCGTGCTCCACCGCTCGAATGGCCACGTAATGATGAAGGATCGGCCCACCACGTTTTCTAACGGCACGAACCCTGCACCAGGTTCCTCTTGGTGATAACGCGAGTCTTGTGAACGGTTGCGGTTATCGCCGAGCACCCACAACGCATTGTCGGGAACAACAACGTCGAACTCCAACGCGGAGGCTGGTGCTGAGTCGGATGGAAGTTTGATGTACGCCGACTCGTCAATGGGTGAGCCGTTAACGGTGATCTGACCGAGAGAGTTACAGCACTCCACGTGGTCGCCCGGAAGCCCGATGATGCGCTTAACCAGGTGCTCGTCCGAATCAGCAGCGCTCAAGCCAATCACGGTCAAAAACCGGTCAAAACCATCAGCGAGCGGTGACCGCGACGGCGGCGATATTTGCGGCAACCAGCCACCAGGATCTCGAAAAACAACAACGTCGCCACGGTCGTAACCGGTGAAACGCGGTGTGAGCTCGTCAACCAGGATGCGGTCGTCAACGGCAAGAGTGTCTTCCATCGACCCGGAGGGAATGAAGAAGCTCCGAACCAGGAACGTTTTCACGAGGAACGATACGACAAGGGCTATCAAAATAACGACGACGATATCGCGCAGAAACGAGAGCAACCCTTTGCTCCGCGATACTGGAACACCCATACCATCAGCAGCGCGATATGCGGGCTCTTTGCTCATTCGTCGTCCTTCACGAGGGGCCGTGCCGCCTCGTGGCGGTACTACCAGAGTCGCACATTTTTTGGCTAGAGAAAAAGACACCACCCCGGAGCATCTCGCCCCGGGGTGGTGAACAGTCGTGAACTTAGTTTTCGCGCTTCTCGCGGATCTTGGCTTTCTTGCCGTGCAGGTTGCGCAGGTAGTACAGCTTGGCGCGGCGTACATCACCGCGGGAAACAACTTCGATGCGCTCTACCGATGGGCTGTGCACGGGGAACATACGCTCAACGCCCACCTGGAAGCTGATCTTGCGGACGGTGAAGGTCTCGCGTACGCCATCACCCTGGCGACCGAGCACAACACCCTGGAAGATCTGAACACGCGAGCGGTTACCCTCAGTAATGTTGACGTGCACCTTGACGGTGTCACCGGGGCCAAACTCGGGAACTTCGGAACGGAGTGAAGCCGCGTCGACGGCGTCGAGGATCTGCATGATCGTCTCTCTCTGCACTCGCCACAGGTCGGGTGCATAGGTATAAAGGAATAAGGTTTGAGTGTGCCGCGCAACGTTCAGCGTTGGCAGGACTCCCCTGAGGCAGAGCCTTCACCGGCACAAGCGTCTATTCTGCCACGAATAAGCGCGCAACAGCAAAGTGACTGGTGGCTGTTGAAGAAAATTAATTGCTGGGCTGGCGACGACGGTTTTCGTCGATGATGATGACGTCGGGCCGAATCACTCGATCATGCCGAGGGCCGCGTCCGGCCGAAGCGCCGTCGTCTGACGAAGCATCATAGGTTTCCGGATGCTGCCCGCCAGCGCTATTCCAACGGGCAGCGTTGATACTCCATACCGCCCGCCCTTCACGACTCAACTGCACGATGGAACACACGATGACTGCGGCACCCATCAGCGCTGCGGCAAAGAAGAGGAACGCAAACGCTCCGCGAGGATAAAACCCCAGCGCGATGATCAACGCATGCCAGAGGCCAATGATGACGACGTCTGGCCATGACAGGGCTCGCCAGCTTCGCACCGTAGGACGAGAACGAACCAGCAGCGTTACCGCCAACTGCCCAAAAAATACTGTGGGCAGAGCAATGAAAAGAACCGAGATGAACGCCCACCCGCTGGCGCGAAAAATAGCGGAACCTACGAGTAACCACAGCGGCAACAGGAACGCTGCCGGTAGCATCCAGCGATAAAAACCTTGTCTGACCACCATGTCCTGATGGTACGCCCTTGATGACGCCCTGACTCTTGTTTTCGCTGTGAGCAATCGCTCACGTACACGTACGAGAGAATAGACACGACGAGAGGACACCCTAATGATCGAATTGCGCACCCCGGCCGAGATTGAGCAGATGCGCGCGGCCGGCCGGTTTGTCGCAGAGACCCTGGCGACTCTTCGCGAAGACACCCGGGTCGGTACAAACCTGTTGGATATTGATCGTCGGGCGCATGACCTCATTCGTCGCGCGGGTGCAACTTCGTGCTACATCGACTACGCACCGTCTTTTGGCAATGGCCCCTTCGGCAAGGTCATCTGCACGTCTATTAACGACGCTGTCCTCCACGGCCTACCCCACGACTACAACCTGCGCGATGGCGACCTTGTGACCCTTGATTTCGCTGTGGCGATAGACGGTTGGGTTTCTGACTCTGCGGTGTCGTTCGTCGTCGGCACTGCCCGAGACGAAGATCTCCGCCTCATCGATACAACAGAACGCGCTCTGGCAGCCGCCATCGAACAGGTGACGGTGGGCAAGCGTATCGGCGATATCTCTGCCGCAATTGCGGAGGTTGCCCACGGCGAGGGCTACACAATCAACACTGACTTTGGTGGACATGGTGTAGGACGCGAGATGCATGGCGACCCTCACATCCCCAATAATGGCCGCGCAGGACGCGGATTTCCGCTGCGCGAGGGGCTGGTGTTTGCTATCGAGCCATGGTTTTTAGCATCGACTGACAAGCTGCGCACCGACGCCGACGGCTGGACGCTGCGCAGTGCCGACGGGTCTCGTGGTGCGCACTCCGAGCACACTGTAGCTGTGACCGCTGATGGCCCGATTATTCTGACGGACCGCTCGTTTCTCGGGGTGAACTAGCGGCTACTGATCGCTGGCAGCACCGTCGATAAGGTCGGGGCGCCGAGTGCGGGTTCGTTCCCACTGCTGTTCGCGGCGCCAGGCGGCAATCGCAGCATGATTGCCGCTCAGCAAAACCTCGGGCACGGGGCGGTCTCGCCAGGTGCTGGGTTTCGTGTATGACGGATACTCGAGTAGTCCGTCTTCGTGTGACTCTTCGACCAGGCTGTCGGGGTTGCCGACGACGCCGGGAATGAGCCGAACTATGGCCTCGATCATGGCCATCGAGGCAACTTCTCCGCCGTTAAGCACGTAGTCGCCCAGGCTCATCAACCGCACAGAGCCGAGTGAAGAGGCATAGTCGAATACTCTCTCGTCGATGCCTTCGTAACGCCCACATCCAAAGATGAGGTGCTGCGTGCTAGCGAGCTCTCGAGCTTTTTCTTGCGTAAACACTTCTCCGGCCGGAGAAGGAAAGATGATTGTCGGATGCTGCTCAGCATTCGCCGTAAGAGCGTCGAGCGCCTGTGCCCACGGTTCGGGTTTCATCACCATGCCTGCACCGCCGCCATACGGCGTATCGTCGACTGTACGGTGGCGATCGTGCGTCCAGTCACGAAGGTCGTGCGTACGTAGCTGCAAAAGCCCGCTGTCTTGTGCGCGGCCTAACAGTGACAGCGTCAACCCGTCAAAATATGAGGGGAAGATAGAAACGATGTCGATGCGCATGCGTTGATCGTAGCCGGGCTTAGTCGCCGGCTGCATCGATCTCTTCGAAGAGACCTTCGGGTGGTGTGACCACAACGCGCCCGGCTTTCACGTCGACGCGCGGAACGATCGCTTTTACAAAGGGGACCATCACCTCGCGGTCGTCGACCTGAACAATCAGCAGGTCTTGCGCAGGCAAATGATCAACGCGGCTCACGCGACCGACGACAACGCCTTCACGCTCAACCTCGAGACCGACGAGCTGGTGGTCGTACCAGGCGTCGTCTTCGGGTTCTTCGTCTCCTGTGTGATCAACCCACAGGATGGCTTTCACGAGCGTTTCCGCGTCGTTGCGGTCGTCAACGTCGCGGAAGAACACGACGGAGTGACCATTCATGACGCGGTACTCACGAACGACGACTGTTTTACCGTGCCACGGCGAGGCTTCAGGAACCTGAAGCGTAAACTCTGCCCCGGAGACAAACCGTCGCTGGGGGTCATCGGTGTACAGCTCAAGCTTGAGCCCGCCTTTGAGCCCGTGGGCTTTTACCAGACGCCCTACGCGCAACTGGTTGCGGGTTCCGCTGCGTTCCTGCCCTGCCAACTTAGTCGTCCGTGACATCGACGCGAACGCGACGCCCGTCGGCAAGAGCACTGATGAGTGTGCGCAGAGCCTTTGCGGTACGGCCACCGCGCCCAATCACGCGACCCCGGTCATCAGGGTGCACTCGAATCTCGAGGAGTTCACCTCGAGATGACGATGATTCTGTGATGCTGACATCGTCGGGGTTATCAACGATCCCTTTGACGATGTGTTCGAGCGCGGCGGCCAGCACGGCAGACTACTCGGCGTCAGCGGCGGCCTCAGGGGCCTCCGCGTCAGCTGCCTCGGTCGAAGCCTCTTCTGCAGGGGCTTCTTCCTTTTTCTCAGCCTTGGGCTTGATAACCGACTTCTTTGCGGTGTCGGCCTCGAAAGCCTCTTTAGCTTCGGCGGTCTTCACCGTCGACTTTGCGTCTTTCTCACCCTTGAAGGTGCCCCAGTCGCCGGTGAGCTTCAGCAGAGCAAGGACCTGCTCGCTCGGCTGTGCGCCGACCGAAAGCCAGTACTGTGCGCGCTCAGAGTTGACCTCAATGAACGAGGGCTCTTCTGTGGGGTGGTACTTGCCGATCTCTTCGATCACGCGACCATCACGCTTGGTGCGCGAGTCGGCCACAACGATGCGGTAGTAAGGCGCACGGATTTTTCCGAAGCGCTTGAGACGGATCTTGACAGCCACGATTCTCCTGAATGATGTGGTTAAAGCGGATGAACTGTAACGCCTGGAGAGTGGGGTGCACATCCGGCGGGAGCTCTGAGGAGGCCGGACACGCCAGATAGAGGGTCGAGCGCGCCGTCCAGCCTTCTATTCTGCCAGAACATTTCTGTGCCTGCGACCAGTGAGGGTGCTCACGGTGAACGTGTCGAAAGAATATCGAGCCACTGAGCATGCCAAACTGTGCACGTGGCCATTACCTTTGCCGAGTCTGCTCGATCAACCGTGGGTGTCGAGTGGGAAGTGATGCTGGCTGATCCGCGCACCGGTGAGCTTGTGGGGCGAGCTCCTGAACTGCTGAGCGAGCTGGAGGCCGCCTCGCAGCACAGTCGACATACGGTCACGGGTGAGCTGCTCACCAACACGATCGAAGTTACCAGTGGGGTCGGCGCGACCGTCAGCCAAGCGATCGACGATGTTGCCCAGGCTATTCGCGAGGTTCGAGCTGCAACCGACCCCATCGGGGTGGAACTACTCTCGGCCGGAAGCCACCCTTTTGCACAGTGGTATCAGCAAGATGTCAGTGAACATTCGCGCTATCACACCATGATTGATCGCACCCAGTGGTGGGGGCGCAACATGATGATCTGGGGTATTCACGTGCATATTGGCGTAGAAGATCGCCGCAAAGTGATTCCTCTCGTCAACGCGCTCTCCACATATTTGCCGCATCTGCAGGCTCTCGCTGCGTCGAGCCCGTTTTGGGCGGGAGAACGCACCGGATACGCATCCAATAGAGCGCTCGTTTTTCAACAACTGCCCACCGCAGGTTTACCGTGGACCCTGGAATCGTGGGCAGATTTCGAAAACTACCTCGACGACATGGTGACGGCAGGTATTGTCGCCGATGCCACCGAAATTCGGTGGGATATCCGCCCCGCCCCGCGGTGGGGCACGATTGAGGTTCGTGCGTGTGACGGCCTATCGACACTGCCCGAGCTCGCGTCGATTGCTGCGCTCGTTCAAGTTCTTGTCGAGCATCTTTCTCGTCGTCTCGATGCGGGTGAAACGCTGCAGCCTCTGCAGCCGTGGTATCACCGTGAAAATAAGTGGCGGGCGGCGCGATACGGGCTCGACGCCACAGTGATTGTTGACCGGCGTGGGACGCAGCATCCGGTGGCTGAACATATCCGGATGCTTGTTGCCGACCTTGCCTCTGTTGCCACTGACCTGGGCTGTGACCAGGAGTTTCGCGGTATTGCCGACATTGTGCGTGACGGTGCGAGTTACCAACGGCAATTGGCGGTGGCCGCAGAAGACGGTGATCTTCGGCGTGTTGTTGCGCATCTGATCAACGAGTTTCGGTCGGGTCCGCACTCGGCCGTGCGCTCAGCACCGTAACGGCCGAGACTACTCCGTCGCGTCAGCATCAACCCAGTCGAACGTGCGCTCGACAGCTTTATGCCAGCGCGCCATGATGGTCGTGCGCTCAGCGTCGGTGATCTGGGGCTCCCACCGGCGGTCTTCACGCCACATGCCGCGCAACTCGTCACGGTCTTTCCACACGCCCACAGCGAGCCCGGCAGCATAGGCTGCCCCGAGGGCTGTTGTTTCGATAATCGCGGGCCGCACCACCGGAACACCCAGAACATCAGCCTGAAACTGCATCAACGTACTGTTGCCCACCATGCCGCCATCAACGCGCAGCTCAGAAATAGGTACCTGGGTATCGGCCACGGCAGCGTCGATAACATCACGCGACTGCAATGCGACCGATTCCAATGCTGCGCGCGCAATGTGTCCTTTATCGGCGTAGCGGGTGAGCCCCATAATTGCTCCGCGGGCATCGGGGCGCCAGTACGGGGCGAAGAGGCCAGAAAACGCCGGCACAATCACTACTCCCCCGTTATCGTCAACGGTCAGTGCAAGCTCTTCCACCTCGGGTGAGTGCGCAATGATTCCGAGGTTGTCGCGCAGCCACTGCACGAGGGAACCACTCACAGCGATTGAGCCCTCCAGCGCATAGCGTGCGGGTTCGTCTTCTAGTTGGTACGCGACCGTGGTGATGAGCCCGTTGCTGCTAGCAACAATGTCTTCACCGGTGTTGACCAGCAGAAAATTGCCGGTGCCATACGTGTTTTTTGATTCGCCCTGCGAAAAACCGACCTGGCCAAATGTGGCCGCCTGTTGATCACCGAGAATAGCCGCCACGGGAATACCGTCGAGAGCTGTACCGCGAACAACACCGTATTCTTCAGACGACGAACGAATGTGCGGCAGCATCGCACGCGGAACACCAAAAATGTCGAGCATCTTCTGGTCCCAGTCGAGTGTGCGCAGATTCATGAGAAGTGTGCGGCTGGCATTGGTGACATCCGTGGCGTGCACGCCGCCGTCGGCACCACCGGTCAGATTCCACAGCAACCAGGTATCGATCGTGCCGAAAAGAAGCTCGCCGCGTTCTGCGCGTTCGCGGGCGCCGTCGATGTTTTCTAAAATCCAGTGAATTTTTGAGGCCGAAAAGTATGCGGCCAGCGGTAGACCGGTAATGTCAGCAAATCGGTTGCTTCCGCCGTCGTCGGCCAAACGGTCAATGAGTGGTTGCGTGCGGGTGTCCTGCCAGACGAGTGCTGGAGCAATCGGCTGGCCCGTCGATTTTTCCCACACGACGGTTGTTTCACGCTGGTTCGTTATACCGATCCCGGCAATGTCGCTCGCAGACACCCGTGCGTCGTCCACGGCTCGGTCGATGACCTCTCGCGTGTGCGACCAGATTTCGTTGGCATCGTGCTCGACCCATCCTGCGTGAGGAAAAATTTGTTCGTGTTCACGCTGGCTCGACCCGACCGCTTTTCCGGACTGATCAAAAATGATCGCGCGGGTGCTGGTTGTTCCCTGGTCGATAGCAACGATGTACATCAGTTCTCCTAGCGGGCTGGCTCCACGCGCAAGCAAAGGCGCTCTGTGCCAGCATAGATTCCGGATGCTGCAGATTGCAGCGGCGTAGCTGGAATGTGCAGTTCTTCCTGCTAGTTTTCCCGAGAGGGCAAGAAGGGGACGACACAGTGGCACAGACAACACAGAGAGAATCCGTCGCACGAGTGCGCGAGAGTAGTCACGCGCGCGTCGTCATTATCGGCGGCGGTATTAACGGCATTGCAGCATTCCGCGACCTGGCGATGCAGGGCATCGACGTGCTGCTCGTCGAGCGCGCCGACTTTGCTTCGGGTGCGTCATCGGCCTCGAGCCACATGATTCACGGCGGCATCCGGTACCTGGAAAATGGCGAATTCCGGCTGGTAAAAGAGTCGGTACAGGAGCGCAACGACCTGCTGCGCACAGCACCCCACTATGTGCGCCCCCTTCGCACGACGATTCCCATCTACTCCACTTTTTCGGGCATTCTCTCGGCCCCACTGCGTTTCTTGACCCACGGGCAAGGAAAACCGCGTGAGCGCGGTGCTCTGCTCATTAAGACCGGCCTTGTGCTGTACGACACGTTCTCGCGCGATGGTGGAACAGTGCCTCGGCATCACTTTGTCGGACACGAAAAGTCGCTGCGACAGCTGCCGAAGCTCGACCCGCGGGTCAAGTACACGGCCACTTATTACGATGCCTCGGCGCACGACCCCGAACGGCTCGCGCTCGATGTGCTGCACGATGGCCGCCGTGCTGGTGGTGTCGCACTCAACTATGTCGAGGCCGTGGGGCTTTCGAGCGACGGCGTGGAGTTACTCGACCACGAGTCGGGCGAACGCTTTACCGTCGGCACAGACATTGTTGTTAATGCGTCCGGCCCCTGGACAGATATCACTAATGAGGCTCTCGGCACGCCGACAGCATTTATGGGTGGCACAAAGGGTTCGCACATTGTTTTGGATCATCCAGAGCTCTTAGAGGCAACGGCGGGGCGCGAAATATTCTTCGAACACTCGGATGGCCGCATCGTGCTGATTTATCCGCTGAAGGGGCGTGTGCTGGTCGGAACAACCGACATCAATGCTGACCCGCGCGAACCCGCCGTGTGCACCGAAGAAGAAATCGACTACTTTTTTGATCTCATCGGGCACGTGTTTCCGGCCATCGAAGTCGACCGTTCGCAGATCGTCTATCGGTTCTCGGGCATTCGCCCACTCCCGCATCATGACGACACCGCGCCGGGCTTTGTGTCGCGTGACTACCGGATCGAGCATCGACACGATGCCGGCACTCCCCCTGTCCTCAGCCTCGTGGGCGGTAAATGGACCACGTTCCGGGCGCTCGGCGAAAGCCTGGCTGACCGTGTACTCGAAGAACTCGGGGCGCCGCGCCGCTGCAGCACAAAGGGCGTGCGTATTGGTGGCGGCAACGGCTTTCCGCGCACGCCGCGCCGCCGACGTCAGTGGCTTAACGAGACGGTAGGCGATACGCCTCGCGGTCATGTGCTGCTGGAGCGTTATGGCACGCGTGCCGCGCATGTAGGAGAGTTTCTCGCCGAGGGCGATGATGCTCCCCTGCTGGGCGATACGCTCTCGACCCGCGAAGTTCTGTGGATGATCGACCACGAAGATGCACGACACATCGGTGACATCATCTTTCGCCGCACAGACCTGGCGTTCACTGGCCATACGGATGCCGCCACTCTCCGCGCGGTCGCCGAAGCCATGGCGGTTGCACTCGACTGGGATGCTGACCGCGTCGACGAAGAAATAGGTCTCGTCGTCGACCAGCTATGCCGCTACCATGGCGTCACGGTCGACGAAGTTACCGCGGCGTCATCACAGTAACGGGCGCCGCAGTAACGCGGGCGTGGTTTAGCCCTTGCCGAAGAGCTTCTGGATTTCGGCAAGGTCGGCCTCGCTGGGTTCTTTCGCCGCGCCGAGACCAAAGCCCGACCCGGTGGCCTGGGTGTTGTTGACCGCGAGACCCGCGTTCTCGGCAGCCCGCTTTGCGGGGTTACCCGATCGCGAGCCACTCTTGGCTTTTCCTTTGCCTTTACCCTTGCGTTTTGCCGAAGCCCCGGGCTTACCCATCCCCGGCATGGGACCCATACCCGGAATCTGTGGGGTTCCGCCCCGCGCAACGGTTTTCATCATCTTCGCGGCCTGCTCAAAGCGCGCCACCAGCTGGTTAACGTCGGTGACGGTCATGCCCGAACCCTGAGCAATACGCAGACGACGCGACCCATTCAGCAGCTTCGGATTGCGGCGCTCGGCCGGAGTCATCGAGCGGATAATCGCCTCGGTGCGATCAATCTCGCGGTCATCAAAGTCGTCGAGCTGCTGCTTCATTTGCCCCATACCCGGCAGCATGCCGAGCATCTTTTTCATGGAGCCCATCTTTTTCAGCTGCTGCATCTGGTCAAGAAAATCTTCTAGCGTGAAGGTTTCCGTCGCCAGTTTCTCGGCAACCTTGGCGGCTTCTTCTTCGTCAAACGCCTGCTGTGCCTGCTCAATCAGCGTGAGCACATCACCAAGGTCGAGGATACGGCTCGCCATGCGGTCGGGGTAGAAAGGCTCGAGGTCGTCGAGGGTCTCGCCCGTGGACGCAAAAATAATCGGTCGGCCGGTGACCGACGCAACAGAAAGCGCGGCACCACCGTGGGCGTCACCATCGAGCTTCGACAACACAACGCCGGTAAAGTCAACACCCTCTTGGAAAGCTTTGGCGGTGTTGACGGCGTCTTGACCAATCATGGCGTCAATAACGAAGAGCACTTCGTCGGGTGACACAGCACGGCGAATATCGGATGCCTGCCGCATAAGTTCTTCGTCGACACCCAGGCGGCCAGCGGTGTCAATGATGACAACATCGTGCTGTTGCCTGCGGGCATGCTCGACACCGTCACGAGCAACCCGCACGGGGTCGCCCACACCATTGCCTGGCTCGGGCGCAAAAATCGTTGCGCCTGCCTGCTCTGCCACAACAGAAAGCTGGTTAACCGCATTGGGCCGCTGAAGGTCGCAGGCAACCAGCAGCGGAGTGTGACCTTCGCCACGTAGCTGCTTGGCAAGCTTGCCGGCAAATGTTGTTTTACCCGACCCTTGCAGCCCGGCCAGCATAATCACCGTCGGCGGAGTCTTCGAGAACTCTAGACGCCGCTGCTCGCCACCAAGAATGCCGACGAGTTCATCGTTAACTATCTGCACGACCTGCTGCGCCGGGTTTAGCGCACGGCTCACTTCTTCACCCAGAGCCCGCTCGCGCACGGTGGCAGTGAACTCTTTCACCACCGGCAGCGCAACGTCGGCGTCGAGCAGGGCACGCCGAATCTCGCGAACAGTACCGTCAACGTCAGCCGCGCTCAGCTTTCCTTTTGTCCGCAGATTGCGGAAGGTTTCGGTGAGGCGATCAGAAAGGGTTCCAAAAGTAGCCATGGTGGCTTCGAGTTTACGCGAGGTCTTCGCCTGTGGTGACACCGCGTGGCGTTACAGTCACGGCGCGTAGTTACGGTGCCGACCGGGCAGCCGCATCCGGAATCGGCTGTTACCAGGTAAGCGCAGCCGCAGCTGACAGTGCTCGCGTCACCAGGCTCTCGAGATCGGTCACGCCCGCGCCCTCGGCGGCCCACTGCCACAGGGCTGCCGTGACGGTCGCGGCTAATGCGGCCGCGCTCACCTCAGCAATCAGCGATTCGCCGCCGCTGGCGCGAATAACCTGTGCCACAACACCGGCAAGACGAGCATGGCGCACCGCTGATTCGTATCGCAGTTCTTCTTCAAGACCCATGGCCGCAGCGTTGCGCATCGCCAATGCGAGCGCGTCGGGAGTGAATCCCGCAACCGCTGCACGCAGCACCGTGCTCACGTCGTCAACAGTTGCCGGAGTAGGCAGCGCTCGCAACCGTGTTATTGCGTCGTCGAGTCGTTCGTCAAACGCAGCCCACAGCACGTGTGATTTTGAGTCGAAGTAGTTAAAAAAGCTCGACCGGCTCACACCGACTCGCTGGGCAATATCGGCTACCGATGTTGCTTCGTACCCCTGTTCGAGAAACAACTCACAGGCGGCTTCTGCGAGGGTTTCGCGGGATGACACGCGAGGGCGCCCGGCACGGATGTCAGCAGACATGTCTTTACCGTACCCACACCGCGTGTAATTGCGATACCTCGAAGACTCATGCATATTATTAGACTGCATCCAATAATCCCCCACGAAGGGCCACGCATGCTCGATATCCAGGTGGCTGGACTTGATCCGTATTTCGTTTCTTACCGTGACGGATGGGATCTCCAGCGCCGCATCCACGCAGAAATTGTGAGCGGGCAACGCAAAGACACGCTCATTCTCCTCGAACACAATCCGGTTTATACCGCAGGTAAACGCACCGAAGACCACGAACGACCGCGTGACGGCACAGAAGTGATCGATGTTGATCGTGGCGGCAAAATTACGTGGCACGGCCCCGGGCAGCTGGTCGGCTACCCCATTTTTCGGTTGCACGAACCGATCGACGTGGTTGCGCATGTGCGACGCCTCGAAACTCTCCTCATCGAGGTTCTGCGCCCGTGGGGTGTGGATGGCTACCAGATCAGCGGCCGCAGCGGCGTGTGGGTACGACGCCCGCTGTCTGAAGACAAAGTGGCGGCCATTGGTGTTCGGGTTCAGCGCGGTGTCACTATGCACGGCTTCGCCATCAACTGCAACAACACGCTACGAGGCTTTGACGGAATCATCCCGTGCGGAATTACCGACGCCGGTGTGACGACCGTGAGCGAAGTAACCGGCAACGACGTAGCACCCCGTGACCTTATCGATTCTGTTTCTACGGCCTTTCGCGCCGCTTACTCTGTACAGGAGGCAGCATGAGCACTGCACCCGAGGGTCGCAAGCTACTGCGGCTAGAAATTCGCAACGCGCAGACGCCGATCGAGCGCAAGCCCGAGTGGATTCGCACGAAAGCGAAAATGGGGCCCGAATACCAGGCTCTGCATTCGCTCGTGAAGAACGAGGGGTTACACACGGTGTGCCAAGAGGCAGGCTGTCCCAATATTTACGAGTGCTGGGAAGACCGCGAAGCAACGTTCCTGATCGGCGGTTCACAGTGCACCCGACGCTGTGACTTTTGCCAGATCGACACGGGCAAACCGGCAGAATACGATACAGACGAACCGCGTCGTGTGGCTGAGAGTGTGCAGCAGATGCAGCTGCGCTATGCCACGGTCACATGTGTCGCGCGCGATGATCTTCCGGATGGTGGCGCGTGGCTGAATGCCGAAACAGTGCGCAAGATTCACGAGCTTAACCCCAATACGGGGGTTGAGTTGCTCGCCACCGATTTTAACGGCGATCCCGCTCAGCTTGGTGAAGTGTTCTCGTCACGCCCCGAGGTTTTTGCCCACAACGTCGAGACGGTGCCGAGAATTTTCAAGCGGGTGCGCCCGGCGTTCAGCTACGACCGCTCACTCGGTGTGCTCACGCAGGCGCGGCAGGCGGGGCTCATCACGAAGTCGAACCTGATTTTGGGTATGGGTGAAGAGCCCGAAGAGGTAACGCAGGCTCTGCACGATCTGTACGACGCCGGATGCGACATCGTCACGATCACGCAATACCTGCGCCCCTCGCCCCGACACCTTCCGGTGGCGCGCTGGGTGAAGCCGCAGGAGTTCGTCGAGTTTAAAGAAGAGGCCGAGCGCATCGGTTTTCTGGGCGTGCTTTCTGGCCCGCTCGTGCGTTCGTCGTACCGTGCCGGAAGGTTGTGGGCACAGTCGATGCTCTCGAAGGGGCTGCCGATTCCTGAGCACCTCGCGCACATTGCCGACAGTATCGACGAGGGGTTTGCGCAAGCCGTATAGCGAGCCGCGCGCGCTTTTATTCAGAGCCGCTTATTCAGAGCTCACGACCGAGAGCACACTGCCGTCAGCCGAGAAGTTGACGAGCAGTGTGCTCTCGTCGCTATCTTGGTCGAGCAAATATTCGAGCACCGCAAAGGCATCGCTGCCGTCGTGTTCGTCGGCAAGAATCGTCATTGTGAGCATGCGTAGCGAACGAATAATATCTACGGCGTCGTCACCGCTAATGTCAACGAGAAAATCGTAGAGGTCTTCGCCGAGTTCTTCTTGCTGCTGCAAAACAAACTCGGTCACTTCGCTCGTGCGGTCATCAATCTCGGCAAGCATGGCACGACGTGCTGCCATATCGATGTTTTCAATGCCGGTAATGAGTGCTGCCGCAAGATCGAGCGCTTCGGCGACCACGGCATCTTCGTCGGGTGCTGTGAGGTCAACAGTCACAACGTGATCACCGAACTCAACCTCGTCGGTCCAAAAAATTGAGCCGTCGGGCCCCGCGGTCAGTACTCCGAAGTAGTCGTGCTCAATTGCCATAATTCTATAAAACCAGCAGTTGCCGCTGCGCGAAAGAGCCCGCTACTTCTCGGCCAGTAACGATTGCACAAACACGTGCGGGGTAAAGCCGGTGAGGTCGTTAATGCCCTCACCCATACCGAGCAGCTTCACCGGAATACCGGTGCGTTCCTGCACAGAAAGCACGAAACCGCCCTTGGCGGAACCATCAAGTTTTGTGAGCACGAGACCGGTCACGCCCGCGTGTTCGAGGAATGCTTCGGCCTGCACAACACCGTTCTGACCGGTTGTGGCATCAAGAACGAGAAGCACCTCGCTAATGGGTGCCTGTTTTTCTACCACGCGACGTATTTTGGCGAGCTCGTCCATAAGCCCACCTTTTGTGTGTAGGCGGCCAGCGGTATCGATAATCGCGATCTCGATGCCGTGCTGTTTGGCATAGTCGACGGTTTGGAAGGCTACGGATGCCGGATCTTGGCCTTCCTGTTGCGGCCGCACAATCGCTGCCCCGGCTCGCTGTGCCCAGGTGGCAAGCTGTTCGACGGCCGCGGCACGAAATGTATCGGCTGCGCCGACAACCACGCTGCGCTCATAGCCTCGAAGGAACTTGGTGAATTTACCGATCGTGGTTGTTTTTCCCACCCCATTGACGCCCACAACAAGCACGACGGCGGGCCGTTCTGACAGCTTGAGTGTTGTGTCAAAACGCGCAAAATGTTCTTCTAGTGTTTCGCGCAGCATCCGGTGCAGGTCGTGCGGATCCGTCGTGCGGTAACGCTCAACTTTTTCTTGCAGGTCGGTAATAACTTTTTCGGTCACATCGGGGCCGAAGTCGGCCGTGATGAGTGCCGTTTCCAGGTCGTCCCACGTTTCTTCGTCGATTGTGGGTTTGACGAACATTCCGCGCAGTGTGCGCCCGAGTGACCACTTTTCCGCCATGGCTCCAGTTTAGGCGCTCGTGAGTTTATGAAGCTGCACGATCGCCTACCCGCTGCCCCACAACGGCCGAGACACCGTCTTGGCGCATGGATACACCGTAGAGCGCGTCGGCGATCTCCATCGTGCGTTTTTGGTGGGTGATGATGAGCAGCTGTGAGCTCTCGCGCAGCTGCTCAAACACGGCCAGGAGTCGCCCGAGGTTGGCGTCGTCGAGCGCCGCCTCGACCTCGTCGAGAATATAGAAGGGGCTGGGCCGCGCCTTGAAGATCGCGACGAGTAGAGCCACTGCGGCAAGAGAGCGTTCGCCTCCTGACAGCAACGAGAGGCGCTCAATTTTTTTACCGACTGGACGAACCGCCACTTCGATTCCGGTGGTGAGCAGGTCGTCGGGGTTGGTGAGAGAAATGCTGCCGGAGCCACCGGGAAACAATACGGGAAAGACTTCGGAGAACGCCTGCCTGGTGTCTTCGAATGCAGAAACAAAGATTGTTTGCATACGCTCGTCAAGTTCGGCGATGATCGTCAGCAAGTCTTCGCGAGTCTTTGTCAGGTCGGCAAGCTGCTCAGTCAAAAACGCGTGCCGCTGTTCAAGTGCTGCGAACTCTTCGAGGGCGAGCGGGTTAACGCGCCCCAGCTGGGCTAGTTTGCGCTCAGCGGCCGCCAGGCGCTTCTTTTGTTGCGCGCGATCATAGGGCTGCGTTGCCGGGTCACTTTCACCGGCATCGTCGTCGGCATGGGGTTCGTTCGTCGTGGATTCGTCGTCGACGGGCACGGGTTGATCGGGGCCATATTCAGCAATGAGTATGTCTTCGTCGAGGGCAAGTTCGGATGCGGCTCGTTCGAGCACGCCGGTCAGGTGCAGCTTCTTCTCATGAATTTGCAGTTCAAGCCCGTGCACGCTCTCGGTGAGCGCTGTCAGCCGTTCGCGCACCTGTGTTTCTTGTGCGCGCAGGGTGATGAGCTGTTCGTTATGTTCGCTGCGAGCCGCTTCGGCTTCTGCGAGCGCTATTCGTGCTTCTGCGACGGAGCGGTCTAGGGAGTCGAGCACGCGGGGTAGTTCTTCGGCGACGGATGCGGCTGTTTCGCGCTGTGCGCGTCGGATGACGGCACGGCGTGCGGCCTGTGCTGCGGCTTCTTTTTCTTGTTCGCGTTGGCGTTCAAGTGTTGCCACGCGGGCTTCGGCAGCGCGAATGCGTTCGCGGAGCGTTTCGACTTCGAGTCGTGCCTGTACTTCTGTTTCGCGTGCGCGGTCGAGGGCCTCGAGCAGTCCGTCTCGTGCGGAGGCGTCGAGTTGTGGTCGTGGTTCTGCTTCGGCTGTTTCGAGTTCTGTTTTTGCCTGGGTTGCTTTTGCTTGTGCTTCAGCGACGGTGGATTGTGCCTGGTCGAGCGCGGTTTGTAGCCGCTCGCATTCGGCGACTGCCGATTCGTGTTTGACGGTGACGCGGTTGAGCTGTTCGGCGTAGGCGGCGAGCGCTGCGTCGTGTTGTCGTAGTGTGTTTAATGCTTCGCGGGCGGTGGTGCGGGCGCGATCGAGGTTGCGGCTGTGTTCGTCGCGTTCGGTGCGGAGGTTTTGTGCGGTCTGTGTGAGCTGGAGTTTTCGTTCTTCGGCTGCGTCGCGTTCGGCGACGAGTTCGAGGCGTGAGCGTTCTCCTCCAGCGCCTGCGCGCAGTGTCGTGGCGGTGACGACTTCTCCTTGGCGGGTGACGACGGTGATGTTGCTGCCGGTGCTCTCGAGCGTGGTGAAGACGTGTCGGGCGTGTTCAAGGTCGTCGGCGATGACGATGTGGTCGAGGATGGCGAGTATGCCTTCGGGGGCCTGTGTTACGTCGCGTGCGGAGCGGCATTGGGCGGGTAGCGCGGCGTCGTCGTGCGGGCGGTTGTGGTGGGGCTGGGCGACGACAATGTCGACAGTGCCGTATTCGCTGTCGTTCAGCGATGCGGCAATGTCGTAGGCGGTGTCGCTTGTGGTGACGAGGAGGCCTTCTGTGAGTGGGCCGAGGGCGGCGGCGATGGCTGCTTCGTATCCGGCGGTGACGTGGATGGCGTCGCCGACGAGTCCTTCGATGCCTGTGGCTCGGGTTTGTGCGAGTTTGGCTGCTCCTCCGGTGACGGCTATGGCGCTGCTGAGCGCGGCTGCTTTTGCGGTGAGGGCATCGAGTTCGCGTTCGGCTGCGTGGAGTTGTTCGCGAACGGTTTCTAGTGCTGTTTCGTTGAGTTGTACCTGTTTTTGCGCGTTTTCGTAGGCTGTTGCGTGTTCTTCTGAGGTGCCCTGGGGCGCCTCTGTGTCTTGCATGGCGTCGAGAGCTTCGGATGCTTCTCGGCGGCGTGCGTGTGCGGCTTCGAGGGCGTTTTCTTGTCGCAGTACGCCGCCGCGTATGGCTGCGAGCGCGGATGCTGCTGCTTCGGCGTTTCCGCGCAGGGTGGTGATGCGCATCTCGTGGGCCGAGACGAGGGCGCTTTGCTCGGCGATGTCGGCGTCGAGGGCGTCGAGTTCGGCGCGGGCATGGAGCAGTTCGCGGCTGGCCTGGTGGGCGGCTTCTTGTGCGTTGCCGAGTCCGTCGGTGATCGCGGTGATGTCGTTGCGGGCTTCGTCGATGGTGGCCTGGGTGACGGTGATGGTGACGGTGGTGTCGTCGTCGTTGCCGAGGAGTGCGAGTTTTTGATTGGCGAGGGTGTAGAGGCCTCGCATGCGTTCTTGGGCTTGTTCGAGGCTGAAGCTGATGGAGCGTGCCTGGTCGACGGCGGCGCTGTTTTGTTCTGTTTCGTGGCGTGTGATTTCTCGTTTGATGCCGTCGAGTTGGTCGCTGAGTACGAGTCGTTCGGAGTGTCGTTCTTGTTCTGTGCGGGTGTGGTCGGCAAGTGCTGAGCGCAGTGCAACGATGTCGTCGGCGTACAGGCGTGCTTTTGCGTCTCGCACAATGGCAGCGATGGTTTGTGCTTCGCGAGCGATTTGTGCCTGTTTGCCGAGGGGTTTTAGTTGTCGCCGTATTTCTCCGGCGAGGTCGCTGAGGCGGGTGAGGTTGGTTTCCATCGCCTGGAGTTTGCGGAGTGTTTTTTCTTTGCGGCGGCGGTGTTTGAGTATTCCTGCGGCTTCTTCGATAAAGCCGCGGCGGTCTTCTGGGGTTGCTTGTAGTACGTTGTCGAGGCGTCCTTGGCCGACGATGACGTGCATTTCGCGGCCGAGGCCGGAGTCGCTGAGGAGTTCTTGTACGTCGAGGAGTCGGCAGTTTTGTCCGTTGATGGCGTATTCACTGGTGCCGTTGCGAAAGAGTGTGCGGCTGATGGTGACTTCGGCGTATTCGATCGGGAGTGCACCGTCGCTGTTGTCAATGGTGAGCTGTACTTCTGCTCGGCCCAGTGGGCCGCGGGTCGAGGTGCCGGCGAAGATGACGTCTTCCATTTTGCCGCCGCGCAGGGTTTTCACGCCCTGTTCGCCCATGACCCAGGCGAGTGCGTCGACAACATTCGATTTTCCCGACCCGTTGGGTCCGACAATGCATGTGACGCCGGGTTCGAATACAAAACTGGTGGGTTGGGCGAACGATTTGAACCCTTTGAGTGTCAGGCTTTTCAGGTGCATGGAGGCACCTCGTGTGGCGTGACGGTGGCGTGGGGTTTCACGTATCCCACGCTAGCGGAATAGACGCGTTTTCTTGTAGTGGCGGGCGGGAGGGCCGGAATCATCCGCTGGGATGACGCCGGGTGGGCCGTGATCATTCTGTGGGGCGATGACGGCCGGGCGCGCGCTGCAGATGCTAGATGTATGAACGATTTCACAACTGCCCCGGTTCTGGTGGCCGAGGGGCTTTTTCAGGCTTATGGTTCAACGCAGGCTCTTGCCGGTGTTGATGTGTCGGTTGCCGCGGGTGAGTCTGTGGCTATCATGGGCGCTTCTGGTTCGGGCAAAACGACGCTCCTGCATGTGCTGGCGGGAATTATTACTCCGGATGCTGGTCGCGTAACTTTTTCTGGTCCCACGGGCCCAATAGAGGTGACGGCGCTGAACGAGGCCGACCGTTCGCGTTTACGGCGTGAGCGTTTGGGGTTTGTTTTTCAGCAGGGTCTGCTGATTCCTGAACTGACGGCCGTAGAGAACGTGGCGCTGGCGCTCATGATTAATGGCACGTCGCGTGCTGCAGCGATGGCGCACGCTTCGGGCTGGCTGCACAGTTTGGGGTTGGTGGGTATGGAGGAGCGCCGGATCGGTGAGCTTTCGGGTGGCCAGGCCCAGCGGGTAGCTATCGCACGCGCACAGGTGACCGGTGCAAGCATTGTTTTTGCCGACGAACCGACAGGCGCCCTGGACTCACACACTTCGACAGATGTTATGAACGCGCTGCTGTGGTCAACCACGGGGCAGGGACGCACTCTTGTCGTCGTAACACACGACCCGCAGGTTGCGGCACAGTGTGACCGCGCCGTACAGATGCGTGATGGCCGGGTCGAGTCTCACGAGGTGGCAGCATGAACGCGGCAACCATGCGGATGCTTTTGCGACCTGGAGCGGGCTCACGTAGCACGGTCATCATTCCTGCCACCGCTTTTGCACTGGTCACAGCGCTCGTACTTACCGTTGTTGGTGGTGCGCAAACCTTTTGGACCTGGACCGACGACTATGCCCTGCTCTATCAGGTGCTCGCCTCAGTCGCTTTAGCCCTGTTGATTGTTCCCCTCAGCACACTGGGAGGTGCCGCCGCACGGCTGTCCGCACGCCGCCGCGACGAACGCCTCTCAACCCTGCGACTGCTCGGTGTTACCCCTGGCGGTGTGGCCGCTGCAGCAGTAATCGAATCAACGCTCATCGCGGCACTGGGCGTCTTCGTGGGTATCGGGCTCTACTTTGTTCTTGTACCCCTCGTCGGTCTCATTCCTTTTCGCGGCAGCGCGCTGGGGGCTTCGGCCGTCATCCTTCCACCCCTCATGCTGATCGGTATCTCCGTGGCGACCATTGCACTTGCCGCCATCAGTGCCGTGGTTGCGTTGCGCCGCGTAGCCATCTCGCCACTGGGTGTACGCACCCGCCAAATGGCAATGCCGCTGAGCAAACACCGTGCCACCTTCACTTTCGTAGCACTCGTGCTGGCTTTTGTTCTCGCCAAACTCGTCCCTGCAATCGCCACCCCCGTCACCACCGCCGCTATTCTTGGCGGCCTCTTCGCCGGAGTACTCGCTGTGCTCTCGGTCGTGGGGCCATGGGTTCTCAAAGTTACTGCCCAGCGCAAAGCACGCCGAGCAAAAACCGTCGACCGGATGCTGGCAGCCCGAGTGATTACCGACGACCCCAAGGCCGCATGGCGTCAAGTGGGAGGCATCGCCATGGCAAGCTTTATGGCCGTATTCGCCGGCACGGGAGTGGCTCTCATGAACCTTGTCGAATCCGACTTCGCAACACCCGAAGATCTTGCCCTCGTCAGCGATATGCGCACGGGGCTGATCATCACACTCGTGGGTTCCTTCCTCATGGTTGCTGCATCGGTAGGCGTAACACAGGCATCCGAAGTTCTTGATCAGCGTGAGCTGCACCAGAGCCTGCATGCCCTCGGCGTTCCCGCAGAAACCGTGATGCGCGCCCGCCGCCGTGCCGTCATGTCACCCCTACTCATCACATCCCTCGGCTCCGCCCTGTGCGCAGCGCTCATGGTGTTCCCACTCCTGGGCATCACTCTCATCGTTGCCCCACTATCACTGGCTACGATCGCAGCGGTGGTTACTGCAGGAATTGCCCTCGTATGGCTCGGCACCGTCGCCACGCGCCCCCTCATTGCTCGGGAGTTCGCCCACTGACCCACACTGCCACTCACACTTTTTAGCGCTCGCTTTTACCGATTCCATCAAGGAGTTCTCATGATTACCGCCCAGGGTTTAACCAAAACCTACGGCCACAAGGTCGCCGTCAACAACGCATCATTTACCGTGCAACCCGGTAAAGTAACAGGCTTTCTCGGCCCCAACGGTGCAGGTAAATCAACCACCATGCGCATGATTGTCGGCCTTGACCGCCCCCAATCCGGCAACGTCACCATCAACGGACAGGCCTATGCTTCACTGCGCGCGCCACTGCACGAGGTCGGTGCACTGCTCGACGCTAAAGGGGTGCATCCGGGTCGGAGCGCTCGCAGCCACCTGCGGGCTATTGCCGCCACACACCGTATTCCCGAGAGCCGGATTGATGAGGTCCTCGAGCTGACGGGGCTTACTCCTGTGGCGGGCAAACGCGTCGGCGGATTCTCGCTCGGTATGGGGCAGCGGCTGGGAATCGCTGCCGCGCTGCTGGGTGACCCGCGTGTGCTGATTCTTGATGAGCCGGTCAACGGACTCGATGTTGACGGCGTGATGTGGGTGCGCAGTCTTTTGCGTGGGCTTGCCGACGAGGGCCGCACTGTGCTGCTGTCGAGCCATCTGATGAGCGAGATGGCACAGATCGCCGACCACGTGATTGTTATTGCGCAGGGTGAAATTATTGCCGACGCTCCCCTGAGCGATCTGTTGCAGGCACAAACACAGTCGTCGGTGTCGATTAGCTCACCGGATGCCGCACGGCTCGCCTCGGTCGTGATGCAGCAGGTTCCTGACGCGATCATCGAACACACCACCGACCACGGGTTCGCGGTGCGCGGCGTCACCGCGCCGGTGTTGGGATCACTCGCTTTCCAGCACGGTGTTGAACTGCATGAACTGACCCCGCATGTGGGCCAGTTAGAGGCCGCCTATCTTTCACTCACCCAGGGGACAGTCGAATATTCGGCTGCCGACTCCGAGACCCCTGCCGCACAGAACTAGGACGACGATGATGACTACGACAACTGTTACAGAATCCTCTGCTCCCCTGCGCGCAACCACGCGCAACAGCCAGCCGGGCCGCGGTGTCACGCTGGGCGGGCTTGTGCGGTCAGAGTTCATCAAGATTTTTTCGCTGCGCAGCATCCGGTGGGTGCTCGCGGCAAGCCTGGCAACCGGTATTGGTTTGGGTTTTCTGCTTGCACTGATGTGGTCGCGTGAAATGCTCGAGTCGGATGCCGCTAGCCGTACGAGCGAAGAGCTTCAGCAGTATCTGATGATGGCGACAACTGTTTCGTTGCCTTTCCTCGCGCTCATTTTTGGCATTTTGGGTGTGCTGGTGATCTCCAATGAGTATTCCAGCGGACTCATTCAGTCGACGCTCGTGAGTGCGCCGCGACGTGGCAGCGTTTTTGTTGCCAAGGGCCTGGTGCTGATCGCTGTCACTCTGGTCACGGCCGTGCTCATCGTTGCTGCGGCGCTCATCGCATCACTGATTTTTGCTCCGGATGCCGCTGCTGAACTCGTCTCCGCCCGTGTTGTCTCGGGTCTTGTGGGCATGATCGGCTATCTCACACTGCTGACGCTGTTTGCCTACGGTTGCGCGGCACTGTTGCGCAGCACCGCAGCGGCCATCGGAATCGTGGTGGGTGTGGTTTTTGTTGCCCCCATCGTGCTGTCGATGCTGCTGATGACCAGTTGGGAGTGGGTGCCCACCATCGCCCCCTACTTTCCTACTGACCTGGGCAACACGCTGTCGGTGGGTGTGTCATCGCTCGCCGACCTTTCGACCGAGGGGCCTTCCGGCGTCAGCTATCTCACGGCTGTGATCGCAATGGTTGTGTGGGCTGTCGCCACGGTTGTTCCGGCGCTGTTCGTATTCAAGCGCCGCGACGCGTAATGAATTGAAGTTCTGTGAGGGGCTGCGACGGGTCGTCGTCGCAGCCCCTCACAGCGTTCTGCTGCGGCGGTGCTACGTGCAGACGAGTGACTGATAAGTTACGGTCAACGACCCTCTCCCCCGCAGGAATCCATGTTTGCTCACCGCCATCACCGTCTGATCGCTAGCGTGCACAGCGTGCTACGCAGTGACCCTTCGCGCGTTGCACCCACCGAGGCTCTCCCGGTGATTTCCGACGCACTGACGGTCAAAATTCTTGACCTTGCCATGCGCATTGGCGAAGCAATGTTTACCGTGGGTGCTTCTGCACACGATGTAACCTATGCCATCACCTCGGTCACCAGCGCCTATCACCTGTCGGGAGTTCACGTCGATGTGACCTACAACTCCATTACAGCGTCGTATCATCACGGCGACGAGGCTCGCCCCACCACCATGCTCCGGGTTGTGCGAGTCGCCTCGCCCGATCACGCCAAACTGCAGCGACTGCAGGCCCTACTTGTTGACATCACGGGCGGGCTCGAGCTTGATGCCGCCCGAGCGCAATTTCGCAGCATCCGGCGTACTCCTTTTCTTTACCGGATGCCGGTCGTCATTGTTTCGCAGGCACTTTTGGCCGCCGGTGTCGCGCTAATGTTCAATGCCTCTCTCGTCATTATTGGGCTGAGCTTTCTTGCCGCTTTGGCCGCCGCGCTGGTACAGGCCGGTCTTGCGCGACTACGAGTGCCCTCGTTTTTTAGTCAGATTGCCGGCGCATTCGTCACGACCGTCGTCGCCACGGTCGTGGCAGCGCTGGGAGCAGCGGGAATTGCGCCTTTTGTTGGCATCCGACCATCGATTATTGTTGCGGCCGGAATCGTGCTGATGCTCGCCGGTCTCACCGTCGTCGGTGCTGCACAAGACGCGATCGACGGATTCGCGCTCACGGCCAGCGGCAGAATTCTTGACCTCACCATGCAAACGATCGGCGTTGTGCTCGGTATTCTTATCGGTCTCGAACTCGCGCGTGTTCTTGGCTTTGGAATGATGTCGCCCATTGACCCTATTCCCCTCGGTCCACTGCCTGCACAGCTGGGCGGCGCGGCAATAGTTGCTATCGCTGTTGCCGTGTTCAACGGCGCAGGGCTGCGAATCGTTGCTGTAAGCGCAGCGCTCAGCCTCATCGCGATCTCAACATACAGCGGCCTTATAGCTTTGAGTTTTCATGCGGCAGCAGCCAGCGCGGTCGCAGCGCTGCTGGCAAGTTTTGCGGGCATTCTGGTGGCGCACCGCTTGCATGTGCCGTCGGTTGCGGTAACAACAGCGGCCATTGTTCCGCTCGTGCCCGGGCTCGCCGTATTTCGAGGGCTGCTCGGTCTTATGGACTCGGATGGCTCGGCCGAAAGCCTGCTCGTTGGCACAACACCGCTCGTTTTAGCGACCACGGTTGGCATCGGGCTTGCCGCAGGGGTCTCTCTGGGCCTCTACCTGGGTACACCCGTACGCGTGACCCTGAGCAGTGTGGCCAAGTCGCGTTCTCGCGTGCGCCGCTAGACGGCGGTATGCGGGTTACCGTTACGCGACCTGTTTACTGCACCGCGCGCCTTCTTACTGCAGTGCGCGACGCACAATCGACGTTTTCTCTGTCGCTTGCAGTTCGATGGCGTCCTTCCGCCAACCGTCGAGGCGGTCGCGGCCAACCGTGCTGTCGAGTTCCCACCGCAGGTGCGGATGAGCAAAATACCACTGCAGGGCAGAATGCAGGGCGTCCATCGGTACGACAAACTTGTCGGCCCCGATCATAAGAACGTTACCGGGCAGACCCGCCTCGGGAGCCGTCTGAATAACCAAAATGAGGAGGGGGCGCTTGCCGCTACTCGTTGTTGAACCGACCGAGCGAATGTGTTCCCAACGCACTTCAGCATCGCGCGATGGCATGTGTAAAGCTACACCGTTGACGCCTAAAGCAATACCGCTCGGGGCGGCCGCAACCCGGCCGTTGCGCCAAGCAACCGCAAGGTTAAGCCACAGCAGCCAGCCGCCAGCGCCCATCAGTGCTAGAGCAATGACAGTGGCGCCCAGTCTGTTCATGAATGAAGCGTCGGGGTTAAGCGGCGGGAAGACTCCGATGAGTTGCAAAACACCGTAAACACCGACAACCAGCATGGCAACAACAAAGAGCCCTGCGCTGATGAGAATGGGGACAGGCAAGCGCCGCATTTGCGCCAGGTACACCCACGAGTCGAGCGGCGGTTTTTCGGCGCGGGTCATGACGATCGCGTTAATGTAGCGAAACTTGCTCCGCGGTTTTCGGTTCATGCGGCCAACGCCTATGCCGCCGATAGAAAGTGTGGCGGTAAGCCAGAGTACGACGAGTGCAGGCAACCGATTCCCCTGCTCGACGTTTACCCACGACGAATATGCGCCGATAAATGCGATGAAAATTGACGCAGCATAGGCCTTGCCTTTGAGAGGATAGCGCTCGGTCGCATAGCGACGCACAGCCCTCGGATACGGGTGAAAGCCCTCAGTCATAGTTTCAGTATGCCGGTGAATCACGTAAATCCCTCGTACCTACGAACCAAAAGCGCGCGAGATTCTGTTAGAGTTTCACAGCCTTGTCCCTCATGAACGGAGTCCTTCCGGTGAAGACCATCGACGCACTCGCGTAATACGCGCTGACTCGTCGATACTTTGCGACCGGGAACACTCCTGGGCACGTGCTTCTGAGATCAGTGCATTCCTGTTCTGATCTTGGAGAAACTTTGTCTACGCTCACTTTCGATCGCGTTAGTTTTACCTGGCCCGATGGCACCGCGGCACTCACCGAAGTATCGGGCTCATTTTCGGCCGGGCGCACGGGCCTTGTTGGGCGCAACGGTTCAGGCAAGAGCACACTGCTGCGGCTAGCATCCGGAAAACTTCAGCCCACCGACGGCACCATCATTGCTGACGGCACAGACCTCGCCGGCAGCACAGTTGCTTATCTGCCGCAAACCATCACTGCCGCGGCCGACGCCCGGGTGTCGGAGTTGCTGGGTGTATCGGCTGCTCTCGACGCAGTGCGTGCGGTGACCGCGGGTGATGTCTCCGATGCCCATTTTGAGGCGATCGGTGACGATTGGGATATCGAAGCACGCAGCCACGCTGCCCTCGCGGCGGTGGGGTTGGCGCCGACCATGCTCGACCGTACTGTTGGTGAACTCTCGGGTGGCGAAGCGATGCTCGCCGCGCTCACCGGCATCCGGATGCAGCGGGCTGCCATAACGCTGCTCGATGAGCCGACCAACAATCTTGATCGTGCAGCGCGTGCGGCCGTCTACAACCTAGTGGCGGCCTGGCGCGGAACACTCATCGTGGTGTCGCATGATGCCACGCTGCTCAACCTGATGGATGAAACGGCCGAGCTTTATGACGGCTCTATCACCACTTTTGGCGGCCCCTACGATGCGTGGCGCGATTGGCTCGAGATACAACAGCAAGCCGCGCGGGCTGCGGCGAGTGAGGCAAGAAAGTCGCTGACGCACGAGAAGCAGCAGCGGATCGATGCGGAAACAAAGCTGGCGCGCCGTGCCCGCTATGCGCGAAACGACTTTGAGAACAAGCGCAGACCCCGCATGATCATGAAGCTGCGCGGGCAGGAGGCCCAGGTTTCTGCCGGAAAACTGCGTGGCCAAGCGCAGCAGAAAGAGTTGTTGGCGCGCTCGTCACTCGCCGATGCTGAAGCGGTCGTGCGTGCCGACACATCACTGCATATTGAGCTGCCGGATCCCCAGATTTCTGCGTCGCGGCGCATCGCCGAACTGGGTGATGGCAACCATACGTGGGTGCTGCAGGGTGCGGAAACAGTAGCGTTGGTGGGCGCGAATGGCAGCGGCAAGACAACGTTGCTGTCGCATCTTCTCGGCCAGGAACAGCTAGCTGCCCACCCCGCAACCGGCGACCGCGTGCGATCGGCGTCGCGTTTGCATACCGAGCGGGTGGCTCATATTGCGCAGAGCGTGAGCGGCGAAGACGACTCGGTAACAGCCTACGAGGCCGTGAAGTCGGTGGCCCCACACATGCCTGACCGTGAGGTAACGAACCAGCTGGCACGTTTTTTGCTGCGGGGAGACAAAGCTCACCGGCGGCTTGCCGACCTCTCGGGTGGAGAACGTTTTCGCGTGTCGCTTGCCCGGATGCTGCTGGCAGACCCCACGCCGGAGCTTCTCGTCTTTGATGAGCCGACCAACAACCTCGACCTGGAGACTGTCGATCAGCTTCTCGATGCGCTTGCCGCCTATCGTGGCGCGGTTATTGTCGTGAGCCACGATGACGACTTTTTGCGGCGGCTGCACCCTCATCTGGTGCTGGAGCTCAACGACGATGCGCTTACGGCTCTCACGTTTGACGAGAGTTAGTCCCCCGCGAGGCACTGTGGCTCGTGCTGTATGCCGCGAGAAAAACCAGCACTGCCGACTGCACAATCGTGTCGATTTCCGCATCGGCCGGAGGCATGGGCTCGTCAACATAGGCCATTGCCCGGTTAAGCGGCACAGAAAGAATGAGCCAGTTGAACTGCTCAGCGGCTGCGTTCACGTCATCGATACGCAAAACTCCGTGATCAATCAGCCGCGAGAATAGCTGGGAGAACATTGCGTAGGCCTGTTCCGGTCCGTTTTTATGCCAGGCGACGGCAAGTTCAGGGAACCTCTCGGCTTCGCCAATAACGAGACGCCGAAGACGCAAGAGGTGCGGTTGCAGCACCGAGCGAAGGTACACGTGCGCGATCTGCACCAGCTGACTCTGTAGCGGGGCTGCAGCATCCACCTGGTCTACCAGGGTCTGCACTGTGTGGTCGGACTGTCCCATATCCCGCGCAAGAAGCTGCTCGAATAGCGATCGTTTATCGCCGAAATGGTTGTAGACGGTCTGTTTTGAGACGGTTGCAGCCGCTGCGATTGCGTCCATTGAGGTGCCGAGGTAGCCGTTAGAAAAAAATACGGTTCGTGCGGCATCGAGAATCGCATCGCGTTTGCGTTCACGTAGGTGTGACGACATTCGGTTTCTTCCTTTACGCTCGCTTGCCGTTGACATTATGGGAATACGACCCCTAGGCTTATTTAGACTAGACCGTACAGTCTAAAGGTCGGAGAGCCAGTGCCCTATCAACCATCACGCAGTGCCACCCCTCGCATCACCAATTCAGTAGAAACGCCAGATGGCACGCTGTACTACGAGTTACGCGGTGAAGGCCCCGTTATCGTTTTGGTGGGGTCGCCCATGCACGCTGAACCTTTCGCGCCACTTGCCGATCTGCTCTCGCACGAGCACAGTGTTCTCACGCTAGACCCGCGCGGAATCCGGCACAGCACTGTGAAAGACCGCAGCATCGACTCGACCCCAGAACTACGTGCGAACGATCTTGCCCGCCTGATCGAGCATGTTGACCGTGGCCGTGCGGCAGTATTCGGTTCGAGTGGCGGAGCAGTAACCGCATTAGCGCTTGCTCAGTCTCACCCCGACCTGCTGCGCGCCGTGGTAGCTCACGAGCCACCGCTGAATGAACTTCTTGACGATCGCGACGATCTGCGGCGCACGACCCAGCAAATGTGCGAGCGGTACCTTGCCGGAGACATCATCGGCGCGTGGAGAATGTTTTTCGCCACTGCCAACATTCCGGTACCCCCGGAAGCCGTCGAGCACATGTTCGGTGGTGAGCGGGATCCGCAAGACGTCGCCGATGAACACTACTGGTTTGCGCGGGAATTACGCCCGTCGACATGGTGGCATCCCGATGTGGCAGTCCTGCAAGAACGCACGGTAACAATGCGCATCGAGGTTGGAATTGGCGAAGATTCCACAGGGCAAGAGTGCGACCGCACAAGCAGAGCCCTGTGCCGGCTGCTCGGGCGGCATCCGGTACTCTTTCCGGGCGACCACACCGGGTTTGTCACCCACCCCGAAGCATTTAGCACACGTCTGGCATCGCTTGTCGGCGAGCACTAGCACGCTGGAACCGCCACACTATGGCCACCATCGTCGCGGTCACGGTAACGCAGGCTTCCGGTAGGGTCACGAATGTGCAACCCTCCTCTGATCCCGCAGCGTCTCCCGTGCTCTTTTTGCATGGCGGAGGTGTTTCTTGCTGGATGTGGAGGCCGCTCACGGGTTTTCTCGACCCGTCGATCACACCGGTCATGCTCGACCTGCCGGGGCACGGCGCACGCGCACACGAAACCTATCGCAGTCACGACTCGACCACGCACGAACTCGCGCAGTGGATACGAGCGGCGCATCCGGATGGCGTTCATGTGGTCGGGTTTTCGTTAGGAGCACAGCTTGCACTATCTCTTGCGAGCAGTTTTCCCCAGCTTGTTAAGAGCGCGGTGATTGTCAGCGGCGAAACGATCCCCACCCGGATGCCGCGGGCAACGCTCGCGCTCATAAAAATCTTCCTCCCCCTCGCCAGGTTCCGTTGGTTCGCTCGGGCGCAAGCGCAGGCACTTGCAGTCCCGGCCGCACTCATCGATGAGTACGTTCGCGATAGCGGTCGCCTTTCGAGCGAAACGGTTGTCAACAGTGTCGGCGAGAATATCCGTTTCGTGATTCCCGATGGTTGGAGCGCATACCCTGGGGCTGTGCGTGTCGTCGTGGGCGAGAAAGAACGGGGCCTCATGGTGCGCTCCGCACGGGCCACGCACGAAGCAGCGAAGAATAGTCGTCTCGTTGTGGTCCCCGGGTCGGCGCACGATATTCCTTTCACCAACCCGCAGGTGCTGTCAACCATCATCTGTGAGGTCGCTCGCCCCGTGCGGTAACCCGCACCCAGGCACGGGCTGCGAGCGCCGAAGTGCTGACTATGGCTGAGCAGCGTGTCATTCCTCCGCGTTCCACAGGTCACGGTAGTAGGCGAGGCGTTCACGATCGGGGTCGATTCCGTAGGCGTCCCAAAATACTTGTTCGTCGTAGTCGCGATAGTTCCATTCGAGCGACATCGACATCACTGCCAGGTCGGCCCAACGGTCTGCGACTCCGAGCCGCGCAAGATCAACGTGTGCCAGAAATTCCCCCTCGGGGTCGATCAGAGTATTGGGTGCGCACGGGTCGCCCTGGCACAGCACGAGCTTGTCGATGCTGGGAGGTTCGGCCCCCACCACTGCTGTGGTTGTGGCGTGACGCTGCCGTTCTTCGACTCGCCAACTGTAAGGGCACTGGTCGATTGCGACCTCGTGCAGCTGTCTCAGGCCGTGCCCTAGTGCACGCAGTGCCGTTTCTGGTTCGTGCTGCCACCGCGCAGAGACAGCAGAGTCACCGGCCAGGGCATGGGTGAGTAGCACTTCGCCTGCGGCATCCGAAGTCAATGCCACAACCTGCGGAGCCGGATGCTTTCCAGCAAGCCATGCCAGTCGTTCTGCTTCGTCTGCTAGTGACTCGCCCGTGGTGAGCGGATTCCATTTTGCGTAATAGTCAACCGGATGCTGCGCACCACCCGGCGCGACCGCAAATGTCAACCCGCCCATGCTGTTTTGCCACACCGGGCGCAGGTGAGCAGAGCCCAGGCCCCACGACTCGAGTGCCCCTCGCAGACTCTCGGGTATAGGAGTGCGTTCGTGCGGTGGACCTGCGAGGTCGGATGGCATGGTCACAGCGTGTTCCTCCCTGAGGTCTGGCGGCTGCCACGAACTATCATGCACCACCCGATGCGGGGCGTGAACGATGGATAGACGCACTCGCACTGTACGCTTCGACTCATGCCCTTACCTTTGCCTGCTCGGCTCGATGCCACGCATGCACAGTTTGTTCACGAGCACCCGCCGGGAGCGGACGAGAGCGTGCACATGCTGCAGTCGGTGGTCGACGAGGTCATTCACGCGTGTAGCCCAGTCGGTGGCGTGGTGTTCGACCCGTTCGCCGGGTTTGGTACGACACTGGCACGAGCCGTCGCTCTCGGCCGTCGCGCTCTCGGGATCGAGCTGCTACCCGAACGTGTGGAATATATTGCCGCGCGTGTGCCGCAGGCTCGGGTTGTTGAGGGCGACGCCCGCGAACTGTTGCGGCTGATTAATAATGTTCCGGATGCCGGTATTGACCTGGTTCTTTGTTCCCCGCCGTACATGACGGCAACGCACCACGAGGCCGACCCGCTGATGGCCTACGAAACTGACGGCGGCGATTATGATCGCTACCTTGCCGAGCTCGGTCTGGTCGCAGCCCAGTGCGCGCGGGCTGTGAAACCGGGCGGATATGTGGTGTGGAATGTCGCCGACATCCACCACATGAACCACACGACCCGGCTCATCCAGGCCTGCCATGATGTACTCAGTCGTCACCTGACCGCGGTCGGCACCGTAGAAATCAACTGGGACCGACTCCCCCACGATCTTGTCGCCGACGCACTGCTGGTGTTCCAGCGGTAACCGTCGAACCGGCGACGACGAAGTGCGCTCTCGCTGGCGCCGCGGGCAAAATGTGACGACCGGTTCATGAACAGCACTTAGACACGTTCATATTCGGATGCAACCGATACTGCACTGAACGCTAGAAGTGTTTACTCGGATCCATTCACTGATGCAAGATACGGATGAATGCTCACGATTTCTTCGCGGCAATGAATTCGTCGAAATCAAACGGCTCGGGGACACCACCCGCTTCGCCGGCAACGAGCGCTTCTCGCAGAGCCCGCATCTGAGTTTCGCGATCTTCGAGCAGTCTCAACCCCGCGTGCACCACCTCGCTCGCAGACCGGTAACGCCCGCTCTCGACCTCCCGTGCGACGAATTCCGTGAAATGGTCATCCAAGCTGACCGAGGTATTGGTTGCCATGGGGCGAGTATGCCAATAATTGGTAAAGTCGAACGAAGTTATCAACACGTCTCGCCGCCGCCGCTGGCAGCTCGGACAGAAATGGGACGACCTCCCAGCAAACGGGACGCGCTTGATTGAAGCACCGCAGCGCGGGCACGTCTCTCCCCCGCGTCCATAGGCGTTGAGGGAATGTGCGAAGTAGTCAACTCCCACAGTTATCTATGTTGACACCCGGCAGTGTCCGAACATGACCGCTCTTGGTTCAGGAGCGGCGAATGACGGCTCCGGTTCTCGCTATCCGGGAAGAAGACCTGTGACGATATCCCCATTTTGAGGGAGCACCCCGTTGAACAGCAGAGGCACAGCGTTTGCACCTCGAACATCATCTCCTCTGAACGCTTGCACATGAACATGCGGCTCAGTGCTATTGCCCGAGTTCCCGCAGTGCCCAACTACGTCGCCCCGTTGCACACGCTGGCCCGGCCTCACAGTCGCAGAACCCTGATGCAAATGGCACAGCGCCACGACCGCGCCCTCGTGAGCGATGAAAATGTGATTACCCGCGAGCGCTGACCACCCCGCTGCAACCCGCCGCCGCTGCGTCAACGCGTACCTGATCGATGGCAGCCCGCGATACGCGTCGTGGTCGGGTTCACAATCATGGGCTGCGACGACTATGCCCTCTACGGGCGCGAGGATAGGGCGACCGAACCCAGGGAACAGCTCCGGGCTCTCTGAACGGAACATCGAGCGAATTGTGAAGGGCGCAGTACGCCTGCGCGATACAGGAACGAAGTCAATTGCATACGACGAGGCGAACAATTCAGTACCGTGACTCGGCACGCGGTTCGCAGGGCTGTGCTGAACCAGCCAGTCACCCTCGAAAGGGAATGACATGTTAATCGCTTGCGACATGTCCCATGCCCGAATCTCAGTAGCCCAGCAATCGATACAAGGTCAACGCTCGTTTCAACGATAGATCTCACGACGGTGCCCGACGCGCAGAACGAGAAGGATCAATTCATCGTCAACAATCTCGTACACGATGCGGTAGTCACCAACGCGGATGCGCATTTCACCAGCGCCACCACTCAACTTCAGACTCCCGGCAGGGCGCGGCTCATCAGCAAGCGCAAAGATCGCTTCTTTAAGCCGCTTCGCTGCTTGCGGATGCATCTTACGAAAGACCTTCGCGGCCGAAGAAGTGATGGTGATGCGATACGCCATCGACAGCTCTGCTACAGCCCGAGCTCGTCAACAAGATCATCGAACGAGATGGCGGGTTCACCCCGTGCCACCTCAGCCGCACGAATGTCCGCGAGGTCTTCCAGTGCTTCGATCGCACGATCATAAAATTCCGGCGACACCACCACCGCGCGACGCCCCACGCCACGAGATGTAATTTCAACGGGTTCACGCTGCGCAGCCGCAATGTAGTCGCTCTGCTGCTTGCGGAACTGGGAAAGCGTCACGGAAGTCATGCCTAAATGGTACTAGTTGTACAAGATGAACACAATGGTTCGGAACGAGAGAATGATCGTTGCAGCCGTATTATCTTCGCGTGTTCAAATCCAATGTCACCGATGATGAGTCACGTTGGGGACCAGGCGAGCAGCTCCATGCTCAGCACACGCCCCTCGCTCCCAAAACCATCACCGCCGTCGCTGACACCTCGTGCAGAAATGGGACGACCGCCCCGCAAACGGGACGCGCTTGATCGAAGACCCGCAGCGCGGGCACGGCTCTCCCCCGCGGCCATAGGCATTGAGCGAGTGCGCAAAATAACCGGCCTCGCCATTCACGTTCACGTATTGGGCGTCGAAGCTGGTGCCGCCCTCGGCGAGTGCTTTATGAAGCACGGCTCGTACTTCGGCGAGCAGGCGTCGCAGTGCCCTCGGCGTTAGATGTTGTGCTTCGGTTTCGGGGTGAATACGTGCCGCCCACAGTGCTTCGTCGGCATAAATGTTGCCGATGCCGCTCACCAGAGTCTGGTCAAGTAGCACGCGTTTGATGGCGCTGCGGCGTCGCCGAACCGCCGCGACCCACGCGTCGTCATCAAAGCCAGGGTCAAGAGCGTCCCGCGCAATGTGCGCCACCTGCGTGGGCACAAGTGTCGATGCCGAACCGTGCCCTGCCGCCCAACCATCACCGGTCTCAACAAGAGCATCAACAGCGAGCGACCCAAAAATACGCTGGTCAGCAAAAACAATGCTTAAACGATCATGGTCCGGATGCCGAATATCCAGCCGAATACGCTCATGCTTATCGCCGTGCACATCGGGCATGCGCAACAGTAACTGCCCGCTCATCCCCAAATGGCCAACGATCGCTTCAGCCCGGCCCCGAATCGGCATCCACAAAAATTTGCCTCGTCGAACCACCGCGTCAATATCGGCACCCTCAAGGCGCTCAACAAAATCAGCAGCGGGGCCAACATGGCGTTTCAGTGACCGCTCATCAAAAACGCTCACCGCAGTTATGGTCGCTCCCACCAGTGCGGGCGCTAACCCAAGGCGAACAACCTCAACTTCAGGAAGCTCAGGCACGGTCGCTCAGCACATGCCATGCGCTCAGAGCCGCAGCCATTTCTGCTGTCTTCTTACTTGTTCCCACGCCCGTCTGCGATAGGTCACCCACAACAACCGTCGCCGTAAACCGACGATCATGATCGGGGCCCGACGACTGCACCGAATAGCGCGGCGGGTCAAAACTTAAACGAGCAGCAATCTCTTGCAGACTCGTCTTGGGGTCAATAGCAGCGCCATACCGTTCCGGATCTTCTAACAGCGGTTGAGTCAACCGCAAAACCAGGTCGGTGGCAGCATCTTGCCCGGCCGACAAATAGACAGCACCAATAACGGCCTCCATCGTGTCGGCCAAGATGGAGTCTTTATCGCGGCCGCCGGTCTGTTCTTCACCGCGGCCCAGTAACAGGTACTCACCAAGCCCAATACCGCGGGCAGCCTCGGCCAGCGCCACGGTAGAAACAACGCTGGCGCGGCGCTTCGCTAACTCGCCCTCGTCCAGATCGGGTTGGGTGGTGTACAGCATGACGGTTACCGCTTGCCCGAGCACTGAGTCTCCCAGAAACTCGAGACGTTCGTTGTGCGGAATACCGCCGTTCTCATACGCAAAGGAGCGATGAGTGAGGGCACGCGAAAGCAACTCGGCATCGATATCGACACCGAGTCGCTCAGACAGCCCGGCGCCTTCCCCTGAGACGTCGGTCATGGTCGCGTGTGTCGCTTAGATGTCGGCGACTTTGCGGCCCTTGTACTCGAGGAACAGCTCAGTGCCCTGCGAGTCAGTGACCACCTTTGCCTGGTGGGGACGGCTGTAAACAACCTTGCCGTTCTCCACGGTCTTTACCAGTGCAGGCGCTTCGGCCTTCCACTGCGCGCGACGCGAGCGAGTGTTCGAGCGTGAAAGCTTGCGCTTCGGGGGGTTACCGGCCATGCCTAACTACCTTCTGTGTTGGTGGAGTCACGGTCTTCTGCCGTGCTCCCTTGGTCAATAATCTGCTGGAGCGCGCTCCATCGAGGATCGATGGGTGCCGCGGTCTCCTTGCTAGCGGACGAATCGAAACGCTCACCGGTCTCAGGATCGAGACCGGGGCAATCCGGCTCGCACACCGGTTGAAACGGGAGCGATAATACGACCGCATCCCGGACAAGAGTTTCAAGATCCACGTGGTCGTCTTGAACCTCGAAGTCACTCGCTTCTTCTCCAGGATATGCGAAAAGTTCTTGGAATTCGACTTCGACAGGCTCAGACACGGCACGCAGGCATCGCCCGCACTCGCCATCGTAACGAGTATCGGCTTCGCCGGTAGCGAGAATACCTTCGTGGACGGACTCTAAACGTACGTCGACATCAACGGTTGTTCCCTGTTCTACCGAAACAATGCCTTCGCCCCAGCGTTCACGAATGGGTACCGAGAGTTCGTGCTCCCGCATCTGGCCAGGAAGCCGCACGATCTCGCGCACAGGCACAACAAATGGGCCATTCAGTCGGTTCTTCACCACGTCATCCTATCGGCGCTGCCGCTGAGCGGCGCCTGAGTGAGCGATTAGATATCGCGTGCACCGGTGTCGAGAAACTCAGCTACGACGGTAGGCACAAACGCCGAGACATCGCCGCCGAGTGCCGCAACCTGCCGCACAAGAGAACTGGAAACCATGGCGTGTGCCGGGTCGGTAAGCAAAAATACGGTCTCGATATCGGCCAGATGCTTGTTCACAATCGCCATGGGTGACTCATACGACACATCAATCTGCGAGCGAATGCCTTTTACCAGCACCCCGGCATTAACGTCACGGGCATAGTCGACCAACAAACCCATGCTCCACGAACCGACAATAATGTTGCCGGCCACTCCGGCCTGAGCAATCGATTCTTCGAGCAGCGTCAGGCGCTGGGCAATCGGCAGCATCGCTGCCTTGTCAGGGTTATGCACCACGAGTACGTGCAGTTCGTCGTACAGCGCCGCTGCGCGACGAATCACGTCGAGGTGACCCAGCGTGGGCGGGTCAAAAGACCCCGGGACAACGGCGATCCGACTACTCATGCCACCCACCCTATCGCCGAGTTTCTTTGTACTGGCCGCACACCAGAAAACTGCACACACGAACGTCGTCGAAAAGCAGCATCCGGAACAATCTAGTTTTTTGCCAGCGCCGCACGATCGGCTTCGCTCACCCGGCGCGCAATCGCCAGGGCCAGCCCGGTGTGCTCGCGAAGCTCAGGGTCGCCGGTAAGAATGTGTTCGGCAAGTGTTCGCGCCTGCTCAATGACATCGGCGTCTTTTACCACGCGCAAAAGCTTGAGTGACGACCGGGCTCCGGCCTGTGCAGCCCCTAAAACATCGCCCTCGCCGCGCAGTTCGAGATCAACCTCGGCGAGCGCAAAACCATCTGTTGTGCCAGCCACGGCATCGACACGTTCTCGTGCGGGGCTACCCGTTTCGGCCTCGGTCACCAGAAGGCATAGACCCGGAACACTGCCGCGACCGACGCGACCGCGCAGCTGGTGCAGTTGCGATACGCCAAAGCGGTCGGCGTCCATCACGATCATGGTCGAGGCGTTGGGCACGTCAACACCCACCTCGATCACGGTGGTTGCCACGACGAGATCAATCTCGCCGCGCGCAAAGGACTGCATAACGGCGTCTTTTTCGTCCGATGTCATGCTGCCGTGCAGTGCGGCAAGACGGTGCTTGCCCAGCACGGGGTGCGTCGAGAGCAATTCGAGTAGCTGAACCACACCCCAGCGAGGCCCCTTTCGCCCCTCAGTTTCTTCACCGGCTGCGTCGCTATCGACGACGGGGTCAGAGTTTTCTTCTCGCAAGTTTTTGTCGGTGTCGATCGCCGCGCACACGGCGAAAACTTGGCGGCCCTGCGCTATTTCTTCTGCCGCGCGCTCCCACACCCGCACAAACCATGCCGGATGCTCCGCCAGCGGCGCGACAAATGTTTGTATGCCGGCGCGCCCAGCAGGCAGGGTGCGGATCACCGACGTGTCGAGGTCACCGAACACCGTCATCGCAACGGTGCGCGGAATCGGGGTGGCGGTGAGCACAAGAACGTGCGGGTTTTTGCCTTTGGCTCGCAGTGCCTCGCGCTGCTCCACACCAAACCGGTGCTGTTCGTCGACCACAACAAGCGCCAGATCGGCGAATGTTGTGCGCTCGCCCAGCAGTGCGTGCGTACCGATCACGATGCGGGATTGGCCTGCGGCAACGCGCAGTGCCGCCCTGCGCCGATCGGCTGCCGACAACTGGCCGGTGAGCAGAGTGGGCATGAGTTCGGCAGAAAGGTTGGGCCCCAGCATTCGGGTAATGGAACGCAAATGTTGGGCCGCTAACACTTCGGTCGGTGCGATGAGTGCTGCCTGACCGCCCGACTCAGCCACCTGCAGCATGGCGCGCACAGCCACAAGTGTTTTACCCGAGCCCACCTCGCCCTGCACAAGCCTGTTCATGGGTGAATCGCCCACCAGGTCGGCAGCGATCGTTGCACCCACCTGCTGCTGGTCGGGCGTGAGAGTAAATGCCAGTGCGTGGTCGAACTGTTCGAGAAGACCACCGGATGCCGCGGGCCGCGCCCGTGCGGCAAGTGCCTGCACGTCTGCTCGCTGCTGCAGTAGCGCCGTCTGCAACACGAGCGCCTCGTGCATACGCAGCGTACGAATGGCCGGTGATATGTCGTCTCGGGTGCGGGGCCGGTGGATCGCTTCGAGCGCGGCGCGGGCCTGCAGCATCCGGTGCTCGCGGCGAATATCCGGCGGCAGCGGGTCGGGCACGTCGCCGAGGCGATCCAGCACGTCACCAATAATTTTCTGCAGCTGCCAACTGGCGATGGTCGACGTGGCCGGATAGAGCGGTATGGGTGTTATGACCGCTTCGTCGGCGTGGGTGCGGGCCGATTCTTCGTCGTCAAAGAGTTCGTACTGCGGGTGCGCAAACTGCAGGCTGTCACGATATTTGCCCACCTTGCCCGAGAAAACACCGCGCCTGCCCGGGCGAAGCTCATTCACACGCCATTCGAGGGCGTACCGGCTCTTGCCAAAAAACGTGAGGTTCATCCGCCCTCGGCCGTCACCAATCGTCACCTCGAGCATGGCCCCGCGCCGCTGACGCATTTCACGAATCGACGCCGATACCACCTCGGCAACAATGGTCGCCTGTTCTCCTACCGGCAGATCAAATATGGGGGTGAGTTCACCACGGCTCGCGTAACGGCGCGGATAATGCGCCAGCAGGTCGCCAACGTCGTGCATGCCAAAAGCGCGCTCGAGAGTCTGGGCAGGTTTAACGCCAATGACCGCAGCAAGGTTGTCATCCAGACCAATGGGCATAAACAAAGTCTAGGCACGAGCCCCGACACCGCAGCCCGCACCACCGTCCGTCCCGTGAGCGGCTAGTGTGTTGCCGTGACAAGAATCATTGCTGGGCGGGCAGGTGGCATCCGGTTACGCGTACCCAAAGCGGGCACCAGGCCGACCAGCGACCGGGTTCGTGAGTCACTTTTTGCTTCTTTAGAAACAGAAAACATTATTGACGGCGCGCGGGTGCTCGATCTTTATGCGGGTTCGGGAGCCCTCGCTTTAGAAACCCTCAGCCGTGGCGCTGCCAGCATCGACATGGTCGAAAAAGCGCGGGCAGCGGCCGGTATCGCTCGAGAAAACATGCGTCTTGTTACTCGCGCACTGCAAGCACCGGATGCCGCACACGTGCATGAGAGCTCGGTGCGCGGCTTTTTGGGCCGTGCCACCGGCCCTTACGACCTCGTGTTTTGCGACCCGCCGTACGATATTTCTGACACCGACCTGGCCGGTGACCTCGTGGCGCTGTCTCCCCTGCTCTCGCCCGATGCGCTGGTGATTATTGAGCGTGCCTCGCGAGCTGCAGAACCCGAATGGGACGCCGCGGGGCTCGAAAAATATCGCCACCGATCGTATGGCGACACGGCCCTGTGGTGGGCTCAGCCGCGCGTCGACGCCGTGCTTCCCGTCGACTCCGTGCTTCCCGTCGACCCCGTGCTGCCCGTCGACTCCGCCGATTCCGCGTCGCGATAGGGATCCCACCCGGCGGCATCAATCGGCGCACCGTCGCACAGAATGCCGTGTTCGCCGCGTTCACGCACCCGGCCGATCACACGAAAACCGTCGGGCACAGCATCCGGAGCAAAAGTGGCCAGCAGTGCGTGATCTTCGCCGCCCGCCAGGGCACGCTGCGGTTGCGGCCCCAGAGCCGCGCTGTCAAAGTTGATCGTCACGTGCGAGGCCTCGGCGAGCCGATGTGCATCCAGCGCCAGGCCGTCCGAGACATCCATCATGGCTGTCGCCCCCGCCCGTGCCGCATGCGGTCCCGCAGCGATGGGCGGATCGGGCCGCAGCTGTGCCATGACCGCCCGCAGTTCGTCGGTCGTCCACTCTGCGTCGTCTAAAGATCCCGGATGCTGCGCCCGACCATACCGTTCAAAAAGCAGCCGCAGTCCCTCAGCCGCCACTCCCATGTCGCCACACAGTGCCACGGCATCACCGGCCTGAGCACCACCCCGAGTAACAGCCGCACGCCCCTCAAGGTCGCCGAGCGCCGTCACAGCGATCATGAGAGTGTCCGAGATCGTAAGGTCGCCGCCCACCACCGAGCATCCGGGAGCCAGCGCCGCGCAGGCCTCGCGCAGTCCATCAGCGAGCTGTGCCACAAACGACAACCGAATCTCGCCCGGCACCGCCAATGCCACCAGCAGCGCAGTCGGCCGCGCGCCCATCGCCGCAACATCAGCAAGGTTGACGGCGGCCGCCTTCCACCCCAGATCGAAACCACTGGACCACGAGAGCCGAAAATCAGGGCCGTGCACGAGAGTATCGGTCGTGGCAACAACCGCGCCCGAAGCTGCCGAGATGAGTGCTGCGTCATCGCCCGGGCCAATCAGCGCGGCAGCGGCATCCGGTGTTCTCTGCAAAATCGTACGCAAAACGGTGCCCTCAGAGATCTCACTGAGCCGCGGGTCGTCGGGCGATGCAGAATGGGTCATGCACCAAAGGTAGCCTGGATGCATGCCCCGTTTTCGTCGCTATGGCCTGATCGGCCTTGTGCTTGCTGCCGCCACCATTCTTACCGGATGCGGCGCCGGTACCGTTGCGCTCGAACCTGCCGCCGATGCCAACAATCCCCTGTGCGCCGAAGTGTCGGTGCGCCTACCCAAATCTTTTGAGAGCGTGGGCGGATCAGAACCGCAACAGCGGCGCTGGACCAACGCACAAGCCACGGGCGCCTGGGGCGACCCCGAGTCGGTATACCTGCGCTGCGGTGTCGAACCGCCCGGGCCCAGCACTCTGCAGTGCGTCACATTTGGTGGTGTTGACTGGCTGGTTGACTCCGAAGATCGGCCATGGCTGCGCATCACCACGTATGGGCGTACTCCTGCCGTGCAGGTAACGGTGAACTCGAGCGTTATCAGCGCCGACTCGGTGCTCGACCGGCTCACGTCTGCTGTCGGTCGGCTGCCTACCGATGCGCGCTGTATTGCTGCCGACGAAGCCCCGTCTGAATAAGTTCGGTAATCAGGTCGGTGTAGCTCAGGCCGGATGCCACCCAGCACTTCGGGTACATAGAAATCGGTGTGAACCCGGGCATCGTGTTCAGCTCATTGACGATGAGCGTGCCCTCGGGTGTGAGAAACATGTCGACGCGAGCCAAGCCACGACCATCAACGGCGTGAAACGCTGCAACACCAATCCGCTGAATCGCCTCGGCCTCTTCGCGAGCGAGTGAAGCGGGGCACACGACATCAACGCCGTCACCACCAAGATATTTGCCCTCAAAGTCGTAAAAACCGCGCTCGGTCAGCACAATCTCGCCCGGTACCGAGGCCCGCACGCCCTCTGCAGTCTCAAGAATCGCGACCTCGATCTCACGGCCCGTGATCCCTGTTTCGATCAGCACCTTGTCGTCTTCAGCAAAAGCGATACGCAGTGCCTCATCAAGTTCGGCAAGCCCGCTCACGCGCGAAACACCCACGCTCGAACCTGCGCGGGCAGGTTTCACGAAAACCGGCAGATCAAGCTGCACGGTCGCCGCGCGCACGGCATCCGGGTCGTCTTCCCATTCCTGCGCACGCACGGTCACCCACGGTGCCACGGCAATACCCTCGGCCTGCAGAGCCATCTTCATAAAGTGTTTGTCGAGACACAGCGCCGAGTCGAGTACTCCCCCACCGGCATAGGCGATACCGAGCGTGTCGAAAAAGCCCTGGATGGTGCCGTCTTCACCGTGGGTGCCGTGCAGCAGCGGAAGAACAACGTCGATCGGGCCCAGCGACCGCACGGTGTTGTCGGTGGCTATCACCCGCAGGGTTGCTTCGCCGCCCGGCTCAGGCCACAGCACACGCGTGCCGTTGTCGACGACTTCGGGCAGGTGTTCTGCGTCGAGCGGAAACTTGTCGGGGTTGTCTTCTTCGAGAACAAAAGCCCCTTCGCGGGTGATGCCGACGGGTATCACCCGGTAGCGGTCGCGGTTAATGGCCCGCAGTACCCCGCCCGCCGTTGCGGAACTGATCGAGTGTTCGCTGGAACGCCCGCCGAAGAGCACTACCACCGCTTGCTTGTCCATTGTTGGTCCTCTCACCCTGCGGGGTGTCGTCGTCGGTCGTCAGATGCGGCGCAATGTCGCGCGGAGGAAGAGTGCCATCGAGCACCATTTTTACCTGTTCAACAATAGGCATGTGTACGTCGGCCTCGTGCGCCAGCTGCAAGATGGGCGCCACAGACGCCAGCCCTTCTGCGGTCTGGTGCATTTGTTTGACCACGTCTTGGTAGCTGTATCCCTGCCCCAAGAGCCGCCCGGCCGTATTGTTTCGGCTCAGGGGCGATTGGCACGTGGCAATAAGGTCGCCGAGTCCTGCGAGGCCGTGCATGGTTTCGGGCTGCGCACCGTAGGCCACAGCAAAGTCGGTCATTTCTACGAGCCCGCGGGTAATAATCGCGGCCTTGGTGTTCTCGCCATAGCCCACGCCATCGACGATGCCGATAGCTACCGCAATCAAGTTTTTGAGCACGCCACCAAATTCTGTGCCGGGAACATCGGTGTTCACAAAGCTACGAAAATAGTTGTTGCGCACGGTTCGCGCGACGAGCTCGGCTGTTTCGAGGTCGTGCGAAGAAATCACCGCGGCGGTGGGCTGCTCGCGGGCGATCTCGAGAGCCAAGTTGGGACCGGATGCTACCGCTATACGCGCTGGGTCGCAGCGGAGCTCCTGCTCAATAACCTGACTCATTCGCTGCCCTGTGCGCCGCTCGACACCCTTCATGAGGCTGATGATGGGGGCATCGCTGGCTGAGAGAATCGGTCGCAGCGCCTTCAGATTTTCTCGCAGCGACTGGCTGGGCACCGACAGATATATCTGGTCGGCGCTGTCGAGTGCCTGTGCCAGGTGGTGGGTGGCCGTCATGGTTCGAGGCAGGTTGATACCCGGCAGATACTGCGAGTTTCTTTTGGCCTCGGCAATTTCTTGTGCCTGCTCGGGCCGTCTGGCCCACATGGTCACCTGGGCGCCGCCGTCGGCCAGTATCTTGCCAAAGGTCGTGCCCCAGCTGCCGGCACCGATAACGGTGACGCGCTGTTTTGCGGAAGATACTCTACGGCTCAAGGCGTCCGGTCTCCTTCTGGCCGTGGTCATGAGGGTTCCAGCGCACGGGCGGCGCTTTTTCTTCACGCAATTCTTCCAGAAGAGCAGTAATCGCCGTCATCAACCGCTCTGTGGCCTCATTAATAACAGCACGATCGTTACCGCGGCCCCGCAGGTCGTCGATGTTGACCGGTGGGCCGACAAGCACCTGCACGCGGCGCCGCCATGGCCACAGCTTTATGCCCTTGCCATATCGGCCCATGATCTGCTGGGTTCCCCACTGGGCCATGGGGATCAGCGGAATATTTCCCTCGAGAGCCAAACGTACGGCCCCCGACTTTCCACGCATAGGCCACAGGTCGGGATCGCGTGTGAGCGACCCTTCCGGATACACAATGACGCCGCGGCCGTGCTTGACCAGTTCTTCTGACTGCTGCAGAGTCTGCCGGGCACTGCTGGCCGAAGCACTGCGTGCCACAGGCACCATTCCGGTGTGCTTGAGCACCCAGCCGACCACGGGAACGCGAAACAGACTCTCTTTAGCCATGAACCGCGGCAGCCGCCCCATTTTCCATACGGCGACAGCAACGATCAACGGATCAAACTCAGAGTAGTGGTTGGGCGCGAGCACAAATGCACCCTTCCGGGGCAGATGCTCAGCACCACCGCGCTCGATGCGGGCAAGCAGTGATACAGGAGGAACGACGAGGGCTGCCAGAGGCCAAAACAACCCCGGCCGGGCCTTTTCGGATGACCAGGCCGGCATGGCTTATCCGATGACGTCGAAGTCGGCGCCTAAGACTTCGAGTTTGTCGAGGAACTTTTCATAGCCGCGGCTCAAAATATCAACGCCCGATACGGTTGATTCTCCCTGCGCTGTAAGTGCGGCAATCACGTGGCTGTAACCACCCCGCAGGTCGGGAACAACAATGTTTGCTCCGTGCAGCGGTGTGGGCCCCGTAATAACAGCGGCCTGTTCCAGGTCACGGCGCGGCACACGACGAGGGCCATCTTGCAGGCCATGCGGGTGAACAACAATATCGGCACCCATCTTGACGAGTGCGTCGGTAAAGCCCATGCGGTTCTCATACACAGTTTCGTGCACAATCGATCGACCATGTGCCTGGGTGAGCGCAACCACCAGCGGCTGCTGCCAGTCGGTCATGAATCCGGGGTGCACATCGGTTTCGACAATCACCGGATGCAACTCGCCTTCGCGGCGGAAGAGAATGCCGTCTTCTTGCACATCGAACCAGCCGCCCGCCTTGCGGAACACGTTCAAGAACGTGAGCATTTCTTGCTGGCGTGCGCCGCCCACAAAAATCTCGCCGTCGGTGGCCAGTGCCGCGCTTGCCCACGACGCTGCCTCGTTGCGATCAAAAATCGAACGATGGTCGTAGCCGCGCAACGTTTCGACACCCTCGATAAGAATCACGCGGTTGGGCTCATAAGAAATAATCGCGCCCATTTTTTGCAGCACCGCGATGAGGTCCATGATTTCGGGTTCGATGGCCGCGTTACGCAGCTCTGTCTCGCCCTTTGCACGCACGGCGGTCAGCAGTACCTGCTCGGTAGCACCCACGCTCGGGTATGGCAGGTGGATGTTCGCCCCGCGCAGGCCATCAGGTGCTGAGAGACGGATGCCGCTGGGAAGCTTCTCGACCACGGCACCAAATTTGCGCAGCGCGTCGAGGTGAAAGTCAATCGGGCGGTCACCAATGCGGCATCCGCCCAGGTCAGGAATAAACGCCTGACCCAGACGGTGCAGCAACGGGCCACAGAAAAGAATCGGGATACGTGAGGCACCCGCATGCGCATCGATCTGCTCAAAGTGGGCCGATTCGACATCACTCGGGTCAAAGACCAGAGCGCCCGGTTCGTCGCCGTCGCTCACTCGCACACCGTGTACCTCAAGAAGCGAGCGCACAACGGCGACATCGCTGATGGCCGGCACATCGCGCAGCGTGCTGACGGTCTCACCGAGCAGCGTCGCCACCATCGCTTTTGTGGCTAGGTTCTTCGCACCTTTGACATCTACTCGCCCGTCGAGGGGTCGGCCTCCACGGATCGTTAGTACGTCACCTCGCGGTGCTGAGACGGCTCCGGAACGGGTTTCGCGCGCGGTTGTCGTCATACAAGGGCCTCACTTCATCAGGGGATCGCGGTTGTGCCGCGGGGGAACAATTCTTTCCCCTTGCTCACGCCACAGGCAGTGTACGTGGCCGCCACGGTGCGCGGCGGGCCTCGAACTGCGCGATTGCTTCTTCGTTGCGCAGCGTGAGCCCGATGTCATCGAGCCCCTCGAGGAGCCGCCACCTAGTGTAGTCATCGATTTCGAAGGGCACCTGGAGGCTTCCGATGGTTGCTGTGCGCTCAACAAGATCAACCGTCATCTCGACACCCGGCTCGGCATCAATGACTGCCCAGATCGCTTCGAGGTCGTCTTCTGTGATGACGCCGGTGAGCAGCCCCTGCTTGCCGGAGTTTCCGCGAAAAATATCGGCGAAGCGCGGGCTGAGCACAACCCGGAACCCATAGTCACGCAGTGCCCACACGGCATGTTCCCGGCTTGATCCGGTACCGAAGTCAGGCCCGGCAACAAGCACGCTCGCATGGCGAAATGCGTCGTGATTGAGCACAAAATCGGGATCTTGACGCCACGCCGAGAACAGCGCGTCGTCAAAACCGGTTTTGGTTACGCGCTTGAGGTAAACAGCCGGGATGATCTGGTCGGTGTCGACGTTCGATCTCTTCAACGGTGCAGCCACACCCGTGTGTGTTGTGAACTTTTCCATCAGATGCTCCCCTCCAGGTCGCTCGGGCTCGATAGCGTGCCTCGCACAGCGGTAGCGGCGGCAACCAGCGGCGAGACCAGGTGCGTGCGGCCACCCTTGCCCTGGCGTCCCTCAAAGTTTCGGTTCGATGTGGATGCGCAGCGCTCGCCGGGAGCCAACTGGTCGGGGTTCATCCCTAGACACATCGAGCAGCCTGCGAAACGCCATTCGGCACCGAAATCGGTCACGATCTTATCGATGCCCTCGGCTTCAGCTTCAAGACGCACCCGGGCAGACCCTGGTACGACCATGACGCGAACGCCGTCGGCTTTCTTGCGGCCCTCAATGATCGAGGCGAATGCGCGCAGGTCTTCTATGCGGCTGTTGGTGCACGACCCCATAAACACCGCGTCGACCGCAATGTCTTTCAGCGGCGTGCCGGGAGCAAGGTCCATATATTCGAGCGCGCGCTGGGCGGCAGCCTGTGCATTCGGGTCAGAAAATTCTTCCGGATGCGGCACGCTCGACGACAACGAACGGCCCTGGCCCGGGTTCGTGCCCCACGTGACAAAAGGCTCGAGCTCATTGGCGTCGATGAACACTTCGGCGTCAAAAACCGCGCCTTCATCGGTGGGCAGCGTGCGCCAGTAGGCAACCGCTTCATCCCAGTCGGCACCCTTCGGTGCATGCGGGCGCCCCTTGACATACTCAAAGGTTGTTTCGTCGGGTGCAACCATACCGGCGCGGGCGCCAGCCTCGATCGACATATTGCAGATCGTCATGCGCCCCTCCATCGAGAGGGCGCGAATGGCGCTGCCGCGGTACTCGAGCACGTATCCCTGGCCGCCGCCCGTGCCGATCTTGGCGATCACAGCCAAAATGATGTCTTTTGCGGTGACGCCGGGCTTGAGTTCGCCGTCAACGTTGATGGCCATCGTCTTAAACGGTTTCAGCGGCAGTGTCTGCGTGGCCATGACATGCTCGACCTCGCTCGTACCAATGCCGAAGGCCATCGCACCAAAAGCACCGTGTGTCGACGTGTGCGAGTCGCCACACACCACGGTAATGCCGGGCATGGTCAAGCCCAGCTGCGGGCCCATCACGTGCACAATGCCCTGCTCGACATCACCGAGTGGATGCAGCCGAACACCGAACTCTTCTGCGTTGCGACGCAGCGTTTCTATCTGTGTACGACTGGTGAGGTCGGCGATGGGCTTGTCGATATCGAGCGTGGGTGTGTTGTGGTCTTCTGTAGCAATCGTGAGATCGGTACGACGCAGCGGACGCCCCTCGGCGCGCAGACCATCAAAAGCCTGCGGGCTGGTGACCTCGTGCACAAGATGCAGGTCAATATAAATCAGATCCGGTTGTCCGTCTTCGCCCTTAACAACAAGGTGGTCGTCCCATAGTTTTTCTGCCAGGGTACGAGGGCGAGACGGTGCAGCATTTACGTCAGTGGTCATCTGTCGCTTTCTCCAAAGATTCGGCGGACGGCCCATGCGGAACTCCGCGACGAGGATGGCCTACCTAATCGAGGTCTCGTCGCGGCTGCTAAGGAGAAGCGCCACCGCCTGCATGCGCGTCAGTCTACACCTGTCGGCGACCCTGCTTTGTCACGCTTCTGGTCACGCTGTGAGGCAATAAGACTCGCTCCGGTCGCCCCCACCATCGCCACCACGATGACACCGAGCGACAACCACAGCGGAATCTCGGGTGCCCACTCAATAGATTCACCACCGTTAATAAACGGCAGTTCGTTCACGTGCATAGCGTGCAAAATCAATTTGATCCCGATAAATCCGAGGATCACCGCGATGCCATAAGAGAGGTATCGCAGCTTGTCGAGCAGATTGCCGAGCAAAAAGTACAGCTGCCGAAGACCCATCAGCGCAAAAATGTTCGCGGTGAAAACAATGAAGCCATCCTGCGTGATGCTAAAGATCGCGGGGATCGAGTCGATCGCGAACATCAGATCGGTCACGCCGATCGTGACGAACACCAGCACGAGCGGCGTGAACATGCGAACACCGTCGACCGATGTTCGCATCCGGTTACCGTCATAAGAATCAGCGATCGGCACAAACCTGCGCAGCACTCGAACCATCAGGCTCTGCTTTTCGACATCGTCGTCTTTTTCGGGTAGTACCTGTCGAATAGCGGTCCACACTAAGAACGCACCAAAAATATAGAACACCGGCGAGAAGTGCTCGATGATCGCGACCCCGGCAATAATGAACAGCCCACGCAATACCAGCGCGATCAAAATACCGATCATGAGCACGTTTTGTTGCAGGCGTCGAGGCACCGAGAACTGCGCCATGATCAAAATGAACACGAACAGGTTGTCGATCGACAGGCTGTATTCCAGTGCCCAACCAGTGAGAAATTCTCCTGCCGTGCCGACATCGGTCACCCACCACAGTGCCCCGGCAAAAAGCACCGCGAGTGTGACATAAAAGACGACCCAGAGTGTGGATTCTCGGGTGGAAGGAATGTGGGGCCGCATCCGGACCAATAAAAGATCGCCAATAAGGATGAGGCTGAGCACGACATAAGCCGTGATCTCGAACCAGAGAGGAATATGCACGGGGGCCTTTCGAGCGGTCGATAGTGACCGAAAGTCTCTCCCCCGCATTTCTGCGGCACGCACCCGGGTGGCCTCCGACGGTCACCGTGATGACGGGTGCGATGTGTGTGGGATACTCCCCCTCGCCTGCACGATGTTACAGGGTTTTGTAGAAAGTTCGAGAACATCTGAGACGATTCCGTGGGTACCGACACTTAACAAGTGAGAGGCTGAGGAGGACCCCCATGCCACCCACGACAACCGATGCCGAACTTGTCACGCGTGCAGCATCCGGCGACCAACAGGCGTTTCGTCTGCTCTACCGCGCGCATGTCACACCGGTGTACTGGATTGCGTACGGCATTGTGCGAACCCCCGCCGATGCCGAAGAAATCGTTCAAGAGACCTTTGTCACCGCGTGGCGAAAACTGCCAGGGCTCCTTCTTTCGGGCGACTCACTGTTGCCGTGGCTGGCAACAATATGTCGGTTTCATACTGCCAACCGGATGCGGCAGCGCGCACGCACCCGCGAGAATGAACAGTCCGTTGACGACGAACTCGCCGACAGCATTGATGTCGCAGATCTCGTTATCACACGCGACTGGGCCGAACGCATCATCGATGAACTGCGCGGATTCAGCGATATCGACCAGCAGATCTTTGTGCTGTGCGCCTGCGAAGGCTACTCGTACGATGCCGCCGCCGACACTCTGCAACTCACCCACGGGCAGGTTCGCAACCGCCTCTCGCGCGTACGCAGCCGCCTACGCGAAAAGGTCAACGAGACCACGGTCAACGAGACGGAGACACCATGACTGCTGCATCCGGCACACCACACTCCGGCAGCACACCCACGCCGGCACCCATACCCGGTAATGCTGCCCCTGCTCTGCCCGAACTCCATGAGGAACGCATTCGAACAATGGAAGACAACATTTTTGCGCGCATCGACGCATCGGATGACGCAGCACGACGTATGACTGGGTCGCAGCACGTTGCGACCGGGCGTCGCCCCCGTCGACGCATGCGCGGATGGGCCGTTGGCCTGGGGGTCGCAGCAGCCTTTGTTGTGGGCGCTGTCATCTCGCCGGCGATCGTCATGAACAGCATGTCGTTGAGCAGCAGTGATTCGGCGGGAGACTACGCCGTGCCACCCCGTAGCTCTTCGGAGGAATCGCGAGCTGCCGATGGCACCGCCGACATGGGCGCCGACATGGCCAGCGATATCGCCGCCGAACGCCAAATCATCACAACAGGAACCGTCACACTGCGCGTTGACGACATTGCCGCCAGCGCCGAAACCATCGCCGCACTTGCACAGGAACAGGGCGGCTACGTAGAAGCACAGCGGATTGCCTCACGTGACTCCCGCGCAACAGTGCCGGATGCCGACGCCGAAGTGGTCAGCGGCTGGATCACCATCCGCATTCCCGCCACCAGCATGACAAGCACCACCGGGGCGCTCGGCGACATTGGCACCGTGACCTCGTCGTCGATCGAACGAGAAGACGTCACCATGCAGAGCATCGACCTGCAAGCCCGGGTTGATTCTGCACGAGCATCGGTCGAACGACTCACTGAACTCATGGCGCAATCGGGCAGCGTCGCCGACCTCGTCGAAGCAGAATCGGTACTCGCCCAACGGCAAGCCGAACTCGAATCGTACGAACAACAACTGAAAGCACTGAGCGACCAAGTAGCCATGTCAACGCTCACCGTCGAACTCAACCGCACCAGCACCCCCGCCACCGCCGACCCCATCGGCTTCACCAACGGCCTCGCCACCGGCTGGAACACCGTCATCGCCACCCTCAACGGACTCGTCGTCGCCCTCGGCTTCGCACTCCCCTGGCTCATCCCCATCGCCATCGTGTGGACCCTCGTCTGGCTCGTCGTGCGAGCACGACGCCGCAAACGCCAGCGGGCGGTAGGTGGTGCGGGTGGCGCGGGTGCGTCGGGTGGCGCGAACACCTCGGGCGAGATGACCAGCTCGACGGCCACGGGCGCCTCGGTCGGGACGACCGGCTCGACGACCGGGCACGACACGCCGTAACGCCAGGCACCGACAACGCGGCCGGTCACGACACGCCGTACAGTGGCGCACCGCCACGGCGTGTCGTGACCGGCCGCGCCGGGTGAGGGTGCCAGCTACATAGCTGACAGCGAGCAAGCCCCAGTCGATGCGGCAGACGCCGAAGAGGCCGGCCTTTGCCATGACGGAGACATCACGGCCACCGAGTCACAACGCCTTGCTGAAATGGAAGGCGTTGATGTTCATTCGCTCGCGCAGGTAGAAACGGTGTGCTTCGTGACGTTGAGTGCCGGAGTCAAGCTCGATGAGATAGCAGCCGAGCTCACGGGCGCGGCTGGTCAAGGCATCTAGTAACGCGGCACCGTAGCCGCGTGATCGATTGCTCCGAGCTGTCGACAGGTCGTCGACGTAGAACTTACGGATCGCACTGGTGTTGGCAACGACTCGCCAGCCTGCGACCGCAACACAACGCCCGTCGTCGTACCAGGCAGAGAATCGCAGACCCTGCGGTGCGCCTTCGGTGAGCACCTGGTGAAGCAGCTCAGGAGTGAGTGCGGTACGTAGTTCTTGCAGGACCGGCAGTGCCTCGTCCCAGCGAGGGTCATCGGTTTCGAGGTCAACAAGCATTCGCATCTCCGTCAGTGGCAAAAACAGTTACGCCACTTACGCTACCATCGAGCCATGCGATCATTGGCCACCTACTTCGATGAGGGCATCGAACTTGCTCTCACTCTGGCGAACAGCGTGAGTAATGCTCGCCAGGGAGCGCCGGTGATACCAAAAGAGCCCCCGGCCAGCCCCGATGACCCAAATGTCGCTCACCTGTGCTCACGACTGCGAGCCGCACTGGATGCGCCAGGTCTTGCCGAAGCGAGCGACATACTCAACGGGTTACTCCGCAACGCCGCTGCCGCTCCGGCACTGTCTGCAGATGCGAACGGACGATGGGGCCTACACCTGCACAGCACCAACGCCGATGCAGTAGCCAAGATGACGGTGAAAGCCGCCGCAAGCCTTGCCGCACTCATTGATGACGACACGTGGACGTCACTCAAGCGTTGCTCCGCCGACCGGTGCGACGACTACTACCTTGACCAGTCCCGCAACCAATCACGACGATACTGCTCCGTCGCATGCGCGAACCGCGTCAACGCGCAACGCCATCGCAAACGTCAGTCCGCCGCAACCACCACAACGACCAGGCACGACACGCAGTAACGCCAGGCACCGACAACGCGGCGGGAAACAACGAAAGCCTCCGGAAATCCGGAGGCTTTCACGATGTGACCCCAGCGGGATTCGAACCCGCGTTACCGCCGTGAGAGGGGAATCGGCTCCCCCGAAACGGCGTGACTGTCCTCGTTTCGACCCGTGTTTACAAGGGTTCTGCGTGCGTGGAGTGCGACGCGGAAGGCCTTGTCGCCAGCGTTCGTTGCCAGAATGTTGCCACGTTGCCGCCCTTCAATGGCGGAGGATAAGGGACGCGCGAGGCAGTCCACCCCGTTCAGTCCGAGCGCCGGTCTTATAGTCCCCGTCACCTCGCGGCCAGGCAGTGTGTGGCACATCGAGTGGGGACTACGCGATTCTGAGTTCGCGGATGGGTTCTCGTCGGCTGGCGATGAGGGCTGGGATGAGGGCTGCGACGAGGGTGGTGATGAGGGTGAGTGTCGCGAGGGCTGCGGAGAACGCGAGTCCGGGGAGCGGGTCGTGTGCGGCTATGAGGAGAGCGGCGGAGATCGCTGTTCCTGCGGTGATGCCGATGACGGCGAGGAAGGTTGTCTGGATGAGGAGGAGGGTGACTATTTGGGTGCGTGTTGCGCCGAGTGCTCGGCGGCGTCCGAAGTCTTTCCGGCGCATCATGACGAGGCCATACAAGAGGATCGCGACGAGTGTTCCGGTGAGGCCCATGAGGGCGAGGACGAGTCCGCGTGAGAACGAGCCGAGTTGGTTTTGGATTAGTCCGCGGAGTTCGGCGAGGGCTTCGCTGGTGTGAATCTGCACCTGGGATGGGTCTTCTGCGGCGAGGACGGTGCCGAGAATTTCTGCGATGGGTGCGACCAGTTCAGGGGTCTTGGCGATGACGATGATGAGTGCGACGTTCTCGGTCCCGTCCCAGTCGGAGGCGGGCAAGAGCACGAGGGGTTCGAACGATGTAAGGAAGTCCGGCGGCTGGATCTGCCCGACGATGCTGTAGGTGGGACCGGTGGTGAGGGTGATTGCTCCGGTGTTGTCGATCATTCCGAGTTGTTCGAGTGCTCTGTGTGAGGCGTAGCCATGCGGTTCGGCGGCGGAGATCGAGGACGGGATACCGAGCAGGTCGAGGTGGTGTCCGTAGGTGATCCTGGTGGGTACGCGGGTTCCGTCGCGTACTTCGCTGTTGGTCGCGTCGACCGTGGTTGCGAAGGCTGTTGCCCATTCGATGCCTTCGATAGCGGAGAGACGGTCGAGAACGCTGGTCGTGATGCCCGAGGCGGGGTCGGCGCGGACAGTGATCGATCGGGTGCCTGCGGAGTCGATGGAGCCGAGAACTTGCTGTTCGGCTCCGACGGTGCGGCCTGTGGTGAGCATGACTGCGAGGATCATCCCAGCGATCGTCAGCAAGGTGACGATTGAGGCGACGGGTTGAGAGCGTGCGGATAGCAGGGCTTCACGGATTGTCTTGAGGATCATAGGACGATTTCTCGGTCGCAGGCCGCGGCGACATCTGAGGAGTGGGTGACCACGATGACGGCTGCACCCGTGTGAGCATGTTCGCGCAGCGCGGCGACGACGACTTTGGTGCTGTCGGGGTCGAGGTTTCCAGTGGGTTCGTCAGCGAGGAGGATCATCGGCTCGGTGAGGAGCGCGCGGCACAGAGCAATGCGTTGCGCTTGTCCTCCTGAGACCTGTCCTGGCTTACGGTGAGCAGGCAGCTTCACGCCGAACTTGTCGAGGAGTTCTTCTGCTCGGGGGTAGAGTGCCGATCGTTTCCCTGGCCGGTAGAGGGCGGTCTCGGTGATGTTGTCCATGACGGTGCGAGTTGAGTCAAGGGCGGCGTCCTGGAACACGAAGCCGAACTTGTTCGCGCGGAGCCTGGCCCGATCAGCATCACGGAGATGGGCGGTTGTTTCCCCGTCGACAATGACGTTCCCTGATGTGGGGTTCAGCATGAGTCCTAGCAGATATAGCAGCGTGGACTTTCCTCGCCCTGATCTTCCGGTGAGCGCGGTCGTCGTGCCCGCGAAGAACTGTGCCGACCAGGTATCGAGAACTCGGGTGCCGGGGGTGTATTCGAAGGTGATCTGGTCTGCCTCCAGCAGAAGCTCCCCTTCCTCACCCGTCACGGCTTCTTATCCGATGTCTCAGCCGGTACGCGCACACGCAGGCCCGCGTCCACACCTTCGATCACAGACATGCCCTTTGCGGCGGCAATGACGGTGACGGGATGCCGTTTGTCGTTCGCATCAATGAGCATGGTGTCGCCGTTCGCGTCGGTAACCAGGGCCGCGGAGGGCACGACCAGTCCAGTGACCGGTTCGACGGTGATGATTCGGGAGACCAACTGTGCCTGCCCGGATACGGGTATCTGCCCGCAGCCATCACCGCAGATCGATGCGCCGTCCATACCGCGGAGGGTGACGGTGAGCGCTTCGGTTTCTTTGTCACGCTCCTGATCCGCAGAAAAGGCCGTCCAGGTGTTGCCCTCCGGGGATGTCAGTTCGACCCGAGTGCCGGTCGGAATCATTGCCGCCTGCGCATCGGTGACAGGCAGTGTGAAAGCTGGGGTGCTCGATAGGCCGCGTATGACGGGTTCCCCGCCGTTGAGTGTGTTGCCCGTGGCGACGTGCTCTGTGTCGAGCGCGATCCGGGCCGGGAGGCTTGGCACGAATACCACATCGCCTAAGTCCACTTGCCCGGTCTGCTCCAGACCGAGCGATTCTTGCCACGCACGGATCGCGGACACGGTTCCGCCTTCCGCCTTGCCATCCGCGGCGTAGTGGTAAAAGCCGAGCGCGCCAAGCATCTCCTGAAGCTGCGTCACGTCGGGCCCCTCAGCGCCTTCACCGATGGCACGGAAAGCAGGTATGGACCCCTGACCGATGACGACGGGCCGCAGATTCACTGAATACAACGTGCTGCCGACGTTCACCTCATCACCGGCAGTAATGTTGACCGAAGTCACAACCCCTGCGGCACGGTTCTCGCCCACCGGCTGTGTGCGCCATTGTGCGATCGTGTTCAGCGCGAGTTGAGAACTAACCTCGCCCTCAGACACTTCAACGTAGGTGTATTGCTTTGCCGCAAGCGGATCCTCCGCCGGTTGCAGCACCGTGAGCCCCGCCCACACGCCAGCACCAGCGAGGACAGCCGCGATTACAGCACCGAGCACGGCACCTTGCCATCGGTACCGCCGAGCGCTTTTCAGTGTCGTCAACGCGTCGACTTCCGCTTGCTCATGCTTGTTCCCATTCTGCTGTGTCATGGTTGAGGGCAGGTCTTGAGTAGTGCGTAGTACTCGTCGTCGCTGAGCGCGTCGGACCGTCGGGGATCGCGGAGCTCGCCGTACGGGTCGAACATGGCATCATCGAGAAAGGCTTGTTCGCTCGGGACGTCCTGCACCTCATGACCCTCGTTACGGAGGCACGCTGTGAGAGACACGAGCCCCTCGTAGAGGCGCTTCTTCTGCGCATCAGTGAGAGGCTCCGGCTGCTTGTCAAACCCGAGGCTCTCTGAGCACGCAGCATCGGCCGCATCGTACGCAGCTTCTTGCCCTTCCTGAAGAGTGATGCCGTACGAGTTGTCCGGGCGCACTTCGACCTCCCAACCGGACTCCTTCAAACACGCTGCCATCTCGCTTGCGAAGTCCTGCTCCGTGCCACTGAGTTCGCCCGGTTCATAGGTGATCGGGGCTGAACTTGATCCTGAACTGCATCCAGCGAGAACGCTCCCACCGAGGACGGCGAGCAGCACTAACATCCCGAGTTTCCCTTTTCCCTGCATCATCTCTCCTGAGAATGTGTGAAGTGAGCTTTGTTTTGGGCAGCACCAATCGACGGTGCTGTGGATACGACGCACTGGAACCTGCAAGTCAATGCTGGAGTTCCGGGTCGTTGGCAATGCCTAAGTAGAAAATGCACGTGGCCGCGAGCGACGCGACAGGGTTACGTCTGGGCGTGCGGTCAGTCTGGGCCCCGAGAGCGGATGAGCTCAGGGTCAGGCGCCTCCAAAGCGGCGCGCAGCTGCTGCTTCGCCTTCGAGAGTCGCGACCGGGCTGTGGAGGGGTTTATACCCAAAGCCGCGGCTGCCTCGTGAGAACGCAAGCCATCCCAATAGACCAATCGGACCAGTTCTGCGTCGGCGTCAGCAAGCCGGTTGATCGCATCACGAATCTCGAAGCTCGAATCATCAGGAGGCGACTGCTCTACGGTGCTCATTTCACCCATGAACCGTTCAAGGGCAGCAGAACGACGCGCGAGCGTGCGCCGTGCGGTCGACAGCACTTTGTGGGCCACACCGAACAACCACATCCGCGCCTCGACGCGATCAGTAGGCATTCTTCGGCTGATCTTCCACGCCGTGAGAAGGAACTCCCCGAATGCCTCTGCCGCATCAGCACTGTTTGTCAGCCGCCGTTGGAAGTAGCGGAGAAGATCATCCTCGTTCTCGCGAATCACCTCATCAAACAGCACTCTGTGTCTACTCATCAGCGCACTCAGTGGTGGACTGCAAGCTCACCCAAGCTCCAGGAACAAGGTCATACCCCCGTGCCTCTAGCTCGGCGAAGAGCGTGTTAGCGACGATCTGATGTAGTGCGTCTTGCTTGATCTGCGCGTCGCTCATCTCGGCGAGGGAGCCATCAGGCTCTTCGGCATTCTGCCTCCTGATCTCTGCTTCCGCCGCCGCAGTATCGACCTCCTCAAGATTCATGTCTCCGACGATCTGGCGAGCATCCTGCGCCATCTCGGAGTCATCAGCCACACCATCAAGCATGACCCGCATCCCCTGGAAGCAGATGGGAGCGGATTCTCGTTCGATGGAGAACACGTTGTCGGCAACCCAACCCCAGGGGGTTTCGTTGCCGTTTCCTGCAATCGCGGTGGCTCCACCGCCGACCAGAAGCACCGACACCGCTGTCCCCGCGCCCAAGACCCGCAGCCGTCGCCAGCGACGCGCCCGAGCCTCAGCAAGAATGCGAGCACGATGCTCGGCCAAACCTAGAGGCACCCTCGCCGTCGGAGCCGACCTTCGAAGCCGCGCTTCGAACTCGTCATCGTCCATGGACCCACCTCCCCAACAAAACCTTCTAACAAGTACATGACCGCTCACTTCAACACTGTCCACCGCTGAGCAATCTTTCTTGAATGGACGTATGCTACGATGCCAGCAGTCATCTTAGATAGGAGTCGGGATGCATGGCGGCGTGGTTCTGTTCCGGGGCACCGGAGCCGATGCCATGCGCTATGTCGAGTCCGACCGCTCCCGAGCGGACGACTACTACCTTAGCGACGCCACCGGCATCTCTTACGCCGTGCTCGACGCGTCCGGTGAGGCGATCGTCCGTCCACTCAGCGCTGAGGACTATGCGGGCTGGGTGGACTGGATCAACCCCGACACCCAAGAACGAATGGGCAGGCCACGGCTTGCGGGGTCGGATCGTCAAGGCTCGCCTCGGTTCGCAGAGATGGTCATCAATACCCCGAAGTCGCTCTCCATCGCCGCTGCCCTCCACCCCGAAGTGTCCGAGGCCCTGGACGCGGCGCAGCAGGGCGCGCTGTCGGAGATTCAGCGGTGGCTCTCTCAGCACTCGGTGACGCGCGTCGGCCCGCGCGGGCAGCAGGAAGTCGCGCCAATCGAGCGCATGCAGGTCGTCGGGATCACGCACCGCACTTCCCGCGCAGGTGACCCGCACCGCCACATCCATATGCAGGTAGGCACCAGGGTTTGGGCTGCAGGTGCGTGGCGGGCGTTGGATACGGCGGCGATGTTCAAGCAACAGAGCGCGATCCGGGCGCTCGGGTCTGCCGTGATCGCCGCCAGCCCTGAGCTTGCGACGGTGCTCAACAGACACGACCTCACCCTTGACCCGGTAACGGGAGAGGTGACGGAGTTGGAGCCGTTCAACGCGCTGATGAGCAAGCGCGGCGCACAGGTGCGGAAGAACCTGGAACGGCTCGAAGCCGAATGGGAGGCCGCGCATCCAGGCGAGACAATGGGGCCAGTGGTGTCCTCCCGGCTGACGGCGAAGGCGTGGGCGTTCGAGCGACCCGCGAAGAAGCCGACCACGACCCGCGAAGAAGCCGAATGGCTGACCGAGCTCCGAGAGGCCGGCTACGACCTCGAACCCCTCACCCGCAAGCTCGTCAGCGCGCCGACGCGATCCAACGAACTCTCGGTGCAGCAGATTGCGTCGCGCGCGCTGGATCGCTGCGCCGCCGGATCATCGGCGTGGACGCGCCACGATGTGCAGGAGCATGCCACCCGGATTATCACCGGGCACGGCGTGCGCGCTACCCGCGAAGAGCTGCGGGAGCTGATCGCACTGTCGACGGCGCTCGCACTCGAGGACTGCTTCTCGATCCTGCCGACCGGCGCAGCCGCACCGGAGCATGTGGCGCATCTCACATCGTTGCGCGTGGTGCAGGTCGAGAGCGAGTTGCGCGACCTGCTCACCGTCCGCCTGCCGAAGAACGAGCAGCGCTATCGTGACGTGTCGCACATCGCTGCACGACTCGGGCAGCGTCTCGACGCCGGTCAACTCGATGCGGCCGCAGCAGTCGCATCGACCGATCCGCTGGTGATCGTGGAAGGCGCAGCGGGTGCGGGGAAGACCACGATGCTTGCCACGGCGATCGCCGCCGCGAACGATCACGGCAGGCGCGTGCGCGTCGTTGCGCCGACCAAGCGCGCCGCCGACGTTGCGCAGCAGGAACTCGGCGTGCCCGCCGCATCGGTTGCCGCTCTCGTGCACGCGCATGGCTATCGGTGGAACGAGGACGGCGTATGGACGCGAATCACACCGGGAGCGACTGATCCGACGACGGGTACGACGTTCACCGGACCGCCAACGGGCTCTGCGTTGCGGCGCGGGGATCGGATCGTGGTCGACGAGGCCGGGATGCTCGACCAAGACGCAGCCCTCGCACTGTTCACCGTTGCCGCAGAAGCGGGCGCAACGGTCGCGCTCGTGGGCGACCGCGCGCAGCTCGCCGCTGTTGGTCGCGGTGGCGTTCTCGACATGGCGGCGCAGATTCGGGGTCGTACCTTCGACATGGCCGAGGTGCATCGCTTCACCGACCCGGACTATGCCGACCTCACCGTGCGCATGCGTGACCGCCGCAACCCTGGCGACGTGTTCGACCAGCTCGACCGGTTCGGCCTGATCCGATTGCACGCAGACGGCGACGAACTGCAAGAACACATCGCGCAAAATGCCCGCGACGGCGAGACGATCACTGTCGTTGGCAACGAGGAGGCGGCGCGGTTGAATGAGCGCATCCGGGATGAGCGGATCGCTCGCGGCCTGGTCGATGACACTGCCCCGACGACGGGCAGTGATGGGCTGAGCATCGGTGCGGGCGATCTGATCCAGACTCGTCGCAACGACACTGCGCTGGGTGTGGCGAACCGGCAGCAGTGGATCGTGCAACGCGTCGAACCCGACGGGTCGGTCTGGATGCGCGACGCCAACGACGAACGTAAACGGGAGCACACGCGACACCTGCCCGCCGAATACGTCAGCGAGCACGCGCACCTGTCCTATGCAGCGACCGCCTACGGAGTGCAAGGCGTCACCGCACCCGCTTCGCACACGATCCTCAGCGACGGCATCAACGGTGCGGCGGTGTATGTCGGCATGACGAGAGGTAGGGGCGAGAACGCCCTGCACGTCATCGCGGAGAGCCGCGCTGAGGCGAGGGCGCAGTTCATCGACGCGATGGAACGCGACCACGCCGACCGCGGCCTCGCCGATGCGACCGAGCGCGCAGCGGAGGCCGTGCGGGGTCTCGTTGACGCTGGCCCGGTGAAGCTCGTGAACACCTGCGTCGCGCAACTCATCCAGGATGCGGAGAAGGCCGAGCACCGCGCCGCGTGGTGGGAGCGCGTCGGCGCGCGCCTCGACCAGCAGCACGAGCACCAGCAGGCGGAGAAGGATGAGCAAGCCGCCGTCATCCAGTCCGTGACGGAGGCGGCAGTTCGAGTGCGCGCCGAGGTGCAGGAACCGCTCACGGTGGCCGCCTTGGAGGAAGGCGCCGAGCACCTGGCCGCGCTCGACCAAGAGACAGCCGCACAGAGAAAGCTCAACGCAGCAGGAAGGTTTGGAAGACGCGGCGCACGCAAAGACCACCAGGCCGCCGCCACACTCGCGGGCAAGAGTCGCGGCCGTCTCGCAGACCATTGGGGCACAACACCTGACGACGCCGACACGCTCACCGGCTGGGCCTCACGCGCAGCAGAACGGGTCGCCGCCAGCGACCCTCGCGTGATCGAAGCCGAACAGCACGCCCAAGCGGCCCGTACTGCCGGGGAGGAGATGGACAAGCGACACCGCAGCGAACGCCGCGCGCTCCACGCCGACATCTTCGGAGCCGAACAAGTACGACGCGACCCGCTGCGCTACGAGTTCACCCACCCCGACCGAGAAGCCGCCAACGCCCACCGCACTGCCGCAACAGCACGACAAGAGGCAGCCACTTTGCGAGGCATGTCCGTGCAGGACGCCGCCGCCCGGATCAGTGCCCAGCGCGAGGCCGCAGAACGGGCACGGCTCGCCCGAGAGGCCCGAGCGCGCAAGCTCCACGCTTCCCACGATCTTCTCAGCGAAAGTCGTCGTCGCACTGGCCCGCACAACGACGTGCCGAGGCTGTAGCGAGCTTTCCCCCGAACGTCAGGCCTCAGCGGTAGACTTTGGGCATGACGCCGAAGCTCGCAGACTACATCGCAGAGGGTCGAACCCTCTCTGCCGATGAGCGCGAGATTGCCGCGCTCGCGCTCCAGCAGATCAGCGACACGGAGCAGGCCGAAGTCGATGCCGCGTGGGATGAAGAGATCGACCTTCGGGTGGATGAGATTCTGACCGGCAAGGTCGAACTCGTCGATGGCGAAGAGACTCGACGCATGGCCCGAGCAATGCTGGCGGCTCGCCGCAAGTGAGCGCGTTGCGCTGGCGCGAGCATCCGGCCGCTCGCGAAGAGTATCTGGATGCCCTCGCCTGGTATGACGACCAGGAAGCAGGACTCGGCGACCGTCTCGGCGATGACCTCGATAACGGCGTGGACTTCATCAGGGAATGGCCGGATTCCGCGCCGCTCTATCGCGGTCGCCAGCGCATCCCTCGTCTTCGACGCAAGGGCACCGACGTGTTCCCGTACGGCATCATCTACTTCGTTCGAGACGACGAGGTCATCGTCGTTGCGTACGCGCACGAGCGCCGCCGCCCTGGGTACTGGCGACAACGGCTCAAGGATCTCTGAGCGGCCTGCGCAGCGAGCTATCCCCGGCGACCGGGAGGCAGCAGCCCGCGAGCGCGGGTGCGAACGAGCCAGCCCTGCGCCGTGGCGTGAGCAACATCATTGATCTTCGCCATGGTGACCGCCGGAGCTTCATCGCCCTGGGATGAGAGCTTGCCGTACTGGAGCGCGACGAGTTCGTAGAAGTCCGGCGTCTGCTTCGGGTTTCCAAGCGGTTTGAGCAGATCGCGCTCGCTGATCTTCCGGCCAGACGGCAGCACGATCTTTCCGCCCGTGATCGTCACTGTCCGTTTCATAGCGAACAGCCGCTCGTTGATCGCCGCCTCGATACGAGCGGTCGGCAACGCACGAAGGTCTTGACTGGAGATGGGATCACCAGGTCGCCACGGAAGGTACACGACGCCCGTGATCTTCACTTCCTCCGGCACCGCGAACTGCTGACGCTGGAGCCGAATGAACACGCGAGTCGCGGTCGCTGCATGCTCGATGTAACGCCACCGGCCGTCGATCGTCTCATTCTGCTCCGAGTCGAGCTGCGCCTGCCGATCCTCGGCAGTCACGACCTGATCGTTATAGCCGAGCGCTTCATCAAGAAACGCGCTCGCATCCTCGGCCCGCTCCCCCGGAAAGCGGTCGGGCAGGTGCCACCCGTCGGGCAGGTCGTCCGGCACGAGCAGTCCGTCATAGGACTGGTCGCCGGGGCGATGACCGGAGGATGTGGGCATGTCCCGATTCTAGCGAGCAACACGAGCAACTAAAACACTTGCTGTTATCGGCGTGTTGTGATCTAATCTAAGACACTCGCTGCCATAGCAGCTACCATCTGAGCTAGATCGGAGGACACGATGGGCCAGAGCACCGCACCCACAGACGAGCACCAGCGTGCCCCGCTGTTCTACTCCGAGGAAGAGACCGCCGCACTGCTCGGTATCCATCGCACGACGCTGCGCACCCTCGCTCTCGCGGGCACGTCGCCGGTGGAGCCGATTCGGCTCACCCAGCACAAGCGTGTCTACCGTCGCATCGACGTGCAGCGACTCGCCGGGCTGGAGAAGTAGGCGACAGCATCATGGGCAGCATCGAGGCGTATGAGACGACGAAAGGGCGTCGTTACCGTGCCCTCTATCGCCGACCCGACAAGAAGCAGACCCAGAAGCGCGGCTTCACGACGAAGAAGGCCGCTGAGCTGTTCCTGGCGACGACCGAGGTCAACATCGCCCAAGGTCGCTACCTCGATCCCTCGCTGGCGAGGGTCACCGTAGCCGACTGGCTCCAGACCTGGCTCGCCGCCCGAGGCGATCTGCGGGCAACCACGCGCAGCCGTGTCGAGAACATCATCGACAAGCACATCACGCCCGAACTCGGTAGCATCCCGATCGGCAACCTCACCCGGCTCCGAGTACAGGAATGGGCATCCGCACTGCCAGGCGCTCCCGCGACAGTGCGAAAGATCGTCAATGTACTTTCAGGAGCGCTACGGTTCGCGGTCGAGGACGAGCGCCTGCCGTCGAACCCCGCCGCCCGCCTCAAACTCCCCAAGCCGACGAAGACGCGCAAGCGGTATCTATCGCACGATCAGGTCGCGGCGCTCGCCCAGGCCATTGACGAAATGAAAGACGGTCGAGACTACGGGTACGGCTTGGTCGTGCTCACCCTCGCGTACTGCGGCCTGCGCTGGGGCGAACTCTCCGGACTGCGAATCTGCGACCTCGACCTCGACGCGAAACACCCGCGCCTAACCGTCGAACAGACCGTCGTCGCCGACAAGGGCTACCAGCGCATCGAGCCGCCGAAGGACTACGAGCACCGGAGCATCCCGATCCCTGCGTTCCTCGTCCGCCTGCTCCGTGCACAGATCGCAGGACGCGACGCCGACGCTCCCGTGTTCTACGGCATCCGCACCGGCACCTGGCTGCGCAACCACGTCTACCGCGTCGGCTGGTTCGACACTGCCGCAACCGCAATCGGCCTCAAAGGACTCACGCCCCACGAACTACGGCACACCGCCGCATCGCTCGCGGTCAGCGCCGGGGCGAACGTCAAGGCGGTGCAGCGCATGCTCGGGCACGCCTCGGCCGCTGTGACCCTCGACGTGTACGCCGACCTGTTCGATGACGACCTCGACAGTGTTGCCACGGCGCTCGACCAAGCAGCGATGCAATCGGATGTTGCCAATCTGTTGCCAAAAGCCGCGTAGCGCCTCATAGCGTCCGAAAGCAGGAATGCGAAAACCCCCGCCTGAGCGGGGGTTTTCTTGTTGGTGACCCCAGCGGGATTCGAACCCGCGTTACCGCCGTGAGAGGGCGGCGTACTAGGCCGCTATACGATGGGGCCGCATACTTTTATCGCGCGAACGCTCGCAGCGACAGAGATAATTATGACACGGGCACGCAATCGCACAAAATCGATGCTGTGCGAGCAGCATCCGGGAGTGTCGCCTCCACCGACACGCCACCAGCACCCCGGATGCTTGCCGCCCAGCGTTCTACAGAGTTGACTCGACCCATGCGCGTCACCAAACACGAACACGCGGCCCTCCGCGTACAGAAAAACAGCCAAACGCTCATCATCGACCCGGGAGCGTTCACGCCACCGCTGTCCGGTGTCGACAACCTTGTGGGCATTGTGATCACGCACGAGCATCCCGATCATTGGACTCCCGGACACCTCGACCAGCTGCGCACCACAGCCCCCGGCGTGCCGATTTATGCGCCGCAATCGGTGGTGCAGCAGGCGCCCGATTTTCGGATGCATCCGGTAGCTGCAGGCGACACGCACCAGGTCGGCGACTTTACGCTGACATTTTTTGGTGGCGAACACTGCATTATTCACTCGTCGATTCCCGTGGTCGAAAACGTGGGCGTTCTCGTCGATGACCAGCTGTATTACCCCGGCGACTCGTATGCGATCCCGGAAGGAATCGACGTGACACTGCTGGCTGCACCCCTCGGCGCACCCTGGCTAAAAATCGGCGAAGCGATCGATTTTGTGCTCGCCGTCGCACCCCGCCACGCCTTCGGCACACACGACGCGACGCTGTCGGACATGGAAAACCTATGCACCGCGAACGGCTCCGCTGGGCTACCGAACACAACGGCGGCCAATTTTATGACCTCGATGCGGGCGACGCCGTCGAAATCGAATAGGCCCGCGGCGCAGCATCCGGCACTCCCCCAGCGCTACCCCACCTCGGGCACGGCAACACCCGGCTGCGCGGCCCGCACACGAATTTTGCGATGCAGGTGATCACGCTGCTCAATAATGAGACGGCGCAGGGCTGCGGGGGCATCCGGATGCAACTCGAGCCACGTATCGACGAGGGTTGTTGAGTCGCTGTTCGGGAAAAGCCCCAGCACAAGCCGGCGCGCAATCTCAATGCTGCGGGTGTTCCACACCTCGGCGATGGACTCGAAATAGCGTGCGTCATGACGCGAAATCAGGTCGCGGCGCCCACCGGCCATGAATCCTGCGATGACGGCGTCGAGCTCATTGTTGCTGAGTGTTGTGTCGGTCCATGCGGTCTCGACCGCAGCGTCACGCACCTCGTGCAGCGGCTGGGCGGCCAGCATCCGGCGGTAAGCAATACGGCCACTCGCGGTGTTATCACGCTGCAATTCGGCCTGTGCTTCTGCGTCGCCAGCAGCCCCGCGGGCTGCGAGCGCCGTCCACAGTGCCCAGCGCAGGTCGGCATCGAGCGGTAGTCCCTCCGGCGCTGGAGTTGTGCCGTCGAGCCAGCCACGGATGTCGTGGATGTGGCCGTCGCTGTAGGCGGCGGCATGGGCAAGTGCCCGCGCCCACACCAGCTGCTGGCCGCTGCCTGCCTCGGCACCCTGCAGCGCCCGGTAGACGGCTTCGAGCCAGTCGGCGCGGGCGAGGGCTGTTGCGGCGTCGGCGAGGTATTCGCGTGCAGCATAGGCGGCGTGGTTGAGCACGCCATCGAGAATTCCGACGTGGGTTTCGGCCGGTGCGTGGGCCGCCACGATGCGCAGGTAACGGGCGACCGAGAGTTCGCCGTCGCGCGTGGCGTTCCATAGCGACGACCAGATAATTCCACGTGCCAGCGTGTCGTCGAGTGTCGACAGTGCCTGTTCGACCGTGTCAAGCGAGCGGTCGCCGAGGCGCACTTTGGCGTAGGTGAGGTCGCCCTCGTTGATCAGCAGCAGGTCGGCAGGCTCGGCGTCGATCGGCGTGCGTTCGGCATCGATGTCGAGGTCGAGCGTGTTTTGGTGCACGATCCGGCCATCGCTCAGCGCATAGCGGCCCAGGCGTAGGCGGTGCGGCCGCGGGTCGGTTTGGCACAGCACAAGACCGCCGTCGGTGCCGGTTTCGAGGTGCAGGGTGCTCACCCCCGAGCGTTGCAGCCACGCTTCGGCCCATTCGCGCAGGGAGCGACCGGATGCCTGTTCCAGTTCGACGAGCAGATCATTGAGCGTGGCTGTACCAAACTCGTGCGCCCGAAAATAGGTGCGTGCGCCAGCAAAAAATGCGTCTTCGCCCACGAACGCTACGAGCTGTTTCAACACCGATGCGCCCTTGGCGTAGGTGATGCCATCAAAGTTGAGTTTTGCGGCTTCGAGGTCGGTGATGTCGGCAATGATCGGGTGCGTTGTGGGCAGTTGGTCTTGCGTATACGCCCATTCTTTGCGGCGGTTAGCAAAGCTCACCCAAGCCTCGGTGAACCGGGTTGCTGCTGCCGAGACGTGTGCGCCCATATAGTCGGCGAACGATTCTTTGAGCCACAGGTCGTCCCACCATTTCATGGTGACGAGGTCACCAAACCACATGTGGGCCATCTCGTGAAGGATCGTGTTGGCACGTGCTTCACGCTGTGCTTCGGTGGCGGCACCCCGAAAAACGTAGGCTTCGGTAAACGTGACGAGCCCCGGGTTTTCCATGGCGCCGAGATTATATTCGGGAACAAAAATTTGGTCGTATTTGCCCCACGGATAGTCGTAGTCAAACGCGTTCGTAAAGTAGTCGAGGCCCTGGCGTGTGACGTTAAGTATTTCTTCTGCGTCGAGGTGTTCGGCCAGCGATGCGCGGCACAGCACGCCGAGATCGATAGTCTGCTCCCCCACCGTATGGCTGGCATCGACCCGATGGTAGGGGCCCGCGCAAATGCAGGTGATGTAGCTCGAAATGGGCAGCGTGGGAGCAAACTGTACGGTTTGGGTTGCGCCGTTGACGTCGGTGGTGCTCGCGCTCTGGTTCGACAGCACGTGCCAACCGCTGGGTGCGTGCACAGTAAATGTGATGGGTGCCTTCATATCGGGCTGCTCAAAGCAGGCCATCACCCGCCGTGAGTCGGCGGGTTCGTACTGTGTGTACAGATAAGTCCGATTGTCGACCGGGTCAATGAATCGGTGCATGCCCTCGCCCGAACGGCTGTAGGCGGCTGTCGCGTCGATAACAACCGTACTGACGCCAGAAACACCGGTGAGGGCGATGCGGGCTCCGTCCCATTCCACCGGCCGGGGCGTGCCGTTAACGGTCACTTCGTTAACTGCCAAGCCAATAAAGTCGACCCACGTGGTGTCAGTTGTGCTGTCAATCTCGAGGGCTGTGACCGAACGAAATCCCGGCTGTTGCGGGTCGGTTGCTGTTGTCAGATCAAGCTCAACCCGGATGCTGCGCAGTGACACCTGTGCGGAACGTGCCGCTGTTTCGTCGCGCGCTAGATTCGCTGAAGACATAAATCTATCGTTTCACGCATTGTGGATAATGGAACAATCGTGGTCCGAGAATCGCGGCCACAACAGTGTGCTCAGAGAGGAGCCCCGTGAGTTCTGAAGCCCCTACCCTTCCCGAACGTAGTCGGCAAGTACAAGAGCAGGTGACAAAAGCCGGTCTTTCTTCGCAGGTGCGCGTATTGCCTGATTCTGCACGCACCGCGAAACTTGCTGCGGCAGCGCTAGGCTGCACCGTGGGTGCTATCGCTAACAGTCTCGTATTTATGGCCGATGGTGCTCCCCTGCTGGTGATGACTAGCGGTGATCACCGTGCCAATACCGACGTTATTGCGGCGGCGGTGCAGGCAAATGAAGTGCGCATGGCTACGCCCGACGAAGTGCGGGCTGCAACCGGCCAGGCGATTGGTGGGGTGGCCCCTGTGGGGCATCCGGTACCTCTCACAACACTGGTCGACGAACACCTGCGCACCTATGAACAAATTTGGACAGCAGGCGGCACACCCAGTTCGGTCATGCCCATGACGTTTGACGAACTGGTGAACCTCACCAGCGGCACCGTAACCACGGTCGCCTAGGCGAACCCGGGCCTCCGGAACCGTAGCGGCTAGCGGCGCAGTGCCTGATCGAGGTCGGCAATAAGGTCGTCGATATTTTCGAGGCCAATCGACAACCGCACCAGGTCTGCCCCGGGCCGCGCTTCGGGAGCGACGGGGCGGTGCGTGAGCGATGCCGGATGCTGCACTAATGAGTCAACCCCGCCGAGCGAAACGGCATGCGTAAAGAGCTTCACGTTCGTCGCGACGTGGGCTGCGGCCTCATAGCCGCCGTGCAGATGCGCCGACACCATGGCGCCCGGACCCCGCATTTGGCGTTGCATAATCCCCTGTGGGTCGCCGTCGATGCCAGGAAAACGCACGGCAGAGACACCCGGGTGAGTGCTGAGCCATTCCGCCAGACGAACAGCATTTTCTTGTTGTGCCCGCATTCGCAACGGCAAAGTGGCAAGCCCGCGATGCAAAAGATAGGCGGCGAGCGGATGCAGCACGGCACCCGTAATCGCACGCACACTGCGCAGCCTGATAGCTGTTTCTTCGGTGCACGCGATAACACCGGCGATCACGTCACCGTGGCCGCCAATGTATTTTGTTGCACTGTGCAGCGACATGGTTGCGCCCAGGTCGAGCGGATTTTGTAGCACAGGCGTCGCAAAAGTGTTGTCGACCAGCACCGGAACGCTGCCTGCCTGCCCCACGACGGCTGCGATATCGACGAGGTCGAGTGTGGGGTTTGCCGGTGTTTCAATAACAATGAGCCCGGTCTCGTCACGCACGTGGGCTCCCACCTCATCGGCGTCGCAGAAGGTGACCTCTGCCCCCAGTAGGCCTGAGTCGAGCAGGTGGTCGGTGCCGCCGTAGAGTGGCCGCACCGCCAACACGTGTTTTTTACCCACGGATGTCGTGTGCGCGAGAATCGCCGCCGTCACCGCCGCCATTCCCGAACTGAACGCTACAGAAGTTTCGGCGTACTCAAGTTCTGCCAAGGCCTGTTCAAAACGGGCAACCGTCGGATTCCAGAGTCGGCCGTACACGTTGCCACCCATGGCCAATGGGTGCCCGCCGGTGGCCATTGACTCATACGAGTCGCCGCCGTGCTCGATATCGGGCAGCGGGTTTGTTGACGACAGATCGATGGGCGAGGCATGCACACCCAGTTCAGCAAAATCAGCGCGTCCGGCATGCACGGCAAGAGTGTCGGGGTGAAGAGGGTTGTCGGCCATATCTCTACTGTGCATGCCCCACCATAAAGTAGCGATCTTGGTTACGTTTTTTACGAATCATCGGCATACTGATTGTTATTCTCGCAATAACAGTGCGCACTATCTGGTGCACATTGTTGACCAAGCAAACCTCTCGCCGCGGGAGCACGATGACTCGACCACCTCACGAAACCGTCGCACTCGACACGACCGATGTGGCACTGTTGGCGGCCTATGCGCAGCATCCGGATGCCACGGTGCGCACCCTCGCGCAACGCCTGGGCATTCCCGAATCAACCTGCGCCTACCGCCTGCGTCTGCTGCGCGAACGCGGCGTCATCGTGGGCACGCGCGTACAATTCAACCTTGCAGCCCTCGGAGTACCGACCGAGGCAGTCATTCGTGTTCGCCTCGGCAGCCACAATAAGACTGCCGTGAACGCGCTGTTTGACTCCCTGACCCAAACCCGCGGCGTACTGCAGGTTTTTCATATTGCCGGTGCCGACGACTTTCTTGTGCACGTGGCCGTGCGTGACGCCGCATCACTGCGCGATATTGTGCTCGAACGCATCACCGTGCACGATGTCGTTCGCGCCACCGAAACCCAGTTAGTGTTCGAGCGGCGCGACGGCGCCGGAATCATCGGATAGCGCAGCGAGCTGTTACCGTCGCTGCAACCGTAATACCGGAATCGTGCGCTCGGTACGCGACTGGTATTGCGCAAACCCAGGACTCAACTGTTCAAACCGCGCCCAGGCGGCGTCACGTTCAGTGCCCTCGAGTTCGGTCACGTGCACAGCCACTTCTCCCTCACCCGCCGCTTCAACAACCGTGTCGGGGTTGGCCCTGAGATTGAAATACCAGGCCGGATGCTTCGCAGCACCCGCCGCTGACGCCGCAATCAGCCACGACCCATCGTCGTCGCGCAGGCTCATTGCCGGGCTGATGCGTTCAATTCCGCTCTTCGCGCCACGATGGTGCACGAGAAGCAGACCATCGCCCCACCCCTGAACTACCCCGTTATTGGCACGAAACTTAGCAACAACCGACTCATTGAAGTCGTCATATTTATGGGCCATGCATACTCTCTCTGGGTCGAACGGGCACGATGTGTGCTCTTCTATTCTCGTCGAAGCGTGTAATGCAGGCTCGTTATAAAGTCATCCGTGCGTTCGGGGCCAACCACCAGCACCAGAAAAAGGCCGTCTTTGCGGGCCTGGTTGACCGTGTTTTGTCCGTCTACGGTTCGGTCAACGATCTCCCACCCCGAAGCCTCAAACTGGTCACGAACCACCATGTTGACAATCGTCAACTCATGTTCGGTAACAAACTCACCCACAAAAAGCGGGTCGTCTGCCTGCACACCAGTCATTTTGTGTGTGCACGGATAAAACGGAACATCGTTCTCTGCCAAGATCGCCGGTATTTCTGCCGCATCGTCAAACATGACGTTTTGACAACCCGCGTCACTATCATCGCCGGATGCCTGGGGCACAGCATCCGGTGTTTGTTCTGTCGTGTCACGCGGCGCAGTTTCAGTCGGCACTGTTTCTGCGGCCGGTGTTGGCGTGTCACTCGGCGAAGCCTCACCCGCGCCTGCACACCCACCCACACTCAACGCCATGATCGCCCCGGCCGCGAACGCCCAGCGGTACAGGCCCGCCGTCATCGTCGACATGCTGCCTTTCCTCTCAGCTCAGAGCTGCACAACACGGGCAGCAAGCGAGCAGTCATTTCAGCGTATCGACTTCGACTCGGCGCGCCTAGCCCTCTGCATTCCGTCCTGCCGCCCCAGTTCCGTTGCCGAAAACTACCAAATTGCCGAGAACAGGATGATTCGGCCGGTTTCATCCTCCATTCGGCAATTTTGCTGTTCTCGGCAACAGCGCAGCAGCACAGTCCCGCAGCGGCAAGCAACGGCATCCGGATGCCAGTCGTGGGTGCGTACTACTCGGCACCCAGCGTGCCCGTGAGGCGACCATGAAAAGCCGAAGTGAAATCATTCATACCCACCCATTCGACCCTCTTGCCATAGCGGCCGTATTTGGTCACGATCGCATCGAGAGCAGCAACAGAAGAGGCATCCCACACGTGCGAATGAGTGAGGTCAATGACCACGACATCGGGGTCGTCACTGTATTCAAACAGCGTCGTGATGTCGTTACTGGAGGCGAAAAACAGTTCGCCGCTGACCACATAGTGGGCGACATCATGTCCGTCACGGTTCACCACTGTTCGCTCAACATTCACAAAATGCGCGACGCGACGCACAAACAAAACCGAGGCGACAAACACGCCCACAACAACCCCAATGGCAAGGTTATTGGTGGCGATCACCACAGCGACCGTCGACACCATAACGAACGTTTCGCTCTTAGGAAGACGCTTGAGCGTTGACGGCTTGATGGAGTGCCAGTCGAAGGTGCCCACGGTCACCATAATCATCACTGCAACAAGCACCGCCATCGGAATAATGGCAACAAGGTCGCCAAGAACAACAACCAAAATGAGCAGGAACAGCCCAGCAAGAAAAGTAGAAATTCGGGTGCGGGCGCCCGAAACTTTAACGTTGATCATCGTCTGACCGATCATCGCGCAGCCACCCATGCCACCGAAGAGCCCGGATGCAATATTGGCAACGCCCTGCCCCCAACTTTCGCGTGTCTTATTCGAGCGGGTGTCGGTGATGTCATCGACCAGTTTCGCGGTCATGAGCGATTCCATCAGCCCGACGAGCGCAACCCCCAACGCATAGGGCGCAATCGTGGCAAAGGTGTCCCACGTGAGTGGGATTTGCGGAATGAACAGCTCCGGCAGGCTGCGTGGCAGTTCACCCTGATCACCCACCGTGGGCACGTTGACGGCAAAAACGATGACGATAGTCGTCACGATAACGATCGCAATGAGCGGCGGCGGAACAACCTTCGTTATTCGAGGGGTGAACGCCATAATCGCCAGCCCCAGTGCCACAAGCAGATATACGATCCATGGCACGTCGATCAGGTGCGGTAACTGTGCAATAAAAATGAGGATCGCTAAAGCATTAACAAAACCGACCATCACACTGCGGGGAATGAAACGAACCAGCTTTGCCACACCAAAAGCAGCCAACAGAATCTGAAAAACCCCGGCAAGCAGCACCGTGGCAATGAAATAGTCCATGCCATGTTCACGAGCAACCGGCGCAATAACGAGCGCGACAGCACCCGTCGCGGCGGAAATCATTGCCGGTCGGCCACCCACAAATGCGATCGTGATCGCCATAATGAACGACGAAAAAAGACCCACCTTCGGGTCGACACCCGCAATGATCGAAAACGAGATCGCCTCAGGAATAAGAGCCAGGGCCACTACGAGACCGGCCAACGCCTCACGCGTCAGTATCCGCGGCGACTTTAACGCCGTCAGCACGGACGGTTCGTCACGGTAACGAGCCTTCTCGTCATCACGCACGGGCGAGCTCATTATTTCCTCCGGATGACGCAGGTGCGACTCTCCACAACGCTAGCGCACCTGCCCGCAAGTAAAGCGGACTAGATAGGTTGGAACCCTCATGAACTATGACGATCTGCCTCTTCTAGGAAAAACAGCGCTTGTTACGGGTGTTTCGCGCCGACGCGGCATCGGTTTTGCTGTTGCCCGCCGACTGGCCACGCTTGGCGCGAACCTGTGCATCCATCACTTTGCAGATCATGACCGTCAGCAGCCGTGGGGAGGTGATCAGCTAGACGCTGTGCGCGCCGAACTACGGTCGGCACAGGTCGACGGCGCTACTTTTACTGACGTCTCCGCCGACCTTTCTGACTCCGCTTCTGTGACCGCGGTCATCGAGCGTGCAACAACACTCACCGGAACTATTGAGATCCTTGTTTGTAATCAGGCGGTGAGTGGAACCGATGGAAGCATTCTCGATATGACCCCGTCGCGCCTTGATACACACTGGAGCGTTAATACACGAGCCACCCTCTTACTCACGAGCGAGTTTGCACGGAGGAAGGCCGGTGTACACGACGGCGATAGTCCGCGGCATCCGGGTGAAAAGATCACGAAGACGGAGCAGTTTTCTCAACCAACCGGGCACGTTATCTGGCTAACATCAGGGCAATTGCATGGTCCAATGGTGGGCGAGGTCGCGTATGCTGCGAGCAAAGCCGCGCTGGCAGGGGTAACCGCAACAGTTGCGGCGGAGCTGCTGCAACTAGGGATTGTGCTCAATACGATCAATCCCGGGCCTGTGAATACCGGATACATGGATCCCGAAACGACCGACCGGTCGCTTGATGCGCTGGAGGAATATCGAGCATCAACTCCATTTGGCCGATACGGGCAACCCACGGATCCCGCCAACCTTGTCGGTTGGCTTGTGAGTAGCGAAGGTTCGTGGATAGTTGGGCAGGTTATGACCAGCGACGGCGGATTCTCACTCATTTAACCGCGCAGCAGTAACGATCGACCTGCAGCGACAGGGGCTAGGCAGTCCATCCTGCCGCCCCAGTTCCGTTGCCGAAAACTACCAAATTGCCGAGAACAGGATGATTCGGCCGGTTTCATCCGATATTCGGCAATTTTGCTGTTCTCGGCAACAGCGCAGCAGCGCAACAGCGCAGTCAAGCAACGGCTCCCGGATGCCCCCCGCCAAGGTCACAGATTGGTATCGGCGACAAAAACCGTTGCGCGTCACAGGCCTCACCATGCATACTGTAAGCGCTTACAGCATGTAGGCAGCAGCGAGCCAACGGCGGTTAGCCTCGGCTCTCGAGCAATGCACTAACGACTGCAATGAGAGGCACACCAATGAGGGTGAACAAGAGGAAGATTGCAACACTGGGCGCTATCGCCGCTATTTCGTCGCTGGCCCTGGCAGGGTGCTCAAGCGGCAACTCGGGCGAGCCAGCACCCGACAACGATGCACAAAACGGCGCCGACTTTTCTGGACAAATCACGGTCTGGGTCGACGCCGACCGGGCGGGCGTTCTCGAAGACGCCGCCGATGCTTTCACACAAGATACGGGCGTAAAAGTCACCCTGGTACAAAAAGAGTTTGGCGAAATTCGCGACCAGTTCGTGCAGCAGGTTCCCACGGGCGAGGGTCCCGATATTGCGGTGGGCGCGCACGACTGGCTCGGGGTTCTTGCCACCAACGGTGTAGTCGCACCCGTCGAACTCGGCGACCGCAAGGGCGACTTTGAGCAGGTTGCTGTCGACGCGTGGAGCTACGACGGCCAGGTTTACGGCGTCCCGTACGCCATCGAAAACATTGCGCTGCTGCGCAACACCGACCTGGTTGCCGAAGCAGCCACCGATTTTGACGACATGGTCGCCAAAGGCAAGGCATCCGGAACCGACTACGCATTCCTTGTCGGACTCGACCCCGAAGAAGCCGACCCGTACCACCTGTACCCGTTCCAGACCTCGTTCGGCGCACCCGTTTTCGGTAGCGGCCCCGACGGCTACGACGCCACCGATCTGCAGATCGGCAACGACGGCGGCACAGCTTTTGCCGAGTGGCTCGGCGAGCAGGGCAAGGCAGGTGTTTTTAACACCAACATCACCGGTGACCTGGCAAAAGAAAACTTCCTCGCGGGTAAGTCACCGTACTTCTTGACGGGGCCGTGGAATGCTCCGGATGCTGTTGCCGCCGGCCTTTCCATCGCTGTCGACCCGATCCCCTCGGCCGGTGGTGACGACGCACAGCCTTTCGCTGGTGTACAGGGCTTCTTCTTGAGCGCCGAAAGCGAGAACCGCCTGGCCGCAAACGAATTCATGGTGAACTACATCGGCAGCGAAGAGGTGCAGAAAGCACTGTACGAGGTCGGTGGCCGTGCACCCGCGCTCACGAGTGCGTTCGAAGCAGCTGTTGCCTCCGACCCGATCACCGCGGGCTTTGGTGAGGTGGGCGCAAACGCCGTGCCGATGCCGAGCATTCCCGAGATGGGTGCCGTGTGGGAGTACTGGGGCGTCACCGAGGCCGCCATCATTAACGGCGCGAGCGACCCCGCAGGCCTGTGGGCCAAGATGACCGCCGATATTCAGGCGGCTATCGAATAGGTAGTGCTGTGGGGTGGCATCCGGATGCTGCAGATGCCACCCCGCAACATTTTTGGCCGATCAACTGCGTGAGGTAAGCCCATGACAATCAACCCCGAAGCACCAGCTTCAGTAACGCCGCCGTCAGGCCGCCAGCGACGTGCTGCCGCGATGGCCGATGCCGCCAGCGGTGGCTGGAAAATGGTGCTGACAAAAATTGTGCTCGTGGGCCTGATCGACGCCCTCGCACTGTATGCGGCATTCGTGCTGTTTCGCAGCGACCAGCTTGTGCCTGCCATTATTGTGCTCGCGGTCGCTGCGTTTGCCACCTGGATTTACTTTAGTCGCGGCAAACTACCGGCGAAATATTTGCTGCCTGGCCTCATTTTCCTCTTCGTCTTTCAAGTTTTTGCGGCGATCTATACCGGCTATGTCGCCTTTACCAACTACGGCACAGGACACAACAGCGATAAAGACAGTGCTGTCAACTCGCTTATGCTTTCTGCGCAAGAGCGCGTACCCGACTCCCCCGCCTACGGTTTAACAATTGTTGAGCAACTGGGCGAATTCTCATTCCTCGTCACCGACCCCGACGGCGAAGTCTTTTTGGGCGGCGACGAACGGCCGCTCGAGCGGGTCTCGAATGCTGATATTGATGGCGGCAAAGCGGTTGCAGTGCCTGGCTTTACGTCGCTGGGCTTTTCTGACATTGTCAGCAACCAGAAAGCCATCGCCGACATCGCTGTGCCCCTCAGCGACGACCCCAACGACGGCGTTCTGCGCACACCCGACGGCTCGCAGGCCTACGTGTATGTGTCGAAGCTCGTCTACGACGAGGCAGCGGGCACGATGACCGACACACGCACAGGCGTTGTGTACTCAGATATCGGCACGGGCGCGTTCACCGCCGATGACGGCCGCGAACTCATGCCCGGCTGGAAAATCACGGTGGGTGCCGACAACTTTGTGCGTGCTTTTACCGAACAGTCCATCCGCGGCCCCTTCTTTGCCGTACTCACGTGGACCTTCGTTTTCGCGTTCTTCTCAGTCTTCACCTGTTTTGCTCTCGGGCTTTTTATTGCGATCGTTTTTAATGACCCACGCATGAAGTCGAAAAAGTATTACCGCGTGCTCATGATCTTGCCCTACGCCTTCCCCGGCTTCTTGTCGGCGCTGGTCTGGGCGGGCATGATGAACCAGGAGTTTGGTTTCTTAAACGTCGTACTCTTCGGTGGTGCCGATATCCCCTGGCTCACCAACGAATGGCTCGCCAAGTTCTCCATTCTGCTGGTGAACCTGTGGCTTGGTTTTCCGTACATGTTCTTAATCTGTACCGGCGCGTTGCAGGCACTCCCCGAAGATGTTCAAGAGGCAGCCCGCGTCGACGGAGCCAGCACGTGGCAGATCTTCCGCGCAATCAAACTGCCACTACTGCTCGTCTCGGTGGCCCCACTGTTGATCTCGTCGTTTGCGTTTAACTTCAACAACTTCAGCCTTATCTACATGCTCACCGGTGGCGGACCGCGTGACGCCTCAGCCGGTGTCAATGTGGGTTCCACCGACATTTTGATCACGATGGTTTACAAGGTTGCCTTCGTCGGATCAAAGTCTGACTACGGGTTGGCGAGCGCCTTCTCGATCATTATTTTCTTGCTCGTCGCTACGATTTCGGTCGTCGCATTCCGCCAGACCAAGGCGCTTGAGGAGTTGAACTGATATGAGCACGACTCAGCCGCAGTCAACGATTGCGATCATCACGCGAAACTCCGGTGGTCCGGATGCAACCAAGCCACCGCGTCGCCGTTTCTCCAAGTACTTCAAAGAAACCGGTTGGCGTCACATTGTCGGCATCGTGGTCGGCGCATTCGCGCTGTTTCCGCTGCTCTATGTTGTCTCGGCCTCACTCAACCCGGGTGGTACGCTGCTGACCGCTAATTCGCTGTTTAGCAACTTCAATATCGACAGCTATGTGACACTCTTTACTACTCCGCGGCACCCGTATGGCGCGTGGTTTGTCAATACGCTCGTGATCGGGCTCATCACTGCGGCAGGAACTGTGCTGCTGGGGGCGCTAGCTGCGTATTCTTTTTCGCGCATGCGGTTCACTGGCCGTCGTTTTAGCCTCACTGCCCTGCTGGTTATTCAAATGTTTCCGCAAATGTTGGCCATGGTCGCCATCTTTTTGCTCATGGTCACGATTGGCGACATCTTTCCCGCGATCGGTCTCAACTCGCAGATCGGCCTCATCATGGTGTATCTCGGTGGCGCGCTCGGTGCCAACACCTACCTCATGTACGGGTTCTTTAACACGGTTCCAGCCTCGATCGACGAGGCCGCGAAAATCGACGGCGCCGGGCACGCTCGTATTTTCTTTACGATCATTCTGCGGCTGGTCGCACCCATTCTGGCCGTCGTTGGACTGCTGAGTTTTATCGGCACCAGCAGCGAATTTATTCTCGCAAGCGTTATTCTGATCGACCCCGATAAGCAGACTCTCGCGGTCGGCTTGTACAAGTTTGTCTCTGACGAGTTCTCCAAGAACTGGAGTGTGTTTGCCGCCGGTGCCGTGCTCGCGGCGATCTTGCCCGTGGCACTGTTCTTGTCGCTGCAGAAATACATTGTGGGCGGACTCACCGCAGGAAGCGTGAAATAACGATGACGATGCTCTTACCTCATCACGACGGCTCGCCGCTATATGTGTCGAACCAGGCACCCGAACTCGGTGAAACCGTGATGGTCCGGCTGCGCATACCTGCAGAGTTCGGACCGGTGAAGGCGGTACGCACCCGGTCAAACCCCGACCACGAGCCGGAATGGAGTACGGCCGAAAACCTCGGAGCCATCGACGCCTGGCAATGGTGGCAAGCGCCCATCACAGTACGCAATCGGCGTCATGGGTACCGTTTTGTCGTGGTGCGTGACGACGATTCGGTCGTGTGGGTGAACCAGTCCGGTGTTCACAGCGGCGAAACCCTCGACTACGACGATTTCGCTCTTGTGGCGCATCCGGCACCCCCGGCATGGCTACATGAGAGCGTCATGTATCAAGTGTTCCCCGATCGTTTTGCGCGTTCGGCCGAAGCCGACCAGCACCCGGTACCCGACTGGGCCATTGCCGCCGCATGGGACGACCCTGTCGAGCCTGCCATGCCCGGCCGGTCGCAACAGTTTTATGGCGGCGATATCCCCGGCATCATCGAACGGCTCGACCACCTTGCTGCACTCGGGGTGAACCTGCTCTATGTCACCCCCATTTTTCCTGCCCGCTCTAACCACCGCTACGACGCTTCACGTTTCGATACGGTCGACCCTCTGTTGGGCGGCGACGAAGCCTACATTCGCCTGATCGAACAAGCGCATGCACGCGGCATCCGGATTATTGGTGACCTCACCAGCAACCACTCCGGAGACGGACACGAATGGTTCCAGCAGGCATACGGCAACCCCGACGCCGAAACCGCGTCGTTTTACTACTTCACCAACGACACCAACACCGACTATGTATCGTGGCTCGGCGCCCGCTCACTACCCAAGTTTGATTGGGCCTCGCCGCAGCTGCGCGAAAAATTTGTGACCGGCGAGAACTCTGTCGTCGCCCAGTGGCTCAAGCCCCCGTTTTCTATCGACGGCTGGCGCATAGACGTGGCAAATATGACCGGCCGGTACGGCGATATCGACCTCAACGCCGAGGTCCGCAACCTGTTTCGCGAAACCATGTACGAGTTGAATCCGGATGCCGCGCTGCTGGGCGAATCAACCAACGATGCCGCGAGCGACCTGCAGGGCGACGGATGGCACGGCGCCATGACCTACCCATCTTTCACTCGGCCCGTGTGGGGCTGGTTGCAGTCAGGAACCTACGAGCCGTGGGTGAATGCCGAAGGAGAAACCTGCACAGAACCCTGGTTCTTTGGCCAACCGATCGGCACCATTCCGCACTATTCTGCCGCCGACGTGGTGGCGGCGATCACGCGATTTACCGCGGGAATTCCGTGGCGGGTGCGGCTGGGCAACATGCAGGCCCTCGACACACACGACACGGGGCGCTTTGCGACCGTCGCCGCAGAAGGCACCGTGCCTGTCGCTGTCGGACTCGCAATGACCCTGCCGGGCGTACCCGTGGTCTTTGCGGGCGACGAATTCGGTGAACTCGGTGCCGACGGTGAAGCCAGTCGCACCCCCATGCCGTGGGGCACCGAAAACGAACCCGGCGTGGCCGAACGCCTCAACACCTACCGCGAGCTCATCGCGCTGCGCCGGGAACACACATCCCTCAGCACCGGCGGGTTGCGCTGGATTTACGTCGATAACGAGTCGATGGTCTTCGTACGCGAGTCACCGCAAGAAACAGTACTGGTACTAGCCACGCGAGGCGACGCCGATATTGCCATTGCTGCTTCGGCGATTCCGGATGCTGGTGCCGCCACGCTGCTCTACGGTCAAGCCACACTCGCCTCCTCCACCGACGGAAGCGCCGTGCTCACTGCGCCCGGCCCGGCCTTCGCGGCGTGGGCTCTTCCCGGCGTGCGCGTGCCGGTGAGTTAGGAACCGGGGTGCCGGGTTTGCCGGGTTGCCGGGGTTGCCGGGTTGCAGGGTTGCACGGGGTGCCGGGGTGCCCGGGGTGCCGGGGTGCCCGGGGTGCCGGGGTGCCCGGTTGCCGGAAACAGGAAAATTGCCGAGCAACACATGATTTCGCGTCAAACGTCCTGCGCTCGGCAATTTTCCTGTTCTCGGCAAAGCAGTAGCGCTCGTCGCAGCAAAAAGTAGCGCGCATCAGCGGCGCACCCCAACAGCATGTTTCTTGGTGGCGCGGCTGCGTTGCACGCTTCTTGCTCGCCCGACTACGTTGCACGCTTCGCCGGACGGCCTCCACGCGGTCGACTTCGCCGCCACCGGCATCGTGCACCTGATGGCGCTATGAGCAGGATCGATGATTGGCCGGCGAATACTCAGCGTTAGGTCGCACCTCGTACCGACTGTGCTACAGTCATTCTCACGTTCAAGAGTCGTGACGCTAAGTACCTGGCTAGTCACGCGACAACCCGAATCCATCGATTCCCGGGTGTCCCAGGGGAAGAACGGGCTCACGAATCCTCGTGATGCAAGTTTCGATGGGGCTCTGCCCCAGAGAGGGGCAGTTTTTATGTCTGCTTCTTATTTTAAGTTCCGCACTGACTTCTGGCCCAATGAGCTCGGACTCGCGGTCGCCGACCGGTTTCCGCTCTCCCCAAACATGGGTATGGCCGTAGCGAAGGCGGTGGCGGCGTTTCTCACCAAGCACCCGCCGGTGGCATTTAAGGGTGATGCTGAGGGCGAGACGCTCACCTTCGATGAGCTGCGGGATCGCCTGCAGTCGGTGTCAAAAGAAACCGAGACCACCCTCAAACGCAAAGAAGAGTCGCGCCCTGCTGACGAGCGCGCGGCCGGGTGGAAACTCGTCGAAGAAGCGCTTTCTGCACCAGATGCTACCGACGTTGTACCCGACGGACCATGGGCGGGTTTTACGCGCGGAGACGCACAGGCCTGGTGCTGGAACCTTTTTCACTACGAACCCACCGGTTTCGTTCACCCCAATTCGCAGGTTCGTGCCGAAGCCTTGCAAGAGTTGCGAGCCGGTTCGCTACCCGCCGTTTTTGGCTACCCTCAGCGTGCTCGTGAACTGGTCTCGTTCGGCCTTACTCCTCGCTCATACCGAGAGCAGGTCGAACAGCCGCACGCGCCCGACTTCAAGCGGCCAGCGCTGAAGTTCAACTAAACGCTCGGCGTCGCGTGTCGTTGCTGTGTAGCATCCGGATGCTAGAGAGCAACGACACCGGCGTCGTTAGTCGAGAGGGTCGATGGCGAATCGGTATGCGGCGCCTTGACGAAACGGTTCAACGATTTCGAAGTTTTCGAATGAGGGGCCACCGGGAATTTCGGAAGCGCTCGCCCAGTATGACCAGCGCGCGTTGACCAGCACTTGCAGTTGCGGATGCGGGTTATCAACGCGCCAGGTTTGACGCGCACGCTGACCAAGAAAGTGCCAGTGTTGTGCGGTGTCTGCCGAATACTGCACGTTCATCGGGTCGTCTTCGTCGCCTATAGCACTGACGACGGCGGTATCGCCCTCGCGACGAAGCTCGTTGAGCCCAAAGCGAGCGTGTTGAGTGAACCCTGTGCCAGAGAAGTCGGGCCACAGTTGCTTCGGATGCACGGTTCTGTGCTCGAGCTCGAGCAATCGCAGGCGCGCCCAGTTGCCCATCGTTGCGGTGAGTACGAGGTTGCGCAGCGGCACCGATGTGTCATGTCGAAAACCAGCGACCTCGACCTCGTGTGGGCGATCATGGCGAAAACGTACGCGCACACACACATCCGCGCCGTTGTCGAACGGCTCAACCCCAATCCATACCGTGAGGTGCTCGACGCCGTCAATGGTTTCGACAACACCTTCGGACGGCGAAAGCGGGTCGCTTGGTGTGCGGGCGGCCTCTTGTGAATAGGCCGACCAGAATCGCTTGCCCTGCTGCTGTGCATCGAGGGTGCTGGGTTCGAGCTCCGAATAACCGCGCTCTGAAACGCCCTCAGGGATCGGTTCAACGGCTATGAAGTTGACCAGGCGATCGCGAGGATGATCCAGATAGGGCGTGAAAATACGCAATAAACCTCGTGGGCCGGGGATGGGGTGAATACCCACCTGCATCCCGCGGGCATGGCCCCATCGAGGCTCCCCTGGCGTGTGACCGCTGGGTCGGAGCCAGTGGCCTTGTGTAGTCGCCTCGACAACGTCGTCGGACAACGAGTGGCGTGACATAAGTTCTCCCTCAGAGTCTTGACGGAATAAACCTTGCTCCTTATCCTGACATGAAATCGGTTTCATAATGCTCGGGAGACAGAGATGTCTCCCGAGCGCCCAACGTTCCTCGCTCACCTACCCGCCTCACGCGTGCGGGTGGGCGCGGCACAGCGAAAGGATCACAGTGGATTCTGCAGTTACCCGATCACCGAGAGGCACGGCGCGAGCCCGGGTCTCTGGTGCGCTTAGCGCGATAGTCGCGTTCGCAGCCTTGGGAGTCAGCGGTGCTCCTGCCATGGCTGATGACCCCGAGCCACTACCGCCATCGCCCGCCGTCATGATTGCTCAGATGACGGGCGCATCGGCCACAACAGACACCGCCGAGAAATGGCGCGTCACCGGCACCGACCTCGGCATCATGTGGGACAACGGCAAAGGAGAAATTCTCACAGCCCTCGGCGATACCTTCGGCAACTGGTCGGGACCCGGCGGAGGCGGTGGCGACTGGCGTTCGAACGTCTTGCTGCGCTCTACCGACACCGATCTCAGCGACGGCATGACATTCGATTCTGCCGTCGAAGATGAGCCAGGCCACGCTGGCGAACTCATTCCCTCGAAGAAGATTCCCGGCGACGAACACACAACTATCCCCACCGCGGGAGTTGCCATCGGTGACCGCCAGTACATGGCATTTATGTCGGTGAAGCAGTGGGGTCCGGCAGGTCAATGGGACACCAACTTCAGCCGCATCGCCTACTCGGACGACAACGGTGAGACGTGGAACCACACCGATGGCCCCACGTGGGAGAACACCTCAACGGGCCCCACATGGGAAGACGGCCAGAACCAGCATCCGTTCCAGATGGTTGCGTTCGAAAAACGTGACGGCTTTGTTTACATGTTTGGCACGCCCAACGGACGCCTCGGTGCCGTGCATGTGGCCCGCGTTGCCGAAGCCGACATGCTCGATAAGGCTGCATGGCGCTATTGGGATGGCACCGACTGGATCGCTGGTGATGGCTCTGAGGCCGCCGAAATTGTGCCGCCCATGAACTCTGAGCTCTCGGTGCTATACAACGAGTACACCGGTAAGTGGCTCATGGTCACACTCGACGGCAAGGCCGACGGCACAATGCTGCTGCGCACGGCCGACAACCCGGAAGGCCCGTGGACAGAAGGCGAGGGCGTAGCAAACTCGTATGACTACCCCGGTCTTTACGGCGGCTACATCCACCCGTGGTCGTCAGGGCCCGATCTCTACATCGCTATGTCTCAGTGGGATCCATACAACGTGTTCCTCATTCGCGTGCAGCTGGATGAAGACGGGTCGCTCATTAACCCCAACCTCATCGTGAACTCCAGCTTTGAGCGCAGCGCCGAAATGCAAGAGCCGTGGGCGTGCAATGGCAACTGTGGCATCGACACCAACTATGCCTGGGCGTATGCGGGCAGCCGCCAGGCGTGGATGCGTAACAATGTAGGCACGATCGACGTGCACCAGCCGGTACCGGTCGAACCGAACACCGAGTATGTTTTCTCGGGTTTTGTCGTTACCGGTGGCACTCCTGCTGTGGGCACGTTCGGCGTGCGTGAGGTGGGCCCTGGAGCACAAATGCTCGGTTCGACGACGTTTGAACACGTTGTTCCGTATCAGCGTTTTGAGATCACGTTCAACTCGGGCACGGCTACAACGGTAGAAGCGTTCGTGGGTACCGATCTTGAGGGCGACCGCTGGGTGCAGATTGACGACCTCGCCGTGGTCAAGGCTGATCCCAACTCCTCGGCACCCGACCCTGAGCCGACGCCGGAGCCCACACCAGAACCGACCGACCCCGAGGTGACGCCCGAGCCCACGGATGATCCAGACCCGGATGCCACACCCGGGCCGGTTACCCCTGGTCCGTCTGACCCCGACGACTCTGGTGACTCCCCCGGCGGCGACCCGCTCGCTACCACGGGTGCCGACGGTGCGGCTTTGATTGCACCACTTGGCGCCGGAGCGCTCTTGCTCATTGCGGGCGTGGCACTCACTGTTTTGCGACGCCGTCAGCGCGACGCTTAATCAGTGCGCGGCTGCAGGGGTTTTTCAGCCTCTGCAGCCGCGTCCCTTGTGCTTGAAATCGATTTCGTCTAACGTGTCGTCTACTTGGTTAAACCGGCACTTGCTTCGTTCAACCAAGACCCGGCACCAGCCGATCACAGCCCGATTCGACGAAGAGTCGTGTTCCTGAGGAGGAACCCATGGCAATCAACACATCAAAGAAGAGGCGCATCGTTCTCTCTGCACTTGGTGCTCTTACTGCGGCAGGCATGCTAGCTGGCTGCGGCTCAAGCACACCGGGTCAGAGTGCCGACGATGGCAAACAAAACGCCGATGGCGTGACCACAATTGAGTTCTGGCACCGCACCTTCACCCCCGTGGAGAACGAGTGGTACGCCGATGTCGTAAAGAAATTCAACGAGGCGCAAGACAAAATCAAGGTTGTCGACACCGAGATTCCCGCCGACGCGTGGGATCAAAAGATGAAGGCTGCCCAGGCCGCCGGTAAGGCACCCGACATTTATACCTTCTCGGCGAGCATTAACGACGCCGTGAACGCCGGTCAGCTGCATGCACTCAACGACATCGTGCCGCAAGACAAGCTCGACGAGATTATCGAGCAGGCGCAGCCGATCTCGCAGATCGATGGAACGTACTACGCGTATCCACTGCTGCTCGAGCCGCAAACGGTGCTGTTCTGGAACAAAGAGATGCTCGATAATGCTGGCGTAGATTCCGCCAACGGCCCCGAGACATGGGACGACCTCATGGCAGCCTGCGCCAAGATTCAGCCCACACTCGATAAGGGCCAATACTGCATCTCTCCAGCATCCGATGCCCCGACGTTCGCTTGGTCGACAGTGGGTCAACAGTGGAACTTTGCCGGCCACACTGCCCTGTCGGATGACTGGACAAAGCCAAACATCAACGACGACGGCTACAAGAACCTCATGGATCGCTACAAGCAGTTGTGGGACGAAGGCTATATGCCCAAGCAAGCCCTGGCTGCCTATGTTGAAGGTAAAGACTTCGGCGAACAGAAGGTCGCGTTCAAGGTGTCGGGTTCATGGATGATGTCAGAGATTGGTTCGGACTACCCTGACATGCTCACGAACACCGGCGTTGGCGCATTCGTGAACTCAGAAGACGCCGATGGTCGCGGTGCTACGACCCTCGGTAACTTCCGCTGGGTTATCGACGCGAAGACGCAGAATGCTCAGGCAGCTGCGGACTTCATGACCTGGGTGCTGGCCGGGGATCCGGAAGTACTCGTGCCGTTCTTCGTCGAGACACAGTTCACCAAGGTTCCCGTTCGCACCGCTGTGCAAGACGCCGTCGCCGACGACGAAGCCGCTGCGGATGCTCCATGGTCAGACATTGTCGTCAACGAGATCATTCCCACCTCGATTCCCGAGCCCACCTACCCGTGGGATGTGTCGCTGGCTGTAGGGACAGCGATGGAGTCGGTCATGAAGGGCGCAACGTCACCGGATGCTGCGATTGCCACCGCTGAGAAAGCAATCCAGACCGTGATCGATCGCGAGAACCTGCCTGACAAGGCTCCGAAGAACTGATCGCCTTATGTCGGGGGCCGATGATCCCGGCCCCCGACATCTCCCTTCACGAAGACGGCAGGAACCACGATGACTACGGTCGAATCGACCGCGCGTTCTCACACGCGCAAACGGCACACGCAATTTCGTTATCGCGACACGAAGCTCGCCTTTCTTATGCTGACACCGGTTGTGGTGTTGCTGGGCATCTTCGTCATTTGGCCGGCGATATATGCCGGGTATCTTTCGTTTCACGACTGGAGCTTTTATAAAGATCCGGAGTTTGTCGGCTGGAAGAACTTCACCGATGTGCTCACCGATCCGCTCTTTACCGCCACGATCGGTCGCGGTTTCATGTTCGTGCTTATGACCGTGCCGCCTATGCTCGTATTGGCATATCTTTTTTCGAGCCTCGTTGTTGCCGTGTCTCGTCGCTTCGCGAGCATTCTTAAAGTGAGCATCTATCTGCCAACCATCATCTCGGCGGTGATCACCTCGATCATCTTCGTGCTCATCTATAACTACTCGGGCGGTCTGCTCAACGCCGTACTCGGTGCGTTCGGAATCGACCCCATCGCGTGGATTGGTGACCCCGCATGGGCTCTCCTGGCGATCGCCGTACCGGCCATCTGGCTCGGAATGGGGCTGACATCACTGATCATGGTCGCCGCGATGGTCGATATCCCCAATGAGTATTACGAGGCTGCGGCCATGGAGGGCGCAGGTTGGTGGCAGAAGACCCTCTACATCACAATCCCGCAGATGAAGAACGTTTTCTTGTATCTGCTCGTAACCGGTTTTGTAGCAGCGATCCAACAGTTCGAACTACCCCTGGTGATGACCGGCGGTGGCCCGCTTGACTCAACCACGCTGCCCAACCTCTTTATCTTCAACCATTTCCGTAACGACATTAACGTCGGCTACTCGATCGCTGCGGCACTGTTGCTGTTCGTGGTGCTCGGGTCAGTCTCGGCGCTGGTGTTTAAGTTCGTCAACTCCGAGAGGCTGGTGGACTAATGGCCATTTTGCAGGGCGAAACCACACGCATTGTTCTTGCCGGAAAAGAACCCACGCGGCGTAGCCGTCTGCCCCGCACAACCGGGGGCTGGCTGGCACTGGCAGGAAAGACAGTAGTCGGGCTCATTTTCATCCTCGCTGCGCTCTTCCCGCTGGCGTGGATGGTCATTGCCGGTTTCAAATCGAAGACTGAGGTTATCCAAACGCCGTTCCAGTTCTTTCCCGAAGTGTGGCGATGGGAAAACTATGCGCAGATTCTCGCAGATCCCACATTTTCGCGCACGATGCTGTGGACCTTCCTCGGCGCCGTACTTTTTACCACGCTGAGTTTGACGATCAACTCTTTCGCCGCCTACGCGTTCGCTCGTCTCGAATTCCGGTTCAAGCGCACCATGTGGGTGCTCGTTATTACGACCATGTTTATTCCGGGTATGACAATTTTGTTGACGAGCTTCATCGTCGTTACACGATTGTCAATGCTCGATACCCTCGCCGTTCTGGTTCTGCCCGGCGCTGCTGCCGCGGCATCCGTTTTCTTTATTCGCCAGTTCTATCTGAACATCCCCGCCAGTCTTGAAGAAGCAGCAATGCTTGACGGCTGCGGTCGATTCGCGATCTTCGTGCGCATATTCTTGCCCCTATCGAAGCCACCGTTCATTGTGATGGGAATTACCGCATTCTTGGCGTACTGGAACTCGTACGTATGGCCCATCATGACGATCACAACGCCGGAGAGGTTCGTTGTGCAGCAGTATCTGGCGACGTTCCGTTCAGAGCGCAGCACCGAGCTGGGTTTGCTCATGGCCGGCTCGGTGTTGGCAGCTGCTCCGGTGATCATCTTGTTCCTGATCTTCCAGCGCCAGATCATCGGCAACATCAAGATGGCGGGGCTGAAGTAACATGCGCAGGCTTACAAAAATGATTCTGGTCATTGGCGTTGTCGGATCGCTCGGCGCTGTTACTGCGTGCGGAAGTGGCGGCGGGGCCCCCGCCGACGATGGCCGCATCACCGTCACCTTCTGGCAAAACAAGTTTTCAAACGAAGACAATGCGTGGTTCAAGAAGGCTGTCGATGACTACAACAAGTCTCAAGACGGTATTCGTGTCGAACTCACGGTCGTGCCCGGCGATGCGTGGGATCAGAAGCTGAAAGCAGCGCAGGCCGCTGGTAAAGCGCCAGACATGTACACCATGAACTACTCGGCCGTACCCATGAATGCGCGCAACCAACAGCTCGCGCCAATCACCGAGCACATTGACGCGGCAGCATGGGACGACCTTGACCCGCGATTCCTCGACGCGGTGACGGTAGAAGGCAAGCAGTACGCCTATCCGCTCTATTACGAGCCCAGTGCGCTGCTGTTCTATCGTGAAGACCTCTTTACCGCAGCAGGCCTCGACCCCGACTCTCCGCCCACCACCTGGGCAGAACTCATCGAAGCGGGCGAAACATTACAAGCCACCGATGCAAAGACGATACCGTTTCAAATAGCACAGAACGCTGTCGAACTCTCGTGGTCAACATGGGGTGCGCAAAAAGGTACGACCGGGCATTTAGCTATCTCCGATGACTGGTCACAAGCCACCGTAACCGACGATTACAAGCCGTTGTTTGAGTTCTATCAAGATCTCTACGCAAAAAAGATCATCGCCAAACAGGCTCTCTCGGCGTACGGTGATGCCACTCCCCTGGGTCAAGGCAAACTTGCCATGATGGCCGCCGGCTCGTGGGCTATTAGCCAGTTGCTTGCCGACTACGACGATATGGTCGGAAAGCTTCGTGTTGCCCCGATGCCGACAGTCGACGGCGACACGACCCGAACGACTTCAACTCTCGGCGGATGGACCATTGGCGTTGACGCCCGGTCACAGCATGTTGCCGAAGCATCGGATGCCATCGGTTGGATGCTGGCGGGCGACATCGACGTGCCAAAGGCGTACTTCACCGGCACCATGTACACCAAGCTCTCACCCCGAATTTCGGTTGATGAAGCACTAGCCGCCGGTGATGACAGTTCAGTGAATCCGTTTTATGACGTGTTGACCGAATCAACAGCAACCGCGATTCTCGAACCAACCTACGACTGGCAGGTGAGCTTGGCGGTCGGCACCGCGCTAGAAAAAGCCATGCTCGGCGGAGACATCGACGAAGCCATGGCCGAGGCCAACCAGAAAATCGAGAAGGTCATCAAAGACCTCGGTTTGGCCAAACAGCCGCACTAGGTTCCCGGCACTATGGCCACACTTCGAGTTCGGCGATAGAGGTAAAACGCATGGGGCCGCCCGGTTCACCAATGAGGCGAATACCGTCGGCAACGATGGTGTCGAATGTGAATGTGTACTCGTCGTGTTCTAGTGCTGTGAAGTCATGGGGGTATGCCGGTTCGCAGGTGAGACCGGTAACAGGGTGCCACTGGCCGTCGATGCGGGCTTCGACACGCGGTCCCTCAGCAAACCAGCCGCCGAGCGAGTCTTGACCGCCCGGCACGTAAACAACGCGCGACATCCGCCGTGGTGATGCCCACTCATAACCCCACACGTCTTCTCCGCTGCCGGGCCCGAAGGCTGAGTCTTCGGCGATAGTGCGGTCGTTGTCATTGAGCACGCTTTCTTGCCCCTCACGCACTCGAGAGACCACGGGCGATGCTCCGTCGAGCGCAAGGTTTCCGGATGCTACGGCTTCAACGTCGGTACCCGGTTCAAAGCGTATGCGACGCAAGCCAAAGCAGTAGGCGCGTCCGCCACGTGATGAAGCGGGCACGAACCAATTGCTTTGCAGCCACATTTCTGTGCCGTCGACAGAAATAAACTTCGACGGAATCGTGGGAGCATATCCGCCGTGTTTGGCGAGTGGCGATCGCGGACCGTGCCACGGGAAGTGCCCGAAGTCGTGACTGTGCAGATGCCGCCACGGCCCCCACGGCACGGGTGCTTCGAAGAATTCGAAGGTGTATTCGCTCCACGTTGAATAGATGTATCTGCCGAGCCCAGGGTTCCAGACCACTGATCCCTGAGCGATACAGGTGAAGTTATGCGCGGTCATACCGAATGCCGGTGTGGGATAAAAGCGACGTTCGTCGACCAGTACGGGCCGCTTATGGTCGATGCTGCTGCTCCACTGCGGGGTGCCATCGGTGGCGGTGCCGGCATAGAACTCCCACGCAGCAATATCTTGTACGTTTTCGGCGCGAACACGGCCCAGGTAGAGCGCCGTAGGATCAGCAACTTTCTTCGAGAACGACGTGCGCCAGTTGCCATCGATGCCGAACGCGTATACCCAGGCAGAGTTGCCGTTAGCCTGCCCGAGGTCAAGAAACATGACGGTCGTGAAAACATGGTCAGAAAACATAGGGTTTCCGCCCCAGGTCCAGGTGCGTCCTTGGTCATCGCTGCGCACAATGGTCGCAGCATGTGCCTCATTAAACATGTCGGCCGTACCGTCGCAGCAGAGGTCTTGTACCGCCAAAAACAACACGTCTTTGCCGTCGAGATTGACACACACCATGCCAGTGGGTTTGCGGTTAAACCGACTCGAATCCCAGATGGGCGCAACAGCATCGCCGTCGGCCAGGCGTTCGCCGACGAGGCCCGTGTCGGGCGTTCCGTCGATGCGGTTGACGAGAATGTCGCTCCAGTTGTGGCGAGCAAATCCTGTTCCATCACCCGCGGCTGCATACAGTGCACCGTCGGAAGCCCACGCTGACGGCCATAAGTCGCCATCACTGGCGGTGAGCACGGTATTGGCCTGGTCGACGTGGGCGACGCGCAGACGAAGAGCATCCGGAGACAAACTTATCGGCACACCATCAATAACCGGATGCTGCTCATTCATCACCGAGCCTCATTTCTCGTAGCCCGAACCAGTACGATGTGACTCCTGCTGGGGCACACGGGCACACGTTCGATTGCACCCAGACGATGGATTCGTCGTCGGAGACATATTTTGATGGCACGGTTGTTCCGTAACCGCCGATGCGTTCGCCGGTCCACGGGTATTCGCCGAAGTCTTCCGACAGAATGCTCTGCCAAGGGCCCCATGGCTGCGGAGCTTCGTAGAACTCGAAGGTGAACTCAGTCCACGAGGTGTAGAGGTAGCGGTCGTGTTTGGGTAGGTACGTTACGCCACCTTGCGATAAGACACTCATACCGTGGGCGCGCCGGTCGTCGATGAGCACGGGTTGTTTCTGCACGATGTCGGTCGTCCAGGCAGGGGTTGGGTCGCCTGGGTTGCCCGCATAGAACTGCCACGTGGCGGCATCTTGTATGGAATCGACCGGGGCGCGTGCCAGGAACAGTTCGGTCGGGTCGGGTGCTATGTCGGTATAGGAGTCACGCCAATTCCCATCGAGTCCGTAGGCGTATACGTATGCATCGTCGGGGCGGTGCTGGGCGTCTTTTCCGTAATCGGCGAACCATATGGTGGTGAAGACTCCGTTGTCGAACATCGGCGCTGTGTCGTTCCACTCCCATGTGTTTCCGTGGTCGTCACTGCGTGCGATGGTCGATGCGGGCGCTTCGTTAAAGTCGGGGCCAAGGTCTTGCACAGCGAGGTACAGCGCGCCGTCGATGCACAGCATCCCGGTGGGTTTGCGGGTAAACCCTTCACCCGACCACACTTGGCCCAGGTCGTCACCATAGGCGAGGGCTTCGCCGTCGAGGTCGTTATTGGTGGGAGTGCCGGTGACTCGGTTCATCACGATGTCGCTGAATTCATCGCCAAACCCGGCGCCGTCACCGTTGGCGGTGTAGAGCGCGTCGTCATCTGACCAGCAGTTCGGCCACAGGTCGCCGTCAGAAATGCCGATCGCTGAGGGGGCGTTGTCGATATGGGCGACGGTCAGTGGCGTAGGTGACCCAGTGCAGCCACCCAGAACGAGTGAGCCGACGATGAGGGCTCCGGATGCCGCAACAAGACGCGCGTTCACCATTGCTCACCACACCGTGTAGCCGCCGTCGGCAATAACGTCTGAGCCGGTCATAAAACTGGCATCGTCAGAGGCCAGAAAGAGCACCACTGATGCAACCTCATCAGGTGTGCCAATGCGCCCCATAGGGGTGCGTTCTTGCCAGATAGTACCGAGTTGAGGGTCGTCGGTAAGCACCTGGGCGGTGAGGTCGGTGCCGATATAACCAGGCGAGACGCTGTTCACGCGCACGCCGCGGTCGGCCCACTCCCCCGCGAGTGTTTTGGTCAGGTGCACAACCCCGGCTTTCGCAGCGTTATAGCTCACCTGTTTTTGGGGAAAGTTGCTGACGCTGCCACTCATAGAGGCGATATTTATGATCGAGCCGCGCCCCGCTTCGAGCATGTATCGGCCGAACGCTTGACACACATAGAACGTGCCCGAAAGGTCGATGTCGACCACGCGCTGCCAGTCGTCGGGTGTCATCTCTTCAGCGCTGGCTGATCGCACGATTCCGGCGGCGTTGAGCACCACATCTGGGGCGCCCCAGCGAGTGACGATGTCGGATGTGACGGATGCCACAGCAGCGGCATCCGTCACATCAACCCTCATAAACTCAACATCGGAATAATTGTCGGTCATCGCCAGGTCGAGCACCACGACACGGCTTCCCTGCTCGACGAACCGTCGCACGGTTCGCAGGCCGATACCGCGCCCGCCGCCGGTGACGACGACGAGGCGGCCGGCCAGAGAAGGGTAGGTGGCGTAAGCCATTATTCGCCTTGCGGCGCGCGTGGTGGTGTGGCACCAATGTCGGGAACAGCGGCACTACCTAGGTGTACCTCCATATCGTCGGCCGACGGTGTAGACGGCCGCTTGGCTGTGGGGCGATCAAGGTAAAACACGGCAGTCGAGGCGATATCGTCACGCAAGGGCAGATAACGCCATCCACTGCGCCAACCAAGAGCCTGAATGTCTACCTTGGGGAGCCCTGTGGCGAAGTGGATCGGGTCGGTCACGTGCCACCTGTACATCCCGAAGCGTTGCTGGCTCACGTAGAGGCCATCGGGTCGGATCACCTGTGGCATGCCGAGGTACGGGGTAGAAAATTCGGTATATCCCTGACCCGGAATATCGAAGTTCCAGGCGCCACCAAAGTAGTCTTCGGTGCCGGTTCCGCAAATGGTCGGGTAGTCGGTGTCGTCATCCATGTAGAACTTAATTTCGCCTTCACCCCACCAGCCGTTGGAGTTCACCCCCCACGCGATATAGGTGCCGACGTAGTGGCCCTGACCTTCAATGCCTTCGACAATGACGTGCGGGGTGCGGTCTTCGAGGGGGTTGGAACGGCGCCACTGCGCATGAAAGTATGCGTCGTTGCTGTAGTCACCACCGGTTTCGTAGGTGATTTGGTAGTAAACACGGGCATCGACGGTCGAGGTGTTTTCAATCGTGAGCTTGGCACCCTCGCGGAAAGGCATTGGCCAGTAGGAGTTGAAACCGCCGTGAGGGTTGGCGGCGATCATTTGCGAGTTGACCTGCGAGAACACGCCCCAGCCATTACAAAAGAAGTCGCCGTATGGCACTTCGACGGCGGGCTCGTCCGAGCCATCCCAGTAGGCGCGCAGTATGAGTGTGCGCCAGTTGTCGGTGTGCGTCGTGATCCAGATATGTGTGATGACGCCAGGCTCATCGATATTGGCGAGGTCAAATGTTTCACCGGCCTTGATGTCGACGCTCGGCGAGATTTTCCACCCCTGGCCGAGGTCGCGCGCGCAGTCGGCCCCGGTTCCTTCCGTTGCGCGGCCTCCTCCACCGGCAGAGCCATCGAAGTTCTCAGGTGAAATAGACCGCGTGCGAACGGAACGCAATGCAGCAAGTGATTTCAGATCAGACATTCGTGCACTTCCTCGTGTCGTAGATAACGGAGCGTCTCCGACACAGTACCCATTTCGCGCTGATCTTGCAATCGATTTCATGCCTGCGTTAGCTCGTAGGCGACAGCGCGCACCGCGGACCTGTTCAGCGCCTGAATATCAGCTCGCGACGCGGCCGAAAAACTGGGCGGCTTGCGCAGGCCACGCGCTGATGGCTTCGAGCGTTTCTGCCACACGCATGGTGGCGTGCGGCATGAGTCGCGCAAGCTCTTGCGCCGTCGACAGCGGGTGGGCGGGGTCGGTAGCCCAGGCGAGAATGAGCGCGGGCACTGTGATCTGTGCCACCAGCTCTGGCGCGGGCAGGTCGCTATTGGCGCACCCATGCATCATGGTGGCGATGAGGTCGAAAGCCACGTGCGGCACGATGCTGGGAGGTGCTTCAGTAAAAATGGGGGCGCGCGGGCCCGAGACCCATTCCTGGTGAAACTCGGTCTCTGTTTTCGTGGCGACGTCACTGGCGATCGTGCGGTATACGCGAGCTTGTGCAGGCCGAGTGCTCCACGCAGTTGGCGGGGCAGCGAGGGTTACGGAGCGAAAGCGCTCGGGGCGTTGAGTGAGTGCGTGCACGATAGTACCCGTGCCCATCGACGTACCGACGGCATACACGGGTTCGCTGGGCGATACCGCGTCGGCAAGCGCTAGAAGGTCGTGAGCTAACTGAGGCCAACGAAAATCGTGCTCTACAGCGCGCGAGCTCGATTCACCATGGCCGTGTGCATCGTAGCTAACCACCCGAAACCCCGACTCAGCCATGTCGTCCCACAGCGGCGGGTACTGTCGATCGGCTCGACGGCTCCGCGCCATTCCGTGGGCAACAATGACGACCGGGCCTTCACCGTGCTCATCCCACGCCAAGCGGCCACGCTCACCGTCAAGATATTTTGTTTCCATAGCCGCCATCATTCAAAGAAGTCTTCGTCAACAGACTGTAACGAGCCTAAACCGGCATGGCGCCGAGCACCGCTACGCATGCGTGAAACCGGTTTCGTTTCTCGACGCCGATACTCGTGCCAGAGGCTGTGAGGCACCGGCAACGGCCCGCCACATAGATCTCAACATTTCGTCTGGAGAAGCCGAAAGGTCAAGTGGCCATTCTCGAATCGTGACAGCAGAGTTCATCACGCGTCTGTCGACGGGATCACCGCCCTGTGCATACACCAATACCGCTCGTTCGAGGCCCACTGTCGTGCAGTAGGCCAGCATTTGGTAGAGATCGGCGTTTGCGTAGCGTCCGGTGTTAGAGGCTGCCTTATATTTGGCGTCGTACACCATGACAGGACGCTGACCGTCGTACTCCAAAAGATCGATCGACATGGCGATGCGCGCACGGTTGTCGGTGCGGTCGGTATCAAAAAGCCATTCTCGTTGCGACTCAGCCCGCCTTCCGTGCGCGGCAATAGCCTCACGCAATGCTGCCGTGACAAAATCTTCGAACACGCGCCACATCTCGACCACGAATGACGCTATTTCTACCCCGTCGTCGCCCACCTGTGCCGACATGTTGCGCAAAACCAATTCGGCTAAGCGCAGCGCCGAAACATACCGGGCGTTCATTCGGCTAGGTCGCCACGATGGTAGACGCAGCCCTGGCCGCAATACCGACACCCCGTCTAGTCGGTTATCGAGATGCGCTAGTCGCGATGCCAATGCTGGGTTCAGACGTGGCACGGCTCGCATTCGCCGTAACGCCGTGCGTACGATGCGATTCTCGGGAATGTCGGCCATGTATTCGTCGTAGCTGATCTCGATGGGCCAGATATGACCCGGATGCTGGCGCAACTGGTCAACTACTCGAATTCGGCCGCGTACGACCAGCGAAGATTCTTCTTTCGTCTCATATCCCTGCAGTACGCCGGCCAGAAGTGCTTGTTCGGTCTGCCGTGCTAACGATTCTGCGAGCAGCGGCCAGAGTTCGTCATACTCTTCTGCCTCAACAACGTCGGAACGAAAACCGGGATCGGTCGCATAGCCGAGCATAAAAATAAGGTGGGAGAGTTTCACTTTCTGCTTCGGCCATACCTCGATCTGCAGGTCGCCGACGCGTACTGCACCGACCCGCCCGTTCGACTGCAACACAGCCTCACTACCAGCACTCACTACTTTCACCAGTTGGCTTGTTTTGAGCGCATGCAGCTGGGCTTCCGTGAGAGGAAGCGCGAACGGTTCAAACGACTCGCGAAGCGTAAATCGTCGAATGTGTGTCACGAGATGTCGGCGAGCCCTTCGTCACTCACGCGCTCGTGTTCTCTGCCGAACTCAACCGCATCACCATCGTCTGTTAATCTCGGCTCTCCCCTGCGAGCCTTGCGCGAGAGCGCTGCTAACCCAAACTGTGCCCGCACTTGCTCGGGCGTGATCCTGCCGTAGAAGTGGTCGTCGAGCAACGGCAAAATATCGTATTTCCAGATACGTTCCAGACCCGGTTGCGTCGCCGCCGACGACGTCATCAGATACGACGGTCCGACCTGAAGATCGCGTTCGTCAATACCCTCATTCAATGCCGCCAGCAGGCGCGCGCGGTAGCGTGTGCTTCCCTGCGCAGAAAGGTACGCGTCGAGCACACCCGATACCGGTTCTATCGACGGATGCAACTCAACGAACGGAAACCGCCGCCGAATCGCGGCATCGACCATAGCGATCGAACGGTCGAGAGTGTTCATTGTTCCGATGATGAAGAGGTTCTTCGGCAACCGGAAGTCTTTGCTAGGGCTGTATTGCAGACTAATCGCCTGGTCACGGTACTCCAGCAGGTAGTACAACTCGCCAAACACTTTGGCCAGGTTGGCACGATTCATCTCGTCGATGATCAAAACATACGCCTGCGACTCATTACCGGGTGTCGTCGCCTCAGCAACCAATTTTCGCAGCGGTCCTGGCACGACGCTATAGGTTAGATTGCCGTTTTCTACCACCGGCCGAAGCCCCTCAAAGAAATCCTCATACGAGTACGAAGGGTGAAACTGCACGGTTTGCACTCGGTCTGTCTCGGTGCCCACGATGTGTCGCCCGAGAGCTTCCGCCACAAACGTCTTACCCGTTCCGGGCGGGCCGTAGAACACCATCTGTCGGCGATCGGCCAGCACGTCGAGCCACTCCTGCAGCACGGCACGCGGCATGAAAAGGTCGGCGGCGAGACTGTCGGAAGCATCCGGAATCATCACTGAGCTGGCAACCTGCAGCGAGTCGGCATCGATGTCGTCAGCTGTATCGGTAAAAGCGGCCGCGAGCGCTGCGAGCGCGTCGATAGCGATAGTCAGGTCGACGACGTCGCCTGGTTTGTCGAGCAGCCCGGGCACCGGAACGGGTAGGTCGGCGCGTGCAACAGGCTCGGCGAGCCAGTCGACGCTTCTGCGCAGCATGGACTGTTCATGAGTACTCTCGTACGGTTCGCCCACGAGTGTCCCGATCCACGCGTGATCGTCCGACACGGTGAGCACAATATCGTCGGCGCTCATGCGCACAATAAAGGCTTGTGCAGCCTGCGTGATCTGCAGGCGTTGCGCGTAGTCAAGATGGGGGTACCCAGAATCGACTGCCTCGCGGATATCGGTCTCGGTTGCCGTTTCGGTATCGATGGAGAGGTTCTGTGCAGAAAGCGAGACGAATGATTCACGGCGCCATGTTTTGGCGAGCGTGCTGCCGCCCTGTCCTGGACGAATGAGCCATGCGCGCCCGCCCACCGCATGCTTGGCTCGGCCGCGTGTGCGCCCCCACTCCTCACCTGAGACACTGGGTATTTGAGCACTTTGACTGCTCTCGTCTACGGATACGATCTCAGCTGCAGCAGCCCACCCATTTTCCGTCAACGCCCAGAGGCCGCGTTCTGACTTCCCCGCACTGAACGGCGCGATCAATCCAGCGTCCACCATCTGATGTCGAACCCATGCCACCTGGTTCTCCCATTTAGGCTCGTTTCGGGAATGTACGCTTTGTCGATCTTCGTCTGTGAAGGTTTCGCCGAAAGCGTTATCAATCCACGTCAACACATCGCGCTTCGTTGCGCTTCCTCCAAGCGCAATTAATGCCCGGAGAATATAGTCACGCAATACCGACTGCGAAGGAACCACCATGGTGATCATCCTGTCTCATTCTTAGCTAAGCAACTGGTCACCTGGAGCCGACAGGCTTCCGAAGGCCACGCTTTCAGTCCAACACCAACGATGCGGACTCTCAATTTACGACTAACTGGCATGAGCCAACGGAGAGCGGTGCTATATCTTTCCACAATGGCCTCACGCAGCGACTTCGCCGCGGCGGCCGTCCAAGTCGTATCAGTGCGCGCGATGGGTGACGGCTCGCCGCGAAGTGCCGGGCCCAGAATGGCCCATGCCGCCGCGTCAATAGCAGGCTTCATCCCTGAACCGCGTGGATATTCGGTGTCGAGATCAGGCATCGACCTTCCCCTCTCTCACCCGGATACCTGCACCAGAAAAGTATCGGGCGCTGCTAACCGGTGGTCTTCACGAGTGTACGGGTTTCCAACGCCTCGACCGGAAGATTGGTGATGATGCCGTGAACGCCAGAATTAATGAGCGTGACCCAGGTTGCGGGGTCATCCACGGTCCACGCGCGCATTGTCATTCCGGCTTTGTGAAAGCCCTCAATAATGCCGGGTTCAGCCAGTGAAGACTAATGCGGATGCACCTCTGAAACCCCGATCCGCTCCATGTACACCCACGGGTCAATGAGGCCGTCAGCGTACAGAGCCGCGAGGGCTACTTGCCTGTCTTGCTCGCGTAGTTCGCGCAAGAGTCTGTGGTGAAAAGACGACACCACAATGCGGTCCGACATGTGCGATTGAGCAATCGACGCCAGCAACACCTCGACAATGCCGGGGTATGGCCGTAAGAGGTTTTTAACCTCAACGTTCAAGTGAACATCGGTGGGTGCGAGCAGAGAATGGTCTTGGTGATTGATAGCTTTATAGCTATGACGGAGAAACTCGTTCGTGACGCCCTGCGCGATTTCGTTGCAGAACGTAACTGGCAACAGTTCCATTCCGCTGAAAATCTGGCTAAGAGCATCAGTATCGAAGCCGGTGAACTATTGGAGTGTTTTCAGTGGGGCGACGCAGATGTCGATTCTGCCAAGCATGAGCTAGCAGATGTACTCACTTACTGTTTGCTACTCGCTGATCACCTTGGTCTTGAGCCGAACGCAATTGTCCTGGAAAAACTCGCTCTCACGCGTGAAAAATACCCGGTCGAAAAGGCGCGCGGTCGGAGTGACAAATATGACCGCCTTTGAGTTAGAACGGTTCCCGTTTGCCACTGACCATATCCGCGCTTGGGGCTCAGCTAGTCCGAAGCATCGGAACTGGCCAGTCGTGTACGTGCTCAACAACGAAAACGAGGTGTATGTTGGCGAGTCGCTCAACGCTGAAGGACGCATACGTCAACATCTCGATTCTCACGAGAAGAAAAACCTCCGCTGGGTACGCGTTGTCTTAGACGAAACGTTCAATAAATCGGCCTGTCTCGATCTTGAGTCTTTTCTCATTCGCATGTTTTCTGGCGACGGCCACCTGCAAGTGCTTAATCACAACGCAGGTATCACCGATGCCGACTATTACAACAGAGAGATGTATAAGAAGACTTTCGACGCAGTATTTGAGAAACTTCGTACACATGAGCATCTGTTCCAGCGATCTCTGCCTGAGATTATCAACAGTGACCTATTCAAGCTCTCACCGTTTAAGGCGCTAAATCACGATCAGGCCATCGCCATCGAAGACATCTTAGAGGGGCTGTTCTCCGACATTGAAAGTGGAACCCCTAGTACAGTCGTCGTGCAAGGAAATCCGGGAACCGGAAAAACTGTAGTCGGGATCTATCTCTTGAAACTGTTGGAGGACATCCGCAGACATAATCCAGAGGAACCGCTGGAGAGCGATTCAATCTTCAGTGACTTCTTTACTCCCGGATATGCAGAACTTCTCGCGCCACTACGGGTAGGTATCGTCGTCCCACAACAATCGCTCCGCGAATCAATTTCCAAAGTATTTGACTTAACTCCTGGTTTGCATAAGAGTTCAGTCTTCACTCCATTCGGCGTTGGTGAAGCCGATAAACCATTCGATCTGCTCATTGTGGATGAAGCGCATCGGTTAAACCAGCGCGCTAATCAACCATCCGGCCCACTCAACAAGAAGTTCGCCGATATCAACAAGAAGCTTTTCGGCGTTGATGACCCGAATCTCACTCAGTTGGACTGGATTCGTAAGCAGAGCACACACACGATCCTCATGCTCGACACCGGGCAGAGTGTACGCCCGGCGGATCTATCCACGACAACAACAAACGCTCTGTTGTCTGAAGCTTCAGAAAGCGGTCGGCTCTACCCGCTGCGTTCTCAGATGCGCATCGCCGCAGAGCAAGACTATGTCGGTTACATTCGAGCCGTTCTTAGCGACGATCCACCGACTGTGCGCGAGCATTTCAGCGATTACGATCTGCAATTCTTTACGAACTTCGCCGAGATGCGTCGCGAGATACATCAGCGGGAAGAAGATCATGGTCTCGCCCGGATTGTCGCGGGTTACGCGTGGCCATGGCACAGCAAGACTGATAAGAGCTCCTTCGATATTGAGCTCGACGGGGAGCGCATGTGCTGGAACTCGACGCAGCGTGACTGGATCAACTCCCCTGGATCAAGCGGTGAGGTTGGATCAATTCACACCGTGCAGGGGTACGACTTGAACTACGCCGGCGTCATCATCGGGAAAGACATTCGTTACGACCCTGAAAAACAGTGCATCGTTTTTGATCGCGATGAGTACTACGACAAAAAGGGACGCGAGAACAACCCTAAACGCGGTATCAGTTACTCCGACGAAGACCTGCTTACGTATGTTCGCAATATTTATGTCGTTCTCCTGACGAGGGGAATTTATGGAACATACATCTACGTAGTCGATGAGCCGCTCCGGCGCCACTTGTCCAAATACTTTTGACGTGCGCTCGTCGAATCGCACTTAGTGACTGACTTCACGTCGAACCGTGCAGGACTCTTCTTGGCGAACCTGTAAGAAATACTTACTAGTTGCCTCGAGGCTATGCTCAACGTGCTCATAGATGTTGCGCACGAGCATCGAGATGTTCTCACGCCAACTCTCAGATAGTTCAGCAATCTCAACATTCAGCTCGGTAATGTCAAGGACCTCACGTATGTCTTCCCACTGAACCTAAGTGGAAACGACGATGTTGTAGCCGTTCTCTGCAATATCTTCGTTTGCGATCAACGCAGCGAAGTGCGCGACATTCTCGAGTTGCCGGGTTGCCGGGTTGCCAGGTTGCCAGGTTGCCAGGTTGCAGGGTTGCCGGGAACAGGAAAATTGCCGAATGGCGCATGATTTCGCGTCAAACATCCTGTTGTCGGCAATTTTCCTGTTTTCGGCAATTTTCCTGTTCTCAGCAAAAACTTTCCTATTCTCGGCAAAAATTCTCCTGTTCTCGGCAAAGCGGTAGCGAAAAGCACCGCGCGTCAGCGGCGCGACCCAGCAGCCCGCTTCTTGGTGGCGCGGCTGCGCTGCACACTCTGCTTGAGTGCCTCCATGAGGTCGATCACTTCGCCGCCCTCGTCTTCTGCTTCACCGAAAGTTGATTCTGTGTCGATAGCTCCCCCGGCGCTGCGTTTGGCGTCGATCAGCTTGCGCAGTTGTTCTTGGTATTCGTCGGTGAAGCGTTCGGGTTCGAAGTCGTCGGAGAAGCTTTTGACGAGCGCTGCCGACAACTGCATTTCTTTTGCTGTGATGCGCGTGGTCTGGTCGAGCACCGGGAAATCGGCAGTACGAACTTCGTCGGGCCATAAAAGAGTTTGGAGCACGAGCACTTTTCCACGCACGCGCAGTGCAGCCAGCCGTGTTTTTTGTCGCAACGCAAATTCAACGATGGCTGTGCGGTCGGTTTTCTCGAGCGTTTGACGCAGCAAAACATACGCTTTGGTTGTTTTTCCGGTGGGCTCAAGATAGTAGCTGCGGTCAAAAAGAAGCGGATCGATCTGGTCACTGGGCACAAACTCGGCAACCGATATTTCGCGGTCCCGCTCCTGCGGAATCGACGCCAGGTCGTCGCGGGTGAGCACGATCGTCTCGTCACCATCAACGAACGCTTTATCGATGTGCTCGTAAGGAGTAACACGCCCACACACTTCACAGCGACGCTCGTAATGAATACGGCCGCCGTCAGCGTCGTGCACCTGGTGCAAGGAAACATCGTGGTCTTCGGTGGCGCTGTAGAGCTTGACAGGCACGTTGACAAGCCCGAACGAGATCGCTCCGGTCCAAATAGCTCTCATGGTTACAGTACAACTCACCACGGTGTCAAAGGGCTACCGGTTGCGGGGCATCCGGACAATCATGTAGTGATGGCTAAGCAAGAGCAGAGCGTGCGGGCTGGTGGGCGCAGCATCCGGGTCTCGAACTTAGATAAGGTGCTTTACCCCCAGACCGGTACGACCAAAGCAGACGTTATCGGCTACTACAGCGCTATCGCGCCGACCATGCTGCCGCACTGTCGTGATCGTGCGGCGACGCGCAAACGGTGGCCCAATGGTGTGGGCGACGAAGGGCAGGGGTCGTTCTTTTTTCAGAAAGACATTGGCGACTCGGCTCCCGAATGGGTCTCGACCGCCGAAATTGAGCATAAAGATCACGTCAACACTTATCCGCTCGTCAATGATGAGGCAACCCTCGTGTGGCTTGCGCAGTTAGCGGCGCTAGAGATTCACGTGCCGCAGTGGAGGTTCGACGACGCCGGTCGTCCGCAGCATCCGGATCGCCTGGTTTTCGATCTTGATCCCGGCGAGGGCGTGACGCTGCGTGACTGTGCTCAGGTTGCGTTTATGGTGCGTGACATTCTGGCGGATATGGGGTTGACGACCGTGCCGGTCACCAGTGGTAGTAAGGGAATCCATTTGTATGCGGCGCTCGACGGCACGCAGTCGTCGCAGCAGTCGTCGGCCGTGGCACATGAATTGGCGCGGGCGTTAGAGGCAGACCACCCCGATCTTGTGACGAGCTCGATGAAGCGCGACGTGCGCGGCGGGCGCGTATTTATTGACTGGAGCCAAAACAACGCCGCAAAAACAACCGTCGCACCGTATTCGCTCCGTGGCCGTGCGACCCCGACAGTGGCAACGCCGCGCACTTGGCGCGAACTGGCCTCGCCGCATGTGCGCCACCTGGAATTTCATGAGGTGCTTGATCGTGTTGCGCGCCGCGGCGACCCACTCACCGAGCTTTATCACGACAAAAATGCTCCGGATGCTGCCGACCGGCTGAGCACCTACCGGTCAAAGCGTCGTGCCGACCGCACGCCTGAGCCTGTTCCGCAACCGGGTGCCCGCGACGATGATGCGGAGGACGACCCAGCGCGTGCACCCATCTTCGTGATCCAGCGGCACGATGCACGCCGCCTGCACTGGGACTTTCGGCTCGAGCATGAGGGTGTGCTCGTGAGTTGGGCGCTTCCCAAGGGCGTACCTACCGACACGAAAGTGAATCATCTAGCTGTACCGACCGAAGATCACCCCATGTCATACCGCCATTTTGAGGGCAGTATTCCGAAAGGAGAATATGGCGGCGGTGAGGTTCGCATCTGGGATTCCGGCACGTACAAGCTCGAGAAGTGGCGTGACGATGAGGTTATCGCCACGCTCACCGGGCAACCCGATGGGGGCCTGGGAGGCACGCGCCGTTTCGCGCTGTTTCGCGCAGGTGAACAGAACGGCAAGCCGCGGTGGATGATCCATCTCATGGCTGAGCAGCAGCCAGCGCACGGCAAGCAACCGCAAGCGAATGCGCAAATGCCGGATACCACCCACTCAGCACCGCCCCGCCCCCGCAGCGTTTCTGCACCCTTCACACCGATGCTCACCGTGCGCGCTCCCCTTTCTCGCCTTCACCATCTTGATGCTGACGAGTGGGCGTTCGAGATGAAGTGGGATGGCATTCGTGCGATCGTTTCTCTCGACGGCGAACGGTGCACGGTGCGCACACGGTCGGGTGCTGATGTTACCGACACCTATCCGGAGCTCGCCGCGGTTCCTTCGGTCGTCGCTGCTGATCAGGCGGTGCTCGACGGCGAAATTGTGGCGCTCGACGCCGGTGGTGCACCCAGTTTTAGTCGTCTGCAGCATCGCTTTGGTGTTACCGACCGGGCCGCCATTGACGGTGCGCGGCAGGCGGCGCCCGTATCTTTTTTGGCGTTCGATGTGCTGAGCATTAACGGACGCGACTGCCGTGCGCTCTCCTATACGCAGCGCCGCGAACTACTCGCGCAACTGATCGAGCCGCGACGAGGTGTGCCGGTGGCTGTTCCGGATGCCGCAGAAGGTTCGGCCACAGACGCCATAGAGACGAGCAGAGAACTGCGGCTGGAGGGCGTTGTGGCAAAGCGCCGCGCAAGCACGTACCTGTCGGGCGAGCGTTCGGCCGAGTGGTTAAAGTTTCCGCTCATCAACACCGACGAGGTCGTTATCGCCGGATGGCGCGATAGTGAGGCAGACCCGCGCGGTTTCGCCTCACTGCTGTTGGCGCAGTGGGTAGACGGCGCGTGGTGCTACCGGGGTCGGGTAGGGACGGGGTTTAGCGCGGACGAGCGCCGCACCCTGCGTACGCGTCTGGAGTCGTTGCATCCGGATGCCGCACACAGCACTGCGCCGGATGCTGCGCTGCATGGCGTACCGGCCGATATTCGCCGTGACGCCCATTGGGTGCGCCTCGAACTGATTGGGGAGGTGACGTCGAAGGGTTTAACTGACGGTGGCCATTTTCGACAGCCGGTGTGGCGCGGCCTGCGCCCCGATAAAACGCTCGACGATATGGTGCGCGGGCCAAATATGGTGCGCGGGCCGAAAAAGTTACCGAAAGATGCACAATTGCCGAAAGACGCATGATTCACATGAAAACGTGCGCCTTTCGGCAATTATCCTGTCTTCGGCAACCCCACTCGACTGAGGCTAGCTCGCCGACGCAGACTACCCGCGGCGGTACTCCGAAACCATGGGGCAGTCGAAGGGGTCGCGCGCCGCAAGCCCTACCCGGTTGAGGTAGTTGATGACGATGGCGTACGACTTCCACAGCGAAGTTTCGGTGTACGGGATGTCGTGTGCTGCACAGTAGTCGCGGACGATCTCGCGTGTCTTTGCCAGGTGGGGGCGCGCCATGCTTGGAAAGAGGTGGTGCTCGATCTGGTAGTTCAGGCCACCCATGAGGATTGTGGCCCACCAGCCGCCACGAATATTGCGTGAGGTGCGCACCTGTTTGGTAAAGAAATCAAGGCGCGCTTCAGGCGCGATAACCGGCATTCCTTTGTGGTTGGGGGCGAATGATGCACCCATGTAAACACCAAAGACCGCGAGCATGACGCCGGTAAAAGCGAATGCCATTCCGAGAGGAAGCAGAAGGAAAATGGGCGTGAATACGAGCGCAAAACGCAGCGTAATCATGCCGATTTCTGTCCAGCGAGCCTTGACGGGTTCGCGCCGAACAAGGTAGCGGAAACTGTGGGCGTGCAGGTTGAGACCTTCGAGCGTGAGCAGCGGAAAAAACAGCCAACCCTGTTTGCGGGTAATGAGTCTCCGGATGCCACGGGCCTGAGCTGCGTCTTCGTCAAGAAACGAGATCGTGTCAACCTCAATATCGGGGTCTTTGTTGACCCGGTTGGGGTTGGCGTGGTGGCGGCTGTGTTTGGAGTCCCACCAGGAGTAGCTGATGCCGACTACTGCGGCCGCGAGAATGCGTGCGAGGCGGTCGTTGTTCGGCCCGCCGGAAAGAATTTGGCGGTGACCCGCCTCGTGCGCGAGAAACGCTACCTGTGTGAAAAGAATGCCGAGGGCTGCTGCGATCAGCAGTTGATACCAACTGTGACCGAACAGGATGAACCCGGTTATTGCTCCCCCAAAGCCAAGAGCGAGGGCGAGGCCGGTGCCGAGGTAGAACAGCGGCGTGCGCCGCAGCAACCCTGTTTCTTGCACAACCTGTGACAGTTGCACGAATGCTCGCCCCACCGAGGGAAAGTCTTCTTTTCGAGCGTACGTTTGGCGGATGGGTCCGAGCGTGCTGACTGTGTCAGCAGTAAGAGTTGAGATAGACGCGTCTTTTCTGTGGCTGGCCGTCATTGGCCTGGGTGAAACATTCTCGGCGGTTGCCTCGTGTTTCTTTCACGGTACGGCAGTGCCTATGCCTCATCGTGTATATGTATCTTTCCCGATTCCGTCTGCTCGTTTTCTGTGGCGAGTGAGCGATGTTTACCGAAGGCTCGTCCGTAATACCAGTACGCCTGTAGATGCCTGTGGCTCCGAGAGAATCCGCCCTGGTCACGTAGCTTTTTACGCACATGCTTGAGGCTGCCCGATTCGGGTGTCGCCCACACATACCAGCCGGTCCAGTCACGATTCTCTATGACCCCGGCAAGTGAAGCTTCGCCGTCGCGTGCCACCCAGTGCGTCTGCAACTGCGGGTGATCGGCCAGGGGAAGCATCCGGTCGTTACTGCTGTGCTGTTCCAGATACAACCGGATGGGCGTCTGCGCAGGCACGGCGGCAATAATGGCGTTGATCGCCGGGGTTGCTGCGGCATCGCCGATGAGTAGGTAGCCGCGGGGTTCATCGACGGGCGGTGCGAAGTGTGTCGACCCGAATGGCGTGACCTGCACATTCATTCCGGGTTTCGCTCGGCGCGCCCAGGCTGACGCAGGCCCTTCGGGCGTGTGCAGCAGCATGTCAATCGCAAAGTTGCCGGTGGCTGCGTCAACATGAGAGACGGTGTATCCGCGTTGATACTCGTGATCGGGATTGGCCTGGTCAGGAAACCAGAACCGTAAGAAGGCCGCCGGTGCGACGGCTGCCGATTCCAACAGGGTCGGTGAATGCAGGTGTACGCGGACAAAGTGCGGGGCGAGCATTTCGGTGCGGGTGACCGTCGCGTTATGATCACGCGCTCCATAGGCACGCATAATGACCCCGACCATTCCTCGTTTCGCCATTTCTACCGCCTTCTGTCGCTCGTGGAACATCCACAAAAAACACGTAGCTAAGGTTAGGCTAACCATATTTTTGCGCTCCGGCAATCGGCTGGCGGCATCCTTCAGACAGACATCACGCTACTTACTCACAGGCGAGCCCGTCGAAGTCTCCGTCGCCACGAAACCCAGTACCGTATTGAAACCAGTCGTAAATGTCGGCTTCGGCTGGATCATCACGGTTGAACGGGCCTGTCGGATCACCCACGGTGTTACGTTTGAGCGCCGCGCACGAGGGATATTTCATGTACCACGGTTCGGTATACGCAGTCGCTACCGGTGTCGGTGTCGGTGTCGGGCTTGCTGTTGCCGAGGCAGCGGGCGTGGGTGTTGCTGAGACAGCCAGGGCACACTCGGCGGTGACCACCCGGCCGCTCGAGTCGAGTCTGGCCTTCTCTACGGCTCGATACTCTTCTTGCTTCGGATGCCGCGGATAGCCGTCGAGCGAGTCATACCGCGCGACCGCATTACCCGCCTCCAGCTGCATGAGACCAATGTCGGTGCCATCGTGTGCGGCGACGTAGCGCAGCATCCGGTCGTAACGGTCGCGATCATTCTGACCCTCCGGATGCTCCAAAACCACCGGATCGCCCACGGCAATAAGCGCACGAATCGCATCGGTAGCCGCCCGATAACCACACTCGCCACGTTCGGGTGCATCGATCCCAATGATTCTTACGATGCCGTCACTCGTAACAATGGTGTCGCCATCGGTGACCGAAATCAGTGTCGCATCCGGGGACGAAGAAGGTGTCGGAGACGGCGTCGTTCGTGATGTATCGTGCGCGACCTGCGTCGCCGTCGGTGGCCGGGGCGCCTCGATAGGTTCGGGAAGACACGACGCCAGCATCATTGCCGCGGCCGCAAGCACAACCACCGACAAGCTTCTCCCCCACGCCCTGCGGTGTTGTTGCATATCTGCCCCTGTCATTCCTCTCATGACTATGCCAGGTATCCGGCGTTTGTGGACACCGAAGGTGGCTGCACTGCGCGGCACGGCTGTACCCGCATCAGCAGCGGGTTCCCGTGTTGCCTTTGGCGCGGCCGGTCACTGTGTTCTCTTTGGCACAGCCGGTCACTGCGCCACCTCTGGCGCCGCCGGTCACAACATGCCGTATCGATACACCCGGATGCGGCGTGTTGTGCCCGGTGGCGCAGGGCCAGTGCGTGCGCCCCACCGCGACCGGACACGACATGCCGCGAAACATCAAGTGGCAACGGCGTGTTGTGCCCGGTGGCGCAGGGCCAGTGCGTGCGCCCCACCGCGACCGGACACGACATGCCGCGAAACATCAAGTGGCAACGGCGTGTTGTGCCCGGTGGCGCAGGGCCAGTGCGTGCACCCCATCGCCACCGGACGCGACATGCCGCGAAGCATCAAGTGGCAACGGCGTGTTGCGTCCGGTCGCGGAAGAGAAGAAGAAAAGAGACAGCACGCTGAACCCGAGTAGAAACAAGAAAACCCCCGGTCAACCGGGGGTTTCAATCTTGCTGGGGTACCTGGACTCGAACCAAGAACAACTGAACCAGAATCAGCCGTGTTGCCAATTACACCATACCCCATGGGCATCAGCCGCAGCCGTGCACCGAGAGACAAGCTTAGCCGACATCAGTGCGTGAGCAAAACCGACGCGGGCTCCCGCGCGCGCCGCTTCGTGCCGCCGTGGAATACGGTGCGCCTACGCTATTTCGACGGTGCTTCCTGACTGTTCGGGTCGAATCCAGTGGTCGAGGTTGTATCCCTGCATCCGGGCTGTCGAAAGAAATGACTGTTCGAGCTCCGCAGGCATAGATGGCTCGCGACTCAGCAACCACAGGTGCTTGTTATCAGGGGTGCCGACGAGCGCGTGCTGATAGTTGCTGTCAATGCGCAGCACCCAATAGTCGGCTTCGGTAAAGGGAATCCACTGTAGCGCTGCCGGCAAGAACGTTACACGCAGTCGCCCCGCATGATCAGGGTCGGCTTCTGCCTTACCCTCTGCTTGCACAGCATCTCCGGATGCATCGATGCAACGATTATCTACTCGCACGGTGCCGTCGTCGTTGAGCGAATAGTGTGCCGTCACGTCGCGTGCTCCGTCGTCTTCAAAGCGCAGCGGTAGTCGACCAATCTCGAACCACAGGCCGAGATAGCGGGCAAGATCAAATTCGGTGACCGACTGCACCGCGTTGCGTGATGAACTCATGACAGACCTCCACTGGTTCCGAGAGGTCCACACTACTCGCGGTCCGCGGCTGCGGCTATACCTGCAACCCGCGCAACCGGCGCAGCGATTCGTCTTTACCGAGCAGTTCCATCGACTCGAACAGGGGTGGCGAAACACGACGGCCCGTAATGGCCACGCGCGGTGGACCAAAGGCGATACGTGGTTTCAGGCCCATGTCGTCAATGAGTGCGCTCGACAGCGCCTGCTTGATGCCTTCGGCTGTGAATGCGTCGGCAGCGAGCGGTTCGAGTGCGGCAACCGAGGCAGCAAGTACGTCGGCCGTGTTGTCGGGCAACACCTTCAGCGCATCAGCATCCGGTGTGATGTCGTCGGCAAACAGAAAGCTCACGAGTCCTGGAGCATCACTCAAAACAGGAAGGCGCTCCTGGATGAGCGGGGCAACCGCCGTAATCAGCTGCTGCTCACGCTCGGTAACCTGCTCCCCCACGACACCGGCGGCCTGCAGGTACGGAGTAATGCGGGCAGCGAAATCGCTGGGCTCCAGCATCCGGATGTGGTCGCCGTTAATCGACTCCGCTTTTTTCTGGTCAAAACGAGCCGGGTTCGGGTTGACGTCTTCAATGCGAAACGCCTCAACCAGCTCGTCGCGCGAAAACACGTCGCGGTCGGCCGCAATCGACCAGCCCAGAAGAGCCAAATAGTTGAGCAGCCCCTCGGGAATCATGCCCTTCTCACGCTGCAAGAACAAGTCGGCCCGCGGGTCACGCTTCGACAGTTTCCTATTGCCATCGCCCAGCACGAGCGGCATGTGCCCGAAGCGGGGAATAAACGTGGTCACACCCGCGCCGATCAGCGCCGCATACAGAGCCAGCTGGCGTGCCGTCGACGGCATGAGGTCTTCACCGCGCAGCACATGCGTCACACCCATAAGTGCATCGTCGACAGGGTTCACAAATGTGTAGAGAGGAATGCCGTTGGGGCGCACCACAACAAAGTCGGGAAAAGACCCGGCCGGAAAAGTCACTTCGCCACGAATGAGGTCAACATAGGTGACGTCTTCGTCGGGCACCCGCAACCGCAGCGCAGGCTTGCGACCCTCGGCTCGGAATGCTGCCTTCTGGTCGTCGGTCAGATCACGATCGTAATTGTCGTAACCCAGCTGCTTCGCGCGACCATTGGCTTCGTTACGAGCATCGATCTCTTCGGCCGTCGAATAGCTCTCGTACAGCGCCCCGGTAGCCATGAGCTTGTCGATCACTTCACGGTAAATATCGTGCCGCTGCGACTGCCGGTACGGCGCGTGCGGGCCGCCCACCTCAACACCTTCGTCCCAGTCAATCTCGAGCCACCGCAGCGCATCGAGCAGTTGCTCGTAGCTTTCTTCGCTGTCGCGCGCGGCATCGGTGTCTTCAATACGAAACACCATCTTGCCGCCGTGGTGGCGGGCATAAGCCCAGTTGAACAGCGCGGTGCGAATGAGACCAACGTGCGGGGTTCCTGTGGGCGAGGGGCAAAAACGCACCCTGACGTCAGAACCGGTTGCCGTTGTCGTACGAGGATCAGGAGTAGCCATAGCGTCTACGAGTCTAGTCGGCTATGCGGCGCTCATCAGCTACGCGTGCCCGTGCCCGTGCGGCTACCGGAGCGAGCACCACGATCACGGCAACCACGGCGAGCGCAATCGCACTAAGGCCTGCGTAACCCCAGCCGGTGAGCACAATGCCTGCTCCTGCTGCTCCGAGTGCGGCGGTCAGGCTCATGAGTGAGTCGCTGATGCCCTGCCGTCGGGGCCGTTGGTGCACGGTCGATGATTCGGTGAGCAGTGCTGCTCCGGCAACGGTCGCGGCGCTCCAGCCGAGGCCCAGCAAGATGAGGGCGGCCATGACTCCCGCCGGATGCTGCCCGCCAACGATCGCGCACAGTAGTGAGGCGGTGAGCACGGCTTGCCCGAGCATGACGACCCGGATGCGTCCCCAGCGGTCGGCGAGCATGCCGAATAGTGGCGAGAGTCCATACATTCCGGCGACGTGGAGTCCGATGGTCACGCCGACGAGGGTTGTGACGTCGCTGGATGTTGCGTGGTTGGTGGTGTCGGCGGCCATGTGGGCGAGGTGGATGGGTGTCATGGCCATGACGGAGGCCATGACTGCGTGTGATCCTGCGACGGCGACGATGGCGTAGCGGGCGGCGGCGGGTCGGTCGGTGCCTTCCACGATGGCGGCGCCGGCTGTGGTGCTAGTTTTCGTACTGTGCGCTTCGGGTTGGCTGGCGAGGCGTAGAGCGGTGAGCAGTGGGTCGGGTCGCAGGGCGATGAGGTAGAGCGTGAGGGCGAGTGATTGCGCGACGAGCGAGAACAGGTACGAGCCCGTGTATTCGGGCATGCCGATGAGTCTGCCGAGGTTTTCACCGGGTGTCAGCAAAAAAGGTCCGGCTACTCCCCCGACCGTTGTTGACCAGACGACGATCGAGAGGTCGCGCCCGCGGTGTTCGGGTGCGGCGAGGTCGGTGGCGGCGAAGCGTGATTGCAGGTTGCCGGCATTGCCCATGCCGATGAGGATGATGCCGATGAGTAATGTGGCAAAGCTCGACACCGAGGCCGCGGTAATGACGATGCCGACGCCAATGAGCGCGAGTAGGTTTCCGAGCGTGAGGGATCGACGGCGGCCGTAGCGGGCGGCGAAGCGGGCCAGTGGTATGGCGCACAGGGCTGCGCCGAGGGTGACGGATGCTGTTGCTAGGCCCGACAGTGCATCATCGCCGGATATTTTTGCGGCCAGCAGTGCTCCGAGCGAGACGGTCGATCCGAAGGCTATACCGCCGAGCACCTGCCCGAGGGCGAGGATGCGCACGGTGCGTCGCTGGATCACAGCAACCGCGGCTGTATCTGCTGCTCCTGGAGCATCGGAGGTTTGCGTCGTGGTCATGGCGACGGCAGCGCGTCACGCACGGGGTTTCGCAGTGTGCCGATGCCGTCGATCTCGACTTCGATCACATCTCCCGCAACGAAGCCGCCGACGCCCGCGGGGGTGCCCGTCATGATGACGTCGCCGGGTAGCAGTGTGAATACGGCCGAGGCGTAGGCGATGATGTCGGCGACGGAGTGGATCATGTCGGTGAGGGGTGCGTCTTGCGTGACGGTGTCGTTGAGGCGTGTGCGTAAGCGTGCGGTGGCGAGGTCGAACTCGGTTTCGATCACGGGCCCGAGGGGGCAAAACGTGTCGAAGCCTTTGGCTCTTGTCCACTGGCCGTCGCTGCGCTGCAGGTCGCGCGCTGTGATGTCGTTTCCGATCGTGTAGCCGAACACATAATCGAGGGCGTTGTCGGCGGCCACGTTTTTGGCGATCCGACCGATCACGACGGCCAGTTCGCCTTCGTACTCGGTGCGTTCCGAGAGGGTTGGTCGCACGATGGTGTCGCCGGGGCCGATGACTGCCGTGTTGGGTTTGATAAACAGCAGTGGTTCGGCGGGTGCTTCGCCGCCCATTTCACGGGCATGGTCGTGGTAGTTCTTTCCGACGCACACCACTTTTGACCGCGGAATCACGGGCGCGAGAAGCGCTGCGTCGGCCAGTGGCACGCGGGTGCCGGTGGTTTCGAACCCTGCAAACATGGGGTCTGCGGCCAAGACGACGAGGTCGTTGTCGTCGACGATGCCGTAGTGAATACCATCGTCGTGGTTGAAACGTGCGATTTTCACGTGATCAGCCTCGTTCTACGCGTCGAGTCGGTATAGCCAGCCGTGCCGGTCGTCACCGCGGCCGTATTGAATATCGGTCAGCTCTTGGCGCAGCGACAGCGCGAGTTCGCCGGTGGGTTGCTGCAGCTCGAAACCTTCGCCCTTCAGCACACCAATGGGGGTCACGACGGCTGCCGTTCCGCACGCAAACACTTCGACGATGTCTCCGGATGCCACACCCGAGCGCCATTCGTCGAGCGAGACGTGGCGTCGCTCAACCGTGTAGCCACGGTCGGCGGCTAGTTGCAGCAGCGAGTTGCGGGTGATGCCGTCGAGAATGCTGTCGGATTCGGGGGTGACGATGCGGCCGTCTTTGTAGACGAAGACAACGTTCATGCCGCCGAGTTCTTCGATGTTGCGGTCGGCGTCAAGAAATACCACCTGGTCGCAGCCCTGTGCCGCGGCTTCTGCCTGTGGCAGCAGGCTGGAGGCATAGTTGCCACCTGTTTTTGCTGTTCCGGTGCCTCCTCGCCCGGCACGCGCATATTTTTCTGACAACCAGATGCTGACCGGTTTTACTCCGCCACTAAAGTAGGCGCCTGCGGGTGAGGCAATCAGGTAGTACGCCACTTTGTGTGCGGGGCGCACCCCGAGGAATGCTTCTTTAGCGAACATGAAGGGCCGCAGGTACAGGCTCTGGTCATCGCCCGAGGGCACCCACGCTCCGTCGACGGCAATCAGTTCGCGCAGCGACTGCAGAAAGTATTCGACGGGCAGTTCGGGCAGTGCCAGGCGCCGGGCACTGTGCTGAAAGCGTAGTGCGTTTTGTTCGGGCCGGAAGGTGTAGATCGAGCCATCGGCATGCCGGTAGGCCTTAATGCCCTCAAAAATCTCTTGGCCATAGTGCAGCACGGCGGCGGCGGGGTCGAGCGAAATCGGGCCGTAGGGTTGCACGCGAGGCCGGTGCCAGCCGCCCTTCTGCGACCAGCAAATGTCGACCATATGATCGGTAAAGTGCGTGCCGAATCCGGGGTTGTGCAAGATTTCTTCGCGCTGCTGTGGTGGTGTAGCGACCAGATTTTTTGTGACGGCAAAGTCGAGCGGTGCCGGGGCCTCGGTGGTGGTCATGTGGTGTTCCGTTTCTTCGTGCGCGGCGGTGCGCGCTCTCAGCCTACGCCTGCTGCGTCGTTATAGTCGGGCGGCGATAGCCGAACCAATTTCGGTTGTTGTTCGTGGTGCTGTGCCACGCTCGGCAATATCGGCTTCTACGGCCGTGGCTACCGCTGTTGCGGCATCGTGCAAACCGAGGTGGTCAAGCAGTAACGAGATCGACAGGATTGCTGCGGTCGGGTCGGCCTTGTGTTGTCCTGCGATGTCGGGAGCTGATCCGTGTACGGGCTCAAACATCGAGGGAAAGGCGCCTGTGGGGTTGATGTTGCCCGATGCGGCTAGTCCGATCCCGCCGGTTACTGCTCCGGCCAGGTCGGTAAGAATGTCGCCAAAAAGGTTGTCGGTGACGATGACGTCAAAGCGTGACGGGTTTGTGACCAAGAAGATCGTCGCCGCGTCGACGTGCAAATAGTCTACGGCGACTTCCGGATGCTCCGCAGCTACCTCGTCGACGATGCGTTTCCACATGCCCCCGGCATGCACGAGCACGTTGGTCTTGTGCACGAGAGTCAGTTTCTTATTGCGGCGTTCTGCTAGTTCGAAGGCGTAGCGCACGACGCGTTCGACTCCGAAGGCGGTGTTGACCGAGGTCTCGTTGGCGATTTCGTTGGCTGTGCCACGGCGTATCGCGCCGCCGTTGCCCACGTACGGCCCTTCTGTGCCTTCACGAACCACGACGAAGTCGATATCGCCGGGTTCGCGCAGGGGTCCAGGGGCTCCGCTGTAGAGCTTCGATGGCCGCAGGTTCACGTAGTGGTCGAGTTCGAAGCGCAGGCGTAGCAGCAGGCCGCGTTCGATGTTGGCGTTGTGTAGACGTGGGTCGCCGGGTTGGCCGCCCACGGCACCCAGGAGGATCGCGTCGTGGGTTTTAATGGCGGCCAGGTCGTCGTTGGTGAGGGTGTCGCCGGTTTCGAGGTAGCGCCCGGCTCCGAGTGAAAAGTGGGTGCGTTCAAATGCCGTGCCGGTGCCGGCGGTCGCCGCCTCGAGCACTTTCTCTGCCTCGGCAATAACTTCGGGGCCAATGCCATCACCAGGAATAACGGCCAGCTTCACCACACGCGACATGGTTCTCCTTGCTCAGATCAACAAGCGCTGCACCCTGTTACGACGTGGGCGTGCGCTCTTTCAGCGTAGCGGCAGCAACCACACCCGCCAGCACAACCAGCCCTGCACCAATGAATGATGTGACCATAACGCCCGATTCAAAGGCGCCGGTTGCCGCCGCCCACACCTGATCGGCCAGCGGTTGTGGCAGGCCATGCACAACGGTGTAAGCGCCGGCGAGTGTTTCGCGTGCTGCTGCCGCAGCATCCGGAGACAATTCGGTGGGCAACACGAGAGCGCTCCGATAAAACGCGGTGATGATTCCACCGAGCACCGTTGTTCCCAACACTGCGCCCACCTCGTAGGCCGTCTCAGAAACAGCGCTGGCAGCGCCTGCTTTGTTAGCGGGTGCCGTGCTCAAAATGAGCTCATTCGACACCGTTTCGGCCGCACCGATTCCGATACCGAGGGCTACGAACGCCACGATCAGCGCCACAAGCGCCGATGTCTGTGTGCTGACAGCAACGATCACGTATCCGAGCACCGACAAAATCAGTGACACGGGAATCAGAATGTGCGGTGACACACGGCGCGAAATGGGCACGATCGCAAGGCCCGCAATAATCATCGCGACCATGCCCGGCACGAGCGCCAGCCCCGCCACCATGGGCGAGAGCCCCAATACCAGCTGCAAATGCTGCGACACGTAATACAAGAACCCGACCAGCGCCACAACGCTCAGCAGATTAACCAGGATGGCTCCCGAGAACGCGCCGCGGCGAAAAAGCTCCATATCGAGCATGGGGTCGGTAATGCGTCGCTGACGGCGCACAAACAGCACGCCCATCACCACTCCGCCCACTGCCCACAGTGCAGCCATCATGGTGGGTCCGTCCACCGCGATCGACTTAATCGCGTAGACGACGGGGATCATGGCCAGCATCGACAACAGAATGCTCGGCGTATCGATGCGCCCCGGGTTCGGGTCACGGCTTTCAGGCACAAGCATGGGAGCAAAGATCAGCAGCGGCACCAGCACCGGCACCGACATCAAAAACACCGAGCCCCACCAAAAGTGCTCCAGCAAGAACCCACCCACGATGGGGCCGAGTGCGGCTCCGGCAGAAAAACCGGCCGCCCACACCGCAATCGCCATGCGCCTCTGGTCGCGGTTGGTAAAGATAGAGCGCAGCAGCGACATGGTCGAGGGCATGAGCATGGCACCAAAAAAGCCGAGCAGAGCGCGAGCGGCAATCAGCAGCAGGGCTGTTGAGGCGAAGGCTGCAAGTGCTGATACCGCGGCGAAGCCTGTGGCGCCTATCAGCAGCATCCGGCGTCGTCCAAAGCGGTCACCCAGCGTGCCCATGGTGACTAAAAGCCCGGCAAGCACGAGCGGGTAGACGTCGATGATCCAGAGTTGCTCGGCACCCGTGGGATCAAGGGCGAGCGAGATTTCGGGCAGCGCAAAGCTCAACACCGTGTTGTCGATCGACACCAGAAGCACGGGCAGCATGAGTACCGCGAGCGCGAACCAGGCTTTGGCTCCGGCGCGTGGTGCGTCTGTTTCAAGAATGGGAATAGCCCCGGTGCGGGCCATAGCTGTGTCTCCTGTGGTGCGGGGCGGTGTATGCGTGTTCGAAAGACATCGATGGGCACACACAAAATACCCAGTAACTAAACCGTCTGGTTGGTATAGTAACAGGAAGATAGCTGAGCGCACGCTGAGCACAGCTTCGCTAGAATCCGGATGCCTCTCCTACCCCGAACGGAGCACTATGGCACGCCCACCCCACGCACGAGAACGCGTCCTCGACGCCTACGAGGTCATCCTCATCGACGAGGGCGAAAGAGCAGCCACCCTCGACGCCACGGCTCGAGCAGCCGATGTCTCTAAAGGCGGCCTGCTCTACCACTTTGCCTCAAAAGACGACCTCGTCGCAGGGCTCATTCAGCGTCTTGACGACCAGCTAGAAGCCGACGTCACGGCCATGAACACAGCACCCGAAGGCGTCGTTGCTTATTACCTGCGCACCTCGGTCATCAACGACAATCCGCTCGAACACCCGCTCGACCGCTGCTTCATCGCTGTGACGCGCCTGGCACAGGGCGGAGACGAAAGCGCCGCTGAAGCACTGCGGCGAGTGCGCGCACGCTGGGCCGATACCATTCGCCCGCATGTGCGCGACGAAGCAGCCCTCGCCCTCGTCATGCTCGTGAGCGACGGTCTGTACTTTAACAACGCGCTCGACGCCGGAAACCTGGGCGGCCCCGTGCCCCGCGGGCATGAACTCGACGCGCTCATCGCACTCGTGCAAACAAGCAGCGCGCCCTCAGAGGCTACAGGCTCAGCCGCTGCCGTTTAGACCTCGGTGATCTGAATCCGCGCAAAGAGGTCGCCATCGAGCGCCTCACGCACCTGCTCGAGCAGGTCGTCGCTCGCCGGCGAATCCAACGTCAAGATGCTCAGCGCCTTACCGCCTTCGCCCTGGCGTGCAATCTGCATACCAGCAATGTTGATGCCTGCTTCACCAAACTTCTGGCCGTACACCGCCACAATGCCGGGGCGGTCGTCGTAGACCATCACAACGTGGTGCGTCTCGAGCGGCAACTCCAGCGCATACTCGTTGATGCCCACGAGCTTCTCGATCTGCTTCGGCCCGGTCAACGTGCCCGACACCGATAGCTGCGTGCCATCCGATAGTGCACCGCGCAGCGTAATAACGTTGCGGTACTCTTCGCTCACGTCGTCTTTCAGCAGGCGCACGGCAACACCGCGCTGCTCCGCCAAGAGCGGCGCATTCACATACGACACCGTCTGGCTCACGATCGCGCTAAAAACGCCCTTAAGAGCCGCGAGCTTCAATACGCTTACGTCGTAGTCATTGAGCTCGCCGTGCACCTCAACGTCAAGGCTGGTAAGCGGCGCTTTCGACAGGGCTGAGAACACCTGCCCAAGCTTTTCAACAAGAGCAATACCCGGGCGTACATAAGGATCGATAATGCCGCCGGCCACGTTCACAGCATCCGGAACAAGATCGCCACCCAGCGCCAAACGCACCGAGCGGGCCACCGAGACCCCGGCTTTCTCTTGCGCCTCAGCAGTACTGGCGCCCAGGTGCGGGGTCACAATAACGTTGGGCAGCGCGGGCAATGGCGAATCGTGCGGGGGCTCAGAAGAGAACACGTCAAGACCAGCACCGGCAATTTCACCTGCCTGCAGAGCCTCATACAGCGCCTGCTCGTCAATAAGACCACCACGGGCAACGTTGACGACATATGCGCTCTTCTTCATAGCCTTCAACTGTGCCGCACCAATCATGCCCGTAGTTTCTGGGGTCTTCGGCATGTGAATCGTGAGGAAGTCGGCCTCGGCCACCAGCTCTTCGAGCGACACCAGCTGTACACCAAGCTGCTGCGCCCGCGCACTGGTGACATAGGGGTCGTACGCCACAATACGAACATCGAAACCGGCAAGACGCGCAGCAACGAGCGCACCAATACGCCCAAGGCCCACAATGCCCACGGTTTTTTCAAACAGCTCGGTGCCGGTAAAGCTGCTGCGCTTCCACTCCCCCGCAGAAAGCGAAGCATTCGCCTGTGGAATATGACGTGCCAGGCTCACAATGTGACCCACGGTCAGTTCGGCAGCAGAAATAATGTTCGAGGTCGGTGCATTGACCACCATGACACCGCGGCGCGTTGCAGCGGCAATATCGACGTTATCGAGCCCCACACCGGCACGAGCAACAACCTTCAACTGAGCAGCATGCCCCAGCGCTTCGTCGTCCATACGAGTCGCCGAACGAATAAGCACGGCATGCGCTTCGGCCAGGGCCGCAAACAGCGCTTCTCTATCGGTGCCATCAACATGACGCACATCAAAGTCAGGACCAAGTGCTTCGATGGTGGCGGGCGAAAGTTCTTCGGCAATCAGAACAACGGGCTTCGGCGCAGGGGTTGCGGGCACAATGATTCCTTCGGGGCGACGCGATAGGGCAGGTGAGACCGAGAGGGCCGATGCGCCGCACACCGTCGGGGCGCGATCACTGCCACTCTAGCGGAGGCTTCAGGGCGCAACGACGCAGATTTCGATAATTACTGCAAGAAAACCTGCAAATTCGTTGCCAAATACGCCACCATGTTCAACCAAAACACAGCGACAACGCCCAAGCCGGCAAGCAGTGCAACAGCGAGCTCACTCACGGGCCGCTTCCAGCCCAAAGAACCAGCGGCGGTAAATATGATGAGCGGAAAAACAGCCGCAAAAATCAGCAGAGCCCACCCCGTGCCACTCAAACCCATCTGTGAAACCGAGATGATCTCGGCAATCGTGTTCCATACGGCATAGGCATAGAACAGCCCAAAGAGCCCTACGATTCCAATGCGCACCCACGTGGGTGCCGCACGGTGCTGACGACCGGTTTCCACTGCCTCGCTCATACGCCAATCGCCCCCACCATCACAAACGGCCACGGCACCATAACAACAATGCCCGCCACCAAAGCCAGTGCGCGAACCCACCACCGCTGCCGACGAGTCAACAACCATGCGGCAGCAAACCACAAAAACGGTGCAGCAACGGCCAACCACAGCCACGGAGTAAACATCGCGTCATTTACGATCAGCTGCGCAACCGCGCGCAACCGCACACCGCCGATGAGCCACCCCACCGCGAACAGCAAATAGACGCCCGACACAACGCCCAGCCCCACAAGACCGGCGGTGCTTATCGGCGGCGCAGGCTCAGAATCGTCAACAACGGTGTCGTGATCACCAGCATCCGGATGCTGCGCAGTGACCACCGCAGGCTCGACATCAGTCTCGTGCTCAACCCGCTCACTACCCTTGCCCACGGCCCGCCATCCCGTCGGCAGCGACGGGGCAGCCTCTTCGTCGCCCTCCCACTGGAGAGCGTCGTCGTTACTATCGGAGCTCATTCCCCTAGCGTACCCACCACCGGTACAGATACCAGGTGTGAATGCATCATCTATCCCCGCACCGACCACGATTGTAGCGGCGTGTCGTCGAAGCCCACTAGGCTCATGGCCAGGCACCAAGAAAGAGGAACAACGTGGCCGAACAACGCAAGAAGATCGTACGCGCCAGCAACGCGGCGACCAGCAAGGCGAAGAACTCGACGGGTACGGCATCGAGTACCGCCGAAGCTACCCCCACATGGAGCGCAAGCCCTGAGGCAAAAGCACAGGCAACAAAACTGCGCTGGATCGCTGCTGCGCTATGGGTCGTAGCCATTGCGGGCGAAGCATTCGCTATTTTCTGGCTGCTGCGCCAAGACCCCTTCACTACCGCACTACTTATTACGCTGATCGCGCTCATCGTCGTTATCGGCGCGCTTGCGGTGGGGGGCGCACTGCTGTGGAAGAAGGCAAACGACCTCGACCCGGCGTCGCGAAAAGAACCCGTGCGGTTCTGGGTGCAGAATCAACTGGGCGTCATCATTGCGATTATTGCTTTCCTGCCGCTGATCATCCTGATCTTTACGAACAAGAACATGGATGGCAAGCAAAAAGCAATCGCGGGCTCTATCGGTGTAGTTGTGGCTGTGGCTGCCGCTCTTTTGAGTGCCGACTGGAACCCTCCGTCGGTCGAACAGTACAGCGAAGAGCAAAACATTATTCAGCAGCTGACCGGCCAGGACGAGGTGTACTGGACCAAGAGCGGTTCGGTATTCCACGTGTGCGAAGCCGTGCCCGACGTCAACAAGGAGTCAGCAGACGGCCAGATCTATGTAGGAACCGTTGCCGAAGCGCATGCCGAGGGTAAAGACCGGCTCACGAAGAAGTGGGAGTCGGAGGCGACGAAGCACTGTGGTTACACGCAAGAGCAGGTCGACGCTGTAAAGGCTGGGCTCGAAGCACCCGCTGACGACACCACGGGCGACGACGCCGAAGTCGACTCCGAAGATGGCGACGACCAGGCGCCTGCCGACGACACCGGCGACGATGCCGAACAGCAGGACTAAATAGCAGCCACGATACAGGGGCCCGCCGCACAGTACGTGCCGCGGGCCCCTGTTCTCTGCCGCCGTATCCGTACCCCTACGGACTATGCGGCTACGAGCACCGGCATGCGGCGAACAGCCGAAGCTGCCCCCAGCGCCACAGCGTCGGTGCCCACAATTGCCCGCTCAATCGAAAGCGGTTCTCCCGTAACGGGAAAATCAGTGACTAGTGTGTCGTCGATGGCAGGCTGCAGTAGGTCCCAGGCCGCCGCCACTCCGCCCCCAACAATGACGCGCGGAATGTCGAGGAGAGTAGCGACCATAACGCTAGCTACAGCGAGGCCACGACCTGCATCGTCAAACACCCGCTGCGCATCACGGTCGCCCGCGCGTGCCGCCTGCGCGATCTCGGGAGTCGTCAGCTGACGCTCGGTACGCATGGCGTAGCGGTGTGCAATGGCACGGCCCGCCGCGATGGTTTCCAGATGACCACTCTGACCGCAGGTGCACGGCAAGTCGCCAAAGCCCGGCGTGTGGCCGATTTCACCGGCTCCGCCGTTCATGCCCTGGCGCAGTTGACCGCCCAGAATCATTGCCCCGCCCACACCCGTGCCGAGCATAATGCCAAAGAGGTCGTCGTCGGAGTGCTGTGTAGCCTCGCCCAACAAAAACGCGTTGACGTCGTTCTCGACATGCACGGGAACCCCCAGCCGCAGTTCGAGTTCGCACCCGAGTGCGAAACCAACCCATTCGCGAAACGAGTCGGATCCGGCGCGAACCGTGCCGCTGCGGTCGAATACACCGGCCGAGCCAACCCCAGCACCCGAGACTGCTACCCCTGCATGGGCAACCAGTCGGTGCACCAGATCAGCAACCGCGTCAGCGATGGCTGCGCCGCCCTCCTGGGCAGGCGTGGGCACACTGCCACGAGCCAGAATTTTTCCGGTGTTCGCCACCACGAGCACGGCAATCTTTGTACCGCCGATGTCAATGCCAACGGTAGCTGCGCCATCTTTCGCAGTGACCTGTGCGTACATCGCCTTACTCCTCACAACACCGACATCTACGCTTCATAACATTCACGCTATGAGTTATGTGCGCAGTAAATTTACCCCCATACTAATAGATGGTTGTGAAACTGTACATCCCAAGTCAGCACAAGAATTAGCTCGAGGGATGAGCCCAAGGAATAAGCACCGTGCAGTAGCATCCGAGCAGGCCATCAAACAAAGGAGTCGCATGGACGCAGCCAGACCCTCTTCGGCGTCATCCAGCCGTAGTCGCATTCTGAGCGAAATCTTACGCTCCCCCGGATGCAGCCGCCGCAGCGTTGCCACGGCCCTCGGTATTGTTCCTGCCACGGTGGGAACGCAGGTAAAAAAGCTTATCGACCACGGTTTTGTTCGCGAGGGAACCCCTGACACCAGCGGCCACGGCCGACCCAGTATCCCGCTCGAAGTTGTTCCCGACCGCGGCTATCTCATCGGTGTTTCTGTGCACCACGGATCAGCTCTTATCACGGCAGTCACGATCGATGGCATCATTATCGGCAGCCGCAACCTCACCTTTGCTCCCACCACCGACCCCCTCGACCCCATCGTCGAAGGCATCCAGCAGCTGCGTCACGAGCTCACGCACTTGCCCGCACTCGCGATCGGCATCGCCATATCGGGCGCCACCGACCCGCAGCGCGGCGTAGTTTTGCTCTCGGTCGTTATGGGATGGACCGGAAGAGCCATTGGCCACGAACTCGCCGCCGCCACCGGCCTGCGCGCCTACCTGGTGAACGACGTGATCGCGTTGGCCACCCGCGAACTGGCATTCGCCACCTCGATCGCCGACGACTTTCTTCTCCTGCATCTCGACGAAGGAATCGGCATGAGCATCGTGACCGGGCGTCGCGTCATGCAGGGCATCACACGCGACAGCACAGAATTTGGTCACACATCACTCGACCCCGAGGGAGCGCCGTGCGGCTGCGGCAACAAAGGCTGCATGCAAACCGTATTCGGCTGGTATGAACTCGACGCGGCATGCCCCGGAGGCCTGCCACCGTTCGGGATTGACGCGCAGCATCCGGCATCATCCATTTTGCAAGAGCGAGCAGCAATAGTCGGGCACGGCGTGGGTGCCGTGGCAACCCTGCTCGGAATCACCACCGTACGTATCACCGGCAGAACAACCGGATACTGGCCGGTGATCGCCCCCGCATTCCTCGCCGCGCTGGAATCATCAACGCCGACGCTGTCAGAACAGATGACGGTAGAAGTGAACGACTGGGATGACACCTTTCCTGCAGCGGGTGCAGCGGGTATAGCGCTGGGTGCCCACGTAGAATCACTGCGCTAAGCGCGGCGTGCCTCTGCAATAAAAAGCTTGTGGCGGGTGCTTCCGCAGAAACACCCGCCACTCACAAAAACGCATCACTTAGCGTGCTGCAGTACCTTCGACGTAGTCTTCGTCTTGCTGCTGCCAAGCAAACAGTGCGCGCAGTTCGCGACCGGTCGTCTCGATGGGGTGGCCCTCTTCCTTCTTACGAAGCTCGAGGAACTCGGCACCACCGTTGTCCTGGTCGTCAATGAAACGCTTGGCAAAAGCACCCGACTGAATGTCAGCCAGAACACCCTGCATGCGCTCCTTCACGCTTTCGTCGATCACACGCGGGCCCGACACATAGTCACCAAACTCGGCGGTGTCAGAAATCGACCAGCGCTGCTTGGCAATGCCGCCCTCCCACATGAGGTCAACGATGAGCTTGAGCTCGTGCAGCACCTCGAAGTAGGCAATCTGCGGCTGGTAACCCGCCTCAACCAGGGTCTCGAAACCAGCCTGCACCAGGTGGCTCATGCCACCGCAGAGCACAGCCTGCTCGCCAAAGAGGTCGGTCTCGGTCTCTTCGGTGAACGTGGTCTTGATGACTCCGGCGCGCGTGCCACCAATGGCCTTCGCGTACGACAGCGCCGTTGCCCAGGCGTTACCGGTCGCATCGCTTTCTACCGCGATGATGTCGGGAATCCCACGACCTGCAACAAACTCGCGGCGCACTGTGTGGCCAGGAGCCTTGGGCGCAACAAGAATCACGTCAACGCCCTCGGGTGCTTCGATGTAGCCAAAGCGAATGTTGAAGCCGTGGGCAAAAGCAAGGGTCTTACCCGGCGTCAGTTTGTCTTTGATCGACTCGTTAAAAATGGTGCGCTGGTGCTGGTCGGGTGCCAGGATCATGATGAGGTCGGCCCACTCAGCAGCATCCGCCACTGACTTCACCGAAAAACCAGCCTCTTCAGCCTTGGCAATCGACTTCGAGCCCTCTTTCAGGGCAATAGTCACCTCAACACCCGAGTCGCGCAGGTTCATAGCGTGGGCGTGGCCCTGCGAGCCATAGCCGACGATGGCGACCTTTTTGCCCTGAATGATCGACAGATCGGCGTCGTCGTCGTAGAAGATCTCGGTGCTCACTGTTGTTTCTCTCCTTGATTGCGGTGTGGGGTCGGCCCGGAGAGGACCGAAACGAACGGGGGTTAGTTGCGCAGGATGCGCTCAGTAATACTCTTGCTGCCGCGCCCGATGGCGAGCAGGCCCGACTGCGCGAGTTCTTTAATTCCGAAGGGCTCGAGTGCACGAAGCAGCGCCTGAACCTTGCCCTTGTCGCCGGTTACTTCAACAACCAGGGCGTCTGCGGTGTAGTCAACCACCGAAGCACGGAAAAGGTTGACGACCTCGAGCACATTGGAGCGTGTCGCGTTATCGGTGCGCACCTTGATGAGCATGTGTTCACGCTGCACGGACGCTGCCGGATCGAGCTCCACGATTTTGATCACGTTCACCAGCTTGTTCAGCTGCTTGGTGACCTGCTCCAACGGTTGGCCTTCTACATCGACCACAACGGTGATGCGTGAAAGTCCGGGAACCTCGGTGACACCGACCGCCAACGATTCAATGTTAAAGCCGCGGCGGGCAAAGAGGCCTGCCACGCGGGTGAGAAGACCGGGGCGGTCTTCTACCAGCATGCTCAGCACGTGGGAAGTCATGGCTTAGATCTCCTCATCAAACTCGGGCGCGTGATCGCGCGCATATTGCACGTAGCTGTTGCTGACACCCTGCGGCACCATCGGCCACACCATCGCGTCGGCGCTGACAACGAAATCAATCACCACGGGGCGATCGTTTGTTTCGAGCGCTTTGAGGATGGCCGCGTCGACGTCTTCTTCTTTTTCGACGCGAATTGCCAGACAGCCATAGGCTTCAGCAAGTTTGACGAAGTCGGGAATACCGACCGTGTCGTGACCCGTGTTGAGGTCGGTGTTTGAGTGGCGGCCACCCATAAACAGTGTCTGCCACTGACGCACCATGCCCAGTGAAGAGTTGTTAATGATGGCGACCTTGATGGGAATGTTATTGATCGCACACGTCGCGAGCTCCTGATTGGTCATCTGGAAGCATCCGTCGCCGTCAATCGACCACACCACGCGGTCGGGCTCAGCAACCTTGGCTCCCATAGCCGCGGGAACCGAATACCCCATGGTTCCGGCACCGCCCGAGTTCAGCCACGAGTTAGGGCGCTCATATTTAATGAACTGCGCCGCCCACATCTGGTGCTGACCAACACCTGCCGCGTAGATGGCTTCGGGCCCCGTGAGTTCACCAATACGTTGAATAACATACTGCGGAGCCAACAGGCCGTCTTCGGTGGGGGTATAGCCGAGCGGGAATTCATTACGGAGCCCGTCGAGGTACGACCACCAGTCAGCAATGTCGGGCTTGGTGTCGATGATCGTGCTGCGATAGGCGGTGTCGAGGTCAACAAGCACATCGCGCAGGTCGCCCACAATCGGCACATCGGCCGTGCGAATCTTAGAGATCTCGGCCGGGTCAATATCGACGTGCACGACTTTAGCGTTCGGTGCGAAAAACTCTGACTTACCAGTCACGCGGTCGTCAAAGCGTGCACCGAGGGCAACGATCAGATCCGACTCCTGCAGCGCCAACACCGCCGGAACCGTGCCGTGCATGCCTGGCATACCCAACTGCTGCGGGTGCGAGTCGGGAAATGCGCCGCGGGCCATGAGCGTAGTAACAACAGGTGCACCGGTCGATTCGGCAAAAGCCTTGAGTTCTTCTGATGCTCGGCCGCGAATCACACCGCCACCCACATAGAGAACCGGTTTCTTGGCTTCGGCGAGCATGGTCGCGGCAGCCTGAATCTGTTTGCCGTGTGCTTTTGTCACGGGGCGATACCCCGGCAGATCAAACTTGGCTGGCCAGACAAATGGCACCGTGGCTTGCTGGGCGTCTTTTGTGATGTCTACCAGCACGGGGCCGGGGCGGCCTGTGCCGGCGATTTCGAATGCGGCTGCCAGTGCGCCAGGGATGTCTTCGGCACGGCGTACCAAGAACGAATGCTTGGTGATGGGCATCGTGATTCCCACGATGTCGGCCTCTTGGAAGGCATCCGTACCCATCAGGTGACTAAACACCTGACCGGTAATGCACACCAGTGGTACCGAATCCATATAGGCGTCGGCAATGGCGGTGACGAGGTTGGTTGCCCCCGGGCCCGAGGTAGCCAGCGCAACGCCTGTGCGCCCCGTGGCTGATGCATAGCCCTCGGCCGCGTGGCCTGCGCCCTGCTCGTGGCGCACGAGAATATGCCGCACCGACTGGTCGTCAAGAAGCGGGTCGTACACCGGCATAATGGCGCCGCCGGGAATGCCGAAGACGTCGGTGACACCGAGAAGCTCGAGCGTCCGCACGACAGCTTGCGCTCCTGTCATCTCGGGGGCGGATGCGGGGCGCGCCGGGGGCCGGGGCACGGCCGAGGCAGGATCAGCAACCATGAGTCTTCCTTGCTAGTGGTGAATGGGAATACACACAATAAAGAGTGAAGGGAGAAACGCTTCGGGTGCAGCGCGGAGAATATGGTGAGCATAAAGACGTTGACTCACCCAGCTCGCTCTCATCGATGAGTAGCTCGAGAGTGCGAGCCGCGATATCGACCCGTATCAGATCACCATCGCTCACGAAATTCTTAGCATCGTCGTGCTGAACCTCGGTGGCTCGGTGGGTTTTTTCGGTGCTGGTTGTGCCGCCCACGAAAAACCCGTACCTCCAGCGTAATACACGTTGCGGGCCTCGTCGCACAGAACGTGAGCGCGCGGCATCACAAAGCGGCGTAAAAGGCATACTGGCAGTCTATTCCCGTGTGCCTGCCCGCATGGTAGCGAGGGCAGCGAGCACCTCTGCCATCTGCTCGGGGTTGCGCACGCGCACCGCAGCATGCGTGTTGCCCTCCCCCACCCGGATGCCAAGATCGGCCGCCCCCAGCACGGCGAGGGCGTCTTCGTCGGTCACGTCGTCTCCGGCGAAAAGCACCGCGGTGGGCGCGAAGCGTTTCTTGAGTTCGTCGATCGCCACGTTTTTGCCTTCGTGGCGTGACGAGAATTCGAGAATGCGGTCGCCCGTGCGCCTGCGCCACTGAGGAGCACGTTCGGCCATGAAGGCGTCGACGGCAGCGAAAGCCCGCTCCTCAGTTTCGTGGTCGGTGCGACGGCCGTGAATACCGATGCCGTACGTTTTCTCTTCGAGCACAACGCCGCTAAAGGGTGCCACGGCTTCGGCCGCATCGGCCACGATACGTTGACGCAGCTGTTCATCGTCATCGCTGTGGTCAACAGGTACGTCACCTACGCCGGGCAGCCAGTATTCGGCCCCGTGGGATCCGGCCAGCACGACCGGAGAAGCATCATCGTGTTCAGCGATTTCACGCAGGTGCACGAGGCTGCGCCCCGAAACGTAGGCGACGATCGTGTCGGGGAGCGCCGCTAAGCGCCTCACCTGCTCACTCACTGCCGGTAGTGCTCGGGCGGCCATAGGTTCGGCCACCAGGTGCGAGGCTGTGCCATCAAAATCGAGTGCGATGAGCAGTCGTTCGGTCTCGGCAATGGCAGCTATAGCAGCATCCGGATGCTGGGCATCCCACGTGCGTGTCATGGTGCTCAAACTCCTTATTTTACTGGTTTTCACGGGCAGCGGCCAGCGCCGTCATAAATGCGTGCGACCACGCTTGAACATCGTGCTCAAAAACGCGCTTACGCAGTGCCCGCATGCGCTTTGTTTGCTCGGCGCGCGGCATCTCGATGGCCTGCACCATGGTGTCTTTCAGACCTTCGATGTCGTGCGGGTTGACCAGGAGTGCCTGTTTGAGTTCATCGGCAGCGCCCGTAAATTCACTGAGCACGAGCACTCCGGTCGAATCGCGGCGAGTTGCAATGTACTCCTTGGCCACAAGATTCATACCGTCGCGCAGAGAGGTGACGAGCATGACATCGGCGGCAAGGTACAGCGCCGCCATCTCTTCGCGAGGAAAACCCTGGTGCAGATAGCGAATAGCCGAGTGGCTGACGGTGTCGTGGTCGCCATTAATGCGGCTGACGGTCAGTTCAATCTCGTCGCGCAGGTGCACATAGGCGTCAACGCGCTCACGACTGGGGCTTGCCACCTGAATGAGCGTGACCTCTTCGCCTTCGATGCGCTGCTGATCAAGCAACTCGCCATAGGCCTTGAGCCGGTGGCGGATGCCCTTCGTGTAGTCGAGTCGGTCTACTCCCAACAAGATAGTTGTTGGATCACCAAGGCTCTGCCGAATCTCTGCCGCACGGGCCTGGATGGCGGGATCATCAGCCAGTGTGCGATACGGCTCGGTATCGATCGAGATCGGGAAGGCCCGGGCAACCGCCGCATGTGCAGGCACCCCGGTTTCTTCGTCGGCCGGAACAGAAACGGTTGACGATTTAACCTCGTAGCGCAGACGCCGACGAACAGCATTAAGAAAGTTCGTGGCATCCGTGGGCCGTTGAAAGCCCAAAACATCGGCGCCCAAAAGACCCTGCAGCACCTGTTTGCGCCACGGTAACTGCGCGTACAGGCCGTCGGCCGGAAAAGGAATGTGGTGAAAATAGCCAATCGTGACATCGAGACGAAGCTCACGCAGCATTTGCGGCACAAGCTGCAGCTGATAGTCGTGCACCCAGACGGTGCCGTTGGGCACGACGGCCGCAGCCGCGGCTTCAGCAAAGCGACGGTTGACGGTGGTGAAGGCATCCCACCATTCACGATGAAACTGGGGCGGTGAAATAACGTCGTGATACAGCGGCCAGATCGTGTCGTTCGAAAAACCCTCGTAATACTCGGCGACCTCTTGTTCGCTGAGCGTCACGGGAATAAGACGAATATCATCGGCAACAAAAGGATCGAGGGCAACATCGGCCTGGCCGGGCCAACCCACCCATGCACCATCGACGGCCTGCATAACGGGTTCGAGCGCTGCAACGAGCCCGCCCGGAGAAGTACGCCAGTGTGAAGAACCATCGGGCTCAATGATGCGGTCGACCGGCAGGCGATTCGCAACAACAACGAACTCCGCTTGATCCATGGGGCTCCTCTTCTCTACCCGCTGAGCGGGCCGAACGGACAGAAGTCACCCTAAGGTTATCGAGATTGTGCGACGATGCCCGTTTGTGGCCGATTAAGTAGCGCATTCACAACACCGCTCAGCAGTGCTACCGCGCCCGCAGCGAGCGGTAAAAGCAGCGCAGGAGCCGTACCCCACGTGCCTGCCACCTCACCGGCAGCTGCTGCTCCCGCCGACTGCCCCACAATAATGCTCGAGCCGAGCATGGTCATGACCGTGGCAGAACGCCCCCGCGGACTGTGCGCAGCACCAAAAGAAAACTGCGTGACAAGAGTGGGACCAATACCGATACCCATCACGGCGAGCGCGGCCAGCATGGTGGGCACCGAATGCACCACGGGCAAAAGGAGCGTGCCACCAAACAGAATGCCCGAGAACACGAGCCAGCGTGCCCGAAGACTAAACCGTGCGGGCAAGAGCGCAACTCCCAGAGCAAGCGCAGCCGAACCGATGCCCATCACACCGTAAAGAAGACCGGCCTGTTCGGGTGCCCCACGGTCATCCATAAACGAGGTAAGTGCCGTGAGCATCGTGCCAAAAAAGAAGCCGACGGCGAGCATACCCACAACAACAACCATGAGTCGGGCGCGAAAAAGTTCGCGCACCGACGACGGTGCTTGCCCTGCGGCATCCCGATCCGCAGAAATATGGCTCCCGCTCGGGTGCAGCGCAAAAGCACCCACAAAAATAACGGTCAGCACAGCGCCGATAACCAGCGGAGCCCACGGCGACAAAAACGATGCCAGCAGTCCCACAATAAACGGCCCGAAAACAAAAACGGTTTCGTCGGCGGCCGACTCATACGCCATCATCGAGCCGATCGTGCGGCTATGGCGCTCTTTCGGCATCTGCTCGGTGATCATCATCACCAGGCGCGACCGCGACATGGGTGCCACCTGAGGCGCGGTCGCACCGATAGCCGCGGCAGAAAGTAGCAGAGCGGCATCCGGCAGCGCACTGTAAGAAACGAAACAGAACAGCACAAGAAAAGTGCCGTTCAGCACGGCAGCAATCACCAGCACGGGCCGCTGCCCAAACCTGTCGGCTGCAGCCCCCAGAAGCGGGCCAAAGAGTGCCGTACCTACACCGACTGCTGCCGATGTAAGACCGCCCAGCGCGATCGAACCCCGCGCCGTGACCGCAAGAGTGAGCACGCCCACAACCATCATGGCGAACGGCAAGCGCGCCATAAAGGCGATCACAAAATAGGGAACGCCCGCAATAGATATGAGCTTGGGTGCAGGCTCACCCGCAGAATTGAAAGAATGAGGTGTCATGGCTCCATCCGCCACCGCGGTGGTGAGGTGCCGCCGCTGTCCGTCACAAAGGCGACGGCCGGTAGATGCACGACGAAATGATGCTCACAGCATCTCGACCATCGTAATGCGCAACACTGAGCAAAGGGTGCACCTGCGCACCATATGCGGGTAGCGTGGGGTCATGCGTTACCTCTTCGGCACCGGCCTTATCGGAGCAATCACGGCAGGGTATTCACTGTTGAAGGGCACCCGTGATGCCCCGATCACCTGGCGCGCAGTTCTTGCGTGGCTCAGCTGGGCGATCACTCTTGCGCTGGCTATCGGCACGATTGTTGATATGCGCCGCGACGAACAGGGCGTTATGGTTCCGCTCGACTCCCCCGTTGCCGACAAGCAGCTCAAAGAGGCAAAAAAGATGGCCAAGCGTGAATCAAAAACGCAGAAGGCCGCAAAGAAGGGTCGTACGGCGAGCCGCTACCGCAATCGGTAATGGTGACGCAGCATCCGGAATATAACAGCCCCGGATGCCGCACCCTCACCTTTGGCTCGATACTTAGCGGTACAGAATAAGGGCCTCTCCCTGGCCGCCTCCACCGCAGAGTCCTACGGCGACGGTGCCGCTTCCTCGTCGCACCAGCTCGTGAGCCATGTGCACGACGAGTCGGTTGCCGCTCGCGCCGATGGGGTGGCCGATCGCGATTCCGCCGCCGTGGATGTTGACGATGTCTTCGCTGAGACCCAGCTCTTGCTGCGAGCGCGCAACGACAGCGCCGAATGCCTCGTTGATTTCGACGAGGTCGAGGTCGCTGGGGTTGATGCCGTGTTTGCGGCATGCTTCGTCGATGGCCCGGGCGGGCTGTGCCTGCAGTGAGTTGTCGGGGCCGGCCGTTTGACCGTTGGCTCCGATGGTGGCAAGGATGGGCCAGCCGCGGTTTTCGGCGTTGTCACGGGTGGTGACGATGACGGCGGATGCGCCGTCGGAGATTTGTGACGAGTTGCCGGCTGTCATGCTGCCACCTTCGGCAAACGCGGGGCGCAGTTGTGCGAGTGTTTCGACGGTGGTGTCGGGCCGGATACCTTCGTCGGTGACGATGGTGACGGCGGGGCCTCGCCGCTGTGCTACTTCGATGGGCACGATTTCTGCTTCAAAGATGCCGGCTTCTGTGGCGGCGGCTGCACGCTGGTGCGAGAGGGCTGCAACCTGGTCTTGCATATCGCGTGTGAGTTCGTAGCGGGCGTTGTGCCGCTCGGTAGAGGCCCCCATACTCTCGTTATCGTAGGCGTCGGTGAGGCCGTCGTAGGCCATGTGGTCGATTACTTCGACGCTGCCGTACGTCCAGCCGTTGCGTGAACCCATGAGCAGGTGCGGGGCTCGGGTCATGGATTCCATGCCACCGGCGATGACGGTGGTGGCGTCGCCGCAGCGAATCATGCGGGCCGCGTCGATAATGGCGGTGAGGCCCGAGAGGCACACTTTGTTCACGGAGTGTGCGGGGGTGTCCCATTCGATACCGGCACCGATCGCAGCCTGTCGGGCAGCGTTTTGACCCGAGCCTGCGGCGAGCACCTGTCCCATAATGACGGCATCAATGTCGGTGGGGTCGATGGCTGCTTGTTCGAGTGCGCCGCGGATGGCGAAGGTGCCCAGTTGTGGTGCGGTGAATCCGGCCAGTTGGCCTTTCAGTCGCCCCTGCGGGGTGCGGGCTGCCGCCACAATAACGATGTCGTTCATGCTTGCTCCTTCACGTCGTCGGCCACTCGGAGGGGTGGTTCGGTGGCGGCGATGACGTCGTCAACGCTCACGCCGGGTGCTGTTTCTACCAGTACGAGGCCTTCGTCGGTCACGTCGATAACGGCGAGGTCGGTAATAATTCGGTGGACAACACGCTTGCCGGTGAGGGGCAGTGAGCAGTCGTTCACGATCTTGTAGGAGCCGTCTTTGGCTACGTGTTCCATGAGTACGATCACGCGCCCGGCTCCGTGCACGAGGTCCATGGCTCCGCCGGGGCCCTTGACCATTTTTCCGGGAATCATCCAGTTGGCCAGGTCGCCGGTGGCAGAAACCTGCATGGCGCCAAGAATTGCTGCGTCGATTTTGCCGCCGCGGATCATGCCGAAGCTGAGTGCCGAGTCAAAAAATGCGGCGCCGGGAAGCGTTGTCACGGTTTCTTTGCCGGCGTTGATGAGGTCGGCGTCGATGTCGTCGGCCTGCGGGTAGGGTCCCACCCCCAGGATGCCGTTTTCAGACTGCAAGACGACGGTCACACCTTCGGGCACATAGTTGGGCACGAGGGTAGGCAGGCCAATTCCCAGGTTGACGTATGAGCCGTCGCTGAGTTCGGCTGCGGCCCGCGCTGCCATCTGATCGCGTGTGCGTGCCATGTCAGGCTCCTTCTGTCGTCGTGGCGACAACGGTGCGCCGCTCAATGCGTTTTTCGATGTCGGGGCCCACTTCGACGACGCGGTGCACAAAAACACCGGGCAGGTGTACGTGGTCGGGGTCGATGTCGCCGGGTTCAACCAGTTGCTCAACCTGGGCAATGCAGATGCGGCCAGCCATGGCCGCGAGCGGGTTAAAGTTGCGCGCGGCCTTATTAAAGACGAGGTTGCCGTGGCGGTCTCCTACGGCGGCATGCACGAAGGCAAAATCGGTTGTGATGGCCTCTTCTAAGACGAATTCGCGGGTCTCACCGGCAACCGAGAACGATCGCACTTCTTTTTGCGGTGACGCTATATCGATCGATCCGTCGGCATGGTAGCGGCGCGGCAATCCGCCCTCCGACACCTGTGTGCCCACACCCGTCTGGGTATAAAACGCGGCGATTCCTGCGCCACCGGCACGAAGCTTCTCAGCCAGCGTGCCCTGGGGTGTGAGTTCGAGTTCGAGTTCACCGGTCAAAAACTGTCGCTCAAATTCTCTGTTTTCACCCACATACGACGACGTCATTTTTCGGATGCGACGCGCGCCGAGCAATATTCCCAGACCCCAGTCGTCAACACCGCAGTTGTTACTGACGATGCTGAGATCTTTCGTGCCCTGGGCAAGCAAAGCTTCAATAAGCGCCATGGGGTTACCCGAGAGACCAAAACCACCTACGGCAAGGGTTGAGCCATCGGCGATATCGGCCACAGCCTGCTCGGCACTGGCCCACTGTTTATCAATCACGCTGCACTCCTTTGTGGTGAGTCGTTACTCTCTAGCATCCGCCTCCCCTGCTCCTCACGCAATGGTCGCGCTTGCGATATGGTCGCCCAGGCCGGTAGCGTCCACATTGTGGAACATCAGCGTGCTCGTCGTACCGTGCCCGGCGCTCAGGCAGTATCACGCGCCGCTCACCTGCTACGCCTGGTCACAGCATCCGGTAGTGACGGGGCTGCGCTGCAGCACCTTGCCCAGACGGCCCAGCTCAGCCGTTCGACAGCGCATCGGTTACTCAGTGCCCTGCGCGCAGAGGGCTTGGTCGACCAAGACACGGCAACATCGCGCTGGATGCCGGGCCCCGAGCTCTATCTGATGGGCACAGTCGCCGCCGCGCGCTACGACGTCACCGAGATTGCGCGCGATATTGTGCGGTCGCTGGCGGTAGCAACAGAAGAGAGCGCATTTTTGTCGGTGCGTCGAGCCGATGAGACCGTGTGTCTGCTGCGGGAAGAGGGGTCGTTTCCGATCCGCTCTTTTGTGCTCAGCGAGGGGGTGCGTTTTCCGCTGGGTGTCGCCAGCGCAGGAATCGCAATATTGGCGTTTCTGCCTGACCACGATGTGGATGCCTACCTGGCGCGGCATCCCGAGATTCCGCAGCGCTGGGGGTCAGCCCACGCCACCACTCCCCTGCGTGCCCGGCTGCGTGAGACACAGTCGCGCGGTTTTGCTGTCAACCCGGGGCTCATTGTTGAGGGCAGCTGGGGTATGGGTGCCGCTGTTTTTGATCGCGATGGGCAACCCGAATGGGCGTTGAGCCTAACGGGTGTGGAGTTTCGTTTCGGTGCCGACCGGCAGACCATGCTTGGTCGCACGCTCATGACCCATGCGCACGAACTATCCACACGCATTGCCCGGGCACGCCACTAGCAGGCTAGGGCGTCTGAATCAGCAGGAGCCCCTGCCGGGTGTCGGCGAAAATCACGTCGTTGTCGCGAAACAGGTAGGTCATGCCGTAGCCGTCTTCGTCGACCGACATGGAATAGTTTGGGTCGGCGGTGAGAATGATTCCGCGTGGGTCTTCTTCTCGCTGCCAGCCTGCCGCACGCAAACCCTCTTGGTGGTCGCGGGCTTCTGAGGCGCTCATGGGCGCCCACCCGTATACCTGCACGTGGTCGGAGGGAACATCATAGTTGCCCCACATGCACTCGATACCGTCTTTGACGGGCTTGCCGAGAATACGAAACTCTTTTTGCACAACGCTCCATCCGGCATCGGTGAGGGCGGTGACGGTACCAGCGGTGACCAGCGATTCACAGTCACGCTGCTCGGTAGCATCCGGAGCAGGTTCGTCGTCGCTGTTGGCGTCGGTGTCTGTCTCATCAGGACTATTGGGCTGCTCGGTGGGGTCGACCACGGGAGCGGCGGTTTCTGCGTCTGAAGCGGGAGGTTGTGTGTCGCTGCAGCCGGCGAGCAGCAGCATGGCGGCCGTGATGGTGATGGCGGGCAGGAGTCGGGCGAGCGAGCGGGGGGCCATCGCTGTCCTTATCTGTCGTGGGCGAATCAACTCGAACCGGTCGAGTTGTTGTGGAAGAGGCTAAGAAAATCGTCGTGCAAAATACTGTTGGTTGCCAGTGAAGAACCGGCGGCAAGAGTATTGGCGCCGTCAAAGGCGGTGAGCCTGCCTCCGGCAGCGTGCACAATCGCGGCAGCGGCAGCGATGTCGTAGGGCTTCACATCAAACTCGGCAACCATCTCGAGTCGCCCTTCGGCGAGCATCATGTACGCAAAAACGTCGCCGTAGCCGCGGTCGCGCCATACGCGACGGCTTAGGGCAAGAAGTTCGTCGGTTTTACCCGCTTCATCCCACTGTGCGATGCTCTGAAAACTCACGCTCGCGTTATCGAGCGAAGAAACCTCTGACACCCGGATGCTGCGCTCCTGCCCCGCATCTGTCGTCGCAGCGCCTATTCCCACCGCCCCCCACCAACGGCGGCGCAGTGCCGGCATTGAAACAACACCAACAAGGGGTTGATCATCGACGGCGAGCGCAATCATCGTGCCCCACAGAGGAACACCCCGCAAAAAGTTCGACGTGCCATCGATCGGGTCAATAATCCACTGGCGCGCCGATGAGCCCTCGACACCAAACTCTTCACCAAAGATTCCGTCGTCGGGCCGCTCACTCGCTATCAGCTCACGGATAGCGCGTTCGGTGGCCAAATCGGCATCGGTCACAAATGAGTGATCTGCCTTCACCGAGACGTCAAGGTCGGCCGCATCGAACCGCGGCAGAGACTGCTGATCGGCCGCATCGGCCAGCCGCAGAGCAAACTCACGATCGGCGCGCACCGCAGCCGCATCCCGCACCGGCGCAGCACCGGAAACATCAGCAGAAACAGGGGTTTTTGGCACGAGTCCAGGATACCCGTTCACAGCCCTTCCACTCGATTTCACATGCTGACGATCACCTGGTAATGTTGTTCCTCGGCCAGACAAGAACTTCTTCTTTCCTGGCACTGCACCTCTAGCTCAATGGCAGAGCAACTGACTCTTAATCAGTGGGTTCCGGGTTCGAGCCCCGGGGGGTGCACCACTACCGGTTATGTCATCTGTTGCGCAGATTTTCTGTTGCGCGGACTATTTCTTGCGTTGCGCGAACTCGCGGCTCAGCTGGATTCCGCCCAACACCACGAGCACGAGGCCAGCGACGACCGTCGTAATGCGCAGCCAGGTCTCCGCGTCAGGAAAGAAGAGGCTTGTCGACGCGAACACAAAAGTCGCAGCCACAAAAAACCATACGGCGACCTGAGGTTGAGTTTCTTTACTCACCCGATTCACCTACCTTTCGATTGCCTGCTGTAGCCCTCGATATTAGGCATGAGAACCGTGCGACCGGGAGAGCAGCGCCACTACGGCCAGAAAATATCGACCCGGGTGACGGATAACGCACGACCCGGGCACGCGCATTTGGATCCAGCATCCGGAATATTTGACTTGCCCTGTCACCTCGCTAAGGTGAAAGAGCGGACCGGGAGTCCGCACGGCTCCCACCGCATCCCTGTGATGATGCTTCTCTGGGCATGAGAATGCCCGAATGAGCACGACACTGCCGCGTCGTTGTGGAGGGTTGTGCGTTCACGGTTACGCGCGGTCACTCCCCCGGTGACTGCGCATACGCGCGTCGTTACCCGAGCGGCGCGGAAGCGATGGCTGCGCGTGTGCCCACTTCACGAAAGGAACCCCGTGACGTTTTCGTACGCCACGACACTCCCGCACACTCCACTGTTATCGGCGCTCCCACAAGCGCCACTCAAAGGCGTTTTGCCTAACCGTTAGCGTCTTCTTTCTTTCCCTGTGACCCGGCACCGAAGCCGGTGCCAACGAGAAGAAAGAGACAACGTGGATAATCTTCAACAACTGGGCGGGCCGATTACGGTTCTGCTTATTCTGCTGTTCTTCGGCGGCAGCCTTTATATGTCTTTGCGTATCCGTAAACGCAAAGAAAACGCCGACGGTTATATGACCGGCGGTGGCCGCATCGGGTTCGGAATTTCTGCAGCCTCGATGACAGCCACCTGGATCTGGGCGTCGTCAATGTATGCCTCAGCGACATCCGGTTACACCTATGGAATCTCGGGCCCCATCCACTACGGACTATGGGGCGCGCTCATGATTCTGTTGATCTACCCCTTTGGTCGACGCATTCGCCAGGTAGCACCACGCGCGCACACGATTGCCGAGGTCATGTTTGCTCGCCACGGCCGTTCGAGCCAGATGATGCTGGCGGGTTCGAACGTGCTCGGTAGTGTCATCAGCCTCACCTCGAACCTCATCGCCGGTGGCGCGCTGATTTCGCTACTGTCACCGTTTACCTTCACGCAGGGAATCCTCGCGATCGGTGCCGGTGTGCTGCTGTACACGCTGTGGTCGGGTTTCCGCGCCTCAGTACTCACCGACTTCGCGCAGGTATGCGCCATGCTCGGTGCGGTCATCGTGATCATCCCGATCGTGTTCTTTGCTGCCGGTGGTCCGTCACTGTTCGAAACCGGTGCCCACAACCTCACTCCGCAGCAGGCGAACTTCTTCTCTTCGGATGCATTCTTTAACCAGGGTGCTCCGTATATTGCAGCTGTGCTGGCGTATGCGATCGGTAACCAGACCATTGCCCAGCGTCTTTTTGCTGTGCGTGAAGACCTCATCAAGAAGACATTCATCACGGCAACATTCGGGTACGGGGCAACCATTATTGGTATCGGCATGCTCGGCGTTATCGCCCTGTACGCCGGTATCACCCCTCTTGATGGCGACGTCAACAACCTGATTCCGCAGATGGCAGCCACCTACCTGCCGCCGCTGCTGCTGTGCGTGTTCTTCGTGATGATTATCGGTTCGCTGTCGTCAACTGCCGACGCCGACCTCACGGCACTGTCGTCGATTGTTATGGCCGACATTTATGGTCAGAACATTGCCGGCAAAAAGAAGGCAAACCCGCGCACGATGGTGCTCGTTGGCCGCATCACCATGATTGTGGCAATGGTCGCCGGCCTCTACTTTGCCGGATCACACTTCAACATTCTCGACCTGCTCGTGTTTGTTGGTGCACTGTGGGGCGCGCTCGTGTTCCCCGTCATTTCGAGCTTCTACTGGAACCGCGTTACCAACCTGGCCTTCTCGGTCTCGGTTGCTGTGGCGCTGCTGGCATTCCTGCCCGTACGGTTCGAGTGGATCGCACTCGAGGGTGGTGTCGCTATCGCCTCCGACATCCTGTCGACGATCGGTATCGGTGTCGTGTTGGGTCTTATGGCGTTCGGTTTCTTCGGAAAGCGTGTTGCGTTGACCGTAGGTATCGTTTCGATCGTCGCCTCGGCGCCGTTCGCGATCGGATTCCTGCACACCTACCCAGTGCTGTCGGGCTCGCTCATCGCCTACGCCGTGTCGACTATCGTGTGCGTCGCGCTTACCCTGCCCAGCAAGCAGCGTTTCGACTTCGATGTCATTAAAGAACGCACGGGCGACTTCGATCCGGCATCCGAAAGCAAAAAGGCTCCGGATGCTGCAGCTGCCGCCGGCGTCGTCGCCGAAGCAACCGACCTGGTCGACAACGCCGACGTCGACGTCACTACCGGTAAATAACCTCGCTACACAGAAAGGAACAATCATGGATGCATCAACAGTCGCTTTGACGACCTATGTGCTGATCTGGCCTGTGATCGTAGCGGGTACGCTCACGGTTATTGTTCGTGCCTTCGTTAAAGAAGCACGGAAAGCTAAGGCAGAAAACCGCAGCATCATTTGATAATTAGCTACTACAAGGGTCGGTCTTCTCACTACGGTGGGAAGACCGACCGAGTTAACGCAACCCCCTTTTGTTTACGGCCGTGTCGGCATAGTGTGTCGCCATGGTCGGATTCATTATTTTTCTTTTAGTGCTGTGGGCGGTTCTTTCAATCCTCGGTTTCGTGGTGAAAGGACTGCTGTGGCTCGCGTGGGTGGGAATCATCCTGTTTGTTGTCACGGTGATTTTCGGGTTTATCCGTTCAAAACTCAGCAAACAGTAGTGGCCTCGCTCGCCTAATACAGCAAAAGACCGGCTCCCGTGGGATGCCGGTCTTTTGCTGTGCTGAGGTTAGTCGCGCAGGTCTTCTTTCGCTTCGTTGCGTTTCTTCACACTGTCACGTTCGGCTTCAGCCTTCTTCACGTCGGCTTCTGCTTTCACTTCGTCGGCTTTGTCTTTCACACGGTCAACAGCGTCATCTACTGCACGTCCGGCCTGCTTGGCGGCTTCGCCGATCGTTTCTTTAGCGTCATCGAAGATTCCCATTGTGTCCCCTTCTCTGTGTGGGACAGCCACAATACACGGTGCTGATGCATTCGACGTGATCATTGCGTTCAGGTTCTCATCCCTTCACGTTAAGTATCGGTTCAAGTTTTTCGATCACCTGGACCAGGTCGCGCTGTGCCTCAACAACGTCGTCAAGGTTTTTATAGGCGAGGCTGATTTCGTCGATCACACCGGCGTCGGTGCGCGCCTCGATGCCTGCCATCGTGCGCTGTACATCATCAACCGTGTAGTTTTTTCGAGCCTGATTGCGTGACATCCGACGTCCGGCACCGTGTGACGCTGATTGGAACGAGGCCGGGTTTCCTTTTCCGCGCACAATGTACGACCCCGTAGCCATACTTCCTGGAATAAGAGCCAGTTCACCTTCTTTTGCGCTGATCGCCCCTTTTCGCGTCACAATCATCGACCTACCATCGATGATCTCTTCGGCGACATAGTTGTGGTGACAGTTGATCTCATCGGCGAATTGCACCTCGACGCGGTCACCCATATGTACCAGCAGTTCGCGTTTGATCAGTTCCATCATGATCGTGCGCGACCGCATAGCGTACTCTTGCGCCCATCGAAGATCATGCAGATACTGTTCCATTTCGGTCGTGCCGCGATAGAACAGGCTCAGTTCACGAAGGTGATCGGGCAGGTCGGCATTCGACGGTAAATCTCTCGCGACGCCCATGTGGTGGTGGGCGATCTGGTTGCCGATTCCGCGCGACCCTGAATGCAGTGTGATCCACACGTAGCCGCTCGAATCGGTGCACAGTTCGATGAAGTGGTTACCGCTGCCGAGAGTACCCAGCGAAAGAGCAGCTCGAGTCTCTTGGTTGGCGACCGGTGCATGGAGGTCGCCAAACCGCGACCAAAATTCGGTGAATCCGGATGCCGCGGGCAGCGCATCACGACTATCTCTGCGGGGATCGTGCGCAGCAAACCCCACAGGAACCACGGCTTCGAACCGGCTGCGAAGCTGTCGTAAATCGGCGGCGGCAAGATCGTTGAGCATCAATGATGTCTTGACGGCATTCACGCCGCAACCAATATCGACCCCCACGGCCGCCGGAGCCAAGGCCTGCTCCATAGCGATGACCGAGCCCACCGTGGCGCCTTTACCGAAGTGCACATCGGGCATCACCCGCAAACCGTGGAGACCTGGCAACTGAGAAACATCCCGCAACTGCTGCAAAGCGGCGGTTTCGATATCTGTCTCATCTGACCACGCAAGCACCGACGATGCGGTACCACTCACCGTGATCGGAAACCTACTCATCGCCTTCTCCCTTTTGTTGCAGCCTCGCAGGAACATACATAGAAGAGTGCCTGCTGAGTCAGACTTTGCCGCGGTCCCAACGTTCACAACAGAGATCTGTAGACGCCCGATTCAAAGAAACCCCCGCGTCCCCTACTCTCGTAAGGGAACGCGGGGGTTCACTATTGTGACAGCGATCAGTGGAGCTGGGGGGAATCGAATTCTATCCATGGACCGGTGATTATGTTAAACCCGCGTCTTTACAGGCACGGATAGACACCGTGAACCCCCGAAAACTACCCCTAGATATGAGTACCTGTGGGCAAAATGTGGGCAAACTGAAGCAGCGGGGAAGCCGCGCGACATTATCGTCGGTCCTTCACGAACAGTAGCGTTTCATTTGCTCCGACTTGAAACGAGTGGCTACATTCAGCAACTCGTCCACTCCATGTGTCAAGAACATCGCAAGCGAAAACAAAGACGGCCCCTAAAGTGGGGCCGCCGGGCCTGGCTGGAGTGGGACAACCAGGTGAGGTAGCACAATGCTACGCATAACGCTCCCTACGTGCAACACTAAGGTTCGCGCGTGTCGCTACGGTATAGGCATGGACCCAGTTGCCGAACCCTCTCGTGATCGCATGATCGTCTATGTTGACGGATTCAACCTCTACCATGGCATGCACGATAAGTTCGGGCACAGCACCCTATGGCTCGATCTCGTCCAACTTGCCGGGAGCTTCCGTCCCCGACAAGATCTGGTGCGTGTGAAATACTTCACTGCAGCGGTGCTCAACGAACCGGAAGCACAGAGCAGACAGGCACATTACGTAGCGGCGCTTGAGCATAAATATCCCCATACGTTCCGTCCAGTTTGGGGCAGATACCAGAAGAAACGACCGCTCATCTGCACTTGCGGCAAGAAACACCCTCGCTATGAGGAAAAAGAGACAGACGTCAACATCGCGACATCCATCCTCACGGACGCAGCACTTCAGAACATGGACACGGCGATTGTTGTTTCTGCCGACAGCGACATGGTACCGGCCGTCGTCGCCGCACAAAAGATCAACCCACAGCTATTCGTTACTGCGGCTTTCCCACCTAAGCGTCAGTCAAACCACCTTCGCAAACTCCTGCCGGCGTCCTTCCCTATCGACCCGGGCAAGCTAACGAGCATGCAACTGCCAGACGAGTTCCGCGTCGGCGCGCGCACCTTCAAGCGACCGGATAAATGGCGTTAGAACGTAGCCGCGAGGACCTCGAGCACGACTCTTTCCGATAATAGGGAAGACGAACGGGCGTGGTGCATGGCAGCTTTAACAATATGGCCTGCGGAACTTTCCACGGGATGACGACACAGCACATCAGCAGACTGCTGATCGCCGCCAACATGATAAAAGCAATATTGATGACCACGAGCAGTAACCCCGATGTTCTGGCGTCCATATCGCGCCAATGCCGTTGCGCACGGAGGCCACACCAAGGATTCACCGAAACTGTTCTCGTGGAACCTTATGCGTTCACCTAACCAGCGTTCTAGGCGTCCAGCTTAGGGAGCGACGCGAGAACATCAAAGTTAAGCTCACCACGCTGGAAGATCGGCATCAGTAAAGGAGCCTCGAAGACTCGCTGAGTGATATCTGCGACGCCGTTGCGCACGTAGGGGATCAGATGCATCAGCGCGACGTTATTCACGAACTCGCTAATAGCTTCCCCCGACGCTTGACGCAAAATGACTGATGGATGGGCATACTCTGCAGCGACTCCGCAAGAGATGTGACCGGCTGTAGTCTCAATATCAGTCTCAAACAGAACCCGAAACCTCTCGCCATCCGGTTGAAAGTCGACCGTGAGAATGTAACTCGGAGACACCTCGACGGGGGCATCCGGAGAGAAACTAAGATCGCGTTCCGCATGCATCTTGAAGTACTCGATGCTGCTCAGTGAGGTGGCTTCCACCATCTGATGTACATCGGTCACTATTTGTTTAGGCGACGACACGCGCCTGACCATTCACTGCGCCGGCAGGCCACTTGGCAGGACTGCGCCGAGTTCCTGCCCGCCAACGATCGCCGTTTCCAATAATTGAGTCGAACCGACTCTCGGAAACGTCACAGCAGGCGTCAGAGACACTATGCGAAATACTCGCGCCGACTGCCAGTGCGTACCGACGGATCGTGCTCAGTTTGGGGTTTGCGTCATAGCGCTCAAACGCTATCACGGTCGGAAGGCTGACCCCCATGCGCTCTGCAATGTCGTTTTGTGACAGATTATGCTTTTCGCGCAGTCTGATCAACGCCTCGAGTAGCGCGTCGTGGGACTCGATCAGCGAGTCCGCGAGCTGTTCGAGGTGCGTGACGTCTACTCCATCCGCTTCCGCCATAGATCGAACTCTATACTGAACAGGGATATCCAGCAATTCCCCATCGTGAAGCACGACCGTGCTCGTACCAGCCGACAGCAGTCGCGATCTCCTCGTTCTGTTGTGCATTGATATCAACTACAGTGACGTCCTTCTCGTGCGCGTGATGACCGATAAAGTGAGACGGAACCTCATAGGGTTCCGAGTGGTACATTCGCACCAGCACTTGCCGGAAGCGCTGGCTACCGCCGGGCTCCAGTTCAGCGACGGCGACATCCTGCCAGCGGATCTCATACATCGGCGGAGGATTACGGATGTCTACAGGCTTTACATGATCGACCGGGACTAGAGCGCCTTGGCTAGCTTTGACGATCCGCGACCGGAACTCACGTCGAGCCATGGTCTCATTCCACGGATTCCAGATTCGTCCGTTACCTGAAATTGCCCCCATCAGGGCGCTTACTGCCGCTTCAACGTTATCTGCACTTGACTCACACTGAGGATTTCCATACCAGCGGAAAACTACTTCGGCGGCACCACTACATCGTGAGGCTTGATCATACCGGGGCATATCGATGATCCTAGCCACATAAGTATCCAGAACAACGAAGGCGGTGTTCACGACGAGGAACAACGCGTCCGGTGTGTCTGCGTCGATGGTTCGACGGTGGCGCAAAGGCCACCAGTAAACAACAAAAAGAGCCCCTCACCCGGCCGTGTGGCTAGGTGAGGGGCTCTATGTGTTGATAGTTATCGTGCTTCGCGAACTGTGATCGTGTTCTTGTCGAACAGCTGCTGCGCCCGCGTGGATGCGCCGATGGGTTTCCAGATGCCGTAATGCATACCCACCGCGACAAGGAACGTCGGTAACGCGAGAAGCAGACCGAGACCGATGTCGTAGACGGTGCCGGATGCGAGCGCATCAGCGAACGCCGTCAGCATCGACGTGGCCAGAGAAAGCAACGCGAGCAGTACTGCTTTGGTGCCCGGGCGTGTGATGGTCTTGGTCACCAGCCCAACTGCGAGCGGTAGAACGGTGGAGATGAGCAGCTGCACGATGAGTGCAGGGTCGAGTGTGAAAGTAACCATGGGGCTACTCCTTTCGGTAAGGGTAGATGGGTAGATAGTCGGGGCCGAGACAAGGCGCGTCGATGATGACGCGACGATGCACGGCAAGCGATTCTTCGACGATGCGCACACGCCGTGCTTGCATGTCTTCGGCTGCCTCAGCCGATTCGGCGCGGTCCTTCGCCCGGTCGCGCTCTTTCAGGGCTCGGTCGACCTCGGCACGTCTTTTCTGTAGCTGCCCAGCACGGGCATCCCGCACCCAGTCCAGGAGCTTTACTGCGACCCCAGATACGAGACCAGACGACAGGATCAGCGTGATCAGCTGCGCGGGCTCCATTGGTCACCCCCGACGTGGCTCAAAGCTGTATGTACGGATAAGCACCCATCGGACGACAAAGGTAGATACCGCGAGCGCGATCATGCCTAGCTGTGTGAGGCGTGACCCCTCGGCGGTGAGGTGCAGGCTGATCACGACAGTGCCGTAGATGGTGACGCCCCCGAGTGCGAGGATGATCGAGAGACGCTCGGCCCACCACCAGCCAGGCAGAACTGTGAGCATGCCACCGAACCCGCCGACGATGAGAAACACCGACCATACGACGGTGAGCACTGCGCCGAGCTGTCCCTCGATCGACCGTGGCGGATCAAGCAATGTCGCAACACCCGTAGCGAGCACGACACTGTAGATCGCGAGGTAAGCGACTTTAAGATGACGCGGTTCGGTGATCGATTCCCACGCGCGCTGTAGCCAACGCATGATTATCACTTGTAGGTCGGGATCTTTTTCAGATCCGCTGCCGTGACTGTGGCGACGACCACTTGAAACTCTTGACCGCGAGTTTTGGCTTCTGCCTCGAGGGAGCGGATAGCGTTCCATTCCGGCGTCGGGATAAGCCGCTTGGTGCCGTCCCGTAGCAACTCATATTTCGAGCCTTGGCGTGATTCTTGGATGAATGTGCGAGTCATGGTGTCCTCATCTTCTATATCGATCGGTGGTCTCGGCTTCGGTGCCGCCGGCACATGCCACGGTGTACGGTCGATCGCGTGCCAGGGTTCGACTGGCCGCCCGTATTGGCCATCAAAAAAGCCGGGTTCAAACCCGGCGTCTCTGAGCAGCTGGTACCACGGCTGTTTCCCCACCTGGCCCCAGTTGCCGTAGTCGACGGCACCGCACTCTTCGCCCTCATATGAACCGCCGTGCGAGCTTGTGCCAGGCCATGCGGCCATACCCGGGGGAAACGTCCGGTAATAGTGCTCCTGCACCGCATACGTCCTATATGCGTCATCAGGGCCAGACACGACAGGCTCCCACCCGTTGAATCGGGCCCGCGCAAGCTTCACGAGCCGGTCATGTTTGACCGCTGTGCCGGGCATCATGAGACAAAAGCTCTTCCCCGCAGCCGGCCTGCGTACTAGCAAGCTGACCGGGATACGCCCATTCGGATACCGCATCAACACTCCTTCACTCAGGCTCGGCAGGCGGTGCGATGATCCATTCACCACACGGCCCGCACATCACGGCAGGACAATCAGCATTCACAAGCACCACGAGCACGGCACCCTCATTCGGGCAGCCCGGGCACGTGCAGGTGACTTCAACTTCGATCAGGTTCGGTTCGTCCATTACGCCCCTTCATCCGGCACTGCATGCCACAACAGTTGTGTGCCTGCCGATACGGCTGCACCAAAACGGATCGTGCGCACCACGAAGCTAGTAGCCGTCCGAGCGATGAGGTTCGCCGAGAGCACTTGCGCGGACCTTTCCGGCGTGACCGTCACAATTGGTGGCGCGTCGAACCGGCCAGTAGGCAGTGTGACTGTGACGCCGGCATCCCAATACACAGGGGCTGCACTGCCATCGTTCGCGCCCGACAGTGCAACGCCCGACGCATCCGACCGGCCAATGTCCATGCGTGTGCCTACGACGATCATCCGACGATGTTGCTCCACACACAGCACGCGTGCGCCAACCGTCAAGCCAGACACGAGCGACTGTGGAGTGATCAGCATTGGATCAGCGTCACCGTCCATACGGATACGGAGCGGGGACGGCTGCGTTACCGTCGCCCACCGCACCACGGGTGCATCGGCGGCGAGCTTTCTTGTCTCTGCGATGAGATTCACCAGGGGGCGTGCAGGTCTAGTCATTGACTTGCCTCCACTCCGCAGCAATCACTGCATCGAACGTGAAAGACGTGGACATGCGTTGCACGGTCGCGAGCCGTTGACGTTGGTCCTCCGGGGTGAACGCGACAAGATCATTCGGGTTCAACTGCATCAGATCGTGACTGACACGCAGTCGCGACACTGGATTCATCGCGTCCCGTAGTTTCCGCTCCGCATACGCATCAAACTCGTCTTGCGCCTCTCCTTCGACACCCTCTTCTTTCGCGGTGATCCATCGACCACGTGCTTGGAACGAGTACGGGGAGTTAGGGTTCTCGTTCGTTGCGACACCGACGAGCGGTTCGTGCTCTTCGTCGCCGACACCGACCGCGAGGAACCGGTTCGGCACAGAGGTATGGTCTTGTTCCCGATCCCAGTCAGGAAGATGCAGCGACCGTTCGCCATGCTCAAAAGTGAACGCGACCGGACGCAGGCTCGGATCAACATATGGCTCCACCCGGAACTGGCCGCTGCCGTCACACCATAGGCTCCAATAGCCTGCCGCCTGCAGCAGGTCGTTGATGATCCGGAGCTTGGTTTCACCTGCTTCCCACGTCATCCCTGCCGTCAGTACGGCATCGGAGGGTGTGACGGCGATGCGTGCTTCCCCAGTCGACCGGATCAGCTCGACTACTGCGGGGATGATCGGCGTGCTCTCAGCGAGAGAGTAGCGTCCTTCCACAGTGTCTTCATGGAGGATGCTCATCTTCGTGAGCAATCCGACGTCGTAACCGAGGTGGAACGGCGTGTGCTTTTCTTTTGGAGACGTGAGCAGATAGGTGCCCCAGGCGAAAGACTGTACTGTGCGAGGAGCCCGGTCGGCGGCGTCAACTTCCCACCACGGACCGGGCTCCTGATCGGTTTCTGTGAAGATCACGCGCACACGATGTGACATCCAATCGATGTCTTGCCTGTGATCCAGGGAGATCGACGCCGAACCACCTAGTGGCGATTGGGCGACGATCTCGCCTCGCCCTCCGGTCACCCCGTCGAGCATCCCTAGGGACTGGTCGAGGTGGTCAAGGAGTTCGTATGACCATATCCTCACGGCCTCACCGCCTCAGTGATCGTGAACGAGTATCGCCACCACCCGTTGAAACCTTCGGGGTGGTGAGTCGACAGCAGGCGAGGCATCGACACGGAACTGATGCCCCCGTACACCCGCCCGTAGGCCGGTATCCGCAGCAAGAACTGGTCAGTTTCTGCCTGGACGATCTCCATCAGCCGGTGGATGTCTGCAGTCTCAGTTCCCGGAGCCCCAATGTCACGGTCAGTGATTTTGCCGGTCATCGTCACTGCATGAGCCAGCATTTCCCCGTGATATGACACCGGATATTTCCGGCCTGCCCATTCACGGGACACTCGCTCACGACCACCCGATATCTGCGGCACTGGGTCGTGTGGGAGACGTGCGGTCATCTCGTAGTTCGACCCGCACGATAGCCAGATCGCGTCTGATCGTGCATTCACTTCGACGGTGGTGCTTGTTGTTGCGCCCTCGATCGTGGCTGCGGTGGCTCTATATAGAGTCACGCCATACGACAGGGATTCCCAATCGATGAGGGTGGTGGCCTCAGTGATTTCGGCTACTGGCTCCCATGTGTCTCCACCGGTGATTGACCGTTCCACGATCACTTGGACAGTGGGAGGGAAATCGGTGGTGGATGATGTGGAGGCGTCTTCTGGCCCGTCCCAGATGGTGCGGCGCGGGATACCGTCTATGAAGACAGTGCCCGTAGAGCCGTTGAATGCTGGGCCTGTGTATTCGCCTTCCACAACCGTTGGGTTTGACCAGACAACAGCATCGCCCCATGCCCCGCCCCCACCGCCAAGTCGAACGCTTGGATCATGTGACGGCTTAGCCGTGAACACTAGCCGCAGATCATACGTACCTGGCCCATCCGGTGCACGCACCGACGTTGCACGATCACCGAGCATATAGATCGCACGCGGATACCGATCCGACGCATACGAACCCTCCGCCGCGAGCCCTTCCGGTACATGCAACGTTGCCAGCACTGTATAAACCTGACCGACAGTAAACCCCTCAATCGGTAACGAAGCGCCCGCCGCAACATCGTTCGTGTTACCGGTTGAAATGATCCGAACCAGCTCATTACCGGACACTAAGAACCGACCATTGCCACCTGACACGTTTCGTGGCGCGAACCCGTGCAACGTTGACTCACTCTCGTTGACCGGCCCGGCCCATGCTGCCTGTACACCCTCAATAGGTGAGAAGCCACCATCCGAGTACGGACGACCATTCATGCGCGGCTTACGGGAATACAACGTGTCACCCGACTGCACAGCACCCACCATGTCCACCGACAGGCGAACACGTCCCGCATTCGCAGGTGCGACACCACCGACCGTGAGCATCGTCGGGTTACGCCAATCCGTGGACACAACGGTGTCAGCACTCCGCACCAACTGAATAAACGTTCCTGACGAGGTATCCCACGCGAGCGTCAACCGAGCTTGCCCGCCCAACGCGCGCGCAGCATCCACCTGGAACGACAGAGTTTCACCCGGCGTTACCGGCACAACATATGCGCCCGAACCCCAAATAATGTCTGTCTTCGCATCCCCGCCAGTCGGCGCGGTTGTCCACGTTTGCGTAAACGTCAGATCAGCGCCAGAACCGACCGTTCCCACCGTCCCCGCGCCGCCCGTTCCCCACACAGCATTACGCGCTGCAAGGGTGGACTGTGGGTTTTTGATCCGGTTCCGATAGACCTCTACTCGTGCTCCTGATGCGACAAAACGAGGGTTTGTGAGCAAGTTCGTCACACCCGGCACCGACACGTCAGGGTCACCAGACCCCACAGTGATCGGCACACCGCCCTGCGACTCATCCCACACCGCATCCAGCGACGGCGGCGCAGGCGGATCAAACACGACAGTAAACGGAACCTCAGCCCACTCCGACCACACATCACCAGACGCCGCACGCGCACGCACCGTCCACGACCCCGGCACAAGCCGACGACCAAACGACACAGCCGACCCCGACCCCTGACCAGACCGAGACTCCACCACAACCAAAGCAGAGTCCAACAACTCCACCTGCCACGACGACTGCGGCCGCGACTGAGCCTGAAAATACGTCCACTCAACCGACAACACCGACGACGACCACACGCCAACAGGCTGAGTAACAGCAACACCAGGACGATCAATCACATCCACCGTCGCCACAACCGACCACGGCGACCAGTCCGGGTGCGCACCCTTCGTACGCACCTGCCACTCATACACATCAGGCACAAACGCCGACGCATAAGAGTTCCCCGACCCGCCCGAAACAGTCACCCACGACCCACCCACAGGCCGATACCGCAACTCAAAAGCCGTCTGCTCAGCCGAATCGACCGGATTATGCTGCCACGAAAACCGCACCCACGGCACACCCAACTGGGCCACACCATTCGGCGACAAACTCGCAGGCGCATTAGGCCGAGCAATCAGCTGCACCGTATTGGAAGCATCCGACCACCCCGACACAAGAGTTCCACGCTTCGCACGCACACGATACGTATGCGGCACAGCAGGATCCGGACTCGTGTGCACCCATGGAAGCGTCACATCCGACGCCACCACAGAATCACCATCACGAACATCAAACGCGGTCGCATACGGCGGCTTCCCCGAAGCATCCACGAGAATGCCTGAGCCTTGACGCACCGCAGTCACACCAGTCGGCACCGCAGGTGTCGTATACACCGTCCCAACATTCGACCAGCCAGACTGACCAGCCGCATTCGTCGCCGCCACACGATACTCGTACCGACGATTCGCCCCCGTCGATTTGTCCGTGTAGCTATTTGCAGAGCCCGCGACAGTCGCGATCGTCTGCCACGCGCCACCATCGGTCCGACGCTGCACAATAAAACCCGTGTAGGTTCCATTACGCACCCACGTCATATAGATCTGCTTGTCCGACTGCCATACAGGAGACAACCCAGACGGCGTACCAGGCACCGCCCGCGTAATCCGCTGCGTAAAGCTCGTCGGCCCACCCAGCCCTTGGGTGCCTGTCGCCGCGATAGCGAAAGTCACATCCTGGGTCTTAGTGACCGTCCACCGCCCAGCAATCTGGCGGACAACCTTCCCCGATGCGGCAGGCCACGAATACCGACCGGAAACATTCGTGCCGTTGACACGACCCGACCAGCCAGCATCACCAGTATTTGTCGCAGGCGAGTCGTCGACCTCAATCCAGAAAGACACATAGCCGTCTTCATCACGAATAATTAGCGTCGCGACGCTCGTAGACGGGTGACGGTAGTCCACCATGCGAGACCCCCTTTAACGAGAAAGACCCCCAGAAAGGGGGTCACGCATGCATCCGAAATTAGTGGCCAACCTCAGAAATCAGCCCACCCTGAGACGGAAACGCTTCTTCTATCCGACCGTCAATGAACCCGACCAAACCGTTACCCAAATCGAGCCGACCACTAATAGCGACCCCATCAAGTGACACCGGCGCCGACGGCTTCTCCTTCTGCAAGAAACCAAGTAACTGACCAGCGGTCTGCCAAACACCGAAATTGCGTTCCCGCTCATCCGGCTTCGGAGAAATATAGGCCTCCCACGGCAACGACTTCTCAGCGAACTTATGGATCTCAGCCCCGCCTGGATAAATACCCGAACGCAGGTTCCGAACAATGCCACCATTCGCGTACGCGTAAAAACCGCCACGTTCATTGTTAGTAGACCCGGGCATACCCGGCTGACGGTAGCCGGTCGCATCATTGAACCCAATAGTGTTCGCATAAATAGAAACAGTGCGACCATCATTACGCTCAACAAAGAGATCAATTGCGCTCTGAGCAGCCTTCGTCTCGGCCTCAAGCTTCAACCGCTTCTGTTCCTCAAGCGCATCCCATGCCGTCTTCACCTTCTTCAAGTGAGACGCCACCTCGGTCGCCTTCGTAGTACTGGTCTCCGCCCAAGCAACAGCCTCATCCCGAGACAAACCGAGAGATTCTGCCATCTCGATGACTTTCTCCCGGCCAGCCTCCCACTCAGCCTGCGCATCCTCGAGAGCACCACCGTTTTCGATAATCGCTTCTGCACTATCTCGGTGACGCTGCTCGACATCACGCACTGAATCACGGAACCGGATCGATGCATCATTTGTGCCATCAAGCGTGACACCCTCGACCTTCGCCGCCTCAACCATCGCGTTGATCGACGACAGAGCCCGGTCATGCGACGCACCAACCTGGATGGATGCATCACTCAAATCACGCAGCGCTCGCGATGCTTCAGTGAGCGCATCCTCGGCATTCCCCGCAGCCTCTTCGACCTTCGCTAACGCACCAGCAGCGTCATCCGCCCCCGGACCAATCTTGCCAAGCGCGAGACCCAACAGGGTGGAATCATCAGCCGTTAACCCGATCTCGGTTGCAACACCCACCAGCGCGTCACGGAACGCGGGCATCTCGTCAAGCAGCTGCATCATCTGCGCTTCGTTCAGCCCGTACGCGTCAGCGAGTTCACGAAACCGAAGCTGCGCCATAGGCAGGTCGGTGTTCGCAACCTCCGCAAGCGCATCACCATACTTACTCAGCGAATCCAGTGCACCTTGTTGTTGGAACGTGAGCTCAGCCCACCGCCAACCAGCACCAGCAGCCCTATCCAGAAGCTCCGGCAGATTCTCCAGTTCCCGCGCATAGTCACCAGCCCAGGTTGTTTCTAATTTCCCGCGCTCGAACGCAGACTTCAGTCCATCAACGCTGCTCCGAGTGGTCTTGATCGCATTAATGATCTTCGCCTGCGTAGGCACCCCAGCTTCAATCGCCTTGTTGAAAGTAATTACTAACGCAGTGGCAGCCAGCAATGCGATACCCCACGGCCCACCAAGGAACCCAGTAATGCCCGAGAGCCGTGACCGTACCGACGCCCCAGTAATACCCAGAGTCGCTAAAGCAGCGTTGAAAGCCACAACCTTCGGGATCGCGAGAATCGCTGTTCCACCCACGAGTGCAAAAACTCCGACGAGAGCAAACGTCAACCCCATCACGTTCTTAATCGGCTCAGGTAGCTTCTGCATGTTTCGCATGACGTCGGCTGTCCAATTGAGCAGGTCAACCAGCACTCCCCCGCCTTCAGGGTTCACGATCGGCTTCATCAAGTCAGCGGACATGTCACGCCACGCGGCACGTACACGATCAATAGCACCTTCGAAGGTGAGCTTCACGTTCGCGGCCGCGCCAGCAAAACGCTCCTTCATACCCGCAGCTAGAGCGTCGAGAGCAGCATCCGCGTCGAGCGTACCTGCAGTGATCGACGCGCGGATCTCGGCACCTGTCATACCCATCTGCGAGCCGATCAACTCAGCAGCGTTCACACCACGTTGACCAAGCTGCATGAGATCCGTTGCGGTGATCTTCGAAGCAGCGCTGATCTGCGACATGATGAACGCGATCTCCGCGATCTCCTTGTTCGACCCACCGGCAGCCGCCACAGCATCCTGGATTGCGTCAAGATAAGGGACAACCTTCCGCGCCTCGATACCAAACGCGAGCATCTGCTGCTGAGCCGTAATAAACGTCTGCTTAGCGAACGGGGACGTACGTGCGAACTCATCGAGCTTGTCCATCTGAGCATTCGCGGCACGTGCACCACCCAGAAGGGTCGATAGTGCTGCGCGTGTGCGCTGTTGCAGCGTGTTGTACTCAATACCGGTTTTAGCGACACTCACAGCGACAGCAGTCATCACGCCGCCGATGCCAACCATCACCTGGCCCAACTGTTTGAAAGCCTCTTTGCGCTCCGCGACAGCTTTGGCTTCCGCGTTGAGGCGCTCGGTCTCCTGGCGGGCCTGTCGCAGTCCTTCGATGTACTCGTTGACTTTTGCGCTTAGTCGGACGGTGGTTACGCGCTCATCAGCCACACGACCACCCCCTATTCCCGCTACGATCCGGGTATGAGTAAAAAGTTCACGTTCGGCGTGATGATCTTTTTTGGCGTGCTCGCACTAATCGCAGTCGGCGTCGGCCTCGTCGGTCTAATGGCCGCAGAGCCGGTGATGGCGATCATTGGGCTCGTGTTCGCCGCCGTGTTCTGGATCATGTCGATCAGCTTGAAGAAATCGTTTAAAGAACTGTCGGAGTAGCTAGCTCGGTACGCCACAGGCGATACTCCGACCCCGAGTTCTCCCCAAACCGCTCTTCATGCTCTTTAATCGCCCAGTGCTTCGCTCGCTCGGCATAATCAACCACCGACGTGACCTTGAACGCATACTGATTCTTCGGATCAGTCGCCTCCGCAATCGTGAAACCATGCGCGCCACGCGGCACTTGCTCGGCACGACGCGATGCCAACAACAACTCAACCTCGGCAGGCGTAAAACGGGGCTCCACTGTGACGATCGAGATCAGTTCACCGTCCGGACCCCAAGTGACCTGTGCAGGTGCCCATCCGTTGAGTTCCCGGACGGTGACACCAAGCTCGCGGGCTAATGCTGCTTCTTCTGCCGCTCGCCCGCTCGGGCTTTTCCCGCCGCGACCGTCTCTTGGGCACGGTCATATTCGTGCATCGCCCAGATCGTGTGCTCAAGCTTCTGCAACTCGGGCCCGTCCAACACGGCACACATGTCGGCCCAGTCATCCGGACTCAGCTGTTCTGCATTGTCACCATCAACCAGATATACGCGCGACTGCTCTGTCGCCGTCGGATACCCCACGAGTACGCCGGCAAGGTTGTAACCCAGAGCGTTATCAAACTCACTGTCAGGCCGGTACGGATGCCGTGCAGTCAGATCACGCCACTGCTGCCCCGTGAGCGGCCAAAATCGGATATCCACAAGTTCATCGCCGAACCTGATCTCAACAATTGTCGGTTTAACGTTCTCGTGCTTCTGCTTTTGCGCCGCGATAAGCGCCTGAACCCTACTCATCTGTTTCTCCCGCCTGAAGACTGTGTGTCCTGCCCTACGTGAAACCTGGGGTGGGCAGGCAGGAGAGCCCACCCCAGGCGGTCTTAAGCGCTGACAACCTCAACTTCACGCAGCACCTGGCCGATGATGTCCGGCACCATCTGCTTCTGCAGCTCACTGTTGGAATCGTTAGACTCGTCCGGCACATCAACCGACGTCGCCGTACGGATCGGCGTGACCGTGTTGATCTTGTCGCCAGCTGTGATCTCGTGGTCATTCGGATACCCGAGCAGCTGGAACACGTAGTAATCGACACCCTTTTCGCCGAGAGCAAGTTCCGCTTCCGTGGGCGTCTGACGGTTGTACGGATACTTCATAGTCAACGACTCAGTGATCGTGCCCTCATACGACAAATCCTGCGCCATCGTGTACCGACCCACCGTGACCTTGTTGATCGTTGGCTCATGCCGGAAACCGTCACGCATCAGCCCATAGGTGATACGGATGTTCCCCGACGCCGACAGCTCGGCAACAGTCGGTTTGCTCGGGTCTTCGACAGAGTCAAACGGCGCCAAGATCACAATGCCGTGACCGGCCGCCGACTGTCCCATCTGGACTGGCTCATTCATTCTTGTCCCCCTCCTTAGGGGTGCTCTTCTTTACGAGCACATATCGGTCAGGGAACCGCTCGACCAATCGGCGCGGCACCCAATAAACACGTTTCGGCCCGTTCTTCGAGCGGACTCGTACCTGATCAGCCATCAGCCCCTCCTTGAGGTGAACAGCAGCCCAACATCGGCGTAGTAGATGCCAGGTTTCAACGACGTGTCGCGACGAACCACGCCACCGCCCTCGACCTGCCGCCCCGAAACTGCACGCCCGGGAACAACAAACGCACTGCCCAGAAAGACAGTGCGTATTCGGTCGAGTATTGCGATCACTTGCCCGGGAGTGACCCCGCACACTTTTATGTCGACATCGAAGTCAGCTGGCCCATCCGACACCCGATCGGCTGTGTACCGTTCGACTCGATCTTTCGGCGTCGACGGAAACATAACGATGTAACCCTCTTGAACGAACTCGTCATGCGGTGTGACCAGAGCCGAATCGTGCACTGGCACAACAGTTTCAAGACAGGCACGCAGCCCCGCCATATGTTCGGCGATCATGACAGTGCATCCGTCCCGGCCTTCAAAATGCCCTGAACGAAATCCGTTTTCGCGTCCTCAAGCGCGTCACGCCCCGCATGCTGCGGTGCCGAGAACACACCAGACCCACCCCTCTCCACGAGACCGAACGGGGCATGTGCAGGACGCCGGGAAAGGTTCGGGCCGATCTCTGCTTCGACACCACGTTCGTGATGTTCGACGTCGTAGTCGACCGTCGACGCATAATCCGTGAGACCGGTTCGTGCAGCCTTTTCTTGCCACCCATCTTTAACATGGCGGGCGGTGACCTCGACCGCTTTAGCAACGTTCATGGCCATCTTTCCTTCAGCCGCGCCGAGGTCTGCGATAAGTTCATCGACCTCAGAGAAATCAAACTCCATGACGGCTCCTTACGATGTCTGCTCTATAGGGCACCGCCATGCGGTCACCTGCCCGAGAGTCGGATAATCCGCTACCCGATACGTCGTCCCCACGAGCCCGTCATCCGCCGTCGACGCGGTAACCCGCACCCATTCGGATGGGGCCGTCTTGTGTGACCCGACAGGCACGGACAGCACCGTCTGTGACAGCACAGGCGTTTGCCCGCCGACAGCAACGTCACGCGCATCACGCTTCGCAGCCTTCACACGAGCACGAACACTAGTTTTAAGGACCGTCTCGATCTTGATGGCTTTCAGTGTCACCGGATCGTGCCCCGGCGTGACAGTGAAGAATTCGACCGTCTCCGTCATCCGCGATTCGGCCTCAGCCCTCAACGCGGGCAGTTCAGCCTCAATATCACTTCCGAGGCTCATAGCACGTCCTCAAAGATCGGACGACCTGCAATATCAGTGCCGCACGAACAATACGTCGCACCGAACCGTAAAGAGCAGGTCGCAGCATGAACACGGCGAGAATCGGGCGCGGTATCGACCGAGAACGCCTGTGACTCGTCCACGAGTCCCAGCAGCGCCCACCATTCGTCGACAATGGTCACGCGGCCCTTCGACGATTTATATGACTTCGACGTCATGCCGTCATCGACTTGTGTTGTCACGTGTGTTGCATCATCAGGTTTCCGCACATGGCTGACAACAGCTTCGCGTACGACATAGTCAATCTTTTCCGGAGCCGGCGCGGTTGCGTCCAGCTCGACACGTCGAGCTTCAATAAGCATCTCGGCATCTTTGATCCACATTTGCCACTGTTTCCACTGTGGCGAATTTTCGAGCGGGGCGGCCTGACCGAGTGCTACCGCAATCATTTCTGGTGTGACATCGCTCATGGCCGCCCCTCTCGACTATTTGGTCGACTTGTTCGACCGGCTGCGCTTTGGTTTTTCAGGAACCTCCGGTATCTCGGATTCCGACTTCACGTCGGTTTCTTCGATCTCGTCGGATTCGGAAGCATCCGCAGTCTCCGGATCTTCCGAGGAGTCCGTTTTCCCCGGTATCTCGGATTCCGACTTCACGTCGGTCGGGGCAATCCATCCGATGCCGAGGCGCGCGGCGATCTCGTCGGAGACCGACACGCGCACCCCGGATTCGTTCACGCGATCGACCATCAGTCGCCCGATCCCGAACTCTTGAGTACGGCGAATGCTTTCTCATCCGCGATACCCCAGCCGTAAACAATCTCGGCACGGAACGCCACTTGGTTGTTGCGCTGCAGGTCGCCCTGCCCATCCGGGTCGCCGTATTCGATCATCCGCAGACCAATCGAACGCTGCACACCCCAACCGAAGGAGTCGAAGTCACCAACGACGCCTTCAACGTTGGTCGGAGTTGCGGCGACACCGACCGCCGAGACCGTACGAGACACCGAGGCACGGTGGCCTTCGAGCTCCGACGGCGCAACGTCAAGACGGAAGCCGGGGTACAGCTTCTGTTCGGTCTGCACCGCACGAGCCGTCGCAAACCGGGCAGCCAGCGAAGGTGCGAGAGCGATGCCCGAAGGCACATAACCAGCAGCGAGCACCAGAGTGTCAGCTGCGTCGATGTACTCATACGCCTTACCTGACCCGACGGTAACAACGTTGCTGCCCCCAGCGATACGATCAGTCATCGCCGCGACAGGTGCACCGCCTGTCGGGTTAATGCCGTGATAGCCCGAATAATCCAAAGCTCGCGCAAGCGCAGGCTGGATTTGCTCGAGAATCTGAGCGACGACGCCTAACTGGTACTCCTCGTCCGCCCACTTAACTTCGTCCGTCCAACGGACCGTCTTGTGGAACTTGTAAGGATTGATCGAAGCGATCTTCTTGGTGATGTCGGATGGGCCCTTATTGGCACCTTCACCGACATACTCGGCCTCGCCGATGTCAAGAGTCGTTGCAGTCGACTTTCCGAACTTCATCGGGATCGCATTCGACAGCGCCGCAATGGTTGATCCGGCTTTGACCTTAGTCAGCCAAGGATCAATGATGTGGTCGGGAAGGTTGAGCTCCCCGGTGGTCAGAAGAGAGACCATTTTCGTTACTCCTTAGTCTTGGCGGTTGAAGAGTTGACGCGTAAACTCACGCATCTTGTCGTCGCCGCTACCGGTATTTGACGGTGCGCCCTCCAAAGGGGCGACATCACCGCTTCGGCGCTTTTCATGCGCCCGCTCAGAAAGACGTTTAGCCTGCGCTTCGAGAGTTGCCTTGTCCGTACCTGTCATGAACAGGTCACGATCCTCGGCGGACACCTTGTAGCGTGTTGCCACGTCCGATTGCAGAGCCCGCAGTTCTGCGGCCTCATGTTTTGCGGTCAAATCGGCAAGCTGCTGCTCTACCGTCTTCGCGCCTTCAGCTTTCGCTTTCAGATCGGCGTAATCTCCGAACTTTTCACGCTCCTGCTTTGCCAACCGGCTAGAAACAATCTGGTCAAGCTCGGCCTGCGTGAACGTCTTCTCGCCGCCAGATGCCCCACCACCCCCAGCGCCGTCCACTACGTCGACGTAACGCAGCCATGGCCGGTGCCAGCCCGGTGCAGATCCAAGCCCGAAAGCCCCAATCGTGTTCATTTCTGATCCCCGTTTCCGTCCCGAGTAGGACACCCCGAAGCCGTCGGGTTCGGCCTGCCACCACGGCAGGAAGCCTTACTTGACTGCGTACAAAGACGCCCAACCATTGATCCGCGCCTTCTCGGCAGCTGTGCGCGTCCGACCTGACGCCATGTACTGCATAACGTCAGCCTCAGGACCGATCTCTCCGCCGCGAAAGACTGGCGCGACGGTACACATGCAGTTGTCGTGCGCCGCGAAGTGCGCCGTGCTCTGTCGATACACGGCACCACGAGCCGCTAACCCACGGCAGAATCCGCAACCACCCGTTGTGATCCGCTTCCACCCCACTGACGCAGGGTCCCGGCGCCGGTTGTGGATGATCGTGTCCCGATATGGGCGACCTAGCTCCGATCGGATCACGGTGCGCAATCGAGCACCTGTGTCGTCCTGGAATGCCCAACCAAGTGCGTTCTCTAGAGTGTGTCCACGATCGTTCACCGTCGCGACAGCAAAATAACGGCCAGCCGCACCCTGACGGGCTCGTTCGGCGTCGTACAGATCGACAGCAAGTGCCGCTGTCGCCGTACTCAGCGACATAATGATTTCTGGCATCAACTGTTGGATCAGCAATCGCTGAGGCCCTGCATCGGCCAGCATGCCGATGAGATCCGTCTCAGCCTCCGTGATTGTCGTTTCGAACAACTGTTTCGATTGCAAGACGGTCACCATTGCGACCTCGATTCACTAAAGCCGACACAAGACTGCGCCCGAATCCGGCTTGCCGCTCATTGAGCGCCTGATCAATCTGCTGCGTTGTCAGACCGAGAAGCTCAAGTCCAATGCGTGTTTCAGCCAGCCACGGCACGGCCCCAACCTGTTTTGCTCCCGCATCCGCCTCAGCGGACCGGGACAAATGCATCGGAGAACGCCACTTCGTGTCGATCGAAAGAAATTCGTTCGGCACTGTGTCGTAGTCGTTCAATGTGGCCAGGCCACGCTGAACCGTCCGACGGATCGGCATTGCCCAGTCATCCATCGCACCCTCAGCCTCAGCCAAAAGGTTTTCCCGAGACGACACATATGAACCCTCTGATGGTGGGTTCGCCAGGTTTTCGAGCGCGAAATCTGTATCAGGCAAGTCAGTTTCACGAGCAACTAGCTTCGCGAGCATACTCAACTGATCCAAGTGAGGTTTCGGCGATTCAGCTGCAAACTGCTGCACATCAGCCCGCTGATTTTCCACACTGCTGTCCGTAGTGTCAGGCAGTCCGAGCACACGCCCGAAAACAACCTGCCAGGCAGCCTTCTGCGAGCCATCAGCGTTCTTGAACATCCCCTCCCGCGCCCCAAGAACAACAAGACGCGGAATCGCATAAATGTCCATATGTGCTTCGACACGCAGCAACGCACGAAGTGCAGCCATCTGGGCAGACATGACCGGCCGAGTAATCCGAGACTTCCCCATACGACGTGACTGCCGCGGCTTATACACCAACGGCTCAACCGGAACATCAAACGTCGGCGTTGCCCGCTCAATTTCCCACCTAGTACCGTCAAGACGCGCTGATACGGTGAGGCCGCGTATGTAAAGGGTAAACGCGACTATGTCCCGCCCCTGTCGCTCACTGACGGAGAAGAACGACCGCAATCGGCGCGCGCGAACGTCCCATTCCCCAGTACCGTCGAGAGCGCTCTTTGCTGTTACCAGCGCTTTCGGTTCGTCCCGATCTACATCGCCTCGGGAACCAATGAGATACGAGACTCCGTGAATCAAAGAATCAGTACGCGCCTGCGACAACTCGGAAAAGAGGTAGTTCGACTCGACCAACTCGTCAAGCCCCAGCGCAGCAAGGTCAGCACCGCCCTTATCGACGAATCCATTCAGGTTGCAACGTCGGGCGAGCCCATCAACTCCCTTCGCCGCCCAACCCAACGCCAAACCGATGTTCAGATAAGAATCTGGGATCGTTAGTCCAATATCCCGGACTGCATTCTTCCCGTCATAGAACGACGACCGCAACATGTTGCGTCGGCTCCTCGCCTTCAACTGGGCAACAAGCATCCCGATCTCGCGTTGCTCGTCATCCGTGAACCCGCGCAGGTGGGCCAGTTCGTTCACACCGCACCCCCTTGGTCAAAAAATGATCGCCGCCGCATCCTCTACCGGTGCAGTCGGCTGTTTAACATTCGTGCTCTGCGCACCCCACAAGGCGAGCGTCGCCGCCACAACAGGAGTGATATCTGAAGACTCGTCGCGACGATTCCACGCCCAGCCCCCAGCGAGAGGACGCTTGGAGGCTTGCGCAAGAGCCACGTTCATTTGGGGCTGATCAGTGTGGCGCAGCGTCTCACCGATCACAGCGTCATAAAACTTTGCTGACGCGATCGCCATATCTCGGCCTTCAGCCGCAGCCAAGGTCACCAGAATCTCTGTGCCAGTCAGGTAATAGCGGCCACGCCGCTTCTCCACCAGACCTGACATTTCATCAGCCACGACCGAATACAGCCGGTTCTTCGACACACGCTCCTTGACCCACGGGATCACCCAATCAACCCCGCGACGGTGGTCGTCCATCTCGACATGCCACCGGCCATCAGCACGCTGACCCGCAAGGAACACACACGCAGTTTTACGCCCAGGCGCAACATCGATACCAAGCGACAAACGCTCTATAGCCATCGATGCTTCGTCAGCCACTCGAGCCCATGAATCCTCGTCAATAACCCGGCCAGTGTCAGCAGCATCCCAAATCCCGAGAGCCTCACGCTTAAACGAATCATCGTTCGTCAGCTGCTCCCGCAACCGCTCAATCGACTCACGCGGCGTCCGCTCCGGATACGACGGATTCGCTACAGCCCACTGCTCGGGGTCGTCCGGGTCAGCATCATCATCGGCCGAAAACTCGACATACACCGACTTCCCACCAACGCCGACGACTTGCTCATGCGGCTTCACCGCCAACGCCTTATCGCGACGACTAGAGAACTCCTCACCCGCATCAGACGGCCGCGGTGGCGTCCCCATGAAAAACAGCAACGCACCCGACTTTTGCCGCGACTGGTTCGCAGCGGCCACCATGTCCTCGAGCGCCTTCTCTGACAGAATCTGCGCTTCGTCAAAAACCTCTACATCAACTTCATCGAAGCCACGACCAAATCCACCTTCACGGGCACCAAACATAATCACGCTGCCGTTACGGAACAGGATCTCCTGTTGACCATTGGCCGTACGAATACCGTCGTTACGGTTCGGAGCAAGAAACCGACGAACCTTCGGCCTGGTCACGAGCGCCTGCATATTCTTGAACGTCATATCCGACGTTTTCTGACGGTGCGCAGTCCACAGCACCGTCATATTCGGAAACAACGTACACAGCGCGATAATGATCATCCCGACAAGGAACGTCTTACCCACCTGCCGAGGAATCGACAACACGACACCACCAACAGTCGCCGCATACTTACCGTCACGCTTCAACCCGAGAGCAAGCGACCCGATACCGTGCTGCCACTCATCAAACTCGACCCCCATCAAACGACACTGAGCCACAACCCGCGGCCACGCCGTCTTGACGATCCCCTTCGGATAAACAACATGCCGAGCTACATCAGATAGCTTCCGGGTCGAACTCTTCGTCATCGACATTCGCGCCCCCGGCATCCTGCTCACCCGGCGTCCGTGTCAGAGATTCAATCTCCTTAGACAACTGAGCCAACTGCCGATGTAACGCAGCTTTCGCCGGCCCTTTTTCCGTGGGCAACGCGTTCACTATCTCCCGACGCTGCGCCTTCAAAATATCCAGATACGAGCCCGACTCGACCGCCTCAACCAGACTCATACCCGACAACGAAACCCGCGACTTTCCGCGAGAACGACACTCAACAGAGCAATACCGGCGCCGCCGATCAGCCGACCCAATATCACCACCACACGACACGCAAACAGCCACGACCCCACCCCCAAACAAACGAAACCAAACACAAAGACGAGAAAAGAAAAAAGTCGGGGAGAGACCAACGCAAGCCCCGGAGACCCTTCGTGGGTGCGTGTGGGGGGCCTCCCCCTGGGTGGTGGGGTTTGTGTGGGTTGTGGGGTGTGTTTATTTGAGGCTGCCTGAGCGTTTGATGATTGGTGCGTGTTTGCGTGCTCTCTTCTTTGAGTTGCAATGGTTGTGTGCGGGTTGTTTGTTGTTGAGTGTGTCTGTGCCGCCGTGGTGGATGGGTTTGATGTGGTCGACGACGTAGCACCATGGGTCTGGCCAGTGGAGGGTGTAGTCGATGGGTTTGCCGCAGATTGCGCATGGTGGTTTGGTGCGGGCGATGATTGTGCGGTGGCGTTGGCGTAGGTGTTCGTTGCGTTGGGTGCGTGGGTGTGGTGTGTTCACGGTGGCCCCTTCGCTGGTCGCGGGTCTGTGGGGGAGCGAGCACCATGTCGGGAATATCGGCGCGGTACGATGAGGCATTCCGGGGGCTGAGGAGGGCGCCATGTGGGTAGTCATCGTCATTGCTGTGCTTGTCGTTGGTTTTATTGCATATGCGGGGTACAGCAGTGCGAAGCTCAAGCGTGACCGGGAGGAATACCATTCGTCGGCGGCAGAGGCTGCGCGGAGGCGTGCGATACGTGTGCCAGATGACGAGCGGGAGAATGAGGCGCAGCGGCGTGCAGACGATCGAGCGTTGAAGGCACGCGCAGCATCTCCGCGTGGAGTGTCGGGCTACGAGACGAAAACATTAAAGTTCTCACAGGTGGATCTTGTGCACGGACGTACGAACGTAGAGAAGAAGCTTGAGCCGTACATTGCTGACGGGTGGGAAATTGTGTCTAAAGACATTAAGAAGTACAACGTCGGTGGGAAGCACACCGTGCTATTGAGGCGCGCACGAGTCTGATTGGTTATCCGTGGGTGGTAACGGCGCAGGCCAGCGCTACTCTGTGGTTATGCGCCGACTGTTTTCTTCCGCTGCCCTCGTCATTTTGCTCGTACTGACCGGATGCTCCGTGCCGGGTGGTTCAGAAGAACCCACCGGGCTAGGGAAGATCACGACGATTGACCAGCTGGTTGATGCGGCTGTCGATGCCGGGATGGTGTGTAACTGGGAGCAGACGGACAAAGTTAAGGACGCTGTGGCTTCCGGTGTATGTAGCGACACTGCTGTTCTCATGATGTTTTCTGACAGTGCAGCTGCGCAGCAGCGGGCGGATGAGATTATGGGTTTCTCCGAGAATGCTCTTCTTGTTGGGGAGAACTGGGTGATCAATTCGACCATTGGTGCTGAGCTGCAGTCCGTGCTGGGTGGTGAGCTTGTCGGCGGATGACCGAGTCCACGCAGAGACTTGAGCCCGTACCCTGGTTGTCTGACTAGCCCGATGCGTCTTTCAGTATCATCCGAAGTCTGTCAAGCTCGTGATGCTCGAGGACTTGACGGGGTTCGGCGAGTTTTCTCTGTAGACGGGCTATCTCCTGTTCAATGCGTGCACTACGTTCGTTGGCGATTCGCGTGAGGTAGTTCAGTTCTGCCCTATTTGCCTCAAACCTAGCGACTGTCGCCGGATTCGACGGGTCTTCGCGGAGACACTGGTAGTTCCGCACCCAAGCACGGGAGATGTTGATGCGCGCGGACAGCTGAACCGTTCGGAGCTCTCGCTCCAGGGCATCGGCCTCGTCACGGCGGCGCTTGCGGAACCGTGCATCACGGCTGAATTTGGAATATGGCATTTTCCGGTGCAGACGGACAACAGCCTCCACTAATAGCGCTCCCGACAGGTCCAGTCCTGGGAGAGTGAAGGCCCCCGTAACACCGGTAAGTAGGGACGTTTCTGCGATCTGAGTCTGTAACTGCGTCAACGGTTGTCCCTGCGCGCCTTCTAGTGCAATCACAAAGACAATCAGCATTGCTATACAGCTGAAGGTGAACAGAATGGCATATGCGGTTCGAGTCATGAACGTGCGTTGGAACTGCTGCTTTCGCGCTCGCTTGGATGCGAAAAAACGGCCTTCGACAACAAGCGCGAGCATAAACACAGGAACAATCTGCAAAATCGTTGCCCAATAGGATGCGTCCCTCACACCTTGAGAGTAGCGAAGCTTTGAGTTAGGCCGTAGTGGCCACCGATCCATGCGAGACATACGACTCGACAACTTCGTTAGGAACAGTGATCTGTTGGTGTTTTTTCGGGTGGGTAAGAGTTCGCACGTGTCACCTCCTCTAGTGCTGATGCGTGCTGCACGCTATTGTGCGGGCATGGCTAGCAAGAGAGATCCGTACATTGTGGTCGTGAAAAACTTTGTTGTCAGCGACCGTCCCGGTCGGAAGTACATGGAGAAGATGCTGAACGACGGATACGAAGTGGTGTCTGAGACGAAGACGGCGTTTACTCGGGCGACGACGGTGACGTTCCGTAAACCGAACCCGAAGTACAAGGGGTGATCAACAGAGTCCGATGTCGTAGGTGCTCGTCATGATGGACTAAGTGTCGAGCGCTGGGTTCGACCAGACGATGGGAGTGACACATGGCTCAGTTCAAGATCAACGACGGTATCAACGCGGTGTTCAGTACGACGGTGGAAGCCGTGAAGTTTCGCCACGAGGGCGACTACTTCATCTTCTACGGGGAGGGTGAGGTGAAGACGTACGCGGTGGCGTCCGCTCACGTGGTCACGGTTGAGAAGGTCGCTGAGTCGAAGTAAGCCTTTGAGGTGGGCGGCCGGTCTGGGAACGGGCCAGCCGCCCGAAGGGTTGGGCCCCACAGGAAACGACGAAGCGCCCGCTAGGGTTTGAACCTGCTCTGGGCGCTTCTGTCATTCCTGTCTGATCATTACTTTGCGGTATGACAGTACTCGTTGGCAATTGTTAAGCATTACGGCGTGTCGTTGTCTGGTGGTGGATGCGATGTGAGCATTTTGCGCATCCGGTACTGGTGTGGAGGCCATGCAGTGAGTCGTTCCCGCCACCATTTGAGGAGGATGTCCTCGCGGACGACGCGGACTCGCTGCCCGTCTCGCTTCGCCCACTCCATGGGCATTCCGCCGCGACGCCACCGGTTGATCGATCGGACGCTGCGGCGGACTCGTTTCGCTGCTTCACGGTAGGTGAGGTACTCAGCCATCGGGTGGGCTTCCTGTCTCTTCTGCACGTCGTGCCCATTCGATGCCGTGACTGAACGATGCGAACGCGGCACTCATGCCAGCTATCGCCTGGGCTGCGTTGATGCCTCCTACCGCTATGAGAGTGAGCCCACGGAGGGTGCGTGCTTCACGTTGGCGTGCTCGTCGGATCACGCGTCCAGCACGGCGCTTGTCGGAGCGCATTAGTCTCTCGCCTTCTGCGTCCGGCGCTTGAGTCCAGACGGCGACACCAAACCGAGCCAGTCACCTAGCCACGTCCTTACAACGAGCTGGTACAACCAGTTCTTCATTGCTCGCTCCCGTTACTGGCGGGAGAAACTGGCGCCAGTCGTTCCTCTCCGATGGCAACAGTGACAGCTTGATCCTCAGACCCAGCCCATTCGCCAACGTCGATCCCGTTATCCAGCGCCCGAGAATACGGGCAGTCCCGCAGATCGATACTGCTTGTTTTGCATTGCTCAGAGTGCATAATGTAGACACGTTGTTCGCTACTAACTGCGCGCGCAATGTGCTGAATTGGGTGCCGCTCCGTCCCCACAGTGCGTTCTATTTTTTCTGCCGGTTCTAACCTAGTCATGTCTCACTCCTGTTCTCGTGGTTGGTGGCGCGCAGCCGCCCGAGTGCAGCAAAGCTGGGAGCGAGGGCATCAGAAATTATTTGCCCTAAAATCTGTCCACCCATTTGCGACGCAGCACGGCTCCCCAGTGCGCTCCCCAGGATGAGCGCGGGAAGCGCGGCAGCGGCGTCTCGCTTCGCCGTATCGGTAGTGAGGTCTAATCTCGGCGTATCGCTCATTACTCGCTCCCGTTCTCGTGGTTGGTGCTCGGTCGCCATTCGGCCATCGCCCTCTCTGCCTTGCTCGCCGCAACGTACTCAGAGCGCTCTCGCGGGTCGCTGCGCTCCTGTTCTGTGTACTCCTTCCCACACACCCGACAAACGGCCACCATGCGCGGCCTCGGTGAACCACCCACCCCATCCGCCCACACCACCCGGACAGCCTTCACCGCACCACACAAAACACACGTTCGAGCATGCTGCTGCACACCCTCATGAGCAGGCAGATAACGCCGCTGCAACCGACGAATCTCCCGACACATCTCCCGCTCAAACCCCTCAAGCTCACGATGCACATAGATCAAATGCGCGTGACGGATCAGCGTGTCAACAACCACAAGGGCTGCCCCAAACGCGGCCTGTGATGTGTCCGGGCACCGGTCTGGCACGACAGCATCAACACCCAGCCACTCAGCCACAGCCAGCGTGTAATCAGCGAACAGCGACCACAGATAGGTTGCGTCGGCCCCTGCCCCCTCATCAGTCACAGGAACAGTCGCACGATACCCACCACCGGTCACCCTCGGCTGATCCAGTTGGGTTGCACGCACATCAGGTGCTGCGAGGTCGAGCATCGCGCCGAGCAGTTTCGGGATTAGGTCGAGATGGAACTCAAGCTGCTGAGTCCACTGCTTCTGTTCGACGTCGGCGATCTCGTATGCGGTGATCATGCTGCCTCCTTCTTCATGCGGCGTCGCATGTCTGCACGTTCGCGTGCTGTGAGGCCTCCCCAGATGCCGTACTGTTGACGGGTTTCTAGCGCGTAGGTGAGGCATTCGGGTTGTACGGTGCAGCTGGCGCAGATTGTGCGTGCGGGTGTGACGGATTCGCCTTTCTCTGCGAAGAAGGCTTCGGGATCTGTTTCGGCGCAGAGCGCATCTCGCATCCATGGTTGTGGGGTGAGCATGCTCTCCGTTGACACAGCCATCGGATTCATGGTGTTGTTCTCACAATCGGATCGTTCGAATCGACGTCACCAGACGGCCACCCTTCGGGTGCGATTGCGTACCCGTCGGGGCCGAACCGCCACCCCAACCGGAGACACAGATCGCCAGCTGGTGACACGGGTTCTTTGATTCCGTGGAACATCGCGTAACGCCAGTGGTTCAAATTCAGGTCGAGGCGGACGCAGACGAGCTTGCCCCGATCCCACGAGCCGCCGAGGGTGATGCCGTGAGACATTTCAAACAGCAGTCGGTTCGGGTCGGTGTCGCCGCACACATCGCACGTGAGTGGCACGTGGTTCTCGCTATGGTGCTCGAGGCTTGTCCACTCACCGTTTGCGTCCTGGTGACAGTAGAAACAGTCGTCGGCATAGCGGGGCTTCGGCTCAGCGAAGTCGAACATTGTGAAGAGTGCATCCATCATCTGGTCTCCTCGTCTGCTCGTCGTGCGGCTAGGCAATTGGGACAGGTGACATTCGCCCAGTCAGCCGCTTGGTGGCGGTTGTCTGTCGTCCCGCAATACCCACGATTCGGGTGGAGGGATGGGTGATGGACACGGTCAGCGACCGCAAGCGTCTTCGAACGGCTCACGACGACTCCTCCGCGAGAAAGAACAACACTCCATCATCGGCAGGAGCCTCTTGTTCGGCTGCGCGATTTGGCGGGATTCCGCCGGCGTGGTTATCCCGACATGCCATCGACCCCCAAGGCATCCCGCACTCGCACCGGTTGGCCTCGGCGCGACGACGGTTCTCGGCTCGCACCTGTTCATACAACACCGCGGCCCAATCCGGCACGATCCGTTCCCCACCTTCTGGGTAGCGGGAGGTGTCTTGCCAGATAACCGTTCCGGTATCGAGATCGATGACGCGCATCGCCGGAATCAGGATCGCGCCGGTCCATTCGATGCACTTGTGTACAGCCTCCTCGCGGGTGCGGCGAGGCTTCCACACGCTCTTGGCAGGACCCTCGTCCATCGCCGTCCACTCAGCACGCGACGACGACCATGACTGCATTCGAAACGTCATGCTGGTGTCCCTAGAGTGAAGTGCATGGACTTCCTGCACTCCTTCAAGTGGCAAGACATCGCAGTCGCCCTCACCCTCATCGCCGCTGTATCAACTCTTGTTCTGGGGATTCTTGACAGAGTCGAGAAGTCCAGGTCACTGACCACGGTGATGTGGTCTTTCAAATATGCGGGAGAGGTCTTACAAAACAACCGCCCAATTGCACACCTCGTGCGTTTAGCAAATGTCGGTACTACATCGGCAACGATAATTGGGACATTTCTGGTCGGAACATCACGCTTGACTGTCAATAACAAGGTGCCCGGCGGCGCGTTCCCGGCCGGTCGAACCGTCGATATACAAGTCGCGCCGTGTGAGCCAAGTTCAGTCTGGCTAGTGATCGTATATATCGACTCGGCGGATTCTCGATGGCTCCATGTGACCTGGACCGCACTCGCTGCAGGACGTTTGCGCGATAGACAGGTAGAACAGAGCAGAGAGGCGCAACCGTCATTTTTGGCGAGGTTAATACCCCTATATCGGTATTTTCGCCGTCGCCAGATTGGCCCCGTAGGACCAGATGGCGCGTTACACGTGCGGATCCGGCGAAATACAAAGAAAACGAAGACACATTTCGATGAGGCACTTTCATCGGAACACATCCAAGATGCCGGCAGCATCCACGAGTAACTTTGGTTAGCCTCTACCTGTATCGTGCACACGTGCTTTGACGGGTCTCTATACTCGGGGTGCTGATTCCGACAGATACATGTGACTTCTGAATGGGACCTCATGACACCCACCCGGCTGACTCCGCCGCTTTCTCTGCCTCCGTTGCGGCAGCCGTAATCTCGTCCGCGAGCGCGCGTGCCTGACTGATCGTCAACGTCGCCACACGCTTCTTCAACTCCACCCGCACCCGACAGTCATCCGTCCAATCAGCGGCCGCAACGAACTCGATAACGTCTTGTTCGATCACCACGGCGTATCACTCCCCCACGTCTCGAAACCGGCCTCCTGCGGTTCGGGTGCTTCGTGACTGTTTGAGGTCGCCCACGAGTCACCTGTAGCCTGCTGGCCGCCATTGTGAGTGTCTTTAACGACCTCCCCGACAGTCTCGGCACGCACCACCATGCGGCGCACCGTATTCCCGGTCTCCCGATGCGTATATGACGCATCCCGTTCTTCGCCGTGCACAATCACCAACGCACCCTGACCGAGGGCAGCGATCGCGTTCACGTTGCGCCACGACTCCATGTCATGCCAGATCGTGAAATCATCCACCCACTCGTTCCGGTCACGGTCAAACTTCCGCTTCGTCTCAGCAACGCTGAACGACACAACCTGCTTGCCCGAGCTTGTAGCGCGCACTTCCGGGGCACGACCCAAACGGCCCACGATCGTCTTCACACTCATGATGCTTTCCTCCCAAAATCGATATGTTCATTCACCTGATATTTCGACAACACCCGCGCGAACTGGCCCTGGAAAACCAGACCCACCTCACCCGTCTGTCCCTGCCTGTTCTTCGCCACGATGACCTTCAACTCATCTGCAGCCCCCGCTACCGGTTTTCGGTCAAGAAGAAGAATCACGTCCGAGTCGTTCTCGATCTGCCCTGACTCACGAAGGTCATGCATCGACGGCGGCTGTGCCTTCTTCGGCCCACTCTGAGGCCGCCGCAGCTGCGACAACGCAATGACCGGCACACGCCACTGCTGAGCAGCCAGCTTCAACGCCCGAGAGAACCCGGCAACCTCCTGCTGACGGTTCTCCACCCGCTCATGCGACGTGAGCAGCTGCAGGTAATCAACAATCACCACAGGGTTCCGCTTGTACCGCCGCGCGGTCGCCCTGACCTTCGCTTTCAGCTGCGGGATCGTAGACACCTCATCCGACCCGACGATCACCAACGGCAGCGTTTCGATCGTGGGCCTGTGCTTGGCCAGCGCTTCCCACTCCGTCTTCCCTAACTGGTGGCGGTTGATCGCGCCCAAGAACACCTGCCCGGTGGCGGCTGCTAAGCGGCCAGCGACCTCTGTGCGATCCATCTCAAGCGAGACGTAGAGCACTGGTCGACGCTGTGCCAGCGCTGCGCCGATCTGGATAGCCATCACGGACTTACCGCCGCCTGTGGCCGCGGCAATCACATACATGCCGCCGTCACGAACACCGAAGATCATCTGGTTCAGGTCGTACCAGGGGGTCGGTGTGTAGGACGGCTTCTCTTCCAACGATGTGAGGAAGTCCATGTACCAGTCCCCGATCGACTCCACACCGCGCGACGTGGCCGCATCCACATCATCGAACGCAGCCCGTACCATCTCCACGATGTCTTCGGCAGGGATGGTCTCATCCGCCACAACACCGGTCGCCTTGTCGATCCCAGCCCGCACCCGGCGCCGAATAGCAGCAGACTCGACGATCTTCGCGTAGTAGCCGGCGTTCGCCGCGGTCGGGACAGTATCCGTCAGCTGGTGCAGATACTCCGCCGTCAGGTTCCCGGTCAACTCGCCCGTTTTGATCAGTGCGTCCGTGACAGCGACCACATCAGTCGGCGCATCCGCGTCCAGCAGCTGCAGCGCGGCAGCAAAGATCGTCTCGTGCATCGGCGCCCCGAAATCGGCGGGCAGTAGGATCTCCGCGACCTCGATCATCGCGTTGCGGGAAAGCATGATCGCCCCCAGCACAGACTGCTCCGCGTCAGACACCATCCACCTCCGGAGTGAGAGCCCGTCGCCCCGCTGCTTCGGCCGCGAGACGCTGCTCGGTGATGTTTCCCGCCCACGACGAATCACGCACAGGACACGCATCCAACAGGTCACTGACCGTGATCCGCTCCGACGACACCGCGTAATGCTGACGCACTGCCGCAACAGCGTCACCCAAAGCAACATGCTCAAGGTCTTCCGCCCACTCTCGAGCGGCGAACGCCATCTCCTCCGGAGTCGACCAGCGAGGGAACTTGTCACGGGCGTTGATCTTCGTCAGCAGCACGTTCGCTTCACGGGCGATCACGACGCCACCTCCAACGCACGGGTCTCTTCTTCTGCGAGCAATGCATCGGCTGCACGCCCAAGATCAAGACCAGACATGCGCCGCGACCGTGATGCCTGCAGCCGCAGCCGGTCGTACTGCTGCCGCAGCTTCGACATGCTCAAAATGTTCGACCGCCAGAACTCATCCGCCTGGCACCAACGGATAGCCGCTGACACCTGTTCGACTGTCTTGCCATCACGGTCAAGCAACAGCCGTGCTGCGTCGATGTTCTTCTTCGACCGCGCAGGCGCTTTGCCGCCGTTGCGGATAATCTCTTCATCCAGCAGATCGAGAAGAGCTACGACGTCGTCTCGGAGAGGCGCGTCAGCGACTTCCGACACGTCTGTATTTACGTAACTATGTATATAAGAGGTGTGACCGCTCATGGGTGAGCGGTGTGACCGCTCAAAATCGCCGTTCTGACCGCTCAAATCCGACCGCTCAGGCTGAGCGGTCACCAAGATTCGGTACTCATTCTCCGAGGTCTGTGATGCCCGAGAAACCTCGAGCAGCCCATCAGACACCAGAGCCTCAGTTACTCGCCGCCACGTCGCCACCGACATCCTGGCCTTCGCTGCCAGCGCCTCCTGCGACCTCGACCGGCCACGAGCGAAAACCACATGCCCGTCATCGTCTGCAATGTCTGCGAGAGCGAGCATCGCCATAGCGGTGTTGCCTCGGAGATCGGCGCAGCGTGGGTCATGCCAGACCCAGTTCGTCACTTTGACACTCATGGCCACGTCACCGCCACGGGGAAGCTTGCCTCTGTGAACTGCCCAGGCTCTGCGTCCACCCATCCCTCGCGGCGCAACACCTCGGCATAGACCTCAGCCATGACGCTGTCGAAAGGCAGATCGCCGCCCTTGTGCGCGATCCGCTTGCACGCCTCGTGCAGCACAGCCCCGAGTGATCGCGCTGCCGCATAGGCAGCGGTGTCCTTCGTAAGCTCGAGCGCCACTCGCTCGAACGGACTGAGCGGCTTCTGTCCTTCTGTCTGCATGCTCATGCTGCTTCTCCTTCCCAACTCTCCGGAGTCGGCCCCTCAACGACCGGCACCCATCCCCCGTCATCCGTCAAATACCCGACACCCAATACCCGGTGGCGCACCACGACCTCGTCAGCCCGCAGCCGCCCATTCATCGACACCACCCACCCCGCAGTCATCGCCTCACGCTGATGCGACTCCACCCAGCCGTGACAGCCCGTCGTGCCCGAGCCGCACAGCACGACCCCGTTCGATGCCGCGTTCACCCACACAACAGACGTGCCCCCGGCACCACGTGCACGCCTGTGGTGCACCGACCATGCGACACCGCGCGGCAAGTGAGCGACGAGCAGCCCGCAGCGCACACACGCCCCACGATCACGAGCCACAATCCGGTGCACCGTCGAAGTGCTGAATCCTTTAGCGGCCATCACAGGTCCACCACTTCGATCGTCTCGTGTAGCGAACGCGACACGTGTCCGCAGTGCTTACACTTCAGCGGGCGCTCAAGCAGCCTTCGCGCTAACGCGGCCAGCACCTTGGCGCAATGTGAGCGACACAGCAGAATCGTGTGCCGACATCCACGACATAACACAGCTACTACCGCGCCGTCCGATTCAGCGACCTCACATGGCGGCTGTTCATCGAGCTGCTCGGTCAGGACCGTTTCTTCATCGAGCAGGGTGCTCATGGTTGTCCTCCATACGTTTCCGCTGCACGCATCTGCCTGGCATCCACCAGATCCGAGCGCGTCTTGTCAATGTCTTTATCGACCGTCCGCAAATGCTCTTTCACACCGCGCCACCACGCTTCTGCTTCATGCATCTGATTCCGGTAGTGCTGCGCTTCAGCTTCAGCAACAGCTGTCGCAGCGACCCCGCTTTTCCCTGCGTCGGTCTGCGCCCGCTTCACCGTGCGTAGCTTCGTCTCATACAGGGCACGTGTTTTGCCTACTGCGAGCGCTGCGTCTTCGTGTGCACGAGACAGCACACCGCGGGTGAGGATCAGCCGCTCCATGTGCGTTTCGTGGCCGGTGTCCTTGAGCGCTTCCCACAATCGAGCGTGCAGCTCATTGTTGCGGTCGAGCGGGGTGATGCCGAGGCGCGCGAGGAAGCGCTCAAGGGGACTCATACCACAGCCCTCGCAGCAGCCAAACGTTTCCCCGCAGCCGCACGCTGTTCCGGTGTTAGCGTTCGTTTCGCACGGATCGCACTAAACAACTTGAAAGAATCCGCGTTCACCTCGAACTCGCCCCAGGTAGTGCCACCACGCACTTCATTCACGTAATCGCGATCCGAACTAAGCTTCCGCAACCGATCCAGGTGTGTTCTGTTCGATGTGTAGATGCTCACATGCTCGTCATCACGACCCCACGAGATCGTGGTCTCCTGTTCATCACGCGGGATAGAAGTCACCGGGGTGCTCATGACAGGCCCAGCGCTTCCCGGATCTCGGAGCGGATGAACACGTGCTCAAAGCCCCCAGCCAGCCCATACCCCGCAACCGCTGGCACCGTCCTTGAGCCCAGGAGACCCGCCATAAGCGCTTCGGTGGCGGCGTCATGGGTTTCGTTCTCGAACCCGTTGATGTCCGGGAGTCCGGCAAGCGCGATGAGATTCGCGATGCGCATCTGTTCTACCTGCGCCAGCAGCGCATCTATCTGCGCCATCTGAAGCTCAATGCGTGCGCTCTCGCGACCACCGCTGTTCGCCACTTTTACGGCGTTCGCCATGTGCCCCAGCGCCGACGCGGCGTGATCGATCCGGACGCTCATGATTCGACACCGTTCGGGATATCAGCTACCGGCCACGACTTCACCGGCTCTTCAACAACCTCGGCATCAACCACATCTTCAACAGGTTTCGACCCCTTAAGACCACGCAAATACGCCCCCAGCGCAATGAACTCCGGATGCCCCTCACCCGTCACAGGGTTACGGACAGCCACATTCAGATCACCCGCATCCTGAGCCGCATGGAACACATCCCCGAGCGCGGCCTGCGTCGGCGCCGCAGCAGCATCCTTCAACCAATCACGCGACGGCCGACGACGCTCCAACCCATCACCAGCAGGCTGAGCGGCCTCCTGCGTAACGACCGGCACCGGAACGGCCTCAGGCGCAACGTCACCACGATCGGCCTGCGCCATCTCATCACTCGTATACAGACCCGAATAGTCCTGTGGATACGCCTTCCGTAAAGCAAGCGCCTCAGCAACCTTCGACGTCATCAACGCAGGCATCTTGCCCCACTGTCCGGTTGGCCGATTATCTTTCAACGGCACGTACTCGTCATACCGAGCAACAGCGGTCACAGGCTTCACAAACCCATCCAGATAAAGAGTGATCCGTGCCGCAGCAGGAGGCCCCTCCTCGAGCCACACTTCCCGCCATACCCCGTCAGGCCCACACCAGTGCTCTTCCATCCCACGGAACGTGCCCTTGCGGTCCCGGATGACCCGGAATCCGTCAATCGACGTCTGGATCGTGTACTTCGTCACCCACTGGTTGCCTTGCTTCGACCGACGGCCAATCATGTAGATCTGTCGCGCGAACGGGTCCAGCCCTGAACGTTTCGCTTGGTGGAAGAACGCTTCGATGTCGCCCCGTGGCGCATCCCCAAGGCCCATCTGCACCAGCGCCGCACGCTGCGCGTCGTTGAAAAACGTCTGATCCGATGCGATAACGAGGTTCGTCCCCGCACCCTCGCGCGTTGCAACTGCCGTACTCACTTCTTCTGCTCCTTTGTCGCTTTACCGGCAGTTACGGTCACCCGTGCCGCCGTACCCCTCGTCACTGTCGTGACTGTCTTCGTGAAGCCGTTTGCGAGCTGATCCCACGCGGCCTGCAGCTTCACCACCCGCGCCTTCGCCCGCTCAAGCTGCGCCGCCTCCTTCGGCAATGCCTTCTCGGCCGCGTCCAGATCAATCACGTCTTCCGTGAACTCACCCGCAGGTTTCCCTGGGCTATACGTCACCCGAGCCAGCGGCGATTCTTGAGACACCCCAGCCGCGACAAGCGCCTTATAGGACTTCTCTTTCAGCGCCTTGCCCTCCTTCTCGGCAGCAAGACCCCGCAGATAATTCACCGCGTGAGTGTCGACCTCTTCATCAATCTCAGGCGGCCCATCCTCCCGCTGCCGATCCAGCTCAGCGAGGAACTCGTCAGCAACCGTGATCAGCTCCGCGATCAGCTGGTCGTCACGTTCGATCCAGTGACGGTGCAACGGGCCAGCAACGAACGGCAACTCGCCCTCAACCGCGCCCTGCTCCGGATGACGTTCTTCAACAACGAACCGACACTTGACAGCACCGATCACCCACATGACCCACTGGACCTGAGCCACGTAGCCCTTCTCGTCCAAAGCCTTCGATCCGGGAGGCAAGTCATAGCCGGCTGTTTTGATCTCGAGCACCCAGAGCGCTTCGTCCCACGTCACCTGAATACCGTCAGGCGACGCCAGATGACGCGAATTATCCGGATGGTGGAACACGCGCGATTCGGATTCGAACCCTTCACCGCGCAGCTGCTCCGCAATCACCGGTTCACGGACTGTTCCCCATGTCGTGTAGGCGTTGCCGGTGAACGTGTCGGTCTTGCGGCCAAGCTTCAAATCGATCAGATCTTGCTGCCTGATCTTGCCGTGGTACAGGTCACGTACTTCTGTCGCTGTAATCCCTGCACGTCGTTCAGCAAGCCACGCTTCACGGTCTTGATCCGACGCGCCCGCACGGCCCTCAAGGTCAATCAACACTTGCGGTAGATATGTTTGAACAGCCATCACTCATCACCCTCGTCGTCGAGACTGTCGAGATCGAGCGCATCCGCACCCGTCCGCGCCTTGAACTCGGCATCACGCAGATCCTCCGCGGCTGACGCCCGCTCCGCATTGAACAACGGCTCAATATGCTCAATCGCGAGCACGGGCCGACGTTCATCAGCGATCTCGTCATGCACCACAGACGGAACCGAATAGGTTACGATCGCGGTCACGCGCTTACTTGCTCTCGCAAGTTCAATCAGCTGCGATTCGTTACCGAACATGCCGTTACGTTCAGCTTTCGGTACGCCGTTCTTGAACGACGCAGGCATGATCTCAGCCATGATTACTTCCCCATTCCTGCGAGCAGGCGCTCGCCTCGCGTCGGCACATCTGCCGACATTTCTGAAACCGACACATGCACTCCGGGCGCAGCGCCGTAAACCTTCTCCGCGACGATCCGGATCACCTGGCCGTCGTCCTTCCAAATCCCTGCCTCTGTGACCCCATCGCCGACCGCGCGGACGAGCTTGTCCAAATCGGGGAAGACAGACGGCAGTCGCCGCTTCACAGTCGCTGGACGGGCGAACACGAACACGGCATCCAGACGCACCGGCCCTTCCAATTGCGTGCGATCCAGCCACGACGCGCGAGCCATCCGCGTTACTGCCTCCCGCCATGGGCGCAGCTTCTTCTCGTTGCTCGCATAGATCACGGCCCGTTTGCCCTGTACCCGGCCTGTCATAGACCCTTGAGGAACTGGTATCCCGGGAACGAAAAATGAGACTTTCACGCGATCACCAGACCGACGATCAATGTCACAGCTGCGACAACACCGGCCACCGTTGCGGCGACAAACCACACGGTCGGCATCGGCTGTTCAGGCTCTGGAATATCAAGTGGTTGTGTGACGGTAGGGATTGATTCGATGTGCCTGGGCGCGGTCATGACGTCACCTGCAGCACGGTGATCTCCGACGCGCCAACCTGGTCTAAAAGCTCGTGCTCGGAAACAAACTCACCCTCGGTGACTTTTGCGATCCACCATCCCGAGGGAGCCCGCCGCGCATATTGGGAGACGCCGTCATCGAGCCACGTTATGTATTCAGCGGTCGCCGGGATCTTCTGGCGATGCGCCTCGAAATACGCCCTGGCTGCTTGCCTGCTGTCGGAATTCGATACTGCGTAGGCTTCGGAACGCGTATAAGAACGAATACGCCCGCTGACCTCATCGAGCACGTCGGCGTGTGAGTCGTGGTAATAGACGACGTAGCGGGAGCTTTCCGGCCACCGCCACCGACCGAGCTCCTTGTCACGCAGCAGCTGATACATCTCTTTCCGCGCTTCATGAATGGCTGGCAGCTTCGCCCAACCGACATCTGCGAGCCGCGTACCATAGCCCGAGAGAACCACCCCATTACTTGCTGTAAAACTCATTCCCATTCCCCTTCGCTACTTAGCGAGACCAAAAATCACGCGTGAACCCACCCACGGCCCACACAAAAACCGCAACGAAACCCGTACCCAAAAGCAGCACCCCATTCGCCCGCAAAGACACGACCACAAGCACCAGACACAGCAGCGCCAACACCAATGCGGCCCACGCGATAACCACGCGAAAACCGTTCATGCCTGCTCCCGGGTAGGCACGAGCGTTGAGCGCACATATGCGTCGACGTCGGCCCGGGAATAGACGACCGTTTTCGGTGACGGCTTCGCATACCGTGGCCCTTTACCGGTGTCACGCATTCGCTGCAGCAGGGTGACGGTCATCCCGGGGATGAGGTCACAGACCTGCTCTGGTGAAAGCCACACGCTCTCTGGTGTGGGTGTGCTTGATATGGCGGTGACGTTACTCACGACGCCACCGCCTCAGCGAATCGCAGGATGCCGAAGTCGCCATTCGAGTAGACCTTTCCGGCGTTGGTCTTGATAAGGCCGCTGTAGCCATCGATCACCTCGACGACGATCTCGGGCGACCCTGCATCGCGCGCTGGGGCGAGACCAAAGGTTCGGTTGAGCGCGTAAACCGTGGCGCCGATGATCGTCGGCACAGGTCCCGTGAAGATGCTGCTCATGACGCCACCGCCTGTGGACCAGTGGGGATCTTGTCTGCATCCGTAAGCAGCTCGTCGACTGTGCGACCGAACAGCGCCGCGATGCGCTCGAGGTCGGTGATCTTGAAAGCGATCGCTCCATTCAGTCGGCGACCCACCCAGAACGTGGACTCTCCGAGCTGTGCGGCGAGCCATGCCTGGTTCTTGTTGCGTGCGGCCAGGTGGAGGCGGATCGCCTTCTCGGCCAGAGTCTGTGCGTCTTGCATGTGCAAGAGTCTTGCATATGCAATGGCTAGTTTCCAGTTGATTCTTGCTATTGACTAGCGTCTAGCGCATATGCAAGACTTTCGGGCATGGCTGACCGTTACCGACCCCTCAGCGACTTCGCTGCCGCATTCGCCGCCGAATACAAAGGCTTCATGCGCGCCAACGGGATCACCAACTTGCAAATCGCGAAGAAACTCGATCGCAATGACGGCTACGTATCAGAGCGCGCCAATGGTCGCCGCCCACTTGACACCGAAGACATTGATGCACTTGCCATGCTCGTTAGCGGATGGACCGGTAAGACGCTCATGATCGAGCTCGCGCGCCGCACTCGCTTGGCGCTCGACACGCCTCCGGGCGATGTCATCCACGCATCATTCGGCGCTCACGATCTGCCGATGGTCGCTAATGAGAGCATCAACGAACAGCCGCAGGAGACGGACGCCGACTTCGACGGCGCCTAAGTAAGGGGTGGAACAGCGATGGGGCTGGACAACGAGATGTGGGATCTCGCCGACCAATTAGGACTCCGAGTCATCGAATACCACGGAGCGCACGTGTCCGGCTACTACCCTGACGAACACATCATCCGACTAACCCCGGGCATGTCACAGCGCAGCCTACGTTCCGTCCTGGCGCACGAAATTGGCCACCACCAACTCGGGCACCACCCAACCACTGATCGCATACTGCGCGCACGCCAGGAGACCGCAGCACAAGATTGGGCCGCACACGCCCTAATCAGCCCGAGCGACTACGCCGAAGCCGAACACATCCGAGACGGGCATGTTCCCTCAATGGCACACGACCTGCGCGTCTCAACAGAACTCGTGCTCGTTTACCGTGAAGCGCTCCTCCGCACCGACACGTCCGTGTACGTCGCACCACGCATGGGCGTCGGACAATTTGCACACCGACTCGAAGTGGCATAACCATGGCAGGCTCCATCACCGCATACGACACAGCAGCAGGCAAACGCTACCGCGTCCGATATCGCAAACCCGATAAGTCCCAGACTGACAAACGCGGATTCAAGACCAAGAAAGAAGCCCAACTGTTTCTCGCCTCGATCACCGTCTCAAAAGCCAGCGGCGAATACATCGACCCACAAGCGGCAAGGATCACCGTCGGTGTGCTGGGCGAAGCGTGGCTCAAAACAAAAAAGAACCTCAAACCCTCCTCTTACCACTCCCTCGAAGTCGCATGGCGCGTGCACGTCAAACCGCGCTGGGGCACAACCCAAATCGGCGATATCAAACCATCAGCGGTCGAAGCATGGATCACCGAAATGTCTGCGGGCACAGCCATCACGGCACGCTCTCGCGAACGCCGTAATACCCGCGGGCCACGCTCCGCGACCGTCGTCCTGCGCGCACTCGGCGTGCTCGCCGGGATACTCGATGGTGCCGTACGTGACCGGCGCATACCCAAGAACCCTGCACGTGGAGCCCGCAACCTCCCCCAAAAGATTTCGAAAAAACAACGCCGATACCTCACCGACGACGAAGTCATCCGACTCGCCTCCGCCACCAAAAACCACACGCACGCAACCCTCGTGCTCGTACTCGCATACTGCGGCATCCGGTGGTCCGAAGCAGTCGGCCTCCGCGTCTCCGACATCAACCAGCTGCGCCGTCGACTCCACATCAACCGCGCAGCCGTCGAAGTCGACGGCAACATCGAAGTCGGCGCACCAAAAACGTGGGAGAAACGAACAGTCCCCTACCCGGCATTCCTCACAAAAGCGCTCGAAACCCAATGCGAAGGCAAACCAAAAAACGCACTCGTATTCTCCGACGCATCCGGCAACTACCTACGCCGAGCGAAAACCGACGAAGACGCAAACTCCTGGTTCGCGAAAGCCATCAAAGCCGCCGGACTCGAACGCCTCACACCACACGACCTACGACACACCGCCGCATCACTCGCAATCAGCTCCGGCGCAAACGTCAAAGCCGTTCAGCGGATGCTCGGACACAAGTCAGCATCCATGACCCTCGACACCTACGCCGACCTCTTCGACGACGACCTCGACGACGTCGCAGCACGCCTCCACGACCGTGCAGGCGCAGCAGCCACCAACGCGCTACAAGCCCTCGAAGACATCGCATAACCACACGAAACAGCCCCAGCGAGCACTCACTCTGTTTTCAAATGTGGGCAAAGTGTGGGCAAACGGCAGTTATCCACAGGCACCGGAACAAAAAAGAAACCCCCGCGTTCCCTACTCTCGTAAGGGAACGCGGGGGTTTAACACTGTGACAGCGATCAGTGGAGCTGGGGGGAATCGAACCCCCGTCCAGCGCTGAGTCTCCACGCCTTCTCCGGGCGCAGTCTGTGCGAGCGTTCTGCTTGGCCCCAACCTTTGTCACAGACACCTAAGTTGACAGGCCCAGTCTGGGAAAAGTCCCGCGTGGCGTCCAGACGCCACCACGCAGCAAGATCCCTCAATGACGCCAGGATCCGTACCGGAATCACATACGGTCTGACGGACTATCGGGCTCGCTTATGCAGCGAGGGCGAAGTCGTTGCGCTTTGAATTGGCAACTATTGGTTTACAGGGAGCGTTCACGAGATAACCCTGCATCCTCGGCCCGCTTCTCGTAGATTCACAGGCGCTGTCGAAACCGATCAGCCCCGTGGTCTTCGTGCGAAGAGACCGCTGTCACTCTGTGGAATTATCAACCGGATGCTACGCATCGCAGCATCACAGGATACAACGAATTCGCTCGCGAAGCTATTCCGCGGAGGCAAACGTGCAGACGTTTGCCTCCGCGGTGAGGCTGCTACAGGACTCCAGCGCCGATAGGTACCGAGATGTTTGATGAGGCTGTGTATGCGGCTCCGTCACCAAAGTCGACGGTGAGCGTGACCGGGAAGTTACTGAGCAGCTGCACAGTAATACCCGAGTTCGTGCCGGTCAGACCGAATTCGACAGGAACCACAAGGGCACCGTTCGAAGAGATCGACACGTTACGTGTGCCGGTCCAGTTGGTGATGGGGAAGCCAACATCGCCAATCAGAGGCGCGCTCTCGTACTGCACGGAACGCTCGCTCGGCGGAGTAACAACACCATCGACCGAGTACACGCCAAAGCCGCGTGCGCGCCCAACCGGCAGGTTTATGCCCGAAGGTCGTCCTACACGAATCGAGACCGTTGCGGCAGCAGAAATGGCACCTTCGCCGTTAGTGATCGTGTATTCCGTCGGTAGAGTCGGCAAGACGTTCGCGGTAAGCACGGTGTCGGAATCAAGAAGCCGGAGATCCGCGAGGGACGTCGTGCTGTCAGTCCATGTGACACCGGCATTGTTGGTCGATGCAGATGCCATGGGCATAGCTACGGCAGCGGCAATAACGGGAGCCGACCAAACAGCGCCCCTCAATACCGTGCGGCGCTCGATCTGCTGTGTGGTTTCACTCATGTCTGGTGATCTACTTTCGTTGTTGAGAGGCCCTTGCAACGATGTCTGGCACACCGTCTGGCCGTGACGGCGTCCCCCCACTCCCACAATGTCCCCACTGGGATTAGTACTGGACAGTACCAGAGCGCGCCGCAGAAATCGAGCATTTTTCCGGTTCCGCTGTGTGCATGCAAGAACCACACCTGCCGTAGAGTCGCTTTCATGACGAAAGAAGTAATAATCACCGTGCGCGGTGAACATGAAACGCGGCATGCGCCCGAACGAGCAACCGTGCATCTGGCGGTGCGCAGCGAACACCATGAACGCGCCGATGCCGTAGCACGTGCGCACAACTGGGCAGCACCCGTCATCGATAGCCTTCAGCAGCGAGAAAACACGGAAGGGTTCGAGCGCTGGTCGAGTTCACATGTCACAGTTCGAGCTGAACGCCCATGGAATAACGAGGGCAAGCGGCTGCCCGTGGTGTATACGGCAACCGTAGAGTTCACGGTCGTTTTTCGTGACGCTACTGAGCTCTCTACATGGATCAGCGAAGTGAGCGTTCGGGATGGCATCACCATCTATTCTGTGCAGTGGTCACTCACCGAAACCACCCGCGAAGAAGTTGAACGCGAGGTCGCTACGCGCTCCGTCGCAGTCGCGATTGTGCGCGCCGAGGCTTACGCTCGCGCCCTCGGGCTCACAACCGTGACAGCACAAGAAATCGCCGACACTGGCCTTCTCTCGCGGAACGAACCTCGACACGAGCCCCGTATGATGAGTGCACGGGCCAGTGCCGTTGGCGCTTCCACAGCACCTCAGTTCGAGCTCGAACCCGAAGACATCATCGTTTCCGCCACGGTGGAAGCCCGCTTCATCGCGCAGTAACGGCAAGTTATCTCTAGGGAGCGACGATAAACTCCGCGAGGTCTGCTGCCAGCCGCTCCGAGACACGCGCGTGTACAAAAGTGCCCGTCTCCCGGTGCTCCGACGAGAACAGCATTCCTGTTTCGTGGATCGCAGCCACAAGGTCGCCGCGGTCGTACGGTACGAGAGCGCTCAACTCGACAGCGGGCTGCGGCAGGGTTTGCTCGATCACGTCACGCAACGCATCAATGCCTTCACCCGTGCGCGACGACACAAATACGGCATCCGGAACAAGACCGCGCAGCACCATGCGCTCACTGTCGTCGACAAGATCAACCTTGTTGAACACCACGATCTCGGGCAGGTCACGCGCGCCAACATCGCCGATCACATCGCGCACGGTCTGCAATTGGCTTGCGGGATCGGGATGCGCCGCATCAACAACGTGCACAATCACGTCAGACTCGGCCACCTCTTCCAGCGTCGACCGAAACGCCTCCACCAACTCGTGCGGCAAACTGCGCACAAAACCGACCGTGTCGGTCAGTGTGTAGACGCGGCCATCGGATGTCTCTGCCCGTCGCACCGTGGCGTCGAGCGTGGCAAACAGCGCGTTCTGCACGAGCACGCCCGCGCCCGTGAGCCGATTAAGCAGACTCGACTTTCCGGCGTTTGTATACCCGGCGATCGCTACAGAAGGAATGGTGTTACGCCGACGCTCGGCACGCTTCGCATCGCGCGCAGGGCCAAAACTACGAATCTGGCGACGCAGCTGTGCCATACGGGTGCGAATTCTACGACGGTCGAGTTCGATCTTCGTCTCACCCGGACCGCGCGAGCCCATCCCGGCCCCGGCCGCACCAACCTGCCCACCGGCTTGCCGGCTCATCGACTCACCCCAGCCGCGCAACCGCGGCAGTAAGTATTCCAGCTGCGCCAGCTCGACCTGCGCCTTACCCTCACGACTCTTCGCGTGCTGACTGAAAATATCGAGAATCACCGTCGTGCGGTCAATCACCTTAACCTTGACCACGTCTTCGAGTGCACGGCGCTGACTGGGTGCCAGTTCACTGTCGGCAACAATCGTGTCGGCGCCGAGCGTCGCCACCAGATCACGCAGCTCTTCTGCTTTACCTCGCCCGAGATAGGTTGCCGGGTCGGGGTGCGGGCGACGCTGCAACACACCATCGAGCACCTGAGCGCCCGCCGTTTCTGTCAGCGCGGCAAGCTCCCGCAACGAATTCTCGGCCTCTTCTTCAGCCCCCTGCGGATAAACACCGATCAGCACAACATTTTCTAGCCGTAGCTGCCGATACTCCACATCGCTAACATCTTCGAGCTCGGTAGAGAGACCTGAAATTCTTCGCAGCGCATGGCGCTCATCGAGATCCCACTGATCACCGTCGGCATCGCTATGCGCAGCCGTATCATCGTGCTGCAACGCCTGTGCCCGGTCTTCGCCGAACACACGTGTGCGCACACGCTCCTGCCCCGCGGCCAGAATCCGCTTCATTGCGTCTTCGGTCTCGTTGTCGTCGTCAAAACTGTCGCTATGCTGCGTTGACTGCGTCATCCGCACCTTTCGTTCGGCTCCAAGCATCCGGAGTGCCTTAACCATAGTCGTGCTGTCGACTACGCTCGACCCATGGGCTCTGATCATTACTTCACGGCGTCTCCGGCAAGCCCCGAAAACCTGCGCCGCATACGTGTCACGCTCGCTGAACGCGAACTCGAAGTGACCACTGCCGGTGGTGTGTTTAGTCCCGAACACCTTGACACCGGAACCGCTGTTCTTCTCGGCAACACTCCCCCGCCACCGCCCCACGGCAATATTCTCGACCTCGGCTGCGGGTGGGGCCCGATCAGCATCGATATCGCACTGCGGTCACCGGATGCTACGCTATGGGCCGTTGACGTCAACGAACGAGCCCTCGATCTTGTGCGGCGTAACGCCAGCGCTCTCGAACTCGAAAACATTCGGGCCGTCCACCCCGACGACGTACCTGCCGACGTGCTTTTTCGCAGCATCCGTTCGAACCCACCGATCCGCGTCGGAAAAAATGTGCTGCACGCCATGCTCGAACACTGGATGCCCCGCATCGAGCCCGGCGGCGACGCCTGGCTGGTCGTAGCCCGAAACCTCGGATCCGACTCTCTGCAACGCTGGCTCGCCGCCACCATGCCCACTTTTACCGTGCAGCGTGCAGCCACCTCGCGTGGTTTTCGCGTCCTGCTGGCTAAGCAGCATCCGGCAAATTAACTAGCCGAGGTCAACCTCGCCGTGAAAAACGAGCTGCGCCGGTCCGGACAGTGCCACATGTTCGCCCTCTTCGGTGGGGAACATGCGCACAGCAAGCACGCCGCCGGGTGTTTCGATACGCCAGTGATCCGGTGCTGAAGCACCCGCCCAGTGCCGCACCGCCAGCGCTGCTGCCGCGGCTCCGGCACCGCCACCCAGGGTTTCGCCTGCACCCCGCTCGAATACCCGCATACTCACGTGCCCGACCCCGTCTTTGACCAGCGGGTCGTGCGGTACCACAAACTCAATACTTGTCGTGGGGTCGGGGTCGACGGACAGCGCCGGAGGCCGAGCCAAGTCGATGCTGTCGAGTTCGGCCTTCGAAGCCAGGGCAACAACAATGTGCGGGCCGTCGACCGTGAGTGCGAGGCCGGGCCGTGGCACATCGAGACCATCGGCTTTTGCGAGGGGTTCGCCCTCTGTCATACGCCAGCGGCCAAGGTCAACGTTGTATCCGGTCGCGCTGGGTGCAACATCACGAATGCCGGCGCGCGTGGCGATCGGCAGTGTGCGCCCATTTTCGGCGCGGGCGAGGCTTGCGGCCAAAAGATAGTGGGCTGCTACCCGAATACCGTCGCCCGACATAGCGGTTGCTGTGCCGTCAGCGCTGCGCGAATCCATAAACCATTCCGCGTCGGGCTCTTCAGCCGCGAGCGCTTGGCCTTCAACGGTGGCATTCGTGCGCACAAGCCGGAGTACTCCATCGGCCCCGACACCGTATTTACGGTGGCAGAGTGCCTGCACTTGAGCCTGTGTGAGTTCGAGTTGCCCCTCGGGGTCGGCGATGACGATAAAGTCGCTGCCGCCGCCGTGTCCTTTGCTAAAAGCCACCATGCTGTCAGTCTACGAAGCTTCGTCGGCTGCTTCTGACACGAGAGTTTCTGGTGCAACGGTTGGCTCATGCCACCGGATGCCGGGATACCGCCGGAACCACGACACCTGGCGTCGCGCATAGCGACGTGTGAGTGTTTGGGTGAGCGTTATTGCTTCGTCCTGTGTCATGTGTCCGTCAAGCTGTGCGAGCGCCTGGGCGTAGCCGATTGCGCGACTCGCGGTCACTCCCTGCTCGAGCCCGAGAGTGCGCAAGCGTGCTGTTTCTTCAACAATGCCGTCGCGCCAGATGCGGCGCACGCGCTCATCGAGCCGCTGTACAAGCTCGGCGCGTTCTACATGCAGACCAATGATCGTGGTCATGGGATACCAGGGTTCCGGATGCTGCGGCAGTGCAGCACCGTGCGTTTTTTGGCCCTGTGCGAGCACCTCGAGTGCACGTATGAGGCGGCGAACGTTACGAGGGTCGATGCGTTCGGCCGTCGCTGGGTCTTGCTTCTGCAGCTCGGCGTAGAGCACCCCGGGGCCGCACTCGGCAAGCTGCTGTTCCCAGTGTGCACGAGCCGCGGCGTCGCGGGGCGGAAAACGAAAGTTATAGATGGCGCTCGAGACGTAAAGTCCCGAACCTCCAACGACGATTGCGTCGCCACCGCTTTGGTGAATCTTGTCAATGGTGGTTCGTGCAAGAGGCTGGTACCAGGCCACGGCGGCCTCTTCTGACACATCGCGCACATCAAAGAGGTGGTGCGGTATTCCGCGACGTTCGCGCATCGACAGCTTCGCTGTACCGATGTCCATGCCGCGGTAGAACTGCATGGCATCGCTGTTGACGATCTGTGCCGGGTTGCCTGTGCTGCGCAGATGTTCGGCGAGCCGCACGGCCAGATCGCTCTTACCGGTACCTGTGGCCCCGATGACCGCCCATACCCGCCGTGAGCCGGTGTTGGCCCGTGCGGGCACGGTCACGCCTGAGTGCGCAGAGAAGGAAGCCCCAGCGCGACGGGGCGTGGCCCCGCTGATCCGGGCTCGGGCACGCTACAGCTTTCTGCCTGCGCGCGGTCCCAAGCGTCGCCACCGCGGGTGCGGCGAATGCGCAGCGGTGCCCCGGTGGGGTCGTCGGCCAGCAGGTGGAAGGGAGCTGCGTGCGTGATCGTTACCGTCACGACATCGCCCGGTCGCGGGCGCGGTGAGTTTTCGGGCACCTGAAAGTGCACGAGCCGGTTGTCTTCAGCACGGCCGGTAAGCCGGTGGGTGGCGGCGTCTTTCTTGCCTTCACCGGCCGAGACGAGTACGTCGACTTCGCGGCCCACCTGTTTGTGGTTTTCTTCAACGCTGATGCGTTCTTGCAGTGCGAGAAGTCGTTCGTAGCGTTCTTGTACGACCTCTTTGGGCACCTGGTCGTCCATGGTGGCGGCGGGGGTGCCTTCACGAATGGAGTATTGGAACGTGTAGGCGCTGGCAAAACGAGCCTGTTCGACAACGCGCATGGTGTCTTCAAAGTCTTCTTCGGTTTCACCGGGAAAACCGACGATGATGTCGGTGGTAATCGCTGCATACGGAATGCGTTCACGCACTTTGTCGAGAATCCCCAGGTACTTATCGCTGCGGTATGAGCGGCGCATAGCCCGCAGAATGCGGTCGCTGCCCGACTGCAGTGGCATGTGCAGCTGGGGCATAACCGTGGGTGTTTCTGCCATCGCTTCGATCACGTCGTCGGTGAACGCGGCCGGGTGCGGGCTCGTAAAGCGAATTCTTTCCAGGCCCTCAATGGTTCCTGCAGCGCGCAGAAGTTTGCTGAACGCCTGCCGGTCACCAAACTCAACTCCGTACGAGTTAACGTTTTGGCCCAGCAAAGTCACTTCGATGGCACCGTCTTCGACAAGCAGCCGAATCTCGTTGAGGATGTCTCCGGGTCGGCGATCTTTTTCTTTCCCTCGCAGGCTCGGCACAATGCAGAACGTGCACGTGTTGTTACAACCAACCGAGATCGACACCCAGGCGCTGTGCGCTGAGTCTCGGCGGGTGGGCAGTGTTGACGGAAACACTTCGAGCGATTCGAGAATTTCGAGCTCTGCTTCTCCGTTGTGCCGTGCGCGTTCAAGCAGGCCGGGAAGGGAGCCCATGTTGTGGGTGCCGAAAACCACGTCGACCCAGGGTGCTTTGTCAATGACAGCCTGGCGGTCCATCTGCGCGAGACAACCGCCGACGGCGATCTGCATGCCCTCGTGTTTGTCTTTCCGCGATTTGAGGTGGCCGAGCGTGCCATACAGTTTGCCGGCGGCGTTGTCCCGCACGGCGCACGTGTTGATGATGATGACGTCGGCGTCATTGTCGTCGTCAGCACGGATGTATCCGGCGCTCTCGAGAGATCCGGAGAGTCGTTCGGAGTCGTGCACGTTCATCTGGCACCCGAAGGTGCGTACTTCGTAGGTACGCGGCCTGCCGTCGTTCGTCAACGCGGCGGGCGAAGGCGCGATGATCGTCGGTTCACTGGCTGGAGAAGTCATGATGCATGCCATTCTACGGTTGGTTTGCAGAATAAGCGCTGTATACAGTCAGATGACTCTACGCCGCTCTAGCTGGGCTCGAACCGTACGCCACCGGATGCTGCGTTATGCGCGAGTGCCTGTTTTGCAGCCGAAACCGCAATACCCCCGCTGTAGCCACGGCGAGCGAGTTGACCGACGAGTCGGCGTAGCGCAACCTCGTCGTCGTAGCGGCTGAGCGAACGAGCCTTTTCTTGTGCGTACTGGAGTGCTCGGGCAGCTTCGTCATCGCCCGTTTCTTCGAGCACTTCGTCAATGACCTCGTGCGATAAGCCTCTCTGCTTCAGTGTCTGAGCAAGGGCGCGTCGCCCCTGATGTTTTCTTTCGATGCCCGCTGCCACAAGGGTTCGCGCTAACCCATAGTCGTCGAGGTATCGCCGTTCAATAAAGTCGACAATCACCTCTTCAATTGTGGTCTGAGCAGCACCCAGGTCGTTCAATACCCGCGTCGCCTCGCTGACCGAAAGCTGACGGCCGCGAAGCTTTTTAACAAGAACCGCATGCGCCTGATCAGCGTCAATAGCCGCAGTGTCATGAGAGTCAGCATCGAGAGCCTCAGCATCACCCGACTCTGTATCGTCCTCTGTCGCCGCTGTCGGGGCGATATCGGCGATAGAGCGGCTAAGCCGCACAGCGCGTGCTGCGGGGTGCCGGCTGCTGGGAGTGCCGGCCTGTTCGTCGCCGGCCTCTTTTGTGCTCGACGTGCGCCCGAATATGGGAATGATGGGAGCGAGAGCCTCGCCCCCATCATTCCGCTCGTTCATACTCACGCAGGCCTACGCTCTGCCAGTTCGTCGGCGGGAGCATCGGCTTCGCTCAGGCCACCAATGCCCAGCTTCTGTTTAATTTTTGTCTCGATGTCTAGAGCAATGTCGACATTTTTAAGCAGGAAATTGCGGGCGTTTTCTTTACCCTGACCCAGCTGATCACCGTCGTAGGTGTACCACGAGCCCGATTTCTTTACGATGCCGTGCTCCACGCCAAAGTCGATGAGGCTTCCTTCGCGAGAGATTCCCGTGCCGTAAAGGATGTCGAACTCTGCCTGCTTGAATGGCGGGGCCATCTTGTTCTTTACGACCTTCACGCGCGTGCGGTTACCAACCGCTTCGGTCCCGTCTTTGAGGGTCTCGATCCGACGAATATCGAGTCTGACCGATGAATAGAACTTGAGTGCTTTACCACCGGCTGTGGTCTCGGGTGAACCAAAGAACACGCCAATTTTTTCACGCAGCTGGTTAATAAAGATGGCCGAGGTCTTTGTCTGGTTGAGGCCACCGGTAATCTTTCGCAGCGCCTGCGACATTAGGCGAGCCTGAAGGCCCACGTGCGAGTCGCCCATTTCTCCCTCGATTTCGGCGCGCGGAACAAGCGCCGCAACCGAGTCAATGACAACCAGGTCGATCGCTCCAGAGCGAATCAGCATGTCGGCAATCTCGAGAGCCTGCTCACCTGTATCGGGCTGCGACACAAGCAACTGATCGATATCAACACCGAGCTTCTTGGCGTAGTCAGGATCCAGCGCGTGCTCCGCATCGACGAAGGCAGCAATGCCACCCGCTTTTTGCACGTTGGCGATCGCATGCAGCGTCAGCGTGGTTTTACCCGATGACTCTGGCCCATAGATTTCGATAATTCGCCCCCGGGGCAGGCCGCCCACACCCAGTGCCACATCGAGGGCGATCGAGCCGGTAGGGATAACTTCGACGGGTGCGCGCTCGTCGCTTCCGAGACGCATAACGGAACCCTTACCGAACTGGCGGTCGATCTGCGCAAGAGCAGACTCCAGCGCTTTTTCGCGGTTAGTGGGTGATGCCATGGAGGGTGCTCCTTTAGTGTGTTTATCGGCCGCCTATAGGCTGTCGAGCACTGCCGGTTTCAGCAGAGATATCGACAAGGCGTGTGGCGTGCTGCCATGCCCATCACACTAGATTCGACCTCTGACATTTCAGCGGCAGAAGTCGTCACTGTGGATAAACATTGGCTTTGCGCCACCTGTGGATAACACTACGCCGCTATCGAACACACTTTCGAAGACACGCCGCGACAAAGTTTCGAATAACGTCACCGAGTGCCACGCTACCGGGCGGGCTCAATTCTGCCCACACCATATCGACGGTGAGCAGGCACCTCAGCCTCATCACACAGGGCAGTCCAGATAACACGCGGGTCAATGCCCTCACGCATGGCTTCGTCGGCCGTAAGGCCGCGAAGTGCCCCAAGACTGAGATCAGCCGTGACAAACCGTGCCCGAGAGCCGAACTCGTCTTCTACAGCACGAAGAAACTCACTGCGGCGCATTAAAGACCGATGCGGTTAGCGCAGCGACAGCTCGGGCTCAACCGAGGCAACGAGGTCGTCGGGCACAACATCGGGAATAACGTGCAGGCCCTCGAGCACCGAAATGCGATCACCAACCTCACGCATGATGGTCGAAATGGGCACATCGAGCGCCTCGGCAACCGAAGCAAGGATCTCGCTGGAGGCCTCCTTCTGCCCGCGCTCCACCTCGCTCAGATAGCCCAGCGCCACTGACGCTTTACTAGCCACCTGCCTCAGCGTGCGCCCCTTTTGCAGACGGAAGTCCCGCAGTACATCACCGATTTCTTGCCTTACCAGGATCATGGGAACCTCCCCTCTCGTTCGCTCCGAATATTAGTCAGATTCGATTCCGGTCGGACGGTTAGTCTAACCCTTTTCCGACTCTTCCAATGTACGTTCTTCACCTGTGCATTAAATGTGAGCACACTCGACTCAACTTCAGTCGGCACGCTTCTATTCCCCGATCAGCAATGTTCCTGAGCCAACGCAATGGCCGCGTCGACACTCTGTTGCCGGATGCTGGCACGATCGCCTTCGAAGAGAAATCGGCGCACAATCGTGTCATTCGCTGTACTCACACCGATATACACCGTGCCAACAGGCTGACCATCGGGCGAGTCTGGCCCGGCGATACCCGTGGTCGATAGACCAACAGGTGTAACAGCGGCATCCGGAGCCAGAACAGCACCCACGTTTTCGGCCATTTGTCGGGCAACATCGGCGTGCACCGGCCCGTGTTCTCGAAGAAGCCCCGGGTCAACGCGCAAGAGGTGCTGCTTAATCTCGGTCGCATAGGCCACGACCCCGCCCACCAACACCTGAGACGCCCCCGGCACCGAGACGATAGTGGAGCACAGTGCCCCACCGGTCAGAGACTCTGCCGTGGCCAATTGCCATCCGCGCTGTCGCAGGCGAGCGACCAGGTCGACCGGGCTAGTCATTCGCCGTCCGATCGTTCTTTGCGCCCCGAACCTCGGCGACAACGTAATCGATCCCGCTCGCCACCGTCAGCACCACGGCTATCGTCATCGTGACGATATTGACGATAACCATCCACGACCCCACAAGGGCAGGAAGAGGAAGGAGCGCAAGCGATAGTGCCACGGCCTGCGCAACCGTTTTCAGCTTACCCATCCATGCCGCAGCCACCACGTGGTCGCTGGCGACCACCAGCCGGTGCACTGTAATACCGAGCTCGCGAATAAGCACAAGACCGGTCACCCACCAGGGCAATTCGGCCAGGATCGACAACCCCACAAATGCGACTCCTGTCAGAGCCTTATCGGCGATGGGATCAAGGAGTTTTCCGGCGTCGCTCACCAGATCATATTTGCGAGCAAGATAGCCATCCACACCGTCGGTGGCGATGGCGACGATAAAGAGCACAGCCGCCCACCATCGCAGCACGCCGCCGGCGGAAGCATCCGCCAGCAGCAACCACAGCACTGCGGGGGCACAGAAAATTCGAGCGATTGTGATGGCGTTGGGCAGCCAGCGTGGCACTGTCATGTGCTTTCCTCTAGTCAGTCACGCCCGGTAAGACCCCAGGCGTCTTCTTCACCGTCGTCATCCGATTCGACAACGGGAAGCCCCTCATACTGCTGCTCAACCGGGTCATGGGCTGCGTCTTCAACCCCGGATGCCGGTCGTGGCGAAGCCGCCTCCCCCGGTACGTCTTCGCCGCGTAGTCGTGCCAAGACGGCGGGGAGTTGCTCGGCACCCACCAGTACATCGCGTGCCTTGGAACCCTCAGAGGGGCCAACTATTTCGCGCGACTCCAGAAGGTCCATGAGGCGACCAGCCTTGGCAAACCCTACGCGCAGCTTACGCTGCAGCATGGAGGTAGAGCCGAACTGCGTCGAGACAATGAGCTCGGCGGCGGCAAGGAGCACTTCGAGGTCGTCACCGATGTCTTCATCGATTTCGCGCTTCTTCGGTTCTATCGCCTCTTGCACATCCGCGCGGTATTCCGGCTGTGCTTGCCTCGTCACGTGCTTGACGACGGCGTCGATTTCGCTCTCTTCTACCCACGCTCCTTGTAAGCGGAACGGCTTGGAGGTGCCCATGGGAGAGAACAGCGCATCACCCTGACCGATGAGTTTATCGGCCCCGGCGCTGTCGAGAATGACTCGGCTATCGGTCACACTGGTGACCGCAAAGGCGAGGCGAGAGGGTACGTTCGCTTTAATAAGGCCGGTGACGACGTCAACGCTGGGGCGCTGCGTTGCCAGCACCAGGTGGATGCCGCTAGCCCGGGCCAGCTGGGTAATGCGCACAATCGAGTCTTCGACATCGCGCGGTGCCACCATCATGAGATCGGCGAGCTCATCAACCACGATCAGCAGGTAGGGATAGGGCTTAAGCACACGCTCGCTTCCTTCCGGAAGCTTGACTTCGCCGTTGCGAACAGCTTTATTGAAGTCGTCAATATGACGGAAGCCAAACGACGCGAGGTCGTCGTAGCGCATATCCATCTCTTTCACGACCCACTGCAGGGCCTCGGCGGCCTTTTTTGGGTTCGTGATGATGGGTGTGATGAGGTGCGGAACGCCGGTATAGCTCGTCAGCTCTACCCGTTTCGGGTCGATCAGCACCATGCGCACATCGGCGGGCCGCGCCCTCATCAACAGGCTTGTGATCATCGAGTTCACGAAACTCGATTTACCCGATCCGGTTGATCCTGCCACGAGAAGGTGGGGCATCTTGGCGAGGTTCGCCACAACAAAGTTGCCGCCCACGTCTTTACCGACGCCAATAGTGAGGGGGTGCGTACTCTTATGCGCGGCAGGTGACCGCAAAACATCGCCCAGCGCAACCTTTTCGCGGTCGCTATTCGGAATCTCAATACCGATCGCGCTCTTACCCGGTATGGGCGACAGAATACGCACATCGTTTGACGCCACGGCGTACGCAATATTGTTGGTCAGCTGTGTGATCTTCTCAACCTTCACACCACGACCCACTTCGACCTCATACTGCGTCACTGTGGGGCCGCGCGAAAAGCCGGTGACCTTCGCATCAACCTTGAACTGCGTCAGAACACTCGTGATCTGCTCAACGATGTGATCGTTCGCCTCCGAATGAGCAACAGCGGGTGGCCCCTCGCTCAGAGTAGAACTTGGCGGCAAACTGTACGGCGTCGACGGCGCCTGCATACCCGAGGCGCCCGGGCCAACGGTGCCAAAACCATCAAGGCCAGGAAGCTCCGGCTGCTCACCCGTCGGGCCATCGTCAAGCAGGGCCGTTGATTTTTGGTCCGACAGCGAATCGGCCACAGCACGAACATCGTCAAGAATCTCTGTTGCGGCCTCGGCCGGATCTTCTGCCGAATGGCTCACAATCACGGCCTGGTCATACGCAGGGGTATCGCCGTCGACCGTGCCGTCTGCGGGCAGAAGCGCTGTCAGATCGTCGGACCCCAGAGCACCGGCATCCGGGTCTTCTTCTCGTCCCGTGCGATTACGCCGCCACCACGGCACCGATTCGTCGGCATCGGTTTCGGCATCGGCATCCTCGCCTACGCTTGCAGCATCGGCGGCCTCGCGCGATTCTTTGTCTGCCGTGCGATCGGCACCAAACATCCAGTCATAAAGCTCACCCAGGCGGCGGCCGATGCGATTAGGCGGTGTCTTGGTGATAATAAGCACGCTCAACAGCGCAAAAAGACCGAGCACGATGCACGCCACAAGCGGCGTCAAAAATGCCAGTGGTTCACCGATCATCCACCCAAAGAGGCCACCGGCCTGGCTCAGCGCCGGCATTCCCGAGCGCGGCTGCACCCGGACTCCCCCGGCCTGTTCACCGGCGATCACATGGCAAAAACCAGCGACGGCAAGAATGAGGAGACCAAAGCCGATACCGATACGGCCGTTGTCGTTCACCGTCGGTGGGTGACGAAACAGCCACCCCGCCAGCATGATGAGGAGAACAGGGAGCACAAAGGCGACGCGCCCAACAAGACCGCCAAAGGAGTATGCACTCACGAGCGCCGCGATGTGGTTGCCGATTAAAAACCACTCGACAACCACGCCGACAACGGCCAACAGCACAAGAAAGAACGGTAGTCCGTCGCGACGCTGATCTTTTTCTAAAGTCTCGGGGCCAAAGGCACGAAAAAGCCCACCCGTGGCGTGTGCAAGGCCCAACCAGGCGCGAGCCACAACAGGGGGCCTTTCGAGCTCATCGACATATTTCTTCGGCGCAGGAGCCGGTTTACGCGCACGAGAGGAAGGAGTGCGCGCAGACGACTTCGCTGCTGTGCGCCCCTTCGCGGGCGCGTTCGTACTCCTAGCCATGCTCCCACGCTACGACGCTCGTCTGACATTGTGCGGACCCACGCGGAAAACCCCGATATTTCACCGTACAATCGTGCTCTCGACCGAAACAGTTGCCTGCAATCACGCTTCGATAATCATCGGCACAATCATGGGGCGGCGGCGCAACTTCTGGTTGACCCAGCGACCAATCGTGCGACGAACCACCTGCGAAAGCGCATGGTTATCGCGCACACCGTTACCGACGGCCTCTTTCAACGCCGCCGTGATCTTCGGCACAACATCGTCAAAGACCGCATCATCCTCGGCAACGCCACGAGCGTGAATCTCCGGCCCCGAAACGATGGACCCGGTGGAGGGATCGACAACAACGATCACAGAGATGAAGCCCTCTTCCCCCAGGATGCGACGATCTTTCAGATCGGCATCGGTGATCTCACCCACGGTGGAGCCATCGACGTACACGAAGCCCAGGTCGAGCTGACCGACAATGCGTGCGTCGCCGTCTTTCAGATCGATGACCGTACCGTTATCGGCGATCAGGGTTCGCTCCTGCGGAATTCCGGTGTCTTGCGCGAGCTTGGCATTCGCGATCAGGTGACGGTATTCACCGTGAATTGGCAAAACGTTCTTCGGTTTCAAAATGTTGTAGCAGTACAGCAGCTCGCCAGCAGCAGCATGACCAGAAACGTGCACCTGCGCGTTCGCCTTGTGCACAACATCGGCACCGAGCCGCGTGAGCCCGTCAATCACGCGATAAACAGCGTTCTCGTTGCCAGGAATCAGGCTCGAAGCCAAAATCACCGTGTCGCCCGGCCCCGGTTCAATCGCATGGTCGAGATTGGCCATTCGGCTCAGCACAGCCATGGGCTCACCCTGAGAACCCGTCGACATATAAACGATCTTGTCATCGGGGAGGTCGCGCGCCTTGCGGTAGTCGATCAGCACATTGTCGGGAACATGGAGATAGCCCAGGTCGGCTGCAATCGTCATATTGCGCACCATGCTGCGCCCGAGAAGCGCCACGCGGCGCCCGTGTGCATGAGCAGCGTCGAGCACCTGCTGTACGCGGTGAACGTGGCTGGCAAAGCTTGCCACAATCACGCGGCGCGGCGCCTGCGCAATAACCTGCTCTAGTACAGGCCCGATCGACCTCTCCAGCGGGGTGAAGCCAGGAATATCGGCGTTGGTGGAGTCCACCAGGAAGAGATCAATTCCTTCTTCGCCCAAGCGGGAAAATGCACGCAAATCGGTGAGTCGGCCGTCGAGCGGCAACTGGTCCATCTTGAAGTCACCGGTAGCGAGAACAAGGCCCGCAGGCGTGCGAATCGCCACGGCCAAGGCATCCGGAATCGAGTGGTTGACCGCAATAAACTCAAGCTGGAAAGGCCCGAGTTCTTCGTTATCGCCTTCTTTTACCGTGAGCGAATACGACTTGATGCGATGCTCTTTCAGCTTCGCCTCGACGAGCGCCAGAGTCAGGCTCGACCCGATCAACGGGATGTCTTGCTTGAGCCGCAGCAGGTACGGCACAGCGCCGATGTGGTCTTCGTGACCGTGCGTCAGCACGACTCCAACAATGTCGTCGAGCCGGTCTTTGATCGGCTCGAAGTCGGGCAGAATGAGGTCGACTCCGGGCTGGTGCTCTTCGGGAAAGAGAACGCCACAGTCGACGATCAAGAGTTTGCCGTCAAACTCAAAAACGGTCATGTTGCGACCGACTTCGCCGAGCCCTCCCAGCGGTGTGACTCGTAAAGTGCCGTCGGTCAGCGGCTCGGGCGCTGCGATCGGAATTGACATGGTTCCTCCCTCAATCGGGCCGCAATTGCCCGTGAATGTGTCCGCTCCTGCGGTTGTTATCGCGTCGTTCCGGGCACCTTAGGAAGTGCGCCGCCGGCTGCCGCATTGCGGTCGGGCCGGAAGTTAGAAAAGTCAGCGCCAGGCACGTTGTGCACCAGCGCGAGGTCTTCTTCAATCACTGCTGCTTCTGATTCTTCAGGACCCACCAGCGGAAGACGCACGCGGGGGCTACCGATGCGGCCGAGACCGTGAAGAATATATTTCGCCGAGACCGTACCGGGCACATGCGTCATGACCGCACGCACCAGTGGCTCGAGTCGGCGATGCTCGGCTGTCGCAGCTGCTAGGTCTCCGCGGTTCACGGCATCGATAATCGTGCGGTACGGAGCAGCCGTAATGTTCGCGGTAACGCCAATCATTCCTGTGGCCCCAATAGCCAGGTGCGGCAGCACATTGGCGTCATCGCCGGAGAAGTACATGAGGTCGGTCTGATTGAGCACCCGACTAACCTCGCTGAAGTCGCCCTTGGCATCTTTGATCGCAAGGATATTGGGGTGGTTCGCCAGGCGCAGAATCGTTTCGTACTGGATGGGAACACCCGTGCGGCCCGGAATGTCGTACAGAATGACGGGCAGATCGGTGGCATCGGCAACGAGCCGGAAGTGGGTGAGAATACCGGCCTGCGTGGGCTTGTTGTAATAGGGCGTGACGATCATGATGCCGTCGGCACCGGCCTTCTCGCTGGCGCGATACAGCTCAATCGCGTGAGCGGTCTCGTTCGAGCCACCACCCGTAATAATCTTTGCGCGGTCGCCCGCGACGTCTTTAGCGACCTCAACGAGGCGAATCTTTTCGGGGTCGGTCAGAGTAGAAGTCTCACCCGTCGTGCCCGTCACCACGATGCCATCGGCGCCGTCGCTCACACACGCTTCGACGTGTTTTTCTACCGCGGGCCAATCTACTTCGCCGTCTGCTGTCATAGGGGTAACGAGCGCAACGAGTACCTGTCCGAAAGGGTTCGCGGTCTTGGTCATGCTTCTCAGCGTATCGCGTTGCACCGGCGAAGGTTCGCGGGGTGTGTGCATTCTGTCGGATGCCACTTATACGCGCCCGCGGCGGGCGGCTCGAGCAGCCAGTGACCGTGGCATCAGTTTTGTCAGTGCCACGATGGCTTTGTACCGCCACGAGGGGATTGATACAGCGCGTCCCAGAGATGCGTCGCGCAGACCCTCCCGCACGACTGCGGGAGCCTGGAGCCACATGAATGTGGGGATCCCCTCTTCGCCAGGCGCCAGCCCCATGCGCTCGTGGAACGACGTGTGGGTAAACCCGGGGCATACGGCGGTGACGCTAACGTTATCGGCGGCGTATTCGGAGTTGGCCCACTGGCTGAACCCAATCAGCCACGATTTGCAGGCCGAGTAGGTGGACCGCGAGATAAAGCCGGCCACCGAGGCGACGTTGATGATTCTTCCGCCCCGCCCCCGCATGGTTGCCAGCGCCGCGTGCATGAGTCGCATGGAGGCCTCGACGTGTACGCGCAGGTGCCGCACTTCATCGTCAATATTGTTGTCGGCAAACTGCAGCGGCAAACCAAAACCGGCATTGTTGACGAGAAGGTCAACGGGTTCGTCGGTGTTGTGCAGACGCTCAACGACGGTGGCTACCTGATCGGGTTCTGCAAGATCGGCGGTGATGAGTTCTACGGCGACTCCGTGCTGCTGGCGCAGTTCTTGAGCAAACTCTTCTAACGGTTCACGCTGGCGTGCAACGAGCACGAGGTCGGCGCCGCGGGCCGCTAGCTGGCGCGAAAACTCCGCACCAAGGCCAGCAGAAGCTCCGGTGATCAGGGCAATGGGCATACAGGGTTCCTCCCCGGTCAGCGTTGGTAGGTTAAAAATCGATACCGGATGCCGGTGCGCGACGTCTGCCACGGGCCTTCATCGCTCACGGTAAAGTCGTCAAGGGCCGGTGCGAATGTGTCGGCACCCGTGACTGCGAGGTCGAGCTCTGTCACGCTCGCGATAGTGGCGTGCGGTAGCACTTGACGGAATATTTCTCCCCCGCCAATCACCCATATTGTGTCGGGGCTATCGGCTGCGGCCTGCGCCAGTGCGTCGTCCATCGATGGCGCCGTTTCTGCACCTTCGTCAGCCCACTCGCTGTTGCGAGTGACGACAATGTTGCGGCGCCCCGGCAGGGGCCGAAACGCTGGCGGTAGGGACTCCCACGTGCGGCGGCCCATCACCACGGGGCTACCGAGCGTGGTCTGTTTAAAGTGGGCGAGGTCTTCGGGCACGTGCCAGGGCATTCCTCCGTCGGCACCGATAACGCCGCCGTGTGCCTGTGCCCAGATCAGGCCGATCAGACTCATACAGCAACCGCCGCTGTGATGGTCGGGTGGTGCTGGTAGTTTTCGAGCACAAAGTCGCTGTACTCGTAGTCGAGGATCGACGCAGGTTGGCGAGCAAAAATCATGCGGGGTGCCGGAAATGGTGTGCGTGAGAGCTGCTCGCGCACCTGATCAACGTGGTTGTCGTAAATGTGGCAGTCGCCGCCGGTCCACACAAAGTCGCCGGGTTCAAGGCCGGTTTGCTGTGCAACCATGAGTGTCAAAAGCGCATAGGAGGCGATGTTGAATGGCACGCCCAAAAAGAGGTCGGCGCTGCGCTGGTAGAGCTGGCAGGAGAGCTTGCCATCGGCAACATAAAACTGAAACAGCGCGTGACACGGTGCGAGTGCCATCGCCGGAATATCGGCAGGGTTCCAGGCCGATACGATCAGGCGCCTCGAGTCGGGGTCGCGACGAATAGCGTCAACGACCTCGGTGATCTGGTCGATCGCTGCGCCGTCTGCCGTGGGCCATGAGCGCCACTGCACGCCGTACACGGGCCCGAGCTCGCCATCGGCATCAGCCCATTCATTCCAGATGCGCACGCCGTTTTCTTGCAGCCACTGCACATTCGATTCGCCCCGGAGAAACCACAGCAGTTCATAGGCGATCGACTTAAAGTGCACCCGTTTTGTTGTCACGAGGGGGAACCCTTCGTCAAGATCAAATCGGATCTGCCGCCCAAAGACACTGCGGGTGCCCGTGCCGGTGCGGTCACCCTTGTGGGTGCCGTGTTCGAGCACCTCGCGAAGGAGGTCTTCATAGGGTGTGGCAATTGTGGTGGCACTCATGCCTGCCACGATACCCGGCGGGGCGCAGTTAGGTAGGCTGACATTCAGCGTCCTCTCTGTCGGATGCTGCGTATTTGTTTCCGCAACGATGAGGAGAAAATTATGGCTGTAACGAGTGAAGCCGCTGCCACCTGGACGGGGAGTTTGACCGAGGGATCGGGAACAGTCGCGTTCTCATCTTCTGGCGGCGGTACTTTTCCGATGAACTGGAAGGCACGTTCCGAGGGTGCTGAAGCCACCCTCACCCCCGAAGAACTCATCGCTGCCGCACACTCTTCGTGCTTCAGCATGGCTCTCTCGCACGCCCTGGCTGGCAACGGCACTCCCCCGGAGCGCGTCGACACCACGGCATCCGTTACGTTCAATCCCGGTGAGGGAATCACCGGGAGCCACCTCAACGTAAACGCCAGTGTTCCTGGCCTCTCGGCCGAGGAGTTCCAGCGCTTTGCTGAAGAAGCAAAGGCCGGCTGCCCCGTGTCGCAGGCTCTCGCGGGTATTGACATTACCCTCGAGGCCACGCTCGCCTAGGTTTTACGTTCTCGCGGTTACGGCCACTACGTCTCTTTCGCGCTCTCTGTGCGATACAGGCGGGTGGCCGTAACTATGCTGCCGCGCGCCTCGCGGCGACGGCCCGCGGCATCAAGAGCGATGCCGAGCCGCAGGTGCGCACGCCACTGCTGTGGCATCCGGTCGACTTCTTCTCGCAGCTGCTGTACGAGCGGTTCTGCATCGGCAGGTGCGAGGCGCCCCGTCGGCGATAAGGGCGCATCGGTGGAGGGCATACCTCCTTCGCTATCGAGCTGCTGCGCTATGCGGGTCGATTGCATACCGAACACTATTTCTCGCCACAGTGCCCAGGCTCCGATTGCGGCGATAACAATGAGTCCTGCGCCCATCGCAATAGAGACGGGCTGGGCGACGCGAAACATAATGAATGCCAGCCAACCCACCGCACCGATATACAGCAGCAGGCAGACGGCGATGATCGCGACGCTTATTCGTGACATCATGCGCGCCGCTGCAGTCCAAGATCGATGATGTTCTCCAGTCCCACCGTCACGCCGCGCGCATCGCGGGCAAAAGGCAAAGAGAGCCGGATGCCGGGGCTATACGCCTGCGCGGAATCAAAAGTGTCGTGCACAATCGACAGGGTTTCGCCCGGACCCGAAAGCAGTACCTGCTGCTGGGCAATAACGCCCGGGCGGCGAAGCGAGTGGATGGGCACTCCTGCAACAACTTCTCCGCGGGCTTCTTGATCAACGTACGGTGTGTCGACGGGTTCTTGTCCACTGCGTGCCTGGGTGATGAGTTCTGCGGTGCGCACCGCGGTTCCGCTGGGAGAATCAATCTTCGTATCGCGGTGTGTTTCGATAATTTCGATGGAAGAATAAAACGGTGCAGTCAGGGCCGCCAGTGCCGTGCCCAGCGCAGAACCAAGCGAGAAATTAGGAATAAAGACCGCACCGGTACCGGCAGCTTCAACAAGCGGGCGCACGAGAGCTATGCGTTCTGCCGACCATCCCGACGTGCCCACGAGCACGTTAACACCCTGGTCGATGGCGGTGCGCACAACATCAATACTGACCGCCGGGGTGGAGGCATCAACAACCAGGTCGGCACCCGAGAGCTCTGATAGATCGCTGCTCGAAGTCAGCACCGACGCAATGTCGAACCCCGGTGTCTCGGCAACAACGTCGCGAATAATCGAACCAAGTTTGCCGGTACCACCCACGAGGGCCACACGTGTCGTCATGTAACCAGTCTATTCCGCCCGCGGCATACGGTGTCTTCTTGCCGCATACCGTGCCCGTCGGCGCGTGGTGTCAACGCCGTGAACCATTCGGCAGTACGTTTTGCTCATGGTTCAGTTCCGCGATGTTCCGGTGACGGATGCTGCTGCTGTCCGCATTCTCGATGACTATTTCTCTGTGCGGGCGGCGGCCTTCCCCGGCGGCACCTATCGGCCAGCCCGTCCCGACCCTGCTGTGTTCACACCGCCGCACGGAGTGTTTGTTGTGGCAACGACCGACGACGAGCGCGTTGTTGGGTGTGGCGGCATCCGAAGTCTTGCTGCTGAAGCACCTACCGTGCGCTTTGAGGTCAAGCATCTGTTTGTCGACCCGAATTTTCGCGGCGCACATATCGGCCGTGACCTCCTCGACCACCTCGAGCAGAGGGCCCGCGCCTGGCAGGCGACAGAACTCGTGCTCGACACCCATCACACACTCACGGCAGCGGGCGCCCTGTATGACCGTGCCGGTTTTGAACCGACCGAACCCTATAACGACAACAGCAATGCCACCCGCTGGTATCGCAAACAGCTGTAGACGGCGCCGGCCTGCTTAGGCGGGAATGGGGTCGGGCATACCGGTGCGCAATTCCATCGGCAGATGGCCCAGATCATTGTGCGTCAACAACGACCATGGCCGACCGGGCTTTTGCGCGATCACCGTCAAACCACAGTTGGCCTGATTAAGCGTCATCCAACGCCAGTCGGGGGCTCCTAGAACCTCACGAACAAACCACGCGATCACAAAGTTGTGGGTGATGAGCACCTCATGCACTTCGCCCTGTTTACGCTGCAGAAACTCATTGACAGCGTCGGCCATCTGCGCGCGCCCGGCCTCGATCTCGGCATCCGAAATCGAACCAAAAAATGGTTCGTATGCTGCGGGGGTATCTTCGGTCATACCCGTCGGCACACAGTCAAACAGCAATGCTGACGGCATGGGGTCAACGGCGGGAAGCCGCTCAGCGATGGCACGGGCGGTCTCGGCTGCACGCAGCAGCGGAGAATGCCACACCGTATCCAGTGGGAGCCCCGAAAGCCGGTCGGCAATGTGCTCAGCCTGACGAATACCCCGAGGCGAAAGAGGGCCGTCAACCAAACCATGCTCGGCGTCTTGATGCTCGCCGTGCCGAACCAGATAAATGTAGTGCGTCACTGCTGCTCACTTCGTCTGCTCACGTTCTTCTACCCTACGGCACGCACGCCACACAGCAGCCCGTATGACTCAAAATGTCGCGGTCCGCAGTGCTGCGCTTAGGCGCTTGCGCGCTGGAGGTCGCTCATGTGTGCCCGCGTGAGGTCGATACCGACGCCCTTCATAAGCTCGTCAACGTGTTCGACGCTGCGAGCGTTAACGATGGGTGCAGTGATCGTGCGCTGGTGCAGCAGCCACGCGACGGCGACCGCCGCGGGAGTGGCCTGCACGTCGTGGGCAATCGCATCGAGCGCTTTCAGAGTTTTGAGGCCGCGCCGGTTGACGTGTTCACGCAGTTGCAGACCTCGCGCGCCCTGCCGTGTGTCGGCGCGTGTGCGGTGGTGACCCGCCAGAAAACCGTGTTCCAGTGCATGCGAGGGCGTAACGGCCAGTGATTGCGCAGCCGCAACGAGGCGTAGGTCGCCGTCAAACGCTGCCCGACGCAACAGGTTATACGGGGCATCAAGAACCTCGATCAGCGGGTATCCTGCCGATGCCAGGATGCGGGCTTCGACCAGTCGAACGGCGTCAAAACCACGCACGCCAATCGTGCGCACCTTACCTGCTTCGACCAGCCACTCTGCGGTCGCCAACGTGTCGTCGAGCGCGGTGGCGTCGTCTTTCGCATGCAGGTACAGCACGTCGATGGTGTCGATGTTCATGCGGGTCAGGGTCGCTTCGACCGCGCGCACCAGGTTAACAGGCCCGAGTCCCGGATTATCGGGGTGGGTGCCTACGCGCGCAGCAACAACGATGTCATCGCGTAGGCGGCGCTGGGCCAGCCACTCGCCGATGATGTACTCGCTACGGCCACCGGAGAAGCCGTCGGAGGTGTGCACCATATTGCCGCCAAACTCGGCATACCGGTCGAGAATGCGGTGACTCATTGCTGTGTCGGTATTCCAACCGAATTCTGCACCACCCAAAATGAGTGGAAATATTCGATGCGCGCTCTGGCCCAGCGAGACTCGCAGCCTCGAGCCGATGCCGGGTCCCTGCACGGGTATGGGTGCTGACGGGTGCTGCCACACTGAGTCGGCATCGCGGTTCTGCGTGATTTCGGATGCGGGTGTTGGGCCTTTTTGCGCGCGCGTTGGCGTCTGTGCTGGACCTTCGACTGTGCCTACACCAGAACTACGCATATACCCCACCCCCTATACGCCGCACAATGGTTGCACCATTGAGCACGTAATTCGAGCGTAGGTGACGAGATAGGTGGCTCTGCCCTATTTCTCGGCTTTTCTATGACATTTTGGTAACGCTTGCCGTTTCAGTTTGCAAAAAGAACCCGCTTGTCCCCCATTTGGAGGACAAGCGGGTTCTGAAATTCGCTACTACTCTGCTGCAGCAACCTCGTCGGCAGCCTCGGCCTCTTCGAGCACAGGCTCGAGCGACAGCTTGCCGCGATCGTCGATCTTGGTGATCTTGACAAGAATCTTCTGGCCAACGTTCAGAACGTCTTCGACGTTCTCTACGCGCTTGCCACCGGTCAGCTTACGTACCTCGCTGATGTGCAGCAGGCCGTCCTTGCCGGGCAGCAGCGAGACGAAGGCACCAAAGCTGGCGATCTTCACCACCGTGCCCAAGAACTGCTCGCCCACTTCAGGGTTGGTGGGGTTGGCGATGGCGTTGACCTGTGCACGAGCTGCCTCGGCCGAAGGACCATCGGTCGCGCCAATGTACACGGTGCCGTCTTCTTCGATCGAGATCTGTGCGCCGGTCTCGTCTTGAATCGAGTTGATCGTCTTGCCCTTGGGGCCGATCAGTTCACCGATCTTGTCGACGGGAATCTGCACACTGATCACGCGCGGCGCGGTCGGCGCCATCTCATCAGGCGTGTCGATGGCGGCGTTGAGCACGTTGAGGATGGTCAAGCGTGCCTCCTTCGCCTGCGTCAGCGCGCCCGTCAGCACCTCAGAAGGAATGCCGTCGAGCTTGGTGTCCAGCTGGATGGCGGTAATGAACTCGCTCGTACCGGCAACCTTGAAGTCCATGTCGCCGAGCGCGTCTTCTGCACCGAGGATGTCGGTGAGTGCCGCGTAACGAGTCTGACCGTCGACCTCGTCCGAGACAAGACCCATCGCGATACCTGCAACAGCGGCGCGCAGCGGAACACCGGCGTTGAGCAGCGACAGCGTCGATGCACAGACCGATCCCATCGATGTCGAGCCGTTCGAGCTGAGCGCCTCAGAAACCTGACGAATAGCGTATGGGAACTCTTCGCGCGTCGGGAGCACCGGCACCAGTGCGCGCTCGGCCAAGAAACCATGGCCAATCTCGCGGCGCTTCGGGCTTCCTACGCGGCCGGTTTCACCGGTCGAGTAGGGCGGGAAGTTGTAGTGGTGCATGTAGCGCTTGCTGGTGATGGGTGACAGCGAGTCGATCTGCTGCTCCATCTTGAGCATGTTGAGCGTGGTAACACCCAGAATCTGCGTTTCACCACGCTGGAAGATGGCTGATCCGTGCACGCGCGGGATGACCTGAACTTCGGCGTCGAGCGCACGAATGTCTGCCAGGCCGCGGCCGTCGATGCGGGCACCCTCGGTGAGAATGCGACCGCGAACGATCTTCTTGGTTACTGCCTTGTAGGCGTTCGAGAACTCTGCTGCTGCGCTGTCAGGAAGCTTGCCTTCTTCAACAGCCGCAGCAACCTCAGCCTTGACGCGCTCCTTAACGGCGTCGTCGGCGTTCTGACGCTCAACTTTGTCGCCGATCTGGTAGATCGAGACGAGTTCGTTCTCGGCGCGCTCGGCCACGAAGTTGTAAACCTCGTCGGCGTACGGCGGGAACACGGGGTAAATGCCGGGTTCTTTCGAGGCGGAAGCAGCCATCTCGGCCTGTGCCTGCACCAGCTGACGGATGAAGGGCTTGGAGGCTTCCAGACCTGCCGCAACGATGTCTTCGTTGGGTTTGGTGGCACCGGCCTTGATGAGTTCCCAGCTGTGCTCGGTTGCTTCTGCTTCGACCATCATGATGGCTACGTCTTCTGTGCCATCAGCCTTGGTAACAACGCGGCCGGCGACAACGAGGTCGAAGACTGCCTGGTCTACCTGTTCGGCGTTGGGGAAGACAACCCACTGGTCGTCGTGTTCGCCCTGGCCGGGGATGAGCACCATGCGCACACCAGCGATGGGACCCGAGAACGGCAGACCCGAAATCTGGGTCGACGCGGATGCCGCGTTGATAGCGAGTGCGTCGTAGTACTCACCGGGTGCGATAGACAGCACGGTGATGACAATCTGCACTTCGTTACGTAAGCCGTCGACGAACGACGGGCGCAGCGGACGGTCGATCAGACGGCAGACCAGGATCGCCTCGGTAGAGGGGCGACCCTCGCGGCGGAAGAACGAGCCCGGAATCTTGCCTGCGGCGTAGGAGCGCTCTTCTACGTCGACGGTCAGCGGAAAGAAGTCAAAGCCTTCACGCGGGTGCTTGCTGGCGCTTGTCGCCGACAGCAGCATAGTTTCGTCGTCGAGGTAGGCAGCGACTGCTCCCTGGGCCTGCTGTGCGAGGCGTCCGGTTTCGAAACGGACGGTACGGGTGCCAAAACGGCCGTTATCAAGTACGGCTTCTGTTGCCGTGATTTCTGGACCTTCCAAGAGGTCTCTCCTTCTTTGTTTAGGCTCGCACCCCGTGTGGGCGCGAGCATCGTGAAGGAGCAGTAAAAAACAGAGGGAAGCATGCGGGTTTTTCTTGCGCCCGCTGCCGGTGCTGGCCACCAGTAGAAGATCACCCGACCGTGTGTCGAGGAACCCACCACAGGAGACCAGCTTCTGCGTTGACCGCTCCTACTGTGAACCCTATCAGCGTCATCGCACAATTCCCTGTCATCCGGCATTTTTTTGATCGATGTGGCAGGCAGGCCGCGGGGCGACTACCGTAAAACTATGCTCTGGGGACGCAAAAAGTTAACGCGCGGTGCGCTGTGCTCTGTCGCTGTGGCGGCTGTGCTGGTGGCCGGTGTGAGCCCCGCGTCGGCAGCGGCCGACGACTATCCCACGTGGGAAGAAGTGGAGCAGGCTCGTGCCGATGAGCATGCAGCCGAGCAACAGGTGGCAGCTATTCACACGGCTCTCGAGACAGCACAGCAGAAGGCAGCAACAGTTTCCGTTGCCGCGCAGCAGGCCGAGCGCATGGCCACACAGGCGCGCGATGACGCTGACCGTGCTGAAGCAACAGTAAACGCGCTGGGGCAATCACGCGATGAGGCTGCCGACCGCGCCGCCGATGTTACAACGGGTATAGGTGCTGTGGCAGCACAGCGTTACCGCAGCGAGGCTGCCGCGCCCACGGGTGTGCGGGTGTTGACTGCCTCCAACCCCGACGACCTGCTGGCTGATCTGGGCCGTTGGGACCGCATCAGTGCCACCTGGAGCAACCTGTATCGCGATGCCCGGGTGACGCACGATGTTGCTGCTTCACTCAATGACCAGGCTGAGGCAGCACGCGCCGAATATGACCGTTTAGCGGCCGAGGCCGAAAGGGCCGCGGCACAGGCGCAGACGGCGCTGGAAACAGAGGCCGCGACTGTTGCCGATCTCAACGGCCGCATCGCCACCATGTATGAGCAGTTGGCTGTGCTCAACAACACAACGGCCGAGTTGGAGCGTCTGTGGTGGATTGGGCAGAACATCGATGACGATGAGAACGATGGCGGTGGGCAGCAGCATCCGGATGCGCCACAGCCTGCCGATCCTCCAGCACCTCAACCGGAGCCCTCCCCCGACCCCGCACCCAACCCTGGCCCGGGTGATGTAATTGTTGATCCGGCGGCAGCGCAGGCCTATGCGCGCGGTGCCATCGGCGCTTACGGCTGGGGTGGCGGCCAGTTTGATTGTCTTGTGTGGTTGTGGAATCGCGAGTCGGGGTGGCGGGCCGATGCCGAAAACCCGTACAGCGGTGCTTACGGAATTCCGCAGGCACTACCGGGAGAAAAGATGGCATCGGCCGGAGCCGACTGGCGCACAAACGGTCGCACGCAGATCGACTGGGGTTTGAGCTACATCAGCACCGTGTATGGCACCCCCTGCGCTGCCTGGCAGCACTCCGAAGACGTCGGCTGGTACTAGCTGTGAGGCTGGCGGGCAAGCCACTGAGCAAAGCTCACCGCACCGATATCGGTGTCACTTCCCGGCAGTACGTCGCCATTGCGCATGGCGCGACCAAAAGCGCCGGGTAACGGCACTCGCGGCATCAACGCGCGGTAGCCCCGATGCCGCGCCCAGGCGCGCATCATGGTGCCTAAATCTTCTTCGTGCGGCCCCGCAAGATCACGCGCCCGCCCCACCGGACCATTATCTACCGCATCAATAAGACGCACCGCGACCTCATGCACATCAACGGGTTGTGTGCGCATCCGCGGCACCGGATGCAACACCCCCAGCCCCATGCGGTGAAACATCTGCTCCGCAAAATCGTGAAACTGTGTTGTTCGCTGCAGCGTCCACGCGACAGGCGATGCTTCTACCGCGCGTTCTTGAGCAAGCTTTGCGCCGTAATAGCCATAGGGGGCGCGGTCGACCCCCACGATCGACAGCGTTATATGGTGAGTCACACCCGCCGACTCTTCTGCCGCCAGCAGATTCTTCGTTGTCGTAAGAAAAAATTCTTCAGCCAGGCGAGCGTTCAACGTTGCAACACCGAGCACATCGATCACGGCGCTGCATCCGGCAACAGCCTCTGCCAAACCCGCACCGGTTCGCACATCAACGCCTGCACTGCGCGAGAGAACACGCGTATCCCAGCCCCGTTCGTGAGCAACCCGCACCACCTCAGCACCGACTTTTCCACTACCACCCGCCACCGCAATTCTCATGCTCTTACGCTAGCGACTCTGCAATATAGTCGGTAAATGGCTTCCGTCGAGCATGTGCTGCGCCGCCCCACCGCCACGATTTCTTTCTCCGACTCGGGCGGCGACGGTCGCCCGATAGTTTTCACGCACGGCGCCGGTGTCGATCACTCTATGTTCGACGAACAAGCAGCCGCACTGAGTGAATGCGGCTACCGTGTAATCACCTGGGACATGCGTGAACATGGTCAGTCAGTCAGCATCCGGAACACCCCATTTACCGCCGACAACGCACGCGACGACCTACTCGCGCTCCTCGATGAATGCCGCCTCACGCGCCCGATCGTGGTGGGGCACTCACTGGGCGGCAACCTCGCCCAGTCGCTCGTACGCCACCACCCTCAGCGAGTAGGCGGCATCATTGTGCTCGACGCAACCTGGAACACCGGGCCACTATCAGCCTTCGAACGCTGGGCGCTGAAACTTGCTTCACCCGCACTCCGTGCTGTTCCGGCACGCGCACTACCCAGGGTTATGGCCCGCGCCTCGGCAAGCACTGCCACGGCGATCGAAAAAACCGAAGAGCTCTTTGCGCGCATGCCTAAACGCACGTTTATCGACGTGTGGAAAGCCACCGTGTCACTGATAACACCCGACCCGGGGTACCGCACTCCCGTGCCCCTCGCGCTCATTCGCGGCGCCGACGACCGCACCGGAAACATCGCTACAGCCATGTCCCGGTGGGCCACGGCAGAAGGAATCAGCGAACAGGTCATTGCCGGTGCCGGCCACATGCTCACGTGGGACGCCCCAGAAGCGACCACGCACGCACTGCTGACAACACTCGACAGTTGGAAAACCTAGGCGCCCGAGAAACCACCCAGCATGTGCTCAAACGACCGGCCCGGCTGCGCATACGTCGCCGGATCGTAAGGATCAGCCACCGGCCGACGCGAATGCGCGCCCACCATCGCGGCAGCAAGCTCGGCAGCCCCCCGCTGCACACGGGCACTCAACGGAGCAACCGTATCGGCATCGGCACCCCAGTCAGACGACGCCGCGAACACCCCCGTCGACACCGGCGCAGCATGCAGATAGGTAAACAACGGCCGAATGGCGTAGTCGATAGCAAGAGAATGCCGTGCCGTACCAGCGTTCGCGCCGATCAAGACCGGCATACCCGTCAGTGCCTCACGGTCAATAACGTCGACAAACGACTTGAACAGCCCCGAGTAGCTCGTCGAAAAAATCGGTGTCACCACGATCAGACCATCCGCCGAAGCCACAGCTTTTAGCGCAGCCTCCAGCGCCGGCCGGGCAAACCCCGTCAGCAGATTATCGGTAATGTCGTGCGCCAGATCACGCAACTCAATCGTCTCTACCGTCACCGGCTCAGCACCCACAAGATCGTCTAGTTCGGCCACGGTTGCCGCAGCAAGACGGTCGGCAAGCATCCGGGTCGATGAAGGATTCGACAGCCCTGCCGAAACCACCGCTAGCTTCCGCGTTGTCATGTCACTTCTCCTTCACTGTGTCATCGGCTGCGGCCTGCGGCCCAAAAATACCGCCATCCTGATACGGCGAACCAGCCGTCAAGTTGTCGCCGCGATTAGCGCCCGGGCGAGCCTGACGCGTTGGTCCATCACCAAACACAGCCTGCACACGCGCCTGGTGGGTCGGAGCATCCGGAACACTCGCGGGGCGATCCGCAGCCATCTCGCGCCGCAAAACAGGCACGACCTCGCCGCCCAACAGGTCAAGCTGTTCAAGCACGATCTTCAGCGGAAGACCCGCGTGGTCCATCAAGAAAAGTTGACGCTGATAGTGCCCGAAATGCTCACGCATAGCGGCATAACGGTCAATCACCTGCTGCGGTGAACCCACCACCAGCGGAGTCATCTCGGTGAAGTCTTCCATAGCAGGACCATTGCCATAAACGGGAGCGTTATCGAAATAGGGTCGGAACTCATTGACAGCATCTTGCGAACGAGGGCGGATGAATGCTTGCCCGCCCAGACCAACAATCGCCTGCTCCGGTGTGCCATGCCCATAGTGAGCAAAACGTTGACGATACAGCTCAATCAGACGCTGGTAGTGCTCCTTGGGCCAGAAAATATTGTTCGCAAAGAAACCATCACCGTAATACGCCGCCTGCTCGGCAATCTCGGGCGTGCGAATCGAACCGTGCCACACAAAAGGCGCAACACCGTCGAGCGGACGCGGAGTCGAAGTGAATCCCTGCAGAGGCGTACGAAACTGGCCTTCCCAGTCGACCACGTCTTCACGCCACAACCGGTGCAGCAGCGCGTAGTTTTCGATCGCGAGCGGCAGCCCCTGGCGAATGTCTTTACCGAACCACGGATACACCGGCCCCGTGTTGCCGCGACCCATCATCAGGTCCATCCGGCCATCACTCAGATGCTGCAGCATCGCGTAGTCTTCGGCGATCTTTACCGGGTCGTTCGTTGTGATAAGCGTCGTTGACGTCGAGACAATCAGACGCTCTGTCTGCGCAGCAATGTACGCCAGAGCGGTCGTTGGGCTCGACGACCAAAACGGCGGGTTGTGGTGCTCGCCAATGGCAAAAACATCAAGCCCCACCTCTTCTGCGTGCTTGGCGATTGTCACCGTGTTGCGAATGCGTTCGGCCTCACTCGGTGTTACGCCCGTCACTGGGTCGCGTGTGATGTCGCTGACCGACATAATGCCGAACTGCATCCCACCGGTTTGGGGTTGACTGTTCACCGTGCTCTCCCTGTTCTGTGAGCGGGAACACCGCACACGATGTTTCATTCATGTGAATACATCTACTGTAACGAGTGGCCGCTGAGAATATTCCCGCAGCACAAAATCTGCACGACAAAAACCAGAAGGCCGCCCCACACCTGGGGCGGCCTTCTCAAGAATGTTTTGCGCGATTGAACGCAAATTGCGCTGCTTAGCGGCGGAGTCCGAGTTTGTCGATCAGCGCACGGTAGCGCTCGATGTCGACGTCCTGGAGGTAGCCGAGCAGACGACGGCGCTGACCAACGAGCAAGAAAAGGCCACGGCGCGAGTGGTGGTCGTGCTTGTGGTCTTTCAGGTGCTCGGTGAGGTCTTTGATGCGCTGCGTCAGCATTGCAACCTGCACCTCGGGGGAACCGGTGTCACCGGGGTGCGTCGCGTACTCTTCAATGATCGCCTTCTTGACGTCTGCTTCCAGTGCCATAGAACCGATCCCCTTTCGTCCGTTGCGCGGCGCCCTGCACCTTCTGTGTGGGCTCTCTTCATCCGCGGCCGATCAAACGGCAACCTAACGAGTCTATCAGCGATAACCTCTAGGTATGCACCACTGTCACAGGAAGGGCTTGTGAGCCCTGCCCGGGGCCTGCTCATCGACCTTCGCCCCCTGCGAGAAAGCCCCGCCTTCGCCCGCATGTGGATCGGCTCGTCATTAGCTGGAATCGGCGGTCAGCTGACGATCGTCACGGTCATGCTGCATGTTTTCGCCCTCACGGGAAGCACCTTTGCCGTATCGATGATCGCCTTCGCCGGACTCATTCCCATGATTTTGGCCGGGCTCTACGGCGGAATGCTCGCCGACGCTTTTGACCGTCGACGTCTCGCGCTCATCGCAGCCACCATCGCCTTTTCATCCACGCTCCTGCTAGCGACGCTCACCTGGACCGGATTTGTCAGCATCTGGTGGCTCTATGCCCTGAGCATGATCACGGCCGCAGCAAACTCTGTCGGTATGGCCACGCGCACAGCGATCGTGCCGCGGCTGATTCCTACCTCGCTACTGGCTTCAGCCTCTGCTCTGAACGGCGTCACTTTCGGCCTCACCGTCATGGTCGGCCCCGCTGCCGCCGGATTGCTCGTTGCCGCAACGGGGTACGGCTGGACCTACTCGATCGATGTGCTCCTCATGCTCGCAATGTTCCTGGGGCTCTGGACGCTTCCCCCACTACGACCCGAAGGCACCATTGTGCGCCCGGGTCTTGCATCACTCATCGACGGCTGGAAGTTTCTTCGCAGCGCCGCCAATATTCGCATGCAGTATCTGCTCGATATTTGCGCCATGACCTTTGGCCAGCCCCTCGCGCTCTTTCCCGCCCTCGGCACGATACTGCTCGGCGGTGGAGCCGTGACAACGGGCCTGCTCACGGCATCCGTAGCGGTGGGAACATTCCTATCGAGCCTGCTATCGGGCCGTATTGTGCAGTACCGCTGGCACGGCCGCGGCATTCAGCGCGCCGTACAGGCATACGGCGCGGCCATTGCGCTGTTTGGGGTTGTCGTTCTGCTCGGACTCTGGGCTCCCCCGGCATCCGAAACCCAACCGAATATTGTGCTCATCGCGGCTGCATGTGTGGCTCTTGCGCTCTCGGGTGCGGCCGATAATGTCAGCTCGATCTATCGCAACACGATGATGCAGGCGGCCGTACCCGACACCATGCGGGGCCGACTACAGGGGGTGTTTATTGTTGTGGTGGCCGGCGGCCCCCGCGTAGGGGCCCTCTATGCCGGTGCCCTTGCGACCGCGACAGCACTGTGGTTTCCGCCACTTCTTGGCGGACTACTGGTCATTGGCCTCGCGGCATTCCTCACGCGGCTGACACCCCGCTTTCGCGAATACGACGCCGCCGACCCCGCGCCATAAAAACGGGCAGGATCGGCGGCAGCGCACGGGCAGCGTGCTACGAGGCCAGTTCGGGCTCCCTCTCAAGAGCACCCTGCAGGTCGAGCGTGATCGTGATTTCTTTGCCCACGAGAACACCGCCGGTCTCGAGAGCTGCGTTCCAGGTAAGACCAAAGTCTTCGCGGTTAATAACGGTCGTTGCTGAGGCTCCTGCTTTGTAGTTGCCGTAGGGGTCAGACCCAAAACCACCGAACTCGAGCTCAAAGCTAACGGGTTTGGTGATGCCACGAATCGTCAAGTCGCCGTCGACAATAAAGTCATCACCTTCGATGCGCGCACCGGTAGAAACAAACTCCATCGTGGGATAGTTTTCGGCGTCAAAGAAGTCGGCGGAGAGCAGGTGGGCGTCACGGTTGGCATCGTTGGTGTCGACCGATGTCACATCTACGCTGGCTTGCACGCGTGCTTCTAAGGGGTTCTCGGGTGCCGACACGGTTGCGCTTTTTACTCCGAATGTGCCGCGCACCTTCGAGATCATCATGTGGCGAACGCTGAAGGTCACTTCGCTGTGCTTGGGGTCGAGAACCCAGGTGCCGGGGCGGTAACCAGGAACGTCAATGGTGGTCATACGAATTTTCTCCTTGCGTGCATAGGCCGCGTGTGCGGCGATCTACAGGGCTCAACTTGCATGCACTCGCATATATTCCCGTGTGGTGACCGAAAAATAAAGATCCCGGATGCTGCGCGGCATCCGGGATCCTGTGGCTATTGCGCTCAGGCGCCGACCCCCACCAGGTCAATAATGAAAATAAGTGTTTTACCACTGAGGAAATGTCCCGAGCCTGCTGGCCCATATGCGAGGTGCGGAGGCACGACCAGTTCGCGTCGACCGCCCACCTTCATGCCGGGAATACCCTCTTGCCATCCCTGAATCAGACCCCGCAGAGGGAACTGAATAGTCTCGCCACGGCCCCACGATGAGTCAAACTCTTCGCCAGAGTCATACTCGACCCCGGCATAGTGCACCGTGACCGTGTCGCCGGGCTTTGCTTCTTCGCCCGTACCGGCAATGATGTCGCGAACGACAAGCTCGCTGGGGGCCGGACCCTCGGGGGCATCAAATTCAGGCTTCGTACGCTCAGTCATGCGTTCTATCCAACCCGAGCAGCACGCATCGGTCAACGTATCGGCGCGCGCCAACAGCGAACAAAAATAGGTCTTGACACCACAAAAACCAGGCGTAGAGTCAGAACTAGATCAACTCAGCGCCCGGAAGACACGCAGGCATCGCCGCGGCACCGGGCGCTGAGTCTGTTCTTGCTACGACGCCCGCTCGTACTACGGTGCCAGCAACTGTGCCCGGGTTGCCGTCATTCTGATCAGTAACGCCTGCTCATCGGCAGGAGCCAACCGGTCGCTGCCATTAACTATGCGCTGCCGCACGCTCGCCAATGCGGTGGCGTCGCGAATGAATGTGCGCATCAGCGGACGACGGTCACCACGTAAATGCGCCGCCCACTGCATTCCCGCACGGCGGCCCGTGGGTGTTGCCAGCATGGCGACCTCTTCGGGAGTAAACCAACCCGCCGCAGAATACACAGCAAAGTTCTTCAGCGTCGCACGTTCTTCTTCTCGACGCAGAAGAACGATCGTCACAATAAAACCAACGAACAGCGGCACCTGCAGCGTGAAATACAACGCAAAAAATGAGCCAAATGTTGCCGACCAGTTCCAAAACATATGCAGCGCAATGGCGCCGGCAAGACCGAGCAGCCCGCTAACAAAAACCGCTCCCGCTGTGCCATGGCGTCGCGCAGCGATTCCCATGAGGGCTCCCGTAACAGCGGTAAACATGGCATGGGCAAAAGGCGAAAGCAGGCCTCGCAATACAAATGTCATGCCGAGTTGCACAGCACCGCCATCAATAATGCTCACCGCAAAATATTGAATGTTTTCGACGAACGCAAAACCCGCGCCAATCAGCGCCCCATAAACGACGCCATCGATCGGGCCATCGAAAGTACGGCGGGCAATGAGAAAAATGACCAGCAGGCCGAGCCCCTTGCCCACCTCTTCAACGATCGGCGCTTGCACAATACTCATCATGGCTTCGTAGCCGGGCAGGGCCCCAAAAACAAAACTTGTTGCCAGGCTCGCGATCAGCGCCATACCCACGGCAACAACCCCACCCCACCCGAGGGCCAGCAGGCGCAGACTCCACGGCTCCGGCTCCCAGCGGTCAATAACGAGGGCCCCACAAATCACAATTGCCAGCGGAATCAGTGCGGCAAAAAGCCCCACGATCGATGCTGCAGCGCCCAAGAAGGTAAGAAAGTAGCCGATGATTCCCAGCAGTAAAAAGATGAGCACACCGAACACCCAGATCGGGGCCGAACGACCACGTCGCACGGGAACAGGTAGCGGTGCGATGGCCTGCTGCGGCTGCTGAACGGGTTGCTGCATCCCACGCCCCCACGGGTCAACGGCGCCACCCTGCGAAGCTGGGTCATGAAACGGTTGGTGATAGGGCGTGCCCACAGTCATATCCACGAGCCTAAGCCACCAAACGCGGCAGCCGGGTAGCGTGGAAGCATGCGCTTTGCTCACCTTCGCCGCAGCGAAGATTCAACAGCAAGCCTGGCCGTCATCGATGACACAGGCGCGATTGTTGTTAACTCGCTCTTTCCCGACGCCCCTTCAACTCTGCAGCAACTCATACAGGGCGGTGACACCCTGCTGGCACAGGTACGACACGCGGCATCCGAAGCCCCCGAGCGCGCGAAGATCTCTCTCGACGACGTCGCCTATGCCTCGGCTGTGCTGGCACCACCCGCGATTATTGCCGTCGGGCTCAACTATGCAGCACACTCCAGTGAGCTCGGCTTAAAAACCGATGCCGCACCCACCGTGTTCACCCTGTGGCCCAATTCGCTTGCGGGGCATGAACAAACGATTTCTTGGCCGCGTTCGCTCAGCGAATCGGTCGACTACGAGGCAGAACTCGGCGTCATTATTGGTGCTCCCGCAAAAGACGTCGCGCCCGACACCGCACTCGACCACGTGTGGGGCTACACGGTGGTGAACGACATCACGGCACGCGATATTCAATTTGCCGAAGCGCAATGGTCGCGCTGCAAGTCTTTTGACGGCTTTACCCCGACAGGCCCCGTTGTCGTCACAGCTGATGAAATCCCCAACCCTCAAGACCTGCACATTTGGACAGTGATCGACGGACACACCGTGCAAGATTCCTCCACCGACCACATGGTGCGCACCGTTGCGACACTCATCGCGCACCTTTCGCAGTCGATCACACTGCTGCCCGGAACCCTCATCTCGACCGGCAGCCCCGGCGGCGCCGGATACTCACGTGAACCGCAAATCTTTCTTCGTGACCGCTCAACCGTGACCGTCGGCATCGACGGAATCGGCGAACTCACCACCCACTGCCGAATTCTCGACGAGTAGCACAGCGCGCGGACTCTCCGTGCTGTACGTCACCCCACAACGTGCGGTGGTCATCGAACGGAGTCCGGTGCGGGCGTCTGTGCACGTGACAATCACGCCCGTTCCGTGACTCCGTTCGAATGCTCCGTTTTCTCGGATTACTCTGGGAGGTCTTCGGCCGAGATGATCGGGATCGCCGCGGTTGCTGTTTCGAGGCCCGAAAGCCGCGCGGGCGAGAGCTGCTTCATCACTTCGTCGCGCTCCATAAGACCGGCTTCAACAACCAGATCGGCAACGTTGCGGTGCGTCAACAGTGCCGTTTTTGCTAGTGCCGCCGAAGCCGCGTAGCCAATAAATGGCGTCAGCGCCGTGATCACTCCCACCGATGAGCCAACCATGGCCCCCAGGCGGTCACGGTTGGCGGTGATGCCGTCGACACAGTTGACTCGCAGCGTCCACATCGCCTGCCGCATCCACGTGATCGACTGGAAAATCGAGTGGGCAATCACCGGTTCGAAAGCGTTCAACTGCAGCTGACCGCTTTCGACCGCCATTGTCACGGTCATGTCAGAACCAGCCACAGCAAAAGCCACCTGGTTCACGACCTCGGGAATAACAGGATTCACCTTGCCCGGCATAATCGACGAACCAGCCTGCTTTGCCGGCAGGTTAATTTCGCCCAGGCCCGCCTGTGGGCCCGACGACAGCAGGCGCAGGTCGTTACAAATCTTCGACAGCTTGATCGCATTGCGCTTCAGCGACGACGAGAACGACATAAAAGACCCGGTATCGCTCGTTGATTCGACCAGGTCTGAGGCGGTCTTCAGGTCGAGCCCCGAGATCTCGCGCAGGTGATGCAGCACAGCGCCCGCGTAGTCGGGATGCGTGGTGATGCCGGTACCGATGGCGGTCGCACCCATATTGATTTCAAACAGCAGCGATGCGTTCTCGGTGAGCCGCTTGTGGTCTTCGCTCAGCGTCGTGGCAAAACCGTGAAACTCTTGGCCGAGCGTCATAGGAACAGCGTCTTGCAGCTGCGTGCGCCCCACCTTCAAAATGTCGTGAAACTCGGTCGCCTTCGTCAGAAACGAACCACGCAACAGGTTGAGCTCGTCGAGCAGGTCGTGCAGGTTGAGCGAAAGGCCCACTTTAATTGCTGTGGGATAAACGTCGTTGGTGGATTGGCTGCGGTTAGTGTGATCGATCGGGTGCAAATACGAATAGTCGCCCTTGGTGTGTCCCGCCATCTCGAGGGCAATGTTGGTGATCACCTCGTTCGCGTTCATATTGGTCGAGGTGCCTGCACCGCCCTGAATGACCCCGACGATGAACTGTTCGTGAAACTCGCCGTCGATAACGCGCTGCGATGCGGCATCGATCAGATCGGCACGCTCGGCATCCAGCACGCCAATCTGCTTATTTGCGCGCGCGCTGGCCTGTTTGACCATCGCCAACGCTCGAACAAGATCAGGGTAAACAGAAATCGGGCGCTTGGTAATGGGAAAGTTCTCGGCAGCACGCGCCGTATGCACCCCCCAATACGCATCGACCGGAATCTCCATGCTCCCAATCGAATCGGTTTCTGTACGTGTACTTGCAGGCGCCTCGGCGGCCATGTCACATCCTCGTGGGTCGTGGCTGATAGATGAGGGGGGATGCCCCCAGTCTACCGAGCAGAATGCCCCTTACCTCTTGCGGGAGAAAGCTTCTAAGCGTTCCTGCTCGCTCAACCGCGCCATGTTCTCGACCCACTCGGACGTAAACACTTCTGCCGTCTCTGTTTCTGCCGCCGGAACCACCGAGTGAGTAATCGTTTCGGGCCGCACATGAACAAGCTGAAAAGCCTGCGCACTATCCATCCCATTCACCTCATATGCGGGGCGTGAAAGATTCATCGTGTAACACGATGCAGAGGCCACGCTCACCGGTATGCCTGCGAACGTCGAAAAAGTGGAGTAGTGCAGGTGCCCCGCCAGTATGGCGCGCACATCACTGCCGCGCACAACTTCGGCGAGCGCCTGCTGGTTACGTAGCTCGAGCACGTCGAAGAACGGAATATGGCTCGGTACCGGTGGGTGATGCATGGCAAGAATAGTGCCGTGTGGTGCCGGATGCTGCAGAACCTGCGCTAACCACTCCCGCTGGTCGTCATCGATTTCGCCGTGATGCCAGCCGGGCACGCTGGTATCGACGGCCACGAGCCGCAGGCCAGAAAGATTCCACACGCCCGTCACGGGGCGAAGCGATGGTTCGCCATCGAGCAGGTGCTCGTGCAGTGCGGGGCGTTCGTCGTGGTTACCCGCGACCCACACCAGTGGCGCATTCCATTCGGCCGCAAGCGGTTCAAGAATGCTGCGTAGATCGGCGTAGGCTGCGGGTTCGGCGAGGTCGGTGAGATCACCGGTAATAACGAGGGCATCGGGGCGCAGCTGCATCCGGCGCATTGCTGCCACCGTCGCTTGCAGGCGGGCCCGGGTGTCATAGCGGCCGCCGAGCAGTGCTCCGCCGGCAAGCAAATGCGTGTCGCTCAGGTGCACAATCGTGTGCGTCGGCAACGGATACTGCCCAAAGTTCACCGGATGCTGCGCCATACCGCCAGCCTAGAGGCAGGCACCGACACCCACCGACGCGCACCGAGACACGCCGGTCAGTGGTGCAGCACAATAACGAGAATGCCGCCGATAACCGCCGCTGCACACAGCGCAAAACAGGCCAGGGCACACACAAATGCAAACTTCTTCTGCGCCTCGGTGAGAGGGCTCTTCTTAGCGGCCTTTGCCGCCGCCTTGGCAGCCTTCTTGGCTTCTTTGGGCGTAATAACGGTGATGGCGTCGGTGAACTCGGCCGGCGTTACCACTGGTGCGCGGCCGGAGCGAACCAGCAGGCGCAACCCCAGTGCATAAAAAGTCACGAGAAGTGTGGCACCGGCGAGAGCGGTCACCAAGACGTTGACGAACGCTGCCCAGTCAATAACTATGGTCATTGCTGCTGCTCCTCGCTCGAATCATGCTGCGCGGGTGCGGCATCGACGGGTACCTCAACGGTGATGTTCTCCGGCGGTGCCGACGCGTCGGGTGCGGGCTGAACAGGCACGGCTGCGGTCGTTTTCTTCGACTTTTTCTTCGCGTCGTTGGTTTTCTTTTTCGCGTCGCTCGATTTTTTCTTCGCGTCTTTGCGTTCTTTCGCTGCTTTGCGCGCAGCCTCTTTTTCTTCCGCCCGGCGGCGTGCTTCTTCTCGTGCACGAATCGCTCGCGCCTGGCGCGGCGTGGGCGGTGGTGCATCCGGAACATCAACCGCATGACCAGAAGCCGCAACATCACTGAAAGCATTGTGTGCGGTGACAGCGTTTCTGCGTGAACGCAGGTAGAGCCCCACGATCACCGCGACAGCCAGCACCGCATCGATGCCGATACCCCACGAGCCCCACCAGACGACAAGAAGCGCAGCAAAGCCACCGACGAGTCCTGCCGCCGGAAGAGTAAGAACCCAGCCAATTGCGATTCGGCCGGCTGTACCCCAGCGCACTGTTGAGCCGCGACGACCCAGCCCCGAACCAATGACCGAGCCCGACGCCACCTGCGTGGTCGACAGGGCAAAACCCAGTGCGCTCGAAGCAAGAATGGTCGCAGACGTTGATGCCTCGGCCGAGAAGCCCTGCGCCGGTTTCACCTCGGTGAGCCCTTTACCCAGCGTGCGAATAATGCGCCAACCGCCCAGGTAGGTGCCCAGGGCAATAGTGACGGCACACGAAACAATCACCCACAGCTGCGGCTCATGGTGTGCGCCCGACTGCCAGCCGACGGTGATCAGCGCGAGAGTGATCACGCCCATCGTCTTCTGTGCATCGTTCGTGCCATGCGCCAGCGCCACCAGCGACGACGTCAAAATTTGACCCCACCGAAAACCGTCGCGGCCATCGGGTTTGCCGTCATAGCGTCGTGTGACGCCGTAGGCAATTTTTGTTGCGACGAAAGCAATAAGCCCGGCCGTCAACGGCGCAATGAGTGCCGGAAGAATAACCTTCGACAGCACCACACCAAAGTCAATACCGCTCAGACCAACGCCCACCAGCGTCGCGCCAATGAGTCCACCAAACAGAGCGTGGGAAGAACTCGAAGGCAGACCGAGAAGCCAGGTGAGCATGTTCCAGGTGATGGCACCGATAAGACCGGCAAAGATGAGCGACGGGAGGATCTCATGCGCGATTTGATCCTCGCGCACGATTCCACCCGACACTGTCTTAGAAACCTCCGTCGACAAAAACGCGCCAACCAGGTTGAGGATCGCGGCCAGTGTGACCGCTGTCTTGGGCTTTAAAGCACCCGTAGCGATAGGCGTCGCCATAGCGTTCGCCGTATCGTGAAAACCATTAGTGAAGTCGAAAAATAACGCTAGTCCGATGACAAGCACGACAACGAGGGCTGCTGTCTCCACCGTGCACTTTCGAGAGAGGGAACGGGAATAATGCCGATGATATCGGCGTGACGAACGAAGAGTTCACCGTGGGTTCATAATCCAGTAACGGCCCCTCTGGATTCTTCCACTCGATCCCGCTTCGGTCAACTCAGATCGACTACCGTAGAGGCATGACGCAGTCTTTGCCACCAGCACCCCGCGCCGCACAAAAACCGCATATTCGCACGCACCACAATGACGTGTTCCGCGATCCCTACGATTGGTTGCGAGACAAAGAAAACCCCGAAGTCGTTGCTCACCTCGAGGCCGAAAATGCATATACCGAGGCACAGACGCAGCACCTCGAGCCACTGCGCGACCAGCTATTTACCGAAATGCGCTCGCGCATTCAAGAAACCGACCTCTCGGTACCCGCCCGCCGCGGCGACTGGTGGTATTACGGTCGCACACAAGAGGGTGCCCAGTACGGTATCCAGTGCCGCACCGCCGTTCGCGATGCCGACGACTGGACCCCGCCGGTGCTCGAGGCCGACAAACCCGTCGACGGCGAAGAAATTCTTCTCGACAACAATGTCGAAGCGGAAGGCCACGAATTCTTCGCGCTCGGCGCCTTCGACATCAGTGACGACGGTAACCGGATGCTGTGGTCAACCGACACCTCGGGCGACGAGTTGTACACCGTGCACGCCCGCGACCTCGTCACGGGTGAAAGCTTTACCGACATCATCCGTAACACGTCGCAGGCATTCTTCACGGTCGACGGCACAGGAATTCTGTACACGACCCGGGATGAAGCCTGGCGGCCCGACACCCTCTGGCTTCACACTCTAGGAACCAGCACGGCAGACGACATCCGGCTCTTTCATGAGCCCGATGATCGCTTTTGGCTGGGTGCCGGATACACGCGCAGCCGTCGGTACCTGATCGTGTACGTCGGGTCGAAAATCACGGCAGAAGAACACCTGATCGACGCCAACGACCTCACATCGCCGGCGCGAGTGGTGTGGCCACGGAAAGATGGGGTTGAATACACCGCCGATCATGCCGTTATCGACGGCCGCGATGTGCTGTACATTCTGCACAACGACAACGCGCAAGACTTCGAACTGGTGCGCGTCGACGCCAGTGACCCGCAGCGCAACCCCAGCGTCGTACTCCCCCATACGCCCGGTCAGCGTCTGCTCGACATCGACTGCTTCCGCGACTACGCGACCGTCGAATACCGCCATGAAGGTCTGCAACGCGCAGGAATCTTGTCGTATAGCGACGGCACGGTGAGCGAAATCGAGTTTGACGAACCGCTCTACTCGGCCGGTTTTAGCAGCAACCCCGAATGGCATTCGCCATTCCTGCGCATGGGATACGGGTCGTTCACCACTCCGAGCACCGTGCTCGAACTCGAACCCGCCACCGGAGCCCGGCACGTGCGCAAGCAACAGATCGTGCTCGGCGGCTACAATCCCGACGACTACGGGCAGCGCCGTGAGTGGGCCACGGCCGACGACGGCACCAAGGTGCCTATCTCGCTGGTGTGGAAAAAGTCGTATGGCGACCCGGGTGTGGCATCCGGAACAGGTGGCGCATCTGCCGGGCCCCGACCACTGCACCTCTACGGGTACGGCTCATACGAGCACTCAATTGACCCGGCGTTCTCGCCCATGCGACTTTCTGAGCTCGACCGCGGAGCAATCTTCGCCGTTGCGCATGTTCGCGGCGGCGGTGAAATGGGCCGCCAATGGTACGACCACGGCAAAATGCTGCACAAACGCAACACCTTCACCGACTTTGTTTCGTGCGCTCGCCACCTGGTCGACACAGGAGTTACCGCACCCACGATGATGGTTGCCGAGGGTGGTAGCGCCGGTGGGCTACTCATGGGGGCCGTGGCCAACCTTGCGCCCGAACTGTTCGCAGGGATTATCGCCGTCGTGCCCTTTGTCGACGCCCTCACGTCTATTCTCGACCCCTCGCTTCCGCTCACCGTTGTCGAATGGGACGAATGGGGCGACCCCCTGCACGACGCCGAAGTGTACGAATACATGAAGTCGTACACACCGTACGAAAACGTGCGTGATGGGGCCCCGTATCCGCCCATTCTGGCCGTGACCTCGATCAACGACACGCGCGTTCTCTACGTGGAGCCCGCCAAATGGGTTGCGCGACTGCGCGACGCCGGCGCCGAGCACGTGCTGCTCAAATGTGAAATGGCGGCGGGCCACGGCGGGGTCAGCGGACGCTACAACGCGTGGCGCGAGCGTGCCTACGAGCTTGCCTGGATGCTCGATCGGCTCGGGCTCACCGACGCCTAATCACGGCTTCCCGCAGGCCACCGATTCGTGTGCCTGCGGGAAAGCTCGTCGTCGTGCCATCGGCGGCGTATTAGCCAAACAGCGCCGAGGCTTCGTCGTAACGTTCGCGCGGCACGGTGTTGAGTTCACCCAGCGCCTCGGCGAAAGGAACCCGCACGATATCGGTTCCACGCAGCGCCACCATCTGACCCCAGTCTTGCTCAACAAGGGCATCGGCCGTGTGCAGGGCGAGGCGGGTGGCCAGTACCCGGTCAAAACCTGAGGGCGACCCGCCGCGCTGGATGTGGCCGAGCACCGTGGAGCGGGTTTCGATGCCCGTGATCTTTTCGATCTGCGGGGCAAGAAGTTCACTGATGCCGCCCAGCCGCGGTCGGTTGAAAGCGTCAAGGCCTTTGTCGCTGTAGGCCTCATCCATACCGGTGAGTGTGAAACCTTCGGATACGACAACGAGCGGCGCACGACCCCGATCGTGTGCGCTGGTGACATAGGCGCAGACTTCTTCGATCGACATGGGCACTTCGGGGATACAAATGGCGTGTGCTCCCGCGGCCATACCGGCGTGCAGAGCGATCCAGCCCACATGACGCCCCATCACTTCAGCGACCATGCACCGCTGATGCGAATCTCCTGTCGTGCGCAGACGGTCCATAGCGTCGGTGGCAATGTTCACCGCCGTATCGAAACCGAAGGAGTAGTCGGTAGCTCGAAGGTCGTTGTCGATCGTTTTCGGCACACCGATCACATTGATGCCGTCGCGGGCGAGCCGGTCTGCTGCAGCCAGTGTGCCTTCGCCACCGATAGCAACGATGCCGTCAATGCCGTGCTTTTCTAGCGTTCGGGCAATGTTTTCGGCACCACCGCGCGGTCCCTCGTAGGGGTTCGTGCGGCTGGTTCCGAGGATGGTGCCGCCGACCTTTGCGAGGCCCTTTACTTCGTGGCGCGACAGGGGAAAAAAGTCGCCGTCAACCACACCGCGCCAGCCATCACGTATTCCCACAAATTCGAGATCGTACGTGGTGGTGCCTTTGAGCACGATTCCGCGGATCACCGCGTTGAGGCCGGGGCAGTCGCCGCCGCTGGTGAGGATACCGATTTTCATGGGTCGTCCTTGCTGTTTAGGGGGGTGTGAGCGCGGCGACGTTGCCTGGTAAGAGACTAGTCGACTGTTGGGCGCAATGCTTCTCGAAGCACATGCATGAGCGCACCGAGCTGTACCGAGTCGGTGTCGGTGTCGTCGACGGCTTCACCGTCGAGTGCGCGGGCCGCTAAACCTTGCTTTTGGTCGATCAGTTCAGCGATGCGGGCGTCGATCGTATGGGCCGCAATGATACGCCAGGCGGTGACGGGTTCGTCTTGCCCGATGCGGTGAACGCGGTCGATCGCCTGTGTTTGTTCGGCCGCGGTCCAGCTGAGTTCCGCCAGCACCACGTTCGATGCTGCCTGCAGGTTGACCCCGACTCCGGCAGCTGTCAAAGAACACACCGCGATACCCACTTCTTCATCGCCGTTAAACGCGTCGATGGCTTCTTGACGCGCGGTGGAGTTTTGGTCACCACGAATGGATACTGCGCGGATTCCGGATGCCGCAAAGTGGGCTTCTGCCTGATCCATAACGTCGATGTGCTTGGCGAAGAACACCACTTTACCGACGGATCTTTGCAGTTGTGCGGCGTAGTCGGCTGCCAGTTGTGCTTTGGCCTGACCGATTTTTCGCACCATGGTGAAAACGTTGTCGCCCGAGGTGCCGGCTGCACGCGATAGCTCGAGCTCGTTCTGTGCGACGAGGCGAACGATATCTTCGTCGATTTCACCGGGTTCGAACAGTGCTGCTCGTCCGCTCGTACCGCGCGCTGTGATGATGCGGTGGTAGTGCGCGGCTAGGCGTTCGCCCAGTTCGCGTTCGGCGTCGCGAATGCTCCGGCCGTAGTCGTCGTCGAGTTCGACCGGTAGGTCGGCGATGAGTTTGTCGGGCAGGTCGGCGGCGACATCCTTCTTTTTGCGCCGCACGATTCCCATCGAAATAACCGCGTCGCGTGCCGCCGGATAGAACGATTTATCGGCCGGCGTGTAACCGGTGGCTTCCAGCCGGTCCATTAACTGTGCCGTGGGTTTTTCGCCCGTGCTCCAGCCCAGGAACCGCCAGATCGCGTCGAAGTCTTCTACGTCGTTGATCAGTGGTGTACCGGTCAGTGCCATGAGTAATGGTTGTCCGCCCGGCATGTTTTCTCGGATTCGGCCGGCGAGCGCGAGCACGTTCTGCGACCTCTGAGAGGTGAGGTTTTTGATGAAGTGGGCTTCGTCAACCACCATTCCGCGCAGGCCAATGTTGCCGAGCCACGAGAGGTGTCGGTCAAGTATTTCGTAGTTGACGATAAAGACGTCAGCGAATGCATCGATAGTGTCGCCATCGCCGTGAATAACGGTTGCTCGTCGCTGCGGTGTCCAGCGTTCGACCTCGCGGGCCCAGTTCATTTTGACCACATTGGGTACGACAACCAGCAGTGGGTAGGCGTTGGCTACGGATGCTGCGAGCACCGACTGGGCTGTTTTTCCTAGGCCCGGTTCATCGGCAAGCAAAAACGATCGGTGCCCTGCGCGAACCGCTTCAACGAGGCGTGACTGGTGAACCATCATTTCCAGGCCGCGCGGAGAAACGTGGTCGTATTCAGGGAGCGGAGGCAGTTCCATGCTGGCGGCAGAGCCACCGGCACCGCTTTCGAATGCCTTGTACAGCGGCCCCATGAGTTCCCAGCTGTCGAGCCGACGCCGTGGCGTGCTGGTGGAGCGCGGGGTGAGGTCGGGCTCCAAGAACGGATTGGCCATGAGCCGCGATTCAATAGATGGCGGTGTGACCTGGCGCTCTGCTAGTGCGGCCGGTACGACTTCGGTGTGCACGACGGGTGCCCGGTCGGTGATGACCAGCTCTTCGGGTGGTAATTCAGCGCCCGATTCTATGAGCCAGTCACGGCGCATGCGCTGTGCAACGGGGCTTGCAGCCTGGTCGGCTTCGAGCAGTTGGATAAGTGAGGTGTCGCGGGCTGCGGTTTTCGCGAGGATTGTCGCGATGCCGTCGAGGCGCTTGAGCAGTTCTGCTCGGGTGTTTTCTGTGATTGCCGTGTCTGTTTTGACGCGTGCGCGTTCTTCTCGCACGAGAAAAGCGATGACTTGAAATTTGACGCGGTTGGTGGGCCCGAGCTTTCCGCGCTGTGCTTTTGCTTCGATCTCGCGCACTTTGCGCGCGAGGATCGGAATGAGTGGGGCCTCGTCATCGCGACGGCTATTCTTCTTCCGTCGAGCGGTGGTCGCCGTGGTCGGCATGCTCCTCCTGAGCCTGGCTTGAAACTGGTACGAATCAAGCGCTTTCTGTGGTGGTTACCCGCGGGCGGTAGGACCGGGACTGGCGGGTGTTGCTTTCTCAGCGGTGCCGAACGGCATCGAGCGATTGAAAAAGCAACCTCCAGTTTAGAGCATTCTTACTGCTGTGTGCCAGCCGCAAGTATTTCTCGCGTACGTCGTACGTCGTCGGCCATGGTGATACGCAGTGCCTCTATGCCTTCGAAGGCGACCATTCCACGCAGCCTCTGAGTGAACTCGATCGTGACCTGGTGGCCGTAAAGGTCGATCCATTCGCTGTCAATAATGTGGGCTTCGACCTGTCTCTCCAGCACATCATCGAAAGTCGGGTTGGTGCCAATAGAAATTGCTGCTTGCCGGCGCACGCCATCGGCGTGGTCGATGAGCCATCCCGCGTACACGCCGTCTGCCGGCAGACACAGGTCGTGGATAGTGGGCAGGTTTGCGGTCGGAAAACCAAGTTCGCGTCCGCGCTGCATACCCTGCACGACCGGGCCGTCAACGCTGTAGGGTCGCCCGAGCAGCTGGTGGGCCTGGGAGACATCACCGGTATTAATGAGTTCTCTGATCCAGCTCGACGAAATGCGTCGTTCTGTTCCGTCTCGATAAACGTCGTCGACGATAGTCACGGTGAAGCCGCTGTCGGTTCCGCGTTCGCGCAGCAGTTCGGGGGTGCCTTTGCCTCCGTGTCCGAACCGGAAGTCGGCTCCGACAAAAATGTGCTGGGCGCGTAGAGCGTCGATAAGAATGCGTGTAATAAAGTCGTCGGCCGAGAGCGCCGCTAGTTCCTGGTCGAAGGTGAGCACGAGTGTGGCGTCGACTCCTGCCTCGGCAAGAAGGGTGAGCTTATTATCGAGCGAACCAATCGCGGGTGGGCACTGTGCGGGGTTGAGGGTCTGCAGCGGGTTGCGGTCGAAGGTGACGGCGACAGCTTTCATACCGTTATCGTGCGCGCGTTCTATCGCGTGACGCAGCACAGCCTGATGCCCCAGGTGCACGCCGTCGAACTTGCCGATTGCGATGACCGTAGGCCCATAGTTGTCGGGAACTTCTTGGGGTGAACGCAGTGTGATCATGACTGCCGGCTCCGATGGGTTATGAGCCACCACAGTCCGAGCACGGGGAGCACAAGCGGTATGAACACGTATCCGTTGCCGAACACCGACCACACCGTGGGGTGTTGGAAGAGATCGGGGTGAGTGATGCTGAGGGTTCCGATCACGAGCACACCAGCGAGCTCGAATACGATCGCGATCCACGCGACGATGTACCAGCCGGTGCGGTTCGACAAAACGAGCGCCACCGTGGCAACAATATACACAACCGCTGCCGCCGCCGAGAGCGTGTAGGCAAGGGGTGCTTCGTCGTATCGTTCAGCGATCTGCACAAAAGAACGCCCGGTTGATGCCAGCGCCATGACGGTGTACACAATCACCAGTACTCGACCGATTCCCGTCATCCGGCGACGAGGTTCGACAGGCACTCCGGATGCTGGTGTCGGGCTGTGTGTGGGTGTTGGCGCTGTGCTCATAGCGCTTCTATCCTAAGCGCCGACGAGCACGGTTGCCGTACCGTCCCAGATGACCTGCATGCGCCACAGCATAACGGCCACCGAGAGCGCCACAACACCCATGATCACGGTACTCCAGCGGCTGCGCTCGATGAGTGCCCAGGCCACACCGGCCAGTGGCAGCAGAACGGCCGAAACAAGATACACCCAGTATTCGAGCAGGCTGCCGGTGGCAGTGTTGCCGACCATGGGGGCAATAATGGCGATAACAACCTGCACGATTAACAGCAGTTCGACGAGCGCGAGAGCCCCCACCGTGTAGTCGCTGGGGCGCCGGCCTGCGAGCCCTGCGATAAGGGCAAAGAGTCCGCCCGCAATGGCGATCACCAGTTGGATGACCGTAAACGCCATGATCATGGTGCCTCCTCCGGCATGTTCATGCTGCTTTTCAGATCGCTTCCGCGCCGTTCGAGAATGCCAATCAGGTGCCCGCTCGGGTCGATGGCTGCTGCCGGTAACTGCGGTGCCTGCTGAGCGTACCCGACGAGCCGTTTACCGTGCCGAAGGTCGCGTGCTTCTTCTTCGGTTGCCGCAAAGCTCGGCATGATGGCGGCGGCCGCTTCGGCCGGCGTCAGCAATGGTGCGTCGGCAAGGTCATCGACAGAGCGTGCGTGGGCAACCGCAAAAGGGCCGACGTGTGTGCGTCGCAGACGTGTGAGATGGCCACCAACACCCAGTGTTTCTCCGAGATCTCGAGCAAGTGCCCGAATATAGGTGCCTGAAGAGCAGTCGACTTCTACATCGACTTCGATGTGTGTATCGGTCACCCGTTTGTCGATGATCTCGAAACGCGCCACGGTGACTTCACGCGCGGCCAGTTTCACGTTTTCTCCGGCGCGCACCCGATCATAAGCGCGGCGTCCGTCGACCTTGATCGCCGAGACAGCACTGGGCACCTGCTTAATAGTGCCCGTGAGAGCCCGGATGCCACTCGAAATAGCTTCCGCCGTTACGCGCCGCAGCTGGGCCGCATCCGCCTGCCCCGTAATATCGCCATCGGCATCGTCTGTCGTGGTGGTTCGTCCAAGCAAGATTGTTGCATGATAGGTCTTTGTTGCGCCGACGATAAACGTCAACAGTCGCGTGGCACCCTCGATGCCGATCACGAGAAGCCCGGTTGCCATCGGATCCAGCGTTCCGGCATGACCAACTTTGCGGGTTCCGAAAGCGCGGCGTACGCGGGCAACAACGTCGTGACTGGTGAGACCGCCAGGTTTATCGACGAGCAGAATACCGGATGATGCCATTGCTCCAGCCTAGGCTGGTGACGTGAGTGCTCGTGACCTATCTGCGTCTTCGCTGTATGCACGCCTAGCCCCGTGGTTTGAGCGTGCTGCGCGAGATTTACCATGGCGGTCGGCAGAGTTTCATGCGCGTTTTGGCGCGTGGGGCGTGCTGGTCAGCGAGACAATGCTGCAACAGACTCCCGTCGCTCGCGTCGTACCGGCGCTTCACGACTGGCTTGCTCTGTGGCCGACGCCCACTGATCTGGCAGCGGCGCGCCCGGCCGATGTTTTACGCCAGTGGTCAAATTTAGGGTACCCGCGTCGGGCACTGCGTTTGCAGCAGGCTGCGGTTACCATTCGCGATCAGCATGCCGGCGTGGTTCCGGAACACATCGATGACCTGCTGGCGCTGCCCGGCGTGGGCGATTACACGGCCCGCGCCGTCGCCGTGTTTGCGTATGGGCAGCGGCATCCGGTAGTCGATATTAATATTCGCCGCGTTATTGCGCGTGCTGTGCACGGTAAGGCACACCCGGATGCCGCTCGCCGCCGTGATCACGATGACATGGCCGCGCTGCTGCCCGACGATACTGCCCGGTCGGTCACCGTAAACGCGGCGCTCATGGAGCTGGGAGCCCTGGTGTGTACGGCCCGAACGGCCTGGTGTGAGCAGTGCCCGTTGAGCGACTGTTGCACGTGGCGAGCGGCCGGTTTTCCTGACACGGGTGATCGCCGCCCCCGCCAGGCGCGCTACGAGGGTTCCGACCGTCAGGCACGCGGCGCCGTGTTAAAACAGCTGCGCGAGAGCGATGGTCATGATCAGCCAGAGAGTGCCGTTATCGCGGAGTGGCCCGATGACGCGCAGCGTTTAAGGGCGCTGCATTCGCTCGCGCAGGATGGCCTTATCGAACTGATCGACGGCAGGGCACGGCTGCCTATGGCAGCAAACAGCGACTAAATATGCTGATTTGTGCGGTGAGCCAGGGCCGTCAGTTCTCCGCGGCTACGCACACCCAGTTTCGTAAACAGTCGGCCAATATGCACTTCGACGGTGCGTACAGAAACCAAAAGTTTTTCGGCAATCTGCCTGTTTGTGCACCCCTCTGCCACGAGCATGGCAACCGATAGTTCTCTCGAGGTAAGCACGGGCTCCCACGCAGCCCGGCAGTGGGCAAGAGGGTCGGCGGCCGTGACAACGGCGATGGGCACGGTGGGTTCCCGCGCGGCCTCGGCCAGGTGCTCGCCTAAACGCGCGAGCCGGGCCTGCACTGCCTCTTGCCAGGCCGTGGCACCGGCGGCACCCAACAGTGCTTCTCCTGCACGCAAATGCTTACGGCCGGTGACGGTGTCGCCGCGGCTCACGCACATAGCACCCAGGAGCGCTTCAATTCGCCCGCGTTCCAGCGGTGACCGGATGCTGCGCGCCTCGTCGACAATCGTTTCGTATTCCGTGAACCCGATATTCTCTCGCACGGAACGAACACGGCGACGCAGTTCGTGAGCATGGCGTGCTTCGGGTGGTTCGACGTCGCGGGGCGGGTGAAGTGGGCCCACCTCGTCGAGGGTAGGAATACCCAGGCTCTGCCGTGAGGCCGAACGCTCGGTCCACAGCTGCACATGGGCGGCGGCGTCGTCAACGTCGCCGCGCAGATACGCTTCCATTCCGCGTTCCATGAGTCGCGCTAGCACGCCTCCGGCGGCAACCGTGGCGCTCATCGACTCCGAGAGAGCACCGCAGCGGCCATCCATCATGATTTCTAGACGCCGCGCCAGTGGTACGGCAAGGCCGGCAAATGGCAGAGCGAGGGGGAGGTCGGTCGCGGCGGCGTCGAGCGTTTGGCGGGCCTGTGTAAGGTCGCCGCTCCACGTGTGTAACAGCACACGAGCAAGAGCCCGATACGCCCGCACAACGGGTGTTCGCGAGAACCCGCAAAACAGTCCGTCTTCGCCTTCTTCGCTGTTTTCCAGATCGCGAGCAAGAGCAGCAAGGCCCTCATGGGGGCGATTGTGCAGCCCCGTCCGTAAGCCTCGGCAGATAACAGACACGGTGGGGGCATCGCCCGGCACATCAACCTCTTCGCCGGTGAACAGTGCCGTCCACGCTTCGGCAGAGGTGCGCAGCACACCTCCGGCACGACTGCGCGCATCAGCCTCTCGCACTTTCGCGAGCCACTGGCGGCTCTCACTGCGCAGACCGCGTTCGGCGCTGAGTGCAGCGGCAAGACCCGTTGCCCTTCCCCACACACCCCACTGCAACTCTTCGGTGATGTCGCGACGGAATCGTTCAATCTCGGCCGAGGGCACGGCTCCGCGCCGCATCGTCGAGGCGATCACATACGCCGGAAGCGCCAGCTCACGCACCGCCATGGTGCCGTCAGTCAGCGCAGGCTCCAACCAGTCCATCGCGTCGTCAAGCCATCCGCCGCCAACTGCTGCGCGCCCCGCAATAGCTCGCGCCAGGGGCAGTCGCTGCGCATCAGCGTGGCTAGCCGCTTCCCGCGCCATCGCATAGGCAATATCGGCGTCGCCGCGCCGCAGTGCACGGCGCGATTGACTCAGCAGAGCATCCGTCACGCCCGCATCTCCGGCCAGAGTGCTCAGACAGTGATGCCACAGATGACGAGTGCGCTCCCCCGCGCGCGCATAGACCTGAGCAAGCGCGGCATGCACACGGGTACGCTCAGCGATCGCAGCGTTCTCGTGAATCCAGATGCGCGCCAACGGGTCACTAAAGGCAAATCGTGCGGCCACAAACGTCAACATCGTGCTCACGGGAGACTGCAGAAGCTGCTCGGCCGTGAGCCCCGAAAGTTCGAGGAGCACATCCAAACGATCATCCACACACACGGCGGCAGCGAGCAGAATCCGGTGTGATTCTTCGTCGAGATGCACGTCAGCGAAACGCTGAGAAATAGCGGGTACAAGCGGCAGTGGATCAGGAAGAGCACGCAGACCCCAGCGCTGTGATCGATGGAGGCGCTGCGCCAATTCAATGACGATGGCGGCGTCTCCCTGGCAGACGGCGGCCAAGCGTGTGACAACCGCCGGGGCAACGATCAAATCGGCGCGCACAAGCGCTTCTTGCACCTCGGCGAGAGAGCTCAATGCGTCATAGCGAGGTGCGGAAAGCAAAGTCGAGCGAGGTACTGCAAATGTGGCCGACACCGTTCCTCCCGTACGTCGTTGTTCGCTACGGAAATGTTAGCAGTGTTTACAAAGTAAGTTCGTATGCGTCGCTCTGTGTCAAAAACCATGATGAAAAAAGCCGGTGCCGCCTCACCCGTCGAGTGAGGCGGCACCGGCCTAACGAATCAGAAGCTACTCTTCGGTCGTATCAGCACGGTCGCTATCGTCGTCGCGCTTATACGGATCGTCGCCTCCGGCGTACTGTGCCGATGCAGCAAGACCGGCAACAGCGGCGTCGCGCTCTCGCGCTTGCTGCAACAGCTCAGCAATGTGCCCGGCGATCTCGGGCACAGCATCCGGAATAAATTCCAGCGTGGGCACGAGACGCACATTGAGCTGACGACCAACCTCGGAGCGCAGCATTCCCGTGGCCGAGGTGAGCGCGGCAGCACTGGCCGTGCGCTCCTCCTCGGTTCCGAGAACCGTGTAAAACACCGATGCATGCTGCAGGTCTCCTGTTACACGCACATCAGTGATCGTCACATAACCCAGACGAGGGTCACGCAGACCCTTATCGAGTCGCTCCGCGAGGATGACCCGGATGCGGTCGGCTAGCCGTGCCTGCCGTTCTCCGGCCATGATCTCTCCTAACCTGCTGCGATCCGCTGCGCTTAGGTGCGCGGCTTCTCGACCATTTCGATGGTTTCGATCTCGTCACCGATTTGAATGTCGTTGTATTTGCCGAGGCCAATACCACACTCAAAGTCGGTACGAACTTCGGTGACGTCGTCTTTGAAGCGACGGAGCGAATCAATCGCCAGCGCGTCAGCGATAACGACACCATCGCGGATGACGCGGGCCTTCGAGTTTCGTGTGATGGTACCGCTGCGCACAACACATCCGGCGATGTTGCCGTACTTGGAAGAACGGAACACCTCGCGAATCTCGGCAACACCCGACTGAACCTCTTCGTACTCTGGCTTGAGCAGACCCTTCAGCGACTGTTCGATCTCGTCGATAGCGGAGTAAATCACCGAGTAGAAGCGCACATCGACACCTTCGCGGGCAGCTGCCTCGCGCGCCTTGGTGTCGGGGCGCACGTTGAAGCCCACAATGATCGCGTTGTCGATCGTTGCCAGGTTCACGTCGCTCTCGGTAATAGCACCCACGGCGCGGTGAATGATGCGCAACTGAACCGAATCGTCGACCTCGATCTTCAAAAGAGACTCTTCCAGTGCCTCGACAGCACCAGAGACGTCGCCCTTGAGGATGAGGTTGAGCGTTTCGACCTTGCCCTCTTCCAGCGCACGAGTGAAGTCCTCCAGCGAAATACGCTTGCGCGCCTTGGCCAGCTGCGCATTACGCTCGGCGGCTTCACGCTTCTCAGCGATCTGACGTGCTGTGCGGTCTTCGTCGGTCACGATAAAGACATCACCGGCACGCGGCACAGAGTTGAGACCCTGCACCTGCACGGGGCGCGAAGGAGCCGCTTCTTCAACGGCGTCGCCATTTTCGTCAATCATGGCGCGGACACGACCATAGGCGGTTCCTGCCACAATGGCGTCACCAATACGGAGAGTTCCGGACTGAATCAGCACGGTAGCAACAGAACCGCGACCCTTATCGAGCTTGGCCTCAATGGCTATACCTCGTGCAGCCTTATTGGGGTTAGCGGTCAGGTCAAGACCTGCGTCGGCCGTGAGCAGCACGGCGTCAAGAAGCTCTTGAATACCGGTGCCTTCGCGGGCAGAGACATTGACGAACATAACGTCACCGCCGTACTCCTCCGCGACAACTCCGTACTCCGTGAGCTGCTGACGAACCTTGTCGGGGTTTGCCGTGGGCTTGTCAACCTTGTTCACAGCCACAACCACGGGCACACCGGCGGCTTGAGCGTGGTTAAGCGCCTCGACCGTCTGCGGCATGATTCCGTCGTCGGCAGCCACGACCAGAATGGCGATGTCTGTCACCTGCGCACCACGAGCACGCATAGCGGTAAACGCTTCGTGACCCGGGGTGTCAATAAATGTCAGTGCCCGGTCAACACCCTCGTGCTGCGTCCAAATCTGGTACGCACCGATGTGCTGGGTAATGCCACCGGCTTCGCCCTCAATAACGTTGGTCTTACGAACAGCGTCAAGAAGACGAGTCTTACCGTGGTCAACGTGACCCATCACAGTCACGACGGGCGGACGAATCTCAAGGTCGTCTTCGCTTTCGGCGTCAAGCTCTTCTTCAAGGTTGAGCCCGAAGCCCTCCAAGAGCTCCTTGTCTTCGTCTTCTGGCGAGACAATTTGCACCTTGTAGCCCAGCTCTGCACCAAGAACCTCGAACGTTGCTTCGTCGAGAGACTCAGTAGCGGTAGCCATTTCGCCCAGGTTAAACAGAATCGTTACCAGGGTGCCGGGCTGCACGGTGTAGCCCGTGAGCGTTTCAATCTTGTCTGCGAAATCGGAAATGGAAGCACCGCGACGCATGCGGATGATCTCGCCATTACCCTTTTGCACATTGACGCCGCCAACGATCGGCGCATCGCGCATCTCGAATTCTTGGCGCTTGGCGCGACGCGACTTGCGCTGCCGGCTCTTGCCGCCTCCCTTTCCGAAGGCACCCGCGGTACCACCGCCGGGCCCGCGACCACGGCCACCGCCGCCGGGACGACCTGCGAAGCCACCCCCGGGACGACCAGGGAAACCGCCGCCGCCACCAGCACCAGGGCCACCGCGACCGGGAGCCCCCGGACGCTGTTGGTACGGAGCATTCGAACGGCCCTGACCACCGCGACCGCCGCCACCACCCGGACGACCTGCTCCGGGGCGAGGTGCACCCGGACGAGGCGCCCCGGGGCGCGGAGCCTGCGGACGAGGAATATTGCCGGGCGTGGGCCGCTGACCCATCCCCTGCTGTGAAGCAAAGGGGTTGTTACCCGGACGAGGCCCAGCCGGGCGCTGACCCATCCCCTGCTGTGACGCAAAGGGATTGTTCCCCGGACGAGGCCCAGGTTTCGGACCAGGCTTAGGCCCAGGTTTCGGCGCACTTGCACCCGGTTTGGGAGCCGAAGCACCCGGCTTGGGTGCACTCCCACCAGGACGAGGTGCCCCGGGACGAGGCCCGGTCGACGGCGCAGCGGAGGGTGCTGCAGGTGCAGCATCCGCTTTCGCAGCACGTTCTGCTGCAGCCTCAGCGGGAGCAGTCTCGGATGCCGGTGCTGCGGGAGCAGCCGACGATGCGGGGGCAGGCTTGGGGCCGGGCTTCGGCCCGGGCTTCGGCGCTGCAGAACCCTTAGCAGCCGATGCTGCTGGGGCCTTAGCTTTAGCCTCGGTCTTGCCCTTATCGTCGTTCGACGCAGGACGCGAATCGATCTCGGCCTGGATCGCGGCGCGCAGACGGCGCGCTACGGGAGGCTCAATAGTCGACGAAGGACTCTTGACGAACTCGCCGAGCTCTTTCAATTTGGCAAGCGCAAGCTTGCTGTCGACGCCGAATTCGGCGGCAACTTCGTGCACACGTGGTTTGGCAGCCACAATTCTCCTGTCTGGGTCGGTCGGCCCAGGCAGGGCAGACCATCTAGTTGCGGACGGGTCTCATTTCGAGCCGTTCACTTTGTTTCCATAGCCGTTCAGCCGTTTCTCGAGGGTCTGCGTGTCCGTAGTGACGGGCACGCGAAGCGCACGGGCAAATGCACGGCGCTGCAGTGCAGCATCCGTACAGTCATGCGTGGGATGTACCCATGCACCGCGTCCCGGCATTGACGCACCCTCGTCGAGGACGAGGGTGGAATCTTTGACAACCACTCTGAGCAGAGCAGACCGAGATGCGGGCATACGACAGCCAACGCACGTTCGTACAGGTTCCATCTTACACCTCCGCGCCTGACAGTTCGGCGATGAACCCCATCGCCGCCGCGTATCAGTCGAGGATGCTGTCGGGCTGAATATCGATCTTGGCCCCCGTCAGTTTTGCCGCCAGTCGGGCATTTTGGCCCTCTTTGCCGATGGCCAAAGACAGCTGATAATCGGGCACGAGCGCTCGTACAGCTTTTGTTGCCTCATCGAGTACAAAAGCCGAGGTCACCTTTGCCGGCGACAGCGCATTGGCCACAAAGGTCGCCAAATCGGGATCATGGTCGACGATGTCGATCTTTTCACCCGAAAGCTCTTCGGTCACAGCACGCACGCGGCGCCCCATCTCACCGATGCACGCACCCTTAGCGTTGATCGAGGGGTCATGTGCTCGCACAGCAATCTTGGTGCGATGACCAGCCTCACGTGCCAGCGAAACAATCTCGACGAGCTCCGAGTTGATCTCAGGGACCTCGAGAGCAAACAGCTTGCGCACGAGACCAGGGTGAGTCCGCGAAACTGTAATCGACGGACCCTTCATCCCCTTCGCCACCGAAGTGACATACACCCGGATGCGTGAACCATGCGAGTACTCTTCGCCGGGCACCTGCTCTTCTGGTGGAAGAATGGCCTCCACCGAGCCCAGGTCGACGTGAATCATGCGTGGATTAGGCCCCTGCTGCACAACTCCGGCAACAATGTCGCCCTCGCGCCCTCGGAACTCACCCAGCACCGCGTCATCAGCGATATCGCGCAGCCGCTGGGTTACCACCTGCTTGGCAGCAAAGGCTGCGATGCGACCAAAGTCGGCGGGAGTGACGGTTTCTTCGCCAATCACCGCGCCCTCGTCATCGGTCAGAGTCCGAACGACAGCCACGTGGCCCGTGCGATGATCAAGATCGACGCGCACAGAGGCGTCCGCAGTCGTGCCCTCAGCCGACGTGTGTTTCGTGTAGGCCGTGAGGATCGCCTGCTCGATAATCGTGATGAGTTCCTCAAAGGGAATCTCTTTCTCGCGCTCGATTGTGCGTAGCAGCGAAAGATCGATGTCCATGGCGCCTCCGTATTCAGCTCTCACCCGTGCCGCAACTGTGGCACAGGCATCCGAATAGATTACCGGAAACTCTACCGATCTACGCGCGGCGTTTCATCACGCCCACGACGCAACGATTTATCGCGCAGAAGGCAGAGCGTTGATCGCCCGCACCAGTCGGTGCAGGCTCCCGACCCGGAACTGATTCAGTTGCAGCATGATGCGCGGCAAGTGCAGCAGGTCGTTGTCACTCTTCTCGGGCGCGAGAGGCTCGGTGCGCGTGATACCGCCGGTTACCGCAAGATCGCCGAACTGGTCGTTCAACGCCGTGATTTCGTTATCGGTGGGTGTGTGCTTAAGCCGTAGGACCAGCTGATCACCCACCCAGCGCAGCGAATCATAGTTGTGCCAGAAGCCCAGCACCTCGGCCACCGCTTCATCGACGGAATCGGTGATGAGCACGCGATCCATGTCGTCTTCGGCAATGTAACCGCCACCGGCCAGGTGCTCGCGCACGTAGGCATCCAGCGCCTGCCAGTACGTACCGCCGACGCGATCGAGCAGCACGATCGGCATGGGTTCTGCCTTACCGGTCTGCTGCAGTGTGAGCAGTTCGAACATTTCGTCCATCGTGCCAAAACCACCCGGCAAACAGACGAATCCGCGCGACTCTTTCATGAGCATGAGCTTGCGGGTAAAGAAATACTTCATCGAGACAACATGCGATTCACCGGCAATGATGTCATTGGGTTTCTCTTCAAAGGGCAAGCGAATCGACACGCCAATCGACATATCACCACCAGCACCCTCGGCACCCGCCTGCATAATGCCGGGGCCAGCACCGGTCACCACCATCCACCCAGCACGCGACAGCGACTGCGCCACATCGTGAGCCTGACGGTACAGCGGGTCATCCTCTTGCGTTCGGGCCGAACCAAAAATAGTGGCCTTCGGCACCTCAGAAAACGGCGCGAACAGGCGAAAAGCATCGCGCATTTCCGACAGCGCCGCCGATGCGATCTTGGCGTCAAGCCGTGCCGTTGGGTCTTGCCCCATGGCAATGGCTGTGTGCAGCATCCGGGAAATCAAGGCGCGGTTTTCTTGAACGTCGGCCTCGGAAAGAAGCTCGTCAATACCAGCGCGGACGTCATCAGACAGTGTCACATCGGTCATGCCTCTAGCCTGACATGATTCTGCGGCAACATACGCCACCAGCCACGATCCCGGAGTGAACTACAGCGATACGGTGCGAAACCCTGCGTTACCCATCGATGAATCGGGAGTGTTCTGCGAGCGCGCCGCGTTGCGGTAACGGTTGCAATACGAGTCGTGGCACAGATAGCTGCCGCCGCGCAGCACACGCGCGGCTCCCTGTGGCGGGCCCTGCGGATTTCTGTCGGGAGACTGCCCGTAGTAGCGCGGGTCAAACCAGTCAGCGCACCATTCCCACACGTTGCCCACCATTTGCCACAGGCCGTACCCGTTGCGGTCAAACGTGCGAACGGGTGCCGTGGTCAGCCAGCCGTCTTCCTGTGTGTTGCGGGCCGGAAATTCGCCCTGAAAAATGTTGGCGCGCCAGCCGCCCTCATCGACCTCGGCGTTACCCCACGGGTACTTTGCGCCTTCGAGTCCGCCTCGGGCCGCATATTCCCACTCCGCCTCGGTCGGTAGGCGTCGCCCCGCCCACGCGCAGTAGGCCTGGGCGTCGTTCCAGCTGATGTGTACGACGGGGTGGTCGTCGAGTCCGTCGAGGGAAGAATTTTTTCCCCCCGGATGCTGCCAGTCAGCGCCGCGCACTCCGTACCACCAGGGTGTGCCCGGCGGCACCCCCACAATGTCGCTTTCTGGTGCTTGAAGTGCCAGATGAAACACGGCCGAGTAGCCAAACTCTTCGGCTTCGGTACGGTAACCGGTCGCGGCAACAAAACGAGCAAAGGCGGTGTTGGTGACGGTTGTGGCGTCGATCTGGAACGACGAAATAATGACCTCGTGACGCGGCACTTCTCCGTCTGCAGGGTTGCGATCGCCCGAGGAGTCTCCCATCACAAAGCTTCCGTCAGGAATCTGTGCCTGCTCAATGCCGTGTTCTGCCGCGCCTGCTGCGGGCTCGGTTTCGTCAGCGTGCCGGACGCCACTGTTTTCTTCACCGCGCGGTGTGGTCGTCGACAGCGTTAGCGGGGTCGCTCGCGACGGGGCTTGGCAGCCGCAACCGCACCCCGCCGATGCGTTATCGCCGGGCTGCGGTTCTGCGGATGCGGGTGTCACGCTGCTGCTAACCCAGCTGCCCGAGAAGGTCGTCGGCGGCGATCGTCTGACGGTCGCCGGTGCTGCGGTTCCACAGTTCAACCTGGCCATCGGCTGCACCGCGCCCGACGATAACGATCGTGGGCACGCCGAGCAGTTCGGCATCGCCAAACTTCACGCCGGGGGAAACCTTGGGGCGGTCGTCGTACAGCACATCGCGCCCGGTTGTTTCGAGCTGTGTCACCAGTTTTTCGGCCAACTGATAGGCAAGCTCGTCTTTGCCCGTGGCAACGACGTGCACGTCGAACGGCGCAATCTGCGCTGGCCAGATAAGGCCGCGGTCGTCGCTATTAAGCTCGGCGATCGCCGCAAGAATTCGAGTGATACCAATGCCGTACGACCCCATGGTGACGGTGGCGAGTTTGCCGTTGCGGTCGAGCACCTGCAGACCCAGGGCTTCGGCATATTTGCGGCCGAGCTGAAAAACGTGCCCAATTTCCATACCGCGAGCCAGTGTGACGGGGCCCGAACCGTCAGGAGCCTCATCGCCGTCGCGAACGGTCGCAACCTCTACCGTGCCATCGGCGGTAAAGTCGCGTCCGGCAACCACGTTATAGGCGTGCTTTTCGTGTTCATTCGCGCCGGTAACCCATGATGTACCGGTCACTACCCGCGGATCAACCAGGTACCGGATGCCACTGGTCGATTTTTCTCCCAGGACCGGGCCCTGTGCGCTCCACGGCCCGATATATCCGCGAACGAGTGCGGGGTGCGCGGCAAAGTCATCGTCGGTCGCCGCCGACACTTCGGCCGGTGCGAAAGCAACTTCGGCGCGTTTTTCTTCCACGTCGCGATCTCCGGGAATACCGACAACAACCAGCTCGGTGGTCTCATCGGGGTACGTGAGTTTGAGCACCACGTTTTTGAGCGTGTCGGCGGCCGTGCACCCACCGTCGATCACGGTCGCGGCCTGTGCCACGAGGGTGTCGATGGTGGCAGCATCCGGTGAATCAAAAATCGTGGGGGCCCCTGCGCTGTCGATGGGTAGGGCATCGGGAGCAGGCGTTGTGTATGCCTCAACGTTGGCGGCGTAACCGCCTGCGGAGCGTACAAAGGTGTCTTCACCGATGGGCGTCGGGTGCAAGAATTCTTCGCTGCGCGAACCACCCATGGCACCCGCGTCGGCCTGCACAATGACGTATTCCATGCCCAGACGCTGAAAAATACGCTCATAGGCGTCGCGCTGTGCCTGATAAGAAACATTGAGGCCTTCGTCGTCGATGTCAAACGAGTAGGCATCTTTCATGCTGAACTCGCGACCGCGAAGAAGACCGGCACGCGGACGCGCCTCGTCACGGTACTTGTCTTGGATCTGATAAATGGTCAGCGGCAGATCTTTGTACGACGAATACAGGTCTTTCACCATGAGGGTAAAAGCTTCTTCGTGCGTGGGCGCGAGAAGATAGTCGCCGCCCTTGCGGTCTTTCAATCGAAACAGCAGCTCGCCGTATTCTTCCCACCGGCCCGTGGCCTGGTAGGGCTCCCGCGGCATGAGGGCAGGAAAATGCACCTCTTGCGCACCGGCGGCTTCCATCTCTTCGCGCACCACCTGTTCAATGCGTCGGCGTACCCGTAGCCCGAGCGGCAGCCACGCGAATACGCCGGCTGCCTGGCGGCGAATATATCCGGCGCGCACAAGCAGGCGGTGGCTGGTGACCTCGGCCTCGGCCGGGTCTTCACGAAGAGTACGGACAAAGAGTTGCGAAAGACGGGTGACCACGTGCCAAGTCTAGTGATGCTCACGCGTGGTCACGAATATGACGACCGTTGTGACGTGCGTAAGCTGGCCGACATGCCACAGCGCCGATCGCATATTTCTGAATCTGCTGCACAGAGCGAACTCGCCCAGGCATTGGCCGAGCTACGCGAACCCTATGAAACCCCGTTCAGCGCCGAGGTGCTACGGGAGGCCGAGCAGGCGAGTGCTCCGGCTCCCGAACTCGACCTGCGCGATATTCCTTTTGTCACGCTTGATCCAGCCGGATCTATGGACCTTGATCAGGCTTTTCATCTGGAAGAAGCTGCGCGCGGCTACACGGTGCGCTACGCGATTGCCGATGTGCCCGGCTTTGTCACTGCCGGCTCGGTGCTGGATCATGCCGCCCGCGAGCGTGGTCAAACCCTCTACGCGGCGGATGGTTCGATTCCGCTGCATCCGCTCAGCCTCAGCGAGGGTAAAGCTTCGCTACTTCCGGATGCTGATCGCCCCGCGCTTGTCTGGACATTCCAACTGGATTCTGATGGCGCCCTCGCCGCAACACAGTTGCAGCGTGCGCTCATCCGGTCGCGCGCCAAGCTCGATTACGAGACCGAGCAGGATCGACTGGAACGCGGTGAAGATTCTGCTGCCGCCCTGCTGCCGCGGATCGGACGCTTGCGGATTGACCGCGAGGCTGCCCGTGGTGGCGCGAGCTTGAATCTGCCCGATAACGAAGTTGTTAAAGGCAACGGTGTGTACAGCATTCGGCGGCGTCGTCCGCTGCCGATAGAAGACTGGAACGCGCAGCTGTCTCTGTTGACGGGCATGGCCGCCGCAGAGATGATGCTCGAAGCAAAAATTGGTGTGTTGCGCACCATGCCGCAGCCCGATGATGAAGCGTTTGAGACGTTCCGACGGCAGACTGTCGCGCTGGGTAATCCGTGGACCGAGGGCCGCTATGGCCGATACTTGCGCGAGCTTGATCGTCGAGATCCGAGCACCCTGCCCATTCTGGATGCCGCGAGCGCACTGTTTCGTGGCGCGGGTTATCACGCTTTTGATGGCGACCTGCCCGAAGAAACCATGCAGGCGGCGATTGGTGCACCCTATGCCCATGCCACCGCTCCCCTGCGTCGACTTGTTGATCGTTGGACTCTGACGATCTGCCTGGCTATCGCCGAGGATCGAGCGGTGCCGGAGTGGGCCCGCGAGAGTCTTGCCGAGCTACCCACGCTGATGCAGCAGTCGTCGTCGCGGTCGGGTCAGTTGAACGCCGCGACGGTCGACCGTGTCGAAGCCGCTGTTTTGGCGCCGTTAGTCGGCACGGTTTTTACTGCCACGGTCCTGCGGGCGCGCAATGGAGACGGTGAAGCAACCATCCAGATTGCCGACCCTGCGGTCACGGCTCGGGCACCTGTTCCCGAAGGGGCAGACCCGGGAACGCTCGTCAGACTGCGTCTCGAAAGCGCCACGATCGCTTCGGGTCGCGTCACTTTTTCGCCTGCTTAGCGCGCGCTGTTTGTGGGCAGTGAGAAGGGGGTCGTGTTCGTAAACACGACCCCCTTCGCTTCGTGTCGGGTGCAATGACAAGAGTCAGTTACGCCCCGGCACTAGGTGCGAGACAGCTTAGGCGCACTCGCCCAGTTCTTTCCACACGCCCCATTCACCGGTGGTGCCGGGTGTTTCACCCAGGGTCCACCATGCGGCGCGGTACTCAACACCGTCGTGGCTAACTTTCTCGCCACCGGTGTAGATAGTGCCCGAGTTCCATGCAACAGCGTCGCATTCCTCGACAGGGCCCGTGGTGGGCTCAGGGTCGGGAGTGGGCTCAGGGTCGGTGGTGGGGTCGGGCGTGGGGGTAACGCTGCCGCCCTCGCCGACGGTCACATCAATGCAGCTGTAGAACGCGTTGATGGTGTCGTCGATGGTCCAGCGTGCGAGGATCGTGTGGTCGCCCGCAGGAAGGTTCTGCAGGGTGTGCTGAACGGTAGCCTCGGGACGCTTGCCGTTGTCGTAGTACGTCTTGAACCGCTCACCGTCGACGAAGTACTCCCACGAGGTGGTTGAGTGACGCGCGGTGATCTTCCACGTAAAGGTCGTGGTCGAGTCGATCGTGGTGCGAGGCCAGGGGCGCGAGTCATCGTCGAGGATCGCGAAGCCTTCGTTGCCACCGCTGCACAGCATGGAGCCCTTCGGGGCTTCAACGCTCTGCGGCTCGTACTTGATGCCACCACAGTCGAACGAGGTTGCCCCCGTTGAACAGTGGTCCTGTCGGCTACCCGGGTCGGTAACCCAACCGTGGGCGCTGGCGCTGGTCGCCATTGCTCCGCCGGCGAGGAGGCCGGCAGCAACTGCCACCACCACAGCCATTGAACGGAAACGCTTCATTGTGACTCCTGTCATTTCCTTTTCCCATGAAAGACGGTTTCGTATGTCTCTCCCCAGCGAAACCATCTGTGCGAGGCTAACTGCCGTTTGCCCCCACTCAGTCAGAGTTTTTATATGCATGTGGATATTACGTAGAGATAACGACCGGATGCCGGAGGGCACCGTAAACGTAAGAAGGGAGGCCCGCGCGCATGCAGGCCTCCCCGGTGTTTACCTCTCAACTATCGCGTCTAGCAGGCTCCCACTTCTTTCCACACACCCCACTCACTTGTGGTGCCGGGGGTTTCCCCCAGCGTCCACCAGGCGGCGCGGTACTCCACGCCATCGTGGCTGACTGTTTGTCCACCGGTGTATACGGTGCCGCTGTCCCAGGCGGCTGCAGTGCACTCGCCGGGCTCGGGGTCAGGATCCGGATCCGTGGTCGGGTCCGGTGTGGGTGTGGGATCGGGGTCGGGCTGGCCGCCCGAACCTACGCGCACGTCAATGCAGTTGTAGAAAGCATTACCGGTGTCGGCAATGTTCCAGCGAGCAAAAATCGTGTGATCGCCCGCAGGGAGCCCTTCCAGAGTGTGGGTCACGGTTGCTGGTGGGCGTGCGCCGTTGTCATTGAAGGTCTTAAAGAGTTGACCATCAACGAAATACTCCCACGTGCTTGTGGCGTGACGCGCTGTGATGTTCCACGTAAACGTCGTGGTCGAGTTGATCGTGGTACGAGGCCACGCCCGCGAATTGTCGTCGAGAATGCGGAACTGGTCATTGCCGCCGCTACACAGCATCGAACCCTTGGGTGCTTCCACGCTCTGCGGTTCATACTTAATAGCACCGCAGTCAAACGAGGTAGCTCTTTCAGCACAGTGGTGCTGTCTACTACCCGGATCAGTAATCCAACCGTGGGCACTGGCACTGGTGGCCATCGCCCCTCCTACGATCGTGCCGGCGGCGACCGCCAGCACAACCGCGAGTGAACGGAAACGCTTCATGGTGACTCCTCTGTCATCCTTGCAGTTGTTTCCCCACGGATGACGGGCCATGCTTTACGCCCCCAGCAGCACCGTCGCGAACGACGCTAATGTCGACATGCATGCACCAGAATGCACAAAAAGCGTTATGTGGAAAACACGTACGCGTTCTCGGTGCTAGCCGGTCACAACCTCCGCCGAACCAAGGCCGGCTTCTAGCCCCATCTCTTCGGCAATACGGTTGGCCTCTTCAATGAGCGTGGCCACAATCTCGTTCTCGGGCACTGTTTTAATAACCTTGCCCTTCACAAAAATCTGACCCTTGCCGTTACCGCTGGCAACACCCAGATCGGCTTCACGCGCCTCTCCTGGCCCGTTAACAACACAGCCCATAACAGCAACACGCAGCGGCACCGTGAGGTCTTTCAACCCTTCCGTGACCGAGTTAGCCAATTCATACACATCTACTTGCGCACGGCCACACGAGGGGCACGAAACAATCTCGAGTTTGCGTTCACGCAGATTCAACGACTGCAGAATCTGGTGGCCGACCTTGACTTCTTCTGCAGGAGGTGCCGACAAAGAAACACGAATCGTGTCGCCAATGCCCTCGGCGAGCAAAATACCGAAGGCTGTCGCCGACTTAATCGTGCCCTGGAAAGCAGGGCCAGCCTCGGTGACACCCAGGTGTAACGGCCAGTCACCGCGCTCGGCCAGCATCCGGTATGCCTTGACCATAACAACGGGATCGTGGTGCTTGACCGAAATTTTAAAGTCATGAAAACCGTGCTCTTCGAACAGCGAGGCCTCCCACACCGCGCTCTCTACGAGGGCTTCTGCCGTGGGGCGACCATATTTTTCGAGCAGACGCTTATCGAGCGAACCCGCATTCACACCAATACGCAGCGATACATCGGCCTCGGCCGCAGCCTTAGCAATCGCGCCCACATTGCCATCAAACTCACGAATATTGCCGGGGTTGACCCGCACGGCAGCACACCCAGCATCGATCGCGGCATAAATATAGCGCGGCTGAAAGTGAATATCAGCAATCACCGGAATCTGGCTCTTTTTGGCAATAATGTGCAGCACATCGGCGTCGTCTTGAGTCGGCACCGCAACGCGCACAATTTCACAACCGGATGCTGTCAACTCGGCAATTTGCTGCAGAGTGCCATTGATATCGGTCGTGGGCGTGGTCGTCATAGACTGCACACTGACAGGAGCACCTCCGCCCACAAGAACTTTGCCGACCTTGATTTGGCGGCTCTTGCGGCGGGGGGCAAGCGTTTCGGGGATTCGGGGCATCCCCAGATTCACAGCAGACACGTTCTAAGAGTACTAGCGTGCAACTGCAGTAAGGCTGGAAGCGCGGTATGTGATAGTTTCAGCGCATGACCGCGACCCGCATCTGGTGGCCCGCCTCCTAGGCGGTGAGTTCGCGTACCCACGAAACACAGACCGCCTTCCGGGGCGGTCTTCGTTGTCTTGTGCCGCACCGGTTCTACCCCGCAGGAGATTCCCGATGACCGACGCCACAGCCCCCGCCATCAGCAGCAACGATGTGCTGGCGCTCGCCCACGACCCCGAGCAGGCCCTTGTTCTGCTGGCCCGCTCAGGCTCATCCCCCATCGAAGTACTCACCGGGAACGTGCGCGACGTTGATCTATTAGCCGATATTCCGCTGGATCTCGGCAAAGAAATCTTTGCGATGGTGCCCTACCGTCAGGTACGCGAACGTGGCTTCACCGCCGCGGATGACGGCGCGCCACTGCGCTGCATTATTGTCGACGAACGGTACACCTACGCACGCCAGAGCGCGCTGAGCGATCTTCCCTCCGAACCCATCGCCCTGCACGATGCCGGCTTCGATGTGAGCGATGACGACTATGCAGCCGTCGTGTCGAAGGTCATCCGCGACGAAATTGGGCGTGGCGAGGGTGCCAACTTTGTTATTCGCCGCGACTTTACCGCGCGCATCGACGCCGATGAACGCCTGGCAGCACTGACCTGGTTCCACGCTCTTCTCGAGCACGAGCGCGGTGCCTACTGGACCTTTGCCGTGCTCACCCCCGGCCTCATCGCTGTAGGCGCCAGCCCCGAAGCACACGTTGTGCAGCGTGGCGGCAGCGTGACCATGAACCCCATTTCGGGCACCTTCCGGCACCCGGCCGAGGGTGTGACAAAAGAGGCGCTGTCGGAGTTTTTGTCGTCGACAAAAGAGACCGAAGAACTCTTTATGGTGGTCGACGAAGAACTCAAGATGATGAGTGCGGTGTGCTCCGATGGCGGTCGTATCACGGGGCCCCACCTCAAGCGCATGTCACGGCTCACGCACACCGAGTACATGCTGAGTGGCCGCAGCAAGCTGGATCCGCGTGATGTGCTGCGCGAAACGATGTTTGCCCCCACCGTGACCGGCTCCCCCATGCAAAACGCGTGCACCGTCATCGAACGCTACGAAACCGAACCGCGCGGCTACTATTCCGGCGTGGCAGCGCTGTTTACACCAGCATCCGGGGGTGAATACGATCTCGACGCACCCATTCTTATTCGCACCGCCTACCTCAAGAACAACACACTGCGCGTACCCGTGGGAGCAACGCTCGTGCGGCATTCTGATCCGCACGGAGAAGTGAGTGAGACGCACGGAAAAGCTGCGGGAGTGTTGGGCGCGATTGGTGCTGTTGATCGCGCTGTTGCGACCCCCGCCAGTGATCCGGATGCCCCGGATGCTGCCGAGCACGATCTGGTAAACGACCCCGAGATCGCCGCTCTTCTTTCTTCGCGCAACGCTCGCCTGGCCGATTTTTGGATCACCCCGCAAACCGATGCCGCCCACCACACACCCTTTGTTGGGGTGCACGCGCTCGTCATCGACGCAGAAGATCGCTTTACCACCATGCTCGCCCACCAGCTGCGTCACCTGGGCTGCACGGCCGAGGTTGTTGACTGGCACGCCGTCACCGACGCGCAGATCGACCAGGCCGACCTCGTCATTGCAGGACCTGGCCCTGGCGACCCGCGCGATCATTCTTCTGCGCGTATCAGCCGGATGCAACAGGTTGTTGCGCGTCGCCGCGAAGCCGGCCGTGCGCTGCTTGCCGTGTGCCTCAGCCACCAGATTCTGGCCGATACCCTCGGCATCGACCTGCAGCCGCTGGATGAACCGCACCAGGGTGTGCAAAAAACGGTGCCGATCTTTGAGCACGACGCGTCGATCGGCTTCTACAACACGTTCACGGCGCGAGTACCGCAGGGCACGACCCAGGTTCCGGATGCCGAAGTATCGGCCGATCCTGTCACCGGTGACGTGTACGCGCTCCGCGGCAACCACTTCGCGTCAGTGCAGGGACACCTGGAGTCGATTCTTTCTCACGATGGCATCACCACGCTCGAGCGTCTCGTTGCCCACGCCCTTGCCGAGCCGCAAACAGGTAAGTAGTAGCTAACCGAAAATACGTACCGGGTTGATGAGGTCGGCAATCAACAGCAGCCCGCCCATCGCCACCAGCGCCACGGCAACAACCACCGTGATAGGAACAAGTTTGGTGGCATCGACCGGGCGCGGTGCGGGCGCTCGTCGCAGTGTGGCCCAGGCACGACGCACGCCGTCCCACAGCGCCACGGCAATGTGACCGCCGTCCAACGGCAGTAACGGTATGAGGTTAAACACGAACAGCGCAATATTGAGCGACCCCAAAAGTCCGAGCATCACCACAAACCGGTTGAGCACGGGAGCATCGGTGGCCGCTACCTCTCCGGCAATACGGCCAACGCCCACAACGCTCAGGGGTCCGTTGGGGTCGCGCTCGCCACCGGTCACCAGCGACGCGCCGACATCCCACAGGCGCTGCGGTAGCGTCACCACAATCTGCCCCACTGCGACAGCGTTTTCCCATGCCATCTGGCTGCCCGAGAGAATCGGCTGACGCACGTACTCGACCTGCGAGGTCATGCCCGCGTAGCCCACCGTCGCCATGACCGGATCGCCATTATCGTCAACCACGGCTAACCCGTCGGCATCGACAGCGGGGCGCTGCGCTGCGATCGGTGTGAGCGTCAGCGTGAGCTGTTCGCCGCCGCGCTCAACAACCAGTGCAAGAGCAGCATCCGGTGACCGCTGTACAATACTGCTGGCCTCAGCGAAAGTAGCGACCGGTTCACCGCCCACACTGATGATTGTGTCTCCGGGGAGAAGGCCCGCCTGCGCGGCAGGTGAAACCGGATCATCAGCAGAACACGTTTGTGACCGCGAAGTGGCAGGCAGCACACATTCAGCCACCGCCGACACGGTCGTCGTAGCCTGCTGCAAACCAACGCCCGAGAGCAGCACGGTAAAAATAACGACCGCCAAAACAAGGTTCATGATCGGCCCACCGAGCATGATGATGATGCGTTTCAGGGTGGAAAGCCGGTAAAAAACTCGATTGTCGTCGACGATTGTTTCGTTATTAGCATCGCGAGCATCTTGTACGAGGGTGCGAAACATCCCCGTCGCTTTTTCGCCATCCGCCGTCGCCGGGTACATGCCGGCCATGGAAATATATCCGCCGAGTGGTAAAGCTTTTACGCCATACTCGGTGCTTCCCCAGCGGCGCGACCACAGCCGCGGACCAAAACCGATCATGTACTGGCCCACGTGCACGCCAAAAAGTTTGGCCGGCACAAGGTGACCAACTTCGTGCAACGCGATGGATACCGCTAAGCCCACAAGCATGAACAGCAGACCACCGATGTACAGCATCATCTCCACGCTGACACGTTAGTCGTCTTTACCCTCGAATATTCTCAGAGCCGCCGATTCGACGCCGCGACAACTCAACGAGGCCTGCTATTGCCGTTCAGCGATAACGCGATCGGCCTCTGCGCGCGCCCACGTTTCGACGTCGTTCAGCACCTCGACGGTGAGTTCGCCCGGCTCTTCGTGCGCACCAACCACCCGCTCGATCGTGTCAACAATCCCCAAAAACGGCAGTCGTCCCGCATGAAAAGCGTGCACGGCCTGCTCATTGGCGGCGTTATAGACAGCCGGATAGGTGCCCCCCGCACGCCCCACTCGTTTTGCGAGCGTGATTGCCGGGAAGGCTTCGTTGTCGACCGGTTCGAACGTCCAGCTGGTGGCCTGTGTCCAATCCAGCGGCACGCCCACTCCCCCCACCCGGTCGGGCCAGTCCAATGCCAACGAAATGGGCAGCCGCATATCGGGCGGCGATGCCTGGGCGATCGTCGAACCATCGACAAACTCGACCATCGAATGCACGATCGACTGCGGATGCACAACAACGTCGATCTGGTCGTACGGCGTACCAAACAGCAGATGGGCTTCGATGACTTCGAGCCCCTTGTTCACCAGCGTCGCCGAGTTGGTGGTCACCATGGGCCCCATGTTCCACGTCGGGTGCGCCAGAGCCTGTTCGGGGGTGACGTTGGCGAGTTCTTCCCGACTACGCCCACGAAACGGCCCGCCGGATGCAGTGACAACGAGGCGCCGCACTTCGCCCGCACCGCCCGAACGCATCGCCTGAGCAATAGCGGAGTGCTCAGAGTCCACGGGCACAATCTGCCCCTCTTGTGCCGCCGCGGTGACCAGGTCGCCACCCACAATCAGCGACTCTTTATTGGCGAGCGCCAGTGTGCGGCCACTCTCCAGGGCTGCCAGAGTGCTGCCCAGGCCAATAGAGCCGGTAATGGCGTTGAGCACAATATCGGCGTCGACGTCGCGCACCAGCTGTTCCGCCTCGCTCGCACCGAGCGCCGTGTGCTCGACATAGAACTGCTCAGCCTGCTGCTGCACCTGCTCGCGATTTGTTCCGGCGGCTAAACCCACCAGTCGAAACCGGCGCGGATGAGCCCGGATAACTTCGAGTGCCTGGGTGCCAATAGAACCAGTAGAACCAAGAACGATGATGCGACGCATGCGCCCAGCCTACGGGGCGATGGGCGTGGCATCCGGAAACAACTGTCTATTCCGGATGCCACACATCACCCACTACTGTGCGATAGGCGCCGTTGCCACAATGTCAACAACAAAAACGAGAGTTTCGTTTTGCAGCTCGTGGCCCTCTTGTTCACCGTAGCCCTCGGCAGGCGGCATAGCGACAAGCACCTGCGAGCCTACCTTTTGGCCTTCCAGCGCCTTACGGAAACCGGTGACGACACCGGTGGTCGGGAGCTGGGTGGGCGTGCCACCGCGGCTCCATGTGGAGTCAAACTCGCTGCCATCGCTCCACTTCACACCGCGGTACTGCACTGCGACAAGGTCGCCGGGAGCAACTTCTGCACCGTCTCCCTGCTGCAGCACAGCGATCTGCGTTTCTGTCGGTGCGTCGGCGTCGGGAATGGTGATGGTGGGCGCACCGTCATCATCAAGCTCGACGGTGGGCATGCCCTCTACCGGGTCAACCGGGGTGCCCTGCGCGATCGTCGGAAGCTTCTCGACCGACTCGGCGTACACCACGAGCGAGGTGTCACCGCCACCAAGAGCGGAGCTCGGCAACGCCAACACAACACTGCTACCCAGCGGCTGGCATTCTAGCGCGGCAACAAAGAGTGAAGAGTTTTGCGGGTCGAGCAGCATCGGCAATGCGTCTTCGCCATCACGGTCGCTCGAATCAAGAACACTGCCGTCGGCAGCGTCAACAATCGAGAAGTGCACGGTAACGAGGTCACCAGCGTGCACGTCGTCGCCGTCACCCTCGTTAACAACCGTGCGGGCTATATCGTCGATCGCGTAATCACTGGGAAGGGAGACAACTGCATCGTTACCGCTGCCTTCCACGGTGACCGCATCGGATGCCTCGCTGGGCTGCGCATCAAGCAGACACTGACTGTCGGCTGCGTCAGCATTCGCATCGGCAGTGGGGTCGGGTTCGGGGTCGGCACTGCCGGAGCATCCGGTCAGCAGCAGAGCAGAAATGGCCACGGCACTGAGTGCCGTTAGGGGGCGTAAACGCACAATAAACCTCAAAAAAGTAAAAACGGGATACAGCTATCTTCCTCTACGCGCCTTGGCTAACACTGAACGCGGCATGCCCAAGCAGGTATGAATCCTCCACTACCCTCGAAGAGTGACCAGCACCGACCCCGCAAACTCCACCCCCGATGCACCTACACAGGTGCATCGAGCGGGCGCTACGTACCGACTCGGGCGGATGGCCATTAGCCCTCTGGCTCGCCTGGTATACCGACCTCGCGTCGAGGGTAAAGAAAACGTGCCACGCAGCGGCGGCGTCATAGTGGCCAGCAATCACCTCTCGTTTATCGACTCGATTGCTATCCCGGTCGCTGCGCCGAGACCCGTGCACTTTCTCGCAAAATCAAGCTATTTCGAGGGCAAAGGTTTTCGCGGATGGCTTAAGCGCACCTTTTTCGAATCGATCGGCGCTATCCCCGTCCGGCGCGGCGCCGGGCAGGCGGCCCTTGACGCCCTGGATCAGCAGCGGCGACTCATCGATGAGGGTCTGGCTGTTGCGCTGTATCCGGAAGGCACGCGCTCTAGCGACGGTCGCCTCTATAAAGGGCGCACGGGTGTTGCTTTTCTCGCATTGCAAACCGGTGCCCCCGTTGTTCCCGTCGGGCTTATTGGCACCGACAAAGTTATGCCGAAGGGTGCTCGAATGCCGTCGTTGCGCCAGCGCGTGACCGTCAAGTTCGGCGAGCCACTCGACCTCTCCGGCCACGGCCCGGCCACATCGGGGCGGGCACGCAGGCAGGCCACCGACGAGATCATGGCGGCAATTCACGCTCTCTCGGGGCAAGAACTAGCCGGTAGCTATAACGAGGTTCCTGCGCAGGGCACGGTCGACCGCATCAAGCAGGTCTTGCCACGCGAACGCCTGTAGGCTGCGAGGCTGCGCTAACAATTACCGGATGCTGCGCTGCGCAGCATCCGCCGTACTTACCGTCGCTTCGTGCCGCACCGGAAACGCGACGGAGTTCGCAATAAAGCATAATTTTTGTGCTTGCTCGTGGGCATGCAGGGCCGCCTCCATCATGGCGGCATCGGCGACGGTCACGTGCGGGCGCAAAATGACCTCGGTGATCGCACCGCCGCCGTTATTGTCTTGCTGGAGAACGGCGGCAGCACGGTCGTGATAGGCGGTCACGATAATTTGTTCTCGCACGCACACGTGAAGATACGACAGCAGATGACACTGGCTGAGCGCTGCGAGAAGGTGGTCTTCGGGATTCCAGCGTTCGGCGTCGCCGTGAAACACGCGATCAGCTGAACCGTAGCTGTCGGGTTTGCCGTCGATTCTCACCGTGATGTCTCGCGAATAATCGCGGTAGCCGCTCGTACCCGTTCCCTTGTTACCCGTCCACGTTGCGGTGAGCGCGTAATGATGTTCCCCCCATGCCATGGTTCTATCGTCGCAGGCCCCTCGGAGGAGTGCCAGTGCGGATATGACGGTTCACAGCGCTAGGCTGGCAGGATGCTCGAGACGCTCTCTGTTGCCGACGCTGTGGAATTGGCCGTTGTCGAACGCAGCGGTTTTATTGAGTCGCGCCATGCCGGTACTGCGCTGGTTCTTTCTAGCGATGGTGAGGTTGTTCGCCAGCTAGGCCCTACCGACGCCCCCATCCTGCCCCGGTCGACCCTGAAACCGTTTCAGGCGATTGCCTGTGTCACGGCCGGTGCCGAACTTGAGGGTGAGCAGTTAGCGATGGCCACGGCCAGCCACGCTGGAACAGACCGGCATGTGACCGTTGTACGCGAAGTTTTGCAGAGTGCAGGCCTGACAGAAGACGACCTGGAGTGCCCGCCCGCGTGGCCGAGTGACTCCGCGACGCGAGACGAACTGGTGCGTGATCACGGTGCTCCTGCTCGTGTGCGCATGAACTGCTCCGGTAAGCACGCCGCCATGCTTCACGCCTGCGTTGCGACGGGGTGGCCAACGCGCGGCTACCTCGATCGTGAGCACCCATTGCAGGTGCACATTCGTGAAGTAATGGAGCGTTTGACGGCCAATAAGGTCGTCGCAACGGCAGTCGATGGCTGCGGTGCTCCTGTTTACGCTATGAGCTTGGAGGCTTTGGCGCACGGTATTCACCGTGTGGGCGGGGCTTCGGAGCGTTCGCCTTTTGCGCTGCATCGCACCGCGGGTGCGCTCGTTCGTGCCGTTCGCGAGAACCCGTGGGCTATTGACGGCCCGGGGCGAGCGGATACGCAGGCGATTGAACACCTGGGGGTTTTTGCTAAGGGTGGTGCTGAGGGTGTGATGACCATGGTGGCCCCGGATGGAACAACCGTGGCATTGAAGATGCTCGATGGTTCGCCGCGGGCTTCGACCGTGGTTGCCGCAACACTGTTGGCGCAGGCTGGTGCGATTGATGAAAAGGCTTTGTCGGAGCTCGTCGCCGTGTTGCCGCTGGAGGTCGAGGGTGGCGGCCGTACGGTCGGCATGATTCGCCCGGGTGCTGCCCTGGCTTAGTGGCCCGGGTCGTGCCGCCAGGCTCCGCCGCGCGAATCGCGATCGTCTACGCCCATTCGTGCCGCGCCCACGCCGCAGTTTCGGCGGGAGCGGCCCGTTGCGGCGCAAGAGCCGCAATGACGATGCGCTGGGGGTCTTGGCCGCCGGTAACGAGCCATGCACGGCCGGCGTGCGGCCGCAGGTAGGGAGCAAGACCACGCCATCCGACGAGTGTCCGTAGCTCTGTCGTGCACTCGGGCAGCACCACAATATCGGCCACACCGCGGGCATGTTGCCACAGCTGCCATGATCGCTGCCAGCCTTCTGCCTCGCCGACAATAATGGCCCCCGCGGGCAGGTCGGGACCGGTCTGCGGCGTGAATGCGAGGGGATCGTGCTGCGCAAGAACGTCGGTGAGGGTGAGTACCGGATGCTGCGGCCATGCCTGGCGCAATGCTGCGGCGGTAAGTTCTTGACGCTGTGTGATAACGACGGTCAGCCGTGCTGACGGTTGCCAGGCAGGTTCGTTCGTTGGCGACGCTGGCGTCGGATGCGACCGCGCACGGTGATCGGTATCGGGGTATGCGACCTGAGCGAAGTACCCGTCGATACTGAGCCGACCGGCCGGGCGATGCGGGATGTACTGCGCGGAGTCACCTCCCGCTGCCACATGATCGTGGCGGTTGGGCAGCGCCAAAAGCGCGCGTCGCGGTAAGAGGTCGGCAACCTTCGTTGTACCGCCCGACAGTCGCGTGGCTGTGCACACGATTGTGCTGCCCCAAGCGCCTGCCGAGCGAACGATGCGTTCCCAGTTCTCGACCCACACCTGGCTATATTCGGGCGGAAATGCTGCCAGCCGTGCGTCCATGTCGTCGCACACAATGAGCGGGGCTGCTGGTCGTTCTCCTGCCGCCAGCTCGTGCACGATCGACCATGCCTGTTCCTCATCGGCGGGGATGACCAGCGTGTGCGGGTACTGGTCGACAAGCATCTGCACTGCTGTTGTTTTACCGCTAGCTGCTCCCCCAACAATCATCATGCCGCGGTCTCGGCCCGGGGTAATGCTCAACACGTCACGGCGCTGACGCTGGGGATCATCGATCAGTGCCAGGTGAATCTGCGATTCCCCACCGTGACCCGGCCCGCGTGCTGCAGCACGCAGCTGGGCGAGAGTGACCTCGGTCGGCAGCGGCGGCTGCCAGGGGCTCGTCGCACGAGTGGCATCCGGGTACTGGGCGGCAATGCGGCGCAGATCCGACTCTGCGGTGAGAGCGACTCGAAACAGCACCGGCTCTGCGTCGCGAGGCCGCCGCATGAGTGCAAGGCCTCGGGCACCGCTTTCTCCCGATAGCTCGGCCGCAGCATCAGAACCAATCATGAGGCGAGAATCGGCGGCGTCAGTGACTCGCAGCGTGATTCGTAACGGACAGTTGGCGGCGAGAGCGTCACGGACGACGCCTGTTGCTCGCTGTGTTCCGATGATCAGATGCATGCCCAGTGCACGGCCGCGCGCGGCAATATCGGTGAACACTTCGGCGAGGGTGGGGTGTTCGTTCAGCAGCGCAGCAAACTCGTCAACGATGATGACGAGGCGGGCGAGTTCGCTCTTCGGGTCGGCAATCGACCGTGCTCCTCGGTCGGCGAGATGTTGTTCTCGCCTGCGCAGTTCGGCACGAAGACTGTGCACGCCGCGCTCCGCTTCTTCTGCGTCGAGATCGGTCATCACTGCGGCAACGTGCGGTAGCTGTTTCAGCGGGTCAAACGCAGTACCGCCCTTGAAATCGGCGAGTACAAAATGCAGTTGTTCCGGAGAATAGGCCGTCGCGAGCGCGCTTACCCAGCTGACTAGGAGCTCACTCTTACCCGCTCCTGTGACGCCGGTAACAATCGCATGGGGTCCGTCTTCGACCAGGTCGACAGCCGCCGTGTGTGCTCCGTCTCCGCCGATCGCCGCGAGGAGACCGTCGGAATACAGTGCGGGTTGATCCAGCTCATGCAGCGCGATGCGCTCGGGCATTGCGACGACACCGTCGTCGTGGCGTGCCAGCTGCTGTGCGAGCACAGCGATCTGTTGGCGTGATATTCCTTCTACTTCGCCCCGCATGGTCTGTTCACCGTGTCTGATGACGGCGGATGTCGGATCGTTGCAGTCGATCACCACCGAGACACCCTCAGGAACCTTGTCGTCTTCATCCAGCAGCACGATGCTGCTATCTGCGCGCCCTATGATTGCACCCGCGCTCACTCCCACGCGCCATACACCCGAACGTGCGTGGGCTGCATGCGGCAGTGCGTGGATCCCCCACTGTTCGAGGTGCTCAGGCTCACCAATCACAGCCAGTGCACGCACGCCGAATCGTAGGCACAACTGGGCGACGATTGCGCGCAACACGGCCTGTGTCACGGCCCCGCATCCGCGAATAGCGATTCCACTTCCGAGCGATACAACCAGTGGCACACCCGTAATGGTTGCGGCCTGCTCACGAAATTTCTCTGCCCGCTCCCCCGTGCCACCGCTCAACCGGATGCGGCTGCGGTCTGTGCCGCGCGCAACAGTAACCACAGTCGAAGCGTCAAGGAGCATGCCACGCAGCGGAGGATCGGCCAGGCACAGTGCAGCATCCGGTGCCTCTCGCAGACGCGTGTCTTGTTCCCGCTGTTGATGCTGTTGCCACTGCCGGGTTGTTCGCCGCCATGCTTCTTCGTATTCACGGGCCGACTCACGCTGTTCGCGGCGTCGCTGCCGACGAGAATCGATGAGTGATGCGCCCATCATCGCCGGCCCCAGAGCTGCAAAGCACAGCGCGAATAGTGAGCCCGTCACCAACAACAGCACAACACCAGAGATCACCGGAACCACAGCACCTGCCATGGGTAACGCTCGTTTACTGGGCGGCGAAGGTTCGTCGGGTAATACGAGCGGATCGGCAGGGTCAGTGTGCATGTCTGTCAGTCTGTTGCTTTGCCGCCGTACACGCCGGCAAAAAACAGCTGACGAGAATAACTCTTCTTATCCCTCGTTCGGGGAGGAATCGGCCGTCTGATCGGGGTCAACCGTTGCGGCAGCAGCATCGATGTCGCCCTGCGACTGCTCCGAGGTGGCCTCGAGCACATCAACAATGATGAGCGTGACGTTGTCGCGACCGCCGTTTTCGAGAGCTGCCGTCAGCATGGCTTCTACAGCAGCCGAGGCCTGGGCATTCTCCGTAAGAAAATGAAGAATTCCATAGTCGGTGAGCTCTTTTGTTAGCCCGTCCGAACACACAACGAAACGGTCACCGACACGTACCTCAATCTCGCGGTAGTCGGGCGGTGACACCTCGGTGACGCCCACAGCGCGCGTGATCACGTTGCTGTACGGGTGCGCTTCGGCTTCTTCTGGGCTCAGGCGACCCGACGCAATGAGTTCTTGAACAACCGAGTGATCGGTCGTTACCTGTGCCAGAGCGCCATCGCGCATGAGATAGACACGCGAGTCACCAATATTGAGCGATGTCCATCGGGCATCTTCTGCGCGCAAGAAAACGCCGGTCAGGGTTGTTCCGGTGCCCTCATCGGTTGCTTCCGGATGCTGCATAATGTCGTCTACTGCACGACTAATTGCCGCTTCTACGCCAGCGCCATCGACAAGACCCTGCGCGACGAGTTCATGCATACGAGCAACTGTGCTTTGGCTGGCCACCTCACCACCGGCATGCCCGCCCATTCCGTCGGCGACGATAAAAAGTGGATATTCGGCGAGAAATGCATCCTGATTATTCTCGCGGCGCCGACCGCGGTCGGTGGTGGCTGCCCAGCTCAGCCGCACGGCGTCGCCGGTTCCCAGGGTGACATCGCGATGGTTCACCTGTATTGCCTCATGCACCTCGGGCCTCCCTGATTGCCAACGTGCGCGCGCAGCGCTGCTTCTTCAGCCGCTGCGAATATAAACCACTCACTATGCGGCCGGGTCTTCCGGCAAGGGGAAGAACCCGTCTATTATCGCCAGATCTTCTTCGGTTGGCGACCAGGCTTGTCCGGCGCGTGCATTAGCGGACACCTGTTCGGGCGATGTTGCGCCCGCAATCACGCTTGCTACGGCGGGTTGCGCCAGCAACCAGCCAAACGTGGCTTCGAGCATTGTGATGCCGCGTTCATCACAGAAGTCACGATAGGCATCGAGCGCATCCCAGGGCGCCTGCTCCCACAGGTGTGAGCGGGTCGACATAATGCGACTGCCAGCGGGGCCGCCTTCACGAGTGAACTTTCCTGTCAGCAGGCCGTTGTACAGCGGGAAGAACGGGAAGAAACCCAGGCCATACCGTTCGGATGCCGGAAGAACTTCGCGTTCTGCCCCGCGAGCCAGTAACGAGTAGTGGTTCTGTGCCGAGATAAAACGGCCCGTCGAACGCGACCGTGCCGTGAACTCTGCTTCAGCAATCTGCCAGCCGGTGAAGTTTGAGTGCCCGTAATAGCGGATTTTGCCTTCGTTGACGAGTTCGTCGAGAGCATCAATAGTCTCGGCGATCGGTGTTTGAGGATCAGGCAAATGCAGCTGATACAGGTCAATCCAGTCCGTGCGAAGACGACGCAGCGACTCCTCAACGGCCCGGCGCACGTAGCGACGCGAGCCTCGCCCGGCAGGAAAGTTGTATTCCATATCGCGCTCATGGCCGAACTTGGTGGCGAGCACGACGCTGTCACGGCGGCCTTCCAGGGCCTCACCCATCAGCGTTTCGCTGAGACCTGGGTCACGACCGTACATATCGGCGGTGTCGAGAAAGACCACGCCGCTGTCGATCGCAGCATCGAGCACTGCCCGTGTACCCTGCAGAGATTCCGTGGCGGTGCCGGCGCGACCAAAGTTATTGCATCCCAGGCCCACTGCCGAAACCACTAGCCCCGACTGCCCGACCCGACGTTCATGACCCATCATCCCTCCACGCTACCGCGTCATGGGCCCCTATGGCGTACAACGGCGCAGGCCCCCGATGAAATTCATCGAGGGCCTGCGGCTACTTCTTAGGCACCGGGCGCGGGAGGCGCGGGAGGTGCCGGCGGGGTGGGCGGGTTACCACCATTCGTGGGCGGTACCGGCGGGGTTCCACCGTTTGCCGGAGGGGCCGGGGGCACGGGAGGCTGTGCGGGAGGCTGTGCCTGCGGGTAGCCACCGGGCTGCTGCGCCGGGGGCTGGTATCCCTGGGGAGCCTGCGGGTAGCCACCGGGCTGGCCGGGAGCCTGGTAACCCTGGGGGTAGCCCGGGTTCGCCTGCTGCGGTGCTCCGACAGCGCTGGGCTGCTGGGGCACGCCGTCCCATACTGTGCGGTCGGCGAGGAAGCCATTGTTTGCCCATGGGGCCGGGGCAATGTTGGGGTTCCAGCGCGACTTGTCGTAGGCGGCAATACCGAGCCACACGATGCTCAGCAGCACATAAAGCACTACCCACACCGGCTCTTTTTGCAGCTTCAGGCCGACGCGCCATGCAGCCATAGCTGCCACAACGGCCATCGACAGCATGATGAGCTGACCGATAACCGGGATCCAACCCAGCACAGCGCTGGCCCCGATAGCAATCAGCACAAGCCAGGGGCTCAAGTCGCCCAGCTTGGTGAAAATCATCATGTTGTACAGCGGCACCCAGGCGCGCCACTTACCCTGCACACCAGCCTTATCAAAAATCTTCATCAAAAACAGCGATGACAGCACGTAACCAGCGGCTGCGATTACGAACCACAGCACGACCATGCCGATAATAAACGCCGCATTGAATGCGTAATAGTCATCCATACGAGACCCTCCGGGTCGGGTTTGCTTGGGCACGACTTCCTCCACGCCGTGCCTTATTCACCCTAGCCCGTGTCGTCACGGAGCAACAGCCACCAGCTGCACTCTGTTTTTCTCGGGCGTTGCGCGAATCACGTATCCGAGCGTGTGAGCAACCCTCATCAACTCATCTGCGGTTGCAATATTCGCCTGTTCTTGTGCGAGGGCGCGCACAAGCTCTCCCTTTGCCTTTTTATTGAAATGGTTGAGTGCTCGCACCGTGCCGTCGTCCGTTTCGGTGACGACGTGCACATACACGTGGTGTGTTGTTGTTGGCACGGGGCCAAGCCGCACATAGGCCTCTGAGCGCATATCAATAATGAATTCCGGATGCTGCGCTTCGAGCGCCGCTGTCACGTACTGCGACCATGCTCGGCGCAGTGGCCCTACCCCCGGCAGAGTCGTTGTCGCACTCATCCTGTAGTCGGGTATGCCGTCGAGAGCGCCGATCGGGCCCCACGGAGCCGTGTGGACGAGCACGTGGTCTCGCAACCATTCGCGCGCCGTGTCGTCGAGCGTTGATGCCTCGAGCACGTCGTAGAGCACTCCCGTATAGCGATCGATGGCGGGCATGGTGGGCGCGTGTTTTAGCTGCGCGTTCTTTTCAATCTCGCCGATTTTCTTCGGTCCGAGCTTGAGTGTGCGCAGCGCCTCGTCGTGATTGCTACTCAGGTTGATGAGGGCATCGGTAGTTTGTTGGCGCAGTGGTGTGAGTGAGGGTAGCGCCCAGGTGTTGATGGGCCAGGCGGGGTCATTGCCGCCCGGGTGTTTTGTTTCCGACGGCGGTAAAAGGATTGTCATTGTCATAAGACCCCCATAGACGCAGCAAGGGCGAGGAAGCTCCTAGGAACTTCCTCGCCCTTGCCGACGAAGCTAAACGCTGAGTGCCGCGTGCCCTGCCACGATGGTCAGTTCGTCGCCTTCCATCGAAAGAAAGCCGTCCTGTGCGTTTGCGAGCACTTTCGAGCCATCTTCCTGAGTGATTCGAACTTCACCCTGGGCGAGGATTGCGAGCATCGGTTCGTGACCGGCCATGATTCCGATTTCGCCTTCGACCGTTTTGGCGACGACAAGCGTTGCTTTCCCGGTCCAAACTTCGGCATCGGCCGACACGAGGCTGACCTGCAGAGCCATGGTTATGCGTTCTCCTTCTGAATCTGCGCCCACTTCTCTTCGACATCAGAGATGGGGCCGACGTTGAAGAAGGCCTGTTCTGCAACGTGGTCGAAGTCACCGCGAGCGATCGCGTCGAACGATTCGATGGTGTCTTTCAGCGGGACTGTTGATCCCTCGACACCCGTGAACTTCTTGGCCATGTAGGTGTTTTGCGACAGGAACTGTTCGATGCGACGTGCCCGCGAAACAACGATCTTGTCTTCTTCTGACAGCTCGTCAACACCCAGAATTGCGATGATCTCTTGCAGCTCTTTGTTCTTCTGCAGAATCTGTTTCACCGTTGTCGCCACGCGGTAGTGGTCCTCACCTAAGTAACGAGGGTCCATAATGCGTGAGGTCGAGGTTAGCGGGTCGATCGCAGGGTACAGACCCTTCGATGCAATTTCACGCGACAGCTCGGTCGTTGCGTCAAGGTGCGCGAACGTCGTTGCGGGTGCGGGGTCGGTGTAGTCGTCGGCAGGAACATAAATGGCCTGCAGTGACGTAATCGAGTGACCACGCGTCGACGTGATGCGCTCCTGGAGGATACCCATTTCGTCGGCCAGGTTGGGCTGGTAGCCCACCGCCGAGGGCATACGGCCCAGAAGCGTTGATACTTCAGAACCTGCCTGCGTGAAGCGGAAGATGTTGTCGATGAACAACAGCACGTCCTGCTTCTGCACATCACGGAAGTATTCAGCCATCGTGAGCGCTGACAGCGCCACGCGCAGACGGGTGCCCGGCGGTTCGTCCATCTGTCCGAAGACGAGCGCAGTCTTGTCGAAGACGCCTGCTTCGTCCATCTCGTGGATGAGGTCGTTACCCTCTCGGGTACGCTCGCCGACACCGGCGAATACCGAAACACCACCGTGGTCCTGCGCGACTCGCTGGATCATCTCCTGGATAAGAACCGTCTTACCCACACCGGCTCCACCGAACAGACCGATCTTTCCACCCTGAACATAGGGCGTCAGAAGGTCGATCGACTTAATACCGGTTTCAAACAGCTGAGTCTTGGACTCCAGCTGGTCGAAGCTGGGAGCCTTGCGGTGAATGGGCCAGCGTTCGGTGATTTCAATCTGCTCACCGGGCTCAGCGTTGAGAATCTCACCGGTCACGTCAAAGACGCGGCCCTTGGTGACATCCCCGACGGGGACAGAAATCGGCGCACCCGTGTCACGTACGTCTTGCCCGCGAACGATGCCGTCCGTTGGCTTCAGTGCGATGGCACGTACGAGGTCGTCGCCCAGGTGCTGGGCAACCTCGAGGGTGATTTCGTTCGAGTCGTCGCCGATGGTGATCGTCGTCTTGAGCGCGTTGTAGATGTCGGGAATCGCATCGTGCGGAAACTCGATGTCCACGACCGGCCCGTTGACGCGTGCAACGCGCCCGACGACCGCGGTGGTGGCCTGTTCGGCCGTAGCGGTAGGGGTCATTTCTTCGTCTCTTTCGTGATGGTCTACTTGCTCGACGCGAGTGCGTCGGCACCGCCGACGATCTCGGCGATCTGCTGCGTAATCTCTGCCTGGCGAGCGTTGTTGCGCAGGCGGGTGTAGTCGGTGATGAGCTTGTCAGCGTTGTCACTGGCCGACTTCATCGCCTTCTGCGTCGCTGCCTGCTTAGCGGCAGACGACTGGAGCAGTGCATTGAATACTCGGCTCTGGATGTACACCGGCAGAATGGCATCCAGCACGGTGTCAGCATCCGGCTCGAAGTCGTACAGCGGGTATACGGGAGCTGCTGCATCCGTCTCGTCGGATTCGGCGATCTCCAGCGGCAGCAAACGCACCGTTTCGGGCTGCTGAGTCATCATGCTGACAAAGCGGTTGTAGACAAGGTGGATCTCGTCGACGCCGCCGTCTTCTCCGCCACGGTCGAAGGCTTCCAACAGTGTTGCCGAAATTTCTTCGGCCGTACGGAACTGCGGAGTATCGGTGTCGCCCGTCCACTCCGCAGCGGATGCAATGCTGCGGAATTGGAAGTAGCCGACGGCTTTTCTTCCGACGAGGTAGAACACCGGTTCTTTACCTTCGGAACGAATGAGCTCCGCAAGTTCGAGCCCTTCACGCAGGATCTGCGAGTTGAAAGCCCCAGCCAGACCACGGTCGCTCGAGAAAATCACAACGGCAGAGCGCCGGACTGTCTCGGGTTCCCGGGTCAGCGGATGATCAACGTTCGAGTAGGTGGCTACGGCCGATACAGCCCGGGTCACAGCACGCGCAAAAGGTGTTGACGCGCGAACACGCGCCATCGCCTTCTGAATACGCGAAGCTGCGATGAGCTCCATCGCCTTCGTAATCTTCTTGGTCGTCTGAGCAGAACTAATCTTCTGCTTGTAGACCCTGAGTTGAGCGCCCATTATTCGTTATCCGCGCGATCAGCCGCGACGGCCCTTGACGATCTTCTCCTGGTTGACGTCTTCGGCGTCGGCTGCCGAGTGTTCTTCGTTACCCGGGGCTCCGAGAGCCTGACCCTTACCGCCTGCGAATTCCAGGATGAATGCATCGGTGTGCTTTTCGAGCTCGGCGACGGTGTCGTCGTCGAGAACGTTGGTTTCGCGCAGTGTGTCGAGTACCTTCGTGTTGCGACGCAGGTAGTCGAGCAGTTCGCGTTCGAAGCGCAAGACGTCTTCGACCTCGATCGTGTCGAGCTTGCCATTGGTGCCCGCCCAAATGGAGACAACCTGGTCTTCGACCGGGTACGGCGAGTACTGCGGCTGCTTGAGCAGTTCGGTCAGTCGTGCACCGCGTGCCAGCTGGCGCCGCGATGCTGCATCGAGGTCGCTGGCGAACATGGCAAAAGCTTCGAGCGAGCGGTACTGCGCCAGTTCGAGCTTGAGCGTACCCGAGACCTTCTTGATCGACTTGACCTGGGCGTCTCCACCCACACGCGAAACCGAAATACCCACGTCGACGGCGGGACGCTGGTTGGCGTTGAAGAGGTCGGACTGCAGGAAGATCTGACCATCGGTGATCGAAATCACGTTGGTCGGGATGTAGGCCGAGACGTCGTTGGCCTTGGTCTCGATGATCGGAAGGCCGGTCATCGATCCTGCACCCAGCTCATCGGAGAGCTTTGCACAGCGCTCAAGGAGACGTGAGTGCAGATAGAACACGTCACCGGGGTACGCTTCACGGCCCGGCGGACGACGCAGAAGCAGCGAGACGGCACGGTAGGCCTCTGCCTGCTTAGAGAGGTCGTCGAAGATGACAAGCACGTGCTTGCTGTCGTACATCCAGTGCTGACCGATGGCCGAGCCGGTGTACGGTGCCAGGTACTTGAAACCGGCAGGGTCGGATGCCGGAGCCGCAACGATGGTTGTGTACTCCATGGCACCGGCTTCTTCCAGCGCGCCCTTGACGGCGGCGATGGTCGAACCCTTCTGACCGATAGCGACATAGATGCAGCGAACCTGCTTGTTGGTGTCGCCCGACTCCCAGTTTTCTTTCTGGTTGATGATCGTGTCGATGGCGATCGCGGTTTTACCGGTCTGGCGGTCACCGATGATCAGCTGACGCTGTCCGCGGCCGACGGGGATCATTGCGTCAATGGCTTTCATGCCGGTCTGCAGCGGTTCGTGAACACTCTTACGCTGCATAACGCCGGGCGCCTGCAGTTCGAGGGCACGCACGCCTTCCGAAGCAATTTCGCCGAGGCCATCGATGGGGTTACCCAGTGGGTCGACCACACGGCCCAGGTAACCGTCGCCGACGGGTACCGAGAGCACTTCGCCGGTGCGGGTTACTTGCTGACCGGCCTCGATACCGGTGAAGTCGCCAAGAACAACAACACCAATTTCGTGTTCATCGAGGTTGAGGGCGAGGCCCTTCGTGCCGTCAGCGAAGGTCACCAGTTCGTTGGCCATAACGCCCGGCAGGCCTTCAACGTGCGCGATACCGTCGGCGGCGTCGATGACGGTGCCGACCTCCGTTGCCGAAGCACCCGAAGGCTCGTATGCAGCGGCGAAGTCCTTCAGCGCGTCACGGATGACGTCGGGGCTGATCGATAGTTCTGCCATTGTCTTCCCTTAAATATCTGATGAGGGTCTGCGCGGGTAAGCCGCGCGAAGTCCTGTTAGCCCGCGAGCTTCTGTCGGAGGTCGGCAAGCCGCGCGGAGATGCTGCCGTCGATGACGTCATCGGCAACCTGTACGCGCAGGCCTCCGACGACTGAGGGGTCGATGACGATGTTCAGCGAGACGTTCGTGCCATATCGCTTGTGCAAGGCTTCGCTCAGCCGCTTGTGCTGAGCATCGCCGAGGGGTACAGCGGTGTGCACAGTTGCGATAACGTGCTCGCGCTGAGTAGCGATGATGTGGATCGCCCGGCTCAAAAGTTGCCGGACCCGACGACCGCGAGGGTGCTGCACCAGTGACGAAACGATGAGCGCCGTTGCCGGGCTCGTCGCTGCGCCAAAAATACTCTGTGCCAGCTGAGCTTTCGCCTCGTCATTGCCGATACGACTACCCAGAGCCAGTTCGAGGTCGGGGTTCTCGGCGACCGTGCGAGAAACTGCGAACAGTTCTCCCTCAAGGTCGGTGTCGTTTGCGCCAATAGCAACAGCACGAATGGCAAGCTCTTCGATGCCATCGATCAGATCGGATGGCCGCGACCAGCGCTGTGCTGCTGCGACACGAAGTGCCTCTCGGGCCTGCTCAGATACCGTGGCAAAAATCTTGCCGACGACATCCTGCCGAGCCTGAGCGGGCACAGAAGGGTCGACGAGCGCGCCGCTCAACTGCACCGAGCTGTCGATCAAGCGTGCAGCAGCAAAGAGCTCACCGCCGACGCCGACCGTAATCCCCTGTGTTGCAGCGAGAGCCTGGGCCGACGTCGCAAGTGCCTGAGTGGTCGCGCTACCCATTACTTGGCCGCCTCGAGATCAGCCAGGAAACGGTCGACCACCGCGGCAGCGCGCGAGTCATCGGTAAGCGTCTCTTGAACAACGCCGCCCGCGAGGTCAATGGCGAGCGTGCCAACCTCAGAGCGCAGCGACACCAGAGCCGCCTGACGTTCTGCCTCGATTTGCGTCTGGGCTGCAGAGGTCACCCGTGCAGCTTCAGAAGTTGCCGCTTCTTTGGCTTCTGCGACGATCTTCTTGCCATCCTCACGGGCGGCATCGCGAATCTGTCCTGCTTCAGCACGGGCCTCAGCGAGCTGCTTTGTGTACTCCTCAAGCGCTGCCTCTGCCTGCTTCTGCGCTTCATCTGCCTTGGCAATGTTGCCCTCGATTGCGGCCGAACGTGCATCGAGAATAGTAGTCAACCGCGGCAGTGCCACCTTCCACACAACGAGGAAGATGATGATGAAGCACACGCTGGACCAGATGATGTCATAGTCGGACGGAAGAAGTGGGTTACCCAGCTCTTCGGCCGCCAGAGTGACAAGCGTGGTGCTCACGCTGCCTCCTTAGTCTCAGTCGTGCTCGAGGATCAAATAGCGTTGAAGATAAACGGCGTGGCGATACCGATGAGCGCGAGGATCTCGATGAATGCAACACCAATAAACATGGTGGTCTGCAGACGGCCAGCAAGCTCGGGCTGACGTGCCGTTGCTTCAATGGTCTTTCCGATCATGACGCCCAGGCCGATCGCAGGACCAATGGCTGCCAGGCCGTAACCGACCGTGGCGATGTTTCCTTCGATGGCGGCAAGAACCGTAGTTGCGTCCACTTGTGTGTTTTCCTTTCTTGGATCGGGGCTCCGCTTGGAGACCCGATTAGTGCTCGTCCGCTACTGAGAGCTGAATGTAAACCGCGGTGAGGATAGTGAAGACATAGGCCTGAAGAAGATAAACGAAAATCTCGAAGAGAGTAAACGCCATGCTTAGGGCAAAGGTGCCCGCGGCGAGAGGCGTGAACCAGTTCATGCTCAACAGGAAGAAGTGTGTTGCCGAGAAGAACAGCACGAGCATCATGTGTCCGACCATCATGTTCAGCAGGAGTCGCAAGAACAGGGAGACCGGACGAGCAATGAATGTCGAGATCAGTTCGACCACGGCAATGATGGGCACGAGGTAGATCGGCACACCACTGGGAACGAGAGAGAGCTTGAGGTACTTCAACCCACCGTGCTTCTTGATTCCCGCATAGATAAAGGCGATATACGAGACAACCGCCAACATGATCGGCACCCCAGCAACGGCGGTACCTGCGATGTTGATGAACGGTATGACACCCGTGAGGTTCATGAACAGAATGCCCATGAACATGGCAGTCAGCAGCGGGAGGAACCGCTTACCGTCGCGTTCTCCTAAAACCTGGAAAGCGATCTGGTCGCGTACGAACCCGAAGAAAAACTCAATAAGGCTCTGACCCCGCGTGGGAACAACAGATAGTCGCCGGGTACCGATCAAGAGAACGATGATCAGCACAACAGTCGCGATGACCTGTGCGAGGTTGATACGGGTGAAAGCGAAGGGCGTGCCCTCCAGGAATAGCACCGGAGGGAAAAAGTCACCCATTGACGGTGGGTGGAACTCAATCTCAGAGGCAGCCGTGAGGAACATTTTCACGTGAGTCAACGGGTTGGCTCCAGCTTCTTGCGTCGAGGGTGGAACGCGGTGAAAGGTGAGGGGTACTCCTTGCAGCGCATCAGCGCTCCCGCCGAACACTGACCACAAGGCCGGGATCCACCCTATCAAAGGTTAAGGCCGTTCGTGAACGCATCACGGGTTCTGCTCCTGTTCCTCTTCGGGGTTGACCGCGGGAAGAGTAATATCCGAGACCGCAGGCAGCCGCATCCGCTGCAAAACAACCAGGTCGACGACCAGTGATGCGATGGCCGCACCCACAAGAGAAAAGAAGAAAACTATCGGCACGATCCATGACACGCTCTGCAACGACAGCAGTAGCACGAGCACGATGAGAAATTTCAGTAGCCAGAACCCGAGCACGATCGCAAAAAAGGTCGTGAGGTAGGTCGGCGTGCCGTACCAGCGGTTAGCAATAACGATGCTGATCGCGGTGAAGGCAGGAAACAGCACGCCCACGCTGGCACCGATAACGCCGCTCCACATACCGGCCGACTCCGCGACAATCCATCCCGTCGCCCCGGCCAGCACAATCACCACTCCCCCGATAATGGCCCCCCAGCGCAGCGTGGTGTGCAGCACAGGGGTGCTCGAGAGCTGAACCTTCTCGGTCACTGATGTTCTCCATTCGAAGCAGCGCGCGCTGCGCGCCGATGCGGATTAAGGGTGACTACAAGGCAGGCGGCAATGCCCACCACGGCGAAAAGTGCACCGAAGAGGTAGTCGCCGGGCCATTCGCTGCTGGTACCGATATACATCAACAGGACCGCCAAAGAGATGACGGCGGTCCAGGCGTAGAAGATGACGACCGCATCGCGATCACGGTGGCCAAGGTCAAGCATCCGGTGGTGTAAATGCTGGCGATCCGGAGCGAACGGTGATTTTCCTGCCCGCATGCGCCGCAGCACGGCCAGCCCGAAATCAAGCAGTGGCAGAATGACGACGGCAACGGGCAAAAGAATCGGTATGAAGGCACCCAGCATTTGCGAGCGCCCAAACTGTTCGGGGTTGAGCATGGCGGGGTTCATCTGCCCCGTTATCGCTACCGCCGAGGTCGCCATCAGGAGCCCCAGCACAAGGGCTCCCGAATCGCCCATGAAGAGCTTCGCGGGGCTCCAATTGAGCGGTAAAAACCCGAGACATGCCCCCACGAGCACCGCTGCCAACAGTGATGCCAGGTTGAAATAGCTCGACTGACCTGTGTCTCGCGACAAAATATAGGAGTACGCGAAGAACACCCCGTTGGCGATCAGGCAGACGCCTGCTACGAGGCCGTCAAGACCGTCAATGAAATTTACAGCGTTCATCACGACGACGATCGCGAGCGTCGTCAGCCCAATGCTGACCCAGCTCGACCCAACGACCAGTTCGCCGATGGGCAGCGACAGAATCTGCAGCCCTCCGACGACGGTAATAAGCCCGGCAGCAACGAACTGCGCGCCGAGCTTAATCATCCAGTCGAGGTCGAACAGGTCGTCGATGACGCCCACGACGCAAATAAGAGCGGCCGCACCCAGCACAGCCCACATGGTTTGCGGTCGTACCCACACGCTGCCAAAAAATGGGTTCGCGGCAGAAACAGTCAGCGCGGCCACCATTCCCAAAAAAATGGCCACCCCACCCAGTCGGGGGGTGGGAGTGGTGTGTACATCACGCTCCCGGATGCCGGGATACAGCCGGAATCGCAAGCTGAGCTGCCACACTGCCCATGTCAGAGCGAACGTGACAGCCGCTGTCAGGATGATGATGAACAGATACTGCTTCACGCCGAATCGTCCGGAACTTCGAGCAATTCACCCAGCACGCGCACGAGTTCCGACCGCGGTATGGCGCCCTCGCGCAGGATGCGAACGCGAGCGTCGTCGTCACCCGCGCGCACGAGAGAGGTGGCATCAATAATTGTTGAGGCGATACCGGTGGTGCTGGGCCCGTGATCAAGATAGACATCGACGCTGTCACCCAGCATCCGCTGGGCGTCGTCGATGGTGAGCGCCGCGGGTTCGCCCGAGAGATTTGCGCTTGACACTGCGAGCGGGCCCGTCTCTTCGAGCAGTTCCAGCGTCATCGGCTGTGCCGGCATGCGTACGGCCACTGTGCCACGGGTCTCACCCAGATCCCACACGAGCGACTGCTGGGCTGGTAGCACGATCGTGAGAGCACCAGGCCAGAACTCTTCGACGAGGCGCTCTACCGGCTCGGGTACGGCTTCGACAAGCGCACCGAGTGTCGCTCTGCCCGGTACCAGTACGGGCGGTGGTTGATGCCTGCCACGGCCCTTCGCGTCGAGGAGCCGTTGGACGGCTGCGGGAGTAAAAGCATCGGCGGCAACACCATAAACGGTGTCGGTGGGAAGCACGACGAGTTCTCCGCGGGCGAGGGTTTGGCGGGCATGGCGCATTCCAGCGAGGAGACCCTCGGGGGCGCGACAGTCGAAGACAGAGGACATGACCCGTTTAGTCTACGCGGCACGCGCATCATTTCGCTGCCAGGTCACGTGCTATACCGGTTTGATAGCCGTGGTGGCACGATCACGCCGGGTCAGGTCTTGATGAGTGGCTGTTTGCACCCACCCATCGGCACTCAGCAGTTCCCGAATAGCTGCACCCTGCACCTCGGCATGCTCGAGCACGACAAGACCCCCCGGATGCAGCAGCTGCAGCGCCCGTTGACTAATGACACGCACGATGTCGAGGCCGTCGGCCCCGCCGTACAGTGCCATATGCGGGTCGTGCAGCCGCACTTCGGGATCACGTGGGATGGCGGCATCCGGAACATACGGTGGATTAGAAATAACCACCGCAGCCTGCCCTGCAATATCGGAACAGGCTTCACCCAGGTCGCCGTGGATGAGGGTGAGGTTGTGAATGCCGGCCGTGTTGCGCCGCGCCCAGGTCAGTGCCTGTTCAGAAAGTTCGACGGCAAACACCCGTGCGTGCGGTACCTCTGTTGCCATCGCGGCAGCTATCGCACCCGAACCGGCGCCCAGGTCAATAGCAATAGGTGTCGGCTGTGCTGCAGCCAACAGCGCATCGATCGCTAACTGGGCCACCCCCTCGGTCTCGGGGCGCGGTACAAAAACACCGGGTCCCACCGACAGCACCAGGTTACGAAAAGGCGCCTGACCGGTGAGATGCTGCAGCGGAACGCGCTCGGCACGGCGATGAACAAGCTGCACAAACTGCGCGTGAGCGGCTGCGTCTAACGTGTCGCGGCGAATAGCGGCAGCGGCGACTCCCCCGCGGCTCAGTCCCGTCACAAACCCGAGAAGAAGTTCGGCATCGACCATCGCATCGGTGATGCCCGCTGCGGATAAAGTATCGGCCGCGTCAGAGAGCACAGTGGAATAGGTATACGAAGCATCCGGCACAGTAGTCCAGCGTAGTGAGCATTGACCATCGGCGTCATACTCGCGCCGCGACACCGCCCATGCGTTTAGGCTGGGCATGCACCCTGCACTTTGTGCATGATGCACAGGCTTGGCAGTTTAACCCCGAAAGGCTTTCCCATGCCCGGAATCCACTCCGATATCACCAGCGCATTTGGCAACACTCCCCTTGTGCGTCTCAACCGCATCACCGAGGGGCTCGACGCCACCGTGCTGGTTAAAGTCGAAGCCTATAATCCGGCGGGCAGCGTCAAAGACCGCATTGGCATTGCCATGGTCGATGCGGCAGAAAAAGCGGGTGCTCTGCAACCGGGCGGCACAATTGTTGAGTCAACCAGTGGTAACACCGGTATTGCCCTCGCTATGGTGGGCGCGGCACGCGGCTACCGTGTGATCTTGACGATGCCAGCCTCGATGTCGAAAGAGCGTCGAGTATTGCTGAAGGCTTTTGGCGCCGAGGTTGTGCTCACGGACCCTCACAAGGGCATGTCGGGTGCAATTGAAGTCACCGAGCAGATTGTGGCCGACACCCCCGGAGCCGTGTGGGTGCGTCAGTTTGAAAACGAAGCAAACCCGCGCATTCACCGCGAGACAACCGCGCAAGAAATTCTGCGCGACACCGATGGCAACGTCGACATCTTTATCGCTGGTGTGGGCACGGGCGGCACCGTTACGGGTACCGGGCAGGTGCTGAAAGAAACCCGCTCCGACATTCAGGTCATTGCCGTCGAGCCGAAAGACTCCCCTGTGCTCACCGAAGGGCACCCTGGCCCTCACCGTATTCAGGGCATTGGCCCGAACTTTGTGCCCGAGGTTCTTGACCGCAGTGTGCTCGACGAGGTCGTCGCCGTCGAATACGACGACTCGATTCGGGTAGCGCGCGAGCTGGCCTCCCGCGAGGGCCTGCTCGTGGGCATGTCGAGCGGTGCCGCGGTGCACGCAGCTTTGCAGGTTGCTGCACGGCCAGAAAATGCCGGAAAGACGATTGTTGTCGTTGCCCCTGACACGGGTGAACGGTACGTGTCGACAGCGCTTTTCGAAGACCTGCGCGATTGGTAGATCACTACTGTGAGTGCTGTACGAATGGTGTACGCGCGGCTGCGAGAAGACCTCGCGGCCGCGCGGTTGCGTGATCCTGCCGCACGCAACTACCTCGAGTTAATCGTGCTGTATCCCGGTTTGCACGCCATCTGGGCACACCGGCTGTGGCACGCGCTGTGGCGTCGCCGTCTACGGTTTATTGCCCGCGCAGGAGCAACGATCACACGCATGCTCACGGGTATTGAAATCCATCCGGGAGCCCGCATTGGGCGACGGTTTTTTATCGACCACGGTATGGGCATCGTCATTGGCGAAACCGCCGAAATCGGTGATGACGTGATGCTGTACCACGGCGTGACCCTCGGTGGCCGCACCCGTACAAGCGGCAAACGGCATCCGACTCTCGGTGATGGCGTCGCCGTGGGCGCGGGGGCCAAGGTACTCGGCCCCATTTCGGTGGGCGACCGCAGCGTCATTGGGGCCAATGCCGTTGTTACCAAGGATGCCCCGGCCGACAGCATTCTGGTGGGTGTGCCGGCCAAACCGCGTCAGCGCACGCAGGATGATGACACACGGGCACTTCTTACCGCACCCGAGTACGTCATTTAACGCACATCGACGCCGGCGCGTCAGCGCGTCAGTGCGTCAGTGCGTCAGTGCGAAGCCTATTCGTCGTGCCCGAGCGCTGCCAGACGTGCTTCTTCATCGGCATGAATGGCCGACTCGATAAGGGGCTCGAGGGCGCCGTCCATCACCTGGTCCAGGTTGTATGCCTTGAATCCGGTGCGATGATCGGCAATACGGTTCTCGGGAAAGTTGTACGTGCGAATACGTTCCGATCGGTCCATCCCACGAATCTGTGATCGGCGGACATCGGATGCCGCCGCTTCACGTTCTTCCTGCTGCTTGGCCAGCAGTCGTGCCCGAAGCACGCGCATACCGGCTTCTCGGTTTTGCAGCTGTGACTTCTCGTTCTGCATTGATACAACGATTCCGGTGGGTACGTGGGTGATGCGAACAGCAGAGTCGGTGGTGTTCACGGACTGTCCGCCAGGACCGGATGAGCGGTACACATCGATTTTGAGGTCGTTCTGGCTGATCTCAATTTCGTCGGGCTCGTCGACCTCCGGGAACACGAGAACACCCGTGGTTGAGGTGTGAATGCGGCCCTGCGACTCCGTTGCCGGTACTCGCTGCACGCGGTGCACGCCGCCTTCATACTTCAGATGAGCCCACACGCCCTGTGAGGGGTCGGCGGATGATCCTTTAATAGCCACCTGAACGTCTTTGTACCCGCCCAGGTCGGATTCGTTCCGCTCAAGAAGCTCGGTCTTCCAGCCTTTTGATGCTGCGTACTGCACATACATGCGCAGCAGGTCGGCGGCAAACAGTGCACTCTCAGCGCCGCCCTCACCGGCTTTGATCTCCATGATCACGTCACGAGCATCATCTGGGTCGCGCGGAATGAGCAGGCGTCGGAGTCGCTCCTGCGCCTGCTCCCACCGCTGCTGCAACGCAGGAATTTCTTCGGCGAATGCTTCGTCTTCGCCTGCCAATTCTTGTGCTGCTTCGAGGTCGTCTCCGGCTGTTACCCACTCGTCGTGGGCACGCACGATCCGGTTGAGCTCGGCATACCGACGGTTGATTCTTTTTGCTCGCGCTGCGTCGGCGTGCACCTCGGGATCAGAGAGCTGTTTCTCGATCTCGCGATGTTCGTCGAGGAGGCCCTGCACCGACTCAAACATTAGAAACCTTCACGTTGCTCATCAGCGGATGCTGTTTTCGTGTCCCGTGCCTCCCGGAGTGGGGATTGATTTTTGCATCTGCACGAGGAACTCTACGTTAGAGCCCGTTTCTTTTAGCTTGCCCAGCACAACCTCGAGGGCCTGCTGCGGGTCGAGTCCGGCAAGGGCGCGACGAAGCTTCCACGTAATCTTGACCTCGTCGGCAGACAGCAACATTTCTTCACGCCGTGTGCTGGAGGCGTTGATGTCAACCGCGGGGAAGATTCGTTTGTCTGCCAGTTGGCGAGACAAGCGCAGTTCACTGTTGCCGGTTCCCTTGAACTCTTCGAAAATAACTTCGTCCATTTTCGAGCCGGTTTCTACCAGGGCTGTGGCAAGAATCGTGAGCGATCCACCGTTTTCAATATTGCGTGCCGCACCAAAGAATCGCTTGGGTGGGTACAGTGCCGAGGCGTCGACACCACCGGTGAGTACGCGACCGGATGCCGGCGCCGAAATGTTGTACGCGCGGCCGAGGCGTGTGATCGAGTCGAGCAGCACGACGACGTCGCGTCCGAGTTCTACCAGGCGCTTCGCTCGCTCAATAGCGAGTTCGGCGACGGTGGTGTGGTCTTCTGCGGGGCGGTCAAACGTCGATGCGATGACTTCACCCTTGACGCTGCGTTGCATGTCCGTGACCTCTTCGGGTCGTTCGTCGACGAGAACGACCATGAGGTGGGCTTCGGGGTTGTTGTGCGCGATGGCGTTGGCAATCTGCTGCAGCACGATCGTCTTACCCGCCTTGGGGGGTGCAACAATAAGCCCGCGCTGGCCTTTACCGATCGGGGCCACCAGGTCGATGATGCGCTGCGTGAGTTTTTCTGGCGCTGTCTCGAGCCGCAGACGCTCTTGCGGGTACAGCGGGGTGAGGTTGTTGAAGTCAACGCGCGATGCTGCGTCATCGACCGAGAGTCCGTTGATGGAGTCGACCTTGACGAGCGCGTTGTATTTTTGACGCCCGTGCTGCTCGCCTTCGCGGGGCTGCTTGATGGCTCCAACGATCGCATCGCCCTTGCGCAGGTGGTATTTCTTGACCTGGCCGAGCGAAACGTACACGTCGCTGGTGCCTGCCAAGTATCCGGTTGTGCGCACAAAAGCGTAGTTGTCGAGTACGTCCAGGATTCCCGCGATGGGAATCAGAACATCGTCTGCGCCAATCTCGGGCTCAAATTCGTCAGACGTGGAGTTATTACGGCGCTTGTTGCGCTGCCGGGTGCGCGTGTTGCCGCCGTGCTGGTCGTCGTCGGATGACGAACCGTTATCGCTGTTGCGATTACGGCTGCGGCTGCGGTTACGGTTACGCCCGCGGTTGCCATCGTGGATGTTGTCTGACTGCTCATCTGATTTGTCAGTGTCTGCCGCGCTTTCGCGCTCTTTGGCTTCTTGAGACCCTGCAGCGTTGTCGTTGTCTGCTGCTGTTTCTTTTGTGCCACTGTCGGCAGAATCATTTTTTTCGGATGCCGCACTGTGGCCTTCAGCGTCTGTCTGGCCTTCGGCCTCGGCAGTCTTTTTGGCCGACGATTTGGTGGTGCGCTTGGCAGCAGGTTTACGCTTGGCAGCCGGCTTCTCCGCCGCCTTGTCGCTGTCGGCCGACTTATCTGTTTCGGCGGATTTATCGCTGTCGCCCGAAGATTGGTTGTCGGCTTTCGGGGCGGCCTCGGCTTTGTCGGCCACCGCGTCTTTATTGTCGGATGCTGCGTCAGCCGTTGATTCGGCAGCGGCCTCATCCGTCTTTTTGGTGGTGCGTTTACGAACCGGACGCTTAGCTGCGGCCGGTGCCTCTGCTGTTTTATCGGCGCTGTCGCTGGCAGACTCATCCGCGGTATCTGCCGCCGGTGTCTCCGGTGCGGCGGTCTTTGTTTCGGCTGAGGTTGCACGGCGCGGTGCACGCTTGCGAGCGGGTGCTGCTGCGGGCTCCGCTGACTCTGCTACCGGCGCGGCAGCAGGGTCTGTCTTGTCTGCGGCCGCTGATGACTTCTTAGCGGTCGTCGCTGCTGGTTTTTCTGTGGGCTCACTATCGGCGTCGGTTGTCGACGCTTCCGCGCGAGCGGCGGCAGAGGCTGTTGTTGCACGCCGTGGTGCACGCTTGCGTGCGGGCGTGGTCGGTGCCTGTTCGGCACTGTCGGGGGTGGTTGATGAGCCGTCAGCCGCAGAAGCAGCGGTCGTCGCTGCTGGGGTCGACGGTGCATCGGTGGTCTCGAAGAGAGGATCCACGAGTTCTCCTTGATTTATCGGGGAATGTCTCCCACCGCACCATAAACATCGGGAATGACCACACAAAGATGCGCAAGAAACACACACCAATAGCCAATTACCCGGAGTGCGGGGATTCGCAGAAATGCGACGAAGGTCCAGATCACGCCAGTGGCGTGGAATCCTCCGTGATGTCTCTTACTCTACCACCTCTGACATCGACGGCGAGCATATGCGCTTGCCAGCGCGCGTCGTTCGCCGATTCGGCGATAGCCACAGCATCGAGCCTCTCGCCCGGGCCGTCAGCGAGCACTAACACGCTGGGCCCCGCACCAGAAACAACCGCTGCATGTCCCGCTGCCCGCAAACGCGCAATGAGCGCGCTCGTGGGTGGCATCGCCTGCGCCCGATAGTTTTGGTGCAGTTTGTCTTCTGTTGCCGCCAGGAGCAGTTCCGGGCTTTGTGTGAGCGCAGCAATCAGCAGCGCTGACCGCGAAACATTAAACACGGCGTCTTCACGGGGCACCTGTACGGGTGCGAGAGTGCGCGCAACAGCCGTAGACATCGTGTAGTCGGGAATAAACACCAGCGGCGATACACCACGGTGCACGAGCAGTTTCTTCATCGCTGGGCGACCATCGTGCATCCACGCAATGGTCAGCCCACCAAACAGAGCCGGCGCAACGTTATCGGGGTGACCCTCAATTTCTGTTGCCAGGGTCAGTAGATCATCGTCGCTCAGGGCGACTTCGGGCCGCATGAGTCCGCGAGCGGCCAAAAGCCCCGCGGCCACGGCGGCGGCCGAAGACCCGAGCCCCCGGCCGTGCGGCACTCCGTTCGTAGCGCGAATCCGCAAACCAGGAAAAGGTTCGCCGACATGCTCAAAAGCACGCCGGGCTGACTGCACAACGAGGTTATCGGGGCCGCGAGAAATCTCATCGGCCCCAGACCCCTGAACGGCAATATCACAGCGGCCGGGCTCTATCTCTGTGACGGTTAATTCGTCGTAAAGACTGAGCGCGAGGCCCAGAGTGTCAAACCCCGGCCCCAGGTTAGCGCTGGTGGCCGGCACGTGCACGGCAACCGTGCGGCCGAGCGTCATGCAGCACCCTCGACACGCAGTACCGAAGACACCTGCTCGACAACATCGAGCGCTTCGAGAGCCTGCACGGTTGCCTGCAGAGCGTCTTCTCGCGCGCTGTGGGTGCCGATCACAAGACGAGCAGTGCCCTCGGCATCGACCACGGCCTTCTGCTCGACCGTGGCCACCGAAACACCGCGCTCACTGAGAATGCCCGCCACCGTAGCCAAAACACCCGGCTGGTCGGCAACCTCGATCGTAATGTGGTAGCGCGTCGTAACCTGTCCGATCGGTGTAATGGGCAGATTCGCTCGCGTGGACTCACCCACGCCCACACCGCCGGCGATATGACGGCGAGCGGCCGAAACAACATCACCCAAAACAGCCGATGCTGTTTGAATACCGCCCGCACCAGCACCATAGAACATCAGTGGGCCTGCTGCCTCTGACTCCACAAACACGGCGTTATTGCCACCGTGCACGCTCGCGAGGGGATGTTCGCGAGAAATGAGGGCGGGGTACACGCGAACAGAAATAGCATCGCCATCGGCGGTGACAGCGCCAGCATCCGGTGCCTTCGACGATGTGATCATGCGCTCGCACACCGCCAGCAGCTTGATCACGTATCCGGCACGGTGGGCATCGGCGATCATGTCGGCCGTCACCGAACCGATTCCTTCGCGGTACACGTCATCGATCGACACGGGAGTATGGAATGCCAAGCTCGCCAAAATTGCAGCCTTCTGCGCCGCATCAAAACCCTCAAGGTCAAGCGTGGGGTCGGCTTCGAGATAACCGAGATCGGTGGCGATCTGCTGGGCCTCTTCGGCGCTCAGTCCGTCGCGATCCATGCGGTCAAGAATGTAGTTCGTGCTGCCGTTAACAATCCCGAAAATGCGCATGATGCGATCACCCGCGAGGGAATCACGCAGGGGTCGCACAATAGGAATAGCCCCAGCAACCGCAGCCTCATACGAAACGGTAGCGCCCACCTGATCGGCCGCCTCATAAAGCTCAGGACCATGCGTGGCCAGCAGCGCCTTATTGCCCGTGACGACATCCGCGCCCGACTGCAACGCAGCAAGAATATGGGTGCGAGCAGGCTCCATACCACCCATGAGTTCAATAACAATGTCAGCACCGGCAATGAGCTCGTCGGCCTGAGTGGTGAGCAGTTCTGCCGGAAGCTCGACATCACGCTGCGCCTCGAGATCGCGCACCAAAATGCCCGCCAATTCGAGCCGTGCACCGCTGCGGTCAGCCAGTTCATCGGAGTGCTCCAAAAGCAAACGAGCCACCTGTGATCCGACCGAACCGGCACCCAGTAGGGCGACGCGGAGTGTGCGTTGCTGCGTCATTGTTCTCCTTCTCCGGCGGCAGCGCCGGCTCCGTGGGCAATGCCCGTGTCACGTGCAAGCACGTCAGTAATAGTCTCACCGCGCACAATCACGCGCGCGTGTCCGTCACGAACGGCAACAACCGCGGGCCGCGGCATGTAGTTGTAGTTGCTGGCAAGAGAAAAACAGTAGGCGCCCGTCGCCGGCACAGCCAGCGTGTCGCCCGCAGCTATATCGGCGGGCACATACTCGTTATCGACCACGATGTCGCCCGATTCACAGTGTGAACCAACCACCCGCGCCAGTGCGGGTACTGCGCTGCTGCGCCGCGATGCCACGCGTGCAGAATACTGAGCGCCATACAGGCTCGGGCGGGCATTGTCGCTCATTCCGCCGTCGACACTGACGTAGAGTCGATGCCTGCGCTCCCCCAGTGCCACCGATTTTGTTGTACCCACCCGATACAGGGTGACCCCTGCGGGCCCCGAGATACAGCGTCCGGGTTCAAACGCCAGTTCCGGCATCCGGATGCCCCGCGCCTGACACTGCTGCGCGACCGCGTCAACAATCTGCTCGGCCAACACCGTAAAATCTTCGGGTTCGTCCACCGACGTATAGGCGATACCAAAACCACCGCCCAGGTTTAGCAGCGGAATATCGCCGCCCGTAAGCAACTCGGCGTGCAACTGCACCATGCGCCGGGCCGACTCCGCAAAACCCGCTGACCCAAAAATCTGTGAACCGATATGACAGTGCAGGCCCACAAAATCAAGACCGTCGATCTGGCGAATGCGCGTGACGGCCTGGCGGGCGGCATCCGGAGCAAAACCAAACTTTTGGTCTTCGTGCGCCGTCGCCAAGAAATCGTGGGTTTGCGCATGCACACCGCTCACCACACGCACGAGCACGCGCTGCTGCACGCCCCGCTGCTGCGTGATGGCCGCGAGCCGTTCAATCTCGTCGTGGCTATCGACAATAATGCTGCCGATTCCTACCTCGACGGCCCGTTCAAGGTCGGCGACACTCTTATTGTTGCCGTGAAAACCCATTCGCGACGCATCGGCGCCCGCTGCGAGCGCAACCTCGAGTTCACCGCGACTACAAACGTCGACACCGAGGCCCTCCTCGGTTACCCAGCGAACAACCTCGGTTGTCAGAAGAGCCTTACCGGCGTAATAAACACGTGCGCGCGTGCCATGTCGCTGCGTCGCGGAATCGAAGGCTTCGCGCACCGTGCGGGCGCGCGTGCGCAGTTCGTTCTCGTCGAGCACGTACAGCGGCGTGCCGAACTCTTCAGCAAGGGCCGTAGTACCCACACCACCAATGTGTAGTTGACCATCGGTGTCGCGCTGCGCAGAATGCGGCCACACCCGCGCGGCAAGAGAATTAGGGTCTTCGGGGACTCTTAACCAGGCCGGAGCAAGCGGTTCGACAGGCAGGGCAGAGTTCACAGATCACCAATCACAGGAAAGGGGGATGCAGCCGGGCTCTCAAAATACTAGAGCACACCGACACAACACGATATTTACTTCTCACACGTCCCCGGTTCGCGCAGGCGCTCGTCATCGGCAATCGCGGGGTTTACGGTAAAAGATGCCTGGATGCTGTCTTGTTCTACCGACAGCTTCGCCAACTCAATGCCGGCCGGTATACGGTCGGCAATACACACGTTTTGTGTGGCTACGGCAGCACCGAGAGTTGATCCGAGACGTTCCTGAATTGCTGCGGCGTCGATCGTTACGCTGCCGAGCGTCGCTGAAACCGGGGTGATGGTGACATCTCCGCTGTCGGCACCGGGTGAGAACGACAATGACACAGGGATCGATGCGCCCCAAACGTCGATGCTTCCGGCTGCCGTTACGAGCTCATCGGCCAGAGTGATGTCGGTAACAATAGGAAGCTCAGCACCATCACGAACAAGATCGAGCAGCTGTTCGCTGTCGGCGCGCACCGAAAATTCGGCACCCATCACCGTGCCGCCGCGCAGAGGAACACTCTCGGCCGATGCCGCTGCAGCCCCCGTAAACGGGCCGACGGTCACGCTGTCTGACTCGACACGCAGGTCGCGCAGGTGCCCAGATGCCAATTGCAGCAGTGTCACAGGGGCCATGTCAATCTGCAGTTGCTGATCGTCGGGAAGGTCAAGAGCGTTGATAATCTCGCTGCGAATCGTCCGTTCTACGGCCGCGCGCGCCACCAACTCACCAACAACGGCCGCGGCCACCACGGTGACGAGCACGATTGCCAGCACCCACGGCCAGCGACGCCGCCGCGCGGCATCCGGCTGTTGCGAGGCACCCCAACCGGATGCTTCGTGCCCGTCGATCGCTGCGCTCACATACGCTCCGGTGCACGAACACCCAGCAGGTCGAGGCCGTTGCGCAGCACCTGACCCGTGGCGTCGTTGAGCCACAGCCGGGTGTGATGCACAGGCTCGATGGGCGCATCGCCGAGCGGAATAATGCGGCAGTTGTCGTACCAGCGGTGATACAGCCCCGCGAGTTCTTCGAGGTAGCGGGCAACCCGGTGCGGTTCGCGCATCTGCGCCGCAAAGGCCACAATGCGGGGGAACTCTTGTAGCGCACCGAGCAGCGCCGATTCGGTCTCGTGCGTGAGCGTCTGCGGCTCGAACACTGATCGGTCAACACCGCTATCGGTGGCATTGCGCGCTGCGTTGTGAGTGCGGGCGTGCGCATACTGCACATAAAAAACAGGGTTGTCGTTGGTACGCTTGCGCAGCAGATCGGGATCGAGGTCGAGCGGTGAATCGGCAGGGTAGCGTGCGAGTGAATACCGCAGCGCATCGGTGCCCAGCCATTCGAGAATGTCGTCCATCTCGATGATGTTGCCGGCGCGCTTTGACAGACGTGCACCGTTAATCGACACCATCTGACCGATGAGAACTTCGATGTCAGTGTCGGGGTTATCACCCGCAGCACCGGCGAGGGCTTTGAGACGGTGCACATAACCGTGGTGATCGGCACCGAGCAGATAGATCTTTTTGCCAAAGCCGCGGTCGCCCTTGCTCAGGTAGTACGCGGCATCGGCGGCAAAGTAGGTGTATTCGCCATTCGAGCGACGCACAACACGGTCTTTATCGTCGCCAAATGTCGTTGTGCGTACCCACACGGCGTCGTCGGCCTCATAAACATGACCCTGCTCACGCAGACGCTCAATGGCCTGCGCAATAAGGCTCGGGCCACCATCAGCACCGGGCGCGTGCAGGGTCTTTTCTGAAAACCACACCTCGAAAGGAACATTAAACCGCTGCAGCGAGTCACGAATCTCAGCAAGCTGATACTCGTAGGCGAGCTCTTCGGTCACCCGCAGCTGTTCGACCCGGTCAACGTCAAACAAGTCGGGGCGCGCCTTCACAACCCGCTCGGCAAGAACGTGAATGTATTCACCCGGATAGCCATCTTCTGGCAGCGGCTCGTTATGGATAGCCGCCAGCACTGACCGCGCAAAACGTCCCATCTGCGCACCGGCATCGTTGATGTAATACTCCCGCACCGCATCGGCACCACTGGCCAACAAGAGTCGCACCACTGCGTCGCCCAGAGCCGCCCACCGCGTGTGCGCCATGTGCAAAGGCCCCGTCGGGTTGGCACTCACGAACTCGACGTTAACCGAAACACCCTGCTGCGACTGGTTAGCACCGTAGCCAGCACCGGCCTCGACGATTGTGCGAGCGAGAGCACCCGCTGCTGCAGCATCGAGTCGAATGTTGATAAAGCCAGGGCCGGCCACTTCAACGCCCGAGATACCCTCAGTGGCACGCAACTGTTCGGCGATCTGTTCGGCCAATTCACGGGGCGGCAGTCCCAGGGGTTTCGCCAGGCGCATAGCAATATTTGTCGCCCAGTCACCGTGGTCACGATTACGCGGCCGCTCCAAAACGATATCGGCCGCGGTGACACCCACTGGCTCGTCCGGTCGGCGCTGCTGTACAAGCGGGGCAAGAACGGCAAAAATGGCGGCGGCAAGGGCTTCAGGGTTCATAGGATCACCAGTCTAGAGCGCTTGCCGACGCGCCAGCGACGCCGGGTCGTCGTTCCCAGGATGTCAGTGATAAAGTCAACCGGTACGCCTCCGTAGCTCAGTGGATAGAGCGCCGGTTTCCGGTACCGTAGGTCGCACGTTCGAATCGTGTCGGGGGCACTGCAATCATCCTGTGTTTGCGTTAATGAGGACAACGTTTGTGTGCGCGCTGGATTAGGCCGCAGCATCCGATGCCCCTCTTTTTTTATTTTCCGTCAGCGGCGACGCACTCGCGTTGCTGTCACTGGCCGCTCGTTTAGTGTGCGTCTTCGTGTGATCCCCGGAGGGATTCTTATGCGTTTGCGCCAATGGAGCGCCGTCAGCCTGCTTGCTGTGGCTGCCGTCACCATCACCGGATGCGGTGCCGACACGGCACGCACTGCCGAACTGGGTGCACCGCTGTCTGTACCCGTCGACAGCAGCGGTTCGTTTGACACCGATGGCACGCTCGACATCACGGTGACCTCGGTCGAAACCGCGACCGTCGCCGAACACAACGACGAGGTCGGCCTGCCCGATGAATATGCCTCCGGCACCCTGTTCTTTGTGACTTTCGACGCGACCATGGCAGAAGGTGACTACGACGCAGGAGACGTGTATACCCTGAGCGACTACAAGTGGGCAGCGCAGGGTGTCGACAAGGTCGAGATCGCAACAGTGCGGCCGGGAATTCTTTCGGACGACGTGATCGCCGGATGCGACATGTTCACGCGCGACGACGCAGAAAAGCTTGCAGCAGGTGAGACCGTCACGGCCTGCCAGCTCTTCGCCGCGACCGAAGCCGACGCCGCCATTGACCAGATTGTTTATGACGCCCCGATGATCAGCCGGCGCGGCAGTGCCAAGGGCTGGCGCTGGAACATCTCCGAGTAATCATGACTAGCTCACAGACACATCGCCGCGCGGCGCGCGCACTAGCGGCACTGCTTCTACCTGCCGCGCTTGTGCTTGCCGCATGTGCCCCCGAACCTGCGCCCAGTCCCGAGCCGACGGCTCCGGTAGAAACAAGTGCCCCGGATGCCGCAGAATCGCCGTCACCCGAGGCCACACCCGAACCCGAAAAGCCTGCCACGCCCATAACCCTGGCCTCGGCAACGTCGGCCGAACTGTGTGCTGCCCTGGATGCCTCGGCAACGCTCGAGCAGACCGTCGACTCCCCCGTCACAAAAACAATCGCTTTCGATGACGAGGTGGGCTGCAAGGCTGTACTGCAGCGCGGAGCGGTGATCGTCAAGGTGCTACCGGATGCCACCGCAGGACCCGACTCTGCACACCTCGACCACGATATGGGCGGATGCACCGACTCCGCTCGCGAAGATACGGCGATCGATGGTGCGGCTGTGGCCAGCGTGGTGTGCTCGGACCGCCGCGGAATGACAGCACTCACCGAACTCTCGGCCAACGGAGTGCGGGCTTTTGTGCGCCTGAATTCACACCCCGGCAGCTCGATTGCGGCCGACCCGGTACTGGCCGGTATCGGCGAGCTGTGGCGCGAACTGTTGGCGGCTGCATAGGGCTGCTGGCGACAAAGGCCACCTTTGTACGGCCGTGCTAGACGCGACGACGATACGTGAGATCGCGAATAGCACGGCCTTTTTCTTTGCCTTTACGTTCAAAAGCCGTCATGACACGGCCATCAAAACGCGGTGCCCACTCGCCGTCGAAGCCGCGCTCAAAAGCGGGGTCGCTATCGAACACCTCGCGCATCTGCAGCGCATAGTCTTCCCAATCGGTGGCCAGTCGCACGATCCCGTCGGCGGCCAGCGCACGGGCTGCCATGCCCGGAAAACCATCACGGACCATGCGCCGCTTCGTGTGCTTTTTCTTATGCCAGGGGTCGGGAAAGAAGATCCACAGTTCATCTATGGCACCGGCGGGAAGAAAGGTTTCTAGTACCTCGGGTGCATTCGCCTCTGCCAGCCGCAGATTCTTCGCACCCGCACGATCAGCATCGAGCATGGTGCGGGCAAGGCCCGCCCGAAAGACTTCAACCGCAAGAAAATCGCGCTCAGGATGCGCGGACGCGGCCGCAACAATCGCGTGTCCCTGACCCGACCCGATTTCGACGGTGAGCGGCGCACGACGCCCATACTCGGCGGCCACGTCGAGCCGTGCATCCGGATGCACCGAAGTCCATGCTTCGGCGCGAGGCAGATCCAGCAGATACGCCTCGGCAAGCTCGGCAAAAGCACGCTCTTGCGCCTGTGACATACGACCACTGCGGCGCACAAACGACACGGGTTCATCACGGAAAGTACGGGGTTCAGGCATTCGTCCAGCGTACCGTCGCCAGCCTCGCTGCTGCGCGTGGGCTATTGCGCTGCCGTTGGAGCCGTGACGAAGTCGATGAGCTCTTCTACTCGGCCCAGCAAAGACGGCTCAATATCGCGAAAGGTGGTGACTTTTGACAGCAAAAATTGCCAGGCCCGCGCAATGTCGGCCTGGGATTCATGGGGCCAACCGAATGCCCGGCAAATCCCAGTTTTCCAGTCTTGCCCGCGAGGAATAGTGGGCCACGCGGCAATACCGACGGCAGTGGGGGTAATGCACTGCCACACGTCGACATAGGGGTGTCCCACCATCAATACGTGCTCACCGTGCGGCCCCTGCGCAATCGCTTGAGCTATGCGTGATTCTTTCGAGCCAGGAACCAGGTGGTCAACCAGCACGCCATAGCGTCGGCGTGGCCCGGGCGGGGCTTCGACGAGCAGGGAATCGAGCAGGTCAATGCCCTGCAAATATTCGACGACAACACCCTCATGCCGCAGGTCGTCTCCCCACACTTTTTCGACGAGTTCGGCATCGTGCCGCCCCTCGACAAGTATGCGGCTGGGTAGCGCCATACGCGCCCGTGCCTGCTCAACAGCAAATGACCCGGATGCTGTGCGACGGCGTGACTGCTGTGAGGCAGCGGGCGCAACCAGCTGCACCGGATCACCATCGATCAGGAAACCGCTCCCCATGGGGAACATTCGGCGACGACCGCGGCGGTCTTCTAATTCAACATGCCCGGCTTCTATGCGCGTGATGGCTCCGCAAAATCCGTCACTGGCTACTTCAACCACCAGGTCGCGATCGGCAGCGACCTGCGCAATTTTCTTGCGGCCGCGCTCGCGCCAGCCGTCGGCGAGCACGTCGTTTCCGTACCTGTCGTTCCACACCCTTCCACCTTAAAAGCATCCGCTGACATTGGCCGGGAAGCCCTCCACAGGCGCGATCAAAATTTTTTCCCCTGTCGAAAGATACGCATAGACTCGTCAGGGTTAGCGGCGTTCGGAGGGAGCACGCATGACACGGGCTTTAACGTTGGTGCACGGCATCCGGTTGGCAGTTGCAGCAGCCGTGGTGCTGCTGCTTTCGCTGGCAGCGATTCCCGCGGCGGCTATAGGCCCTGTCACACTCAGTTCTGGCTTCATCACCGACACGGTAAACGTGCTCTCGGCGACAGAAAAAGATTCTGCTGAGCAGCGACTCAACGACCTTCACAGCGACGGCACGATGAGCCTTTTCGTTGTGCTCGTTGATGACTTCACCGACCCCGGTGATGCCCAGGAGTGGGCCGACGCTGTCGCTGCCGATAACGGTCTTGGCACGCATCAGTACCTGCTTGCCATTGCGGTTGAGGGCCGCAACTATTACATTTCTGCGCACAGTGACGGCCCGGTTTCCTATGACCGTGTCGGCGAGGTGGAACGCTCGATTGCCCCGCTGCTATCGCAGGGAGAATGGGGCGAAGCAATTATTGCTACCGCCGATGGACTTGCCGGTAGTCGTGCTGGTGCCACGGGCAGTGGCTCTGGTGAGGGTGGCGGAGCCTGGGGAGCTCTTCTCGGCCTGCTGGTGGTGGGCGGAATCATCATCGTCGTCGCGATCATTATGCAAAAGCGCCGGCGGCCTGCGCAGCAGAAACTCACTCCCCATGCTGGCGGGCCTGACGGCCGCTTCGCGCACACCAGTGATGAAGAACTTGAACGCGAAGCAGCGCGTGCTCTTGTTGCTATGGACGATCACATTGTCGGCAGCCGCGAAGACCTCGGCTTTGCCGCAGCCCAGTTTGGCGATCAGGCCACACAGCGTTTTTCTGAGGTGATCGCTGCGGCGCAAGAAAAAGTTGACGAGGCTTTCGACTATCGACAAAAACTTGATGACGAGATTCCTGACACCGACGAACAGCGGCGCGCATGGCACATCGCCATTATCGAACTGTGCGAGCAGGCCGATGAAATTCTCGACGAGAATGTGGCAGCATTCGATGAATTGCGCAAGCTGGAACAGGGTGCTGACGAAGCACTGCAGCAGCTCATAACGCAGCGAGAAAAAGCCGAGGCGGTTGTGGCTCAGGCGCCGCATGATCTGCAGCGCCTGCATGAGAACTATGACCAGAGTGCTCTTTCAACAGTCGCCGATAACGCCGAGCAGGCCCGCAGTCGTCTTGCGCTCGCAGACACGGAAATTAGTCGCGCGACGACGCTACTCACAAAAGGTAAGCGCGCCCAGGCAGCCTTCGCTATTCGGACGGCCGAGCAGGCGATTGCGCAGGGCGAGCAGCTCAGCCACGCCATCGGCACACTAGGACGCGATCTGGCGATCACAGAACAGCAGGCGCACGACCTTATTGCCGATATCACCAACGACCTTGCACTCGCCGCAAGCCTGCCCGATACCGATGGGCGGCTGGCGTCGGTGATGAGCAGCACCAAAGCCGAAGTTGACCGCGCACGCGCAGAGCTTGCTTCGCCGCTGCGCCGACCCCAACAGACCCTCGAGACGCTGACCGCCGTCAACACGCGCATCGACGACATTGTGGCTCGGGTCCGCACAGAGCAGGAACAGATTGCTCGCGCCGAGCAACAACTGGCAGGAACCATGGCCCAGGCTCAGGCCGAGCTGGCCACGGCGAATGACTACATCGCCACCCGTCGAGGGGTATTAGGCCCGACTGCTCGCACGCGGCTCTCCCAGGCCCAAGCGTCGCTGCAGCAGGCCACAGCCCTTCAGCTGAGCGACCCGCCCTCGGCGCTCGCGCACGCACAGCGTGCACTCAACCTGGCTCAGCAAGCAACGATTAGTGCGCAGGCCGAGTTCGGCAGCGTCGGCGGCTGGAGCGGCCAGGGGATGGCCGGCGCAGGCTGGGGTGGTCAAGGAATGGCAGGAGGCTGGGGTGCACCGCGACGACAGCGCAGGAGCGGCTCGGTCGGCGGCGATATTCTTGGCGGCATCATTGGCGGCATCATCGCCGGTGGCATGAGTTCTGGCCGGTCGTCACGCCGCGGTTCTTCGCGCAGTAGCTCCTCAGGGTGGCGGTCATCGGGCGGGCGCCGCAGCGGTGGCCTAGGCCCTTCAAGTTTTGGTGGCAGCAGAGGACGACCAGGAGGTGGTCGTTTCTAACCGCTGACGCTCTTCTTGTCTTTATCCCTATTACGTAATGTTGTTACACCTTCGGTTCACGGAAAGGACCACCCCATGGCTAAGCAGTCCATCTTCGGTCGTATCTCGACCCTCATGAGGGCAAATATCAACGCGCTTCTCGACTCGGCAGAAGACCCGCAGAAGATGCTCGACCAGCTCGTTCGCGACTACACCAACAACATCGCCGACGCCGAGTCGGCCATTGCCGAAACGATCGGCAACCTGCGCCTGCTCGAACGTGACCACCAAGAAGACGTACAGGCCGCCGCTGAATGGGGGCGTAAGGCTATTGCCGCCAGCACGAAGGCTGATGAACTGCGCGGACTCGGTAACACTGCCGACGCCGACAAGTTCGACAACCTTGCGAAAATCGCGCTCCAGCGCCAGATCGGTTCGGAACGCGAGGCATCGTCGGCACAACCTCAGATCGCTGCACAGACCGAGATTGTCGACAAGCTGAAGTCGGGCTTGAACGGTATGAAGCAGAAGCTCGAAGAGCTGAAGTCAAAGCGCAGTGAACTGCTGGCACGCGCCAAGGTTGCCGAAGCGCAGAACCGTGTACAAGACGCAGTCAAGTCGATTAATGTTCTTGACCCAACCAGCGAAATTGGTCGCTTCGAAGACAAGATTCGCCGTCAAGAAGCCCTCGCGCAGGGCAAGGCAGAAATTGCTGCGTCTACACTCGACGCCCAGTTTGAAAGCCTCGACGACATGGGCGAACTCAGCGAAGTCGAACTGCGACTTGCTGCCCTCAAGTCGGGCAACCCTCCCGCAGCGATCGAAGAATAATGTGATGGGCGGGCCTATAAAAGCCCGCCCACCCATCCCCTTTCGTAGCGCGACGACGATGACGCGAGGTTTTCATGGCACAGTTTGTTGTGGTTCCCCAGTGGCAGGGTTCTTCTGCGCCACGAGCCATGCTGTTAGCCGACGGTGCTTCAGCAATCGCTGGCGATCTTCCGCGCGCTCGCACTCAGGTGCTCGACGTACCACTCGAAGCAGGCGATGCCCTCGACAGTGGCGTGCAAAGGCTCAGTTCGCTTCAGCGCGTTCGCGACGTTCTTATTGATTCATTGCACGAGACTCTGCAGCGGCATCCGGAAGACCATGCCGTCGTCATCGGCGGTGACAGCGGTATTTCGCCCGCCGTACTGTCGGCCCTCGCAGTCGACCCCGACGACACAGCACTGCTGTGGTGCAGCGCACAGCCGGGGCTCTGCTCACCCACCACCTCAGTCTCGGGAGCCTTCACCGATATGGCGGTACGCGCCATGCTGGCCGACGAAAAGATGCCACTGGCCGCAACGCCCGGCATAGCCCCGGAAAAAGTGATCCTCGTGGGTGCCCGATCAGCCGAAAACGATGACGCACAACTGAGAGAGCGAATGACGTCGGTTGGCGTCGATCAGCTCGCTGACCCCGCCAGCCTGGCACAGGCCGTTGCACGCACCGGAGCAACCCGCGTGTTCGTGCACATCGATGTCGATGTGCTTGATCCCTCATCGCTCTCGGGCGTCTTTACCCCTGCGCCCTTTGGGGCATCCCCCAGCGAGCTGGCCACCGCGCTGCGTACCGTACGAGAACACACCTCGCTAGCGGGCGCATGCCTTGCTGGTTTTGCTCCTGCCTCACCCCTCGACGCGGTGAATGACCTGGGCTCGATTCTGCGCTTGATCGGAGCATTGGCATGACACACCGTTCTGCGCTCACCGGTGCGCATCGACGCGTGATTGAAGAACGCGCGGCCGTTATTCTTGCCGAGGGGCGACGCCGTGATCGCCGAATGCCCAGCTTCTTGCTGCGTTCGCCGCTCAGCCGTGCCGGATTCCTGTGGGCCACTGCTGTCGGGTGGGCGTGGGGCGCCCTGTGGAGCACGGGGCGCATTGAACGTCGCGCCGGACTCTGGATCTTTCGAGGCATGCCATCGTGGACACATGCCCGTGGCGGTGTCTGTGTGGGCGCATGCTTTCTCACCGGCGACACCGAACCCGACGACCGAGTACTCAACCACGAACGAGTGCACAAAATTCAGTGGCTGCGCTACGGCATGATGCTACCCATCATGTATCTTTTTGCCGGTCGCAATCCGCTCACGAACCGTTTCGAAATCGAAGCGGGGCTCGAAGACGGCTACTATCTGCCGCGTCGCTGATAGCGCGTAGACAGCAACGAATCAGTGGCGGGGCAAGATGCCGAATTCGGCGGGAGTATCGATAACTGCGGCGTCAACGCCCATGTTGTCGACAAGATGCTCGGTAATGTCGGCGGTCGAAACATAACCGCCCATCAGCGTAATGTGCGTGCTCGACTCTGCCGCGTCGTGCTCGGCCACGAACATTTCATTGGCCCAGGCTGTTACTGCACGGGTAAGTGCCATGCCTCGGCGGCAGCGTTTACCGCTCCCTGGCTGGCCGCTACGCGAGTCGCGCGTCAACCACGTGACCGTCATGCGTGCAGGGGCGTCAATGGGCACGATTGCTGATTGATCGGGCACCTCAATGAAGATACGTCCCGTGCTGCACAGTGGCAGTGTGGCCAAAAGTGCCTGCAGCGGAGCGAAGGAGTGTTCATCGGCTGCAATAAGGTGCTGCACCGTCGCATTGCGAGAACGACGGCGAGCGCGCGGCGTGAGAGGTGCGGCAATCGAGTTCATGATGAAGCCATAGTACCACTTACATAGGCATGCCTAACCTCACTCTTGCGCCGAATCGCGCACGAGAACAACTCCTGCACTACCCCGGCGACTGCACGCGCTACACGACTCGCAAAATCATATTGCCCAAAAATTGCTGAGTAAACTAATCGGTTTGCCCAATTATTACCGCCAATTCCTTGGCACTTTGTTTTGGCATTTCCCTATTACCCCTGATTCAGAGCACAATAAGTGCGTGACCAATGAGACCACCGAGTTCTCCTACCTCGACGCCCAGGCTGCTGCGCTGGGGGTCGAATCGCCGACGGTTGCTCGTGTACACCTCACACTCGCCGACGGCCGCGAACTCTCTGCCCTGCGCTTTGGCGTTGAAGAACCTGTCGCACTGTTTTTACACGGCGCGGGGCTCAACGCCCACACGTGGGACGCCACCATCCTCTCACTCGGGCTTCCTGCCCTCGCCATCGATCTGGCCGGGCACGGTGACTCTTCGTGGCGCAGCGACGCCAACTACTCCCCCACAACCCTTGCCGATGACATCGCCCAGGCCTGCCGCGCGTGGACCACACGACCCCAGATTTTTGTGGGGCACTCACTGGGTGGCCTCGCGGCGGCAGCGCTGGCTGCGCGGCATCCGGAATTTGTTGCACAGCTTGTGATCGTCGACATCACTCCCGGTGTCGACATGAGCGCCGGCCCCGCCATGCTGCGGCAGTTCTTTGCCGGGCCCACCGATTTTGCTTCACGCGAAGAACTCGTCAATAAAGCCATGCAGTTTGGTCTGGGCGGCAGCCACGCCGACACCGAACGCGGAGTTTTTTTGAACACGCGTGTGCGCGATGACGGCCGTGTTGAGTGGAAGCATCACTTTGCCCATATCGCAGCCCAGGCACTCGACAACCAGAACGACGATGTTCCTGCACTGCTGAGCGAACAGGGCTGGCACGACCTAGCAGCCGTGCGCGCTCCTATCACCCTGGTTCGCGCCCTGCACGGCTTTGTTACTCCCGACGACGCCGCCGAGTTTGCCCGACGAGTGCCACGAGCCATCGTCACGGCACTGGATGCCACCCACAACGCACAAGAGACGGCATACAACGAGTTAGCCGCTCTTGTACGAGCGCGGTACACACCTGAAGCATCCGGTAGCCCCGCAGCATCCGGTGACCCCACAGCATCCGGTAACCCCACAGCGCAGTAGCGCACCAACCCCTGTTGTTTCCCCTGCCTTTTTGTTCACGAGAAACGAGTCCGCATGATCCGCCACCCCCGAGGCCTTGCGCTGTTCGCTGTCATCGCCGCTTCGGCAATAGCCCTGACCGGTTGTTCGGGCTCTGCCGAGCCCACCCCCACCCAGGCTGTGACGGGCGAGGTGAATCCCGACGCCACACTCACCGTGGGTCTTGTCGCAGAACCCGACAACCTTGATATCCGTCACACTTCGGGTGCTGCGCTCGAACAAATTCTTATCGACAACATTTATGAGGGGCTCGTCACGCGCACACCCGATAACTCGATCGTGCCGCGGCTTGCCGACGACTATGAGGTCTCAGAAGACGGCCTGGTCTACACGTTCACGCTGCGCGATGAACTCAGTTTTCACAGCGGTGCGGCGCTCACCTCGGCCGATGTGCTGGCATCGTTCCAGGCTGTAAAAGACGATGAAACAATCAAGGGACACAGCGACTTTTCTTCTGTGGCCTCGATAGCTGCCCCGGATGCCACAACCGTTACGATCACCCTGAGTGAACCCGACCAAAACTTTCTTTTCGCACTCACCGGCCGCGCCGGTCTCGTTTTTGCCAAGGGCGACAAGACCGATATGAAAACGGCCGAAAACGGCTCGGGGCCCTTCACGCTCTCGAGTTGGAACAAGGGTGCAGCGATCACGTTTGACCGGGCAGAAGAATACTGGGGCGAGCCGGCCGGTGTGGCAGAGATCGTCTTTGAGTACATTCCCGACCCGACCGCGGGGGTCAACGCCGCCATCGATGGCACGCTCGACGTGCTGACCCGCGTCGAACCCGAGCTTGCTTCGCAGATCGAACAAACCGGTGAGTTCACGCTCGTACAGGGACGCACAACCGACAAGGGCACCCTTGCGTTTAACAACGTTCGTGCCCCGCTCGATGACAAGCGTGTGCGCGAGGCACTGCGCCTCGCCGTTGATCACGAGGGTCTGATTGAAGCCCTCGGCACCGAGACTGTCAGCTTCGGCACAACACTGTATGGCCCGATCCCTGCCCTCGACCCCGGCTACGAAGACCTCTCTGCTGTCGCACCACACGACCCGAAACGAGCGCAAGAGCTCCTCACCGAGGCCGGGGCCGAGAACCTGTCGCTCACGCTCACAATCCCCAACTTTTATTCGACGACGATTCCGCAGATGCTGGTCTCTGACTACGCGAAAGTAGGCGTGGAATTGAAGGTGCGCGCAGTGGAGTTTTCTACCTGGCTCGACACCGTCTACAGTAAACACGACTATGACTTGAGTTTTGTTGTGCATGTTGAACCGCGTGATTTTTCGAACTTTACCGACCCCACCTACTATTTCGGCTACGACAACCCGAAGGTGCAAGAGCTGTATCAGCAGTCGCGCAGTGAACCGGATGTCACAAAGTCCGAGGCCCTGCTGGCAGAAGCAGCCCGCCTGGTGTCAGAAGATCACGCGGCCGACTGGCTGTACGACTGGATGATCACCTCAGCAGTACGCCCCGAGGTTTCGGGCTTCCCCACCGGCAGCATTAATGCGCGACTCGACCTTCGTGGCGTCACCGTCTCGGAGTAACAGTCCAGCCACGACCGATAAAAGAACCTGGCCGTGATTCGTTACGTTCTGACCCGAGGGGCCCTGCTGCTGGCGGGGCTCCTCGTGTCGAGCATCATAATCTTTGCCGTACTGCGGGTCTTTCCCGGAGATGTTGCACAGATTCTTGCCGGAGAACAGGCAACGCCGCAGCAAATTGCGGCGCTGCGCGAATCACTGGGGCTTCATCAACCGCTGCTCACCCAGTACACGTCGTGGATGAGCGGCGTGTTCGTGGGCGACCTCGGCAAGTCGATGCTCACCGGGGTGCCGGTAGCTCAAGAGATTGCGACGAAGGCGCAAATCACGGTTCCGCTCGGCCTGATGGCGCTCACGATTGCTCTTCTTATCGCGCTACCGTTCGGCATTGTCTCGGCCATGCTCCGTGGCAAGCGCACCGGTACCGCCATCAGTGTCGGGGCACAATTTCTTGCCGCCGTACCCGTCATTTGGGCGGGCATGATGCTTGTCGTCGTGTTTGCTGTGTGGCTGGGTCTTCTGCCAGCACAGGGGTTTCCACGCAGCGGCTGGGCGCAGCCGGGGCTGGCACTGCGTGCACTCATACTGCCCGCGCTGACGATCGGAATCGTCGAGGGCGCTATGCTACTGCGTTTTGTGCGCAGCGCCACTCTGCAGGCAGCCTCACAAGATTTTGTTCGCACAGCGGCCGCAAAAGGACTCACACGCCGACGCGCTCTCATCACTCACGGTATCCCGGCGGTTGGGCTCTCGATCATCACCGTGCTCGGTCTCCAGGTGGCCGGAATCGTCGTCGGCTCGGTCGTGATTGAGCAGCTCTTCTCACTGCCCGGTATCGGCCGGATGCTGGTGACCGACGTCGGCAACCGAGACCTAGTGAAGGTGCAGAGTGAGCTCTTAGTCCTCACAGGATTCGTGCTCGTGATCGGATTCCTCGTCGATCTCGTACACCACGCGATCGATCCCCGTCAGCGGGAGGCAACATGACGCAGCCACAAAAACTGCAGGCGCGTACGGGCCGCCTACCGGCGTGGATTCGTGCGCTGTGGAGCATCCGGATCGGGCGCTGGAGTGCCCTTGTCGTTGTTTTTATCGGCGTTGTTGCCGTGCTCTCCACCGTGTGGACTCCGTTTAATCCGCAAGAAACGAGTGTGTCGCGCCGCTGGGTAGGGCCGTCATGGCCCCATGTTTTGGGCACGGATGGTTCGGGGCGAGACATTCTGAGCCTCATCATGGCGGGCGCGCAAACGACTATTTTTGTTGCGGCAGGAGCAGGAATTGTGGCAACGCTCGTCGGTATCAGTCTTGCCGCGCTGGGAGCGTTAACCCCACGCTGGATGCGTGAAACCGTCGCAGTGTTTGTCGATATTCTCATTGCCTTTCCTGTGCTCATCATCGCCATGATGATCTCTGCCATCTGGGGCGGCTCACTGTGGGTGGTGATCTGGGCCGTCGGTATCGGTTTCGGGGTCAATATTGCCCGCGTCACTCGCCCCGAACTTCGCCGCGTGCAGCAGAGCGACTTTATTGTTGCCGCGCGTGCCTCGGGTCTTGGCCGCACCGGCATTCTGTTTCAGCACCTTCTGCCCAATGTCGCACCGGTTTTCACTGTGCAACTATCGTGGGCGATGGCTGTTGCCGTGCTTGCCGAAGCGAGCCTGTCGTACTTAGGTTTTGGGGCCTCTGTCGTCGACCCATCGTGGGGTATTTTGCTGTCCGACTTGCAGGGATACATCCGGGTGCACCCGCTTTCCGTTGTGTGGCCCGGTCTCGCCATCACCATCACGGTGCTCTCTCTCAACCTGCTCGGCGACGCCCTCCGTGAAGCCACCGACCCCACGCTGCAATCCAACGACGCATCACCACACACCGACACCGAACCTCCCGTACCTCTTCCGGGGGTGGTCGCATGAGCCTCGAAGTCTCTGACCTCACCATCCGCTTCGGCACACGCACAGTGGTCGATGCGGTGTCGTTCTCGGTTCCCGACGGCGCCCGCGTGGGCATCATCGGAGAGTCGGGGTCAGGAAAATCGTTAACAGCGCTCGCCATCATGGGGCTGTTGCCCGCGAGCGCGCACGTATCGGGCAGCATCCGGTGGAATGATCGAGAACTATTGACGCTGTCTGACCACGCATTGGCGCAGGTGCGCGGGCGCGAAATCGGTATGGTTTTTCAGGAACCGCAGACAGCGCTCAACCCCATTCGCACGGTGGGTAGACAGATTGCCGAATCCGTACGTATTCATCACCGGATGCCGCGATCCCAGGCTCGCACACGAGCGCTCGAAGAAGCCCGTCGTGTGCGCCTGAGCAACCCAGAAACGATCGTCACGCGATACCCGCACCAGCTTTCTGGCGGGCAGCGTCAGCGGGTGGCGATTGCGATGGCCCTGGCGGCACACCCGCAACTGTTGATCGCTGATGAACCAACAACGGCACTGGATGTCACGATTCAGGCCGAGGTTTTGCAGCTGCTTCTGTCGCTTGTTGATAGCGAGGGGATGTCGCTGCTATTTATTACGCACGATCTGGCTGTGCTCTCGCAGGTGGCTACACACGCGATTGTTCTTGAACACGGTCGGGTTGCCGAGGCCGGTTCGGTCGAGCAGCTATTGCATGACCCGCAATCGCCCATCACGCAGGGACTACTGCGCGATGCGGTTGCGACGCTGTGGAAGCCGAGCGACAGCACGGGTGCTGAGGGGGCCGGACTATGAGCATTATTCGCGCCGTCGGGCTGGGTCGAGAGTTTCCGCTCCCCCGCCGCACGCTGTTTCACCCGCGCCGATCAACTGTGGCACTGCACCCCACCGATCTTTCCGTCAATGCAGGCGAAGCGCTCGGTGTCGTCGGCGAGTCAGGCTCGGGTAAATCGACCCTTGTTCGGCTGCTGCTGGGCTTAGACACCCCCACAACAGGTACGGTCGAGGTGGCGGGTCGGCCTGTACAGGCGCGTGCTTCGGCACGTGAATTGCACTGGCTACGCCGCGAAACCGGCATTGTGTTTCAAGACCCCTATGCTTCGCTCGACCCGCGCATGACTGTTGCCCGCAGTATCGGGCAGCCACTGCGCGCGCTCGGAGTAGAGGGTAGTCATGATGCGCGAGTGCTCGAAGTTTTGCAGACGGTGGGCCTCGACGCCGATATGGCACAGCGCTACCCCCACGAATTTTCGGGTGGACAACGGCAGCGTATTGCGCTGGCACGGGCCATCGTGCATCGGCCACGCATTCTTATCGGTGATGAACCGCTCTCGGCCCTCGACGTAACAGTGCGCGCTCTCGTGCTCGACCTGATTCGTCAGCTGCGTCGCGACGACAACATGACGCTGGTGATCGTCTCGCACGACATCGGTGTTGTGCAGAGTCTGTGTGACACGGTGGCCGTGATGAAAGACGGCCACATCGTCGAACGCGGAACGGTCGACAGTGTGCTGCTCAACCCACAACAGGCCTATACGCAGCGACTCCTGTCGGCCGTTCCGACTATTCCTCGCTAACCCCGTCTACTCGTCGTCATCAGCTCCGCGGTATCGACGGTACGGCATGCTGTTCCAGGTGCGTGCAGCGAGAGCGTCGGGCTCGAGGCATCCGGGAATCTCGGCCAGCAGACGTCGCGCTGCGGCCAGTTCACGCTCGGCCTCGTCGCGGTCCTGATACATGAACTCATCCGACGCGGTTTCGGGTGCCTGATTGAGTTTTTGTTCGAGCTCGTTGACCAACTGCTCTTGTTTGGCCCGCAGCCCCTCGCGGGCTTCTTCACGCCACGCAGGTTGCAGTGCCCGGTTGTGGTCGAGCACAGCACTGTATTCGTCGTACACATCTTGATAGATGAGAGCAGCGTGCTCACGCACATCGCGAATGACCGCTTCAAGGTCGTCGAGCGTCAGTTCTTCTACCGTGAGCGGTCTCGCACGGCGTTCACCACCCAGGCGCGTGTACTCCAGGTAGAAGGGGAACATGCTCTTAATAACCTTGCCGATGGGGTCGATCGTGGCACGCCCGTCTTCGTCGACACCCTTGGGCTGGATCCCTTGAATAGCGGCCAACGCTGATTCGGGGCGAACGATTTCTTTGGGCGGCATGTAGCCGTAGCGCAGCAGCTCTCGAATGCCGGTGCCCGAAATATTGAGCCGATAGCGCACGTCGTCGCTAGCGGTTGTGCGTGCGGTGGCGTGAATGGATGCGCGGGCGTCGTAGAACACTTCGTGAAAGAGCCGCACGTCAATCCCGAGTTCTTCGTGACTGTAGTCATCGAAGATGGAGTGGCTGGCGTACTTGTCGTAATAATCGCCAATTCCGGCATGGTCACGACCGATGAGCGCGTGCGTGCACCCGTAATTTTTCATGATGAGCGCGTGCAAAATGGCTTCGCGCGGTCCGGCAAAAATGTAGGTGACGCGCAGCGGCGACAGAATCGACCGGTCGGTGGGATAGTACTGCTCCATGACGTTTTGGTAGCCGCGGATGCGGTACTCGTGGCGCACGTACTCGCGCTTGGCCATTTCAACCAGCGGTTGCAAGAACAGCCCATCAACCTCTTCGAGCGCATTGCGGTGGATGTATTCGTGGCCGCGGTGCAGCGGGTTGGCCCCCGTAATAAAACCTGCGACCGAGCCAAACTTCTTCTCTTCGTAGAACAGCCGCCAGGTGTCTTTCGGCTCGCGGCGCAGACCCTCGAAGGGGCCCCAGTCGACGCGATTGAGCAGGTGCAGTGTGCCACCGAGCGCTGTTTCACCCATGCGGCGATAGATCGAGTCGACGCCGGGGTGATTGCGGTCGGTGGTTCCGAACAGCTTTTCGGCACGAAAATCTCGGTCATAAGCAAAGATGTCTTCGATAGCGAGAATGGCCACCGGATCGTTATTGCTGTCGGTGAGCGCAATGTCATCGCCGACCGAAAGCCCCGCGATGATGTCGGAGTTGACCTTACCGATGGGCGCAAAGCTCAAGGGAACAGGCCACACTGTGCCGTCGGCCAGCCGCCCTTTTTCAAGAACCGAGAGATAGTCGGCCTCATTCATAAATCCGCGCGCCGGCGACAATACACCGGTAGCAATCATCTCAATCGTGATGATTGCTTCAAGATCGACCCGGATGCTGGGCAGCGACCGGGCCCGTGTAATCTCGGCTTCGCGCCGGTCGGCCGGTACGACCTGGTCGACGAGCGTGCCTCCGTGGGGTTTTTGCGGATAGCGGTCAAAATCAAGCGCCATGACGTTTCGAACTTCCCTGTCCTTGCCACATGTGCAGTCGTTGCAGTGGGTGCGTTTGCTATGAGACGGATATCTCCCGGGTCACCTTAGCCCAGATTGATGGCCGGCAATTGCCAATCCACAGGCGGAGCGGACTGCTGGCGCAAGAGGTCGTTGACGCGAGAAAATGGGCGGGATCCGAAAAATCCGCGGTGCGCTGACAGGGGTGATGGGTGCGCCGAAGAAACCGTTGCGGTCGTGCCCAAAAGGCTCACGGCTGCGCGGGCGTCATTGCCCCACAGCACAGCAACGAGCGGCATACCGCGAGAAGCGAGCGCCTGCACGGCGCATCCGGTCACTTCTTCCCATCCCCAACCCCGGTGGGAACCCGCGGCTCTTTCTTGAACGGTCAAAACACGGTTGAGCAGCAGCACCCCCTGTTCTGTCCATGCAGAAAGATCACCGTGGCCAGCCGGAGAAATACCGAGGTCATCGTGCAGTTCGCGATAAATATTGTTGAGACTGCGCGGCAGCGGTTGCACCTCGGGATGCACCGAAAATGACAGCCCCACCGCGTGCCCCGGGGTGGGATAGGGGTCTTGCCCCAGAATCAACACCCGCACGGCAGAAAAAGGCTGGCGAAAGGCCCGCAGCACGTTGTGCCCCGTGGGCGCATAGCGGCGCCCGGCGTCCTGCTCTGCTCGCAGCCGGTCGCCCAGCTGCGCAATAGTGGTCGCAACCGGTTGCAGCACCGGCACCCACGAAGAATCAATAACGCCGTTATCCGCCAGCTGCTTCAGGCTCTGGCCCGGCACTGTTACTCCTCGGTGACCACACGCAGCGGACCACGTGCTAAGAGGTGCTGGGCCGACTGTGCAACAGGCCGCATCGTGACAAGGTCGAGGTTGACGTGCCCGGGGGCGTTCAGCGCATAGGCAATGACTCCGGCGACGTCGTCGGCGACCAGCGGGGCGTCAACACCCTCGTAGACGGCGTCGGCGGCACCCTGGTCACCGCCCAGGCGGTTAAGCGTGAACTCTTCTGTATGCACCATGCCGGGTGCGACCTCGATTACCCGCAGCGGTTCGCCATTGAGTTCCTGCCGCAGCGCATGCACAACCATCGACTGTCCTGCCTTGGCCGCGTTATATCCGCCGCCGCCGGGGTATGCCACCTGCGCTGCCGTCGACGTAACAAACAGCGTGTCGGCGTGACCACTCGCTGCCGCCGCCTCGCGAAGCAGCGGCAAAAACTCGGCGATGAGCAGCTGAGTCGAAAGCACATTGGCCTCAAACATCCACTGCCAGTCATCGGGCACCCCGTCTTCGACGCGATCGGTACCGCGCGCCCCACCGGCGACGTGCACAAGAGCATGCACCGGGCCGCTGGCGGAGAGAGTGTCGGCCAGGTTCGCAACGGCGTCCGGATCTGTGAGATCGCAGGGTGCTGCGACGGCGCCGGTTTCTTCAGCGAGTTGCTCGAGGCGATCGACCCTACGGGCAACCCCCACGACATCCCATCCACTGCTGCGCAACGCCCGCACGGTCGCTGCACCGATTCCCGAACTTGCCCCGGTTACCACGGCACGCCTATTAACCATGTCTCCCACCGTACGACGGTATGGGTGCTCGCGCACGCACCACGTGCTCGCGCGTGTTACGTAACATTTCCCATTCGTTGTTGACAAAGCAAGAGTTCCGTAGGCTCGAACCATTACCCGCACCCACCCGGCGTTTTTCACACACACCTTTGACTACCTTTTTCACCAGGGGAGAAATCATGTCTGCTGCCGACAACTGGCGCTTTGAGACCAAACAGATCCACTCGGGCGCTGCCCCCGACCCCACAACAAAGTCGCGCGCAACACCCATCTACCAGACCACGTCGTACGTGTTCGATAACGCCGACCACGCAGCCAACCTCTTCGCGCTGGCCGAGTTCGGCAACATCTACACCCGCATTCAGAACCCCACGCAAGACGTGCTCGAGCAGCGCCTCGCCGCACTCGAGGGCGGTACGGGCGCACTCGTGCTTGCCAGTGGTCAGGCCGCATCGACCTTCGCGATTCTCAACATCGCCAGCGCCGGCGACCACTTTGTTGCTTCCAGCGCCATCTACGGCGGCACCTACAACCTCTTCAAATACACGCTGGCAAAGCTCGGCGTTGAGGTTACTTTTGTGGAGAACCAAGACGACCCCGAAGAGTGGCGTCGGGCCGTACGCCCCAACACCAAACTGTTCTTTGCCGAGACCATTGGCAACCCCAAGATCAACGTGCTCGACATTCGTACGATTGCCGACATCGCGCACGAAAACAACGTGCCCCTGATTGTTGACAACACGATTGCCACCCCGTACCTCATCCGCCCCTTCGAGCACGGTGCCGACATCGTTACCCACTCGGTTACCAAGTTCTTGGGCGGCCACGGCACCACGATCGGTGGCGTCATTATTGACGGCGGCACCTTCCCCTGGTCGCAGCACGTCGACAAGTTCCCCGGCCTTACCGAACCCGACCCCTCGTACCACGGCGCCAGCTACACCACCGCCGTCGGCGACGGGCTCGCCTACATCATCAAGGCGCGCGTGCAGCTACTGCGCGACCTTGGCTCGGCCATTTCGCCGCAGAGCGCCTGGAACCTCATTCAGGGCGTTGAAACCCTGTCTCTGCGCATCGAACGTCATGTTGAGAACACGCAGCACATCGCCGAGTGGCTCGAAAACCACGACGACATTGCGTCGGTCAACTACTCAGGCCTGCCCTCGTCGCCCTGGTACGAAGCAGCCCAGCGCTACTCCCCCAAGGGTGTCGGCGCCGTCGTATCGTTCGAGCTCAAGGGCGGTGTTGAAGCCGGTCGTGCATTCGTCAACAACCTTGAACTGTTCAGCCACCTCGCCAACATTGGTGACGTACGCTCGCTCGTGATTCACCCGGCATCGACCACCCACTCCCAGCTCTCGCCCGAAGATCAACTCTCGGCCGGTGTCACTCCGGGCCTCGTGCGACTGTCGGTCGGACTCGAAAACGTCGAAGACCTCAAAGCCGACCTCGAAAACGCGCTGGCTGCCGCTCGTGCAGCCGCTGAATCAGCACGCGTCTAAGCTGCTTTACTGCCGGATGCTCCGTGCCCGTGTGGCGCAGAGCATCCGGCGTTTTTGTTCTCCTGCCGACACGTCGAACGTAATCTGGCCGACTCTTCCTCGTGGAGTGGAGAGAATGGAAGCATGGACTGGCAGACGACCTCAGAAGACAGTGTGCCCTCGGCACGCGTAACCGAGGCCGACGTACGGCTCCTGCGAGCGCGCCCACCGGCGACAGGAGCATGGCGTGATGGCGACCCCGCAGGCGAGCGAAAATTCGCTACTTTTGGTGTGTTTCGTACCGAAAACGACGGGGAGCTTCCCGGCATCCGGATGGCTTACGAAACTTGGGGAGAACTGAACGCCGCCCGCGATAATGCGGTACTCATTTGCCATGCGCTCACGGGCGACAGCCATGTTGTCGGCGAGGCAGGCCCGGGGCACCCGACGGCCGGGTGGTGGTCGGGCATGATCGGGCCCGGATGCCCCATTGATACCGACCAGTGGTTTGTCATTGCACCGAATATTCTGGGCGGGTGCCAGGGGTCGACGGGCCCCGCGAGCATTGCGCCCGACGGCTATGAGTGGGCTTCGCGTTTTCCGTATCTGACAGTGCGCGATCAGGTGGCAGCTCAGGTGTTGCTGGCCGATGCACTAGAAATTAACCGCTGGGCTGCCATTATTGGCGGCTCTATGGGTGGTATGCACGCTCTGGAGTGGGCAGTGACTCACCCTGAACGGGTGGCGCGGCTGGCTATTCTTTCGTCTCCGCCGGTAACCACCGCCGACCAGCTGGCGATGAACTTTGTGCAGCTCGAAACGGTGCGCATGGATCCGCGGTTTGCCGGTGGTGAGTATTACGATGCCGTCATTGGCGATGGCCCGCACCGTGGGCTTGCGCTGGCCCGTCGCATGGCTCTGCTGAACTATCGCAGCCCGGTGGAGTTGAATCAGCGTTTTCAGCGGTCGTGGCAGTCCGATCTTTCTCCGCTGGGCCACGGCGGCCGTTTTGCGGTCGAAAGCTACCTCGATTTTCATGGAAATAAGTTCACGCGCCGCTTTGACGCCAACAGCTACATCACCCTGGTTGAGGCGATGAATTCGCATGACGTTGGTCGCGGGCGTGGCGGTGTCGAAGACGCGTTAAAGCAGGTGACGGCCACAACGCTTGTGCTCGGTATCGACACCGACCGACTATTCCCTGTTGACGGGCAGCACCGTATCGCGCGGGGCGTGCACAACACACTCGATGGCAAAGAAGCCGTTGTTGTCACGAGCGATTTCGGGCACGATGGTTTTCTCATCGAAACCGATGAGGTGGGCATGCACCTGCAGCGCCTGCTGAGCGCAGAACCCGGTGAATAGCAGCACCAGACGACGAGGAGAATGCGGTGACCACGGCAACTTTCACCACTATCGACACCCCCGACGGGCCCTTCACCGTCATTGTCGATGACGCCGGTGCTGTACTGGCATCGGGCTGGAGCAGCGACCCCGAAGCCGTGCTGCACCGCATCGCAGCAGCGCACCGCCCAGCACAGCTGGCAGAAACGGGTGCCCCCGGTGACGCAGATGCCCCCGGTGACGCAGATGAACTGGGCAACGCGGGTGCCGCTATCGCCGCGGTGCGCGCGTACTATGCCGGCGCTCACGATGCGCCGTTGGCCATTCCTGTTGTGCAGTACGGTACCGCTCTGCAACAGCGAGGTTGGGCAGCGCTGCGCGACATTCCCGCCGGGCGGCCCCTGAGCTATACCGAGTTCGCTGTGCAGCTGGGGCAACCGGGCGCCGTGCGGCCCGCAGCATCCGTGTGTGCTCGCAACGCTCCGGCGCTGTTCGTTCCCTGTCACCGCGTGCTGCGCGCCGACGGTTCACTCGGCGGTTTTGCGTGGGGAACCGCGGTAAAACAGGCGCTGCTTGGTCGCGAAGCATCCGGAAACACGGTATCCGGGAGTCTCGGAGGCTAGCGGCGGTCTCTGCGAAGGCTACGGATGGTGCGTGCGGACGTACCGCCACGGCAGCGTTTCGTAGTCGAGCCGGTGCCGAGCATTATTATCTTTGCCGCTCGTGTGCTCATGGTCGCCCTCCCACACAAGCGTTCTGTTCGGTGCGGGTAATGCCACGGTCGTGAAGGTCTCGATCCCCTGTGTCGTGTACCGCGCCTGTGTGCTGCGGAGCGCTTCGTTGACGCTCGTATAGTCGCGCAGGTTCGCCAGCGTCACCCACGTGGGCGGAAACAATGTCAACTGCCCCGCCGCATGCTGGTCAAGTGCTGTCTGCGGGCTGAGCCATACAGCATCAACAATTTCGTCGGCGGCGAGGGTGAGCTGCTGCTGTGCGTGGCCGGCTTCCGGATGCTGGGCAAGAAAGAACCATGTGTGAATACGCGGCGAAATACCCATCGGCGGAATCCATCGCGACAGCGGTACGAGGTCGTGCAGCACAAGCCCGCACTCCTCGACGGTTTCTCGACGCGCGGCCGCCTGCGCGCTGAGTAATTCGTTCTCGGGGTTTGTCGCATGCCCGTCGCTTGTCTCCACTTTTCCGCCCGGAAAAACCCAGGCGTTCGCGAATGATCCGCGAGCGGGGCGAAGCAGCAGCAAGACCTCGATCGCTGTGGCGTCAGGAGCCTGCCGGATAACAACCGTGGTTCCGGCCCTCACCGGCTGCTGCGTCATGTGTTTACCCTACGGCCGTCCACACCCAAATGTGGGAGGATGCCTGCGAGGCGAGAGAGGATCCATGACCACACAACAGCTCGAAGCAGCACTTGGCCGCATCGCAGAATGGCCCGTTGATAATGCTGCTGCCGCCGTCGTTGCGGCCAATGGCACGGTGCTCGCTCAGTATGGCGACACCCAGCGGCGTTTTGCTTTGGCTTCCGTCACGAAACCGCTGTCGGCTTTTGCCGCGCTCGTCGCCGTGGAAGAGGGTGTGTGTGAACTGGATGACGCTGCGGGGCCAGAAGGCTCAACGGTTCGGCACCTACTGGCTCATGCTTCAGGGCTCGATTTTTCTGAGGACCGGGTGTGGGCACGGCCCGGCGAGCGCCGAATTTACTCGAATCGCGGGTTTGATGTGCTCGCCCACACACTGCACGAGCGTTCGGGTATTCCTTTCGCCACCTATATGGAGGAGGCACTTTTTCAACCGCTGGGAATGACCGGTAGTTCTCTCGATGGCTCGGCTGCCGCTGCCGGTACGTCAACCGTGAGTGATCTGGCACGTTTTGTGGCCGAATTGCAACAGCCCACTGTTGTTGCCGAGCAGACTCTGAGCGAAGCAACGACGGTCGTTTTTCCGGGGCTTGACGGAATGCTGCCCGGCTATGGCACGCAGCGCCCCAACGATTGGGGGCTCGGGTTTGAGCTACGCGGCAATAAAACCCCGCATTGGACGGGCGCGAACAACTCTGCCTCCACCTTCGGCCATTTTGGGCAGAGCGGCACGTTCTTGTGGGTTGACCCGCAGGCGCAGGTCGGCTGTGTTGCCCTCACCGACCGAAACTTTGGCGCCTGGGCGAAACCACTCTGGCCCGAACTTTCGGATGCTGTACTGACGGCGCTCAGCTAACCACCTCACCGACGGCCTTCTCGAGCCGCTCGATCTTGCCGTCGATTTCGCCTTCGTAGCCGGGGCGAATATCGGCTTTGATGACGAGCGAAATACGTGAGCCGAAGGGGGCGACGGCGTCGGTGGCGCGGCGAATAACATCAAAAACTTCGTCCCATGTGCCTTCGAGCTCAGTGAACATGCTTGAGGTGCGGTTGGGCAGGCCGGAGTCTCGCACAATCTTCACGGCTGCGGCCACGGCATCGTGTACAGAGCCGTCGGCACGGCCGGTTCCCGAGGGTGCAACAGAAAAAGCAACGAGCATATTCATCCTCCTGATAGGGCTACCACAAGCTTAAAGAGCCTGCCGGTAGGTGGCGTGTATTCCCCGCACGGCCACTGCGAGCACAGCCACCAGCAGCAGGTTGCGCAGCGTCACGATGGCAACGGCCCAGGGTACAGCTGCGGTAAGCCACGCATACGACAGCGGGTAGATCACAAAGGTGAGCGCAGTGGCAGTAATCACCATGGCTGCTAGCATCCGGTACCCCGGGGTGCGCAGCGCCACCACCATCATGGTGGGCACAACCAGCCAGGTATGAAACTGTGGCGACCCCACCTTATTCGCAACAATCAGCGCGGCCACCAAGGCCAATGCGGTTGGTGCAACCAGCGCGGTCGCATCACCACTGCGTTTCGCGCACACTATGGCGACCGCAACAATTGCTGCCACCGCGACAATCAGCAGCGGGTTCAGCAGTGCCGAAGCAGCCGCAGTGCCGGGGCCCGTCACTTCAAACGTCAATATTTCAAACGAGAAATGAATCTCAGCCTGGCCTCGGGCAGCCAGCCACAAAAACGGTGTCGCTGCGACCGACTCAATTTGCAGGCCACGTTCTCCCTGGTCGGCCACAAAACCGAGCAGGTGCGATCCTCCCCCGATTCCGACAATCGCCAGCATCACGGCGCCGGTCACGCTCACGGCTCCAACCAGCACCCGCCACCGGTCCCGCAGCACCGCAACTGCGGCAAGAGCCACCGCGCCGGGCCAAATTTTTATCCACGCACCCACCGCAAAAAGCACACCGGCAAGTACCGGATGCCGCACAAGGGCCAGCGACGCCATAACGGCTAGAGGCACTGCAATCGCGTCAATGCGATACATGCCTACCGGCCCCAGAGCGGCAAACGACAGCGCCCACACGAGTGCTGCCGCGTGGCGACGATGCACAGTGAGCAGCACGATCGATGACGATGGCCTGCCCATGAGCAGCGCAAAAGCGACACAGTCAAGAATTGTCACCAACCCCGCCCACGCCCACGCATAGGCAACGGCAGGGCCAAGCGCGGGCAGTAGTGCGCCCAGTAGTTGCGCGAGGCCGCCCGCCACAAGCATCGGCAGCATGGCCAGGTGCGGGTACACCCAGCGCTCATCAATTCCCACGATGGTGCCGCCCGTGACGGCATCACGCACCCAGGGCTCATACACGCCATACACATCGTGCATGGCGTCGCCCGGCACTCCCCAGGCAAGCACCGCCACGACAGCGTGCGCCCCAACAAACAGCAGCCACAGAGCAGCAGCATTCCACCGCGCGTCAACCACCCGCCACCGCCGAGTTACGGGCTCACTCTGCGTCATGCGTGAGCACCTCGTGTACCGCGTACGGTAGCGCTTCGGCAACATCCATCGCCACAATCGGTCGGCCAATTCCTGCATCGGTGCCCGCCACACCCGCTGCTATACGAGCAGCATGACCGTGCAACCATACGGCGGCCGCCGCAGCGTCATGCACAGCGGCATCCGGATGCTGCGCAATTACCGCTCCTATAACGCCACCCAGTACGTCTCCGGCCCCGGCCACCGCCAGCCATGGTGTCGCCGATTCCACACAGTAAACGTGCTCGCCGGGCGCGGCAATCAGCGTGGAATACCCCTTCAGCACAACGGTCTGTTGCAGGCGTTCCGCAGCGCGCGCGACGACCTGTGCCCGCTGTGCGAGCACCGCAGAAGGTGATGCAGCCGATGCATTCTCTGCGGATGGTAGTTGGCAGTCGGTCCAGCTTTGTGCCGCGCACAGGCGTGCGAATTCTCCTGCGTGCGGCGTGAACACGAGGGGTGCGCCGTCGCCGCGCAGGGCAGCCTGAACGCCGAGGTCGATGGCCCCCGCATCAACGACCACGGGCGCGTGCCCGCTCATGAGTTGCTGCAACTGCGCGGTGTCGTTCGCCGATCGCTCGGCGGCATCCGTGCCCGAACCCACCACCCAGGCTTCGCATCGTCCCGTGCCGATCACCGTTTCGGGCCGGCGCGCCAATACTTCGCCGGCAGCCTCGCCCACATAGCGCACCATTCCGACGCCCGACCGCCACGCACCCTCAACCCCTATAACTGCAGCACCCGGGTACCTGTGTGAACCCGTGCGGATTCCGACCACGCCCCGCGAATACTTGTCGTCGGCGGGTGTCGGTGCGCGCAGCAGCATCCGGGTCGAGGCTATCGTGCACTGATGCGGCTGCGAAAGTGTCATGCCTTTACGCTAGTGGCAACCCCCGACGCCTGGCCGATGCCTGTGCACTTAGCGACCAAATCGGCGAGCCGTGGCATCTTGCACCTCACCGATCAGCTCTTCAATAATGTCTTCCAAAAACAGCACGGCCGTTGTTTCACCCTGAGCATTACGCACTCGGGCGAGATGCCTGCCTGCTCGGCGCATAATCGCCAGCGCGTCTTCAAGATCAGTGTCTTCTTGCACGGGAATCAGGTGGTGAATGCGCTTGGATGGCAGCGGCACAGGCTCGCTGAGCGGATCTTCAACATCGCGCAAAACATCTTTCAAATGCACGTAACCGACCGGCACACCTTCGCCATCGACCACGACATACCGCGAGAAACCGTGGCGCGAAACCGCGCGTTCAATGTCTTCTGCCGTCACATTTTCGGCCACAGTCACAAGCTCCGAAAGACTCACAGCAATATCGCGCGCCTTTTTATCGGTAAATTCCACCGCCGCCGCTACCGTGCCCGCCGTATCGGTCAGCACACCTTCACGCCGCGACTGGTCAACAATCGTGGCCACCTCGCCGATAGTGAACGCCGACGCTGCCTCGTTACGCGGCTGCACGCGAAACAGCAGCAAAACACCGTTGGCCATCGTGTTGAGCAGCCAAATCACCGGATGCAGCAGCTTCGACAGCCACACGAGCGGCGTCGCCAACACCAAAACAGCACGGTCGGGCACAGAAAACGCCATATTCTTGGGAACCATCTCGCCAAAAATCACGTGCAGTGCCGAAACAACAATGAGCGCCACGGCAAAAGAGACCGATGCTACAACAGCATCCGGGGCACCCCATGCTTGCAGCGGCGTTTGCATAAGGTGATGGATCGCCGGTTCTGACACATTCAAAATCACGAGTGAACACACCGTAATACCCAGCTGCGATGTTGCCAGCATGAGCGTTGCATGTTCCATGGCATACAGCGCCGTGCGGGCCGCGCGAGAGCCCTCTTCGGCCCGCGGCTCAATCTGCGAGCGCCGCGCCGAAATCACAGCGAACTCGGCGGCCACAAAAAACGCGTTGATAACCAGCAGAATGACCAGCCATACCAGGCCCATCCAGGGGCTCATCGTGCCACCTCGCTGTCGCCGACGGTTTCTTCTTGAGGGTGAGGAGTAAACCGGATGCGGTCAACGCGGCGTCCGTCCATGCGCACAACGCTCAACACGCCGGTGTCAACAACCACCTCATCGCCCGTCATCGGCACGCGTTCCAGGGTTGACATAATAAAGCCGCCGACCGTGTCGTATACATCGCCCTCCGGCACCGCAACACCGGCCAGTCGCAGCAGTTCATCGGGGCGCAGACCGCCCTGAAAGATCACCGAGTCGCCGCTGCGCACAATCCCCGCGCGGGAGCGGTCGTGTTCGTCGGAGACCTCGCCCACAATTTCTTCGACAAGATCTTCGAGAGTGACAAGCCCCGCGGTACCGCCGTATTCGTCGACCACGATGGCCATCTGGTAGCCACGTGAACGAAGCTCAGCGACCAGGGTGTCGAGGTGGACGGTCTCAGGAACCCGCAGGGGTTCGGTGGCGATCGCTCCGGCAGGAACCTCGGTTCGCCGATCACGCGGTACGGCCACCGCTGATTTCACGTGCACGACACCGGTAATGTCGTCCCAGTCTTCGTCGTACACCGGAAAACGGCTGAGTCCTGTGCGACGTGCGAGCGTTATAACCTCGGCAACAGAATCCGCGGCCGGGAGCGCGTGCATTGCGGGCCGAGCGGTCATCACATCGCCGGCTGTCAGCCGGGCAAAACTGATGCTGCGATCCAGCAGGGTCGCTGTGTCTTCTTCGAGCATTCCGGCCGATGCTGACCGTCGCACAAGCGACGACAGCTCTTCGGCCGACCGCGCGCCGGACAGTTCTTCTTTCGGCTCAATACCCACGGCGCGCAGCACGGCATTGGCGCTACTGTTCATCGCCACGACGGCAGGTTTAAACACAAACGTAAAAGCCGTCTGAAAAGGAATCACCACTTTGGCCGTGGCAAGCGGCAGCGCTAAAGCGAAGTTCTTCGGTACCAGTTCGCCCAGCACCATCGACAAAAACGTCGCCAGCGTCACAGCAACTACGACCGACACAGCAGGAACCACCGGTTCGGGCACACCCCACGATGCCAGCACGGGCGACAGCAACCGTGTCAGCGCGGGCTCCATCGTGAAGCCTGTCAACAGCGTTGTGAGAGTAATTCCCAGCTGTGCTGACGAAAGGTGCGTCGATGTGATCTTCAACGCCTCAATAGTCAGTGACAGTCGAGTCTCGCCTCGCGCCTTGCGCGCCTCAACATCGGCACGGTCAAGATTGACGAGGGCAAATTCACTGGCAACGAACAGGCCAGTGCCAATAGTGAGCAGCAGCCCCACACTCAGCAAGATCCAGGTGCTCATGACACATCCTGAGCCTGAAAAATACAGAAACTGTGGGGCGAAGTACTACAAGAAGGGGGGTCGTCCATTGTGGGCATGATTGTAGCCTGATTGTCCGCAAAAAACCTTCACGCGCGCAGGGTCGTTGCGCAGCATCCGGCTACCAGCTGACAGCCAGTGCCTTGCCCTCTTCATAACCCGCGGCAGACTGCACACCCACGTGGGCGCGCTCGTGGAACTCGGCGAGACTGGCCGCACCCGCATACGTCATCGAAGAACGCACACCCGAGGTGATCATATCGAGCAGGTCTTCTACCCCGGGGCGCAGCGGATCAAGATAAATGCGCGAAGAAGAGATGCCCTCGGCAAAGAGCTCTTTTCGGGCACGGTCAAAGGCATCCAGCCGCGCAAACCGCTCCTGCACTGCCTTCGTCGATGCCATCCCCCACGACTCTTTGTACACGCGCCCGTCAGCATCGGTCTGAATGCTTCCCGGGGCCTCCACCGTGCCAGCAAACCACGAGCCCACCATGACCGATGAGGCACCCGCGGCCAGGGCAAGGGCCACATCCCGCGGATACTTAACGCCTCCATCGGCCCACACATGCGCGCCATGCTCTCGAGCTGCCCGCGCCGTATCGAGCACGGCAGAAAACTGTGGCCGGCCCACCGCCGTCATCATGCGCGTCGTGCACATGGCACCCGGGCCCACACCCACCTTCACAATCGTGGCGCCCGCCTCCACCAGATCATGAGCCCCCTCTGCGGTTACCACATTGCCCGCCGCGATAGGCACACCCAGGTCAAGCTCGGCAACCGTCCCCACCGCGCGCACCATCGACTCCTGGTGTCCGTGCGCGGTATCAACAACCAATACGTCAACACCGGCCTGCACGAGCGCGCGTGCCTTCGCCGCGACATCACCGTTAATGCCCACGGCAGCGCCCACCGCCAAGCGACCCTCAGTGTCGAGAGCGGGTCGATACAGCGTGCTGCGCAGAGCACTGCGTGCGGTCAGCGTGCCCACCAAAAAACCGCGGTCAACAACGCACACCATCTCGGCGTCCAGTGCATGCAGCGTGTCAAAAGCTTCGCGCCCCTCGCTGATCGCCTCGGCCTCCAGCGACGCCGACACCTCATGCACGAGCGCACCCAGCGTGGCATCCGGAAGCGCCGTCGCCAGCCGCTCGGCCATCACCACACCCACAACATCGCCTGCGGCAATACGCACCGACTCGGAATCATGCGCCCGACCATGAGGCGCAAAACTCACCGCGCCCTGCCCTCCGAGAGGGAAACCCGCATCGCGGATCACCACAACACCAAACCCCGGCACCGCAGGCACCACGGCGCGCGCCTGCGCTACCGTCGCCGATTCAGCAAAAATCATGGGGGTGTCCCACCGCACCGGATGCTGCTTAACCTGCGTAATTGCCGTGGCTAATTCTTGCAACCCCGAGTCTTGCGGAAGCACCGCAATGCCTCCGCGCCGAGCCAGCACCGCAGCAAGACGCGGCCCCGTCACCGAATTCATATTCGACGCCACCAACGGCAGTGTCGCCGGAGTGCCGTCTCTCGGCGACAAATCAACGTCGAGACGACTCGTGAGCGCCGAGCGGCGCGGCACCAAAAACACGTCAGAATACGTCAAGTCAACAGTCGGGGCTGCACCAATGAAGTCCATATGCTTCACGCTATCGCCTCTCCCCGACACCACGCGCCGCTGTCCGTACAAAGCTCACATGCATCTTCACGGCGTTGAAGGCATTAGGCTTGTGTTCTGAGTGTGAACAGGAGCGGGAACAGACCCGCCGGCATGCTCCCTTCAGCGACGAAAGAGGGCGAACAAGAGTGTCCAGCCAGCTGACCGGCATCGGCGCATCTAACGACGAAGAGTTCGGAGCGAACTCGTGGCTCGTCGACGAGCTCTACCAGCAGTTCAAAGCCGACCGTAACTCCGTCGATAAAGAATGGTGGCCCATCCTCGAAAATTACAAACCCGAGGACGCCGCGTCACCAGCACCAGCATCCGGAAACGGCAGCGCGACCGCGCACCCCGTTACCGCCCCGATCCCTGTTATCGGCGCACAGCCGGTAGCGCGCACCACCAATAAACCCGCGGCCCAGGCGCCCATCCCGGCTCAGGTCCCCGACGGTAAACAAGACGCTACCGACGAAGAAGAAGAGTCGGGCGACGTTGTGACGCCGCTGCGCGGAATGAGCAAGACTCTTGCAAAAAACATGGACCAGTCGCTCACGGTCCCCACAGCAACGAGTGTTCGCACGATTCCCGCCAAGCTGATGATCGATAACCGGATCGTCATCAATAACCACATGGCACGTACGCGCGGCGGAAAAGTCAGCTTCACCCACCTCATCGGTTGGGCGATCATTCAGGCTCTCACGAACTTCCCCAGCCAGAACGTCTTTTACGCAGAGGTTGACGGCAAGCCGTCGGTCGTAGCACCGGCCCACGTCAATCTCGGCATCGCCATCGACATCCCTAAACCCGATGGCACACGCGCTCTCATGGTGCCCAGCATCAAGCGTGCCGACACGATGACGTTCACGGAATACCTGGCAGCCTACGAAGACCTGGTTACCCGCGCCCGGGCAAACAAGCTCACGGCCGGCGACTTCCAGGGCACAACCATTTCGCTCACCAACCCCGGTGGCATCGGCACCGTGCACTCGGTGCCGCGGCTCATGAGCGGACAGGGCTGCATTATCGGAGCCGGAGCACTCGAATATCCCGCAGAGTTCCAGGGCGCGAACGAGAAAACGCTCAACTCTCTCGGAATCGGCAAAACCATCACGTTGACCAGCACCTACGACCACCGCGTCATTCAAGGTGCGGGCTCAGGTGAGTTCCTCAAGAAGGTGCACGAACTCCTCATTGGTCAGCGTGAGTTCTACGAAGACATCTTCCGTGCACTGCGCATCCCCTACGCCCCCATTCAGTGGGCGGGCGATATCGCTGTTGATGTTGCCGAGCGCGTCGACAAGACAACGCGTGTGCAAGAACTCATTAACTCGTTCCGCGTACGCGGCCACCTCATGGCCGATATCGATCCGCTGGAATACGTGCAGCGTTCGCACCCCGACCTCGAAATCGAGTCACACGGCCTCACCTTCTGGGACCTCGACCGCGAATTCGTCACCAACGGATTTGGTGGCAAGCGCACCATGAAGCTCCGCGATATTCTCGGGGTCTTGCGCGACTCGTACTGCCGCACGCTCGGCATTGAGTACATGCACATTCAAGACCCCGAGCAGCGCCGCTGGTTCCAAGAAAAGGTCGAGGTTAAATACGTCAAGCCCGGCCATGAAGAGCAGCTGCGTATTCTTCGCAAGCTCAACGAGGCCGAAGCGTTTGAGACGTTCTTGCAGACCAAGTACGTCGGTCAAAAACGCTTCTCACTCGAGGGCGGAGAGTCTCTCATTCCCCTGCTCGATGAGATTCTGCAGGGAGCAGCGCAGGCGGGCTTGGATGGCGCAGCGATCGGTATGGCACACCGTGGTCGCCTCAACGTTCTAACGAATATCGCCGGGAAAACCTATGGTCAGGTTTTCCGCGAGTTTGAGGGTTCCACTGCCCCTGGCAACCAGCGCGGCTCAGGAGACGTCAAGTACCACCTCGGCACCGAGGGAACATTCGTCGCCCAGGATGGTGCAGAACTGCCCGTCTATTTGGCTGCCAACCCTTCACACCTCGAAACAGTCGATGGTGTTGTCGAGGGCATTGTTCGCGCGAAACAAGACCGCAAACCTATCGGAACATTCACGTGGCTGCCGATTCTTGTGCACGGTGACGCCGCTTTTGCCGGGCAGGGTGTTGTTGTCGAAACATTGCAGATGTCGCAGCTGCGCGGATACCGCACCGGTGGCACCGTGCACGTCGTCGTCAACAACCAGGTTGGTTTCACCACCACGCCCACCGATGCGCGTACCTCTGTGTACGCCACCGACGTGGCAAAAACGATCCAAGCACCCATCTTCCATGTAAACGGTGATGACCCCGAAGCGGTTGTGCACGTGGCACAGCTTGCTTTTGAGTACCGCGAACGCTTCCACTCGGATGTCGTGATTGACCTCATTTGCTACCGTCGACGCGGGCACAACGAGGGCGATGACCCATCGATGACACAACCGCTGATGACCGACCTGATTCAGGCGAAGCGCTCGGTGCGAAGCCTGTACACCGAGGCGCTTGTGGGTCGTGGCGACATCACAAAAGAAGAATACGAGCAGGCGAAGGCCGACTTCCAGAATCGCCTCGAGATCGCATTTGCGGAGACTCACGCGGCCGAGACCGGGGCGACCCCGATCGCGCCCGAGCTCGACACCGTCGATGCGCAGACCGGTGCACCCGATGTCACCGGTGTGCCACTCGAGGTCATCCACCTTATTGGGGATGCCCACGCCAATAAACCCGAAGGCTTCACGGTGCACTCCAAGCTGCAACAGCAGCTCGACCGCCGCGTCGATATGAGCCGTAAGGGCAATATCGACTGGGGCTTCGGCGAACTCCTTGCATTCGGTTCGCTGCTGGTCGAAGGCACCCCCGTGCGTCTTGCCGGGCAAGATTCACGCCGCGGTACTTTCGTGCAGCGTCACGCTGTTTTGCACGACCGCGCAAATGGTCAAGAGTGGCTGCCACTGAGTAACCTCAGCGCCAACCAGGCACGATTCTTCGTGTATGACTCGCTGCTGAGCGAGTACGCAGCGATGGCGTTTGAATACGGTTACTCCTTTGAGTCACCCGAGTCGCTCGTACTCTGGGAGGCGCAGTTTGGCGACTTCGCCAACGGCGCACAGTCGGTCATTGACGAATATGTATCTTCGGCCGAACAGAAATGGGGCCAGCAATCCAGCGTCGTGCTGCTTCTGCCGCACGGTTACGAAGGCCAAGGACCCGACCACTCGTCGGCCCGCATCGAGCGCTTCTTGCAGCTGTGTGCACAGGAAAACATGATTGTTGCGCGGCCTTCCACACCCGCGTCATACTTCCACCTGCTGCGTCGTCAGGCGTATGCGCGCCCCCGCAAGCCTCTCGTTGTCTTTACCCCCAAGGCGATGCTGCGCCTGCGCGGCGCGACCAGCTCGGTAGAAGACTTCACGCAGGGCCGTTTCGAGCCGGTGTTTGATGACGATCGCGGCCTTGACCGCAACGCTGTGCAGCGAGTGATTCTGCACTCCGGCAAGGTTCACTGGGATCTGCGTTCAGAGCTGGAGAAAAACCCGAACCCACAGATTGCACTCGTGCGTGTTGAGCAGCTATACCCAACACCCATCGATGAAATCAAGGCGATCACCGACACCTACCCGAATGCAGAGATCGTGTGGGTGCAAGAAGAACCCGAGAATCAGGGTGCCTGGCCGTTCTTGGCGCTCACGTTCCTGGAGACCGACGGCCCTCGCCAGGTGCGTGCTATTGCCCGCCCGGCCTCGGCTTCTCCCGCGACGGGCTCATCGAAGGTACACGCTGTCGAGCAGGCCGAGCTTATTAAGCAGGCACTGACGCTGTAAACCCTTCGAAGTACACGAACGGGTGGTGGCGACGATCATAAAAGATCATCGCCACCACCCGTTGTTGTGCTCAGCGCTGGGCGAGCATGCAAGCCTTCTAGTACCAGATGCCCAGGACGGGCGCAGGAACCGCACGGAACGCGTCGTCGACGGCGGCAGCAACCTCGTACGTGGCGTGCAGGTGCCCGGCTGCTCGCAGGCGAAGAGCGCTCACTCCTCCGGCATACAGTGCCGCCAGTGCCGGCGCGTCAAGCCGCACATCAGCTTCCGCATCGGTGACGCTGGCCGGCACGACGGTGGCCGCACCATCGGTCACCGAAACATTCCATGTGCCCTCGGCAAAGCCCAGCGAGTCGGTCACCTTGATCGTCACATTCAGGGGTGCGCGATAGCTTCGTGCTTGCAGTGCAGCCGGCACGTCGAGTACCCGCAACCATCCGTGATCATGCACTCGCACGGTGACGGCTCGCTGGTCGGCAACCAGCCAGGGCAGTGGGTCATCCACGGGGCGCTGATCGGCGTGCACACGAATGACGAGGTCGTGCTGCACAGCAAACTGCCACAGGCTGCGTAGTGCCTCGGGCGTCAACGCCGAAATGTGTCGAATGCGCATTTCGAAACGGAATGTTCCGGCGACCTCTTCGAGCGTGTAGGTCATGACTCCGGATGCCTCTCCTGAGGCATCGCGGGCAATGACGCCCCGAAGAGAGCGCGCGTTTTTGACCGTTTCGTCGGCGCCAGAGAACTGCTGCCAACGACCTTCCCACCCGGCGATTTGTCCGGAACGCTGCGTGCGTTCTTTCTCATGAAGGTCACTGAGCGTGGCTGCAAGATCGTCGGGGGTGCCATAGTCGAGGCGTACGCCGTTGTCTGTCGGTCCAATCCAGCCGGCCCGCTGTGTGTCGACGGTAATCTCTGCTACTGGAACCGCCGACGCAAAACCATAGCGGCGATAAATCGTGGCCTCGGAGACCGTTAAACCCGCGACAGCAATACCGGCCGCCGCCGCTGCGCGCAGCTCGCCCTCCAAAAGACCGCGGGCAATACCACGGCGCCGCCGGGTCGCCGCAACTGTTACGGAGCTAATAGCCCACAGTGGAATCTCCCCGCCGGGGACGGTCATAGGGGTCACCCATGAGTTGACCGTGGCAACGGGTAGGTCGCCCGCAGCGGCATCCGAATCAAATACTCCGATGTTGCGGCGCGCGGCAGTTACTGGGGCATACGACGAAAGTTCTTTGTCGGTCGGTTCTTCATCGAGGAATCCTCGGGCATCAGCGCGCATAAAAGCACGCAGATCATCGGGATTCGCAGAATCTATGAGTCTGTATATGAGGTTCTGCTCGGCGAGGCGAGCGAAAGTTGTAGGGTCTACCGGATGCTGCTGCGATGTCGAGCTGCTCATTCGACCAGCCTAACAACCGCCCCACTCCGGCCCCAGCCACCCGATCCGCCGTTACCTAGTGTTTCGTGGCCTGCACCTCGCGCAGGCGTGCAAGCACCTGGTCACGCAATTCTTCGGGAGCCGTCTCTTTACAGGCGCGCGAAATAACCTCGGTCAGTGTTGTGGCAACGAGCGCCTCGTCACGGCACGACGGGCAATTTTCTAGATGTGCTCGAATATCGGCGTGCTCGGTTTTACACACTTCATTGCGTAAGTACTCTTCGAGATCGCGGCGAGCTTTCTCGCATCCGCAGTCGCTCATGTGGTGCTCCTTGGTTCGGCCGCGGCAATTCCTCGCTCGGCGGCATAGTCTGCCAGCAGCTCCCGGAGTAACCGCCTGCCACGGTGCAGGCGACTCATAACGGTGCCGATGGGGGTTTTCATGATCTCGGCGATCTCTTGGTACGGGAAGCCTTCAACATCGGCCAGGTACACGGCGAGCCGAAAGTCTTCGGGAATCGACTGCAGTGCTTCTTTCACCGCCGTCGCCGGCATCCGGTCAATAGCTTCGGCCTCCGCCGAGCGACTACTGGTCGCCGTTGTCGACTCGGCGCCACCCAACTGCCAGTCTTCGAGTTCGTCGATCGCACCCTGAAATGGCTCGCGCTGCTTTTTACGATAAATATTGATGTACGTATTGGTGAGGATTCGGTACAGCCACGCCTTCAAATTCGTGCCCTGCGTGAATGAACCCCACGAACCATAGGCCTTCACAAACGTCTCTTGCACCAGATCAGCGGCATCTGCCGGGTTTCTGGCCATGCGCATCGCCGCCGCGTACAGTTGATCCATGTACGGGATGGCTTGTTCTTCGAATTCCCGCCGAGCATGGTCATCAGCGGTGAGCGTCTCATCCATTACCGGCCAGTCTAGAGCGCCCGCATCGTCTTCGGCAGTGCCGTGATCATCGATCAGTGGTCGCGTACGCAACACAGCTGTCATACCGGGCACTCCTTTCTTCTCCGCCACAAGCGTCTGCCAACCGTGCCCCGCGGTGTCACCTGTTATGGCTTGTCACCAAATCAGTACGGGTACGCTCAGGGTTCACTAGGGTAGAAACCGATGACTGCCCACCAATATTCCCCCGCGCCGGTTGACGGCTACTCAACCCCCGCGGCCGCTGCCCCGGTCAATGCGACCGTTTCTATCCCCGGTTCTAAGTCGCTGACGAACCGGGAACTCATCCTTGCCGCCATCGCCGATGGCCCCGGCACGCTGCACGCTCCACTGCATTCGGATGACTCCCAGCGAATGGTCGATGCTCTTCGTGCACTGGGGGTGGGCATTGACGAGGTCGATGGAGACAGTGAATATGGGCCAGACTGGCACATCACTCCCGCACCCCTGCGAGGCGGAGGCACCGTTGACTGCGGTCAAGCCGGAACCGTCATGCGGTTCGTTGCCCCGCTGGCCGGTCTTGCCGACGACGACGTACTAATCACCGCGCATGAAACCGCGCTGCACCGCCCCATGGGCGCCATTATTTCGGCGCTGCGCGATCTCGGTGTCGATGTTGATGATGAAGGTCGCTGGTCGCTGCCGTTCACGGTTCGCGGACGCGGCCAAATTCGCGGCGGCCGGGTCGAAGTTGATGCCTCTACCTCCAGCCAGTTCGTCTCGGGATTGCTCCTGTGCGCGCCGCGCTTTGACGTGGGGCTTCACCTCATCCACACTGGTGACCGCCTGCCCAGCCTTCCGCACATCGATATGACCGTCGAGGCGCTCAGTCGCCGGGGCGTGCGCATCGAGCGTCCCTCTCCCTACGAATGGGTTATTCAATCGGGCACCCCTCGCGCAAAATCGATCGTCATCGAACCCGACCTCTCAAACGCCGCACCGTTCTTGGCAGCCGCGCTGGTCACCGGCGGTCAGGTATCGGTACCGCGCTGGCCCACGCGCTCCACGCAACCGGGGGCACTGCTGCCCGAGCTCCTGCGTGCCTACGGTGCGCGCATTGAACGCAACAACGGTGTGCTCACGGTGCACGGTAGCGACCGCATCCGGGCTGTTGATCTCGATCTCTCGGCAGCCAGCGAGCTCTCGCCCACACTGGCCGGGCTCGCGGTGTTTGCCGATGGCCCTTCAACGCTCGTCGGTATCGGACACACGCGACTCCACGAGACCGATCGCCTCGCCGCGCTCGTCACCAATATTCGTGCCCTGGGTGGCGAAGCAGAAGAGTTGGATGACGGCCTGCGCATTATTCCTCGTCCGCTCCACGGCGGCACGTGGCAAGCGCAACACGACCACCGTATGGCAACAACAGGCGCGCTCGTGGGCCTGGGTGTGCCGGGTGTCACGGTCGACGACATTGGCACAACCGCAAAAACGCTGCCCGAGTTCGCGCAGCTGTGGCAGGCCATGGCCGCAACCGCTGCAGGCCAGTAACAGGCAGTAAGGAGAACATTCGCGTGAGCTGGTTGGCCGACGACGACAACGAATACGACGAGTTTGACGAAGACCTCATCCGTGTTCGTCCTAATCCGAAAGCCAACCGCCCACGTACAAAGCGTCGCCCCGCCCATGAAGACGCCCAAGAGGGGCGCATCGTCGGGGTTGACCGCGGCCGCTATTCCGTGCTCATGGCTGAAGATGCCGATGACGAACGTTTCATTACCGCAGCCCGCGCACGCGAACTCCACCGCACCCCGATTGTCACCGGCGATCGGGTGCGCGTCGTCGGTGACACCTCGGGAGAAGCAGGCACGCTGGGGCGCATCGTGAGCATTATTGAGCGCACTTCGCTGCTGCGACGCAGCGCTGACGATACCGATCAGGTCGAGAGGGTCATCGTTGCCAACGCCGACCAAATGCTCGTGGTGGTCGCGGCAGCCGACCCTGAACCCCGCGCGCGACTGGTTGACCGATACCTCATTGCAGCGTTGGATGCCGGCATCCGGCCCCTTCTGGTCGTTACAAAAACCGACCTCGCTGACCCCAGCGATTTTCTTGCGCACTTCGATGGCCTCGACCTGACAGTGTTTACCAGTGGGCGCGGGCACGTGCCACTGCACGACATTGGCGAGCACCTCATCGGCCACTCCACCGTGTTTGTGGGCCATTCCGGCGTGGGCAAATCGACTCTTGTGAATGCTCTCGTGCCCGGCGCCGAGCGGGCCACCGGCCACGTGAATCAGGTAACAGGGAGGGGCCGGCACACCTCGTCATCAACGGTGTCACTGCGCTACCGTTCGGCCACGGGTTCGGGCTGGGTGATCGATACGCCGGGTGTTCGTTCTTTCGGTCTCGGGCACGTCGACCCGACGCATTTGCTCAGCGGATACCCCGACCTCGCAGCGATTGCGAAGAACTGTCCCCGCGGATGCACGCATCTGGTGAACGCCAACGACTGCGCTCTCAATGAGGCCCGTGCCGCCGGTGAGCTCAGTCAGGCTCAGCAAGCCCGCCTCGACTCGCTGCAGCGCCTGCTCGACACCTTTAACGAACGCAGCAGCTAACCCGTACTTCTCACCGTTAGGCTGATGGTATGACTAACGCGCGCTTGGAAACCGGTTCTGTTGCCCCCGACTTCACTCTGCTCGACGACACCGAAAAATCGGTATCGCTCTCGGAGCTTCGGGGTAAGCGCGTCATCATCTACTTCTACCCGGCGGCTATGACTCCCGGATGCACGACGCAGGCCTGCGACTTTCGGGACAGCCTCGATGCACTCCAGGGCGCCGGATACACCGTGCTCGGTATTTCTCGCGACGAACCCGCGAAGCTTGCCCGCTTCCGTGAGCGCGACGGTCTCACATTCCCGCTGCTGAGTGACCCCGATCACGCCGTGCACTCGGCCTACGGCACATGGGGCGAGAAGATGAACTATGGCAAGAAGGTCGAGGGTGTCATCCGCTCCACCTTCGTTATCGACGAAGATGGTGCTGTGGAGCACGCACTCTACAACGTAAAAGCGACCGGCCATGTCGCCCGGATCCGTAAACTCGTTGGGCTCGATAGCTGACTTTCTCCTGAGAGTTTATGCTTCGCCGTCGAGGTGGTCTTCTCCACTCGGGCGCCCGCTCGCGCGCACTGCGGCTAATAGCAGCACGAGGGTAATGGCGGCCGGAACGCCGATGGCGAGCATGAACGTGATGGGCAGTGGACGAAGAGACAGCGCACTGAGCACCAGCCCCAAGCCCAGCAGTTGAAGAACGATTCCGCCGGAGCGCCCCCAGGATCCGCCGCGTAATACCGCGATTCCGAAGGCAAATAACGCAACCGTACCCACGAGGGTGAGGGCAATAAGTGCCAGCGCCGTGGTCAGTGAAGTGGCTTCGCCAGCGAAGAGTTTTCGGGCTTCCATAATCGTCAACGTCGCGACGGCAACCCCCTCTGCGATGAGCAGATAGGCCGCGGCTCGAGACGCGATGGATGCGGGCACGGTGTCCTCCTGGTAAAACTATTTTGCAAGGTTTATGAACAAACCCTTGATTCCCGGTGTTCCATGTATGAGAATAAGTCACGGCCATGTGCTCCCACAGCGGCGTGGGGCGAGTATCTGCTCGCAACAGGGTGAACACACCGTGCACCCATAACGCCCGCGCAACTGCGCAGGACTACAAAAAACCACCCGAGGAGCTTCCTTATGGACTGGCGTGACAAAGCCGCCTGCCTAACAGTCGACCCCGAACTGTTCTTCCCTGTCGGCAACACAGGCCCTGCCGTCGACCAGATTGAGAAGGCAAAAGCCGTGTGCGCACGATGCACGGTCACCGAGGTGTGTCTGCAGTATGCACTGGAGACCAACCAAGACTCCGGTGTATGGGGTGGGCTCTCTGAAGACGAGCGCCGCGCTCTTAAGCGTCGCGCTGCGCGTGCTCGCCGCGCTTCATAACTCGTGTTAACAGCCCGGAGCATGTGCTCCGGGCTGTTGCATGTGCCGATCGCACGAGTGTCGGTCACACGGCCAAACACTAGGCGCTGTTCATCCATCGCAGCGGAATGTCGATGGTTACCTGCGTACCTTCGCCCTCGGCACCCTTCCACTGAATGGTGCCGCCGAGTTCGCCATGAATCAGCGTGCGCACAATCTGTGTGCCAAGCCCCTGCCCTACCCGGCCCTCGGGAAGGCCGTGGCCAGAGTCACTAACGGTAACGCGCAGATGGTCATCCGTGCGGTCGGCATTGATGGTCACGAACCCTTCCTGCCCGGCAAGGCCGTGTTCGACAGCGTTGGTAACCACCTCAGTGAGCGCGAGTGCGAGGGGTGTCGCGTATTCACTCGGCAGCACGCCGAAACGCCCCTCTGAGTGTGTCTGTGCCCGCGTGGTGGGTGATGCCGCCACCTCTGCGACAAGCTGGAGCACACGGTCGAAGACCTCGTCGAAGTCAACTTTTTGCGCCAACCCCTCCGACAGGGTGTCGTGCACGAGCGCGATCGAGGCTACTCGGCGCATGGCCTGTGTGAGTGCTTCGCGCGCCTCTTCGGAGTGGGTGCGTCGCGCTTGAATGCGCAGCAGCGACGCGACCGTTTGCAGGTTGTTTTTCACCCGGTGGTGAATCTCGCGAATAGTGGCGTCTTTGGTGATGAGTTCTTGCTCTTGGTGTCGCACCTCAGAGACATCGCGGCAAAGCAAAATTGCGCCGATGCGCGTGCCATGATCGCGCAGTGGAATGGCACGCAGCGAAACAGTGACTCCGCGTGCCTCCAGGTCGGTGCGCCAGGGCGCTCGGCCCGTAACGACAACGGGCAGCGACTCGTCGACCTGATGGGTGGCGGGAATAATCTCGGTCACCACTTCTACCAGCGACTCGCCCTCAAGCTCATCGTCAAACCCGAGTCGGCTGAATGCCGACAGCGCATTCGGGCTGGCAAAGGTGACCATACCGTCGACGTCGATGCGTACAAGACCGTCGGATGCGCGAGGAGCACCTCTCCGGGGCGAAGTGGGCGCGGTCATATCGGGAAATTCACCGGATGCCACCATGTCGAAAAGGTCGTCGGCACACTCGTTGAATGAAATTTGCTGTCGTGATGGCGCACGGGCTTCACCGAGGTTGGTGTGCCGTGTGAGTACGCCAATGACTCGCGCCTGTTCACCGTCGACGGCACGTTCACGAATGATCGGCACAGCCCTCACCCGCGTGGGAGTTTCTTCAAACCAGTCGGGCGTGGAGTTATCCACGATTGTGCCGCTTTCATAGGCATTTTGCACCTGTGTGCGCCACTGCGGGCGCACGGGTTCTCCGACAATATCGCGGTAGAAGAGCGTCGCGGCTCCGCTGGGCCGCGCATGGGCTCCCGCAACAAAAGAGCCATCGGCTGTTGCTATCCACACGACGATGTCTGCTGATGCGAGGTCTGCCAGCAGTTGTCCATCACCCGATAGCCGATGCAGCCATTCCACATCAGCGTCGTTGAGGAGTCCTTCGGCATGTACAAGATCACTGAGCGTCGACACCCTGCCAGCCTAGAGCGTGCGCGGCATGCTTATGTACACGTCACCAGCACGGGTTCCGGATGCAACGCTGCCCGGCGACTACAGTACGGCCAGCGTGGTCGCTCGCCAGCGCCGATCAATGCCCTCGAGTCGGATCGCAACGGCACGCGCCCGCGCGGGGGTGGCGACGATAACAGCCGCTTCGACAACGCCGTCAGCGGGCGCTGACCAGCGAGTGCTGAGAATGCTGCAGGTGAGGCGCTGGGGCACGACACCGCGTGCGCTGCGAGCGCGCGCGGCTAAATTGGCGCGAGTGAGCATGGAGCGATAGGCGTCTTCGGTAAACCAGCGTGCGAGCTGATCTACTTCACGCACGCCGGCGAGCACCTCGAGCACTCCTCGGGTCAGGCTCTGCAGAAGCGCTGTGGGGTCGGGCAGGTCGCTGGTGGGCGTGTGTTGGGGAGCAAAATCAACGAGCGGTCTCATTGTGAGCACTTTCGATTCGGGGGACAATCGACGAGCGTGGAACCTTGAAGGAAGTAGACCACAGCGCTCAAGCTCGCCACGGGCCTCGCTGGCGACTATGTGGATAACACGTACGCACGGGTGGCGTGACTCGCCTACGCTCGCTTATGTGGATTGGGACGGCCTTTTTGACGACTTAGAAGACCAGCTGGCTTCGGGCTGGGAGGCCGAGCGCGCGGCGCTAGAAGCCGAATCCGAGCGGGTCCGTATCGCGAGACTCACTCTGAAGGAACGTCTTTCCGAGTTGGCTCGGCGCGAGGCCGAGATCTCGGCAACCCTGGAAGACGGCACGGTCATCACCGGAGTTGTGCACGGCGTGGGTGCCGACTGGGCTGCGCTGGTCATGACGAACTCGGCACCCGCATGGGGGTCGGTATTGAAGGTTGTGCCGCTCGCTGGCGATGTGATCTGGCACATGCGCCATGGAGAACTTTTATCGAGTATGCGATCCACGGGTACTGCTTCGGCTGTGCGGGATCGTATGACTCTGGGGTTTGTACTGCGCGACCTTGCACGACGCCGCTGTGCGCTCACACTGCGGCTGCGAACGGGGCTGGTATTGACAGGCACGGTTGATCGAGCCGGCGCTGATCACCTTGATCTTGCACTGCATGATCTTTCTGAGCCGCGGCGCGCGAACGCTGTGCGAGGTTTTCGAGTTGTTCCTTTGACAGCCATTGCCGCGCTGTCGACGACCGCCCAGGCGATTGCCCCGCTGCTGTAACGGCGACTGACCTACAGGTGCATGGCCGTGCTGACGGCGGGTGGCCCCCACAGCTCCGGAAAACTTGCTGCGTTTGCCTCGTGCCACAGCGCCATGCGCCGGCTTTCTTCTGCCTGCTCAGCGATGTATTCATCGAGGCTGGCGGCCTCTACTCGCCATCGGGCAGGCGACCCCAACCGTGCTCCGCGCAAGCGCCCTTCCATCACGAGGGCAACTACCTCGTCGACGTCGATACTGAGCAGCTCGGCCACTTGGGCTGGCGCTAGATATCGGGCCGGGGCCGCTGAGTCTTGGGGCATAACCCCATTCTCCCCATGCAGGGGCCTCGCGTCTTCTTCTGTCGCTGGCTGTGGATAACTTCGCTGGGCTTGCCGCGAGTTCTGTGACGATGTGGACATGGCCCTCCCCCCGAAAGCCCGTCGCCGGGCATGGAATGATGTGCGATTTTTCGTTGGTATTGCTCTGGTCGTGGTGTCAATAGCAGCCGTATGGTTCGTGGTTTCTTCAGCGCGAACAACCATCCCTATGCTTCAGGCTTCCCGAACAATCGTGGCGGGCGAGTCGTTGAAGTCGCAGGATTTTCGGGTGGTCGACGTTTCATTGGGTGCCGTGGCCGGACAATATTTGTCGCCCGAACAGCTCACCGGAGACCTGGTGGCAACTCGCACGCTTGATAAGGGTGAGCTCGTCCCTCAAGCAGCAACAGCGAAGGCTGACGACGGGCAGCGCACCATGATTGTTGTCGAAAGCGCCGTCGATATTTCGCGCACCATTACCGCGGGCAGTGCCGTCGAGGTGTGGCATACGCCGCCTGCACAGCGCGATGACCCTGCCGAGGCGCCTCGGATTTTGGTGTCGGAGGCCGTTGTTTCTACTGTCAACCGCGAGTCGTCTGTGATGGGCTCGTCACGAGCCAGCATCGAGCTGGCCATTGACCGCAGCGATATTCCTGGGGTACTTGCCGCGATCTCTGCGGGATCGGCGCTGTGGGTTGTTCCTGCGGGCGGGGCATCATGATGCGTATTGCTCTGGCCGTGCGCGAGCGTGCCGAGACGATGGCTGCCGATCTCGAAGCCGAGGGCGTTGAGATCGTTGCGCAAGTGGCTCCGGATGCTGTGCTGCCGCCTGTCCGCCTTCCTCGCGGTGCCGATGCACTCGTTCTCACGGCTGAACGCGGGGTTCTCACGACCGACCTCATCGATGCCTGCGATCGTGCGGGCACACGCCTCGTGCTGATCGGTGGCGGAGACGCCGAACTGCGCCGTGCGCGCAGGCGAGGCCTCGTACCGCCTCTACCGGCGGATGCGACGGCCTGGGATGTCTTGGACGCCCTCGACACCGGTGGGCCAGCGATAGCGAAAACAGAGAGGGCTCCGCAGGGCCGGGTCGTGGCGGTGTGGGGTGCGGAAGGTGCTGCCGGTTCTTCCACAGTTGCTATTGAGCTTGCGGCGCAGCTGTGCGAACGAGACCGGCGCGTGGTTATGATCGACGCCGATACGCACGCGCCTGCCATCGCTCTGCTGCTGGGGCTCATCGATGATGGCCCGGGTATTGCCGCTGCGTGTCGCCGCGCAGAACTAGGGTCGCTGGACGACGATGAATTGACTCGGTTGGCCGAGGTTTTTGAGACCAATCGGGGCAGTTTTGATGTTCTGGTGGGGCTCAATCGTCCTTCGCGCTGGCCAGAGATATCGGCGGATCGGCTGAAAAAGACGTTGGATATTTGCCGTGGTTGGGCCGACGACATTGTGGTTGATATCGCCTCACCGCTCGAGGCAGACGAAGAGCTCATGAGCGATATCGAGGTGCCGCGCCGTAACGCGGCCGCCCGAAGTGCACTAGAACAGGCCGACCATATTGTTGCTGTTGCTTCGGCTGATCCGCTGGGTATAGCGCGGTTTTTGCGTGGCCACGCCGAGCTGCGCGCCCTGGCCACGCACACGCCCACGACAGTGCTGGTCAATCGCCTACGGTCGTCGGCTCTTGGTCTTGATGCCCGCGGCCAAATTCGTCGATCGCTCGAGCGGTTTGCCGGTGTTCGCGACGTGCAGTTTCTCCCCGATGATCCGAAGGCTGCGGATGCTGCTCTCCTGCATGCGCGTCCGCTCAGCGACGTCGCAGCAAAGTCTGCGCTCGTGGCAGCTATGCGCCGCGTCGCGAGGCGTTTAGCGGCCCACGACGCGGCGTCGCGCAGTCATTGACGATAGCTAGAAAGAAAGTTGCCGAGTCGTTCAATTGCTTCGGTGATAACCCGTGGTTCAGGCAGGGTAACAACGCGCAGGTGGTCGGGGTTCGGCCAGTTGAAGCCGGTGCCCTGCACTAACAAAATGTGCTCGGCAACGAGAAGGTCGTAAATAAGTTTGTGATCGTCGTGAATCTCATGCACATTCGGATCAAGCCGCGGGAATGCATAGAGCGCACCCTGTGGTTTGACGCAGGAGACGCCCGGTATTGCCTCAAGCCCCTGCCACGCGGCGTCGCGCTGCTGGTGCAGTCTGCCTGACGGCGCGATGAGGGCGTCGATCGACTGCACTCCCGATAGTGCTGCTTGGACCGCATGCTGTGCGGGCACATTAGGGCACAGCCGCGTTGACGCCAACAGCATGATGCCCTCGAGAAAACCGTGTGCGTGGTCTTGCGGGCCCGTGATCACGAGCCACCCGGAACGGTAACCGGCGACGCGGTACGTTTTAGACAGACCGTTGAAAGTCAGGCACAGCAGGTCGGGGGCAAGGGTTGCCGTTGGAATGTGTTGGGCATCGTCATACAAGATGCGGTCGTAAATTTCGTCGGAGAGCAGCAACAACTCATGCTCGCGCGCAATCTGAACGAGCCCCTCGAGTGTCTCACGCGAGTACACCGCCCCCGTCGGGTTATTGGGGTTGATGATGACGATAGCTTTCGTCTGCGGAGTAATTTTTTCGCGAATGTCTTCGAGGTTGGGTTCCCATCCCTGTTCTTCATCGCACAGGTAGTGCACGGGAGTGCCACCGGCGAGGCTGGTCATGGCCGTCCACAGCGGGTAGTCGGGCGCGGGAATAAGAACTTCGTCGCCCTCATTAAGAAGTGCCTGCATCACCATCGTGATGAGTTCCGAAACACCGTTGCCCAAGAACACATCATCGGGGTCAACGTGAGGAAACCCGGGGGTTTGTTCGTAACGGCTCACAATCGCGCGGCGCGCCGAAATGATGCCTCGGCTGTCGCTGTAGCCGTGCGCGGTCGGCAGTGTTTCTAGCATGTCGCGCACGATTTGGTGCGGTGCCTCAAAGCCGAAAGTTGCGGGGTTGCCCGTGTTCAGCTTCAGTACCGCGTACCCGTCGGCCTCCAGCCGCGCCGCCTCTGCGAGCGCGTTGCCGCGAATCTCGTAGAGAACATTTTTTAGCTTGGCTGATTGATCGAAATGACGGGTCATGGCCCCATCGTATTAGGCCATGACCCGCCAGAACGATTTTGCGGTACTGGTGTTAGCCGCGTCGGTTCTGTGCGCGGCGCTGGGCACGGTTCATGGGCGCTGCGTCTTCGGTGCCTTCGACGCGTTGTCCGAAAGCCCCACGGGCCGCTGGCTGCTCGGCAGCAGCGGGTGCCTGACTCTGGGCTTGCGCGGCGTTGGCCTGACGCATGCGCGCTGTTGCAGCCTGCTGCACTTGCCCGCGGTCATTGCGCACTTCGATCTCACCGGCGTCATTGGGTGCAGAATACTGCAGCCTCTGGTCGCCTCCGTCGCTCACGAGCCCCTTGGCCTCGACCTCGGGAGTACCGTTGTCTCCCTCGGCCTGGCGCACCTCGACTTCAAGGTTGAACAGGTAGCCGACGGACTCTTCTTTAATCTGGTCCATCATGCTTTGGAACAGGGCGTAGCCTTCGCGCTGGTATTCCACCAGGGGGTCTCGCTGCGCCATCGCACGCAGGCCAATACCGTCTTTCAGGTAGTCCATCTCATAGAGGTGGTCACGCCAGCGGCGGTCAAGAACCTGCAAGACAACGCGGCGCTCCAGCTCGCGCATCGCTTCTTCGCCAAGCTTTTCTTCTCGGGTTTCGTAGGCGATACGGGCATCTGAAATGAGCTCACGTTTCAGCCCCTCGGCAGAGATTGCCCCCTTACGGCCACCGGCCTCGGCAACAACCTCTTCGATTGTCACGCCCACCGGGTACAGCGTCTTGAGCTCGGTCCACAGGGCGTCGAAGTCCCAGCTTTCCGTGTGACCGCGGCCCGTGTGGTCGTCGACGATGGCCACAAGCGCGTCTTCGACAAAGTGCTGTACGCGATCGGCGATGTCATCGCCCTGGAGAATCTGACGGCGGTCCGTGTAAATCGCCTCACGCTGACGGTTGAGCACGTCGTCGTATTTCAGAACGTTCTTCCGCATTTCGGCGTTACGCGCTTCGACCTGGTTCTGCGCACTACGGATTGCACCCGACACGAGGCGCGATTCGATCGGCACATCGTCGGGGAAGTTGGCGCGAGAAAGGATCGCCTCAACAGCGGCTGACTGGAACAGGCGCATAAGGTCATCGGTCAAGCTCAGGTAGAACCGGCTCTCGCCCGGGTCTCCCTGACGCCCAGAACGACCGCGCAACTGGTTGTCGATGCGACGTGATTCGTGCCGCTCGGTGCCCAGCACATACAGGCCTCCGGCTTCGGCGACATCGCGGCCCTCTTCGGCGACCTTTTCTTTCATGGTCTCATACGTGGTGTCCCACGCGGCCTCGTACTCCTCGGGAGTTTCTACCGGGTCAAGACCCTGACTCTTGAGTTCTTGCACGGCCAAGAACTCCGCGTTGCCACCGAGCATGATGTCGGTACCTCGACCAGCCATGTTGGTGGCAACCGTCACAGCACCCCGGCGCCCCGCTCGGGCCACAATCTCGGCCTCGCGCGCATTGTTTTTTGCGTTGAGAACCTCGTGTCGAATGCCACGTTTTGCCAGCAGGCGAGACAGATACTCGCTCTTTTCAACGCTGACAGTACCGACAAGAACGGGCTGACCCTTCTCGTGTCGCTGCGCGATGTCTTCCACGACCTGAGCAAATTTGGCCGTTTCGTTCTTGTACACCAGATCGGGCTGATCGATGCGGATCATCGGCTTATTCGTGGGAATCTGTACGACACCGAGATCGTATGTCGACATGAATTCGCCCGCCTCGGTTTCGGCGGTACCGGTCATACCGGCGAGTTTGTCGTAGAGACGGAAGTAGTTCTGCAGAGTCACCGTGGCAAGGGTCTGGTTCTCGGCCTTAACCGGAACACCCTCTTTTGCCTCGATGGCCTGGTGAATACCCTCGTTATAGCGTCGGCCCACAAGAATACGGCCTGTGTGCTCATCGACGATCATGACCTCGTCGTTCATCACGACATAGTCGGTGTCACGCTTAAACAGCGCAATAGCCTTGATCGAGTTATTGAGGAACGAGATAAGCGGCGTGTTCGCCGACTCATACAGGTTGTCGATCCCGAGGTAGTCTTCGACCTTTTCGATTCCGGGTTCGAGCACACCCACTGTGCGCTTCTTCTCATCGACCTCGTAGTCGACCCCCGCTTCGAGCGTGCGCACGATCTTGGCAAATTCGGTGAACCAGCGGTTCGCTTCGCCCGAAGAAGGCCCAGAAATGATCAGCGGCGTACGGGCCTCATCGATAAGAATCGAGTCAACCTCGTCGACAATGGCAAAGAAGTGGTCACGCTGAACGAGATCTTCTTTTCGCCACGCCATGTTGTCGCGCAGGTAGTCGAAACCAAACTCGTTGTTGGTGCCATAGGTGATGTCGGCTTCGTACTGTTCTCGACGAACCTGCGGGTTCTGCCCCGAAACAATCACGCCGGTGGTCATCCCCAGCGCACGATACACACGGCCCATGAGTTCGGACTGATACGAGGCAAGATAGTCGTTGACCGTAATAACGTGCACGCCCTTGCCGGCGATCGCATTCAGATAGGCAGGAAGGGTCGCAACCAGGGTTTTTCCTTCACCGGTTTTCATCTCGGCGATATTGCCCAGGTGCAGCGCTGCGCCACCCATAATCTGCACATCGTAAGCCCGCATACCCAGCGTTCGCTTTGCTGCTTCACGCACGGCCGCAAAGGCCTCGGGCATGAGCTGATCCAGCGTCTCGCCCTTGTCATAGCGGGCACGTAGTGCGGTGGTCTCGTTGCGCAAATCGTCGTCGCTGAGCTTCTCAAAGTCTTCTTCGAGCGCGCCCACAGCTTTGACAACCTGGTTGAGTCGGCGCAAGATGCGCCCTTCTCCCGCGCGCAGCAGCTTCTCAACAAGATTCGCCACGGAACTCTTCTCCCTATCGGTGCGTGAAATCGCAGCATCCGCGCGTACGCGCGTCGGACGCCTCTGCCATGCTACCGGCGCTGGGCATGCGTGTTGTATGTGAGTGTGCATAATCCGCCACTCGCGAACAGGCCATACCGTTTTTGCGCAGCATCCGGATGCTCAATAGCGGCCCCGTCGATAACCGGTGACGCGCTTGTGTCTATACTCACAGCAACACCGCGCCCCCGCACTCATCGAAAGGCTTGTGCATGTCTGTTCGCCAGAGCTTGCTGGCCATTCTCGACCAGGGCCCCTGCTACGGCTACCAGTTACGCAGCGAATTCGACCGCCGCACCGGATCGGTATGGCCGCTCAACGTCGGCCAGATTTACAACACTCTGGAACGACTCGAACGCGACGGCCTCGTCACCCGCGGCGACACCGACGAACACGGACACGTATATTGGCGCATCACGCCCGCCGGTTCGACCGACGTACGTCAGTGGCTGACAACACCGCGCCCGCACGAACGCTCCACACGCGATGAATTAGCCATCAAAATAGCCATGGCCACGACTCTTCCGGGTGTCGACGTCACCGAAATCATTCGCACGCAGCGCCATGCTTCGCTGCACCATGTGCGCGCGCTGCAGGCTCTGCGGCATCCGGATGCTGAAGCCGACCCCACCCCCGAAGCCGTGGCGAGCGCCCTCATCACCGAGGCCAAGATTTGCGCGGCCGAAGCCGAAGTGCGCTTTCTTGACCGCATCGCCGAACGCCTGCAGCAGTTACCCGACCACACCGCCGGACTCGCGCTGAGTGCCGAGCGCCCCAAACGCGGCCGCCCCACAAAGGCTGCGGCCACCACCGTCGACGCGGCCACGCAATTCCAACCGTAAAATCACTTCATGGCTGGTTTTTGGGAGCGAGTTGGGCGAAACAGCCACGGCCGACCTCGCCGCAGCGCTGGCAAACTGTTCGACTAACGCAAGAGCGCGCCACCTGCTCGAGGTGACGCGCTCTGTCGTGCTGAATGTTATGAGGCCAGCGCCTCGGGTGGTGCTGTGGCCGTCAAAGAAATGACACCGTAGTCCCAGCCCTTGCGTCGGTAAACCACGCTCGGGTAGTCAGTGCGCACGTCGATGAAAAGGAAGAAGTCGTGCCCGACCAGTTCCATCCGGTCAACGGCTTCTTCTACCGTCATCCACTCGGGGTCAAACTCCTTCGTGCGAATAACCACGGGTGTATAGACGTCATCGGCCTCATCCGCTACAGGGACACTACCCGTAGCCACGGCCTGTAAGACGTCAATGGGCGCGGGCTGCACGTCGATGCCCGAGAGCGCGCCACTGCCCTTTTCAAAATGGGCTCCGCGCGGATGGTTGCGACCGCCCACACGTTTACCTTTTGCGCGCCGCAGTTGCTCGGTGAGCTTATCGATTGCCGTATCAAATGCCGCAAATTTATCGGAATCACGTGCTTCGGCGCGGATCACAGGACCACGGCCAACAAGCGTCAACTCGACCGTTTCGTCTTCCATGCGACCGTTACGGTAGGCGCGGTGAGTAACTTTAATATCGAGGCGTTGCGCGCGGGTTGCTAACTGCTCTATTCGCGCTACTTTCTCCTCAACCACCGTGCGGAACCGATCGGAGATGCTTACTCCGACACCCGTAATGTTCGTTTCCATCCGTGACCTCCTTGTCCCGGTCCGACCGGCCAAGGGCGGACCGTGGTCGCCTTGTGAAAACCTACCGTAGTCCCCTCACAGGCTCTCTGTCACCTTCTGTGGCTGCCGTGTCGTCTTCTCGTGGTGTAGCAGCCAGTACGACGGCGGCACGTACCCGGTACCCGGCGTGCTCCAACGCCCGCGCTGCCTCATCAATCGTGGCCCCGGTTGTGACAACATCATCGACAACAATCACGTCGCCGTGTCCGCGAGACCGTGCGACCATACTGCCGTGCACATTGCTACTTCGCTGCGCCCGGTTAAGGCCGCGCTGATCAGCAACCCGGCCTACCGTGCGCAACAGCGAGACAGGTCGATTTCCCATGCGGCGTACAAGCAGATGCGGCACACGGTATCCGCGCCGCACAAACGATGCGTAACGGGTGGGGATGGGAACAAACACAGCACCATTCGTGCACGCTGCGGCGCGGGCGACGTGCAGCGCTGGCATACACGCGTGCACAAGACCCGTTCTGCCCTCCTGCTTGATGGCCCGCACAATGCGTGCTGCCACACCGGAGAACGGCAGCGCAGCAACCACCTCGATGCCGTCACTGGTACGCATACGGTGCACACGGGGCGCCAGCCGGGCACGGCACGCGACACACAGCAGGGTGTGCGGCGCGCGGCATCCGGCGCAGTGTGCACCCAAAACAAACGCTGCTATCTCGTCGACCACTCGGTTGTGCTCTGCCATTTTTCCAGCGTGCCGTGCAAGCGTCACAGGACGCCGTCAATCGTCACAAAAATCAGCAAACACAGCGGCACCGCCTACTGTGAAGGAATCGACACCCCGGACAGCGCGCACCTAACCATCAAGCAATGACTGACCCAAGAGCCGGATGCCGGTCGACTCCGACTGCCAAATCGGCCCTGACCGCAACCACAGCGTGCCATTTTCTCCCAGCAGCCGCACGGCCGTTGCCGGGCTCCCTGCCGCGACACGCACGGCGCCATCAGGCACGCCCAACGCTGCCCCCGGGCCACCCACGGGGAGCGACAGTAGCGCCCCAACCTCATCGGCACTGCGTGTGAGCACGCCCAGTGACGTCGCATCACGCCACATCAGGTCCACCGCGGGGTCAACAAGGGTGGCCACAGTTGTTGCCGGGCCGAGGCCAATCGGAGCGTTGCGTTCATCGCGCAGCACCCCTGCCACAACCACCTGATGGATGGTGCCGACCGTGATCACCGCGGCTACTCGTGCACCATCGGGGCTCACTGCCATATGGGTTACGGCCGAGGCATCGGTAAAAGCGTTGACGTCGGTGGGGCTCAACACGGGGTTCCACGCAGTCATAGCGGTCGGGTCGTAAGCCGGCACTGTCCAGATATAGCCAAATGGATCAACGGTGGGTGCGATCAGCCCCGGTCGGTCATCAACCTCGTCAATACGCCCCTGCCCCACCAGATACACCGTGCCCTCGTCGGTTTGCACGACGGCCTGTGACTGGTCGGACTGCACAATCACTGACGACAGCGGCTCCTCGAAATTGACAATCTGGTCGCTCAATCCAGGAATTTCAGTGATGTCGCCGCCGATCACATAACCAAATTGGTCGTCGGTTAACACGAGCGCACGGTTATCAACCGTCGCCTCTTTTACCGTCGCCAGCCCGGCATCCAATTCACTGCCACGCACCGTCATTTGCACCTCGAGCACACCGGCCGAAATCAGGCTGCGCTCCATCTGCGTGCGCATGCGCGCCAGGGTTGTGCCGTCGAGCGTCAGCGCCGACGCCGTCAGCTCGACATGCGCCACCTGCCCCTCCACCAGCACCGAGTCTTTTGCCAGGCCCACGTCTTCAGGAAACGCCGTTCGCACACTCGTCGCTAACCATGCCGCAGGATCACCAGCGACAAGTTCTTGCACAATACGCGTGGGCGTATTTTTGCGTTTAGGCAGCCAGCGCACATCGGGCACCAGATGTGTCCAGGTGGCATCAAAATACTGCAGTGCATAGGCGCTGACAATGTCTCCTGAAGAGAACGCCTGGATGTCTAACAGAATGCCGTCGGGTGCCTGCGCGATGCGCCACTGGTCGTTGTCGTCGCGTTCCAGCTCAAAAAATACTTCGGCGCTGCGGTCAGCTCCCGAAACCGCCGAGTACACACCGGCGTCGTCGACGGCAGCGGTCTGTGTGAGTTCGAGGCGGACGCCGGCCGTATCGGCGCTGTCGCCGGCATCCGGGTCTGTGTCGGTAAATCGCCGATCACCCACCGCCGTATCGACCGTTACCGCGGCCAGTGGCTTCCATGCCTCAGCAAAGTCGGCGGTGAGAAATTCGCGCGCAATCGCCCAGTTGTCGGCGGGGCTGACCGCTGCGTCAATAAAGCCCTGCACGATGCGTTCGGGGTCTGCTCCTTCTACAGGCCCATCGACAACCCATACGCGGTCGGCACCCGAGCGTGTTTCATTGGCGCTCAAACCGGGGCGTACGTCGCCGCTCACCGGCAGACTTGCGCACGCAACCGCCAGGCTCACGGCGGCGAGGAGCATCAGCATTCGCGCTGCCACACGGCGTGCGCGGGCCAGAGGTCGAACGCTTGCCCTGGCGGTCATTGCTCCCCCTCCGCTTGTGTGTATGAGCGCTGCGCATCGCGGTACAGCACCGTGATGGGTTCGGTGGCCTCGCCGATGTCGGCCAGTGCCTCAACGGGTTCAACGGCAATGGGCGACGGCCCTGTCACGTAATCGGTGCCGCGGGGCAGGGTGAGCACAAAGTGGGTTCCTACGCCCAGCTCCGACCACACCGATAAGACACCGCCATGAAGCCGCGCATCGCCCTGTGCAATGGAAAGCCCCAGGCCCGTTCCGCCAATCGTTCTTTTGCGCGAGGGGTCGGCCCGCCAGAACCGGTCAAATACGCGCTGCGAGTCTTCAGCGCGCATACCGAGACCAAAGTCGCGCACACCTACGGCTACCGCGTGTGGGTTGCTGTCGACTGTTATGACAACCGGATGCCCCTCACCGTGTTCGATTGCGTTGCCAATGAGGTTACGCAGAATACGCCGCACCCGTCGCGGATCCATGTCGACGGGCGTGTGGCCTCCCGGTGCCAGCAGGCGCAGTTCGGTCGCGTGCTGCTCAGCGAGCGGCTGGAGCTGTTCAACCATGTCTTCAGCCAGTTGCGCCAGGCTTGTTGGCTCCTGTTCAAGCTGGACAGAGCCAGCGTCGTAGCGGCTAATTTCCAGCAGGTCGGCGAGCATCGTGTCGAACCTTTGCACCTGGGCAAAAAGCAGTTCTGCTGTGCGCGCCGTGGTCGCATCGAAGGTGTCACGCTGGTCGTTGAGCATGTCAGCGGCCAGCCGGATCGTCGTCAGGGGGGTGCGCAGTTCGTGTGAGACGTCAGAAACAAAACGCTGCTGCACGAGCGAAAGCTCGCCGAGTTCTTTGATCTGCGCTTCAATACTGTCGGCCATCGCGTTAAAGGATCGCGCCAGGGTTGCCAGTTCGTCTTCGCCCTGAACGGGCAGTCGTACGGTGAGGTCTCCTGCAGCAAATCGGGCACTCGTCTCTGCAGCCTGGGTTACTGGAGAGACGACAGAACGCAGGGCAAACCAGGCAATGCCCGCAATGATTGCCACCAGCACGATGCCGGCCGCCCACAAAATCTTTTGCACCTGCTGCAGCGTCGCCTCAGTGTCGGCCAAGTCATACACAATGTAGAGTTCGTAGGCCCCGGCTTCGGGCACCATAATCTGCTGCCCGACGATTATTGCCGGATGCTGTGCTCCCGCTGCATCCGGTACCCCCATCGATTGCCACCACTGGCGGTCGGGCGTGGAAGAAACCAGTCGGCGCAGTGCCGGAGAAATCATGTCGTCGGTGAGTGGCCCCGTGTAAAAACCGGGCGGCGCAATGGCAGAGGGAGTGTCGTCGGTGCGCAACACGGCAATCATGTCCGACGACGACACGGCCTCTAGGTCGCTGCTGACACTGCGAATAAGGGCGTGAACAGCCGTGCGGTCACCCCGCACCTCGGCCGACAAAAAGGTAGCCTGCGCAGCATTGACGGCACGGTGTGCGTCTTCTAAAACCTGGCCCTTGCGGGACTCCCACAGGTTGCCCTGGATAGCGAGCGCCATAACGACGCATGTGATGATGATGGCGAGCGACGTGAGCGCCAGAGTTGCCGCGAGGGTGCGAAACCGCAACGAGCCGCGCCAGAGTCCGGCGAACGAATCGTTCCAGGTTCGCCACTTGTGCGCCCATACGGCGCGGGTAACGCCGACGTCGGCTGTCGACATGTGCGGCCTATCCGGCTGTACCGGCGCGGTAACCGACTCCGCGCACGGTCATCACTACGCGGGGATTGTCAGGATCTTGCTCGACCTTGGCGCGCAAGCGCTGCACATGCACATTCACGAGACGTGTGTCGGCCTTGTAGTGGTATCCCCACACCTGTTCCAGAAGCATTTCACGGGTAAAAACCTGCTGTGGCTTTTGGGCAAGAGCCACCAGCAGCTGAAACTCCAGCGGTGTCAGAGAAATCGTGGTGCTGCCTCGTCGCACTTCATGCGCGTCAACATCGATCTGCAAATCTCCCACACGCAAGATTTCGCTCGTTGACTGCGGTGTGGGGCGCAAGCGCGTACGAATTCGCGCGACGAGTTCTTTCGGATTAAACGGCTTGACCATATAGTCGTCGGCACCCACTTCGAGGCCACGAACGACATCGGCGGTATCGCTACGGGCCGTGAGCATAATGATGGGAACACCCGACTCTGCACGAATACGCGAGCAGATTTCAATGCCATCCATACCCGGCAGCATGAGGTCAAGCAGTACAAGATCGGGGCGGTGGGTGCGCCACTGATCGACCGCGACCGCGCCATCTGCACAAAACAACGGCTCAAAGCCTTCTGTTCGTAAAACGATGCCGATCATTTCTGCCAACGCAGTGTCGTCATCGACCACGAGAATTCGTGAGGTCATTGTGCGTAGCCGTCCTTCACTCGCTTACACGCGCGGTTTACTAGAGAAATAAACGCGCGTGCGTTCCAGAGTACTTCACCGAGGTGGATTCCTTAGGGAAGCATGCATGAGTGTATGACACGATGGAGACCGCACACGTGAAACCCACAGGGAATGAGGAGCATCCGTGAGCAATTCCACCTGGACACCCGCGCCCCGGCCGGGCATTATTCCCCTGCGCCCGCTGAGCTTTGGCACTATTTTGGGGCGAGCCTTTTCGGCGCTGCGACGCAACCCCAAGGTTCTGTTTGGTTTTGCTGTGGTGGTGCAGTTGGTCATCACGGTCGTCATGCTCGCTGTCATTGCCGGAGTCACCGTACTTCTTGTCTCACGACTTGACCGCGTAAGCCCTGCATCCGACGACTTTTTAACGATCATCATTGGCAGCGCGGTTCTCATGGCGCTTGTTGCCTTTGCACTGTCGATTATTTCCGTCATTTTTACGGCCATCGTTCAGGGAGTGGTTGCCGCTGACGCGGGGGCTGCGATTGTCGGCGACAAGTTGACGCTCGGCGTACTGTGGCGCCGCGTCAAGCCCGTTGCGTGGCGGCTCATTGGACTGAGCTTCTTGCAGATAGCCGCCATGTTTGTGCTCGTTCTTCTTGCAGCAGGAATCCCGCTGCTCATCGTTGGCTTCTCTATCACCGCGAGCGACAGCTCGGCGGGCATATTCATCGGCAGTCTGCTGTTTTTCTTCACCATCGTCGCCACAGTTTTTGTCGCGCTGTGGATCGGCACCAAAATTTCGCTCACGCCGGCCGTCATCGTTCTCGAAAAAGCAACCGTTCGCGATGGTCTACGCCGCTCCTGGCGCTTGACCAACCGCCGCTGGTGGTTCACGTTCGGCGTCTCGGCCGTTATCGCAATCATCATGAGCACGATTGCTCAGATCGTGACAACACCGCTGTCGCTTCTCAGTTCTCTGGTCATCCCGGTTACGATGCCGACCGGCGGCGACGTCAACGGTTCTATCGTCGCCACGATCATCATGATGTTTGTTGCACAGATTCTCGCGGTCATCGTCGAATCAATATCGATTATCGTGCGAGCAACAGCATCCGTGTTTCTCTACACCGACGCGCGTATGCGCTACGAAGGCCTCGACCAGACACTCATGGCATTTGTCGAGCGGCGCCACAGCGGCAACCCCACCGACGACCTCGGTGACCCCTTCGCCTATGTCGCAGAACGCGCCGTCGGTAAAGTACCGCCACCGCGCGTAGCAGCGGCCAGCAGCATCACGTATTACGCGCCTCCCGGCTACCACAATCCCGGTACCGAATACGGCTACCCCGTGGGACCACCGTCTGCGCAGCCGCAGGGCATGCCTCCTTACACGGGCGCGCCCTATGCAGGGCCTTCCTATGGCACGCCTCCCGCGAGCGCTCCCGTGACACCTCCGGCACCGGCTGCGCCACCGGCACCACCGGCGCCGCCAGCACCACCCACGCCACCGCCAGCAGGTAGTGCATGATCATCGAGATCAACGCGCCGCTTATTCCCGACGGAGACGAAGCCCAGCGGCTCGCCGAACAAGAACTTACTAAGAGCGCCTACGCTGCAGCCGAGCCGACGTTTTTTGATCGAATCTCGCGCACCGTCGTCGAATTCATTCTGAAGATTTTTCAACCCTCCGATGGCGCGGGGGTCGGCAACCTTCTCTTTCTCATCCTCGCCGCCGTGGTCGTCATTGCAGTGATTGTCATCATCATCGTGTGGGGGCGTCCCGGACGAACCTTCCGCCGCACCCGCCGTACGGCACCACCGCTCCTCGGCGATGACACGCGAACAGCAGCGGAACTGCGGGATGCCGCGGCCGCAGCGGAGAAGAACGCCCAGTGGGACGACGCAGTAGCCCACCGGTACAGGGCTCTGGCGCGCGACCTCATCGAACGCGACCTCATCACCCCTTCCCCCGGTGCGACAGCGCAGGCGATTGCGCGCGAAGCGAGCGTGCCCTTCCCCGATGAGGCCCGCGCACTCACCATGGCTGCGACAGTTTTTGACGACGTTCGATACCTGCGCCGCCCGGCCACGCGCCAGCACGCAGAAATGCTGCGGGAACTTGATGTTCGGCTGCAGTCGCTGCATCCGGAGCTTGTCGCATGAGCCTGGTAATGCACGACAACGATTCGGCCCAGGGCGTAGCACCGTCGACTATTCGCCGCCAGCCCGGTCGTCTGCGCAGCACGCTCGGATGGGGGGTGCTGGTTGTACTCGTACTTGCTGTGGCCGTGGTGGGAACCATGTTTGCCGTTGACGCCCCGCGCGCACATAACGGCTTTGACCCCGACAGTTACGGCCCAAACGGCACGCGTGCACTCGTCACACTGCTGAAAGACGAGGGTATTGACGTGACCGTCGTTCGTGATCATCGCAAAATCGCCAGCGCCGTAGACGACTCCAGCACACTGGTTTTCAATGATCCCTTTGCACTCAGCGACGATGCGGTGACGGCCATGGCAGATACAGCCAGCGAGGTTGTTATCCTCAGCGGAAGCAGTCGCCTCCTGCGGCTATTCACCCTGGGCGAGCTGGCCACAGCACCACAAAAAACGACATTCAACGCCTGCGAACGGCCCGAACTTCGCTCGGTAACGCAGCTGCAGTTTACCCACGGGTTCACGCCGGCCGACGGGGTTACCGGATGCTACGTTGACGACGAAGCTGCCGGTCTCCTCACCGCCGACAACGGCACTCAGCGCATCAGCATGCTCGACGCCGCACGCCTATTTACCAACGACTACCTCTCCGACGACCACAATGCTGCACTCGCGCTTGCGCTGCTAGGTCAGCACCCGCATGTGGTGTGGTACGTGCCCTCGCTGAGCGACACCGACCTGGCAGAGAATGAACCCGTCACGCTCGGTACGCTCACGCCCCGGTGGGTAACGCCCGGCATCATTATGCTGCTGACTGCCCTCGCTGCCGCCGGATTCTGGCGAGGCCGCCGTTTTGGTCCCCTTGTGCCCGAAAAACTGCCCGTTGTGGTGCGGGCATCCGAAACCATGCATGGCAGAGCACGGTTGACGGCTCGTTCCCGTGACGCCGAGCATGCCGCTGCGGCGCTGCGCCGAGGTGCACACGCCCGCCTCAGCCGTCGGCTATCGCTGCCCGGGTCGGCCTCGCCGCACGTGATTGCCGACGCCGCCGCCGACCGCGCACACACACCCCGCGAGCTGGCACGCAGGCTACTCGCCGATGACCTACCCACAACCAACGCCGAACTTGTTGACTTCGCGCGCGCCCTCGCCGACCTCGAGCAGGCCGTCGACCACTCAGCGCGAGGGCTTACTCGGCCACAACACCAGACCGACTCCACCGAGAGGAGCACATCGTGAACAATCACCACGACTCCGCCCCGCCACCGGCTACGGCCCCCTCCCCCGCAGCTCCGCCCCCGCCTCCGACTCCCGGGTCTGGCCCCGCGGCGGCTGCAGCACCGGGCGCGGCAGCACCGGGCGGTGTCGCACCGAGCGGGGCAGCACCAGCCAGTGCGCAGCAGCAGTCAGCGGCATCCGGCACCGATGCACTGCGTGCTGCGATGCACCGGGTGCGCGACGAGGTTGAGAAGGCCGTTGTCGGGCAGGGTGGCACGATCACGGGCCTGCTGGTAGCACTACTCGCGCGAGGTCACGTGCTGCTCGAGGGAGTTCCCGGTGTGGCTAAGACTCTTGTCGTGCGCTCTTTTTCGCGTGCGCTGGGGCTGGACACAACGCGCGTGCAGTTTACGCCCGACCTCATGCCCGGTGACGTCACGGGATCGTTGATTTACGATGCCCGCTCCGGCGAATTTGAGTTTCGTCGTGGCCCGGTATTCACACATATTTTGCTGGCCGACGAAATTAACCGTACTCCCCCAAAGACGCAGGCCGCGCTGCTCGAGGCTATGGAAGAACGCCAGGTGTCGACCGACGGCGGCACCCACAGTCTGCCCGATCCATTTCTTGTGGCCGCCACACAAAACCCCATCGAGCACGAGGGCACCTACCAGCTGCCCGAGGCACAGCTCGACCGATTTTTGTTGAAGCTCGTCGTCGATATGCCCGACCGCGAATCCGAGGTGGCTGTTTTGCGCCGCCACGCCGATGGCTTCTCGCCCCGTGCGCTGAGTGATCTGAGCGCTGTTGTGACAGCAGAAGAAATACGGGCGGCGCAAGAAGCCGTCGATGCTGTCTCGGTGACCGACGAGGTACTCGGCTACGTTGTCGATCTTGCCCGCGCCAGCAGACACTCGCCGTCCGTGCAGTTGGGCGCAAGCCCGCGTGCGGCCACGGCGCTGTTGGCGGCAGCAAAGGCATGGGCCTGGCTCAGTGGTTCTACCGCCGTCACACCCGATCACGTGCAGACCATGCTTGTTCCGGTGTGGCGTCATCGCCTGCAACTGCAACCGGATGCCGAGATGGAAGCCATCACCGCCGACGCGGTCTTGTCTTCGGTCGTGCAGCAAACGCGAGTACCGATCTAAAGTGTTCGTCACCGGCCGTTTCGTTATTCTCGTCGCCGCGGGAGCCATCCCTATCGCTCTTTTTGGCGCCGCGGGGGTTCCTCCATGGATAGTTTTTGTCGTATGGCTGGGGCTGTGCCTGGCGGTGGGCGCGGTGGATATCGCACGGGCGGCAAATCTGACACAGCTGCGAGTTTCGCGACGGGTTCCGGCACGTGCTCGACTAGGTGCGCTTACCGAAACAAGCGTGGCCGTACACAATACGGGGCGGCGTCACCTGCGTGGCTATCTGCGTGATGCGTGGCAACCCACGGCGGGGGCTCCACCTGCGCCGCTGCGCATCGATGTTCCTGCAGGCGAAAGACGCCGTACCAGTTTTCCGTTGCAGCCGCGGCGACGCGGCGAGCTTCGCAGCGATTTCGTGGCCGTTCGATCCTTGGGTCCCTTAGGGATCGCGGGCCGCCAAGCGCAGCACACGATAGCCGGTGGCATCCGGGTACTACCGCCGTTTCACGCTCGCAAACACCTACCCTCGCGTCTGGCTCGCCTGCGCGAACTCGATGGCAACACGAGTATTAATGTGCGGGGTCAGGGCACCGAATTCGACTCGCTACGGGAGTACGTGCGCGGCGATGATGTGCGCTCTATCGACTGGCGTGCAACGGCCCGCGCCACGACGACAATGTTGCGCACGTGGCGGCCCGAACGCGATCGTCACGTCGTGATCCTGATCGATACGGGTCGTACTGCCGCCGCCCGTGTCGGTGATGGTACGCGCCTCGACGCTGCGTACGAGGCGGCGCTGCTTCTTGCTGCGCTTGCCTCGCGAGCCGGTGACCATGTTCACCTGCTCCTCTTTGACCGCGCAGTGCGCGGTCGCGTGACGGGAATCGACGGCGCGGGCCTTTTACCGGCGATCTCTGACGCCATGGCCCCCGTGCACGCCAACCTCATCGACACTGATTGGAAAGCGGCGTTTGCTGCCACTCGCACACTGACGACGCGACCGTCTCTTCTGGTTGTTCTCACCGCACAGGATGCCCCCGAAAGCGCTCGAAGCTTTTTGGGTGCTTTCCCGCAAGTGAATCGGTCAACAACGGTGCTTGTGGGCTCGGTGACCGACACCGAGGTGAATCGCCTGCGCACGTCGATCGACAGCATCGACGAGATTTATCTTGCGGCGGCGGCAGAAAAGGCTGTGCTTGATGCTGAGCAGGTGGCGGATGCTGTTCGACGGGCCGGCGCCGAGCCTCTGGCGGCCGATGCGGAACTGCTCCCCCCACGCATTGCCGATCGTTACCTGGCGCTCAAGGCAGCCGGCCGCTTATAGGTGAATCGCTCATAAAAGATAAAGCTTCGTTTTTGTGAATCATTCAGAATAAGCTAGAATGGTGGCATGACCACTTCACCCGAGGCCACTGCGGCTCCGGCATTTCCCAGCACCGAAAGGCTGCACAGTGCTGGTCTGCGCGTAACAGCACAGCGGGTGGCCATTATCGAGGCACTGCGACAGCACCCCCACGCTTCGGCCGACGCTGTTTTTACGGCCGTCCGCGAAGCTGTGCCCGGCATTGCCCTCCCCACCGTGCACAGCGTGCTCAGTGACTTACGCACCGCAGGTATCGTTCGCCGGGTCAACCTGCCCGATATCGGCAGCGCCCTGTATGAACTGCAGTACGCCGACGATAACCATCACCACTTGCAGTGTGTGGAGTGCGGCCGCGTAGAAGACGTAGCCTGCGCCATCGGCGCCGCTCCCTGTCTGCAACCCGACCATGATCACGGCATGCGCATTCTTGAAGCTGCCGTGACCTACCGTGCTCTTTGCTCCGACTGCGAAAGGAAGAAACATGGCTGAAAAACCCGCCACAACAACCCAGACCGGCACCCCGGTCGCCAGCGACGCCCACTCATTGACTGTTGGCGCTAACGGCATCACGGCACTACACGACCGTTACCTGGTCGAGAAGCTCGCCTCGTTCAACCGCGAGCGCGTACCCGAGCGCAACCCGCACGCCAAGGGCGCCGGAGCCTTTGGTGAGTTCGAAGTCACCGAGGATGTTTCGCAGTACACCCGTGCGGCTGTGTTCCAGCCCGGCGCGAAGAGTGAAACCCTCATTCGTTTCTCGTCGGTTGCCGGCGAGCAGGGTTCGCCCGACACCTGGCGTGACGTGCGTGGCTTCTCGCTGCGTTTTTACACGACCGAGGGCAACCTCGACATCGTGGGTAACAACACCCCCACGTTCTTCTTGCGCGACGCCATCAAGTTTCCCGACTTCATCCACTCGCAAAAGCGTCTGGGCGACTCGGGTCTACGTGACGCCGATATGCAGTGGGACTTCTGGACTCTCTCGCCCGAGTCGGCCCACCAGGTGACCTACATTATGGGTGACCGTGGTCTTTCCCGCAGCTGGCGCCACATGAATGGTTACGGCTCTCACACCTATCAGTGGTTCAACGCAGAGGGTGAGCGCTTCTGGGTCAAGTACCACTTCCTTTCGCAGCAGGGCGTCGAGCGCATGGATGCCGCCGAGGCCGAGCGGATCGCTGGTGAAGACGCCGACTACTACCGTCGCGACCTCTTCGAAGCCATCTCTCGCGGCGACTACCCGTCGTGGGATGTTTACGTGCAGATCATGCCGTACGAAGACGCCAAGACCTATCGCTTCAACCCCTTCGACCTCACCAAGACCTGGTCGAAGAAGGACTACCCTCGCATCAAGGTGGGTACGTTCACGCTCAACCGCAACCCGCAGAACTTCTTCGCCGAGATCGAGCAGGCTGCTTTCTCGCCCGGCAACCAGGTTCCTGGCACGGGTATTTCGCCCGACAAGATGCTGATGGCGCGCGTGTTCTCGTACAACGACGCACAGCGCCACCGTATTGGCGCTAACTTTAACCAGCTGCCGGTCAACCAGCCGCACGCTGCTAAGGTGCACAACTACATGCACGAGGGTCAGATGCAGTACCACTTCAACCCGGCCGAGCACCGCGTCTACACGCCGAACTCGTTCGGCGCCGAGGGTGGTCCTGAGGCTGATCCGCAGGCCGGTGTTGAGGCCAGCTGGGAGTCGGATGGCGAACTGGTTCGTTCGGCATATACTCTGCATGCTGAAGACGACGACTTCGGTCAGCCGGGTACGCTCATCCGCGAGGTCATGGACGACGAGCAGCGCGCTCGTCTGGTGGACACCCTCGTGGGCCAGTACAGCAACCTCACTCTTGACCGCATTAAAGAGCGCTTCCTGTGGTACTGGGGCCAGATCGACCAGGGCACCGCAGACGCCGTTCGCGCTCGGGTTGGCGCCTGACACCGCGATGTCGACAGCTTTGCCTCGGCCGACGCGACACATATCCTCCATTCGTGTGTCGCCGTCGGCGCTGAGGTAAAGACAAAGGGGGCCGGATGCTTGCATCCGGCCCCCGTTGTTTGTGCTCAACGTGGTTCTGCTCGGCTTCTGCTCGGTCTGATCGCGGCGCGCCTTGGCATTGCGCAGCCTGCACCTTCGATGATGAGTGCGAGAGGTTTTTCTGGGGAGGAAACCAGTGACAACGAATGTGTCGATGCAGCGTCCTCCGTTGAGCGTGCGCTTAGCGGCCGAGGGTCTGGGTTCTTTTCTAGTCGTTGCTGTGGGTGTGGGCACAGCGCTGTTCATTCCGGCGTTGCATACGGAGACCGCGCACCCCATGCTGGTCGCACTCATTATCGCGGTTGCTTTCGGTGGTGCTTTTGTCGTCTCGTCGTTCGCTTTTGGTGCGATTTCGGGTGGTCATTTCACACCGGTACTGTCGGTGGGCGCAGCGGCCGCAGCAAAATTGCCGTGGCGCGATGTTCCGGCCTATGTCGTCGCTCAGCTCGTGGGTGCTGCTGTGGCGGCAACGCTCCTTACACTCGTGGGCACTTTCGGTCGCGATAATTTGTTGACCCAGCTACAAGATGCGGGTTTTGCCAGTAATGGTTGGGGCGAGTACTCCCCCGCCGGTTTTGAGCTTCCTGCCGTGATCATCGCCGAGGTTGTCGTCTCGGGGCTGCTTGTGCTGGTGTTTGTTTCTGCTCACCGCTCGTCTGTTGCCGCCGTTGTGGTTCCCGTCGCTGTGGGAACGATGGTGATGCTTGCGCATCTGGTGATGATCCCGATCGATGGCGCCTCTCTCAACCCGGCGCGTTCGCTGGCGACCGCGATATACGGTGGTCTTGGGCCGATCATGCAGGTGTGGGCATTTATTGTTTTCCCGCTGCTGGGTGCGGTTGCGGCTGGGTGGGCGTGCGCACCGCTTCTCGGACGCTTACCGGATGCGACGCAGCCTACGCCGCCGCTATCCGGCGTATAGCTGGCTTGTGCCGGCCTCGTATTCTGTGAGGTCACCGGTAAAACCGCGGTAGTAGGCACGGCGGCCCATCACCAGCATGTAGGCCAAGAAGACTCCGAGAGCAAGCGCTCCGATGCCGATTTTGATGGGCCATGGCAGTGACCAGCCGGTCACGAAGCCTTCTACGAGTCCGGCCAGTGCGAGAGCAAACACGAGACCGATCGCCACGGTTGCCAGAGCGCGTCCTTCTTCTGCCAGTGCTGTGGATCGGGGGCGACCACCGGGGGCGACCCATGCCCAAAAGATGCGAAAACCGGCTGCGGCAGCAACAAAAATACAGGTGAGTTCGAGCATGCCGTGCGGCAGAAGGTGAAGCACAAGGACGTCGGCACGGCCGTGGGCAATCATGATGGCCGCTGCTGTTCCCACACCCACCGCATTTTGCACGATGACGCTGATAGGAAAAATGCCGGTGATACCAAAGAGAACACATTGCAGCGCGATCCACGCGTTGTTGGTCCACACCATGCCGGCAAATACGGCGGCGGGGTTGTCGGTGTAGTACCCGGTAAACGATTCTTCTGCGTATTCTTCGAGGAGGTCGGCGGGGCCGAGTGAGGCGACGAGTGCAGGATCGGATGCCACCCACAGTGCGACGGTGAGCATGACGGCAAAGAACAGCGCGGCCATGGCCAGTGTTGTCCAGCGAATACGGTAGAGCGCGGCCGGAAGCTGGTCGACAAAGAAGCGTGGAATCTGCGCGAAGAAGCTGTCGGATGTTCCTGTGATGCGCAGTCGTGTGCGGGCCAGAATTGTCGACAGGTATGTGCCCTGTGGGGAATCTCCCACCGAGGTTTTCAATTCGGCTAGGTCGGCGGATGCTGCGCGATACCGCAGGATCATTTCGTCGACGGCTTCTCCGTCGAGCGTGCGCGCACGACTGAGTTCGTCGAGTCGTTTCCACTCGTGCTGGTGTGCAGCGGTTAAAGCATCAGCGTCCACCTGATTTACTGTACTCATGTCTGTCGTAGAAACCCATGAGCAGGAGATGCTGTCGGGCGAAGCCGTCGCGATCGACTCTCAGCCGCTGGGTGTATTCATGCGCACACTGGGCGCGCTGCTGGATGTTCTCATCTCGGTCGCAATTTTCGCGGTCACACTGTACGTACTGTTCAACTGGACACCGCTGGCTTACAGCAGTTCGGGTGTGCAGTCTATTGCGATGATTACGATGCTCGTTTTTATTCTCGTCGTTATTCCGGTGACCATCGAAACGCTTTCTCGCGGGCGCAGTATCGGAAAACTGGCAGTGGGCGGCCGCATTGTGCGTATGGACGGCGGAGCTATTGGTTTTCGGCACGCTTTTATCCGCGCACTGGTGGGTGTGCTCGAAACCTATATGACCGTGGGTGCTATTGCTCTTCTGACCGCTATCTTCTCGGCCCGTTCGCAGCGCCTAGGCGACCTGGTGGCAGGAACATATAGCCAGCGCACACGTACTCCCGCTGTCAATGTTGCTGTTCGTATGGTGCCTTCCGAACTGGCCGGTTGGGCTGAGATTGCCGATGTGGCGCGTATGCCCGACCGGCTCGCCCGCCGCGTGAACCAGTTTCTTTCGCACGCTCACACGCTGACGCCTGCGTCACGCTTTCGTATTGCTACCGAGCTTGTGAACGAGGCGGCACCATACGTGTTTCCGCTGCCCGAGGGGCATCCGGAGCTGACCCTGATGGCTATCGCGGCGGTGCGTCAGCAGCGTGAGTATCGCGGTCTTATGGTGGCGGATGCCCGTGCGGAACGGCTCGCCCGCGCGACGCTGGGAGTCCCCGATTCGGAATCGTTCACGACGACGCAGCACGCTCAGTAGCGGTAGTGGCCGAGCTTGTACGGCCCTTCCACGGGCACCCCGATGTACGCGGCCTGCGACGCAGTAAGTTCGGTCAGTTGAACACCGAGGGCATCGAGGTGTAGGCGGGCGACCTTTTCGTCGAGAACCTTGGGCAGCGTGTGCACACCCAGGCTGTAACTGCTGCGGTGGGCGAAGAGTTCGATCTGTGCCAGCACCTGATTGGTAAACGAGGCGCTCATGACAAAGGAGGGGTGCCCCGTGGCATTGCCGAGGTTCATCAGTCGTCCCTCGCTGAGCACGAGAATGCTGCGGCCCGTGGGGAGGCGCCATTCGTGCACCTGCGGTTTGATCTCGATCGCGCTGGCACCGGCAAGGTTTTCGAGCCCGGCCATATCTATCTCGTTATCGAAGTGGCCAACATTGGCTACGATCGCCTGATGTTTGAGCGCCAGCATGTGGTCGACGGTGACGACGTCGCGGTTGCCTGTTCCGGTGACGACAATATCGACGCCGGATGCTACATCTTCTAGTCGCGCAACCTGGTAGCCGTCCATGGCAGCCTGCAGTGCACAGATGGGGTCGACTTCACTCACGATCACCCGTGCGCCCTGGCCGCGTAATGCTTCTGCCGCGCCCTTACCCACATCACCGTATCCGCACACGAACGCGACTTTGCCACCGATGAGAACATCGGTGGCGCGGTTGAGGCCGTCGGGAAGTGAATGACGGATGCCGTATTTATTATCGAATTTCGACTTGGTGACGGAGTCGTTGACGTTGATCGCCGGAAACAGCAGCTGCTGCTGTGCAGCCAGTTCATACAGGCGGTGCACACCCGTTGTGGTCTCTTCTGTCACGCCCAGGATTCCGGATGCCACACGAGTCCACCGCTGTGAGTCATCGGCCAGGCTCGTGCGCAACAGCTGCAAAATAATGCCGTGCTCGTGCGATTGCGCACTTTCGGGGCCTGGAACAGCGCCCTCTTTTTCGTACCGCGCACCGGTGTGAACGAGAAGCGTGGCGTCACCGCCGTCGTCGAGAATCATGTTGGGACCCTCGTGACCCGATGCCGACCAGTCAAAGATGCGTGCTGTGCAGTCCCAGTACTCTTCGAGGGTTTCGCCCTTCCAGGCGAAGACGGGCACGCCCTGCGGGTTATCGACCGTGCCGTTCACGCCCACTACGACAGCGGCTGCTGCTTCATCTTGCGTGGAGAAAATATTGCAGCTGGCCCAGCGCACCTCGGCCCCCAGTGCCACAAGAGTTTCGATGAGCACAGCGGTTTGCACCGTCATATGCAACGACCCGGCAATGCGCGCCCCGCGCAGTGGCTGGCTGTCACCAAACTCTTCGCGCAGTGCCATAAGGCCCGGCATTTCGTTTTCGGCGAGGCGCAGTTGGTGGCGTCCTGCCTCGGCGAGGGTGATGTCGGCAATCGCGTAGTCGGCTGTCGTGAGCATACGGCTATTCTTCCAGAGCTGGTGGGTCGGTCTCTGCCACTGTTGCGTCGAGTGCTTGGCGCACGCTCTCGTGCCGCTCAATGACCCATCCAGCGGGCACCGTCATGCGGTGACAGTGCCAAAAGCACAGGTCGTGGGCATGCGGATAGCCGGCTGCGCCCAGCGGGCCCAGTGCCGCCATTTTGTCGTGGTAATCGTAGGTGAGCGTTGCAAACGCTTCACGGTTACACCCGACCTTTGAGCAGAGACGTGCGTGCATCGTGCTCAGCCTAGGGCATCGATTAGACTGCCTGCATGCCTCGCCGTCGTTCTTCGCGTCGTGCTGCACCGCGGCTTTCTCGTCACGGCCGTCATGGCCGCGTAGGACGCAGCCCTGTGGTTCGCCCTCCGCTGCCCGCTATTGACGGCCGCATGGAAGTTTTTGATATGACGGTGACCACGGCCGTGGAATATCTGCGTGGCGCGTGGCCCGAGCTTCGCGATGTGCAGTTCGAAGTGGCCATGATGCCCACCATGCATGATCCACGCGGCATTCCGCGCTGGCATATCGATACCGAAGCACGTCGAATTGTGCTGTTTCGTATTCCCATCGAGCGACTACTCATTCCGGGCCATGATGATGAGCTTCATCGCCGCTTTGCTATAGAGGGCGCCGTTTTTCGTGCCGCGGCCGAGTACGCCGGCAGAAACCCGTGGGATCTGGGTATTCCACCCTTCGGCGACCACGACCACTGAGCCTGCGCGGCAAGTCGCGCCGGGGCTCAGGAGTACACGCGGACGGGTTCTGCGCGTTCCTGCTGCGGCCAGATGGGCCACCCGGCTAGCGCCGAGGTCGCCGACATCGTGACAGCCGCCATGACGGGTTCGCTGCTCTCTAGCACGTAGCTGGTGCGATCGGTCACAGGAATCAGCGCCGAGCCATTGCCCTCTATTGTTGCCTCGATAGGTTGTCCGCCATCGAGCGGTGTCAGAGTGACGACTGTTTCTTTGGCTGTCGCCGCACGAATATGAAGCTGTGGTGCGGGGCCCGCCGGAACGGCCACCACGGTGGGGTTTTCGATGACGGGTGCCGCCGTCATCCAGGCGAAGTCCATGCCCCGGGCCTGTGTTGTTGCCTGCCACACCGCGGCAACGGCCGGCTGTGCGCTAGAAACGTCGATGCTGTAGTAGCCCGCGCCCAGCGAAGGAATACCAATCTCTGCAGGCATCCCCGGTGTTACCGCAACATCAAGGGCCACCCCTACCGGGTCGTTGGTGACGGCATCGCGCACAACTATCGTGAGGGGCACGGTGGGTACGTCACCCTCGACAATTGCCGGATCCGTCTCTTCTGCTCCGTCACTTGCCTCGCGGTCGGGCACAAGAACACGCACAATCACATTGGGTGCGTTATCGATCGGCTCACTCATCACGCGTACGCCCAGAAGCGACTGCTGGGTACGAGGAGCACCCGTGGCGTCTTGTACATCGATGCCACTGGGATCGAGCGTGCGGATAAGACTCGACTGCAGAGACGCCTGCACAGGAGCACCCGTGGCGGTGATGCGCACGACCGGGCTGCTCTCGCCCGCGACGCCTGCCGCGAGGGGAACACTGATCTGGGTGCGGGCCGGCACTGCGATGCGAGGCAGGGTGGATCGACCATTCACGCCATACATCGACAGCGAGACAGACGCCGAAACCTCGGCGGGGTTCGTGATCATCAGCACATCACTCGTGCCCAGGTCGGTGGCCCCGCCCACAATCCATGACTCCAGCTGCGGCGTGCGACATGCAGAGGCCGCAAAACCTTTAAGGTCGTCGGCCGAGATCGTTGCCGACTGTGCAGCACCCAGCATGGCATCGGTATCGGAACGATCAACGCGGTACAACGGCCACGACGAGTCAGCCAAATGCGCCGAAGTAATGAGACCCGATTCATCCACGCTTCCCTCAGCGCCCACCGTCATCTGCGCTTGCGCCGCAACCGTGAGCTCTGTCGGGTTTGCGGCGTCGCGCCCCATAGCAACGAGCGGGCCCGCACACGCCACCACCATATCGGCAGCCGCCGACTCCACCGTGATCGGGGTCGGCACACTCTGCAGCCGGGGCCACGGTGATTGTGCGGCAGCCACGCCCCCCACGCCGAGAGCGCCGACGATCACAACGCCCACAACAGCGCGAATGCTGGTCGCGACAATAGTGGTGCCGGTGCGCTTTCTCACTGCTGCTCCTTGCCGTCCGTCGGTTCAGGGTCGTCCGTCGGTTCGGGATCACCGGTCGGTTCGGGCTCCAGCGCGGCGGCCAACTCAGCGGCGGGCTCGGGCTCCGGCATAGCATCCGGTTCGGGTAGCGGCGCAGCATCCGGCTCGGGCACCCGCGCAGCATCCGGCTCGGGAGCCGCCATCACGGGTGTCGAACGCACGCCCACAATGCGTGATCGGCCTCGCGCAGCACGCCGTGATGCTCGCGTGGGCACCGCCAGCAGCAGCGCAATGGCCAGCACCACCAGTTGCAGTGTGACCACGGTGGTTGCTGTCCGCGCCTGGGCCGTCGTGGCCGCCGGGCGCGGCTGAACCTCATGGTCGACACGCCACAGCACGCCCTTGGCGGTTTCACCCACGCGCACGAAGCCTGCGCGGCGGTCGAGCGCCGCGATGCTTTGCAGGCGCAGCGCTCGGGCCTGTTCTGTTTCGCTTTCTGCCGGTGTTTCTAGCAGCACGAACTCGAGCGCATGGTCTGCTAGCTGCTCGGCAGCGGCAAAATCGCGCCCCGAAACGAGGTCGACCGCGAGGGTTGCCAACACCGTGTCGGGAGTTGTGGCAGGCGTTACTCGCAGCGTGCTCTGGGCACCCAGCGTGCGACTTGACCCCCAGATAACCGTCGCGTAGAGGTCGCCCTCGTCTTGCGGGGCGAGAAGCAGGGTTCCGATGTTCTGCTCGCCTGCACCGTGCGCGCTGATGTAGGCGGGTAGCGTGCTGGCGGGGCCGTTGCGCAGATCGCTGGTGCCACGCATAAGTGCTGTGAGCCCTGGCACCGCAGTAGCCACGAGCGCCACAACGACCACCGTCGCTGCTCCACGCCGCAACCACACGGAAACCGCCGTGTTGTGCAGCGCAATAGTGGCCGCCGCGATCGCGCCCGCCCAGGCAAGGCTCAGCCCGCTACCGGGCCACAGTGCCACCGGCTGGGACTGGTCGGCGGCGACAGCGATCGAGGGCGCTGCGAGGGCAGTAACGAGCCCGGATGCCGCAACCACGAGCCCTACTGTTGCGGCAACCCACCGCTGGCTAAAGACTCCGGCAAGCGCCACCACGGCCAGCGGGGCTGCCAACCACAGGGCCCACGGCGTTGCTGCGCCAATAATCTCTGGCCAGCCGCCGCTGTTGCCGAGCGGGTATCCGGCAAGTATCTGTTGCCTGCCGGTCGGATCCGCCGAGGCCACTGCTCCTACCACGGTCAAGCCCGGGTCGGCCAGCAGTGACCATGCGGTGCCGTTGCGCAGCTGGTAGATAGTCAGTGGCACGAAGGCGGCGATCGTGGGCACGATGAGCCAGAGCACGCGCATGATTCCGCGCCATGTGCGCCCGACGGCTGCGATGACGATAGCGACGATCCACAGCAGGAGAAGCGCGGGCACGAGCGACGGCGCGCATGCGGCAACGGCTGCCGCAAGAAGCGAGGCTGCCCCGGCAGCCCCCCATGAACGATGGGCGACGAGCACGGTGTGAAAAAGCCAGGGCAGCAGCAGGTGCACAAGCACAGCTGCGGGGCGGCCGGTGATGAGTGCCGCAATAAATGTGGGGCTGAGAGTCCAGGCGGCAGCGGCAACGATGCGCAGCCCGCTGCTGCTGGTGAACCGTGTTGCCGCAAACCAGGCACCGAGCATTGCCAGTGGCAGTGAGAACACCCACAGCACGATCAGGGCATACGAGGGGGTGGCCGCCGAGAAGGTGCCGAGCATGGCGACCACGGCAGAAAACGGATCAGCCGGGCCGAACAGGTGCAGTCCTTCGCCGCGTACACCGAAGGCGGCATCACGCCACAGCGCCGCAACAGTGTTGCGGAGGGGTAAGAGTGCGCCGCCGCCGACGGCCGGCCAGGCAAGCAGTGAAAAGAAGGCCGAAACACTCACGACGAGGGCGGTCAGCACGGCCCAGGCGCCGCCACCCGAGAGAAAACCGAGCTCCGAGACAGCTTCGGGGTGGTCGGTGGCGTCGTCGAGCAGCTGTTTTTGCTCCGCCCGGCTCACGCGCAGTGGTGCGACGCTGTGCCAGCCGACTGTGCGGTGCTGTTTGATGCGCGCTCGAGCCCGCACCACACTCGGAATACTCACCATGGTTGCCACGGCCGCCGACCATTCCGGAATAACCTCGGCCGGACGTTTCGCGATCAGGTGCACAATGCTTCGCCACAGTGCCAGCAGCGGCAGGCTCAGCCAGTGCACAAACACGGCGAACGCAGGGGCATACGCTAGCCGTCGGTGCAGCTGTGATCGGCGCACATCGTAGGCCCGCGCGGCAGAACCCTGCGGGGTCTCTAATGCCACACCGATGCGTGCACCCGCTGCCAGCGTGACACGTTTTCCTGCCAGGCGTGCACGCACACCCAGGTCAAGGCCTTCGTCGGCGCCGTGGAGCGCAGCATCCGGAAGCAGTGTCTTTTTGTCGGCCCCGCGAACCAGCAGACCCCGGATGTCAGAGCCGAGGGTGTCATCGATGCCATCGCGCTGGCCCTGGTCAAGCCTGCCGTGGGCCAGATCGACGGTGCGTCCGTAGCGGGTCATACTCTGACCGAAGGAGGCAATGGTTCCGGTGTCGGAGCCATCGAGAAGCTTGGGCGCTGCGGCAGCGGCCGACGGCGAGCGCTCGAGTGCGCCGCTCAGCACGGCAAGAGCGTGGGGTTCGGGTACGGCGTCGTCGGTGAGTAGCCATACATCGGCGTCGGCAGTGCGAGGGTAGGCCAGCGAGAACGCCGTGGTGAGTGTTGTGGTGCTGCGGGCACCAATGATGCCTTCGACGGCGGCGGCAATCGTGGGGCTCGAGCGCACGGCATCGGCTGCCCCACATACGACGACCGTAATGGCGTCGGGTTTACGGGTCTGCTGCGTTACCGCATCGACCGTGCGTAGAAGGCGCGCCAGTGATGTTGCACTGGTGCGGGTGACGATGATGGCGTGAACTCGAGCTGGCATGACGTGGTCAGCCTAAGCGGCAGAGGGTCGACACGTGCGAAACCTCGCCGCAGTTTGTCATTCCCGTGTCACCGGTGTGCCCGCTAGCTGGCACGGCGCTTGAGTTTGCGACGCTCTCTTTCGCTCAGGCCACCCCAGATGCCAAAACGCTCATCATTGTTGAGTGCATATTCGAGGCATTCATCACGCACCTCACATGCAGAACAGATGCGTTTTGCATCGCGTGTTGAGCCACCTTTTTCTGGGAAGAATGCCTCCGGATCAGTTTGAGCGCACAGAGCATCGGCCTGCCAGGCTAAAACACTGTCTTCTTCGCTCTGCCGTACTCCCGGTACCCCCAGGTTCACCGGATCGACGAACCAGTTGTCCGGAACATTCGAACGGTATTCCGTCATAGTCGATCTCACCCCTGTCTGCCCCCCCTCGGGCACAACTAATTACACTCGTGTCATTCGCTGGGGTCAAGTCGCAGAGGATAAACCCTCAAGTACGTCTTGAAGCTTCATGACGCCTTCGGCGTGTCGCAGCAAGGGTGCCCGCGGCCGTGCAACCGGGTGTCTTAGCCGTCGATACCGAGTCTCACAGCGCCACCCGGCTCGGCAATAAACACCTCGCCCGAGCCCGACAGCACAAGCTCTGTTTCATCACCGTCGGCCATAACGGCAGTGCCTACGGCAACCGGATGCTCCACGCCATCGTTTCCGCTCACAACAACCGAACCCGCCGTCGCCAACACCATGGCCGGCGCATGCACCATCACGGTGTGCTTCTGTTCACCGACCGTGATTCTCCGCAGCGCAAAATCGTCGACCGGAATACGGTACACCTGCACCGCGGCCGACTCCGCATCTTGCACATCAACATGCAGCGGAGTCGGATCAACAATCGACAGCAACTCGTCCACATCAATGCGCTTGGGGGTAAGCCCGCCACGGAGCACATTGTCGCTGGCCGACATAATTTCTACGCCCAGGCCTGACAAATACGCATGCACATTGCCCGCGCCCAAGAACAATCCTTCGCCGCGTGAAAGCACCACACGGTTCATCATGAGCGCCACAATAACGCCGCGATCACCGGGATAGTGCGCGGCAATCGAGCGCAGGGCCACGACATCTGCAGCATCCGGGGCATCCCACTGCTCGAGATCAGCGCTTGCCAGCGCCTCATGAACGCTGGCAACCTCCGACTCGGATGCCTCAGCCAGAACCCAGCGCAACGCGGCACGAACCGGGTCGTTACCGTTCAGCACGGCCGCGAGCGCCTGTACGCCCGGGGTCTGCGGCAGAGCAGAAAGAATACGGCGGGTGTCCTCCAGCGGACGCAAACCACACAGAGCCTCAAAAGAATCGCTGAGCGCCACAATCAGCTCGGGCTTGTGGTTATCGTCGCGGTAATTGCGTGTGGGGTCATCGGCCTCGAGGTGTGCTTCGCGAGCAAAACCCTCACGCGCCTGCTGCAGATTCGGATGCACCTGAATCGACAGCGGCGAACCCGCAGCCAAAAGCTTGAGCAGGTACGGCAGCGAACCCCCCGTAACTGCCCGTAAATCGCGCCCATCGGCAAGATCAGCAGGGTCACCAGGGTGATCACCAAACCACACCTCGGCCTCCGGCTTCCCCGAAGGCTCGCGCCCCTGCAGGCGCGCAATAAGCTCCGTGTCACCCCAGGCGTAATCGCGAGGCACATTCGTTACCGCATGCAGCATGCCGCCAGCCTATGGTGTTCGCTGGCCAACCGTGGGTAAGTTCGACCGCGGCGGGTCGAAGCGGCAGGTAGCCTGGGGTACGTGGTGCAGCATTCGCGAATCGCCGTATTCGATCCTCCGCGGGCTCCCGTGCGGGAGTCAACGGGGCGTATCGCCCTGCGCGCGCTGATCGTACTGGTGTTCATTGCGGCCTTCGCGCACTCGGCCCTCTACAACCTTGCCGGCCCCGTCGGCGCTCTCGCCACCGGTGCACTGCTTCTTCTCGCCCTTGTGGCCACCGGCATCACCGCGCTTATTCGCACCGGCCCCCGTGCGTTTCGCTGGCGCCGGCTGCCCTGGACAGCACTGGCGCTGACTGCGCTCGGCCTCATCTCGCTGCTCTGGTCGGCCTGGCCCGAAGCCACGCTGTTGACATGGCCAGTACAGGCAGCCATGGCTGCATCCGGAATCATCATCGCCGCGCTCGTGAGCTGGGAAGAAATCATTCGCGCCATGGCGACCGCCCTGACGATCATTTTGATCGCATCGCTCGGACTCGAACTGTGGGTGGCGGCTGTCGTGCGGCATCCGGTTCTTCCCTTCTTCTCTGACTTTCCCGACGGCCCCATCGACCCCCACTGGTACTGGGTGCGCGGCAACCTGCTGCACGGCGGCCGCATTCAAGGCGTTGTCGGCAACTCCAATCTCTTGGCAATGCTGTGCCTGATAGCACTCATTGTGTTTGCGCTGCTCTTTGTACGGCACGCACGTATGCGCACCCCCGTCGGCGCAGGAATTGTGCTGGCCGGCTTTCTCTTTGTTCGCTCGGGCTCAGCCACCGCGTGGGTGTGCCTGGTCGCCGTTGTGGTCACGGCTGCGGCCGTCGTCTTTTTGCGCACCGCTGCCGACGCGACAGCACGCTGGCGGCGCGGCCTCGTAGTTGCCTGCAGCGCGCTGCTCGGAGTCATTGCCGCCACGCTGGCTTTTTCGCCGCTGGCCGCACTGCTCGGGCGCGATGACAGCCTCACCGGAAGAAGCGCCATCTGGAACGCCGTTGCCGAACGCGCGGTAGAACGGCCCTTCTTTGGCCACGGCTTCTCTTCGCCGTGGGTACCGTGGGACCCCGGTTTTGACGGCTGGATTACCGACCACGGCATTACCGTTATTCACGCGCACTCCATATGGCTCGACACCCGCCTGCAACTGGGTGCACTGGGCGTCATCCTGCTCGGCATTACCCTGGTTGCGCTCACGTGGCGATCCTGGTTCTTTGCCACCGACCGCCCACGCTGGGATCTCCACGCACAGCGCGCGTACTCTCCGCTCGCGCTAGCTCCGATCCTCATCGTCGTCGCTCTGCTCGTGCAGGGGCTCACCGAGTCGGGGCCGGCAATGCTGTGGGGCTGGCAACTGGTTGTTCTGCTGTCTTTTAAACTCAAATCTGTGCCACTCATGAGCCCCGATTTTGGTGAGGCCGCAGCTTTGCCCGTGCATGGCCGAGTAACGATAAGGATGCCGTGACCGCCGCATCCGTCGCGCTCACACGCCTGCTGGCCTCCGTCGAGATGGCCCGGGCCTACACCCTCGCGGTCATGCTGACGATCCTTGGCTCTTTTGCCATCGAAAGCATGTCGGGTTTACCGACGCTCCTGGCCGCCGAAGCAGCCCTGTGCGTTATCGGGGTTCTTATCCTGGTCGTGCGCCGCGAAGAACTCACACTCTTGCGGCTCGCTCCCACGACGCTGCTGTTCTTTGTTGTTTGGGCGCTCGCCAGCGCCCTGTGGTCGACCGGTGCCGGCAAATCGTTCCAGGGCTGGTGCGCCCTCGTCGGCGTAGCCATACTCGCCATCGTGGTCGGGCACATTCGAGACACCCTGCAAACGGTGCGGGCGCTGGGCGATGCCCTGCGCTGGATGCTGGCGATATCGCTCGGCATGGAAATTTTCTCGGGCCTTCTCATTGACATGCCGATCACGTTTCTTGCCATTGAAGGTAACCTCGCTTTCGGTGGTCCGCTGCAGGGAATTTTTGGCAGCCGTAACATGCTGGGGTTCATTGCGGTGATCGCCGTGATCACCTTTGAAGTCGAGCGACGCACGCTATCGGTACCGCAGGCTATTGCTGTTCCCTCGGTGGTGCTGGCGGGGCTATTAGCCGTCATGTCGGCCTCGCCCACCGTGCTCGTGCTGGCCGTTGCCGTGGGTGTCGCCACTATTGCGCTCTCACTCGTACGGCGCGCCGATACCGCTACCCGGCCCCGCTGGCAGTGGACGATAGCGATCGTTACGACCCTGGGTCTCATCGTCGCCTTTGTGCTGCGCCACCCCATCATCCGGATGCTCGACGCCGGGTCAGACTTCTCTACCCGAGCCGACCTGTGGAATGTGCTGTTGGACTACTGGCAGAAACGCCCCATCCACGGCTGGGGCTGGTACGGGCCGTGGCAGACCGGCCAATACCCACTCAACGCCATCAACTACTTCACCGATGACCGGCACGCCTCAGCCCTCAACGCCTACTTCGACACTCTGCTGCAGCTGGGCGCCGCCGGTCTTGTACTCTTTTTGCTGCTGGGCGGCATTGCACTCGTGCGCTCGTGGCTGGTAGCCAGCATCCGGCGTTCGATTGTTTATGCCTGGACTCCCCTGGTGCTGGTAACACTCGCCGTCGATTCGATGTTCGAAAGCTTTACTCTCACCGGTGCCGGCTGGTTTTTGTTAGTGCTGTGCGCGCTGCGAGCAGGCCAATCGCGCTCATGGCGCGAGAACATTGACGCCGCGCAAACAGGCACCATCACCACGCTGCCACCCGAAGAAAACCACTACGGCGGCGACGGCCAGGGTTCTTGATGGTGACGCGCAGACTCGCCAGGTAGGCTGTCGGATGCTCGCCCGCTACGGCGACCTATCCAGAAACACCAGGAGTTCGCCCCGTGCCTCACGTGCTGCAGAACGTCGTTTTTCCTCTCGATCGCGACCCCGACCTACTGCCCCTGTATGCCGATCCTGAAACATGGTCGGTGATAGAAGAAGAACCCGTACGGGTCTCTTCACGGGCACACCTGGGCAATATTCTTGACCGCACTCGTGTGCGCATCGTGGCCGGCCGCCGGGTGTCGTTTGGCACCTACTTCAATGCCTTTCCCGCCTCATACTGGCAACACTGGACGGGCATTCGCGAGGTCACACTGTCGGTGCAGACCACTGGGCCCGCAACAATTCTGGTCTACCGCTCGAACGGCGGTGCGGTGCGCCAGCGCATCGACACGCGAGAGGTCGACGGCGAAGCAACAACCAATTTTGTCTTACCGCTCACGCAGTACAGCGATGGCGGCTGGATTTGGTTCGACATCGTGGCCGATGAAAAACCTGCCATTCTTGAACGAGCCCAGTGGACGACAGAAGAAGAACCCGTTCGCACGGGCCGGGCCTCACTGGGAATCACCACCTATAACAAACCCGACTACTGTGTAGAAACGCTCGAAGCTTTAGCGGACGCACCCGATGTGCTCGAGTTCGTCGACCGCATTTTTCTCGTCGACCAGGGCACGCAACTCGTGGCCGAGCAGGCTGGCTTCGACGAAGTCTCGCAGCGCCTGGGTGAAACCCTGCAGGTGATTCGCCAGCCAAATATCGGCGGCTCGGGTGGATTCTCGCGCGCCATGCACGAAACACTGCAGCGACCCGAGAGCGACTTCGTGCAGCTACTCGACGACGACGTGCGCATAGAACCTGAATCACTGCGTCGCTCGGTAGTTTTTGGCCGCTATGCGACCGAACCGCTGCTGGTCGGTGGCCACATGTTCGACCTGCTCGACCGACCGCGCCTGCACGGCTGGGCCGAAGTGGTCGACGAAGCGCCCTTTATGTGGCGCAACCTGTATCAGGAGAAAATGCCGCACAACTTCGGCACCGCTAACCTGCGCCAGTCGCCCCTGCTACACATGCGCATGGACGCCGACTACAACGGTTGGTGGATGTGCCTCATCCCCGTCGACGTGATTCGCGCAGTGGGTCTGTCGCTTCCGGCGTTCATCAAATGGGACGACGCAGAGTTCTGCCTCCGTGCGGGCAAAGCAGGTTTTCCCACCGTCTCGATGCCGGGTGTAGCACTGTGGCATGTTTCGTGGGTCGGTAAAGATGACTCCATCGACTGGCAGGCATACTTCCATGCCCGCAACCGCATCGTCGCGGGCCTGCTGCATTCCGAGGCGCCCCGTGGCGGCACGCTCATTCGCCACAGTCGCCGCGTCGACCTCAAACACCTCATGATGATGCAGTACTACCCCGTAGCACTGCGTAATCAGGCCCTACGTGACGTGCTGTCGGGGCCGCAACACATGGCAAAAAACCTGCGCACAGCCATGCCGCAAGCCCGCGCCGTTGCTGCCGACTACCCCGAGACGGTCGTGCACCGCGACCGCGGCAAACCGCTCACCTCACGGCGAGGCCGCCAGGTTTTCAAGCGCCTGCGTGAGCACCAGTTCGACAGCCCGACAGGGCTGCGCCTGCGGCTCTTTACCGCGCGCACCCTCATCAACCACTGGTTACACAAACCACAACAGCACAACCTCGAACGCCCCGAAGTCGAGTTTGGCAAGGGCGATGCTCACTGGTGGCGTCTGCCGCAGTACGATAGCGCGCTCGTCAGCGCCGCCGACGGCTCGGGAAAAAATGTTTACACCCGTGACCGGGATAAATTCCGCGCCATGCTGCGAGAATCCGTACGGCTCCACGCTGCGCTGCGCCGCCGCTGGCCCAAACTGCAGGCCGAGTACCGCCGAGCGCTGGCCGACATGGTGTCGCCCGAAGCCTGGCAGGACCGGTTTAAGGACGACCAATGAGTGCTGCTACCGCGGCCGAAACCACGCGCACGCCGTTTGACCCGCAGTCGGCCGCCATCGTCGTTGTCACATTTAACCGTTCGACGCTGCTCGCGGGGCTGCTGCGCAGCATCCGGGATATGCAGCCTCAGCCCGGGCACGTGGTCATTATCGATAACGCATCGGTCGATGACACCACCGAAGTGGTCGAGTCGTTTCGCGAGACGCTCGGCACCACGCTGGTGTACCGCAAGCTCGAAACAAACACCGGCGGTTCGGGTGGTTTCAGTGAGGGCATGCGCACCGCCTACGAGCTGGGTGCGGAATGGATCTGGCTCATGGATGACGACGTGGAGGTCGTCGCCGACGGCCTTGCCCGCATGGGACACTGGGCGCCGCGCTTTAAGAGCATTCAAGGGCGCCGCTACGACTTTGACGGCAGCCCCTTCTACTGGCAGTACCGTGTGGCCGAACGCATGGGTATTCCTATTCCCTTTGCTCCGGCAGGTTTTGATGCCTCGGGTTTCAAACCCATGAACAGCGGCTGCTTTGAGGGCATGTTCATTCACCGCTCGATCGTGGCCCGCATTGGACTGCCCGACCCGCGGTTCTTTATCTACTGGGACGACCAGGTGTACGGCTGGTTGGCCTCACGACAAACAATGTCGGTCATTGTTGACGAGTTTGTGCTGCGCCGCACCCGCGAAATTAGGCAGTGGGACATGGGTATTCGCCATTTGAATGCCTCAAGCAACGCGTACCGCTACTACATCATGCGCAACCGGGCGTTTATTAAGCACTACTACCGGCATCACGGCGTGTACTCCCCCGTGCTGTTCGGCTTGGGCACGACAATGACGTTCATTAAAGAACTTATTCGCCTGCTGTTTGTTGAGCGCACGGTTCGCGGAACCAGCAATCTGTGGCGGGGGCTGCGTGACGGCCGCCGTATTGCGCGCGATAGCAGCTGGCAACCGATGCCCCCGCTGGAGTAACTGTGACCGACACCACCCCGCCCTCGGGCGATGAACCCCGCGCGGTCTGGGTCTTTCCGCCCGAGCGTCCGCGTCGGGGCCGCACAGTAGTCATCACTATTTTGGTGCTGGTGGCGGTGGCCGTAGCGGTGGGTGTGCTGCTGTTCTTTGTGAATCGACCGGATGCTACGCCACAGCCCGCGCCCACGACGCCCTCGGCCTCGCCCACAGCAACCCCCACTTCTCTGCCGAGTGTTCTGCCCTCGCCGACAGAAACGGTGGTGCAGAGCCCCACGCCCACGCCAACAAAGCCGCCGGTGGATGACGCGGTCGAAGGTTTTGCCGCGCAAATTGAACCGCGCCTGAACGATGCTCGCACGGGCTTAGACATTGTGGCCGATGAGTCGGATTCTTCTCTGGCTCTCGAGGTGGTGCGTGATCTGCAGAATGACGTGCAGGTGATGAGCGAGATGGAACCCCCTGTGAGCATCAGCAAAGGCTGGCACAGTGGCCTGGCCGACTACCGTTCGGCTCTGAGCACTCTGCGCGAGGTGCTCGCCGATGGCGGTAATCGCGCTTCGGCGCTGTCTGCCGCGCGGGTGGCCCTCGACAACATGTTTGATGTGATCGGCCGCTAACGTTTGTTGCGTGCAGCGCTATCGGCGTTGTAGCGGTCAAGAACCTCGTTGATGGGCCCATCGAGCACGAGTTCACCGTGGTTGAGGTAAAGGCCCCGCTGGCAGAAGCGACGCAGGTCGCGCTCATTGTGTGAGACGAAGAAGAGCGTGCGGCCCTCGGCAAGCAGCTCGTCAATGCGGCGATAGCACTTTTCGCGAAACGCTTTATCGCCTACGGCAAGCACTTCGTCGACGAGCAAAATGGGTTCTTCCAGCTGTGAGACAACAGAAAATGCCAGACGAACCTTCATCCCATTCGACAGGTGTTTGTACGGTGTATCTTGAAAGTCGTCGAGCTCAGCGAAGTCAATGATGGTGTCGTACCGTCGATTGATTTCGGCGCGGGCCATGCCGTGCAGCCCTGCGGTGAGGCGCACATTTTCACGCACCGTAAGATCACCCACAAAACCACCCGTGATCTCAATGAGCGGTGCGACCCCGCCGTGTACTGTCACCGAGCCTTCGTCGGGCAAGAGAACCCCGGCGACCAGACGCAGCAGAGTTGACTTTCCCTGCCCGTTGCGGCCGACAACGCCAATAGACTCCCCGGGCGTCACATGAAAGTTCACGTTACGCAGAGCCCAAAACTCATTCGGTCTGCTGCGGCGGCGAACCCCGGCGAAGAGATCTTTAAAACTGCGGCGTCCGCGCCTATTGCGGCGGAATCGAATACCGAGACCGGTCACAGTGATAGCTGCGGTATCCATCACAGCTCCTTCAACACGGTGGCTTCGAGCCGGCGAAAAACAGTCAGGCCAAGACCAAAGATGACCACTATCATTCCCACACTGACCAGCGTGGCGTACAGATTCGCCTGACCGGGAAAGAACGCCATGCGGTACAGCGAGAAGATTCCCGCCAGCGGGTTCCACGCAGCAACGCGCGAAAGGTTGTCGGGTAAATCGCCGATGCCATAAATGATGGGCGAACCATAAAACAGGGCCCGCAACAGCAGGCTGGTCGTGCGTTCCAGATCGGTGAACAGCACGCACAGGGGGGCGATGAGCAGACCGAGCCCTACAAGCAAGAGTGCCTGCAGCAGCACAGCGACGGGAACCCACAGCACACCAATGTGCAGCTGCGCACCGAAGACGATGGCAAAGAACGCTACGACAGGAATAGCAAAGAGAAACTCCATCCCTTTGCTCACCACGATGCGGTTCACCCACACGCTACGCGGTATGGCAGTGGAGCGCACGAGCCGCGCGTCTTTACGAAACGCGCGCGTAAAGTCCGATAGCGACGCACTGAACCACACCCACGGAAACAGCGCCGTGAGCAGAAACACTACATAGGGCTGCTCGCCCACGTCGCGTTTAAGAAAATACGTAAAGATGAACAGATAAATCATGCCCATCACGAGTGGGTCGAGCACCGACCACAGGTAGCCGAGCCAGCTGGTGGCGTAGCGCACGCGCAGGTCGCGGCCAGAAAGCAGGCGCAGTGAATGCAGATATCGGTTGCGAGCCCGCTGCGGCATCTGTTCCCCCTGCACGCTCACTATCTTAGAGTCGCTCCGCTGCGAGACGACGCAGCAGCACGGTCAGAGAACAACACGTCGCCGATCATGTCGCCCACGATGGGTGCAAGCGTGCGGGCGAATGTGCCCGTCAGATGGTTGTCGTCGAGGTACACGGCGATGTTTCCGATCTCGACTTCACAGCGTCCTTCGGGGCAAATCCACGGGGTGAGGTCAATGTTTGTTATGCCCGTGAGCACGTTCGCGGGGTTGTCCTTCGCTAGAGCGTCGCTGACCGGACGCACACAGTCGCGCCGTTCTTCTGCACACAAATACAGGTCGTACGATGCGCGCGGGTGGTCGCGAAAACCATACACGTCGATGCCAGCATCAAGAAAAACGTCGATGGTTTCTTGGGCGCCCGCGATCAGCCGTTCTTCGGGTGAGTCAACGGCGGCCGCGGTCACCACGGTAAAGACGGCCTCGGGTTCAAGCGCGATTCCATAGTCGATGGCCGCTTTTTGCCACTCATGACATTTGGCGTGTGCACCGCTACCGGATGCATGCTGTTCCAGTGAGCACGCACCCTTGAGCAGCGAGACAACACCGATACTGTGCTCATCAGCCACGGGCAGCAGTGTGCCCATGAACTGTTCGGCATGCGAGTCGCCAATCACCACGATGAGACGTTCGGCTTCGGCGGCATCCGGGGTCTGTCCACACGAGCCCTGCAGCACCTCGATGTCGGGGGCAAGCTCGTCGCGGCACGAAACCCCGGCCGACACCCACTCTTTATCAAGGTCAATAGCCGCGGGTAACAGCGGCACGCCCTCAGCTCTCTCCCCCGGTATGCCGTCAGCGCCCGTGTATTCGGCTGACGCTGCGGCTTCGGCGGCAGCTGTAGCCTGCGCGCGGGCCTGCCACTGCCAGGGCACGACAACAGCGGCCACGACCAGCGCACACACGGCGATAACGGCGAGGTTTCGCGGCACGCTACCCCGGGTTCCGGCCGGAAGCCGCAGCGGGTTTTCTACCAGAGCCGTCAGCAACCGTGCCGCCACAAAAGACAGCGCGATAATGGCGGTTCCCGACAGCGGCCCCGCTTCCGTGCGCTCTTGCACGGTGAGCCACAGAATAAGAATCGGCCAGTGTACGAGATAGAGCGCATAGGCGTCTTTACCCAAAAACCGTACGGGTGCAGCGGCCAAGAAGCGCGCGGGCCCACCCCGCGTGTCTGTGTCTGCCCCGGCAACAATCACCAGTGCGGTGGCAACGACCGGCCACAGTGCCAGATAACCCGGAAAACCGCCCTGCACGTCAATCACCAGGCCACACACCACAATGGCAGCCAGCCCCACCCAGCCTGCAAGAGCCCGGATGCCGCGCGGCAGTCGAATCCATGGCAGTGCCAGGGCGATCAGTGACCCGGCCGCGAACTCCCACAGGCGCGTACGCGTGTCAAAATACGCCAGCGTTTGGTTGGCAGCGGTTTCGTAGATCGAGAAAGCCAACGATGCTGCAAGCACCAGGCCAAAGAGCACGGTGAGGACGAGGTCACTGGAGAATCGGCTGCGCCGCACAATAACCGCCGCGATGGCAATGATGAGTGGCCACAGAACAAAAACTTGTCCCTGCACTGAGAGCGACCAAAAGTGCTGAAAGGGCGACGGCAGCGCTTCGGTGCGCGCGTAATAGTCCACGCCGGATGCCGCGAGCACCCAGTTCTGCACATAGCCGAGCGACGCCCACGCTTCGCGCCACAGTTGCGGCCACGTTGTGGCCGGCATGAGCGCCCAGGCTGCGGCACTGATCATGGCGATCGACGCCGCGGCGGCCGGTAGGAGGCGTCGAAACCGACTGATGAGGAACGAACCTATCGCAAGCGGCTTGTCGGCACGGAGTCGTCGGGCAAACGACAGGGTAAGAAAGAACGCCGAGATCATGAGAAAGACGTCGACGCCGCCCGAGACGCGCCCTACCCACACGTGATACACGACCACGAGGATGATTGCTACGGCACGAAGCCCATCGATATCGTGCCGGTAGCGAGAACTGTCAGTCCGAATGCTGTGCGCTATTTCGGCTGCAGCGGTGGTGGTCACGCCAGCTTATTGTTCCACATCGATAGCGCTGAACCGATGGCCATGTGCATATCGAGGTACTGGTAGGTACCCAGGCGTCCGCCAAAGTGCACATCGTGCTCGCCCTTGGCGAGTTCGCGGTAGGCCAGGAGCCCGGCGCGGTCGGCCGAGGTGTTCACCGGATAGTACGGTTCATCGTCGCGCGAAGCGAAACGCGAGAACTCGCGCATGATGACGGTGCGATCTTTCGGGTACCGGTCTTCGCGCTCAGGGTGGAAGTGGCGGAACTCGTGGATGCGGGTGAAGGGAACATCGGCATCCGGATAGTTCATGACACTCGTGCCCTGGAAGTCGCCCGTGGGCAGCACCTCTTGTTCAAAGTCGAGGGTGCGCCACGACAGCTCGCCCTCGGCATAGTCGAAGTAACGGTCGACAGGGCCGGTGTACACAATCGGCACCTGTCCGACCAGCGCACGTTTATTGAGCGGCTGGCTCTCGTCAAAAAAGTCGACGTTGAGCTTCACTTCAATATTGGGGTGGTCGGCCATGCGTTCGAGCCACGCGGTGTAGCCGTCAGTGGGCAGGCCCTCCCATTTATCGCTGAAGTAGCGGTTGTCGTAGGTGTAGCGCACCGGCAGCCTGCTGACGATGTCGCCCGAGAGTTCTTTCGGGTCGGTCTGCCACTGCTTGGCCGTGTAATCACGGAAGAACGCCTGAAACAGCGGGCGCCCCACCAGCGCGATGCCCTTTTCTTCAAAGTTGCGGGCCGTTTTCACGTCGAACTCGCCCGCCTGCTCGCGCACGAGCGCGCGGGCCTCATCGGGTGAATATGCGGCCTGAAAGAACTGGTTAATCGTGCCCAGGTTGACCGGCAGCGGATACACGACGCCCTTGTGCTGGGTGTATACCCGATGCACATAGTCGGTGAATGTCGTGAAGCGGTTGACGTACTCCCACACCGTCGCGTTCGACGTGTGGAACAGGTGCGCACCATAACGGTGCACCTCAATGCCCGTCTCGGGTTCGTCTTCGCTATAGGCATTGCCGCCGATGTGGGAGCGCCGCTCAATAACAGTGACTTTGCGGCCGGCTGCTGCAGCACGCTCGGCAATGGTGAGGCCAAAAAAGCCTGAGCCGACAACGAGAAGATCCATGCGTTTGATCCTAACGACGAAAAATCGGGCTACTTACGCTGCCGTGCCCACCACGATACGGGGCGTGCCGACCCAGCGCTGTGCGTCGGTGGCTGCGCGGCCGTCAACGAGCAGTTTGACGCCTGGCAGTTGCGCAGGGCTCACCACACGGTATTCGCCGTGATCGGTTTGCAGAACAGCAACATCCACCTGCCCGCCCCATGCATAGGGCTCGAAGCCCAGCGCCCGCAGTTCATCATCGGTGTACATCGGGTCGTGCACAAAGACCTGCGCACCACGCGACTGGAGCGCCTCGACCGTCGGAAAAACACCCGAGAACGCTGTCTCTTTTACTCCACCACGGTAGGCGGCACCCAAAACTACGGCGGTAAGCCCCTGCAGTGAGCCGAGCACTGTTTCTGCCTGCGCTACGAGTCGCTCAGGCATCGAGGCGTTGAGCTGACGGGCGGTGCGCACAATGTCGGCATCCGGGTCGGTAGAAAGATACAGGCGCGGATACACAGGAATACAGTGACCGCCCACGGCAATACCCGGCCGGTGAATATGACTGTACGGCTGCGAATTGCACGCCTCAATCACCTTATAAACATCGATGCCATTGGCTGCAGCAAACAGGCCAAACTGGTTCGCGAGGCCAATATTGACATCGCGATACGTGGTTTCGGCGAGCTTTGCCATTTCGGATGCCTCGGTGGTACCGAGATCCCACACCCCATTGGGGCGCGGCAGGTCGGGGCGCTCATCAAACTGCAGCACGGCCTCATAAAACTCGCGCGCCCGCCGTGTGCCCTCATCAGAGAGAGCACCGATGAGCTTGGGATATTTGCGCAGGTCTTCAAAAACCCGGCCTGTCAGTACTCGCTCGGGCGAATACACGACATGAAAGTCAGTGCCCTCTTTCAGACCCGAGCCCTCTTCGAGCATCGGCTTCCACCGGTTGCGCGTGGTACCCACGGGCAGAGTGGTCTCGTACGACACCAGTGTGCCGGGCGTCAGGTGTTCGGACAGCGACCTTGTCGCCATATCCATCCACTGAAAGTCGGGCTCCCAGGTTTCGTCATTCACAAAAACCGGTGCCACGAGAACCACGGCATCGGCACCGGGAATCGCTTCGGCATAGTCGGTCGTTGCCCGCAGACGCCCTGCAGGCACAAGCTCTTCGAGCCGCTCCTGCAGGTGTGCCTCGCCCGGAAATGGCTCCTGGGCGGCGTTGACTGAGTCAACAGTCGTGGGGTTGACGTCAACGCCGATCACATCGTGACCGGAAGCGGCGAACTGGACAGCGAGGGGAAGCCCGATTTTTCCGAGGGCCACGACGGCAATGCGCATGCGAACCAGTTTAGGGGGTGCGAGGCTGAATGTTGCTGGCAAGGGTCGCGATGACCCGCTCGGCGGCATGACCATCCCCATACGGTGTTGCGGCTGTCGCGGCCGGCGCGGGCCGCGAAACGGCGGCTGCGATCTCTTCTGCCGTCTGCGCCAGCACGTTCCAGCCCAGCTGCACGGTCTCTACCCACTCGGTTTCTGTGCGCACAGTAGTGCATGGCACGCGCAGCAAAAACGCTTCTTTTTGCAGGCCACCCGAGTCGGTAATGATGCCCGCACTAGCCACTGCTGCCGCGATGAGGTCGGCATAGGCGAGGGGGGCATGTGCCTGCAGCGCACCCTGCGTCAGCGAAATACCGTGGGCCGCGGCTTTAGCAACGACCCGCGGGTGCGCTAAGAGAACAACCGGTTTATCGAGCCCTGCCAGAGCCGTAACGATTTCTTGCAGCCGCACCGGGTCATCCGTGTTCTCGGCCCGGTGAATAGTGGCCACATAAAACTCGCCCGCGGCGAGCCCCTTTTCGGCCAGCAGTGCTGATGGCTCATCGCCTGCTTCATCGCGCACCCGATACAAAACATCCGTCATTACGTCGCCCACCAGCACGGTGCGATCGGCGAGCCCCTCCGCTGCCAAATGATCGACCGCGACCTGTGTGGGTGCTAAAAGCAAGTCGGCAGCGTGGTCAGTCATAACGCGATTGTGTTCTTCTGGCATCCGGCGATTAAAACTGCGCAACCCGGCCTCTAAATGGGCCACGGGAATGTGCATTTTGACCGCGCTCAGTGCGGCAGCAACCGTCGAGTTCGTGTCGCCATACACCAGCACCCAATCGGGGCGGTGCTCGTCAAATACGCCATCGAGCGCCGCCAGCATGGCACCGGTTTGCACGCCGTGCGTACCACTCCCCACGCCCAGGTGCACATCGGGTGCGCCAATACCCAACTCGTCAAAAAATATGTCGGAGAGCATGGGGTCGTAGTGCTGGCCAGTGTGCACAATCACGTGCTCGACACCCGCGGCAAGCGCCGCGTGATGAATCGGTGCGAGTTTGACGAACTGGGGGCGGGCCCCCACAACACTGACAATTTTCATGGTCGCCTCTTCTGTCGGCTCTTCTGTCGTCACGAGCGTGGGTTCTGTGCGGTGAGTCGCTGCATAATCTGGTGCTGTTCGGCCACGTCTTTTTCAGAAGACAGCACGGATGCCGCACGATCAACTGCATTTTTTATAGCAGACAGGTGCTCGCGGTCAATACCGGCGATGGCCTGCGCAATGTCGTGGCCCGAAAAACCGTCGGCAATAACGCCGATACCGTGTTCGGTAATGAGCCGGTCGGTTTCTACCGCCGTGCTAAAAACAAGCCCGATGCGTGCCTGCACAAAGTCAAAGAACTTGTTCGGCAGCATGTAGCGGTGATTGGGCGTGTGATGCGGTAGCGCAAATAGCCCGAGGTCGTAGTTGTTGAGCGTGGCGGGTAGGTCGGCCGGAGCTACCGGTTCGTGCAGTGTTGTTCCGGGGCTTGCCTCGATGCGTCGCTGCAAACCATCCCAGTACGAGTCGCCCTGGCGCGATGCCACCAGATACAGGTCGAGCGTGTAGCCGCTACCGAGTTCGTCAACGGCGTCGATGAGCGCCTCAATGTTGCGGCCGGGTACAGCACCGCCACTGTGCACGAGCCGCACGGTGTCGCTGTGCAACGTCGTCGGAGAAAGCTCCGGATGGTGCGCAATCGCGTTACGCACAACAGCGGGCCGCACACCATAGGCCTGCTCGTACATGGCCGCTATCGATTCATTAACGGTTGTGGCGGCATCGGCCCGCGGCAGATATGTGCGGCAAATCCAGTCCATAAACGGAGCAATCAGCAGCCGCCACGATGTCACATGCGAGCGTTCGGCCGGTGCCCACTCGTGCAGATCGCACCAGATGCGCGGCGAACCTGCCACGGTAAACGCCAGCGGTAATGCGCGGGCCTCATTGGCGACAACAACATCGAACTCGCGTCCCGCCAGAGCACTCCGCGCAGCACGAATGGCGGGGCCGTCAAAAAGCACCGACCTATAGCGCCGCAGCGCCAGTTTGATGACGCCGGGGATCGTCTGCGGCAGTGAGGGCAGACGCTGATCAATTTCAATATGATCGGACGCTGCATCCGGGCGCTGTCCGTACGACAGGGTCGTTACCTCGCCCCACTGTGCCAATACGTCGAGTTGCCGAAGCACCCGGGCATCACCGCGAATATCAGAAAACGAGATGCAGAGAATACGGGGGCGGGCAGCGGACATAGATCACTCCTGTGCGGATAACGGCGCGTTTCGCTTCACCGAGGCTACACGCCGAACATTCATTCTCGACGTATCTGCGCGTAAGCGCCGCAGTAAACACCGCACGTGTTACCGTCGTGACACTCACGACCCACCGCAAGATTCCGCCTGCTGTCGATGAGACGGATATGCTTGCCCGGCTCACAGGAGAGCGCGCATGCCCGGTCACGCCCTTGTTGTTTCGCACACCAATCTGCAGCGCGACCCGCGAGTGCGCCGCGAAGTGGAATGGCTCACCGCAGAAGGGTGGAGTGTGGACACGGTGGGGCTCGGTCCGGCGGCGCTCGATGGCGTACGCGAGCACTTCGAGTTTCGGGCCGAGAAGCCGTGGCTTCGATTCATGGGCACAAAAGCCTTTGTGCATGTTTTCTTGCCGCAAAAACTCAAGTTCACGGTGCTGTTTGGTCATCGCATCGCCCGCGAAATGTATCGCAAACTTGCGGACGACTCCTATGATCTCGTTCTCATCAACGACATCGTGCTCTTGCCCATCATCCAGCATCTGCCTCGCACCGCAGCGCGCGTTCACCTCGACCTGCACGAATATTTTCCGCCGCATCTGGGCAAGCATTTGCGCGGCTGGTGGCTGGGCACGCCGCTGCGCAAATGGACACGGCGTTTTATTTCCGACGCACGAATTCGATCCCGGTCTACCGTGGCTCGCGGTATTGCTGAGCTTTACCGTGATGAGTTTGGCGTGCCCGAACCTCAGCTGATCAAAAACTGTCCCCCACGCGAAGACCTGTCGCCCTCACCCGTCGATAGCGACACCATCGACCTGGTGTATCACGGTGCGGCCGCGTGGGAACGCGGGCTGCGGTGCCTCATCGACGCCATGGGTAAGTTGCCCGAGAGGTTTCGGCTGCACCTCATGCTGGTGGCCTCGCATCAGGGTATCGACGAGGTCGAGGCCGCCATCGCCCCGCTCGGCGACCGGGCCCGGCTCGTGCCACCGGTGGCCGTTGATCAGATTGCTTCACGCATCAACGAGTTCGACCTCGAGGTCATGTTTTATCCGCCAACCACCGAGAATCTGCGGTTTGCGCTGCCCAATAAGTTGTTCGAAGCCATCCAGGCACGACTCGGTGTTGTCATTGGCGAGAGCCCTATGATGGCCGACGTCGTGCACACGTACGGCAACGGCACGGTTGTTTCGGGGTGGCATACAGCCGACCTCGTCGCAGCACTGTCGCACGTGACGCCCAACGACGTTCGCGCCTACAAACAGGGGTCGGTTGCCGCCGCAGCTGAACTCAACGCCGAAAACGAGCACAAGAAATTTCTCGCGCTCGTGAGCGCTTTCGACAACTAAACCGTCCTACTGCACGCGGCGCTCCGGCTCGCTCTGCACAGCGTCATACAGCTCATGCAGACGCGCCATCTCGCCCTGCCAGGTGAGTTCTTGCGCTGCCTGCAAAGAACGCTCACGGTATGCCGCACTGTCGGCAAGCACCGTACCGATTGCCTGCGCCATGGCTTCGATGTCGTCGGGTTCGACAAGTTCACCCACACCATAGTGTGTGACCAGCGCCGTGACATCCGGCAGTTTACTGGCAACAACCGGCAGGCCTGCGTGTATCGACTCAAAGAGCTTATTGGGCAGGCTGTGAATATAGCTAAGATTTTTCGGCTGCGTAAACACGAGCGAAACATCGGCATCGGCCGCCGCCGTCGACACCTGCTCAGAAGGCACCGAGCCAGCAAAGTGCACGCGATCCGACACGCCGTGGTGGGCGGCGAGCGCGCGAAACAGTTTGAGAGCCTCATCAGCACCGTGTCCCAGCAGCACCAGATGCACATCGTTCGGCAGATGTGCCAGTGCCGCAATGGCCTCGTCGATTCCGCGGCCGGTAGTGATACCGCCCACATAGGCCACGATCTTGTCGTCGTCGGTGAGCCCGGTGAGGGCACGCAGTTGCCCCTGGTCGCGAGACGCCGGCTGCGTGCGCGCGTGCGGAATATTGCGCACCAGAATCGGCGACTCTCGCAGCTGATAGCGCTGGGTCATCCAGTCTTGAATACCGGGTGACACGGTAATACTGCCGGCCATGAGCGCGCTGGCCTCATCCAAAAGTTTTTTCTCGGCCAACGCCTGGCGCGGGGTGCGCACAGCGTTGCGTTCTTCCCACAGTTCATGCGCGTCGTACACAAAGGGCACGCCGCTGCGCCGCTGCACATCGATCGCAACCTCGAGAGTGTTGGCATCGTGCGCATGCACCAGATCGGGTTTCCAGGCCCGGATGCTGCGTGCCGCACGCCGCCGAAAGTCTGCCGCTCGAAGCTCAGCGACCCAGCGCATCCGGTCGCGACGGAATCGTGCCATCGCCGCTGCGAGCACGCTGGGCTTACTCGGCGTGTTCGGTGTGCTCTGCTGGCTGGGCGCGGCAGATGGCTTCTCGCTCTCGGGCACTGCTGCGGCCGGTACGGCGGGTGCGATAACCGCGGGGCGCGCAGCATGGCGAGCCCGCATGCGGTCAACTACTCCCTGCATAAACGGGAGCCGGTCAGGAAGAATCGCCAGGCGCACAATCTCGGCACCACTGGGCCGTTTTTCTACCCCCGCCGGATAGCGCGACAGGGGGCCGCCAAAGGCAAAAATGCGTGCTTCGAAACCGGCTTCAACGGCACTATCGGCCGTTTTTAACACCCGAGAGTCGCGGTACACGTCATTGAACACGACAAAAGCAATTCGCCGACGAGTGGTCATTCGTTTCCTTCCGTAGACACAGTCGCCCGGGGCGATGGTGCGGGTCGATTCTATCCGCCTCGAGCTGAGCGCCCGCCCGAGGTTCGGTTCACGAAGCCGCGGCTCTCGTGAGACGGGCAGAAAGTCGCGGCGCAGAAGAATTAGACTCGCCTGGGTGGCATGACTTTGCCGCGCGAACGACTCGCACCGAAAGGCTGCACGCTATGAAGGATCTTTGGGCTCTGTATAAAGAGCTCCTCACAGCGCTTCCCGATGGTGCGCGGCGATTCTTGCGCGGCTATTCGACGGGACTGGGAGCGCTGTCGATTCTCGATGCCGTGGCGCTCATGCTCGTGGCTGTTGTGATCGGGCCACTCGCGACCGGGTCGTCTGTCACTCTGCCCCTCGTCGGCGAACTGCAGGGCCCGCTCATCTTTCTTGTGCTGGGCGTTGTATGCCTTCTCATTGTGGTGAAAGGTGTGGCATCCGTTGTTCTGCTGTGGTTTGCCACCCGAAAATTTGCGGCCTACGAACTGGCTATCGGCGCCCGGCTTCTCGGTGCCTATCTGCGCGCGCCGTGGACAGAGCGATTAAAGAAAAACTCCACTGAGGTCGTGCGCATGACCGATGGCAGCGTTGGCGTCACGATTGCCGGTTTTCTCCTGCCTGGTTCTACGCTGTTTGGTGAACTTGCCAGCCTCGTGGTCGTGATCGGTGTGCTCGGTATTGCACAGCCCCTCGTCGCCGTAACAACACTTGTTTACCTCGGCCTTATCGGGCTGCTGCTGTTTGTGTGGGTGTCACGCCGTGCAAAACAGGCGGGCCGCGTCAACGTGAAGTACACCATGATCACGGTGCGCCTCATGACCGAGATTATCGGTGCCATGAAAGAACTCACACTGCGCGGGCGTATTGGTGATGCCGCCGATGTCGTGACCGATAACCGCCGCCACACCACTCGCGCACGCTCAAACGTGCAGTTTCTCGGGCAGGTGCCACGGTTTGTGCTCGAATCAGCGATCGTTGGCGGAATCGTCTTGATCGGCGCGGTCGGCTGGGTGGCGGGTGGCGAAACAGCCGCACTCACTTCGGTTGCCCTGTTCGCTGTTGCGGGTTTCCGACTCGCCCCCTCTGTTGTGCGCTTTCAGGCCGTCATCTCGCAGATGACCGCCAACACCCCGCACGCCCGCATTGTGCTCGACCAGCTGTGGGACTCCGAGCGCAGCGCCGCACACCTGCTCGAGCGCCCCTCGCTCCTCTTCCCCACAGAACCGCGGGCTCTGCACGTGCGCGACGTCACGTTCCGTTATTCTCCGGATGCTGCTGACGCGGTCAAAAACGTCAGCCTCGAAATACCTTTTGGGCACACCGTGGCCTTTGTCGGGGCATCCGGTTCCGGCAAATCAACCATGGTCGACCTGCTACTCGGGCTGATCGAACCCACTTCGGGTGCCATCAATGTTGACGACACTGATCTGACGAGCCTCACGCGATCGTGGCGCGAACGCGTGGCGTATGTGCCGCAGGATGTTGCGCTCTTTGATGCCTCGATCGCCCAGAACGTTGCCATCACCTGGAACGACGATTACGACGCCGACCGGGTGCGTGACGCCCTCCATCAGGCGCAGCTGCTCGATGTTATTGAAGCGCGTGATGGCGGAATCACCGGCGGCGTCGGAGAACGCGGGCTTTCACTCTCAGGCGGACAACGCCAACGCCTCGGCATCGCCCGCGCACTGTATTCTGACCCTCTCGTGCTCGTGATGGATGAAGCCACGAGCGCGCTCGACACGGCCACAGAGGCCGCCGTGGGCCGCTCTATTGCCGCGCTTCACGGCCAAGCGACCGTGATCCTGGTCGCCCACCGTCTAGCCACGATTCGCCATGCCGACCGCATTTTCTTTATGCGCGACGGCGAACTTATCGCCCACGGCACCTTCGACGAGCTCGTGCGCGCCGTGCCCGACTTTGCTCTGCAGGCACAGCTCGCGGGCCTTGTCGACAGCGAACGCTAGCCCCGCCTCTCGACGGTTGACGAGACGGGGTTAGCGGCACTTAGTCGGTGACGGCGACGCTAATCGATAGCGACACTCTCGCCCGTGCGTGCCGATTCCAGAGCGGCCTCAACCACCTCAAGTGTGCGCTGGCCCTGAGCCATCGTGACCACATCGGTGGCGTTACCCAGCACCGCGTCACGGAACGCTTCATGCTCGACCCGAAGCGGCTCACGCTTAGTAAACGCGTAGCGGGTGACGTCGCCCTCCGACACGCCCCGGAAGCTCGACACCGACTCCCACTCCACCGGCACCGTGCCATTGGCATAAAAGGTGAGGTCGCCCGTCATCGTGTCGGCCACAAACGCACCTTTTTCGCCCGTGACAACGGTCACGCGCTCTTTCATGGGGCTCAGCCAGTTCACGATGTTGTTAACCATTACGCCCGAGCGCGTACGGCCTGCAATAACGATCATGTCTTCGTATTCGCGGCCACTCTTAAACGCCGTTTGCGCAAAGACCCGCTCATAGTCGGACTGCACAACCCAGGCTGTGAGATCAACATCGTGCGAAGCAAGATCTTTTGCCACACCAACATCGGCGATACGTGCCGGGAACGGACCCTGGCGTCGCGTAGCGACCTGATAAACAGCACCGAGTTCGCCTGCCTCAATGCGGCGACGCATCTGCTGTAGCGCCGGGTTAAAACGCTCAATATGGCCCACCGCGCCGACAAGACCCGCAGCGTCGAAAGCCTCGACCATGCGGCGTCCCGCCTCAACACTGTGCGCAATCGGCTTCTCTACCAGAGTGTGCACACCGGCAGCAGCCAGTTTGAGCGCTGCCTCCTCGTGAAACCTAGTCGGCACGGCAACAACCGCAACGTCAAGCCCCACATCAATCAGCGCATCGATATCGGGCAGCACGGGCAGCTTGCCCCCCACGCCGTGGGGGTCACCACCGGGGTCGGCAATACCCACTAGATCAACCCCGTCGACCTCACGCAGCACACGCGCGTGATGACGACCCATCATGCCCACTCCCAGCAGGCCCGCCCGCAAAGCCATCAGGCACCCGCCTCAACAACCGTGTTGACCGCCGCAACAATGCGCTCCAGCTCACTCTGTGTCAGCGAGGGATGCACGGGCAGAGAAACAACCTCGGCAGCGGCACGCTCAGTCTCGGGCAGATCAAGACCCGGAGCATATGGGGCCAGCGAAGGCAAACGGTGGTTAGGAATCGGATAGTAAACACCCGCGCCCACATTGTGTTCGTTTCGCAGCGCCGCAACAAAACCGTCACGGTCTTCCGGCACCCTGATCGTGTACTGGTGGTACACGTGCACGGCACCCTCGGCGACATGCGGCACCGTCACGCCCGACAGGTGCTCATCAAGATAAGCCGCATTCTGCTGACGCGTTGCCGTCCACGCATCGACCTTCGTCAACTGCACACGGCCAATAGCGGCATGAATATCGGTCATGCGCGCATTAAAACCAATGATCTCGTTCTCGTACTGGCGCTCCATACCCTGGTTACGCAACAGTTTCACCTGACGTGCGATCTCACCCGTGGCCGTCGACACCATGCCGCCCTCACCACTGGTCATGTTCTTCGTGGGATACAGACTAAACATGGCAAATTCGCCATAGGTGCCCACCGGCCGTCCGTCGAGCGAAGCACCGTGCGCCTGCGCTGCGTCTTCATACAGCGCGATGCCGTGCTTCTGTGCGATCTCACCCAACTCGCGCATACGAGCGGGGTGGCCATACAGGTGCACCGGCATGATGCCCCTCGTACGCGGGGTGATGGCTGCCTCAACAGCATCCGGATCGAGCGTAAAAGTCTCGGGCTCAATATCGGCAAACACCGGGGTGGCACCCGTCAACGCCACCGAGTTACCCGTAGCAGCAAACGTAAACGAGGGAACAATAACCTCATCCCCTGCACCCACACCTACAGCCAAAAGACCCAGATGCAAACCTGCTGTTCCCGAGTTCACGGCTACCGAAGGCAAACCCTGAACAAAGTGCCGAGAAAATTCCTCTTCAAAAGCCGCAACCTCGGGGCCCTGCGCCACCATTCCGCTGCGCAGCACACGGTCGACGGCTTCCCGCTCCTCATCGCCAATAATCGGCTTCGCGGGTGGGATGAATGCGCTCACAGCGTCTCCTTCGTCAAAATACCTTCATGCTCGCGGTACGTGTGCCCTGTCTGCGGGCACTCATACCGGCCACTGTCATCGGCCGGAACCAAAGGAACACCGGCCTCCCCCACCCATGCCAGCCTGCGCGCCGGAACACCGGCAACAAGCGCATAGGCAGGAACATCTTTTACCACCACGGCACCGGCCGCAACCGTCGCCCACGCACCAATCGTGACCGGAGCAACACACGTCGCTCGCGCCCCAATGGACGCGCCACGCTCAATCGTCACACCCACCGGCTCCCAGTCGTCGGCGCTCTTTTGCGTGCCATCCGGAGTAATCGCTCGCGGATACGTGTCGTTGGTCAGCACCACCGCGGGGCCAATAAAAACGCCCTCGGCCAGACGCGCCGGCTCATACACGAGGGCATAGTTTTGCACTTTGCAACCATCACCCATAACAACGCCCGTGCCCACATAGGCGCCACGGCCCACAATGCAGTTCTTGCCCAGCCGAGCCTTTTCACGCACCTGCGCCAGGTGCCAAATCGACGACCCCTCGCCAATCGTTGCATCGGGTGAAACATCGGCGGAATCAACGATCCGCACACGAGAAGAATCAGTCACAGTGATGGACTCCTGAGTGGATGGCCGCCAACAGACGGGGTTTTCATTCTACGCGCCGTCACGACAGACTCCGGATGACGCTCGCACCACGCTCACCGGCAGCCGCCAAAGAGTGATGCGCGGCAATATAGCTCGCCCTCCGCTCACGGTGGGCTTCGGTGTGGCCGTTCTGGAACTGCTCAAGAAGCTCGCGCATGGCCTGGGCAACAGCATCCGGAGTAAATTCCACCGCACAGCCGAGATCACCCTCACGCACAACCTGCGCCCCCGTATCGGGGCCGGTAAACAGCACAGGTGTGCCACACGCTGCCGCCGCATACGTCTTCGTTGGTCGGGCAAAGTCATAACCGATACCCGGAACAATACTCACCAGCGCACCCACCGCACCACGGATCCATTCGGCCGAACGCGCAGGCGGTACCAAGCCGCCAAAATGCACCCGGCCCGGAGCAATCTGCTCGGCCAATTTACGCAGTTGCTCTTCGACAGCACCCTGACCAAAAAAACGCAGCTCAACATCGTCGTGAAGCTGTGCCAGCGCGCGAATAAAAATATCCGGCTCCTGCCACTCCGACATCGTGCCGGTATACACAAAATATGGTTTCGCAGACTCGGCGGCAGCAACCCGCGAATGAAACACCGTCGTATCAACACCATTACCCACCAGATGCACGCGTTCAGGACGCGCGCCCAAAGCGACCAGCCGCTCCGTCACCTCAGGCGACACCGACAACACGTGATCAGCGCCGCGCAACACTCGGGTCTCCAACCACCGCATCACCGCAACAACAGGTTGAGCAGCCCCCATCGCAATAACACCGTCGGTCCACACATCGCCCGGGTAATACACCATGCGACGCCGCTTCAACCGTGCCGCAATAAGCGTGACGAGCCCGGTCGTCGGCGGGGCCTCCGCCACCAGCACCGCCGACAGCTCCGTCTTTGTCGCTAACAAACGAAAAAACAGCGGGATATCAAAAGACATGTACTGCACATAGCCGCGGATAGCGCCCGAACGATCCCGCAGCACCCGCGCGCGGCGCACGGTAACGCCCGCCGGATCGGCGACCGCACCGGCCTCAGCGGGCGGCCGCGTGGTGAGCACGGTCACACCGCTGCCTTCTGCACTGGCGCTGCCTGTACTGGTGCTTTCTGCGAGTGCCTGCGCTATCGCCTGCATCCGGAAACTGGCCGCCGTCACCTCCGGCGGGTACAGTCGCGTAGCGATTACTGCTGCCTGGCCCATGTGCCGCATGAAACTCCGCATCCGGAATAGTCAAACCGTCGGCCTCCACGTTCTCAGGCCGACACCTGACACAATAGAACCATGTCTTCCCCCGAATCTCCGGGTTCCACGCCCGACCCTCGCACGTGGGTCGTTATTCCTCTGTACAACGAGGCAAGCGTGATTGCCGGTGTCATCCACGGGCTCCTCCCCCACTTCAGCAATATCGTGTGCATCGATGATGGTTCCAGTGACGGCTCTGCGCAGGCAGCTCAGGCAGCAGGTGCCCACCTTGTGCAGCATCCGATCAACCTCGGTCAGGGCGCCGCGCTGCAGACGGGGTTCGAGTATGCGCTCGCTCACGACTCCTGCGACTACATCGTCACCTTCGACGCCGATGGACAACACCGGGTAGAAGACGCACTCGCCATGGTTGCTCTGGCACGCGCCGACAACCTCTCCATCATTTTCGGCTCCCGTTTTCTTGACAAACGCACCAACCCCGGTTGGATTAAACGCGTCATTCTCAAAACAGCGGTGTGGGTCACCAACCTCACCACGAGCCTCAAGCTCACTGATGCCCACAATGGCCTGCGCGTCATTCGCCGCGACGCCGCCGAACGCATCGAACTCAAACAGGACCGCATGGCACACGCCACCGAAATCGTGCTCGAACTGGGCCGCACGCGGCTACCGTGGCGCGAATACCCCGTCGAACTTCTCTACACCGACTATTCCAAGGGCAAAGGGCAGAGCGTACTGAACTCTGTCAACATCTTGGTCGACCTGATCGTGAAATAGCCATGTGGATTCAATTTCTACTCATCGCCGCGCTGATCATTCTCGGCGCCCTCATGATGCGCCGCACCGGCGCCGACAGCCACCTGGCTATTCGCCGCCTCCTCATGATGCTGTTCGTCGTCGCCGCAGTACTGTCCGTACTTTTTCCGCAGTGGCTCACGTGGCTCGCCAAACTGGTGGGCGTCGGTCGAGGCACCGACCTACTGCTGTACGCACTCGTCGTCATGTTTGTCACGTTCATGTACACGCAGTACCGCCGCAACGTCACCATGCAGCGCAAAATCACCCTTCTTGCCCGCCGCACCGCGCTGAGCGACGCCCTGCACCACGAACCTGTGCCGGATGCTCCGCACGATTCGCAGCCGGATGCTGCGCGTGAACCCCGCCCCGAAGCTGCGCACAAGTCGTCGGCAGAGTCGGACTCAGGTGCGAGTTCGGCCGACGAGCAGGCTTAGACGCCCAGCACTGCCCGCTTGAGTAGTGCGACACCCCTCACTTGTCTGACAGATTCTCACTTGTCCGACAAATTCGCCGGTTTCGGGCCCAAAAATAGCAAAGTGTCAGACAAACGGGGGGCAAGTCCGGCCGAGAAACCGCGCCAAGAAACTCCGGATGCTGGCGCCGAGCCGGTGAGTCGAGCTGAGCCGGTGAGTCGAGCACAGCCGGCTAATCGAGCAAGACCAACCAGTCGAGCTGAGCCGGCTAGTCGAGCACAGCCGGCTACTCGAGGTCGCAGCCGGTGACCTCGAACAGTGCGGCGTCGCCTACTCGCAGCACCTCGGTCACCATGGGCGACTCGTCGAGGTCGTGTAGTCCGGCATACATCGCGTCGATCTTGGGGTACAGGCTGCGTGAGCCGAAGTCGAGGGCAAAGTCGACCCCCAATTCGTCGATCGCTTCGCACACTTCTCGACCACCGTCACGGAATTCTTCGGCCAGAAGAGTTGCATAGGGGCCGTATGACCCTGAGATGTGCGGGAAGACCACGGAGTGCCCAGCGTAGGCGTACAGCAACCCTGCCCCGGTGAGCGGGTCTCCGAGTACGACGCTGTCGGGGCCGATGAGGCGGGAAGCTTCGGTGATCACAGCGAGTTCGTCGGGGCTCAGGCCACGAGATTCTTCTGAGAACACGAAGCTGGTGTTGCGCATCATGCGCACGTCGTTTTTGACGGCTAAGAGGTGAGTGGCGCCGGCGGCAACCAGCAGAACGGTGAGTGCCGCGGCAAGTGCCGAACGGCCTTGCTTCCGGATGCTGCGCAGCCAGCCAACAACGGCGTCTGCGCCATATGCCGCCAGCGGTATACCCATGATGACCATGAGCGCTGCTACCCGGGTCGTGTCGTCGTACCAGATGCCGACGAAGAAGGTGCGGATCGGCAGAATCGTGAACCAGGTGGCCATGAGGAACAGGAATACGGCGATCACATGCGATACGACGGGCCACCAGCGGCGCTGGCGGATAAGGCGCACGGCTCCGATCACTGCGAGGGGCCCGAGCAGGAGCCCTGTTGATCGCCCGAGTGGGCTGAGGAATGCGGCTTCGCCCATGGCCTGTGCCAGTGTTGCACCCGGCATCCACTCATGCGTGCTCACGTTGGCCCGTACCCATACGAACAGAAGTGCGGCGGTCGCAACAATCACGACCGAGGCCACACGAACCCGGTGCGACCGTGATGTGCTTGTGCCCCAGTAGCGCCACAGCGCGGCACCAAATGCCGGTATCAGGAGGGCGAGAGCGCCGATCAATGCGGAGGGGTGAGCGATGGCTACGGCACCGGCGGCTGCGAGGGTCAGCAGCAGGAGCGCTATTCGCACCGAGGTGACGAGCGCGGGTCGTGTTACCCATACGACGCACGCGATCAGGATCGGGCTGAGCGCTACACCGAGCAGGTTGGGATAGAGAACACCCCAGTTGAGAAAACCGAGCGGGTAGACGGCGAAACAGAAGCTGAGCAGCGGCGCTGCCACGGCCGCAACAGCGGTGCCGGGAAAGAGGGCGCGGGCGAGCACGGCAAGCGCCACGGGCCAGATAAGAGCAACAACAACGACGGTGACGGCGTTGGTCGACACGACAATGCTGTACGGGCTAATCATGGCGACGAGGCTCGTGAGTGCGTGCCATAGGTTGGGGTAGAACGTTGACGCGCGGCGCGGTGTCGCCATGGTCATGTGCAGTGGCGATGCATCGCCGTTCTGCAGAATAAATTCGACTGCATTCAGGTGATAGATGCCGTCATAGAGCTGGCTTGGATGCTGGGGAGAAGCGATTCCGGCAGTGAGAATAATGCTCCAGCCGACGGCGGCTGCAACGACCGCCGCTGCTACCCATGCTCCGCCTGCCGAGGGCGCAAACACGACCGTTGAGCCGCGCCATCGTGTGCGTATGACGGCGGCAATAATGGTGACCACGGCTGCGACGGCGAGAACGACGAGCACCGACCATTGCAGCCCTAGCATCGGAGCAATAACCGAGGCGACCACGATCGAGGCGAGCGAGAGTGCCATGGCTGCACCGAGCCGAGCGATTCCACGCAACGGTAACAAAAAGGCTGCGGGTAATCCGGGGACGACAACGAGGAAGGCTGCTATGAGGAGCGCCGGTAGTGCGGGCAGCCACCCGTTCATGCCTGCTCCATATGGTTCAGCGCCTGCTCGACGTCGCCGTCGAAAACCACCTCACCCTTGCTGATAACGACGCCGCGCTGGCACAGTTCGCGCACCATCTCTGCGTCATGGCTCACAACAACAAGGGTTTTTCCTGCGGCGATGAGCTCTTCAAACTTTGCTCGACATTTTTCGCGGAAGGGAGCGTCGCCCACCGAAAGAATTTCGTCTACTAGCAGCACGTCAAGATCAACGTGAATAGCCACAGAGAAAGCAAGGCGCATAAACATGCCCGACGAGTAGTGCTTGACCTCCTGGTCAATAAACTCACCGATCTCGCTGAACGCCACGATCTCGTCGTAGCGTGCTTCGATGTCTTTACGTTTCATGCCCAGAATGGCTGCGTTCAAGAAAACGTTCTCGCGGCCAGAGAGTTCGGGGTGAAAACCGGCACCGACTTCGATGAGCCCGGCCACTTGCCCACGTGTGAGCACAGCACCGGCATCCGGCTCCATAACACCCGAGACCAGTTTGAGCAGGGTTGATTTGCCCGAGCCGTTGCGCCCGAGAATAGCCACCGATTCGCCCTCATTAATGACGACGTTGATGCCTTTGAGCGCTTCGAAAACGCTCGTGGTTTTGCGGCGACGAATCCACGCAACGACGGTGTCTTTAAAAGAAAAAGCGTGGTTGAGAAGAAAAGTTTTGTGGACGCGGTCGATGATGACGCTGGGCCGCGCAGAAAGTGGTGTACTCATAGGTCTTGAGCGAACCTTCCTTCGAGGCGGCGGAACACGGCTTGACCAATGAAGAGCGTGACGATCGCGATAAGGAACGCCCACAGCGTGTTCCACCCGAGGTTGTCGGGCAGCGGCATCATGGGTAGTCCTGTGTAGTCGGCGGCACCCACCATGTTTTCGGTGGCGGGGCGCCATAAGCCATAGTGGAACAGCTCAACGGCGTGCGTGATGGGGTTGAGCATGTAGAGCTCGAGCACCCACTGTGGCCACCCCAGTTTGTCGAGGAGCGCCTCTTGCACCATGGTCCACGAGTACAGCACGGGTGACGCCCACGTGGCGAGCAGCAGCAGCAGCTCGACGATGTTCTCTGAGTCGCGGTAGCGCACGTTGAGCGCGCCGAACAAAAGCCCAATGCCGAGAGCAAACACAACAACAATGACGAGTGCAGCGAGAATGGCCAGCAGTGCGGTCACCGTAATATGGGCGAGCCAGCCCAGCAGCAGACACACGATCAGCAGCAGGGCGAGCTGTGGCAAGAAGTGCACGAGAGCGACAACGACGGCCGAGACAGCAAACAGCTGACGCGGTAGATATACCTTACGTACGAGCGGCGCGTTATGCACGATCGAGGTGGTCGCGTTCTTGAATGCCTCCGAGAAGAGGTTGATGACGACAATGCCCGAGAACAGGTAGACGGCGTAGTTGGGGATGCCGCGGTTGAGGTTCATGAAAACCCCGAGCACAACCCAAAACACCAGGAACTGTGCGGCCGGGCGCACATACGACCAGGTCCAACCCAGCACCGAGTTGCGGTAGCGGGTGGTGACACCGGTGCGAATAAGAAGGCTCAGCAGATAGCGCCAGCGCACCACGTCGATGAGCCCGTGGCTTTTGCCGGGTACATCGAACTGGCTGCGCGGCACGGCAGCAAAAAGTTCAGACTGATCGTTCACGCACTTCTTTCCGATCGGGATGATACGCGCCGATCCAGTCTAGGGGAGCACGAGGCGCTGCTTCACCCAGCCTGTGGGGCACGGTTTAACCCAGCGGCGTATGGGTGTGCCAGCGCCAGCCGATAACCCAGCGCGGACCCCAGGCCCCGTTGCCCTTACCGGTATATATCCACAGGTCGCCGTCGCTATCGCGAGCGAGCAGGTCGGGGATGCCGTCTCCTGAGAAGTCGCCCGGTCCGATCAGATCGGTCATGATGTTCCATCCGGTACCGATCTGGCGGTATTTACCCCAGCCCCCGCGGCCATTGGTCGGATAGATCCAGAGGCTGCCGTCGCTGCGTTTCATGACGATATCGGCATAGCCATCGCTGTCGAGGTCGCCGGCGTTGATGATCTTGTCGGCAACATTCCATCCTGTTCCCACGACCGGCCGGTCAGCTAACCAGCCTCCGCGGCCGTTTCCGCGGTAGAGCACGAGTTCGCCTTTACTGGTGCGCGCTAAGACGTCGTAGGCTCCGTCGCCATCAAAGTCAATACCGCCGACGACCGCGGTCATGGTCTGCCAGCCCGCCCCGATCGTGCGCGGTTTCGCGTAGCCGCCGTTGCCGTCGCCGGAATACAGCAAGAATTCGCCTTTGGTGGTGATGCGCCCGATGTCGGCAATGCCGTCGCCATCAAAATCACCGAGCGTGACGAGCTTGTCTTTTTGTGACCAGCCGGATGCCACGACCTTCGCCGGTTTCCATCCGGCCTGGCCGTTTCCGCCATAGAGCGTGAGGTCACCGTTGGGTGCGACGGCGAGCACGTCTTGTGTGCCGTCGCCGTTAACATCGCCTGCTCCTGCATGCACGGGAGCTTTTTCTCGGGGTCCGGTGACGACAGGCCCCGCGGCGCTCAGTCCCTTCATGACGTTCCATCCGTGTCCGGTTGTTTCGCCCGTACGAATGCCACCACCATTGCCGATGCCGGGGTACACGGTGATGAGTCCACCCGTGTCGACGCCGAAGACGTCGGTGCGGCCGTCGGCATTGATGTCTCCGGCCTGAAAGACGGTGCGCATCCGGTCAAAGCCGACGCCAACCTGACGGCTGCCATCCCAGCGTCCGCCACCGGCACCGTAATAGACGAGGAGTCGGCCGTCTTTATGCTGAGCATAAAGGTCGGCTATACCGTCGCCATCAAGGTCGGCACCGCCCGAGATCGACGTCATTACCTCCCATTTAGCGCCGACTTTACGACCCGGCAGAAAACCGCCATCCCCATCGCCCGACCACAGCAGGAGTTGTCCGTCGCTGGCGACGGTAAAGACGTCGGGAATACCGTCGCCATCAAAGTCTCCTGCCGCGGTGACGGCGCGCGAGCCCGACCAGTTCACGTTCAGCTTGGTCGACGTGTACTTGCCCTGCCCATTGCCTCTCAGCAGATAGACGTCGCGGTGGTTGTTGGCTGTGGCGATGAGGTCGCGGTGTCCGTCGCCATCAAGGTCACCGACGCCGACAATGCTTGTTCCACCGGGAACATAGGCCAACCGGATGCGGGTGTTCCACCGCTCCTCGCGCACAGGGTAGGCCCACACCACACCGTCACTGTCGAGCGCCACAACGTAGCTGTCGGTGTCAAAGGATGAAATGACCGGTGCCGGTACGCTCGGCGGTGCAGGGGGCCCGGGAGGGGTCTGAGTCGACCCAAACCAGTCGGTGAAGTAGTTATAGAAGTTGCGGTTGCCATAGGCCGAACAGGCGTCGCCCTCGCCGTATCCGGCGCGCATAGCGGCAGCGTTGGGCTGGTAAGGAGTGTAGTAGTACAGGGCTGCTGTTGCCGTGTTTTCGATATAGACGGGAGCACTGCCACACGACACATTGGGGTGGTAACGAATATTCCATGTATTGCCGGGTGCGTACCAGGTGAAATATTCGCCTTCGGCATAGATCTTCATTTGGCGGGCAGCGCCATAAATCTGGTGAAAAAAGCCAACGAAAGCGGGGTCGCAGGGCGCGTCGTCGGGGCAGCCCTGCCCCAGTGCTGCGTCGTAGCGCCACTGGCTGGGCCACGTGTGGGTGACGAGCCCCTGTTCTTTTTGCAGCATGACGAGGATGACCTGCGGGTTAATTCCGCACGACTGCGATACGCGATAAATAATGTCGGCGGCGGTCTCGTTACTGCGCCCTGTGTATCCCTTGCAGTAGGTGTCGGCGGGGCGGGTCACGCTCGTCTGCCGGAAATCTTTCAGGCACACGTAGCCGGATTGGCACCGCGATACTTTGCCGCGCAAGAAGCTGTCGATCTGCGCGGCCGTCATGGTAGTGCTGTCAAAAAATACGGCGTCAGAAATAATATTTCCCGGCGCAAAACCCACCAGCGTTGCCGGTTGGATGGCGCTGGGTGCGGGCTGCGCCGAATCCTGCGTCACGCTCGCTGCTGTATCCACAGGAATGGCAACAGCAAGCGCAGCACAGACGGCCAACGCCGCCATCCACCGTGCCACGGCAGACAGGCGTCGCGAGCCTAAAGAGGTTCGGGACATGCGAACAGCTTGACCGATGTCCAGTACTTAAACCGGCAGACACGCAAAGAATGCGCAACGAGAGTATCTAATCTTTATGAGGACAAACGTCGTGCTCTAAAGATCGGCGTGCAGTGCCCACACTCGCTCGGCGCTGCTCAGCCACGAGAAAGCTCGCGCCCGGTCAGCGGCCAAAACCTGCGCGCGCTCGGTAGTCTCCCCAACCACCCCACGAACCGCATCGGCAAGATCTGCCTCGGCAACCACTTCTCCCCCATCGGCCACGACATCGCGATGCACTCCGCTATCGACAGCGACCACGGGAACCCCCAGCGTCATGGCCTCGATAATTCGCCATGGCCATGCTGATCGTGGCGAGGTGCCGATGACCACCGATGCACCATGCAACACCGCGGCACGGTCATCGTCGTCGAGCCACAGACGAATATGCGCACGGTTCTCTGCAAGCCCTGCCTCGGCGGCAATAGCTGCCCAGGCTGGCTCTTGCCCCTCTTTCGCGTCCACGACAACGGCCGGAAGATCGACCGCGGCGGCCGCGACAAACCCGGCATACAGCGTGGTTTCGTCGCCGACAACAACCACGTATTCCTCGGGGAGCGAGAGTTCGCGGCGGCGTTCTTCTGCGTCATCCGGTACAGAAAAGCCGATCGGCGCAGCCCCCGCAATAACGCGAGTGCGCTCACGCACCGGTGCCAGCTCGGCCAAGCGCTCAGCAATCGCATGCGAGGGCACGACAACCGCATCGGCGTGGCGCGCTACCCTGCGCAACATCGCCCGCTGCCAGCCGACGTGGGCACGCGGTAGCCGCTCGGGAGCCTCCCAGGCTTCAAGGTTCCACAGTGTCGCTACGGTTTGCGTGGCGTCGTGGGCACGATCATGACGCATCATGGGCGACAACAGTGTGGGCGAATGAAACATGCCCGAGCCCATACCGGATGGCACACCCATGGGCCATGCCGCTACGAGTTCGCGACGCCCCCAACGCAACCGGCGAGTAGTCGCTGCCCCTTCGAGCTCACCGCCCTCCCCCGCCGGCAAAATCGCCTCGACACCACAGCCCTGCGGGGCCACTCGAATCAGCCCCTCGGCGAGCCCGCGCGAAGCAACCGCAAAGTCGGGATTGCTGGGAGCAACCAGCTGATCGAGCACAACCCGCAACAGAACAACCATGCAATGAGAGTAATGCCCCAGCGCCCTCCCACGCGTACACGCTGTGCACAGTGTCACACAGCGGGCTATTCTTCGTCGTCTTCTGCCGGCGGATGCAGCGTGCTCTGCACAAGCTGCCGCACCGCCTCATAGTCGGGATTCCACTCGTCAACGCCAAACTCGGGAGTCAGTTCTATCGTGGTTACCGGTTGCTGTTTAGCCTTCAGCATGAGGTCAAAAAACTCAGGAAGCTTGCCCTGCGGCAGATCGGTGTGCACAACCGCTGTTCCTGCCGCCGCGACCTCATGAAAGCGGGCGAGCACGTTTTGCGGTGTGAACTGCGCCAGAATTGCTTCTTGTAGCTGGCGCTGGCGCAGCATCCGGTCCCAGTCGTCGGTGGTGTACCGTGACCGCGCGTACCACTGGGCCGTATCGCCATCCATGTGCTGCTGCCCGGGCTCAATCCATCCGATCGCCCACTCGTCGGCCGGCTGATCGTCATAAGCGGGTCCGCCACCCTTGGGCAGGCGCTCCGAGACTTCGATATCGACGCCACCGAGCGCATCAATCAGCTGCGCAAAACCGTGCATATCGATCGCCACATAGTAGGGAATCGAAATGCCCAGGATGCCCTCCGCCGCATCCTTGGTCGCTTCGACGGCAGGGGTAGAGCCCTGTGTCTCGGCATCCGGATACAGCGCTTCACCCTCAGTGCACTCCTCGACCGCGTTGGTCAACTGGTTAATCCCGGCTCCCCAGCCACATTCTTCGTCGTCGTGCTCATAAAAACCGTCAGGATAGCGGTCGTGCATGGGCCCTTCGCTAAACGGAAAACCGGGCAGGTCGCGAGGAATACCCGTGATCGTGACGGCACCCGACTCTGCGTTGACCGAGACGACCGAAATGCTGTCGAAGCGCATCGAGTCGCGTTCTTCACCACTATCGGCACCCAACAGCAGCACGTTGTAGTAGCCGTCGCTGGGTGGCAGGCTCGGCCCGCCCTTACCGAACACTGTCGTGAGCGCGCTTCTGCTCGAGCCGACCACGGATGCACCATATACGGCCGCGGCCCCCAAGAGCGTGAGCACCAACACGGCCACGAGCGGAATCGCTACGCGGGCTAGCGGCGCCACTCGTACCAGGCGCACCAGACGCAGCATGTCGAAGGTAAGCACGAGCCACAGCAGCGCATAGGCTAGCAACAGCAACTGCACGAGAGTAAGAGCAACCCACGAAATCCAACCGCCACCCACAAATAGCCACAGCAGCGCCTGCCGTGCCCCGATGGCAAGAATAATCCCGACAATCGCCGCGAACCACAAAAACATGGTCGACCGCAGACCGATGCGACCCAGTCGCCGCCGCCCCGCCAATACCTGTGCCGAACCGGGAATGAGAATGTTGACGGCAACAAGCCACCATCCCCGGCGCGTCATCATCCGCACCGATTCGGTGTCGGGGTAGCGCAGTGGTTCGGCCTGAACGAGGGGTGGCGTGGTGGTGTGGTGTGGCTGACGGTGCAGGGTCACAGGGAGTCCTTCAGTCGGCGATTTTTCGCCTCGACCTGTCCTTCCAGTTCGCGTGCGTATTCTTCTACTCGGTCGGCGAGCGCGGTGTCACTCGTGCTCAAAATACGTGCAGCCAAAAGGCCGGCGTTACGTGCCCCACCGATCGAAACGGTGGCAACGGGAATACCTGCGGGCATTTGCACGATCGACAGCAGCGAGTCGATACCGTCAAGGTATGCCAGCGGCACCGGCACACCGATAACGGGTAGGGCGGTCATCGAAGCGATCATGCCTGGTAGATGGGCGGCACCACCGGCACCGGCAATAATGACCCGGATGCCGCGTGCCCGCGCTTCACGCCCATAGCGCAGCAGCTTGTCGGGCGTGCGGTGGGCCGAGACCACTTCGACCTCGTGCGGTATGTCAAAGTCGGTGAGGGCCTGCGAGGCGTCGCTCATGACTCGCCAGTCAGAGTCAGAGCCCATGATGACGCCCACGAGGGGCTGGGTGGAGGAATGTAGTGGCACAGTCACCCCCCAAGGTTATGCGAAGTGGTTGGCTGCAGCCCGTGCAGCGAACACCGTGTCATCAAGGTCGTCGCCGACGGCTGTCACGTGCCCCACTTTTCTGCCGGGCCGTGGCGCTTTGCCGTAGGTGTGCACTTTCACGCCGGGCTGGTCGCCGAGTGCGAGCGGGAGCCGCTCGGCCATGGTGCCGTCTTCGGGGCCACCCAAGATGTTGACCATGACTGACCATTCGCGCAGCGGCGTGGTCTCGCCCAGGGGCAGGTCGGCAACGGCGCGCAGGTGCTGTTCGAACTGTCCGGTGATGGCTCCGTCTTGGCTCCAGTGGCCCGAGTTGTGGGGGCGCATGGCGAGTTCGTTCACGAGAATCCGCTGGTCATCGGTTTCAAACAGTTCGACGGCAAGCATCCCGGTCACTCCCAATCCCTGGGCAATAGCGGTACCGATGTGTGCCGTCGCCTCGGCCAGCCGCTCACCAGCGCGGGGAGCAGGGGCAAGCACTTCCGCGCATACTCCGTCGCGCTGCACGGTCTCAACAATCGGGTAGACGGCCATTTCTCCGCTCGGTCGGCGTGCCACCTGCTGGGCAAGTTCTCGCACGAAGGGCACCAGCTCTTCGGCGAGCAGTGCGTCTCCGTCAGCGAGCGCTTCGAACCATTCGGCGGCCTCGGCGGCCGCTGTCACAACGCGTACGCCCTTGCCGTCGTAGCCACCGCGCGGGGTTTTCACCACGGCGCGACCACCGTGTTCGGCAATAAAGGCGTCGAGTTCGGTGGTGGTTGCTACCCGCGCCCATTCGGGCTGGGGAATACCGAGTTCGGCGAGGCGCTGCCGCATGACGAGTTTGTCTTGCGCGTACTGCAGCGCATCCGGTCCGGGGTGTACGCGCACACCATCGTTTTCGAGTGCGCGGAGCACGCTTTGCGGCACGTGTTCGTGGTCGAAGGTAATAACGTCGACGGTTGTGGCGAACTGTCGCACTGTTTGCTCGTCGCGGTAGTCACCCACCTGGGTTGCTGCGAGCGCCGCCGACATGTTTTCTGCTTCGGCGAGGACACTGATCTCGAGTCCGAGTTCGACGGCCGGTGCGATCATCATGCGCGCCAGTTGTCCTGCACCGATGACGCCTACACGCAGTGCCATGGGGTGGCCTCCTTTTGTCGCCTTCTATTCTCACGCACGCGCCACGCGGTTGCGCACAGGATGCCTATTTTGTGTGTTTTATTCGTCGTGCGAGGTGAAGGTTGCGGCTTGTGCGTCGCGGTGCGCCAGTATCTGGTTGACTTCGATCTGGTCGGTGAGGGTTTCGTGCACGAGTGCGACGTGCGGAATGTTTTGCAGCACAATCGGCTGGTCAACGCCGTCGGAGAGTGTGATGGTACCTGCCCGCCACAGTCGTTGCAGCAGCCCTCGACGCACCGTAATGGTGTAGCCGCGCACATGACTGAGTTCGCGGCGGCGACGCACAAAGATTCCGCGTGTCTCAATCACTCGACGCGTCGTAATGGCCCAGTGGCGTGTACGCCAGCGTAAAAACGGCACAAGAACGGTAATCACAACGACCGCGGCAGCAGCGGTGAGCAGCATCCAGTTTTCCCAGGGAGCGGGAAGGTTGTCGTAGAAGTAGGCGACGATTCCGGATGCTGCGATAAGCGCCAGCGCCGACCACGCAAGCGAACGCGCATGGCGGCGCAGTCGCGCGATCAGTCGCTCCTGTTCGCTGACTCCTGGCGGTGGCGTGAGAGGCCTCCCCACCGCTGCACCCATGTCGTTCACGCTTCTATTGTCACCGACTCGGGCGGGCTGCGCCGTATTGACGGGTTGGCGGTTTTATTGAGCGCGCAGGTGCACGATGTCGCCCGCCGAGATGGTGTGGTCGCCGTTTTCTGTGCGAACGATGATGCGGCCGTCATCGGCGATGTCATGGGCTGTGCCGTGAAGGTCGCTGGTGTGGGGCAGCATGACGCGAACTTTTTGACCCAGAGTGGAGCAGTGCTGGCGTGCTTCAGAGAGGATGCCACTGCTGCTGGCGTTTCCGGCACGAATAAGAGATTTCACGTGACTATCGAGGTGCTGCAGGTAGTCGCTGAGCAGGCGATCGGCGTCGCACGTGGTGCCCTCCATTGCGAACGAGGTTGCGGTGGCCGCCGGTGCCTGTTCGGTGGTCATGGCAGTGTTGACTCCGGTGCCGATGATCACGCGCTGGGTGTCGACGACTTCGGCAAGAATGCCGCATATTTTGCGTTCGCCAATAAGAATGTCGTTGGGCCACTTCACGCTCACGGTGCGGGCCTGGCACTGCTGGGCTATCGCATGTCTCATGGCGAGGCCTGCTACCAGCGGCAGCCATCCGCGCAGTTCCGCGCCGAGGTGCTGCACGTCGAGCACAACCGAGATTGCCAGCGCCGTGCCCGGGGGCGTGTGCCACGTGCGATCGAGTCGGCCCTTGCCCGACGACTGGTTGTCGGTGAGGAGCACCGACAGGTGCGGCCACGAGTCGGCACCTTCGGTCGTCAACCGTTCACGCAGTTCACTATTGGTCGACGGCGACGATGCGACCACGTCGAGGCGGGGAGAAACAGTGCGTGCGCGTGAAAAATGCATACGTTCAGCCTAGAAGCACCAGCGCATTTCATGTCTTCTACTAAGGATTGGTGTTCTCATTGTGCGAGGCATCCAACACTCTGCGCGTTGGCGCGGCTAGTGTTGACACCGTGACGGACCAGCCCGACCTCTCAACGACCGCCGGCAAGATCGCCGACCTCCGCGCCCGCTATAACGAGGCCGTAGTCGACGCCGAAGCCACCGCCCAAACAAAGCAGCACACCAAGGGCAAGATGACTGCCCGCGAGCGCATCGAAATGCTCGTCGACACGGGCAGCTTTGTCGAATTCGACGAGTATGTGCGACACCGCACAACCGCCTTCGGAATGGATCGCAATCGTCCCTACGGTGATTCGGTAGTGACCGGCGTCGCGACCATTCACGGGCGCACGGTGGCCGTGTACTCGCAAGACTTCACCACCTTCGGTGGGTCGCTGGGCGAAGTCTCGGGCGACAAGATCATCAAGATCATGGAGTTCGCGCTCACCAACGGCATTCCGATCATCGGAATCCTCGACTCGGGTGGCGCCCGTATTCAAGAGGGTGTGCTGGCGCTCAGCAAATATGGCGAGATCTTTACGCTTAATACGCGTGCATCCGGTGTCATCCCCCAGATTTCTCTCATCATGGGTCCGGCAGCGGGTGGCGCCGTGTATGGCCCGGCACTGACCGACTTTGTGATTATGGTCGACAAGACCAGTCAGATGTTTGTTACCGGGCCCGATGTCATTAAGACCGTCACGGGCGAAGACGTCGGCATGGAAGACCTCGGCGGTGCCCACACACACAATACGCGTTCAGGTGTTGCCCACTATCTGGCCGATGACGAAGATGACGCGATTGATTATGCGCGCAGCCTGCTCAGCTATCTTCCCGACAACAATATGGCCGAGCTGCCCACGTACGATTCAGGTTTCGACTTTGAAACCACCGACTCCGACCGTGCACTCAACACGATCATTCCCGACTCCCCCAACCAGCCGTACGACATTCACACGGTGATTGAGCACCTGGTTGACGACGGCGAGTTCCTCGAAGTGCAGCCGCTGTTTGCCCCTAACATTGTGATCGGTTTCGGTCGGGTCGAGGGACGCTCCGTCGGCATCATCGCTAACCAGCCCTCGCAAATGGCGGGCACGCTGAATATTGACGCGGGCGAAAAAGCCAGCCGTTTTGTGCGGTTCTGCGATGCCTTCTCGATCCCGATTCTCACGCTCGTCGATGTTCCCGGCTACCTGCCCGGCACCGATCAAGAGTGGACGGGTGTTATTCGCCGCGGCGCGAAACTCATCTATGCCTATGCCGAAGCCACGGTTCCGCTCGTCACCGTTATTCTGCGTAAGGCGTACGGTGGTGCCTACATTGTGATGGGATCCAAGCAGTTGGGTGCCGACATTAACCTTGCGTGGCCCACCGCTGAAATCGCGGTGATGGGTGGCCAAGGTGCGGTCAACATTCTTTACCGAGGCGAGATTCGTAAGGCCGAAGAAAATGGTGAAGACGTCGCCGCGGTGCGCACGCGCCTCGCCAATGAATACACCTACAACGTCACCTCGCCATTCTTGGCGGCCGAGCGCGGTGAAATCGACGGCATTATTGAACCGGCCATGACGCGGGTGTCGATTGCCAAGGCGCTGCGGTCATTGCGCGGCAAGCGTGCCGAGCTTCCTCCCAAAAAACATGGGAACATTCCACTGTGACTACTTCTTCGCCAACACCCGAGCAACCGCTCATCCATGTGGTGCGCGGCAACCCCACCGAAGAAGAGCTGGCGGCAGTTGTTGCTGTGCTGACCGAAGCCTATGTGGCCGAAGAAGAGTCGGCGGTAGCCGAAGAACCCACGGTGTCAGCGTGGCAGCGCACACAGCGCGGCATTCGCACTCCCCTGCGCAGAGATATCCCCTGGGGTCGTTTTCACGGCTAAGCGCTGCGCTGCAACCGCAGCGTAGCAATTTCGAACGCCCGCAGTGACACGTGCACGGTCGAATCGTCGATGCGTCGGACACCGGGTGCGCGTAAGCCCTCTGCACCTGAACGCTCCAGCAGATCCGTGCTGTGCACGCCGGTAAACGCGCAACTCACCCGTATCGTGCCCTCGGCCCGGCCCCCACACGCTTCGTAGAGCCGCACGATCACATCGCCGCTGCGGTCTTCGGCAAGTTTCACTGCCTCGACCACAATGGCCGGATTGTCACTGGCGATAAGTGGCGCCACAGCGCGTGCACCGCGGTGAGAACGCAGCGGTACGTTGAGACGATAGCCCTCGGCAACAGCATCCGGAATCTGCGAATCGGGGCGGATGCTCACCTGCCACACGTGTGTTCCCTGATCGGTGGTGGGGTCGGGATACAGCGGCGACCGCACCAGGCTCAGCCGTACGAGAGTACCGACGTCCCCCCTAGCGGTGGTCAGGCGCGTCATATCGTGACCATAGGTGGCATCGTTCGCAATCGCGACACCGAAATGCGGTTCTCCTACGTGCACCCAGCGATGCGCAACCGTCTCGAATCGCGCGGCATCCCACGAAGTATTCGTGTGCAGGGGCCGGTGCACATGCCCAAACTGGATTTCGGATGTCGCTCGCTCGGTAAAAATGTCGAGAGCGAAACCCATTTTGACGAGCTTTTGCTGCTCGTTCCAGTCGGCCCGTGTAGTGATCAGGAGCGATTCTGCATCGGCGTCCAAGCGTATTTCTTGCTCAAACACCGAATTGTTCCAGGTGCGCTCTATAGTCACCGTGGCCGACTGTGCGTTCTCGTCCACAGTCACGTCACGCACATCCAGTACCTCGCTGCTGTGCCGACGATAATGTTCATCAATATCCCAGGCATCCCACTGGGTGGGCGTATCGCGGTGCACGACCAGCTGGTTGCCGTAGTGCTCGCGCATGAGCACCTCGCGCTCGCGCCCACTGCGGCGGGAAACCAGCGACGACAATCGCCCATGCGCATCGATAACGGCGCGCACATGGTCGTTCTCTATGGTGATGCCGGATGCTGTGCGCTCCACCCGCACGGCTCCGGCTCCCACCAGTACGGGGGTGGCGATCTCCCCGAAGGCCACACCCCGTACCGGATACGGACCCGCGTTGGCACGCAGGTCTTCATCGCCTTCCCCCGCCACACTCCCCAGCGCGTTGGCGATGATCGTGTGCACACGGTTCTCGATACGGCGGTACTGCTCCCGTGCTTCCTGGTGCACCCAGGCGATCGAGGTTCCGGGCAAAATGTCGTGAAACTGCAGCAGGAGCACCTGCTGCCACAGGTCGTTGAGTTCGTCATAGGGATACGTGAAGTCTCCCGTGACAGCAGCGTGTGTTGCCCACAGTTCTGCTTCGCGAAGCAGATGTTCGCTGCGGCGGTTGCCCCGTTTCATGGCGGCCTGGCTGGTGTAGGTGCCGCGGTGAAACTCCAGATACATTTCGCCTGACCATACGGGAGGGCGCTCATATTCGGCTTCTGCTTCGGCAAAAAACTCGCTCGGGCTGCTCAGCCGCACGGTGGGCGAACCCTCGAGGTTGGCGAGCCGCCTGGCCGCAGCGACCATGTCTCGCGTTGGGCCTCCTCCCCCGTTGCCGTGGCCATAGGGCACAAGAGACGAGCGTGCGAACCCTTTTTCGGCATACTGGCGTTCAGCGCGGGCCAGCTCATCGCTGCGCAGGTTGGCGCTATAGGTGTCGACGGGCGGAAAATGTGTAAATATCCGCGTGCCGTCGAGCCCCTCCCACAGAAACGTGTGGTGGGGCATGGTGTTTGTTTCATTCCACGACATTTTTTGCGTGAGCATCCAGCGGGCACCGGCAGCGCGTGCGATCTGTGGCAGCGCCGCGGTGTACCCGAATGAGTCGGGAAGCCATACTTCTTGGGTATCAATACCGAATTCATGCAGGAAGAAGTTTTTTCCCTGCACGAACTGGCGCACGAGTGCTTCGCCGCCCGGAAGGTTGGTGTCGCTTTCTACCCACATGCTGCCCACGGGCACAAAGTTTCCGGCCGCTATTGCCTCACGTATGCGCTGGTACAGGGCAGGTTGGTGCTGTTTCATCCACTGGTATTGCTGAGCCGATGAGGCAGCGAACACCATTTCGGGGTGCTCGTGCTGCAGCGCGAGCACATTGGCGAAGGTGCGGGCAATTTTGCGCTGTGTTTCGCGCACGGGCCACAGCCAGGCCGAGTCGATATGCGCGTGACCAACGGCGTAGATGCGGTGAGATGAGGCAGCAGCCGGCTGTGCGAGCACTGCGGCAAGAGACTGTCGCCCGGCCTCGGCTGTGGCGACAACATCGTGCGGGTCGACGGCGTCAACGGCCTGGTCAAGTGCGCGCATAATTTCTGCGTGGCGCGTCGAGTGGCCATCGAGCTGTTCTGCCAGCGACAGCAACACTCGCACATCGTGCAGCAGATTCCACACGCTCTCCTGCAGCAGCGCCACATCGCAGCGGCGCAGCACATACAGGGGCGCTGTGCCGGCTGTTGCGCGGTCACCGAGCGCGGTGGGTGAAAAATGCACGAACCGTTCACCCACGTCGGGGTTGGCTGCGGCCTCAATAAACAGTTCAAAATCTGAGCCGGGTGTTCCCTCGAGGGGAACATAAACGTTGTCGGGCTCGATGGCTTTCACAATGCTGCCGTCGGGCCGATACACAAGAGCCTCAGCTTGGAAACCGGGCTGTGCACCATCAAATCCGAGGTCAATGACCAGTTCTGCGCGCTCTCCGGATGCCACTGCTGGCACCTGCCCGCTCAGGCGCAACCACAGCGTGCTCCAGGGCTGCCCCCATGCGTCACCGACCGCTATCGCGCTGTATTGTGCGTGCCTCGCCTGCGTAAACGGCACCGGTTCGCCATCTACCTGCCAGCCCATGATCGCTGCCGGCTGCACCGTGCGATGAATGGCTGGTTCGAGACGCTCGTGCATCCATCGGCGCACGCGAGCCGTTACAGCAGAAGAAGGTTTGTGCATGGCACCGCCTCATAGACAACGGCGCACCCCTTGCATAGCGGGTACGAGGACCATCAGCGTCGATGATTCCTTGTCCCCCAAAATACCTACAGACAAAAGAAAAATCACTCACCACAATAGATAGTGACGCTTCGCGTTCTGGCCTGTCGTTCTGCTCCAGGGTATGCAGACTACGTCCAGGCCCTTGGCGGACGGTTTTCGGGTAGCCGATCCGCGCTGGCGAGGGGCAGGCATTCCCGCCGCCCCTCGCCCTCTCCACAAGCAGATACCGAAGAGGGCCAGCCGCTCACGCGGCACGATCCGGGGGGACAGGTCCGGCCGCCGCTGAGGCGGTCGGACCACTCCGCGAAATCTCGTGCCACAGATCGACGGAATCATCGTCGGAGCGCCCCCCGGCACCCGACCTACCGACAATCGTTACTGCACGCTGCGGGTCGCGGGATGACCGCACAATAAGGCGATGAGAACGAGCGCTGCGCAGCACCGTCGCTAGCTCATCGTGAATGTGGCTGCGCTGCGTGCCGTCGAGGTCGTCGAGGTCGCCCTCATCAAAAAGCGTCACGGCACAGCCACGTCGGCGTGCCTGCTCGATGGCGTCACGCACCGCGTCGTTCAGCAGACTCGCCGCGCGTATTTCGTCACGCAGGCGCCCCTCTGCCACGCGCGCATCGATGCGTTGGTCATCATCAAGTGCCCCGCCCTGATCGATGACTGCCGTAAGAACAGGCCCGGCTACTGCCAGGGCATAGCGCACACGTTCGCGGCGCGCCCGCTGGCGTCCCAGCTGCGTAGCCCGCCACCCCGATGTGGCCTGCTGTATTTCGGCCAGACGTTCGGTATCGGCAACCGCCCGCGCCCAGAACCGCACAAGAAGCTGCGCAGCAACAACCCAGACAACAGAGCCCACCAAACCCAGCCGGAGTGCATCGGCCACACCCAGCCACAGCATTGCTCCCGCAGTGAGCAAAGCCAGCGCCAACCAGCCACACAGTGGGCGGCGACGCACAATACAAACAACCGCCAGAAGACCCGCGGCGCCAACAAACCAGGTAGCAAAGGGCGCTTCGCGCGTTGACTCTTGCAGCGCCCACGACACCGAGTGCGGTAGTACACCAGAAACGACAACCACCACGACGCCCACAGCACGCGGCATCCGAGCATCTTTGCCTGCCCACAGCGCCAGCACGAGGGTCGCTAAAAACAGTGCGGTGCTGGCTACCATGACCCAGGGCTGTGCCGGTGGTGTCGTCCACCACAGCGAGCGTGCGGCAAAGTACAGACCGAAGCAGAACGCTAGGCCGCCCGCCACAAATCGAAGACTCACATTCATTGCGCCGACCACCCCAGCGTTACGACGGTTCCCCGCGGGGAGGATTCCACGGTTGCCACGCCTCCGACGGCCGCCATGCGAGCCACGATAGAGCCGCGAATTCCCAACCGGTCGGCATCCACAGCATCCGGATCAAAGCCATCACCGGAGTCACTCACTTTTACCGTCAATCCGGTGGGTCCGTGCCCCTCAACGATGACGCGAAGCCCGCGACCCTGCGCGTGCATAACGGCATTGTCGATCGCCTGTCGTGCCGCCAAATCAACGGCGCGTGCCACACGCTCAGGCACAACCCCCGAACCAAACTGGTCAACAACCGAAGCCTCAGCCGCAAGACCAGCAACAAAACCACGCAGATCTGCCACCAACTGTGCGACAGTAATGGGTTCGTCGCTGCCCTCACGCCCCTGTGAATTTTCTGCATTGGCCAACCGTGTCAGTGCTTCGCGTGCCATCGCGACAGCCAGTTCACGTTCCCGCTGGCTTTGCGCCCGCTCGGCAGCGATGAGCGCCGCCAAAACACTGTCGTGCATGAGCGCCGCCACCGCGAGACGCTCTTTTTCCACCGCCGCGGCAGAGGCCGCTTCGGCATATTCGTGCACAGCGTTGGTGCGCGCGCGGTCAACTCCGGCAGCGATCGAACGAAACGTCCAGCCCAGTGCCAGTAAGAGGAACCCGAGGATGAGCGTGAACGATACGTCGAAGGCGGTTGTCATCCAGTACGAGCGGGTAAATTCGCCCTGCGCAAGCCGCACACAACCATAGGCAAGTGGGCACGCAACAGCGATCAGAATCTGTACCGGAATACCAAAGGCGATAATGCCGGCGACGCCCGCCACATTGACGAGGAAGAAGATCCATGGCTGCTCGGCCGCACCGTCGAGTTCTCGATGCGCCACCCACGGCCACCACGCCACAACCATGAGAAAACTCACCGTGAATGCCCCGGCAATGATTCGGATATCGCGCCCCAAGATGCACATCACGATCATCGCGAGCAACGGCACAAACGCCAGCACCATCATGACAATGTGGGCGGGGGTAGGCCGCGTGAGCGAGCCGAGCGCCGCGATGAGCGCCTGCGTACCGAGGGCGGCGGCACCAAAACAGATGACAATCGCCATGATTCGCTCCATGCGGCGACCGGCGAACTGTTCCAGCTGACGCTCAATGTCGCCCGGTGAAACAACCTGCTGCCATGCCTGACGAATACTCGCTTCAGCGGCCATGAGAAGCTTTTCGCCGCACGGAAACTTTTTCTTCTTCTGTCGACTCCACCAAAATTCCGTCTTCGAGCGCGCGACGCAGAAGATCTATTTTGGTGGGTGCAGGGCGCCCCACTTCCACGTATTTCACGCGGATGCGGGTGATGTTCTCTTTCGCCGTCGAATAGGCAACGCCCAGTGTTTCGGCAACAGCTTTGAGCGGCAGGCCCGTGGCGTACAGGCGCAATACTTCACGTTCACGGGCCGACAGCTGGGCATCGGCAAACGCGCTGTCGCCGTCGACGGCGCTGGCCCACTCCACATTGTTCAACGCTTCTCCGTCGGCCACGGTGCGCACGGCCGCGAGCACATCTTCCAGCGGCGACGATTTGCTAATCACCCCGGCTGCGCCTGCAGAGAGCGCTTCGCGTACGGTGGCTGGGCGGTCGGCAACGCTGTGAATGACCACGCTCGAGCCATCGTCGACGAGCGCTGCAACGTTTTCTGTCACGGTGGTGCCGTCTCCCAGGGTGAGGTCGAGAACGACAACATCGGCGGGCACGCGCCCGGTGCGCTGTCGGGCCTCAAGATAGGCAACGACGCTACCGCCCGAAAAAACGACGGTGTGTCCGTCGTCTTCCAGCGCTGCTGCCAGGCCGAGGCGCACGGATTCGTGATCGTCGATGAGTGCCACCGTGGTCATGGCCTCAGCCTACCGAGGCGATGGCGACACACCAGTCCTGGCGGCGACGGCTGTGGATGCCGCCGAGCCTGCTCACTGTCGCTCCAGGAGCGCGATGGTCTCGAAGTGGTGCGAGTGCGGAAACAGGTCGAAGGCCTGCAGTTGGCGTGCCCGCCACCCGTGCTCATGAAAGTAGCCGAGGTCACGGGCGAGGGCCACCGGGTCGCACGCCACATAAACGACAGCATCCGGATGCAACGCCGCAACCCCGTCAACAACGGCCCGGCCTGCTCCCTGCCGCGGTGGGTCGAGAACGACGGCACCAATCGGGTCTTCGGCCTGGGCTGCAGCAAGAAATTTATCGACGCGTGCGGTAACAGCTTGCACCTCGTGGCCGGCCAGATTTGCGGCTGCGTACTGCGTAGCGTGCCGGTCAGATTCGACCGTGACGACATCGTGTGCACCGGCGTCGAACAGTGCGGCAGCCAGCAGCCCCACACCGCCATAGAGGTCGAGGTGCACGTGGTCGGCGTCAACCCGGTCGCGCAAAAGATTGGTCACGGTCTGGCTCAGTGTTGATGCAGCGTGCGGGTGCACCTGCCAAAAACCTGCCGCGTCAAGTTCGAAAACCCTCTCGCCTACGCGCTGCTGTATCGTCTCGGTCGCGGCGCGCTGTTTGCCGTGCAGCACATGCACACCGCCATCGGAATCAAGAATGAGGTCAATGCGATCACCGGCGCGCACACGACGACCGTTTATTGTTATCGTTTCGCCGCGCGCGGCGCGGGCCGCTAGCGCCCGTGCTTTATCCGCGAGCGCCGTCGCGGCAAGCGGATAGTCGTCGACGGCAATAACGCGGTGGCTGCGCGTAGCAAAAGGGCCAATGTGGCCATCGTCATCGACGTGCACGGTCATTCGTGTACGCCAGCGCAGGCCTGCCTGGCTGGGGTCGTGACTGACCTCGTCAGAGTCGGGAATCCCCTCGACCGTGGGCGCCTGATACCGACCGTCGGCAAAGCGGTCGAGGGCTTCTTGCAGCACTCGCTGTTTAAGGGCGCGCTGGTGCTCCAGCGTCATGTGACCAAAGTCGGCGCCGCCGGGCCGGATAGCCGGGTCGCGGCTGATGTCGGCCTCGGGCCACACGTGTGGGCGACGGTCGGCGGAGGGTTCGAGCACGTCGACCGCCTCTGCTCGCCAAAATCGGTCGCGACGAGTATCGGTGACGCGTGCCCGCACGCGTTCTCCGGGAATGGCGTCGGCAACAAACACCACTCTGCCGTCGTGTCGGCCAACGGCCGTGCCGCCATGGGCAATACCGGTGATGGTTAGGTCGATGAGCGCATCGGTCATCCCTCCAGGATCCCACAGGTCGGTCAAGGCCTTAGCCTGGGGTGATGCGCGTATGCCTGGCTTCTACCTCTCCCGCTCGCCTCATGCTGCTTCGTCAAGCAGGAATCGAACCCGTCGCTCTCGCTCCTGACGTCGACGAAGACGAAGTAACACGCGAGGCATCATCGGCCCGTGAGCTGTCAATTTCTGAGAACGTGCTGCTGCTGGCTCAGGCAAAAGCAGCCGAGGTGGCCCGTCGAGTGCATGAGGTGTATCCCGACTTTGACGGCGTCGTGATCGGGGGCGACTCTATGTTTGCGCTCGACGACAAAGTTTTCGGTAAACCGCACACGGCGGAGCGCGCGACCGAGCGCTGGCACAGTATGCGTGGCCGCACCGGGGTTTTGCATTCCGGACACAGTGTTGTGCGGGTTGCTCCGGGTTCTCCGCCGCAGGAGCGCAGCGCTGTGGCCGAGGCCAGTGTCACTTTTGTTGACGATATTTCGGATGCCGAAATTGACGCCTATGTGGCAACGGGCGAGCCACTCGGTGTGGCCGGTGCATTTACGGTCGATAGTCTCGGCGGAGCTTTTATCGAGCGTGTGGAGGGTGATCCGTCTACTGTCGTGGGGATGTCGCTGTCGACCGTGCGGCGACTGGTTGCCGAAGTGGGTGTGTCGTGGACCGACCTCTGGAATCGCCACGCGCGCAGCGATACATAGGATTCCTCAAACAGAATTCCGTTTTTCTTGTGCGAGGTCGTCAAAAATAATGCGGTTCGGCTCGATAGGCTGATGCCCATGCCGTCAATCGCCAAGGTCCTCGTCGCCAACCGCGGCGAGATCGCCGTCCGTATCATTCGCGCCGCCCGTGACAGTGGTATTGGTTCTGTCGCCATCTATGCAGACCAAGACCGCGACGCCATGCACGCCAAGCTTGCCGATGAGGCCTACGCTCTTGGCGGCACCACCAGCGCCGACACCTATCTGCAGATCGACAAGATTCTCTCGATCGCACGCCGCAGCGGCGCTGATGCCGTGCACCCCGGCTATGGCTTCTTAGCCGAGAACGCTGACTTTGCCCGCGCTGTTACCAACGCCGGCCTCATTTGGATTGGCCCCTCCCCCGAAGCAATCGAGGCTCTGGGAGACAAGGTCACCGCACGACAGGTTGCCGAGCGCGTGGGTGCGCCGCTGGCACCGGGCACACCAGGCCCGGTCGATTCTGCCGACGAGGTTGTTGCTTTCGCCAAAGAGTATGGTCTTCCGATCGCTATTAAAGCCGCCTATGGTGGCGGCGGCCGTGGCTTGAAGGTTGCGCGCGAATTCTCTGAGGTCGCCGAAATGTTTGAGTCGGCCACGCGCGAGGCCATCGCGGCGTTTGGCCGCGGCGAGTGCTTTGTTGAGAAGTACCTCGACAAGCCCCGCCACGTCGAAACACAGTGCCTGGCCGACGCCGAGGGCAACGTCGTGATTATTTCTACTCGTGACTGCTCACTGCAGCGCCGCCACCAAAAGCTTGTTGAAGAAGCGCCTGCGCCTTTCCTCAGCGACGAACAGAACCGCATTTTGTACGAGTCGTCGAAGGCGATCCTGCGTGAGGTCGGCTATGTCGGTGCCGGTACCTGCGAATTCTTGATTGGTGCTGACGGCACGATCTCTTTCCTCGAAGTGAACACTCGTCTGCAGGTGGAGCATCCGGTTTCTGAAGAGGTCACCGGCATTGACCTGGTGCGCGAGCAGTTCCGTATCGCGGCGGGCGGGGTACTTGACTACGACGACCCCCAACCTGAAGGACACTCGTTCGAGTTCCGTATCAACGGAGAAGACCCCGGCCGCGGATTCCTCCCCCAGCCTGGCCCCGTGCACAGCTTTGTCAGCGTGGGCGGCCCTGGCGTGCGTATTGACTCGGGAGTCACCTCGGGCGACGAAATTTCTGGCGCCTTCGACTCCCTGATCGCCAAAGTCATTGTCACCGGGCGCGACCGTGCCGAAGCGCTTGAGCGGGCTCGACGCGCGCTCGATGAGTTTGAAATCACCGGTCTGCCGACCGTTATCCCGTTCCACCGCAAAGTGGTGCGCGACGAAGCTTTTACCCGCGACGACTCCTTTGGCGTATACACGCGCTGGATCGAAACAGAGTTCGTCAACGATATTGCCCCGTGGGATGGTGAGCTCGAAGCACCATCAGCGCCCGAGCCGCGCCACACAGTGGTTGTCGAGGTTGCAGGCAAGCGCCTCGAGGTGAGCCTGCCCGATCGCGTGACCACCTCGCACTCAGGCACAGCGGGACGACCCGCCGCAGCACCACCAGCACGCCGCAGCCACGCGACGCAGGCCAACTCTGGGGCATCCGGAGACGCCGTTAAATCGCCGATGCAGGCAACAATCGTCAAGGTTGCCGTGGAAGACGGCCAGCAGGTTGTCAAGGGCGACCTGGTTGTCGTGCTCGAAGCCATGAAAATGGAGCAGCCGCTGCAGGCACATAAAGACGGTGTCGTCGGCAACATTCAGGCCGACCCAGGCACAACGGTAGCCGCGGGTCATCAGCTGCTCACTATTTCGTAGCCCGCGCGCCACGGCGATAGAGCAGGCGTGCTGTAGCAGGCGTAATGGGGGCCCGGCGTGGTAGAGCCGGGCCCCCATTTGCCTGACAGATTCTCATCTGTCAGACAAAAACCACCAAAAACGTCAGACAGATGAGAATCTGTCAGACAAGTGTCGGCCTCAACCGCCGCTCACGGCGCTACGAAGTCGTGGTGCATGGCGCGAGTAGCGTCGGTGATGCTGCCCGACAGCGACGGGTATGCGGCGAACACGCGCGACACCTGGTCGACGGTGAGTCGGCGTTCGACAGCCACAGCGATCGGGTAGATGAGTTCTGATGCCTTCGGGGCAACAATGACACCACCGATCACCGTGCCTGAGCCTTTTCGGGCAATCAGCTTGACGAAGCCGTCTTTGATGCCCATCATTTTTGCTCGCGGGTTGGCTGCCAGCGGCAGCTTGTACACAATACCGTCGGCCTCGCCGTCACGAACATCTTTTTCAGAGAAACCAACCGTGGCGATTTCGGGGGCCGTAAAAATATTGGCCGTGATTTTGCGCAGTTCGAGCGGAATCACGATGTCACCCAGTGCGTGGAACACGGCCGTGCGGCCCTGCATAGAGGCCACCGAGGCGAGGGGGAAGAAGTTAGTGCAGTCACCCACGGCATAAATGTTCGACACCGAGGTGCGAGCAACACGGTTGACACGAATATGACCTGATTCGTTCAGTTCAACACCGGCCTCTTCAAGACCAATATCGTGTGTGTTCGGAATAGACCCCACAGCCATCAGGCAGTGGCTACCCTCGACCGTACGGCCATCAGAGAGCGTCACGAGCACACCGTCGCCCTTGCGTTCGACGGTGTCGGCGCGCGACTTCGAAAGCACCTGCATGCCGCCGCGCTTAAATACCTGCTCGAGCACCTTGGCGGCGTCTTCGTCTTCACCGGGCAGCACCTGGTCGCGGCTGGAAACCAGCGTTACTTTGGCACCCAAGTTCATATAGGCCGAAGCAAACTCTGCTCCGGTCACGCCCGAACCCACCACAATCAGGTGCTCGGGCAGTGCTTTCATGTCGTACAACTGGGTCCACGTAAGAATACGTTCGCCATCGGGTTTAGCTGTGGGCAGTTCGCGCGGAGACGCACCCACGGCAACAACCAGGGTGTCGGCCTCGACGCGATCAAAGTCTGTGCCGCCCACGCTTGTAGACACAACAACAGCGTTCGGGCCTTCGAGCCGGCCATGGCCGGAAAGAATACGAACCCCGGCCTCCATCAGGGTCGAGCGCATGTCTTCTGACTGTTGTCCGGCAAGAGCCATCAGCCGCTTATTGACCGCGGCGAGATTAATGGCAATCTCGGGCTTAAGTGGTTTGCCCTTGGCGTCTTTGGCGTAAAACTGCACACCTAAATCAGAGGCCTCAGAAATAGCGACCGCTGCATCGGAGGTAGCAATGAGGCTCTTCGACGGCACCACGTCGGTGAGTACGGCAGATCCTCCCACCCCCACTCTTTCAATGAGTGTCACATCGGCGCCCTGCTGTGCTGCTGCCAGCGCCGCTTCGTACCCGCCGGGGCCGCCGCCAAGTACGGCGACGCTCTGTGTGCTCTCGAAGGTCTGCGTCATGGGTTCCATTCTCCCCCAGCACGACACGTTATGTATATTCGCGCGCCGGTATGGCACACGACGCTTCTGATTCCTAGAGTGGTTGCATGTCAGATATCACCATGAACCCTCTCGACGACGCATCCGCTGACCCTTTTGCGATCGCCGCAGAGGCCGCCGCCGACATTGCCCGCCTCTCGGGTGTCGAGCGGCACGATATTGCTCTTACCCTCGGTAGCGGCTGGGGTCGTGCGGCCGAACTGCTCGGCGAAACGATTGCCACCATTCCCGCCACCGATATCACCGGGTTTACGCGCCCCGCCTTAGATGGGCATGTGGGCACGGTGCGCAGCATCCGGGCACGCGATGGCCGCCACGTGCTCGTGATTGGTGCGCGCACGCACTACTACGAGGGATACGGGGTGCGCAGGGTTGTGCACTCGGTGCGCACGGCGGCAGCAACCGGCGCGTCGATCATGGTGCTCACCAACGGTGCCGGAGGCATCAAACCAACGTGGCAGCCGGGTCAGCCTGTGCTGATCAGCGATCACATTAACCTCACGGCCGATTCGCCGCTCGAGGGCGCGAATTTTGTTGACCTGACCGATCTGTATTCGCCACGGTTGCGGGAAATCGCCCGCAGTGTTGATTCGTCGCTCGATGAGGGCGTGTACTGCCAGTTCCGTGGCCCACACTACGAATCGCCCGCCGAAGTGCAGATGGCGCGCATTATTGGCGGCCACATCGTGGGTATGTCAACGGCGCTCGAAGCCATCGCGGCGCGCGAAGCAGGCATGGAAATTCTTGGTTTCTCACTCATCACTAACCTGGCGGCGGGTATTCAAAAAACCCCGCTCAGCCACGAGGAGGTCATTGAAGCTGGCCGCCAAGCAGAGCCCGTTATCAGCGACCTTTTGGCCCGCGTGATTGAGGCGCTATGACCGACGTTGAGGAGCTGTTGACGCAGGCACGAGCGTGGCTGCGGCAGGATCCGGATGCCCATACCCGCGACGAGCTCGCGGGGCTTGTCACCGGTGCGGGTGCCGGTGACAACAGTGCCCTGCGTGAACTGGCAAGTTGCTTTGCTGGGCGTCTCGCGTTTGGCACGGCGGGTCTGCGTGGAGCCCTCGGCCCCGGCCCGAACCGCATGAACCGAGTACTTGTGACGCAGGCTGCGGCGGGGCTCGCCGCCTATGTCAAAGAGCACACTCATGCAACGCCCACGATTGTGGTGGGGTATGACGGGCGCCGCAACTCACGCGTGTTTGCCTACGATTCGGCCGAGATCTTTGCCGGAGCCGGTATTCGCGCCATCGTATTGCCGCAGCTTTTACCCACTCCCGTACTGGCTTTTGCCGTGCGCCATTTTGGTGCCGACGCCGGGGTAATGGTGACGGCCAGCCATAATCCGCCGCAAGACAACGGATACAAGGTGTATTTGGGTGGGCCCGATCAGGGTTCGCAGATTGTGTCGCCGGCCGATGCACATATCGCTGCGCATATCGCGAGGGTCGCCGAATCAACCACGGTCGACCAGCTGCCACGGTCAACGGAGTTTACTGTTGCCGACGACACTGTCGTTGCCGAGTACATTGCCGCCACGGCTGCCGATGCCCGGGCTCCTGAAGGGGCTCACGGCCTGCGGTGGGCGTACACGGCCATGCACGGTGTGGGCTGGTACACGTTCGAACGCGTAATTCGCGCGGCGGGCTACCCGGCCCCGCGGGTGGTAAAAGAGCAAATCGACCCGGATCCGCTCTTTAGCACGGTCGCGTTCCCCAACCCCGAAGAGCCCGGCGCGATGGACCTTGTGCTCGCGCGGGCCCGGCAGACCGGCGCCGACCTCGCTCTGGCTCACGACCCTGATGCCGATCGCCTTGCGGTCGCTATCGCCGATTCATCGGCGCAGGGCGGCTGGCGACAGCTGACGGGTAACGAGGTGGGCCTCCTGCTGGGGCAGCGGGCTGCACAGCAGGCATCCGGAATTGAAGGGGCCTCACTGGCCTGCTCACTCGTGTCGTCTCCGGGCCTCGGCGCTATTGCCGAGCACTATGGTCTGGGTTTTCACGAGACCCTCACGGGCTTTAAGTGGATCTCTCGCGCACCCGGCATGGTATTTGGTTACGAAGAAGCACTCGGCTACCTGGTCAACCCGCATACGGTGCGCGATAAAGACGGTATTTCGGCGGCGGTGTCCATTCTGGAGCTCGCTGCTGCTGCCCGTATCGAAGGGCAGACGCTGGCCGATAGGTTGCAGGCGCTCACCGAGCTGATTGGTGCTTTTGCCAGCGGCCAGGTGTCGCTGCGGGTGGAACAGCTCGACACAATCGACACCATTATGCAGAGCCTGCGCGATAACGCCCCCACCGAATGGGGCGAGCGGCAGGTGGTGCGCGCCGACGACCTGGCGCATGCGCAAGGGTCGGTTCCGGCGGGCAATATTTTGCGCTATTACCTCGATGACGGCTCGCGCATTATTGTGCGACCCAGCGGCACCGAACCCAAATTGAAGGTGTATATCGATACGCGGGCGGAGTCGGCCGAGCAGGCCCGTGCGGCGGTGACGGAGCTTGAGTCAGCCGCTCAAGCGCTGCTGGATGCCCGTTCCTGAGGTCACGCCGCTGGCTGTCGCACTGGTGGCCCTGGCAGCGTTTGCTGCCGGGGTCGTCCAGCGTGTCACGGGTCTCGCCTACATTCTGGTACTACTGGGCCCCATTGTGCTTGTTTACGGACCCCACGAGGGCATTACCATCGCCGTCGCTCTGGCGATCATTGCCTCACTCGTGGCCGTATTTTCGGCGCTCGGCCATATTGACTGGGCACGCACCGGCTGGCTGCTGCTCGCCGGGGTCATCACCGCCCCCGCCGGAGCATTCATAACCCGGATGCTGCCCGAGGTCGCTCTGCTGTTTGTTATTGCCGCGATGGCCATTATTGCCCTGCTCGCGCCGCGTCTCACCCGATTTTCGCGTGCGCTGCATGGTCGGCGCGGTGCTGTTATTGCAGGGGCCACGGCAGGTTTTATGCACGCCTCCAGTGGACTCTCGGGGCCTGCGCTGGCCGCATTTGCCGTGGGCGACCGGTGGGACCAGCGCCGCTTCGCCGCCAGCGTGCAAATCGTTTTTCTCGGCTATGGCGTTGTCTCTGTTGCCCTGCGCGGCCTGCCCACCGCCCCGTGGCACGAGCTGGCGGTACTTGGCGCGGCAACGGCCGTGGGCATTCTTGTGGGTGCCTGGCTTGTCACACGCGTATCGATTGCGTTTGCTCGTGCAGCCATGCTTGCTTTTGCTTGGCTAGGCACGGCCGTCGTGCTCATTCGCGGTATTGTCGCGCTTATCCATGCGTTGTAACAGCGCTGCGGTGCGGCGACGTCTAGCTGTGCTGGGCGAAACCGGCAGCAATAATTTCGATAAGCTCTTCGCGCTCTTCGACCGCTAAAAAGGTACCGGCTGCGGCGTTGAATTGGAACATTTCGAGATCGTCGAGACCGTAACCAAAGGTGTCGACCAGTAGCGCGAGTTCACGTGTGAGTGAGGTTGCGCTCATGGTGCGGTTGTCGACGTTGACTGTCACGGCGAAACCCAGTTGGTACAGCAGGTCGAAGGGGTGGTCTACCAGTTCGCTCCCCCAGGCTGCCACGGCGCCTGTTTGCAGGTTGGATGATGGCGAAAGCTCGAGCGGTATCTCGCGGTCGCGCACCCAGCGTGCAACGTCACCAAACTCCACCTGCACTTCGTCGCCCTCGCGGTTCACCACCTCAAGGTCTTCAGCAATACGAACACCGTGCCCTAAACGCAGTGCACGGCCGTCAACGAGTGCCGAGCGGATCGAGTCGACACCGGCAGCTTCACCGGCGTGCACAGTGACAGGAAAAAAGTTCTCGGCCAGGTAGTCAAACGCTGCCCGATGGTTCGACGGCGGAAAGCCATCTTCTGGCCCGGCAATATCAAAACCAACGGCCCCACGACCGCGGTGGCGCACCGCCAGTTCAGCAATCTCGAGTGCCCTGTCGGTGTGCCGCATAGCGGTAATCAACTGCCCTACCCGGATGCTGCGCCCCGAGGCGTCGGCGGCAGCCTCAGCCTGGTCGATACCGGCCTGCACCGCCTCGACCGTCTCGTCGAGGGTAAGCCCCTGCGCCAGGTGCTGCTCGGGTGCCCACCGTACCTCGCCGTAGATAACACCGTCGGCGACGAGGTCTTCGACAAATTCGCGCGCGATACGTGTCAGTCCCTCACGGGTTTGCATGACGGCGGTGGTGAGGTCGAAAGTCTTCAGATATTCAACGAGCGAACCCGAGTTACTCTGCCGCGCAAACCATTCACCGAGAGCCTTCGCATCGGTCTCGGGAACATCGATGCCCTCTGCCTGTGCGAGTTCAATAATGGTGGCCGGGCGCACGGCACCGTCGAGGTGATCGTGCAGTGAAATCTTCGGCAGACCGCGCAGCGAGACGCCCGCTACCTTTGCATCGCCATGGGCATCGATCGACATAAGATCCTTCTCTCACAAAACAGTGCCCACCACAAACAGGCTGGCCGTAAACCGTGCTGGGTCGATCATCCAGCCTAAGCCACTCAGGCAGTAATTTTCTCGCGTATCAGCGGCCGCACATCGGGCCGTTCACGGGAGATGGTGCAGGCGTCTGCCGTCGCCTCCAGCGCGCGAGCAAAGCGCTCCGGATCATTGGCCGAGAGCGTGTACAGTGCGTCGCCGGGTTTCACGCTGTCTCCGGGCCGCACATGCAGATCAATACCGGCAGCATGCACCACCTGGTCGTCGGCGCGCGCCCGCCCTGCACCCAAACGCCAGGCACCGATTCCGAGCGCGAGGGCATCCAGGCCTGCCACGTAGCCGGCGTTTTCGGCAACGACCGTGTGGGTTTCGTTCGGGGTGGGCAGGGCGGCATCCGGGTCACCATCTTGCGCACGAATCATTGCCCGCCATACGTCCATGGCCTGGCCATTATCGAGCGCTGCTTCAACATCGGCATCCGGATGCCCCGCAAGGGCCAGCATCTCTCGCGCCAAAGCAACCGTCAGCTCACGCACATCGGCGGGGCCACCGCCCGCAAGTATCTCGACCGACTCGCGCACCTCGTTGGCATTACCAATGGCCAGCCCTAACGGCGCATTCATATCGGTCAGTAGAGCGGTGGTGGCTACGCCCGAGTCGGTGCCGAGCTCGACCATAGTGCGGGCGAGTTCACGAGCGCGGTCGATATCTTGCATGAACGCGCCGCTACCAAATTTGACGTCGAGCACGAGAGAATCGGTGCCCTCGGCGATCTTTTTCGACATAATGCTCGAGGCAATGAGCGGAATAGCTTCGACCGTACCGGTCACATCGCGTAGCGCATACAGGCGACGATCAGCGGGAGCAAGACCCGACCCGGCCTGACAAATCACAGCCCCCACGTCGCTGCGCAGCTGCGCCATCACCTCGTCGTTGCTGAGCGCCGCGCGCCATCCGGCAATCGACTCCAGCTTGTCGAGAGTGCCACCCGTGTGCCCCAGGCCACGGCCCGAAAGCTGCGGCACCGCCACACCAAAACTTGCCACGAGAGGCGCAAGAGGCAGCGTGATCTTGTCGCCCACACCGCCGGTGGAATGCTTATCGACCGTAGGTTTACCCAGGTCGGCAAAACTCATACGCTCACCCGACGCGATCATCGCATCGGTCAGCACACGAATCTCGGCACGCTCCATACCCCGCTGCACAATCGCCATCGCAAAAGAAGCCATCTGGGCATCGGAAACATAACCGCGCGTAAACGCATCAACCATCCACCGCAGTTCAGGTTCGGGCACCGCACCGCCATCACGCTTAATACGAATAACGTCAACGGCATCAAAAGGCTCTACAGCACCGCTCGCCGAGGCACTCATTGCACTTCCTCCAAATCACGCGGACCAAAAGCATCCGGCAACACCTGATCGATCGTACGAATACCCGACACCGTCTCCAGCAGCATTCCCTGCGCGGAATGTTCAAACAGCAACTGCCGACACCGGCCGCAGGGCATGATGGTCGACTCGTCGCCATTCACACACACAAAGGCCACCAGCTTGCCGCCGCCACCCATATGCAAATCGCCCACCAGAGCGCACTCGGCACACAAGCCCACACCATACGAGGCGTTCTCAACGTTGCATCCGGCGACAATACGACCATCATCAACGAGCGCCGCAGCACCCACCGCATAGCCCGAATAGGGCGCGTATGCCCGCCGCATAGCCGCCACGGCTGCCTGCCGCAGCCCCTGCCAATCTATGTTCGTCATACGGCCAGCCTTTCTTCTTCGGCATCCACCACCCGGCTCCGGATGCTGCGCGCCACGCTACGACTTAATGTATGGCTGTCCGTCGGCCGCCGGCGCCCGCGAACGACCCACAAGCCCTGCAACAGCAAAGATGGTGACGATATAGGGCAGCATGAGCATGAATTGGCTCGGCACCGGAGAACCAATAACCGACAGCACACCCTGCAGGTTGGTAGCAAACCCAAACAGCAGTGCCGCAAGCGTGGCGCGAACCGGATCCCACTTACCAAAGATCACAGCCGCCAGGGCAATAAAACCCGCCCCCGCAGTCATCTCGCGGTTAAACGACGGCACCGAAACGAGCGTATAAAACGCGCCACCCAGCCCCGCGATCGCACCCGCAATCATCATGTTGACATAGCGCGTGCGAGCAACATTAATACCCACCGTGTCGGCCGCCTGCGGGTGCTCGCCCACAGCGCGAAGGCGCAGCCCCCAGCGCGTGCGATACATACCGAACCACACGACAAACACCACCACATACATGATGTAAACAACCACCGTCTGGCGAAACAACACCGGGCCAATGAGCGGAATCTCGCTCAGCCCCGGAATCGCGATGCGCGAGAACGGGCGCGGCGAGTTCAGTGTTGCCGTGTTCGGTCCCAGCACCTGCCGGAACAAGAACGTCGTAAGCCCAATCACCAGCACGTTGAGCACAACACCCACGATCACCTGGTCGACGTAGTAGGTAATCGCGAAAACACTCAGCACCAGCGCCACCAGCACGCCCGCTGCCATCGCGGCCACCAGGCCCGCCCACGGCGTGCCCGTCATCGACGCCACCACAGCGGCGCTAAAAGCACCGGCCAGCAGCTGCGCCTCGATAGCAATGTTGACAACACCCGCGCGCTCGCCAATAACACCACCCAGGGCGCCAAAAATGAGCGGTGTCGCCAGCGCCAACGCACCCGCCAGCAGACCAATCATCGGCAGCGTGCCACCGGCCGATGCCCACGCCAAAAAGCCGATCAGCAGCACAACAACATACGCCGAAATAAGCCACAGCGGCATCGACCGGTGCTGGCGAGTAAACACAACAGAAATACCCACCAGCACAAACAGCAGCACCGCAGCCACCCACGCGGTCGGTGTCGAGGGAACAACCATCTCGGGTAGCTTGATGGCCTCATAGCCGGCAGTAAGACGGAAAGTGCTCACCCCCGCACGCGGAGCCAGCAGCGGCAACAGTGTAAACAGCACCGCAAAAATACCGAAGATCAGCGGTGCCTTCCACGACACCACGGCAACCGTGCGCGGCTGCAGTTCGGCCTCAGCCGGAGGAGTCATCGTTGACGTGCTCACGCGGCCACCTCCTTCTTCGCGGCGCGACGCGTTCGCCGCGGCTGACGGCCGGGCTGCGGAACACCAAACATCGCACGCACCAGCGGCGGTGCTGCAATAAACAGCACGATCAGCGACTGCACCACCAGCACAATCTCAATCGGCACACCCTGCGACGACTGCATGGCAAAGCCACCGGCCTTAAAAGCACCAAAAAGAATGCCGGCCGCCAAAATTCCCCACGGCGTCGACCGGCCCAGCAGTGCCACCGTAATCGCGTCAAAACCAATACCGGCATCGATACCCACGCTAAAACCACGCGGCTCGGTACCCAGAATCTGGCTGACACCGGCAATACCCACCAGGGCACCGGCAATCACCATGACGAGAAAATACATGCGCCCCACACTGATACCCGCCACCCGAGCGGCATCCGGGTTCTCACCCACCGCACGAAAACGGAAACCCAGACTCGAGCGCTCTAACAGCCACCACGTAAACACAACAGCCGCAAGAGCCAGCACAAACCCGGCATGCAACTTATACGACGGACCCAAAATTTGTGGAAGAACAGCGCTGTCTGCCATCGGCGACGTCTTCGGGTTGCTCGACCCCGGCGCCTGCAAAACGCCCTGCGTCGCCAGCATCCACGCCAAAAGATAAAACGCGATGTGGTTGAGCATGATCGTCACGATCACCTCATGCGCGCCCGTTCGCGCCTTCAACAAACCCGCAATACCCGCCCAGATCGCCGCCGCAACCATACCGGCCATAATCGCCGCAACCATGTGCAATGGAAAAGGCATATCCATCGCGGTCGCAACATAACCACCGGCAGCAGCAGCCATCAGCATCTGCCCCTGGCCACCAATGTTAAAAAGCCCCGCCCGAAAAGCGAGCCCTACACCGAGTCCCGCAGCAATCAGCGGCGTCGCAAACTTGAGCGTCTCTGTTAGCGGACGAATACCAATAGCAAAAGAATCGGCACGAAAGTTATAGACTGCGCCACGAAACAGCGCCACATACGCGCCCCACACGGCCTCCCAAATCGCGGCAAACGTGTCTTGCGGTCGAGCAAAGAAATAGCTCGCCGCAGCCTGCACCCGCTCATCGGTCGTCGCAATCATGATCGATCCGACAATGATCGCCGCAACCACCGCCAGCACAGACACCAGCGCATTACCGGTAATCACACGCTGCCATGCCTCACGCCACCGCGAAGGGGTGGGCGCAGAAGGCGCAGCATCCGGAGGCAACTGCTCAGAAACAGTCGGTGCCGTAGTCACGCCGCCACCTCCATACCAGCCATCATCAGACCCAGCTGCTCGCGCGGAGTATCACCGGGAACAATCCCCACGATGCGACCCCGATACATCACCAGAATGCGGTCGGCCAAAGCGGTCACCTCATCAAGTTCGGTCGAAATAACCACGACCGGAATACCGGTATCGCGGGTTTCAATAATGCGCTTGTGAATAAATTCAATCGAACCCACATCCACACCACGCGTCGGCTGCGCCGCCACAAACAACGACAGCTCTCGGCTCAGCTCACGCGCCAAAACAACCTTCTGCTGATTACCGCCCGACAACCGACCCGCCGCCTGAAACGGGCCCTGCGTACGAATATCGAACTCGTCGATCTTCTCGCGTGCAAACGTCTCTAGCAGCCGCCGCTGCACGGTACCCGCCTTCACAAAGGGCGCACCCACCGAACGGTCGAGCATAAGGTTCTCGGCGATAGAAAACTCTTTCACCAGACCATCAACACTGCGGTCCTCCGGCACAAAACCAACCCCGGCATCAAGAATCTCGCGCACCGAACGGCCCGCCAGCTCTTCACCATGCAACCGGATGCTCCCGGTCACATGATCACGTAGCCCCACCAACGCCTCTGTCAGCTCGGTCTGCCCATTACCCTGCACACCGGCAATAGCCAGCACCTCACCGCCACGCACCGCAAACGACGCATTGTCGACAAGCACGGTTCCTGCGGCATCCGACACCGTCAGGTCTTTTACTTCGAGAGCACGATCCGTGTAGGTTGGCGCATCTTTCGACACCGTCAACTCGACAGCACGACCCACCATGAGCGACGCAAGCTCCGCGTTCGACGCCTGCGGCGAAGCCTCCCCCACCACCTTGCCGAGCCGGATCACCGTAATACGGTCGGCAACCTCACGCACCTCACGCAGCTTGTGCGTAATAAACACGATGCCCGTACCCTGCTCTTTCAGCAGCCGCATCGTGCCCATCAACTCATCGGTCTCCTGCGGCGTGAGCACGGCCGTCGGCTCGTCAAACACAAGAAAACGCGCATCGCGCGACAGCGCCTTAATGATCTCTACCCGCTGCTGCACGCCCACCGGAAGATCTTCGACGAGGGCATCGGGGTCAACGTTAAACCCGAAACGATCAGAAATATCGCGCACTGTAGCCCTGGCCGCCTCAATATCAAGGCGACCACCAAACTTGGTCTTCTCATGCCCCAGCGCCACATTCTCGGCCACCGTAAACACAGGAATCAACATAAAGTGCTGGTGCACCATACCGATACCCGCGGCCATAGCATCGCCGGGGCCATCAAAGTTTTGCACCTCGCCATCAATGGCAATATCGCCCTCATCGGCCTCATACAGGCCGTACAGAACATTCATGAGGGTTGACTTGCCGGCGCCGTTCTCGCCCAGCAAACAGTGAATCTCACCCTCGTTCACCGTCAAGTCAATGTGGTCATTGGCCGTAAGCGCGCCGAACCTCTTTGTTATGCCGCGCAATTCAAGCTTCATGCAGGTGATCCTATTTCACTGCGACCGTGGCGATGCCACCCCGCATCCGGTTCCAAAACAGTACAGACGATTCGGGGAGGCCGACCTGGATCGACCTCCCCGAAATACGCAACCTAGTTGTCGAGATACGACTTGACGACGATCGTGCCGTCAATGATGTCCTGCTGGAGAGCCTCCACCTCGCTCATGAGAGCAGCATCGACTTTGTCGGCAAAGTTGTGCAGATCAGCGATACCCACGCCACCGTTCTCGAGCGTGCCCACATACGGCGTCGCATCAAAAGAACCGTTGGCGCTGGACATCACTGCCTCGTACGTCGAAACATCCATCTGCTTGAGCACCGAAGTCAACACGAAGTCTTGCGTGTTCGGGTCGGTCTCGAACAGGTCGGCGTCAACACCGATCAGCGCAACGTCGCGGTCAAGCTCCTTGATCGCCTGCAGAGCCGACTGGTAAACGGGGCCACCAACAGGCATCAGCACGTCAACACCCTGGTCAAGAATGTTCACAGCCGTGTTCTTGGCGTCCTGGTTAGCTTCGAAGCCACCCGTGAACGAACCACTGCTGCCGTCCCAGCCAAAGACCTGCACCGACTTACCGTTGACCTCGTTGTAGTGGTCAACACCCTGCTTGAAGCCGTCCATGAAGATTGTCACGGTCGGGAACTCCATGCCACCGAACGTGCCAACCTTGCCTGCCTCCGAGAAACCGGCCGACAGGTAGCCCGCCAAGAATGCGGCCTCAGCCGTGTTGTACAGCAGCGGCTTGATGTTCGGAGCATCGGTCTCGCCATCGAAATCATTGTCGGCGGCATCGTCAACGATGATGTAGTCGATCTCAGCGTTTGCCAGAGCCGAATCAACCGTGGCCTCCGACAGAGCAAAACCGACAGCAACAATAGCGTTGCAGTTTTCGGCCACGAGGCTATCCATGTTGGGGCCGTAGTCGGTTTCAGCGTTCGACTCAACAGGCTTCAGTGGAACACCAATTTCGTCGGCGGCCTTCTCGGCGCCCTCAAACGACAACTGGTTGAACGACTTGTCGTCAAAACCGCCCATGTCTGAAACGATGCAGGGCAAAAAATCGCTGGCTTCCGGAGCCGCGGCGTTATCGTCGCCCGTGTTCGGGGCTTCGGGTGCCTGACCGCAACCGGTCAGAGCCAGGGCAACACCGGCGACAACAGCCACACCGGCGAGCTTCTTACGGATGGAGATGGTCAACTCGGCCTCCCTAAAGACACCCGCGCCCATCGCGGGTCGATCAAAGTTACCCAGTGTTACGCGCTTCGCGCATCTTTACCACGCCAGAGAGCACGAAAGGTTACATATCTGCAATATGAACGCCCGGTTATGTGGCCTTTTTCTACAAAAACCGTGTGCGGCAGTGCGAGCATGGCGGGCCTATGCCCACGTGAGCGACAGTCAAGTTAGAGAACGTCGCCACGGCCGGTCACCTTGAGCGATTCGACCACGCCCTTGACGCGCTGTGCATGCTCGGTTGTCGTTACCAGCAAAGCATCCGGAGTATCAACCACCACAATGTCTTGCACACCCACGAGACTAATCACGCGTGTCGTCTGGCTCACGAGAATGCCACTCGCGGCATCCGAAAGCACTCGCGCCCGCGGACCCAAAACGGCCAGCTCATTTTTGCGGCCGCTGCTAATGAGTTTCGTCAGCGAAGCAAAATCGCCCACGTCATCCCAATCAAAGTGTCCGGGAACCACGGCAAGCTTGCCTGTCTTTGCCGCAGGTTCCGCGACCGCATAATCGATCGCAATCTTCGGCAGACGGGGCCAAATACGGTCAACAGCGGGACCGCGACGGTCACGGTCGTCCCACGCCTCGGCCAGCTCCGTCAAGCCCTCATACAGTTCGGGCTGCTGTCGCCGAAGCTCATCCAGCAATACTTCTGCCTTTGCAATAAACATGCCCGCGTTCCACAAATACGAGCGGTCACTGACATATTCGCGCGCTGTCTCCAGATCGGGTTTTTCCACAAAACTGTCCACGAGTGCTGCCTCACGAGCACCCTCCACAACAAGCTCTTCTCCGCGCTTGATATACCCGAAGCCCACAGCCGGTTCCGTCGGCGAAATACCGATCGTGCAGATATACCCCTCCCGGGCAACCTCAACCGCGTCACGCACCGCAAACTCAAAAACCCTCGTGCCCCGAATCACATGGTCAGCACTAAATGAACCAATAATGACGTCGGGGTCACGACGGTAAAGAATCGCGGCGGCCAAACCAATCGCCGCCGCTGACTCGCGAGGCTCCGACTCAAGAAAAACGTTGTGGTCGGGGATACCGGGCAGTTGATCTTCGACCGCAGCTCGGTGGGCACGGCCGGTCACCACCGCAATACGGTCACGCCCCGCGAGCGGCTCCAGTCGATCCCACGTATCGCGCAGCAACGACTGCCCCGACCCGGTCAGGTCGTGCAAAAACTTCGGCGCATCGGCCCGCGATAGCGGCCACAACCGGCTACCAATGCCCCCGGCAGGGATCACCGCATAAAAATTGGGAATCGCACTGTGCATGCACCCACAGTAGCCGGGCCTCGCCCCTCGCACGCTCGCACGCCTCGCCGCTTGTCGGGTTCCTTCTTGCCTCTTCCGCGTTACTCGTCCGCACTCTTCCGCCACCGGGCACAACACGCCGTTACCAGTGACCACCGAGCGGCATGTCCTGACCGGTCGCACACACGCCCACCTACACCCCACCCACCACCGGGCGCAACACGCCGCCACCCCCGCACGCCCCACGGCGTTTCCTGACCGGTCGCGCAGGTGCACGGCCGGGCGCGCGCGATTCGTCCACAATTCACTGCGCGACCGAGTTGTGCACCGTCTGCAGCATCCGGAGTCGCCTTCTTGCGCCGCCCCGCCACCATGAAGTTATGTCGCCTGCCCCTGCACCGCTTCCTCTGCATTTGCCGCGCACTTTTTCTGTGCAGCAGGGTCTCTTAGCGGGGGTTTCTACCGCACGTCTGCGGCGCGGCGATCTCGAAAAACCATTCCATGGGGTCCGGATGCTGCGCGCCGCAGCCTCCCCGGTCCATGCGTCCACCGCGGATGTCCGCGGCGAACCGGAATCGGCGTACGTCGACGATCAGCATGTGCGCATCCGAGAATTAGCTCGCGCCTATGCCACGGTCATGTCTCGTGACGCCTTTTTTGTCGATGAAACAGCGGCCGTCCTCCACGGTCTGCCATGCCCACACGGTGATGCGCTGCATGTGGGTGTGCATGATCCTCACCGTCCGCCGCGCTCGCAAGGAGTGCGAGGCCGCCGCGTTGCGCCCCACCTCGCACGCATCACGACCGTCGACGACCTACCGTTGGCCGACGCGGCGTCGACCTGGGCAATGCTGGGGCGCAGTCTCAGCACCCGGATGCTGGTGATTCTCGGTGACGCGATAGTCAACGTGCCCCGCGACGCCACCACACAGCATCTCGTCGAACAGCAACGTGCGAGCATCGATGACCTGCATGAAATCGTCAACAGTGCGAATCGGCCCGGAAACCGGCGACTGCGTGCTGCCCTCCACCATATTCGGGTGGGCAGTGGATCACCGCTAGAAACCGACTATCGCCTGATCGCTGCCACAGCAGGCCTACCCGAACCCCAGCTCGACGTCGAAATTCGCGGCGATAATGGCCGCCTGCTCGGAATTGCCGACATCGCCTACCCGGAACACCGCACTCTTGTCGAAATAGAAGGCGATCACCATCGCGTCCTGCGCAAGCAGTGGCAGCGCGACATCGAAAAACATTCGTCATATACCGCGGCCGGCTGGACTCTCTTGCGCCTAGGGCACCTGCAGATTCGTCACGAACCACACCGTGCCATAGCACTCGTGCGGCAAGCCCTCCGGTTGCGGGGATGGAAGCAATAGAGACGCTGTAGCGCGGTCGCCGAACAGGGAGTTCTTTGCTCCACACCGGATGCTGCACGTCACGCCGGACGCTGCACGCTTCCACACCGGATGCTGCACGTCGTACCGCCGCTGTATGTCGTACCGTTGCGCTTCGACGCAGTCTCGTGTGCTTTTCGCGGCGTTTCTCTCGCGCCCGGGCACAACACGCCGTTATCGGTGATCGCCTAGCGGCATGTCGTGACCGGTCGCGCACACGCCCACCCACACCCCACTCGCCACCGGACACAACACGCCGTCACCCGTGATCGCCTAGCGGCATGTCGTGACCGGTCGCACACACGCCCACCCATACCCCACTCGCCACCGGACACAACACGCCGCCGCCAGCGCACACGCCACGGCATGTCGTGACCGGTCGCGGAAGGAAGGAAGTGACACAACCGGCCGCGGAAGGAAGGAAGGCAGGCAGGAAGGCAGGAAGCGAACGGTTCGGGGCGTAAAGACTCAGTGAAACGTGCAATATATCCACAGAAACACGTGCTTAGGTGGGCCTTGGTCGCTCTCAGCCGCTTGACAGGAATAGGATGGGAGAGATCGGGCGCGCCGCTGCGCGCATGCCGACCTCGCATCGATCAGGGAGGACGCACGTGTCCGCAAGCACTCGCTTGGCACCGTCGATTCCGGAAACCACCTCAAAATCACCCCGTGGAACCCTCTACCGAGGGACCGAAGGGATGTGGTCGTGGGTGCTTCACCGGATCACGGGAGTTGCCATTTTCTTCTTCCTACTGGTGCACGTCCTTGACACCGCACTCATTCGGGTTTCGCCCGAGGCATACGACGCAGTCCTCGGCACATACAAGAACCCGATTATGGGCGTTGGCGAGGTCGTGCTGGTAGCCGCCATCGTGTTCCACGCGATTAACGGGCTGCGCATCATCCTTGTTGACTTCTGGTCTAAGGGTGCGCGTTACCACCGTCAACTGTTCTGGGGTGTCCTTGCCGTATGGGTCGTGCTTATGGCCGGCTTCACGCCTCGTCACCTCATGAACGTATTCGGAGGCGAATGATGACTGCTACAGCGACCGCACCCGCTGCGCGCCGTCAGCGCAGATTCAATATTGAAAAATGGGGCTGGCTGTTCATGCGTGGCTCCGGTGTGCTACTGATCGTTCTGATCTTCGGACACCTTTTCGTCAACCTTCTGGCCGGAGACGCAGGAATTCACGTTCTTGACTTTGCCTTCGTGGCAGGAAAATTTGCCACGCCGTTCTGGCAGTGGTGGGACGTCATCATGCTGTGGCTTGCTCTCATCCACGGCGCAAACGGAATGCGCACGATCGTCAACGACTATGTGCAGTCTCCCGGCATCCGCAAAACGCTGGTGTGGGCACTCGGCCTTGCCGCCGCACTGCTCATCGTGCTCGGCACCCTCGTCGTTTTTACCTTCGACCCCTGCAACGGTGTGTTTGAAGATGGTGCGATGTGGGAAGCATGCCAGGCCCTAGCGAACTAACGAATGACAAGTAAGGCAGCGACAGTGACCACCCAAACCCAGGACTCCGTTATTCGTGACGGCGTTCACTACCACGAATTCGACATCGTTATTGTTGGCGCTGGTGGCGCCGGCATGCGGGCCGCGATCGAAGCAGGCCCCGGCGCACGAACCGCGGTGATCAGCAAGCTCTACCCCACCCGTTCACACACGGGCGCCGCACAGGGCGGTATGGCCGCAGCGCTGGCCAACGTCGAAGAAGACAACTGGGAGTGGCACACCTTTGACACGGTCAAAGGTGGCGACTATCTGGTTGACCAGGACGCCGCAGAAATTCTTGCTAAAGAAGCTATCGACGCGGTCATCGACCTCGAAAACATGGGGCTGCCGTTCAACCGCACGCCCGAAGGCAAAATCGACCAGCGTCGATTCGGTGGCCACACCGCCGAACACGGCAAGACTCCCGTGCGCCGCGCCTGCTATGCAGCCGACCGCACCGGCCACATGATTCTGCAGACCCTGTTTCAGAACTGCGTGAAACTCGGTATCAACTTCTTCAACGAGTTCTACGTGCTCGACCTCATCACGGTCAAAGACGCAGACGGCGCCACCCAGGTGGCTGGCGTTGTTGCCTACGACCTGGCCACCGGCGACCTCCACGTCTTCCACTCGAAATCGGTCGTTTTTGCCACGGGCGGATTCGGCAAGATCTTCAAGACCACCTCGAACGCCCACACCCTCACCGGTGACGGCGTCGGCATTGTATGGCGCAAGGGTCTCCCCCTCGAAGATATGGAGTTCTTCCAGTTCCACCCGACAGGCCTGGCAGGCCTCGGCATTCTTCTGACCGAGGGGGCCCGCGGTGAAGGTGCGATTCTTCGTAACGCCTCGGGTGAACGCTTCATGGAGCGATACGCGCCCACTATTAAAGACCTCGCACCACGTGACATCGTGGCGCGATGCATGGTGCAAGAGGTTGCCGAAGGGCGCGGTGCGGGCCCGCACAAAGACTATGTGTACCTCGACTGCACGCACCTGGGTGCAGAGGTACTCGAAACAAAACTGCCCGACATCACCGAATTCGCGCGCACCTACCTCGGTGTAGACCCCGTGGTCGAGCCTGTTCCGGTGATGCCCACGGCCCACTACGCCATGGGCGGCATCCCCACCAACACCAACGCCGAAGTACTCGCCGACAACGACACCGTTGTTCCTGGCCTGTACGCAGCCGGTGAATGTGCCTGTGTTTCGGTGCACGGCGCCAACCGACTGGGCACGAACTCGCTGCTCGACATCAACGTCTTTGGTAAACGCGCAGGGCGCAACGCCGTCGAATATGTCAAGACGGCAGAGTTTGTGCCGCTGCCCGAAGACCCCGCCAAAGAGGTGCGGGAAATGCTCGAGGGCCTACGCGAAAACCAGGGTACGGAACGCATCGCCACGCTGCGCCGCACACTGCAAGAAGAGATGGACCGCGGAGCACAGGTGTTCCGTACCGACGAGTCACTCACGCACGTCATGGGTGTCATCGAAGATCTGCGCGAACGCTACAAGAACGTGCACGTCGACGACAAAGGCCGTCGCTTCAACACCGACCTACTCGAAGCCGTCGAGCTCGGATTCCTGCTCGACATTGCAGAGGTTGTTGTCTACGCCGCCCGTAACCGCAAGGAAAGCCGTGGCGGCCACATGCGCGACGACTACCCCGAGCGCAATGACGAAAAATATCTGAAACACACGATGGCGTACCTGAGCGGTGACCCCCACTCAGCCGATGCCACCGACCACATCACACTCGACTGGAAGCCCGTCGTCATCACGAACTACCAGCCCATGGAGAGGAAGTACTGATGTCTACTGCACTTGTCGATCCGAACGCTGTTGGCGAGATCGCCGCCGAGACCGAAACACCCGTGCAATCGTATCTGGTCACGTTCATCATCCGCCGCTTCGACCCCGAGGTCGACGAAGAACCGCGCTGGGTTGATTACGATGTTGAGCTTTACGACACAGACCGAGTTCTCGATGCGCTCCACAAGATCAAATGGGAAGTCGACGGTTCGTTGACCTTCCGTCGCTCCTGCGCTCACGGTATTTGTGGCTCCGATGCGATGCGTATCAATGGTCGCAACCGTCTGGCCTGCAAGACACTGATTAAAGACCTCGACATTTCAAAACCCATCTATGTCGAAGCGATTAAGGGTCTTCCGCTCGAAAAAGACCTTGTTGTCGACATGGAGCCGTTCTTCGCGTCCTACCGCGAAATTCAGCCGTTCCTTGTTGCCAACAGCACGCCCGAGAAGGGCAAGGAGCGCAAGCAGACGATCGCCGAGCGCGCTATTTACGACGACACCACCAAGTGCATTCTGTGTGCGGCGTGCACCTCGTCGTGCCCCGTGTTCTGGACAGACGGCCAATACTTTGGCCCGGCCGCAATCGTTAACGCTCACCGGTTTATCTTCGATTCCCGTGACGACAACGCTGATGTTCGCCTCGACATCCTGAACGATAAAGAGGGCGTGTGGCGCTGCCGCACCACTTTCAACTGCACCGAGGCCTGCCCTCGTGGCATCGAGGTGACCAAGGCGATCGCCGAAGTGAAGCAGGCGATTCTGCGCGGGCGCCCATAGAGTTCGGTATCAACTGCGGTTAGAAGCATCCGGATACGCCGGGTCGACACTGCGTCGGCCCGGCGTTATGGTTCTCTACCGTCAAGCAACGGAGGGGTCATCAGGTGACTGACCAGGGTTCAACGGCCCCCGCCTACGCCGCAGCCGTTGATAAAGCCGCAGCTCTCACGCGGCGAACACTCCAGTTCTTTCCCATTCGTGTTGTGCAGCACTTTCAGCAGCGCAACGGGATGCTGCTCTCGGCTGGGATGAGCTACCAGGGCCTGTTTGCCCTGTTCGCCCTGCTGTACATTGCGTTTGCGGCCGTGGGTATTTGGCTGGGCGGTAGTACCACGGCTATCACCGCCATCATCGATATCGTCAACTCTTATGTGCCGGGGCTCATCAGTGACACCGGTATTGCCGAGCCGGATGACGTTATATCGCTCACGCGCGATCTGTCGAGTCTGCTGTGGGTAACCGCTGCTATCGCGATCGTGGCGGCGTGGTGGACTGCAATGACCGCCGTCACCTACACGCGTCTTGCCGTGCGCGATATTTTTGGTTTGGCGCCCGATACCCGCAACTTTGCGATCCTTAAGGTGTATGACTTCGCCTCGGCGGTTTCTTTCGGGCTGGCGCTGCTTATTGGTGCCGCGCTGAGCGTTGCGGGCGTGTGGGCTCTCACGTTTATTTTCGAGCTGCTCGACTGGAGCATGACTCACTGGATTTATTCGGTCGGTGTCCGGTTGTCATCGACCCTTGTTGCTTTTGCTATCGACACGCTGGCGTTGGCGATGCTCATGCGTTTTCTCGCGGGCACGTCGATTCACTGGCGCACCATCTGGCCCGGCGCTGCCTTGGGCGGTGGCGCAATTGTTGTTTTGCAGTTGGCTGCCGGTCTGCTGCTGTCAAACACGCCCAGCAACCCGCTGTTAGCCACGTTTGCTGTGATCATCGGTCTGCTGTTGTGGTGCCGCTGGATCGCGATGGTGGTCTTATTGGCGGCCGCGTGGATTGCTACGACAGCGCGTGATCGTGACCAGCCGCTGACAGAAGAAGAGATGCTGGACCAAAAGTTTGCGCACCAGCGGGCCCTGGTATTGGCGGCGCGGGTGCAGCTCAACCGCGCGCAGTCGACGGCGGCGCGCGCGCACTGGTGGCAAAAGGTGCGGGCACGCCGTTTCTTACGCCACGCCGAAGAAATCTGGTGGACCACCGTTGCCGATGCCCGCGCCGCGGGTCTCGACGTTGATGCCTATGTGCGCAGCCTCAAAAAGGCAGAGGTTATTGATGTTCCGGATGCTGCGTTACCGGTGGGCAGCGCAACCCGAGGCCGCCGTTAGGGTTGAGGTATGGCTCATGTTCGTATCGCTTCGATCAATGTCAATGGTGTTCGCGCGGCTGTGCGCAAAGGGATGTTGGATTGGTTAGAGACCGCCGATGTCGACATTCTGACTCTGCAGGAGGTACGGGCTCAGGACGAGCATGTTGAAGCGGCTTTTCCTGGTTGGCATTTTCATCACGTTGAAGCGAGCGCGAAGGGGCGCGCAGGCGTAGCGATCGTGAGCCGGCAGAAGCCCGAATCGGTGCGGTGGGATTTTGGTCCGGCTGATTTCGACTCCGCAGGCCGCTGGTTGGAGGCGGATTTCCGGTTCGGGAATGACGTGTTCACGGTTGTGAGCACCTATGTGCATTCGGGTGAGGCCCATACGCCGAAACAGGAAGAGAAGTGGCGTTTTCTTGATGCCATGGAGGAGCGCCTGCCGCAACTCGCCCAGCCTGGTGCTCTCGTGGCAGTCACGGGCGACCTCAATGTGGGCCACCGCGAGTTCGATATCAAGAACTGGCGCGGAAACCGTAAGAAGTCGGGATTTTTGCCGCGCGAACGCGCATATTTCGACCGGTTTTTTGGTGAGCGCGGTGCAGCTATTGACTGCGTTGATGGCACGACCGGCACGGGTCTGGGCTGGGTCGATGTGGGGCGGCGCTTTCACGGCGACGTTGACGGGCCGTACACATGGTGGTCGATGCGCGGCCAGGCTTTTGACAACGATACGGGCTGGCGTATTGACTATCACGTCGTCACGCCGGAACTGGCCGAGCGTGTACGCGACTACCGTGTCATTCGGGCGGCCTCGTATGCAGAACGGTGGACCGACCACTCCCCCGTCATTGTTGACTACGAGTACAGCGAGTAGCAACAACCGGGTGGCAACGGACTGGCAGGCAACGGGCGAGTGCGGGGTGCATGCATCCGGTGCTGGGGGAAGGTAACGGGCCTCTAGGATGGAACAGTGATGAAACCGCGTCTTTACTCAGGAATGCAACCTTCGGCCGATTCGTTACACGCCGGTAACTATATTGGTGCGCTCATGCAGTGGCGCGAGTTGCAGTCGTCGTATGACGCGTTTTTCTCGGTGGTTGATTTGCATGCGATCACGGTTCCGCAAGACCCCGAAGAACTGCGCGACAAGACTCGGCGCACGGCGGCGCAGTATATTGCGGCCGGTATCGAGCCTGCGCAGTCGACGCTGTACGTGCAGTCGCATGTGCGTGCGCATGCGGAGCTTGCCTGGATTTTGAGCACTATCACCGGTTTTGGTGAGGCGAGCCGGATGACGCAGTTTAAAGACAAGTCTGCGCGTTCGGGTGCCGATGCCGCGTCGGTGGGTCTTTTTACGTACCCCATTTTGATGGCGGCCGACATTTTGCTGTACCAGACCGAGATTGTGCCGGTGGGTGACGACCAGAAGCAGCACGTGGAGTTGACGCGTGATTTGGCGGAGCGGTTCAATAAACGCTTCGGTGAGACATTCACGGTACCGAAACCTGTGATTCAGAAAGACTCGGCGCGGATTTACGACCTGCAAAACCCCTCGTCGAAAATGTCGAAGTCGGCCGAGACCGATGCGGGGCTGCTGTGGCTGCTGGACGATCCAGCGAAGTCGGCAAAAAAAGTGATGCGCGCCGTCACCGACAACGAGGGTTCGGTGCGTTACGACCGCGAGAACAAGCCGGGTGTTTCGAACCTGCTGGCTATCTACTCGGCGCTGTCGGGCCGTACGGTGACCGAAATAGAAGACGACTATGCCGGGCGTGGCTACGGTGACTTTAAAAAGGGTCTCGCCGAGGTTGTCGTTGACGAGTTTGGCCCCGTGCGTGAGCGTGCTCTCGAGCTGCTCGACGACCCGGCCGAGCTTGACCGTATCTTGGCGAAGAACGCTGCCCGAGCCGACGAAGTTGCCGACGCCACTCTGAGTGCCGTGTACGACCGGGTGGGGCTGCTGCGCCGCGTGTAGGCGAGTTCGCCGACGGTGTCGGCGTGCTCTAGGCTTGCCTGATGCAACCGACCATTCTCACCACGGAACGCCTCGTTTTGCGTGCTCCACAAGAGCAGCATATTGACGCCATTTGGGCTTCGTGCCAAGATCCCGAGATCCCTCGCTGGACGACGGTTCCTTCACCGTACACGCGCGACCATGCGGAGGGTTTTATTCAGCAGGTGGCTACTGACTGGCAGAGTGGTTCGGAAGCCGTGTGGGCAATGCTGCACGATGAAGATCTCGTGGGCATGATCGGTCTGCACAGGATTCGCCCGCACGAGCACGGCGGCGAAGCAGAGCTGGGTTATTGGGTGAGTCCTGCGGGCCGTGGCCAGGGTTTTTTGACCGAGGCGGGCAAACAGGTGATCGACTGGGGTTTTGACGAGCTTGGTTTGGCGCGCATCGTGTGGCGTGCTGTTGTCGGCAATATTCCTTCTGCGCGTTCTGCTCGCGCTCTGGGTTTTCGCTATGAGGGCACTCTGCGCCAGGGTCTGGTAAGCCATCGGGGTCGTGATGATGGCTGGGCTGCGAGCCTTCTCCCCTCCGATGATCGTGTGCCTGCCGACTGGCCTGTTTTGGGCTGAGCCCGCGCGGGTATCGACATGTTACGGGAATGCCCGTTGTGCCTGAGCGTTGGGTAGAGTGGAGTCATCAACGTGCTCCGGGGTCGGTGAGAATCCGAACCGGCGGTGATAGTCCGCGAGCTGCGCACAACGGTTGTTGGGTAAGGCTGATCCGGTGAAATTCCGGAACCGACGGTGATGCGGGGTGAGAACCCTGCTAGTCCGGATGGGAGGCAGCACGGTGCACGCTGTTGCGTGTGCCTGAAGAGTCTTTTTTCCTCGGGTCGTTGACTATTTTCACGATCTTTTGCGAGGAGCATGGCATGGCAGTGGGCACCATCGAACACCTCGCTATGCTGCGCGCATTGGAGCTTGCCCGGCGCGGCCCCGCGGGTATCAACCCGCAGGTGGGGGCGGTGTTTTTGTCGCCCGAGGGTGAGGTGCTGGCCGAGGGTTGGCACCGCGGCGCGGGCACGCCACACGCCGAGATCGATGCTCTTGTGCGTATTGCTCCGGATGCTGCGCATGGTTCGACCGCTGTTGTCACGCTCGAGCCGTGCAATCACAGGGGCCGGACTGGCCCGTGCGCGCAGGCGCTCATTGACGCCGGGGTGGCCCGGGTTGTTTATGCGCTCGATGACCCCGGTGAGCTTTCCGGGGGCGGTGCTGACCGGCTGCGGGCTGCAGGGGTCGATGTTGTGGCGGGTCTTGCGGCCGACGAGGCAGCACTGCTTGTTGGGCCGTGGTTGACGGCGACGCGTCTGGGCCGCCCTGAAGTAACCGTGAAGTGGGCGCAGTCGCTGGATGGCCGGGCTGCGGCCCATGATGGCTCGAGTAAATGGTTGACGGGCCCGGAGGCCCGAGCCGATGTGCACCGGCGGCGGGCCGAGGCTGCAGCGATTCTTGTGGGTACGGGCACGCTGCTGGCGGATGATCCGTCGTTGACTGCGCGCCGTGGCGAGGTGCTGTACGAGCATCAGCCGATGCCGGTGGTGATGGGGCACAGGCCGGTGCCGAGTGATGCGGCGGTGTGGCGGCATCCGGTTTCTCCTGCCATTTATGCCACACACGATGTGTCTGCGGTGCTCACCGACTTGCATGATCGTGGCGTGCATTCAGTGTTTGTGGAGGGCGGGCCAACGGTGGCGAGCGCTTTTCTTGCAGCCGGGGTGGTTGACCGGATGCTGGTCTATATTGCTCCGCTGCTGGTAGGTGGTTCGCGCATGGCGCTGACGGATATCGGTGTGGGTTCGCTCGCGCAAGCACAGCGTTTGACGGTGCGTGAACGTGTGGTGCTCGGCGACGACATGTTGTGGGTTGCGCAGCGTGATGTGGGCGCGCAGCACGAAGGAGGGAGCAGTTAGTGTTTACGGGAATTATTGAAGAGGTCGGCGAGATTGTCGCGATTGCGGCTTCGGGCGAGGGTGCGAGGATAACGGTGCGTGCGCCGGGTGCAGTGCGTGATGCGGTGCACGGTGAGTCGATTGCGGTGAGCGGCGTATGTTTGACGGTTGTTGATTTTTCTGCCGACACTTTTAATGCCGATGTGATGAAGCAGACGCTGGATGTTTCGGCCCTGGCGCAGGCTCGGGTGGGCCTGCAGGTGAATATTGAGAAGGCGCTGGCTGTGGGTGCTCGACTCGGCGGGCACATCGTGCAGGGCCATGTTGATGGCGTCGGCACGGTGCAGCAGGTTCGGCCGGGCGATCAGTGGCAGGTTGTGCGCGTCGGCGTGCCCCACGATCTTGCTCCGCTCGTGGTCGATAAGGGGTCGATCACTGTCGATGGCACCTCGTTAACGGTGAGTGCTGTTTCGGATGCCGGGGTGGCCGAGCCGTGGCTCGAGGTGTCGCTGATTCCCGAAACACTGTCGGCAACGACACTGGGAAGCCTGGTTGTGGGTGATCGGGTCAACCTAGAAACCGATGTGCTTGCTCGCCACGTGGAGCGTCTCATGGCTTTTCGCACGGTAACCACCGATGCTGTTTCTTCGAGGGAAGGGGGCTCGCGATGAGCCTTGCAACGATTCCGCAGGCGCTGGAGGCTTTGCGTGCGGGGCGGCCGATTATTGTGGCCGACGATGAGGATCGCGAGAACGAGGGCGACGTCATTTTGTCGGCCGAGTTGGCTACGCCCGAGTCGGTGGCGTGGATGGTGCGGTGGTCATCCGGTTTTGTGTGTGCACCCATGCCTGCCGAGATTGCGGATACTTTGCATCTGCCGCCCATGGTTGAGGTGAATGAAGACGCCCGCGGTACGGCCTACACGGTCTCGGTGGATGCGGCGGAGGGTATTACGACCGGCATCAGCGCGGCAGATCGCGCTCACACGCTCAATATTTTGGCGGCACCGGATGCCACGGCATCCAGCGTGATTCGTCCGGGCCATATTCTGCCGCTGCGTGCCGTGGCCGGTGGTGTGCGTGAGCGTAGTGGTCATACCGAGGCGGCGGTGGAGTTGATGCGGCTGGCGGGGCTTCGCCCCGTGGGTGCGATCGCCGAGGTTGTTGCCGATGACGGCAGCATGATGCGCATGCCGGGCCTGCTGGAACTGGGTGCTCGCGACGGTGTTCCCGTCGTCACGATTGAACAGCTGATTGCCTACCTCGACGAGCATGAGCCTCGCAGCGGCGAGCTGCAGGCCGAGCCACAGCAGCGTCGCCGGGTGAGTCTGCGGGCGGAATCGACGGTGCCGACCACGCACGGCACGTTCCGTTTTCTGGCCTATAAAGACCGGATGACGGGCACCGACCATCTTGCTGTCGTAAAGGGTGACATCGCAGCAACCTCGCTCGTGCGCGTGCACTCGGAGTGCCTCACGGGCGAGGCCTTCGGGTCATTGAAGTGCGAGTGCGGACCGCAGCTTGAGGCAGCACTGGATGCGATTGAGCGCGAAGGCGGCGTGGTCATTTATATGCGTGGCCACGAGGGGCGCGGTATCGGGTTGATTAACAAGTTGCGGGCGTACAGCCTGCAAGAGGACGGCCTCGACACCGTAGATGCCAATCTGGCTTTGGGCCTGCCTGCGGATGCCCGTGAATATGCGGCGGCGGCAGGGATCTTGGCAGATGTGGGGGTGTCGCAGGTGCGTCTTTTGACGAACAACACCGACAAGGTAGAGCAGCTGCGTCGCTCTGGCGTTGACGTGGTCGAGCAGGTGCCGCTGATTGTGGGTGTAGGGCCGAATAATCATGATTATTTGGTGACCAAGCGTGAACGCATGGGTCATGTGCTCGACGATGCGGCACTGCATCAATCGCTGGATGAAAGCAACAGTGCCGCGCACGGTAATGATGCGGGCGCGGATGGCCCGCGTTCAGTGAAGGAGAAAAACGTATGAGTGGTGAGGGATCCCCCAAGCGCCGTGCTATTGATGCGACGGGGCTGCGAGTTGTGGTGGTGGCTGGCACGTGGCACGAGGCTATTAGCAACGGACTCATTGCAGGTGCGGAGCGTGTGCTGCAGGCATCCGGTGCCCAGTACAGCGTGGTGAGTGTTCCTGGTTCCTTCGAGTTGCCGCTGGCTGCGCAGGCTGCTTTTGCTGGCGGGGCCGATGCGGTTGTTGCCCTGGGTGTGATTATTCGTGGCGGCACCCCGCACTTCGAGTATGTTTCTTCGGCGGCAACCGACGGCCTCACGCGCGTGGCGCTGGATGCCGGTAGGCCCGTAGGTTTTGGCGTGCTGACCCTTGATGACGAACAGCAGGGACTCGATCGCGCCGGCTTGCCGGGCTCGAAGGAAGACAAGGGAGCAGAGGCGGCGGATGCTGCGCTTCGTACAGCGCTGACGGTTCACCAGTTGCGGGGCTAGCCTTCACTGGCGTCGCACAGCGCAGGGCCGTACCCTAGGGGGTATGGAGATCCTGCGTCATGTCGTTGTAGTTGTTCACCTGGTTGGATTCGCCGTACTTTTCGGTGCCTGGGCAGTAGAGGCATTCGGCGGTCGCAAGCACATTACCCGCATCATGAACTGGGGCTTGGTTATCGCCGCTATCGCCGGTCTTGCCCTGGCTGCGCCGTGGGGCGTTGAGGGTGCGATGAACTATCCGAAGATCGGCACCAAACTCATCATTCTGCTTATTATCGGTGCCCTGCTGGGTATCGGATCAGCACGTCAGCGCCGCACCGATAGTGTTCCTGCAGCACTGTTCTGGCTTGTGGGTGTGCTGACCCTCGCCAACGCGAGTATTGCGGTGCTCTGGTAAACCAGACCAGAAATCACGAGACCGGATGCCACTGTGTGCGGCATCCGGTTTCTCTTTATCGTTATACTGCGGCGCGGAATCGAGACAATACGGTGCCTATAATCAAGAAGCCGCGCACTGGGGCGCCGACCACGAGCACTGAGGCCGAACGCACCTGGGAACGCGGGTGGCTCTTGTAGCCACGCCACACTGCACCGTGGCCTGTGTCTTAGTAATCAACGATTCGGAGAACCCCATGCGCAAGGTCATTCGTACCGCCGCACTTCTCGGCGCGTCTGCGCTTCTGCTGGCTGGCTGCAGTAGCACCGGCGGCGACAACTCCTCGTCAGAAACCGCCGATGGCGGCCTGGTCGGTACCGGCTCGGGCGACAGCTGTGTCATTGAAGCAACCGTTCCCGTCGGTGCGGCGCTGAGCCTCACCGGTGGCGCTGCCAGCTACGGCGAGTCGCAGCAGAAGGGCCTCGAGCTTGCTCTCGACGAGCTCAACGCCAAAGATGGTGTGACATATTCGCTCAAAGTCGAAGACGATGGCAGTGACCCCCGTCAGGCGATCAGCGTTTTTGAGGGCTTCGCGGGTGACAAGACGAGCCTGGTTATTGGCCCCACCCTGTCGAACACCGCGTTCCAGGCCCAGCCGGTCGCACAGGAGGCCGGTCTTCCGGTGCTTGCTATCTCAAACACCGCTGCGGGTATCACCGAGCAGGGTGACTTTATCTTCCGTGACTCGCTCACCGAAGGTCAGGTTATTCCGCAGACAATCGGTTCGGCCGCCGAAAAGCTTGGCCTAAAAAAGGTTGTTGTTATGTACAGCAACGACGACGCTTTCACGCAGTCGGGCTACGACGTCATGGCTGAGGCTCTCGAAGACCAGGGCGTTGAGGTGCTTGATACCCTCACGTTCTCGGTAAAAGACACCGATTTCCGCAGCCTTCTGACGGCGGCTAAAGAGAAGAACCCGGATGCGCTCGTTGTCTCCGCTCTTATTGAGGCAGCTATTCCGCTCGTCACGCAGGCTCGCGAATTGGGCATCGATGAACCGATTCTCGGCGGCAACGGTTTCAACAACCCGCAGCTTATGAAAGATGCTGGTGCTGCTGCCGAAGGCGTGATCGTGGGTGCCGCGTGGAACTCGGCCTCGGACAGCCCCGAAAACACCGACTTCCTCGCTGCTTTTGAAGAGCGTTTTGGTAGCCAGCCCGACCAGTTCGCGGCGCAGGCCTACACGGGTCTGCAGATCGTTGACCACGCTGTGCGCGCCAACTGCTCGGGTGAGCGTGACGACGTGCGTGATGGCCTCACTCAGGTGAAAGACCTTGCGACACCGCTGGGTTCTGTCACGATCAACTCGGACCGCGACGCTGAGCACGCAGCCGTTGTGCAAATCGTTCAGGATGGCAAGTTCGCCGTTCTCGACTAAGCACCCGGCCTACTGACGAAGGGCATCCCCCATGCAGCAGCTGCTCAACGGCCTTTTTCTGGGCTCCATCTATGCACTGTTCGCCATTGGTTTCACACTGGTGTTCGGCATTCTGGACCGCTTGAATCTGGCCCACCCGGCCGCGTTCGCCGCTTCGGCGTTCGTGGGTATTTGGCTCACCGAAGCCTATGACCTCCCCATTGGTGTCGTACTCGTGCTCGTTTTCGTGTTCGGGGCGATTCTGGGTTTACTCATTGAGCGCATAGCGTTTCGGCCTCTCAAAGACCGACCCGATGCCCACTTTGCGGGGTTGATTTCGTCGATCGCGATGGGTGGCATGCTCATTGCGCTGCTGCAGGCGGCCTTCGGGCCCAACACCAAGCGCTTTCCTCCGGGCACTGTCTCGGAGGAAAGCGTGCAGGTAGCCGGGGTTACTGCCAGCTACCTTCAGCTGACCATTCTGGTCATTTCACTCGGGCTCATGATTGTGCTCGGGTTACTCGTGAATCGTTCTGCCCTGGGCCGCAGCATGCGTGCCGTGGCAGAGAACCCCACCGCAGCCCGTGTTCTCGGCGTCAACGTCGATCGCGTAACGGCCGTGACCTTTGCCATCTCCACCGCCTTGGGTGCCGTGGCCGGTGTGCTGTTTGCCCTCAACGTCAACAGTGCCCAGCTGGGCATGGGCGGTGCCATCGAGCTGAAGGGGCTCGCCGTCATTATTGTCGGCGGTATGGGCTCGCTGCCGGGCGCTCTCGTCGGCGGCCTCGTACTGGGCGTTGCCGAAGTGTTTGCTATTCAATACATCGGCTCCAGCTGGCGTGATCTTATTGCCTTCGCGCTGCTGTTTATTATTTTGCTCGTGCGCCCCGAGGGCATCTTTGGTAAGCGTAAGGTGCGGGAGGTCTGAGCATGTTTACAGAATCAACTCTCGTATTTATTGCGCTCAACGGTGTTTTTGCGTTCTCGTTCTACGCCGTGCTTGTTGCCGGGCAGCTGAGCCTTGCCCAGGCAGGTTTTGCCGGCATTGCCGGTTTCACTGCCGCCTCATTAACCCCCGCACCCACCACCTGGGGACCAATCCCAACGCTCCTGCTCGGGATGGTGATCGGTATGGCCGTCGGCGCCATCGCGGCCGTCATTCTTGGCCTGCCCACCATGCGTCTGCGCGGTGTGTATCTTGCGATTGCCACACTCGGGTTTGCCGAGGCCATCCGTATTTTTATTCTCAACTCGTCATGGACAGGCGGCGCCAACGGTATGTCGGTGCCCAAGATCCTCACCCCCACGATCGCCTGGGTCATTCTGCTGATCGTGGCGTACTGGTTTGCCCGGCAAACGCGTTCGCGCTACGGGCGTGCGCTCGAAGCCATTCGTGAAGACGAACTGGCCGCCCGTTCCATTGGCATCAACGTGAGTGGCCACCGTTTGAGCGCATTTGTTGCCGCGGGTGTGCTGGCCGGACTTTATGGTGTGCTGTGGGCGTACTACATGCGCCTCATTGCTCCAGAAGACTTCGCGTTCACGACCGCGATCGACGGTCTTGTCACCGCCGTCGTTGGTGGTACGGCTAACTTCTTTGGACCCGTGCTCGGCAGTGCTTTCCAGACCCTTCTTCCCGAAGCACAGCGCATGATTGGCATCGAAGCCGGATGGATTCGTCCCTTCATTTCTGGGCTCCTGCTCCTCATCGTCATTCTTTACCTTCCCGGAGGCCTGGCAAGCCTTATCCCCCGCCGCCGACAGAAGATCGATGTATCGTCGATCGACATGGCAGCGAGTGATCGGGCTCAGCGCCAGCATCCGGCACAGGGAGAAATTGTTGCCGAGCTGAAAGGCCTGTCGAAGGAATATGGCGGCGTGCATGCCGTACGCGGTGTTGACCTCACGGTACGTAGCGGCGACATCGTAGGGCTCATCGGCCCGAACGGTGCTGGAAAAACAACGCTCGTCAACATGATCAGCGGGCTTATCCCGCCCTCGGCCGGCACAGCAACCGTGCTGGGCGCAGAGATTGGGCGCACGCCCGTACACAAGATCGCAGCGGCCGGTGTTACGCGTACCTTCCAGCACTCCAAGCTCTTCAACCGTTTGACAGCGGTAGAAAACGTGCTCATCGGCGCCCACCTGGTGGCAAAGCCCACGTTCTTGCGTCGCCTCCTGTGGCTGCCGTCGGCACGTCGCGATGAGAAAATTGCGCTCGAACACGCCGCCCGCTGCCTCAACCGCGTGGGCCTACTCGACAAAGCCAACACCACCGCCAGCGCCCTGTCGTACGGTGATCAGCGTCGGCTCGAAATTGCGCGGGCACTGGCTGCCGACCCCTCGCTGCTCATACTTGATGAGCCCGCCGCGGGAATGAACCACGTCGAAGCCGAAGGCCTGTCGACACTCATTCGTTCGCTCGCCAACGACGGCCTCACCATCATCTTTATCGAGCACAACGTGGGCATGGTGCTGGGCACCTGCAACCACATCATTGTGCTCAACTTCGGTGAAGTGCTCGCCGATGGCACGCCCGCTGATATCGCCGCCGATGAGCGAGTGATCGAAGCGTACCTGGGTGCTGCCACAACAGAAGGGACGCCGTAATGAGCGAGCCACTGCTGAGTGTAAAAAACCTTTCGGTCACCTATGGCCGAGTCGAAGCCGTTCGTGACGTGTCATTCGATGTGGCAGCCGGGTCGCTCGTAACCCTCGTCGGTGCGAACGGCGCAGGAAAGTCGTCGATCATCAACGCCATCTCGGGCATTGTGCGCCCGGCCAGCGGCAGCATCACGTTTGACGGCACTGATATCACCAGGGCGAAATCGCACAGGCTCGTGCCCCGAGGTCTCGTTCAAGTGCCCGAGGGCCGCCAAGTGCTCGCGACGATGTCGATTGCCGAAAACCTGCAGATGGGAGCCCGCTCCTACGGCAAGGGTGCCGGCGCAGCTATCGACGAAATGTACGAGCGTTTTCCTGTGCTCGGTGAACGACGCAAACTCCCCGCCGGTTCGCTTTCGGGCGGGGAACAGCAGATGTTGGCCATCGCACGTGCCATGCTCGCCCGACCCCGCGTGATTCTTATGGACGAACCGTCTATGGGTCTTGCCCCCAAGATTGTCGACGAGGTGTTCGCCGTTATTGACGAGGTGCGCGCCACCGGCACAACGGTACTGCTGGTGGAACAAAATGCGCGGCGCGCGCTACAAGCAGCCGACCAGGGCCATATTTTGCAGAACGGCCACGTGGTGCGCTCTGGCCCCGCCAGCGACCTGTTGGCCGACGACGATATTATCCAGGCATACCTCGGCACGGGCGAGGTCAACGGCTGAAGCCGCTGCTGCGCAGCATCCGGCAGCAATAATAGAAGCGCGTGCGAGCCCGAGGGCCGCACGCGCTTCTATTATTGGCAGCTATACCGGTTACAGTGCCCCGGCCGATTCGGAGCCCATGGGCAGTGCCGTCATTTTTGTGACGACGACGGGCGAAGCCAGGTACTGTTCAATATCGGCGTTCAAAATCTTTACCGCGTCACCATCAGCGTGCACAGCGAGGTCTTCTGCCGTGGTCCATTTTTCGATCATGGTGACCGTGCCGTCTTCGGCGTCGTGAATGGCGTAAAGCTCGCAGCCCTTCTCTTCGTGCACAGCTTCGATGCCGCGACGCATAGCGGCAATAAGCTGCTGCTTTTTGCCCTCGACAGGGTGAAAAATGGCAGTAACAACGACAGTCATATGTCTGCTCCTCAGGCGTGGTGTGAACTATCTATCGTATCGGCACGCAGCACCGAGCCCACAGCCAGGCACCACATAAGTAGACCGCGCACAATAGTGTCAGGACACAACAGTGAGGGAAGGTTTTTCATGTCAGGCATGTCTGCCCGCCGCCGCCGTCGCGGCACCGCCTATGACGGCCCTCGCGCAACCTTCCGCCAGCTTGTTCCCTACCTTATGGAGCACCGCGGGGTGCTCCTGGTGGTTGCCGTGCTCAGCGTGCTGGGTGCAGCAACCACGCTGGTACAGCCACTCCTCGTAGGCGAAGTCATCGGACGCGTGCAAGAGCAATTGCCCCTGGGGGCTCTCGTGTGGCTGCTCGTGGGCTTCGTTATCGTCTCTTCTGTCATCACCGGGTACCAGCATTATCTGCTGCAACGCACCGGTACGGCTGTTGTGTACTCGAGCCGGCGACAGTTGATCGCCCGCATTCTGCACCTGCCTATCAGCGAGTTTGATGCCCGCCGCACCGGCGATCTGGTGTCGCGCGTGGGCACCGACACGACCCTGCTCTACGCTGTGCTCACTCAGGGTCTTGCCGACGCTATTGGCAGCGCCATTATTTTTCTTGGTGCGCTCGTCGCGATGCTCATCATCGACCCTTTTTTGCTGGTGTTGATCGTTGCCGTTATTGGCGTCTCTGTCGTGGTGGTGGTGATGCTCAGCGGACACATTCGTACGGCATCGGCCGAGCAGCAGCACAAAGTCGGTGAACTGGCATCCGGGGTCGAACGTGCCGTGTCGTCGATTCGCACGATCCGCGCATCGGGTGCGTCAACCCGAGAAACAACCGCGATCGAGGGTGTGGCTCGCGAGGCCTACGGCGTCGGTGTGCGCATTGCCCGCATCTCGTCGATGGTGGTGCCGGTGGCCGGAATCGCCCTGCAAGTGTCACTGCTGGTGGTGCTGGGGGTGGGCGGTTTTCGTGTTGCATCCGGAGCGTTAACAATTGCTTCGCTCGTGGTATTCATCATGTTCTTGTTCATGCTGATCATGCCGCTCGGTCAGGCTTTTGGAGCCATCACCTCGGTTAACCAGGCGCTCGGTGCGCTCGGCAGAATTCACGAGGTTCTCGACCTGCCCACAGAAACAGAGTACGACACACCAGAACCCGCCATGACCGCGACGCGCACCGCCGAGGCGCCGGCACTGCGGCTACATAGCGTGCGCTTTCGCTACCCCGACAGTGTTATTGCTGCGCGCGCCGCAGCCGAACACGAGGCAGCGCAGTTGCTCACGCAGGTGGGGGTTGAAGCCGCAGAGCCATCGGCCGACGACACCGCGGCGCACAATCGCGACATTTTGCGCGGGGTCACTTTCGATGTTCCGGTTGGTGCCCGCGTCGCGCTGGTGGGTCCGAGCGGTGCCGGAAAAAGCACGGTGCTCTCGCTCATCGAACGCTTCTACGACCCCACCGACGGGGCGATCGAACTCTTCGGACACGACATCCGCCACTATTCGCGTGAAGAGTTACGCAGCCACTTCGGCTATGTCGAGCAGGATGCCCCCACGCTCGCGGGCACCCTCGCCGACAACCTACGACTGGCTTCTCCGCAGGCATCCGATGCTGACTGCGAGCGCGTACTGCGCACAGTCAACCTGGGCGATGTGTTAGATCGCACTCCCCTGGGCCTGGAGGCGCCCGTGGGCGAAGACGGCGTGATGCTTTCGGGCGGCGAGCGCCAGCGGCTAGCGATTGCGCGGGCCCTGCTCACCGAAGCACCCATTTTGTTGCTCGACGAATCAACGTCGTCGCTCGACGGCGTTAATGAGCAGCGCATGCGGGAGGCCATCGACGAGGCAGCAACCGGGCGCACGCTCGTGGTTATTGCCCACCGGCTATCGACCGTGGTCGACAGTGACCTCATCGTGGTGCTGCGCGAGGGTGAAGTAGTGGGGCAGGGAACTCACGAAGAGCTCGTCGATACGGTGCCGCTGTATCGTGATCTGGCTCGGCATCAGTTGCTGGTGTAGGCCGTAGCATCCGGATGCCCCGGACTGTAGCTTCGGGCAGGGCACCGCGCGCACACTCAGCGTTCTCTGCGCGGTACCCTGCCCAAACCTGTGTTCCCGAGCGTGCGCTCGATGCCTGCGCGTGCTTAGGTGAGCGAGCGCTGGGTCTGCGCGAGGCGGTAGCGCAGGGCGTCGAGTTCGCTGCGGAGAGCGGCGGGGAGGCGATCGCCAAAGATTTCGAAGAACTCTTCTGTCGAGTCGGCTTCGGCAAGCCATGCTTGCGGGTCAATGTCGAAGAGCTCGGCGAGGTCGGCTTCGGGAATCGTGAGCCCGCTGAGATCGAGGTCGTCGATCAGCGGGATGCGACCGATGGGCGTTGCTTCGGCACTCACTTGGCCTTCAACGCGGCGAATGATCCAGTCGATCACGCGGGCGTTGTCGCCGAAACCTGGCCACAAGAACCGGCCGTCGTCGCCGCGACGGAACCAGTTGACCTGAAAGATGCGCGGGGCGCGGTCAAAACGCAGCGATTTACCCACGTTGAGCCAGTGCGCGAAGTAGTCGCCCATGTTGTAACCGCAAAACGGCAGCATGGCAAACGGGTCGCGGCGCAGTTCGCCGACGGTTCCTTCGGCTGCCGCGGTGCGTTCCGAAGAGATAGTGGCCCCCAGGAACACGCCGTGGGTCCAGTCGGTGGCTTCGACCACGAGCGGTACGTTGCTGGCGCGGCGGCCACCAAACAGAATCGCATCGAGCGGCACGCCTTCGGGGTTTTCCCAGTCGTCAGATATTTGCGGGCACTGTGCTGCCGAGACGGTGAAACGAGAGTTGGGGTGCGCTGCGGGTTTTCCGGATGCTGGATTCCAGGGATTACCCTCCCAGTCAATGAGGCCCTCGGGTGGTGTGTCGGTGAGGCCTTCCCACCACACGTCACCGTCGGGGCGCAGCGCCACATTGGTAAAGATGGTGTTACCCCACAGGGTTTCTACCGCGGTGATGTTGGTGGATTCTCCGGTGCCCGGCGCCACACCAAAGAACCCTGCTTCGGGGTTCATAGCGTAGAGACGCCCGTCGGTGCCAGGTCGGATCCATACGATGTCGTCGCCGAGAGTTTCGACCTTCCAGCCGGGGATAGTGGGGCGCAGCATGGCCAGGTTTGTTTTTCCGCAGGCGGAGGGGAATGCTGCCGCCACGTGGTACTGCTTACCCTCGGGCGAGATGACGCGCACCAGCAGCATGTGTTCGGCCAGCCACCCTTCGTCGCGGGCGATCACCGAGGCGATGCGCAGGGCGAAGCATTTTTTGGCGAGGATGGCATTGCCGCCGTACCCGGATCCGTACGAGTACACCTCGAGAGTGTCGGGAAAGTGCACGATGTATTTGTCGTCGTTGCACGGCCACTCAACATCGGCTTCGCCGGGTTGCAGCGGTGCTCCCACTGAGTGCACTGTGCGCACCCACGGGTCACCATCAGCGATGCGTTCGAGCACGCTGGCTCCCACGCGCGTCATGATGCTCATGGACGCCACAGCGTAAGCGCTATCGGTCACCTGTACGCCGATGTGTGACAGGGCACCGCCGACGGGCCCCATCGAGAAGGGGATGACATACATGGTGCGCCCGCGCATGGATCCGGCAAAGACGGTGTTCATCGTGGCGCGCATTTCGGTGGGGTCGGCCCAGTTATTGGTGGGCCCCGCGTCTTCTTCGCGGTTGGAGGCAATAAATGTGCGCGCTTCGGTACGTGCTACATCGCTCGGGTGTGAGCGGGCAAGGTACGAGCCGGGCCGCCATTCGGGGTTGAGCTTAATAAGTTTGCCCTCGTCGACCAGCTGGTTCATGAGGTGGGTGTTTTCTGCGCGAGAGCCATCGACCCAGTGCACCCGATCGGGCTGGGTGAGTTCGGCAATCGTGTCGACCCATGCACGCAGCTCGGCCATAGACGCCGTGTCATAGTCCGGCGCTTGCCCGTGCTGGTACGAGGGCGCAACAGAGGTGACGCGAGGGACGAGCGTGTGTGCAATAGCCATGTCTGCTCCTTTGAAGCCGAGGCCCATCAATCCGGGTTATTTCCATAATGATGCAGATATCGAGGTGTTTTCACCCATATTTGTTTGAAAGAATCGCATTTCTTTCGATATAGTAAAACTATGAGCACGAGTATCGAGCTGGCAACCCTGGGGCACCGCATCCGGCATCACCGTCTTCTCAAGAACTTCACCCTCGAAGAACTCGGCGCTCGCGTCGGAATTGCCGGTTCGCAGCTGAGCCTCATCGAGAACGGCAAACGCGAGCCGAAGCTGTCGTTGCTGCAGGCAATCGCCGAGGCCACCGAAACCGAGGTGTCTGATCTACTCTCGACCGAACCTCCCAACCGACGCGCGGCACTGGAGATCGAACTCGAGCGGGCGCAGAGTAGCCCCGTATTTTTGCAGCTCGGTGTGCCGTCGCTGCGTATCACCAAGGGGATGAGCGATGAAATGCTCGAGTCAGTGCTGGGTTTACATCGCGAACTTCAGCGTCGCGAACGTGAGGCCATAGCAACACCCGAAGAGGCTCGGCGCGCCAACACCGAGCTGCGTCTTCGCATGACGGCACAAAATAACTACATTGCCGACATTGAAAAGCTGGCAGAGAAGCAGCTGAAGCTCGCCGGGCACGTGTCGGGCGCGCTCACGCACCGCACGGTGAGCATTATGGCCGAGCGTCTGGGCTTTGAACTGATCTATGTTGCCGACCTGCCCAGCTCTACCCGCTCGGTCACCGATCTCGAGCACGGCCGCATCTATCTGCCACCAGCGTCGATTCCGGGCGGGCACGGTTTGCGCTCCATGGCGCTTCAAGCCATGGCCCACCGGCTGCTGGGGCACACGCCACCCACCTCGTACGCTGACTTCTTGCAGCAGCGTTTAGAGATTAACTACTTTGCCGCGTGCTGCCTGATGCCCGAAACCGCCGCGGTGAAATTTTTGCAGCAGGCGAAAAAGGATCGCAACCTTGCTGTGGAAGATTTTCGTGACGCCTTCGGGGTCACCCACGAATCGGCAGGCATGCGCATGACCAATCTCATGACCGAACACCTGGGCATGCACCTGCACTTCCTGCGCGTCGACAGCACGGGGGCCATCACCCGCGTCTATGCCAATGACGACTTCCCCCTGCCCATGGATGTCACGGGCTCGGTCGAAGGCCAACTGGTATGCCGACACTTCTCTGCCCGGCACGCATTTTCGCAGCAGAACCGCACCACCGAGTACCACCAGTACACCGACACCCCGGCCGGCACTTTTTGGAGTTCGACCCAGACAGGTTCGGCTCGCCACGGAGAATTCTCGATCACCGTCGGGGTTCCGTTTGACGACTCCCGCTGGTGGCGCGGCCGCGAAACATCGCATCGAGCAACATCCACATGCCCCGACGAAGCCTGCTGCCGCCGCCCACCCGCCGATGTATCAGCACGTTGGCAGGGCAAAGCCTGGCCCAGCGCACGAGTGCACACCCACATGTTCTCGCCCCTCCCCCGCGGAGCCTTCCCCGGGGTTGACGACAACGAGGTGTTTGCCTTCCTCGACCGCCACGCGGCACAGTAGTAAGGCAGGTTGGCAGGTAAGGAGAAGCGCCGTGTCGCATGCCATCAGTGATTCCACCCCGGATGTCGCCGAATGGGCGCATCTCTTACGTTCCGGCCAGGTCTCGGCCAGCGATCTCACACGCGAAAGCCTGCGGCGCATCGCCCACGATGATCGGGAGGGACGCGGCCTCCACGCGGTGATTGAATGCGCACCGCACGCGATCGATGATGCGCGTCGCCTCGACGACGAACTGCGGGCAGGGCACGACCGTGGGCCGCTGCACGGCATTCCTGTGCTCGTGAAAGACAATATCGCCACCGCCGATGGCACACAGACCACCACCGGATCATCGGCGCTCGAGGGCGCCTATGCCCTGCGTGACGCCGACCTCGTTGCCACGCTGCGCGAGGCCGGCGCCGTCATTATTGGCAAAACCAACCTGTCCGAGTGGAGTAGCATCCGGTCAGGAAACGCCCACGGCGGGTGGAGCGGCCGCGGCGGACAATGCCGCAACCCCTGGGACACCTCGCGCAGCGCGTGTGGTTCCAGCTCGGGCTCAGCCGTCGCCATCGCAGCCGGATACGTACCGTTAACGATCGCCACCGAAACGGCCGGGTCGATCGCCTACCCGGCCTCGGTCACCGGCATAACAGGCATCAAGCCCACCGTTGGTCTCGTGAGTCGCCGCGGCATCATACCGATCTCATATTTTCAAGACAGTCCAGGCCCCATGGCCCACACCGTCGCCGACCTCGCAACAGCGCTCACCGTGCTCGCCCTCTGCCCCGACCCCGACACCCCGAGCTCTGCACCCGGCGATGCACACGCACCACACCTGCCGATCCGACCAACCACCCCGGATGCCACCGACTACGCCGCCGCCCTATCAGCAACAGCCCTGCGCGGCGCCCGCCTCGGCATCGACCGTGTCGCGTGCAAGCACAGCCCCGCAGCCACCGAAATCTTTGAGCAGACACTGCCACTTTTGCGCGAAGCCGGCGCAACAATCGTTGACGACGTCGCGATACCCGAATACGACGAAATTCTTCGCACGCGAGGCCGCCAAGTGCGCACGCTCATGGCCGAAACACGCAGCGGACTCGAACGATATATGCGCGACTACGTCGACCCCGAGTTTGCCGTGCGCACCATGGCCGATGTGGTGGCCTTTCTTGCGCAGCATCCGGAACCTGCCGATGCCCCCGACCACGAAATTCTGCGCTCGATCGCCGAGTCAGTGGGCGATGACGATACTGAAGTGCGTGCAGCGATCGCCCATTTTCAACGCATGGCTCGCACCGCGATCGACACGGCCTTCGCCATCTACCGGCTCGATGCTCTCATCGCACCGGCCGTGGCACCGGCAGCACGCATCGACCCCGTGCACGGTGAGCCGTATCCGCTGGGCGCATCAACGCTCACCGCGCTCGCGGGGTATCCGATCGGCAGTGTGAATGCCGGGTTTTATGAGGGGCTGCCCGTGGGCATCGCGTTTTCTGCGCCTGCCTGGCACGAGCAGCACCTGTTAAACCTCATGCACTCGTATCAGCGGACTAGTCGGCATGCACGGCCTGTACTGCCGGATGCAGCGGCATAAGCCGGGCCAGCTGAGTAACATGACCGGGCTCTAGCTCGGCGATGCTCGAAACGCCCAGCAGGCGCATGGTGCGTTCGATCTCGGTACGCAAGATTTCGATCGTGCGGTCGACTCCCGCGCGCCCGCCGGCCATGAGCCCGTAAAGGTAGGCGCGACCGATAAGGGTGAAGTCAGCGCCCAGAGCCACGGATGCCACAATGTCGGCACCGTTCATAATGCCGGTGTCGATCATGACGGTGAAGTCGTCGCCGACAGCCTTACGCACCGTGGGCAGCAGGTGGAAGGGAATCGGTGCACGGTCGAGCTGGCGGCCACCGTGGTTGGACAGCACAATGCCGTCGATGCCGGTGTCATGCAGGCGCTGCGAATCTTCGAGCGTTTGCACGCCCTTCACAATAATTTTGCCCGGCCACAGGCCACGAATAACCTCAAGGTCGTCGTAGCTGATGGTGGGGTCCATGGCGGAGTCGATCAGTTCGCCGACAGTGCCGCCTGTCGATGTGAGCGAGGCGAACTCGAGCTTGGGGGTGGTAAGAAAATCGATCCACCACCAGGGGCGCGGCAGCGCATTAATGATCGTGCCGAGGGTCAGCTGCGGCGGGATAGAGAAGCCGTTGCGAGCATCGCGAAGGCGTGCACCGGCCACGGGCGTGTCGACCGTGAACATGAGGGTGTCAAAGCCTGCTGCGGCCGCCCGCCGTGTGAGTTCATACGAGATTTCGCGGTCACGCATCACATAGAGCTGAAACCAGTTGCGCCCGTGCGGGTTGGCTTCGATAACGCCTTCGATCGATGTGGTGCCGAGGGTTGAGAGGGTAAACGGAATTCCGGCGGCCCCTGCTGCCCCGGCGCCGGCAACCTCACCTTCGGTCTGCATAAGGCGAGTGAACCCGGTGGGGGCAATTCCAAACGGCATCGAGCTGTGCCCGCCAAGAATCGACACGCTCGTGTCGACATCGGGCGCCGGGGCGAGAATGCCGGGGTGAAACTCAACGTCTTGGAACGCCTGCCGTGCGCGCTCCAGCGACAGTTCGCCTTCGGCAGCGCCATCCGTGTAATCGAAAGCTGCTTTGGGCGTGCGCCGACGCGCGATGGTGCGCAGGTCGTCAATGGTAAGCGCGCTGGCAAGGCGCCGCTTTTTTGCGTTGAACTGCGGTTTTTTGAACTGCATGAGTTCAAGAATCTCGGCGGGACGAGGAAGCTGTCGCTGAACCATCAGTGCTCCTTGTGCGGTGTGGTGTGAAGGGTGGTGGACGCTGGCATCGAGATGTCGGCGCCGGATGCTGCAACAAGACCGGTTGCGGTGTAGTAGCCCAGAATGTGCTCGCGCACGATGGTTGCCGCGCGCATAGCGTCGCCAGCGGCTATCGCATCGATCAGGCTGCGGTGTTCGTTGCGTAACCGCGCGGCCATGTCAGGCCACTGGCTGATGTGGGCTGATCCCTCGCGCACGTACGACTCGATCGCAGTGCGGAGCCCGGCCATAACGGCCGTAATGACAGTGTTGCCGGATGCTTCAGCGAGGGCAAGGTGCAGTCGGGCATCCAGTGCCAAAAAGTCATGCGCGGCAAGATCGGGGGCATCCATCGCTTCGAGCACACGGTAGGCGTTACGCAGTGCGTGGTCGCGATCATGGCGCGCAGCAAGGGTCGTGACCACGGTGCTTTCGAGCACGAGTCGCGTGCGCACGATGTCGGCAAGCGCAAATCCCTGCGCTGCCACTTGCAGCCGCAGGAGGGTTTCCATGCCACCGACGGGCGTGGCGATGACGATCGCGCCGGCCTGCGGGCCGGAGCCTGTCGCTGTCCGGATAAGGCCCATCACTTCGAGCACGCGGAGCGCTTCACGCACACTCGAGCGCCCTACTCCCAGCTCGGCCGCGAGTTCTCGCTCAGCAGGAAGACGGTCGCCCGGCGCGAGGGCACCGTGCACGAGCCGCGTTTCAATGTGTTCGAGCACGCTCTGCCACGCGCGCGGCTGCGCGGTGGCGTTTTCGTGTGTCGTCACAGCTCCCCCTTGTGGTCTGACCACAGTATCGCGTGTGGTCAGACCACGCAAGCGCGCCTACTCGCTCAGCCTATGAAGGCCTAGGTAAGCGTTCCGCCCGACTCCTGGAGGTAACAGCTACCGCACAGCGACTCGTATGTGACAAGTTCGGGTGCCTCAGCAGCAGCCTCATCGACCGTGGCATGCTGACCATCGATAGCAACCTGGTCGCCGTCGAAAACAAAACGGTCACCGATGCGGCGCCCATTCAACACAGCCTTGCGGCCGCAGCGACAAATAGTCTTGAGCTCTTCGAGCGTATGGGCAACGGCAAGCAGTCGTGCTGCACCCTCAAAGGCATGAGTACGAAAATCAACCCGGATGCCGTAGGCCATAACCGGAATGCCATCATCAACGGCAATCCGAAAGAGGTCATCGACCTGTGCTGTGGTCAAAAACTGGGCTTCGTCGATCAGCAGACACGCCACATCCGTGTGCGGGCTCGGCAGAAGAGAGTTCGCATACCGGCGCTGCAACTCGCTGCGTTCGCCGGCAAAAAGTTCGCGCACGTTGTCGTCATGACCGATAAGAAAATCGGTCTCACGAGTCATCCCGAGGCGGCTCTCTACGTGGCCCGCGCTTTTCGTGTCGACAGCGGGCTTAGCCAGCAACACGTGCTGTCCGCGCTCCTCATAGTTATGGGCAGCCTGCAACAGGGCAGTAGATTTGCCCGAGTTCATCGCGCCGTAGCGGAAATACAGTTTCGCCACGACAGCCCGTTACAGAGCGATGTCGAGGGCGTCTGCCGTCGACTTCATGGCAGCGTGAGCAGCATCCGGGTCGTCGTTAAGCTTTTCGCCCAGAGTGGGAATCATCTCGCGCAAACGCGGCTCCCACTCTGCGTACTCGTCGGCGAAGCAGCTGCGCAAAACATTCAGCATGACCGGAACAGCGGTCGAGGCCCCGGGCGAAGCGCCCAGCAGACCGGCAATCGAACCGTCTGCCGAAGCAACCACTTCGGTACCAAACTGCAGCTTGCCGTCTTTCATCACCTGCGCGCGCTGTCCAGCGTTCAAAAGCTCCCAGTCTTCGTCGCGAGCCGTGGGCATAAATGTGCGCAGAGTGTCGACCTTGCCGGTGTGAGTCTTCAACAGTTCACTGATGAGGTATTTCACGAGGTCGAGGTTTGTCAGCCCCACTTTTAGCATGCTGAACAGGTTGTGCGGTCGCACCTGGGTCACAATGTCGAGCGGATTGCCGTTCTTCAAAAACTTCGGGCTAAATGTCGCAAAAGGCCCGAACATGACGCTCGCCTCGCCATCGACCACGCGGGTGTCGAGGTGCGGCACCGACATCGGCGGCGCGCCCACGGGAGCCTGCGAATAGACCTTGGCCTTGTGCTGGGCAACGATCTCGGGGTTGCTGGTCTTGAGCCACTGACCGCCAATGGGGAAGCATCCGTAACCCCGAATTTCGGGAATCTTTGACCCCTGCAGCAGTTTCAGTGCCCAACCACCCGCACCAACAAAAACAAAACGCGACCGGATGCGACCCGGAGTGCGGCCCAGCGTGTCGCGGTACCGCACCTCCCACGTGCCATCGTTCTGGCGCAGCAGCTTGCGCACCTCGCGGTTGCGGTACACCGTCGTGCCCTCTTCTTCGAGGTGACGGAACATCTGTGTCGTCAACGCACCAAAGTCAACATCGGTACCGGCAGGTACACGCGTTGCTGCAAACGGTTCGCCGTCGTCGATGCGCTCTTTCATGAGCAACGGTGCCCACTGGTGAATGACCCGCGAATCTTCGCTGTACTCGATCCCTGCGAACAGCGGCTGTTCACGCAGCACCTCGTAGCGCTGTTTCAAGAACGCAACATCTTTTTCGCCGCGCACAAAAGTCATGTGCGGTGTGGGGTTAATGAAGCTGCGCGGTTCTTCGAGCACACCGCGATCAACCAGCGTGCTCCACCATTGGCGGCTGAGCTGGAACTGTTCGTTAATGCTCACTGCCTTCGCCGGGTCCATCGACCCGTCTTTAGCCTGTGGCATATAGTTCAGCTCACACAGGGCCGAATGGCCCGTGCCCGCGTTATTCCACGCATTAGAGCTCTCTTGGGCCACATCGGATAGCCGCTCAAAAGCGACAATCTTCCAGTCGGGCTGCAGTTCATGAAGAAGGGTACCCAGGGTGGCGCTCATGATGCCGCCACCGATGAGTACGACGTCGACGGTTTCGGTCACCCGTCTAGTCTAGTTCGCTTGTCGGCACCCCTTGACCAAATGACCAATAACCCCACAACCGCACTACTGCGCGCTCAAGCGCTCAAGCGCTCAAGCGCTCCGCAACGATCTCGGCGATCTGCACAGCGTTCAGCGCTGCTCCCTTACGCAGGTTGTCATTACTGACAAACAGCGCAAGGCCACGGTTGTCAGCGGCTGCGTGATCAGCGCGGATGCGGCCGACGAAGCTGGCGTCTTTACCTGCCGCCTGCAGCGGCGTGGGAACTTCTTCGACGCTCACGCCCGGTGCAGCAGCCAGCACCTCGCGGGCACGTTCGGGGGTAATGTCGCGGGCAAACTCGGCGTTAATCGAGAGCGAGTGGCCAGTAAACACCGGCACGCGCACGCATGTACCCGAGACACGAAGGTCGGGAAGATCAAGAATGCGGCGGCTCTCGTTGCGCAGTTTCTTCTCTTCATCGGTCTCGTTCAGACCGTCATCGACAACCGAGCCCGCCAGCGGCACAACATCGAAAGCAATCGGGGCGACATATTTTTCGGGGGCCGGAAACTCAACCGCCGAACCGTCGTGCACAAGACGCAGAGTGTCGCCCTGTTCAAGAACTCTTTCTACCTGGCCGAGCAGTTCTTCGGCTCCGGCAAGACCCGAACCCGACACAGCCTGATACGTCGAAACAACGAGACGCTCCAGCCCTGCTTCGTCGTGCAGCGCTTTCAGCACCGGCATAGCGGCCATCGTTGTGCAGTTAGGGTTGGCGATAATTCCGCGCGGGCGTTGATCAATCTGCTCGGGGTTAACCTCGCTGACGACCAGGGGAACTTCGGGGTCGCTGCGCCATGCGCTGGAGTTGTCGATAACAACCGCGCCCGCCGCCGCGAACTTGTCGGCATAGGCCCGACTGGCCGTGGCACCCGCCGAGAACATAGCAATATCGATGCCCCGAGGGTCGGCCGTCGCAATATCTTCAACCACTACGGGCGTGCCGTTGTAGTCGATAGTGGTGCCCGCCGAACGCGCTGAGGCGAACAGGCGCAGCTGACCGATGGGAAAAGAGCGTTCAGAAAGAATGCCGCGCATGACAGTGCCGACCTGGCCGGTGGCACCGACGATCGCGACGGAGAGTCCGCTGTCTGAGATACGGGTCATGATTGTCCTTGGCTTCGTGCAATAGCAGAACGAATGCCAGGACGCGACGCCGGGGTGTAGGTGCCACGCCTGGCGACGGTGTCAGGGTTGCCTGGATTCTACCGGATGCTGCGGCCTAGCGACCCGTGCCTGCGGCAACAACCGCTTCGATTTCGCTGTCGAGCCCGTAGGAGCTGTGCACCGTGCGTGCAGCTTCTGCCAGTTCATCGCCGCGCACAACCACGGAGATGCGAATTTCGGAGGTCGAGATCATTTCGATGTTGATGTTGGCTGCCGAGAGCGCTTCGAACAGGATCGCCGAGACGCCGGAGTGCGAGCGCATACCTGCGCCGACGACCGAGAGCTTACCGATCTGGTCGTCGTGCACGAGGCTTTCAAAGCCGACGCTGTCTTTTTCTGCCGCCAGTGCCCGCAGCACGGTTGCGGCTTCGGCCTTGGGCAGAGTGAACGAGATGTCGGTACGGCCGGTAGCGGCGGCCGAGATGTTTTGCACGATCATGTCGACGTTGGCACCCGCCTTCGAGACGATCGTAAAGATACCGGCCGCTTTACCGGGCACGTCAGGAACGCCAACGATAGTAATTTTTGCCTGGCTGAGGTCGGTGGTGACTCCGGCAACAATGGGCTCTTCCATGGCTTCTCCCTCGGTGAGGCTGGGGCGGCTCATGCCTTCGCCCAGTACGTACGTGCCCTCATTGGGCGTGAAAGTGGAGCGCGCGTGAATCATAACGCCGTGGCGGCGCGCGTATTCGACGGCACGAATGTAGAGCACCTTCGCACCGTTGGCCGCAAGTTCCAGCATTTCTTCGCTCGTGACCGATTGCAGTTTGCGGGCGAGCGGCACCACCCGTGGGTCGGCGGTGAAAATGCCGTCGACGTCGCTATAGATTTCGCACACATCGGCGTCGAGAGCCGCGGCAAGAGCGACGGCGGTCGTGTCGGAGCCGCCGCGGCCAAGGGTGGTGATGTCTTGAGTGTCGTCGTTGAGGCCCTGGAATCCGGCGACGATGATGATCGCGCCCTCGTCAAGCGCTTCGCGCAGCCGGGTGGGGGTGACATCGACGATGCGCGCAGAGCCGTATCTGCTATCGGTGCGCATACCGGCCTGGGGGCCGGTGAAGGAGCGGGCGTCAAAACCCATCGAGTGAATCGCCATGGCCAGCAGAGCCATCGAGATGCGTTCGCCACTGGAGAGCAGCATGTCGAGTTCGCGGGGTGCCGGGATGGGGGCAACTTCGGCTGCGAGGTCGAGTAGTTCGTCGGTTGTGTCGCCCATGGCGCTGACGGCAACGACAACGTCGTGACCTGCCCTGCGGGTATCGACTATGCGTTTGGCGACGCGCTTGATGCCTTCGGCGTCGGCGACGGAGGAGCCGCCGTATTTTTGCACGATGAGAGCCACGTATCACTCCTGGGGATGGTGAGCAGATTCGCCCGCACATATTCTATGAGTGATTCATATGCGCGCGCTGTCATATGACGCGAGCCTGGGGCGACTGCTAGTGCTTGTCGGTGGTGGTGGTGTCGGTGTCTGTGGCGGTGTCGGCGAGGAGGGCCTCGGCTGTTTCGACGGTGGTGACGGGGCCGGTGGTGAGGTCAGGTTCTGTGCGGCGTAGTTTTCCGCCGGTGGCGGCAAACCAGCATCCGGCAAGCACCAGTGGAAAGCCGAGGATCAGGCCGGGCGTAATGGGCTCGCTGAGGATGACGGCTCCGAGCGCAACAGCAACCACGGGGTTGACGTAGGTGAACAGTGGTGCCCGTACCGGCCCTACTTCACGGATGAGTGCGAAGAACGCCAAGAAGGCCAGCGCCGTGCACACGATGGCGAGCAGCACGAGCGAAACGATGGAGCGGGTTGTGGGCACCTGATGCTGTGTGGCGATGCCGAGGGGCAGGTAAAGGATTCCGACGGTGAGCAGCGCCAGGGTGATGGTGCCGATCGATGGTACATCGGCCAGTTTGTGGGCGATGATGAACGGCGCAATGGCGTAGAGCAGGGCGGTGAGCATGATCTCGCCGATGGCGATGCTGCTGCCCGCTGTGAGTTCAATCAGCCCGGGGCTTGCGACAACGACCGCGACGCCGATGAAGCCGAGCAGCAGCCCGCCCAGTCGGATGGGTGTGAGTGCTGTGCGGTCGCCGCGGAATAGGGCGATGATGACGGCGAAGAGTGGCACGGTTGCTACCAGTAGGCCGGTGAGGCCGGAGGGCATGGTGGTTTCGGCGTGGCTGAGGAGCAGAAAGGGCCCGGCCATTTCTACTGCACCGAAGGCGAGAATCCATGGCCAGTATCGCCAGGCTTGTCGGAGTGCTCCGCTGCGGATGGCGAACGGGAGCAGGATGATTCCGGCGAGGAGTGTGCGGCCGGATGCAACGGCTGCGGGGCTGAAGGTGGCGACAGCCTCTTTGATAAAGAGGTACGTGATGCCCCACACGAGCGACATGACGGCAAACAGCACCCATCCGCGGCGAGTTATGGGGCTGTTGCGCGGTGTCATAGTACGCGTCGGCCTTCGAAGGCGCGCCCGAGTGTGACTTCGTCGGCGTATTCGAGATCGCCCCCGACGGGAAGCCCGGAGGCGAGGCGCGACACGGTGATGTTCATGCTGGTGAGTAGGCGGCTGAGGTAGCTGGCTGTTGCTTCACCTTCGAGGTTGGGGTTGGTGGCAAGAATCACTTCTTGTACGGTGCCGTCGGCGAGCCGTGACATGAGTTGTGCGATGCGGAGGTCGTCGGGGCCGATTCCTGCGATGGGGCTGATGGCGCCGCCGAGCACATGGTAAAGACCGCGGAACTCGCGAGTGCGTTCAATAGCCGAGACGTCTTTGGCGTCTTCGACGACGCAGATGAGTGCGGTGTTGCGGCGCGGGTCGCGGCAGATGCCGCAGAGCTCTTGTTCGGCGACGTTTCCGCAGTTCTCACAAAAACGCACGCGTTCACGCACATGGGTGAGCAGTTCGGCGAGCCGGGTGACGTCAAAGCTGGGGGTCTGCAAAATATGGAAGGTGATGCGCTGCGCCGACTTCGGGCCAATTCCTGGCAGTCGCCCGAATTCGTCGATGAGTTCTTGAACAATTCCGTCGTACATTACGAGAACCTCGCGGGCGGTTCATAGGGCTCTTCGCGCACGAATGTGGCGCCGAGCACCTGGCGAATAACGGCTTCACCGTAGCGCTGCACTCCACCGGCCGATGAGCGGCGGGCAGCCGCAGCAGGGGCCTGTACGGGCGCGGCCTGGGTCGGTACTGCTTGCGCCGGCGCGACAGCACTCGGGGTGCCGGATGCTGCACTATCCGACGCCTGTGCGGGTGCTGCGGGCGGCGTGGCGTAGCGGTCGTCGTCGGGGTACGGCGGTTCGTCGTCGTAGGGTGGCGGTTCGTCGTCCGAGACCTCGCCGTCGGTGGGCGGCTGATACCAGCCCGATGCTGGCATGGCCTCGGCATCGGCAGGTTCGTCGTCGACGGGAAGCGACGCTGGTGCGGAAGCGGGTGCGGGCGAGCGGGTGGCATCCGGCGTGGCGGGTAACGAGTTGTCGGGGGTGCTCGGCGAAGCCGGTTCACTGCTGGGAATAGACGCTACTGCCCAGTCGGTCACGGGTGCAGCAGCCGAGGCGGAGGGCCGAGGCTGTGGAGCACTCTGGACTGTCGGTGCCTGCTGCGCCGGTGTCGACTGTGCAGCATTCGGCGGTGTGGCGTCGCGTGAAGCAGCACTCGGTGAAGCAGCACTCGGTGATCCGGAACTCGGTGGCGTTGTTGGCGGTTGAGTGGATGACTGTTGCGTCGCGACGTTTTCGGTGCGCGCAGGAAGCGGCGCTGGCCGGTATTTGACGCGCACACCCAGTTCGGCTTCGATCGCCTGGCGCAGGTGCTCGGATGGTCCCTCGGCCACCGAGGCCCCACGAAAACGCTCGACATCGCTCGGGCTGTGAAAACCGAGTGTCAAAATAGCCTCGCCGGTGTCGTACGCCAACGGCTCGACACCCGTGGCTACGAGCCATGAGGCGCGACTGATTTGCTCGAGTCGGCCGAGCACACTCTGCCAGGCAGCATGAACGGTATCGATTGTGACGGGGCCGGATGCAGCAGGTTCGGGCTTCGACTCGGCGGCAGACGCGGTTGCGGGCGCGGGCGCAGGTTTCTGTGCAGGTGCAGGTACTGGTTCGGGTACCTGGGCTGGTTCGGGTGCCGACGCTGGTTCGGGTACCTGGGCTGGTTCGGATGCCGACGCTGGTTCAGGTACCGGCGCTGGCGCGGCAGCAGGACTCTGTTGCCGCGATGCCGGAGCAGAAGCGGCTGCCGCAGGCGCAGGGCTGCTGCTCGGTGCTTCGCTGGTCGACGCGGGTTCGGCAGCAAGCACGCGCGCGATCATGAGTTCGAGGTGAAGGCGGGGCGAGGTGGCACCGCTCATGTCGTCGAGGGCGAGGCTCACAATGTCGGCGGTGCGCGAGAGTCGATCACGCCCGAAGAGCTGTGCTTGTGTATGCATGCGTGCGAGTTCGTCTTCGGGCACGCCTCGAAGAACCGACGATGCCCTGTCGCCGACGGCCGCCAGCACAATGAGGTCTCGCAGGCGCTCGAGCAGGTCGTCAACGAAGCGGCGCGGGTCTTGCCCCGTCTGCACGATGCGGTCAATGGCAGGGAAAACAGCCGAGGCGTCGTTGCCGGCGAGCGCTTCAACAATCTCGTCGAGGAGCGACGACGGCGTGTAACCCAGCAGGGCGACAGCGCGGTCGTAGCGCACAGCGATACCACCGTCACCGGCATCCGATTCTTCTGATCCAGCAATGAGCTGGTCGAGCAGCGAGAGAGTGTCTCGTGGCGAACCGCCTCCGGCGCGCACGACGAGCGGCAAAACACCCGTGTCGACCGTGACGTTCTCTTCGGCGCACAGTCGCTCGACATATTCGAGCATGGCTGCGGGCGGCACCAGCCGGAACGGATAGTGGTGCGTGCGCGAACGAATCGTGCCGAGTACTTTTTCTGGCTCGGTCGTGGCAAAAATAAATTTGACGTGTGCCGGGGGTTCTTCAACAAGCTTGAGCAGTGCGTTGAAGCCCTGCGCCGTGACCATGTGTGCCTCGTCAAGAATAAAAATCTTGTAGCGGTCGCGGCTGGGAGCAAAAGTTGCTCGTTCCCGCAGGTCGCGGGCATCATCAACACCGTTGTGGCTGGCGGCGTCGATCTCGACAACGTCGAGCGAACCTCCGCCCGCCCGTGATAGCTCCACACAGCTCGGGCATGTGCCACAGGGTGTATCGGTCGGCCCTTCGGCACAGTTCAAGCAGCGCGCAAGAATACGGGCCGATGTTGTTTTGCCACAGCCACGCGGCCCAGAAAACAGGTATGCATGGCCCACGCGGTCGCCACGTAGAGCGGTCATGAGCGGGTCAGTCACCTGGGACTGACCAATCATTTCGGCGAACGTCTCGGGACGATAGCGGCGATACAGAGCGGTGGTCACTCGACCAGCCTAAAGTGTGCCTCTGACATCGGCATCAGTCTTCGAACGGTCCGACGATCGGAATCGACGATGTTGAGGGAACCGATGCCGACAAAAGCGTGCCATCTTCGCGCCGCGCATCAGCAAAACGCCGCAGCGTTGGTCGACCCGGAAGCACCGGCCCCTGGTTGACCAACGAGACGACCGAGTCGAATCCCGGTTCGACGCGGAAGGCTTCGCCACGAACATAAAAATCTATCGCCTCGCCCTCGTCAATGCGCACGGTCAACGCTTCTCGCGTCACGGTGATTCGCAGCAGTGTGTCTTGCCAGCGCAGCGGATACGACAGCTCGGGCCAGTCTTCGGGCAGGCGCGGGTCAAAGCTCAGATCGCCATAGTGGTCGCGCATCCCGCCAAAGCCACTGACCAGAGCAGTCCACACTCCGGCGGCCGAAGCAACATGCACGCCGTCCGAAGCATTGTGATGCAAATCTGCGAGGTCGACATACAGCGCCTGTTCAAAATACTGCCGTGCCAGATCTTGATAGCCCACCTCGGCCGCGAGTATCGACTGCACAACGGCCGACAGCGTGGAGTCTCCTGTGGTCAGCGGGTCGTAGTACTCAAAGTCGGCCCGTTTTTGCTCGGGAGTGAAGTGGTTGCCCTGCAGGAAGAGCGCCAAGACCACATCAGCCTGTTTGAGCACCTGGAATCGGTAGATGACCAGCGGGTGAAAGTGCAGCAGCAGCGGGCGCTGCTCGGCCGGAGTGTTGTCGAGATCCCACACCTCTTTTTCGAGGAACATGGCATCTTGCGGGTGAATCCCCAGCGCCTCGCTATACGGAATATGCATGGCATCGCCCGCGTGCTCCCACGCCTCGGTTTCGCCCTCTTCGAGCCGCAGCCGCTCCACCATGGCCGCATAAGCGTGAGGATCATGCTCACGAATCTCGTTGACGACGCGCGCGGCCACACGAAGGTTGTACCGTGCCATCACATTGGTAAACAGGTTGTCGTTGACGACCGTGGTGTATTCATCGGGTCCGGTCACACCGTGAATATGGAAGGTGTCCGTGCCGCCGTTCGTGCGCCAGAACCCGAGCGTGGCCCAGAGCCGTGCGGTTTCGACGAGGATGTCGACACCCTCACGCAGCATGAAGTCGAGGTCGCCGGTAGCGCGCACATATTTGCCGACGGCGAAGCTGACATCGGCGTTGATGTGATACTGCGCTGTTCCCGCCGCGTAATAAGCCGAAGCTTCTTCGCCGTTGATGGTGCGCCAGGGAAAAAGTGCCCCGGCCTCGTTCAGCTGCTGCGCACGGCGACGAGCGGCGGGCAGCATCAGTACGCGAGCACGCAGAGCATTGCGGGCCCACTGCGGCGAGGTGTATGTCAAAAATGGCATGACGTACACCTCGGTGTCCCAAAAATAGTGGCCGCCGTAGCCCGAGCCCGAAACTCCCTTGGCAGCTACCCCCAGGCCATCGGCACGCGCCGACGCCTGGGCGATCTGGAACAGGCACCACCGTGTTGCCTGCTGCAGGTCGTCGTGCCCGCCGATCTGAACGTCGGAGCGCTCCCAGAAAGCCGCGAGCCAGCGCTCCTGTGCGTCGAACTGTTCTTGTACGCCCTCCACGCCGATGCGGTCGAGAGTGCGGCGGCAGCGGTCAACAAGTTCGCGCGCCGGCACCCCGCGCGAGGAGTGATAGCTGATGAGCTTGGTGATGCGCGTGGGCACCCCAGCGCGGGCCTGCACGCGAAAAACGTTCTTGGCGATGTCGGCGTCGATCAGCCGCCGCGCCGTGTATTCGTTTTCGGTCTCGACCACGTGGTCGGCCACAACAGCCACCGTCATAGCCGATGCTGCTACGCGGTACGACAGCGCTGAGCGCAGATCTTCTTGCCAGAACTCCACCGGCTCCAGCACTCGGTCAGAGATTTTCTCCGCCTTGCGCGGATCAAACCCGGCCCGCATCATTTCGGGCACACCGCCATAGACGTCTTCGCCATCTTGACGGTTGAGCATCTGGCAACTGACGGTGACTGGTGCGTCGTCGTTTTCTACCGTCACCTCGAGTCGGAGCACCGCAATATGGCGTTCCTCAAACGACACCAGTCGCTCATCGCGAATGCGCACCCTTTTGCCCGAGGGGGTTACCCACAGCAGGTCGCGTTCAAGAACGCCGGTGCGAAAATCGATTTGCCGACGGTACTCGCGTATATCTGCTTCGTCGAACGACAGCGGCTCATCATCAACATAGATGCGCATTACTTTTGCATCCGGAGCATTAACAATTGTTTGCCCTACCTCGGCAAAACCATAAGCCTGTTCTGCGTGGCGAATGGGCCAGGTTTCATGCAGGCCGTTAATAAACGTGCCGTGCTCGTGCGCAATGCGACCCTCAATATGGTTGCCACGCAACCCTAAATAACCATTACCCACGGTAAAGAGGGTTTCGCTGACTCCGGGGTCGACAAGAGGGTAGCGAGTTTCAACAAAACGCCAGGGGTCGACGGGGTAAATATCGCGGTCGATCATTCGTTCTCCGGGCTGTGCTGGGTGGTGTGGTGCAAAAGAATGGTGCAAGAAGAATTTCGGATGCTACGCGAGCGCTGCACCGGGCACGAGGGCGGCAAGGTCGCGAACAACGATCGTGGCTCCGGCGTCGAGCAGTGCCTGTTCTCCGGCACCACGGTCGACTCCGATCACGCATGAGTATCCGGATGCTGCGGCGGAGGCAGCGCCCGAGACGGCGTCTTCGACAGCGGCGGCGCGCGCAGGGTCGACACCGAGGCGTTCGGCCCCTGCGCGAAACATATCGGCGGCGGGTTTCGATGCGAGTCCGTCTTTTTCCGCCACGGCGCCGTCAACGACAACGCGAAAGAAGTGGTCGATTTTGGCGATAGCGAGCACTTCGGGGGCGTTTTTAGAGCTGGAAACAACGCCCATGGGTATTCCCTGTTCGGCGAGATACGTGATGAGCGCCAAAGAACCCGGATACGGTGCTATTCCTTCACCCTGGAGGGCCGCCTCAAATGCCGCATTTTTGCGGTTACCAATTCCGCATACGGTGGCCGCTTCGGGCGGGTCACTGGGCGCACCCCACGGCATTTCAATGTTGCGACTGCGCAGCATATCGGCTACTCCGTCGTAGCGTTTTTTGCCATCAACGTGCGCAAAATAGTCGGCATCCGTATACGCAGGGGTTATACCGAGCTCGGTAAAGACGTCGTCAAAAACACGGTGCCATGCACGCATGTGTATTTCTGCAGTCGGGGTGAGCACCCCGTCGAGGTCGAAGAGAATTCCGTCGAATGTTGTGAGCGCAGGCAGAGCCTCTGGCACGCGAGCCTCCTGAAACTGTGGATGGAAAATGACCGACCGGCTCACCGGTGCTGCTACCAGCGTAGCCGCGACAGCATAAAGAAGTAAGGCGCAGTGTCGGCCGAGACGCCTAGGCCAGTGTGAGGGCCTGCCGAGCGATTTCTTGCTCTTCATCGGTGGGCACAACAAGTACCGCCACCGGCGACTCAGGGCTGCTGATGTGCCGGATGCCGCGACCCGGCGCCGTATTGCGTTCCGCATCGACCGTGATGCCCATAAACTCCAGTGTTGCGAGTGCTTCTGCTCGCACCCGAGCCGCATTTTCGCCGACCCCTGCCGTGAACGAAATCACATCAACCCCACCAAGCTGCGCAATATAGGCACCCGCATAGGCGCGCAGCCGATGCACATACACGGTGAAGGCGAGCGTTGCTGCTTCGTCGCCACGCTCAAGCCCTTCCAGCACGTCGCGCATGTCGCTCACACCTGCCAAACCCAGCAGGCCGCTGCGTTTGTTGACGAGAGTATCGAGGTCGTCAATCGACAGGTGCGCGCGCCGCGCTAAATGTAACAGCGCTGCCGCATCGATATCGCCCGTGCGCGTGCCCATAACAAGGCCCTCGAGCGGCGTGAGGCCCATCGACGTCTCGACCGACTGACCCCCGCGAATCGCGGTGACCGAAGCACCATTTCCCAGGTGAAAAACAATCTGCCGCAGTTCGGCGTTATCGCGGCCAAGAAACTGCGCAGCCTGCTCGCTCACATATTTGTGGCTCGTGCCATGAAAACCGTAACGGCGTACCCGGTGCTCACGGGCCAACTGCGCATCGATCGCGTAGGTGTAGGCGGCCGGTTCCAGTGTCTGATGAAAAGCGGTATCAAAAACAGCAACGTGCACAATATCGGCAAAAGCGTGCCGTGCCGCCTGAATCCCGGCCAGGTTTGCCGGGTTATGCAGCGGTGCCAATACTCCCAGTTCACCAATCTGGCGTTCTACATCGTCGTCAATCAGCGTCGGCGCAAAGAAACGGGCCCCACCGTGCACAACCCTGTGCCCTACGGCCACGGGGCGATGTTCGTCGAGGTGGGGACCATGCTGAGCAAAATGCTCAAGCATGACAGCAAACGCTTCATGGTGGTCGGCGATGCGTCGCTCGGTGGTAAATTTTTGAGGATCCGACGAGGGTGTGGCATCCGGATGCTTATTATCACCCGCAACCTCGTGCGTAACGATGCCCTCGTCTTGTCCGATGCGTTCGATCAGTCCGCTCGCACATTCGGTCTGCTGCTGCATATCACGAAGGCTGTATTTGAGCGACGACGAGCCACTGTTAATAACAAGAACAAAGCTCATGCTGAAGCCCCCTGCGCCTGGATAGCGGTAATCGCAACGGTGTTGACGATGTCTTCGACGAGCGCACCCCGCGACAGGTCGTTAATGGGCCTGTTCAGCCCCTGCAAAACCGGACCCATCGCTACTGCACCGGCTGAGCGCTGCACCGCTTTATATGTGTTGTTGCCCGTGTTGAGGTCGGGAAAAATGAACACCGTTGCCCGGCCAGCAACAGCCGAATCGGGCAGTTTTGTTTGGGCGACGGCGGCGTCGGCGGCGGCATCGTATTGAATCGGCCCCTCAACAGGCAGTTGTGGTGCCCGTTCGCGCACAAGTTGTGTGGCCGCGCGCACCTTATCGACGTCTTCGCCCGTGCCTGATTCACCCGTCGAATACGACAGCATCGCCACACGCGGTTCAATACCGAACTGCTCGGCCGTGGCTGCAGACGAAATAGCGATATCGGCCAGTTGTGTGCTGGTCGGGTCGGGAATAACCGCACAGTCGCCGTATACGAGAACCCGGTCGGCGAGCGCCATAAGAAACACGCTCGACACCACGGCGACATCCGGCCGCGTGCGAATAATCTCAAACGCCGGACGGATCGTGTGCGCTGTTGTGTGCACGGCGCCCGACACCATGCCATCGGCAAGGCCCTGATGCACCATCATCGTGCCGAAATACGACACATCAGTCACCGTGTCGCGGGCCTGCTCGATGGTGACACCCTTGTGTGCCCGCAAGCGCGCATATTCTTCGGCAAAAGACGCCACCAGCGGCGAGTTGGTCGGGTCGATGATGGCGGTGTCGGCCAGGTCGATACCCAGTTCTGTTGCCCGACCCCGAATCGTTTTTTCGTTGCCCAAAATGGTGAGCGTGGCAACTTCGCGCGTTACCAGCGTCGCCGCGGCAAGCAAAATACGGTCGTCTTCGCCCTCGGGCAAAACAATATGTTGCCGGTCGGCGCGTGCCCTTTCAATCAGCCCATATTCAAACATGAGCGGCGTTACCACCTCTGATCGCGCCAAGCCCAACTGCGTCGTCAACTCGGTGATATCAACGTGCGTTTGAAACAGGGTGACTGCCGTATCGTACCGGCGCCGCGACTGCGGAGTAAGCCTGCCGCGAGCACCCATCACACGCGCCGCCGTGTCATACGTGCCGTGGTCGGTGGCGATAATCGGTACGGTCGACGCTAAACCATCAAGCAACTGTTCGACCGGTTCGGGCAGCTCAAAAGGCCCGTTAAGAATGATTCCCGCCAGCGAAGGGAATGTTCCGGATGCATCCGCCAACAGTGTCGCTAACAGCACATCCGTGCGGTCGGCGGCGATCACAACAACCGCGCTCTCGTCGAGCCGCGGCAGCACATTCACCATCGACATTCCTGCGATCACAACGCTGAGCGCTTCACGACCCAGAAGTTGCGCGTCGCCCTTCACCAGCGTGCCGTCGACTGCTTCAAGGATTCCTCGCATCGACGGGGCAACCAGCGTGCGGTCTTCGGGAATAGCCCACACGGATGCTGCACTGTGCACGGCCTCATGCACCGCAGCGATCGTTGGCTCAAGGGCATCCGGGTCCGCGCGGTTGACAATAACAGCAAAAAGGTCGGCGCGAGCAGTCTCGAGCTCGCCGAGCGCTAACGCCGCCAAATGGCCGACAGCCGCCGGGGTGCGAGCTGTGGTTGTACCCAAACGTTCCACCTGCTGACGCTGATCGCGACCACTGAGCACCAGCAGCACAGGAATACCCAGATTCGCTGCAATACGCGCGTTATAGGCAAGCTCGGCTGGGCTGGCCACATCGGTGTAATCGCTGCCCACCACCACAACCGCATCGCACTGGGCCTCTACCCGCTTAAACCGGTCAACAATCGTGGCCAAAGCACGATCAGGGTCATCCCGCACATCCTCATACGTGACACCGACGCACTCGTCATAATCAAGATGCACACCATCGTGGGCCAGCAGCAACTCAAGAATAAAATCGCGCTCCTGCGACGACCGCGCAATAGGCCGAAACACCCCCACACGGGGCGAAACCCGCATGAGCGCATCGAGCACTCCCAGTGCAATCGTCGACTTACCGGTATGCCCCTCGGCCGAGGTGATGTAAATGCTCTGCGCCACGCACCCAGCCTAATGTTCTCGCGCAGCGGAGTGGCGCAGTCGGTTGGTGCGCAGCGGGTGGGCGCAGCCGATTCGCGTGCAGCGGGGCTGGCGCAGTCTGTTGGTGTGCAGCGGGTGGGCGCCGCCGGTTCGCGTGCAGCGGGGCTGGCGCAGTCTGTTAGTGTGCAGCGGGTGGGCGCCGCCGGTTCGCGTGCGGCGGGGCTGGCGCAGTCTGTTGGTGTGCAGCGGGCGAGCGCCGCCAGTTCGCGTGCAGCGGGGCTGTCGCAGTCTGTTGGTGTGCAGCGGGTGGGCGCCGCCGGTTCGCGTGCAGCGGGGCTGGCGCAGTCTGTTGGTGTGCAGCGGGTGGGCGCCGCCGGTTCGCGTGCAGCGGGGCTGGCGCAGCATCCGGGGAGAGAAAAGGCCCTCCGTGCACCCGATAGAGCCCGGTTACCCTTGCTGCGTTTCCGCCCTGGGGGAATTGGCCTGGATATCGTCACACGGAGAGCCAGCAACCAGTGTAACCGAAGCGCAACCCCTTCGCGCACGCTCGCCCGCACCACCCGCGCCGTCCCGCGCCACCCCATCGACCGGAAACAGGACAATCGCCGAAAACAGGACAATTCCGCACAAAACATCCTGCATCCGGCAATCTTCCTGTTCCCGGCAACCGTGTTCCCGGCAACCCTATTCCCGGCAACCCCTCCCCCGTACACCTCCCCCACCTAGCCTGCACCCCACCCGGCGCAGCCCCGCACCCACCCCGCGCAGCGCACGCTCGCCCTCGCCACCTGCGCCACCCCGCGCCGTCCCATTGACCGAAAACAGCACAATCGCCGAAAATAGGACAATTCCGCACAAAACATCCTGCATCCGGCAATCTTCCTGTTCCCGGCAACCCTCCCCTGCACACCCCACACCTAGCCCGCACCCCACCCGGCGCAGCCCCGCACACCCCACAACCCACAACCCACCTGGGGATAATTCGCCCCTTCTCGTGTGCGTTCTTCACGGGCACGTTACGATCAAATACAGTCATCGCGGCGTGAGAGGTGTTGCGCCGAGGAAGGTCGAGATGCACGCCACTCCCGCCACTCCCGCCATGTCCGCCGCGTCCACATCTTCGGCGCATTTTTATTCACCGGTGCCGGCGAGTTCTTCTTCGGCCATGTCGGCGCAGCATTTTTCGGCGCTCACCGATGCGATGATGGCGTCGATTCGCACCGTGATTGGTGGGCACGATGAGGCCGTGCGTAGTGCGCTGCTGTGCCTGCTCGCCGAGGGGCATTTGTTGATAGAAGATGTGCCGGGTGTTGGTAAAACGATGCTGGCGCGTGCTGTGGCTGCGACGGTGGATGCCGATGTGCGGCGCATTCAGTTCACGCCCGATCTGTTACCGAGCGATGTCACGGGCGTGTCGGTTTTTTATGCTTCGGAGGGCAGTTTTCGGTTTACGCCGGGGGCTGTTTTTTCGCATGTTGTGATCGCCGATGAGATTAACCGTGCGTCGCCAAAAACTCAGTCGGCGCTGCTAGAAGCAATGGAAGAACACCAGGTCACGGTCGATGGCACCACTTATGCTTTGCCGCGCCCCTTTCTTGTGGTGGCAACACAGAACCCGCTCGAAATGGAGGGCACCTATCCGCTCCCTGAGGCGCAGCGTGACCGTTTTCTTATGCGCATAGCGTTGGGATACCCGGATGCCGCAGCCGAGGCCCGCATGCTTCGCTCCCGCGATCGCGATGACCCCATCAACCATGTTCGCCCCATTGTTTCTACGCAGCAGGTGGTTGCGTTGATTGGTTGGGCTCGCAGTGTGCATGCGAGCGAAGCGATCGAGAACTATACGGTGGCGTTGGCTCGCGCGACACGTGCCGATAATGCTTTGCGTTTGGGTGCGAGTCCTCGCGCTACTTTGCAGCTGTTGCGAGCTGCGAAGGTGGCGGCTGCGATGGATGGCCGCGATTTTGTTGTTCCCGACGATGTGAGCGCGCTTATGCCGCAGGTGTTCGCGCACAGGGTGTTACCGGCCCGCACTCGGCATGCTGATTCTGCCGATACGATCGCTTCAGTTTTGCAGGGTATTGTGGCGCGCACTCCGGTGCCGGGCACGGCCGTTCGCTAGATAATGCGCATGCGTCGCGTTACTTCGCGGGGGTTGGCGGTTGCGCTGACCGGGGTGCTGTGTGTTGGTGGCGGGGCAATGGTGGGTTCGGCAGTGGTTGTTGCATCCGGCATCATGCTGGTGACTGTCGTGGCGCTGGCGGCACTGTGGGTTGTCGTCGCCATGGTGAACGTTGATGTTCGACGCGAGGTTTCGCCGCGCGTATTTACGGTCGGTGACAGTGCTCAGGTGACGCTTGATGTGTGGGCGCAGACGACGGGCGGGCGACAGCGGCGTGTGCGTGCTGCAGCCTGGCATGATCCGGTGTCTGCCCCGCTCGTGGGTGAGGGTCGCGGTGAACTCGGTGTTGCGTCGATCGACTCGTATGGCAGCGAGGTGCCGCAGGGTTACGTGGTTGGTGCCGCACGGCGAGGTCGGGGTACGCTCGGGCCCCTGCGGGTGACGGTCACGGACCCTTTTGGTCTTGTGCAGCGCACACGCACCTGTGGGCAATCAACAAGCGTCACTGTGCTTCCGGCTATTTATACTCTGGATGCCGGGCAGGCAGCAGCATCCGGGGGCGAATCGGCTGTTACTCGTCGGGGCATGCTCATGCAGCATGGTGCCGATAGTCCTATTCCTCGCCCCTATGCACCGGGGGATTCGCTGCGTCGCGTGCATTGGCGGGCCACCGCGCGCCACGGCGAGATGATGGTGCGGCAAGAAGAGCAGCACGATGCAACGCATACGCAGGTGGTGGTTGATGTGGCGTTGCGGCGGTGGCTGGTCGGCCCGACCGCGAAGAATCATGCTGAGCTGATGGACGATGCGGTCACTGCCTGCGCCTCGGTCACTATGCACCTGGCCGATCAGGGGCACCGCGTGGTGGTGCTCGACAGTACCGGGGCACAGTGGGGCACGGTCGCGGGACTAGATGGCCGCCACGATCTTTTAGAAAAACTTGCCGCGGTCGCGCCGCAACAAACCCAGCAGACCCTGGTGCTTGAACGCGGTTCGGCGCTGCTGACGGTGATCATCGCGGGTAATGTCGAGGCTTCGACCATCGACGACTGGGCGCGCGCTCTGGGCTCTTCTGTTGTGCTGTTGGCTCAGCGGTTGACGCCCGCGGTGCATGCACACGCCCGCAGTTACGGCTGGCGCGCGGCGCCGCTCACGCACGACCCGGCTGCAGCGTGGCAGCAGGCCCACAGCGGCGAAGGTTCTGATGAGACCGGTGGGGCGGCCACGCGTGTCTAACTCTGTCATCGATAACGACGCGGTTGCCGAAGCCCTCGCCGCCGAACCCTCAGCCGCCGATTCCGCTTATTCTACCGACCCGCGCCCGGCCCTACCCCGCAGCGCCCACGCCGCGGCAATTGTGCTGCTCGGCATGGTCGTTGCCGTGTGGCCCATTGCCCAGGTCATTATCCCCGGCCCATGGGTGGTCACGGTCGTGGTGACCACGCTGGCCAGCGTCGTGACGGGCATGGTGCTGCGCCGGCTGCTGCGTCGCCGCTCCGAGGTAGCAACAACACTCATTGTGATGGCTGTGCAGGTGTATATCGCCGGGGTCATCACTTTTCGACGACTCTTCCCGGCCGATATCGTCTTTGGTGCCTGGCCCGGCGCTGGCGTGTGGCGCAGGTTTCCCGCTCTTATCGGCGATGCCATGCGTCAGGTGACCGAGGGTGTTGCTCCTCTTGACCCCGCCACGGGCCTCATTTTTGCGTTGACGGCGGGCTGTGCTGGCCTGGTCATTTTGCTCGATGCGCTGGTGGGTGCCGTGCGACTGGTGGTTCCGGCCATCATTATTGTGCTGGCCACCGCCGCTATCCCATCACTGGCGGTCTCGCAATGGCCCGGTGTTCTGTGGCTCATCGCGATGGGGCTCTATGTCGTTATTGCGCTCCGGATGCCGCAGTCCAGCGACTCCCCGGCTCGCGCGGCGTGGGGCGGCAGCGAGCCCGCGCCCACTCCGCGGCCCGGCGCAGCGGTGGCGCTCCTGCTGGGCACGGCCGCGATCGTCGCCAGTCTCATCCTGACTCCTTTTGTGCCGTTGCATCAGCTTTCTGTGCTGGGCGGGGCAGGAGCAATGCACATCAACACGTCACTCGATATGGGCAGTGACCTACGACAGCACGAGCCTGCCGTGGCCCTCACGCTGATGACGACGGCGTCGCGAGCGCCCTATTTGCGTGTGGCCACGCTCTCGCGTTTTGACGGCGATGTGTGGCATCCGGATACCCCTTCTGCTGCGCCCCTTCGCGCCCAGGCTGAGGGTCGCGCCGGTGCAGTACCCGAGGGTGTTGAAGAACTGCACGACACCACCTCGATTCGTATCACTGCGCTGCAGGGCGACCGCATACCCGTACCATCCGGTGCCGTGGCTGCGCGTGGTTTAGATGGCGCGTGGCGTGCCCACCCCGAAAACGACACGGTGACGTCGTCATCGGCCGACGCCGCCGACCAGGTGTACACGATCGACACCGTGATCGGGCAGCCAACGCTCGAACAGCTGCGGCAGTCGCGTGCTTTTCTCGTGCAATCAGCCAAATATCGTTATCTGCCCGAAGATCTGCCTCCCGAACTCTATGAAGCAGCCGCGTCGGTGACCGTCGAAGAAAACACCGATTATGAGCGGCTCGTTGCGCTCCAAGACTGGTTTCGGTCATCGTTTCACTATTCGCTGACGGCCCCCGTCGACGACGATTTCGACGGTACCGGTGTCGAAGCCCTGTCGGCTTTCTTGGAAGCACGCGCCGGATACTGCGTGCACTTTGCCGGCGCTTTTGCTGTCATGGCGCGAACGCTCGACATGCCCAGCCGCATTGTGGTCGGATACCTGCCCGGAGCCGCCACGACACAAAAACAAGACGACAAAACCGTCTACGCTGTCTCAACCGATCAGTTGCACGCGTGGCCCGAAGTATTTTTCGAGGGCATCGGCTGGGTAGCTTTTGAACCCACGGCCACACTCGGCATCCCCGCCACGACAGCCGTCGATGACGACGACAACCTCGTCACCGACCCCGAGCCCACCCCCACCGCCGACACCGACGCCTCTGAGCACGAACTTCAGCCGACTCTCGAACCCGAGGCGCAACCCGAACCCACCCGGGCACCGGCCACCGACACCGACTCCACCGCCACCACCATGCCGTGGCTATGGGTTTCAGGCATTGTGCTGGTTGTGCTGCTGCTTCCGGCCGGTGTGCGCCGGGTGCTGCGCAGCATCCGGATGCATCGTGCAAGCCACCCCGCAACGGCTGCGGGAACTTCGCCCGAGGCTGCTGCGGCCGCAACCTCGGCAGCTGCCGCCGAATGGCAGGCAACCCTGACCGACTATGGTTTTGCCGTGCCGCACCACGAGTCGGTGCGTGCCAGTGCTCAGCGCCTTGTTGCAACACACGGCATGCCTGAAGATTCGGCGCAGGCATTTATCGAAACCTTCGAGCGGGCAACGTTTGCGCGGCCCGGCCAATACACGGTCACTCTCGCCCCGGTTCTGCACCGCGCCATCGCAGAAATACCACCGCTGGCACCCCGGCGCACTCGTGTGGGCGCGCTCATCATGCCGCGGTCAGTCATACGCGCAGTGTTCGCGACGGTCGGCGCTCTGGTGCCTTCGCTGACTACCCTGCTGCGGCGTGCTCTGAGCAGGGCATCTGGTCGCACGACTCACACACCACGAACTGGCGGCGACACGAAGCATCCGGACAATTAGCGGTGCGATTCGTCGACGCGCCGCAATTCTCACACTCGCCAATTACCGCGGCTTTGTCGCTGAAATCAACAGCAAGACGCTGATCGAAAACGTACAACGACCCCTGCCACAGCCCCTCGTCACCATACTTTTCGCCGTAGCGAACAATGCCACCGTCGAGTTGATAGACCTCACCAAACCCGCGTGAACGCATGAGGCTCGACAGCACTTCGCAGCGAATACCACCCGTGCAATAGGTGACGACCGGTTTGTCTTTCAGATGGTCGTATTCGCCCGAGTCGAGCACCTTCACAAAATCGCGGGTGGTCTCAACATCGGGCACAATCGCGTCACGAAAACGACCAATCTGGGCCTCGAGCGCGTTTCTTCCGTCAAAAAACACCACGTCATCGCCACGTTTTTCGACCAGGTCGTGCAACGCTTCCGGCGTAAGCCGGGCCCCGCCACCCACAACACCGTCGTCGTCGACAGCGAGCTCGCCCGGCGCACCAAAAGACACAATTTCGTCGCGAACTTTCACGCTCAACTTCGGAAAATCAACGCTGTAACCGTCATCGTCGACACCAGAGCCTTCACTCCACTTGATGTCGGTATCGGCAAAAGCCGCATACGAACGAAATTTACGCACCCACTTTTTTACCGCAGGCAGATCGCCACCGAGCGTGCCGTTAATGCCATGCTCAGAAATAATGATGCGGCCGCGCAACCTCAGAGCCTCGCACAGGTCACGCTGCCACACACGGATCGCCTCAGGGTCGGCAAGCGGCGTGAACGCATAAAACAACACAATTTTTGGGGTGGCCACCCTCAAATTCTACGTGCTCACACTCTGAACGTTCCGGGCAGGCTCTGCAGCCGAAGTCGGGTCATCGACACGCACGCGAGTGTGCGGAAGAGCTTCCGGATGCTGCTGCTGCAACCACGTCATCATTTTCTCGCGCACCTGGCAACGCAGCACCCACTGGTCGTCAGAGTTCTTTGCCGAGATGACAAACCGCACCGTCACCCAACCGCCCTCGGAACCAATAACCCACACGCTCGACGACCGGCGATCCCACTCAGGCGAAGCATCAATAATTTCGTGGAACTTCGCCCGCACTTCATCCATCGGAACACGCCAGTCAAGATCCATAATGACCGCGCCCATAATCTTGTCGGAATGCCGCGTCCACGTTTCAATCGGCGTGGTCGTGAAATAACTACACGGCAAAACCAGCCGCCGTTCATCCCAAATATAAACAACCACATACGACAAATTAATCTCGCCGATGCGGCCCCACTCCCCCTCGATAACCACAATGTCATCGACCCGAATCGCATCCGTAAACACAATCTGAATGCCCGCGATCAGATTGCCCAAAATCGACTGCGCAGCAAGACCCGCAACCACGCCAACAATGCCGGCAGAAGCAAGAATGCTCGTACCCAGCGCACGCAACTGCGGGAACGTCGACAACGCCCCACCAATAGCAATGACCGCAATCACCACGAGGGTGAGGCGATGAATGACCAGCAGTTGAGTCTGCCTGCGGCGCTGCTCAGCACCCGACAGCAGCTCTTTCTCTTTCGCCATGAGGCGTTCAAAACCAAAAGACACAACGGCCGCCAACAGCCACGACCCGGCAATGATGGTGGCGATCAAAAAAAGCCGCGACACGATCGGCCACAGCCCCATTACTCCCGTCGGAGCAACCGCCGCCCCCAACCACACAGCAATAATCAGGGTAAACACCAGCAAAGACCGGTGCACTCGGCGCCCCAGTTCACCCACCCAACTCACGCGCCTGCTAATAAGCAGACCAATAAGCCGGATGCCGTAAACCACACCCACCCCAATTACCGCAGCGACCGCGATAATGATGGCAGTGGTGATCAAAAACTCAGAGTTCACGCTGACAGCCATCGACCCAGCCTACATGCCGCGCATACTGCCAGATCAAGGCATTACGAGAAGCATCCGGAGCATAAAAACTCCTGGTCAGGTGCACATTTCGCTTGGCGGAGGATGGGGGATTCGAACCCCCGAGGGGTTTCATCCCCAACACGCTTTCCAAGCGTGCGCCATAGGCCACTAGGCGAATCCTCCGGGCGGCCCCGCAGGGCCACAGATCATCCTACCCGAACTGCCGAGAGTGCCAAGCCAGCCGTAACCGCTGCCTTTACCGCGCGCTCTCCTTCGCCCACACCGTTTTTTGCGCGACCGGGCACAACACGCCGCAACACATTGCGTAGACACGGCATGTTGCGACCGGTGGCAAAACGGACCACACCACGACCGGACACAACACGCCGCACACTGTCAAACACCAACGGCATGTTGCGACCGGTGGCGGAAAAGCGAACGCCGGGTGGTGGACAGCGAGTGCCCGATGACGGAAGCTCAAACGCCGGGTGGCGGAAAAGCGAACGCCGGGTGGTGCACAGGAACGGCGGGTGACGAAACGGGCCACACCGTTTTTTGCGCGACCGGGCACAACACGCCGCAACACACCGCATAGACACGGCATGTTGCGACCGGTGGCGGAACGGGCCGCACCGCGACCGGGCACAACATGCCGCACACCGTCAAACACCAACGGCATGTTGCGACCGGTGGCGAAAAGCGAACGCCGGGTGGTGGAGCAGGAGGCGCGAAGGGGCGCGCTCGAGACGAAAAGGCGCGCGGCGGCGTTACAGGCGCAGGCCGTATTTGAGTGATCCGTCGCTGGTGGGGAGTCGGTCGAAGCCGAGGCGCTCGTAGAACACGGCGGCTCCCTTATTTGCCGGGTCCATGCCCAGATGAAGGCCTGCGACTCCTCGGCGTCGCAATTCTGCTGTGAGGGTATCCATCAACTTTCGGCCGAGCCCTTGCCCCTGTGTTTCGGGCAGTAGGTCGATGTGCAGGTGTGCCGGGTACTCTGCGGCGAAGGGTTCTTGGCCGGGCCCGCGGTGTGCGGCCATGGCGATCACGCGCTGTTCACGTTCCGGGTCACTGCCTCGGACACCAGCACCTCCTCCAACACCCGCGCCGGCACCACCAGCGTCCGAGTCATCACCAACACCCGCACCGCCACCAGCATCCGGGCCCGCACCACCAGCGCCCGAGTCATCACCAACATCCGCGCCAGCACGACCAACACCAGCGCCGCCACCATCACCCGCTGCACCACGAGCATCCGGCACACCCTTCGAATAGGCGGGTGCGCGCGTTGGCCACCATTCGTCGCGGAACCAGGTTTCGAAGGCGTCGGTGTTGTCGGTGGCGACGATGTAGCCGATGACGCGTTTGTCGTCGCTTTCGACGACCCAGGCGAGGTCGGGGTGTCGTTCGGCGTAGGGCACGGCCCAGACGTCGCCCCACAGGTGGTCGTGAGAGAAAATTCCGCGGGCGTCGCCGCCGGCGTTCGCGGTGCGCACGCACACGTCGTAGAGCGCTGGACGGTCGGCGGGCTGGTAGGCGCGAATGTGCGACACGGTTACTCCTGGGGGATTTATTGGGGGTCGGCGCGGTGTTTCCAGCCTAGCTTTCGATGATCGCGGCGCACCCAGCCGTTCATGGCTGCGCAGACGATCAGTGTCATGGCGAGGCCCGTTAGCATGCCTCCGAGTGTGTCGCTGGCCCAGTGTGCCGACACGATCGTGCGTGACAGCGCCATCGTGATAACAGCCAGCGCTGCGGCGATGACGACGATAACGCGCGGCCACAGCAGCCACACCACTATCGCCAGGCCCGCGGCATGCGATGTATGCCCGGATGGGAATGAACCAAAGTCAGTCGGTACGAGGGGGCTGTCGGGCCGTGCCCGCGAGAACGCATATTTGAGTATCTGCACGGCCACGCTGCTGCTGGCCAGCGCCACAACGACGGTGACGGCCCACCGCCATCCGTGGGTGATCAGCACAATGAGGGCGGTCAGAAGCGGTATGACGATTGCTCCAATGACACCGCCGCCGACCCAGTTCAGCACGGTCGCGATCGACACCATAAGCGGTGTGCGGTGCTCGACAACAAAATCATGCCAGCCCTGGTCTGCTGCGGCGAACAGCGGTATCGGCAGCCACACCACCCACACTCCCAGCGCCAACGCCAAGACGAGGGCAGCGGCGCCCCACTGCATTAATCGTGATCGTGCCATGTGGTCATTGTGTCGCATGCGCATGCCGGTGAACAGTAGCATCCGGATGCTGCACCCCACACATTCCCCCGTTTTGAGCCGGCCGCCCATGCCGACCGATACGGTGGGCACAGGAGTTGTTTCGAAGAACGGAAGCGGACGGAGTCGATATGTCGCACACTCTTTTGGCCAGTAGCAGCGCCGACTGGCAGGCACAGAACCCGGTTGTTGAAGGCCGTGTCAAACCGTTCCGAGTTTTTGATGCCCCCGGGTTAAAGGTGCGTGCGCTGTCTTTTGATGCCGGTGCGGTGATGAAAGAGCATCGTGCACCGGTGCCGATTATTGTGCAGGTGGCGCAGGGGCGCATTCTGTTCCGGGTCGATGGTGCCGAATATGAGCTGGGTGAGGGCGGTTCGATTCAGGTGGAGGCCGGGGTGCTCCACGAATTGGAAGCTATTGAGCAGTCGCATGCGGTGCTCATGCTCATCGGGTAAAGACCCGTAAAAACCCGACGGCGCGCACGCGCGGTTTAGGGGTTGAGCATTCCGACGGTGCGCGGGCGCACGATGAACCAGAGCGCAAGGGTGCCGATCGTCGAGCACGCCACCATAACGGCCGCCATGGTCGTCGCGGTAATGCCCGCGTCGCGCGCAAGCCACCCGACCAGGGGCGAGATGATCGCGGCGACACCGAAGTTACAGGCTCCCAGAAGCGATGCGGCGGTGCCGGCTGCTTTACCGTGCCGGTCAAGAGCGAGTACCTGCACGCTCGGAAAAGTAAACCCGCACGAGAGCATAAAGAAGAACAGGGGCACAACCGCGCCCCACAGTCCGGTGCCCAGTTGGTCGAGGGTGATGATCATGGTGGCCGCAATAATTTGCAGGCCGGTGGAGAACGCCAGCACCCACTGGGGGCCGAATCGTGCGGCGAGCCGCGACGACACCTGCACTCCGATCACCATGCCGATCGAATTCATGGCAAACAGCAGGCCGTACTGTTGCGGGTCGAGCCCGTGGGTGATTTGAAACAGAAACGGTGACGCCGACAGGTACGAGAACAGGCCCGAGAACGTCATGGCACCAATGATGAGCATGCCCACGTACACGCGGTCAGAGAACACCATGCGGTAGCGCTCGAGCATGGTGGTTGAGCCGCGGTCGTTGCGGCGTTCGCGCGGCAGTGTTTCGGGTACGGCAAAGATGACGGCCATCAGCATGACAAGCCCGTATCCGGCGAGCGCAACAAATATGCCCTGCCACGAGACGACGGTGAGCAGTGCCGAACCGATTATCGGTGCAACAACGGGTGCGACTCCCGAGACAAGTGCGAGGCGCGAGAGCATGATGACCAGGCGCTTGCCGCCAAAGAGGTCGCGCACGATGGCCATGGCAACGACGCCTCCTGCGGCGGCACCAAAACCCATAATGACCCTAGTGACTCCCAGTAGTAGCAGCGTGGGGGCCAGTGCTGCGGCGATGCTGGAGAGCACGTGCAGACTTGTGACGGCGACGAGTGGTACCCGGCGACCGATTTTGTCGCTCAGGGGGCCGACCAAAAGTTGGCCAACGGCGAAGCCGAGCATCGTGCCGGTGAGGGTCAGTTGGATCGCGGCTGAGGTGGTGTGAAAGTCGTCTTCGAGCTGCGGGAACGCGGGCAAGTACAGGTCGATGGTGAATGGCCCGAGTGCGGTGAGCGCGCCGAGCACAATGATGTACAGCACCCTCCTGCCGGTGGATAGCGCGTCTCCCGGATGCAGCGTAATCGGCGCTGTTGCTGGGTTGGAGCCAATCGTGCGAATAGCGCCTGTGCTGCTGGGGATGCGGAGTGAGCCGGTGGCGGGTGTGGGTGCTTCAGGCACGCAGAACCTTCTGACGAAGAGGGGTTGGTGGGCAGGATTGCTGGAGCCATCCTACCCACCGGGTGTGCCGTACTGCGTGGGCTGCTCGTTTGTCCCTTCGTTTGTCCCTTCGTTTATCCCTTCGTTGATCCGGCGAGCAGGCCTCGCACAAAGTAGCGCTGGAGCGCGAAGAATACGATGAGCGGAATGATGATCGATACGAATGCTCCGGCGGTGAGCAGGTGCCATTCGTTTCCTCGGGTTCCGGTGATCTCTGCCAGCAGTTTGGTGATGGGTGCTACTGCGCCGTCGGCGAAGACGAGGGCGACGAGCAGGTCGTTCCATACCCACAAGAACTGGAAGATGGCTACCGCTGCGATGGCGGGCATCGTGAGAGGCAGCACAATACGGAAGAAGATTTGTCCGAGCGATGCGCCGTCGACGCGTGCTGCCTCGATGATGTCGGAGGGGATCTCTGACATGAAGTTGTGCAGCAGGTAGATGGCTAGTGGTAGCGCGAACATGGAGTGCGCGATCCATACTTGGGCGTAGCCGCCCGAGACGCCCAGGGGCAGTGTGACCTGCAGGCCGAAGAGGTTGATTCCTCGTGAGAACGAGCTCAGCAGCGGCACGAGCGCCATCTGTAAGGGAACGATTTGCAGTGCGAACACAAAGATGAACAGGGCGTTGCGGCCTTTAAAGTCGATCCATGCGAAAGCGTAGGCCGCCATGGCTGCGACCATGAGTGGCACACAGGTGGCGGGAATCGTGATGGCAATCGAGTTGATGAACGAGTGCAGCATGGTCAACTGGGTGTTGCCGGCTTGCAGCACGGTGACGTAGTTTTCGCCGGTCACCTCGGGGTTCACAAAGAACTCCCACCAGCCGCTCGACAGAATCTGGTCGCGGGGCCGGAAGGATGAGATGAATAGTCCGAGGGTGGGGATTGTCCATACGGCGGCGATGATGATCGATGCGATGGATGCCCAGGGCCGGGTGAGGCGCTTTTTGGTGCGACCTGCGGCTCCGTTGAGTCCGCCACCGGTGACGACAGCGTGTGTCGTGAGGTTTTCAACGCCCGAGACGGGGCTGGTGCCTGTCGTACTCATCGGATCTCCCGCTGCTGCTGAATCTGGCGAGCGTTGTAAACAACAATCGGCAGAACAAGAATGAAGAGGATGACCGCGAGTGCGGCGCTTCGTCCGTTTTCAAACTTGGTGAACTGGGTATACATCTCGTTGGCGAGCACCGAGGTGCCGTAGTTACCACCGGTCATGGTGCGAACAATGTCGAAGACCTTCAGTGAGGCGATCGAGATGGTCGTGAGCACAACGATGAGGGCTGGTTTGATTCCCGGAACCGTCACAGCCCAGAACCGCTGCCATGCATTGGTGCCGTCAAGTTCGGCGGCTTCGAGCAGTTCTGCGGGTACTCCCTTGATGGCTGCCGAGAGCACCACCATCGCAAAACCGGTTTGTACCCAGATGAGCACGACGATGAGAAACGCTGTGTTCCATGGTGTGTTCAGCAGCCACTGTTGGGGTTGGCCGCCCATCCACACCACCAGCTGGTTGAGCAGACCGATTTGTTTGTATTGTCCGCCGCGATATTCGTAAACGAATTTCCAGATGATGCTGGCGCCCACGAACGAGATTGCCATGGGCATGAACACGAGCACCTTGTAGATTTTTTCGCCGCGTGTGCGGTCAATAAATACGGCGTAGGCAAGACCGACGGCGGTCGATACGGTGGGCACGACCAGCACCCACACGATCGTGTTGAGTACCACTCGGAGCCCGGCGGGCTGGGTAAAGATCCAGCCGTAGTTGGCAAGCCCCACGAATCCTTTGCCCGAGGAGTTCATGAATGACGCCACGATGGTCTGCAGACTGGGTAGCACGAGCCCCACGAGCAGCAGCAGCATGGCGGGGGTGAGAAAAGCGACGAGCTGAATAAGGTAGCCGGTGCCCTGCCGCGCCCGAAAGTCCAGCAAGAAGAACAGCGCACCGACGGCGACGGCAACGCCCATCGCCCAGTAGTAGCTGTTGAACAGCAGCATGACGGTCAGCGGAATCAGTACACACATCGCTAACCGGATGCCGGTATATACGGCACCGCGTCGCGGTGCAATGTCGACAAGTAGCAGGATCAATGTGACGACGGCCGCGAATGCGGCCACCACCACGAGTGCCTGCAGGATCGGATGCATGGTTCCGATCCACTGAAAAAATGCGGTCACAGCGTTCCCTTCACAACAGACTCCGTTGTCGTTGCCGGGGCCAACACCCGCCGCCGCCTACGCCCTGATGTGCGCAGGGGTGTTTGTGGCCACCGGGTGAGGGCTGCCGCACAGGGGCAGCCCCCACAAGATAGTGCCGGATGCTGGTGTGCAGCATCCGGCCCCATCATTAATCTTGTGGCCAGCCGGCCTCGATCTGCTTGAGCACTTCGTCGACCGATGTGCCGTTGATCCAGGCGACCATGCCCTTCCAGAATGTTCCGGCGCCCACGGCACCGGGCATGAGGTCGGAGCCATCAAAACGGAACGTGGTGTTTTCGTCTTGCAGAATCTTGATCGATTCTTCAAGGATCGGACTCTGCGCGTTCGACGGGTCAAGTCCCTTGTTGGCGCTGGTAACGCCACCGAGCTTCACGCGCGAGTTTGCCCATTCGGGGCTCGACAGGTATTCGAGGAATGCCTGCGTTGCGGCGTCGTCGCTGAATGCACCAACGATTTCGCCACCGCCGGTCACATTGAGTTCGCCCGCGGTCTTGCCCGGCATCATGAACGCCCACACATCGCCGTCTTCAGCAAAGCTCGTACCTTCGGGGAAGAACCCGGTAAGGAACGATGCCTGGTGAGTGAGTGCACATTCGCCCGAAGCGAGCTTGGTCGCAACGTCGCCGAATGCGGTCGAGTTGATGGAACGCACGTCACCGAAGCCTGCGTTGACGTAGTCGGGGTTGAGTAGAATCTTGCCCGCCTCGTCAAACGCTGCCTTGATGGCTGGGTCGGTGAAGGGCACTTCGTTAGCAACCCACTGGTCGTAGACATCGGGGCCCGCGTCACGAATCACGAAGTCTTCGATCCAGTCGGTGCCCGGCCATCCGGTAGCGTCGCCCGATTCAAATCCGGCACACCACGGCGGGTTTCCAGTTTTTTCTTGGATGGTTGCGGTCAGTGCCAGAAGGTCATCCCAGGTTTCTGGCGGGGTCACACCCCATTCGTCAAACTGTGATGGCTGGTACCAGATCCACCCCTTCACGTTCGCCATGAGCGGCGCACCATAGAAAGTGCCGTCGACCGTGCCGTAGTCGACCCAGTCTTGCGACCAGTATTCGTTGGCGTTGCTCTCTACGCCCTCGGGTGCCGGTTTGAGGTAGTCGCGCTTGGCGAACTCGGCGAAGAGCCCGGGCTGCGGAAAGATGGCCACGTCGGGTGGGTTTCCACCCTGTGCTCGCGTACCGATCTGGGCTTCGAACTCTTGTGAGCCCTCATATTTGATCGTGATGTCGTTTTCTTCGGCCCAGTCTGCCCATGACTCCTCCATGAGGCGGGCTTCGTCGTCGACGATCGTGCCGTAAACGGTGACGGTACCGCCAGCGGCATCCGTGTCTCCTCCTCCGGTGTCGCCTCCGCCGGGTGCGCCCGGGGCACCGCAACCGGCAAGCACTACCCCTGTAGCGCCCAGTAATGCCAGCGGCGCTACGAGACGGAATCGCTGTGAAAGACCCATGTGATTTCTCCTCTTCGAGTACACGGTTCATCAAATCGGTGCCTGTTCGCGGTTGTGGTGTGCATTCCGCGAAGCATGGGACAACACCGATGTGTGGCCCAACCTACTCGGCTCCAGCGCACCAGCACAACGATTTGTGCATCACAACCTTCTAACCTTTGTGCACTCTGATGATCGTTGTGGGGTATCGCTGACGCGTAGTGCCCCGGATGCTGCGCATTGTGTTCCGGATGCTGCGCCTTAACGACGAAAGCTCCACGACCTGCTGGCCGCGGAGCTTTCGTTGTCGCACATGCACCGCGTGGGTGCGTGGCGAAGAAGATTACTTGAGGGTGACGGTTGCGCCAGCCTCTTCCAGAGCAGCCTTAGCCTTCTCTGCTTCTTCCTTGTTGACGCCTTCCTTGACAGCCTTGGGTGCGCCGTCAACGAGGCCCTTTGCGTCGCCAAGACCCAGCGAGGTCAGCTCACGCACAACCTTGATGACCTGGATCTTCTTGTCGCCAGCTGCTTCAAGAATGACGTCAAATTCGTCCTTCTCTTCAGCGGCTGCGCCACCGTCGCCACCAGCTGCGGGTGCGCCTGCAGCGGCAACGGCAACCGGAGCTGCAGCGGTAACGTCGAAGGTCTCTTCGAAGGCCTTTACGAACTCGCTGAGCTCGATGAGGGTGAGCTCCTTGAACGCGTCGAGCAGCTCTTCAGTGCTGAGCTTCGCCATGATTATTCTCCTGCTTGTTTAGTGGTACGAGGGGTTCCTGAACCGCGGCCGTTAGGCTGCGGCATCCTGCTTCTCACGCAGTGCCTCAACCGTGCGAACGGTCTTCGACAGCGGCGCCTGGAAGAGAGCGGCAGCCTTCGACATCGATGCCTTCATCGCACCGGCGAGCTTCGCCAGCAGGACTTCACGGCTCTCGAGGTCAGCAAGCTTGCTGACTTCTTCGGCACTGAGGGGGTTACCGTCGAAGTAACCGCCCTTGATCACGAGAAGAGGGTGTGCCTTGGCAAAGGCACGCAGACCCTTGGCAACAGCGACGGGGTCGCCGTGCACGAAGGCAATAGCCGACGGACCCTTGAGGTCGTCGTCCAGTGCTGTGATTCCTGCGTTGTTGGCAGCAATCTTGGTCAGCGTGTTCTTTACCACGGCGTATTCCGCGTCTTGACGGATGCTGGTGCGAAGCTCTTTGAGCTCGCCCACCGTCAGACCGCGGTACTCGGTGAGCAGAACGGCGGTCGAGCTCTCGAACTGCTTCGTGAGCTCGGCGACCGATGCTTCCTTCTGCGCCATGGCCACTCCTTGTGTATACGAGGTAACTCACGGAGGTGAGTCACCAGCCTGGACCTCGGTGTGTTCAGCTCTGGGCAATAAAAAAGCTCCGGCGCAAGCGCACGGAGCAAAACTCAAACAAGTTGAAGTAAATATCGTGTCACCTGCGCGGGCCCTCTGTTACTACAGTGCTTCGATTGCCTTCGCACTTTCGTGCTCAGCAACGACCGGCGGTCTTTGGTTAGTTCAAGAATACGTCATGCATCGGCATGCGCCAAATCGCCGGATGCTGCTCTACCCAGGCTCGGCGGGCCTTCTTACCCTCGCCCATCAACGCGCTACCCTGGGAGCCGTGACTCCCGAACTTGCTGCGCGAATTGTTGCCGACTCTCGCGACCGCGCAGCCTGGTTGCGAGCACGCTCGCGCGGCATCACCGCAACCGATGTGGCGGGACTCAGCACGCCGGCGTCGATCAGCCGCGCCGCCGACAGCAAACTGGGGCACGGCCCGCGGTTTTCTGGCAACGCCTACACCGATCATGGGCGCAGGCGCGAACCCGAGATTGCCGCATGGGTAGAAACCACGCACGGCATTCTGCCGTCATCATCACTCTTTCGCGCCGAGATCGAGCATCGCCACCTAGCTACGCCCGACGGCGTATGCGTCGACGACCAGGGCCGCGTGCTCCTGGCAGAAATTAAAACCACCAACCGGTCGTGGCGCACCATCCCCCGTAACTACCTGCGACAGGTGTGGTGGCAACAGCACGTACTCGGCGCCGAACGCACGCTGTTCGTGTGGGAAGAACACGACAACTTCCGCCCCGTCCACGACGAACCGCAGTCGGTGTGGATTGACCGCGACGACCGCGAAATCACCCGTCTTGTGCGCCTAGCAACCGACCTGATTGACGAGCTGTATCGCCGCACCACCGGCAGCGCAGGCCAACGGTCGCCTTCGGCGGAGCCGCAGAGCCGAAGAGAAGAACTGCGTGAGCGCGATATGTTTCGGGCGCTAGCGCTACTGGATTAGCACCAGCATCCGGAATCTGCTTGTCAGCGCGCAGGCGCGCACCCGCACGCATGTTTTCGCGCATCTCGACATAGTTGACGTTCGTCAATCATCACCCTATAGTTGACGTTGATCAATTATCGGGAGTTTCATGTCTTCGTCTTCTTCGACGCCCACCATGTCACGCCGCCAAGTACTCGAAGCCCTCTCCGGGCTTCTGCTGGGAATGTTCGTTTCCATGCTGGCCGGCACCGTGGTTTCCACCTCACTACCGGTCATCGTGCACGACCTCAACGGCGACCAAAACGCGTTCACCTGGGTGGTGACCGCAACGCTACTCACAACAGCAATCGCAACACCGGTATGGGGAAAACTCGCCGACCTCTTTAACCGCAAACTGCTCATCCAACTCGCCCTGGTCATCTTTGTTGGTGCGACAGCAGTAGCCGGCTTTTCACAGACATCCGAAATGCTCATCGCCTGCCGTGCCGTACAGGGCATCGGTGCCGGTGGTCTCGCCGCACTCAGCCAGATCATCATGGCCGACATTATTAGCCCCCGCGAGCGCGGCAAATACATGGGACTCTTCGGTGCCGTCATGGCTGTTGCCACAGTCGGCGGACCACTTCTGGGCGGTTTCATCACCGACACCTTCACGTGGCGTTGGAACTTCTACGTAGCCCTGCCCTTCGCAGTCGCCGCCATCATCATCTTGCAACTGACACTCAAGGCACCGCCGCGCACCCGCGATGTCGTACGCATCGACTACGCGGGCGCTGTGCTTCTTGCCACCTCAACCGCACTGTTGCTTATCTGGACTACCAGCGCAGGCACATCATTCGACTGGTGGAGCGTGCAAACCGTCGTCATGCTCGGTATCGCAGTGCTTGCCGCCGTCGCATTCGTGATCGTCGAACTGCGGGTGCCCGAACCCCTCGTGCCGCTGCGCATGTTCCGCGACCGCACCTTCACCCTGTCGGTCATCGCCTCCATCTCCATCGGTATTGCCATGTTTGGCACATCCGTTTTTCTCAGCCAATACATGCAGATGGCTCGCGGAGCCACCCCCACCCAGGCCGGGCTCATGACGCTACCGATGATCGGTGGCCTACTCATCTCGTCGATCACCGTCGGAGCACTCATCAGCAAATTTGGCCGCTGGAAAGGTTTTCTTCTTACCGGTTCGATTCTGCTCATTGCCGGATCAGTCATGCTGTCGACCCTCGAATACGACACCAACTTTGTGCTCGTCTCGCTCTACATGCTCATGCTCGGCTCAGGCGTAGGTATGACGATGCAAAACCTGGTGCTCATCGTACAAAACACCACCCGCCCCGAAGACATCGGTGCGGCAAGCGCCGGCGTCACCTTCTTCCGCAGCCTGGGCGGAACCGTCGGCGTCTCCGTCATGGGTGCCGTGCTCGCAGGCACCGTCACCGACCTTTTTCTCACCAAACGCAACGAAGTCGCCGCCGCCCTCGCAACCCTCGGCGAAAAAGGCCAGCAGCTCGGCGAACAACTCATGTCGGGAACACTGCCCGAAGTCTTCTCGCTACCCGAACCCATCCGCACCATCGTCGAAGACATTTACGCCCAAGGAATCTCCTCCGCCTTCCTCATCGGCGTACCACTCGCGGTCATAAGCCTGGTAGCAATACTGTTCCTCCCCAACGTGCCACTCACCCGCATGACCACGCAGGAACGACTGCAGGCAGGCGAAGCAGACCTTGCCACCGTCGCCTCACAAGAAGGAATGGATGCCATCATGGCAACCGGCCCCGTGACCGTCGTCGACGACGCCGGTGCTGGGGTGGGTAGCGCTGGGGTTAGTGACGCAGGCGCGGGTGGCGCTGGGGTTAGTGACGCCGGCGTGGCGGATCGTCGCCAGCATCCGGATGCTTCGCGGCCCGCGCCGCAACCTACACCGCGCTCTGCACCGCAATCTGCATCGCGCGTGCCCCGACACCCCGCGCCGCGCTCTCCAGAGGCCGATAATGACTGAGCCCGCACACCGCAACGCAACAAGCGGCAATGCAGCCGACAACGGTGCGTCGCCGAGCCATGTCGAGGGTAGCGATAGTGACCACCGAGATGAGCCTCGTGCCGCTCGGTCGGCGATGTCGTCGCGAATTTCTGACTCCGAACGTGCCGAAGCCGTGGGTGCTTTAGAGGCGGAGTTTGGTGAACTTTTCTCTCGCGTGCGTCGTCTTTATCTTGATGGGGCCGAACGTGTGGCACCGGGGCTCTCGCCTGGGGCGTACAAACTTTTGGGAATGATCACGTGGCGCGCGCCGGTGACTCCGTCTGACCTTGCCGAACGCACGCTGTCTGACCGGTCACAGGTAAGCCGTGCTATTCGAGAACTCGAGAACCATGGCCTGGTGCAGCGTGAACCCGATCCTCATGATCGCCGCTCTTTTCTTCTCACAACCACCGATGAGGGTGTCCGGCGCATCAAGCACTCTCGCGAGGTCGATGCCGAGCGCATGATTCGTGCTCTCGATGATTGGTCGCTGAGTGACATCCGGCAACTCACCCACATGCTGGGGGCTCTTGCTCAGGTGATTGCCGCCGCGCCCGAACCCCCGGCCGGCCCCGACACTCCCTGACTCGGCATTGCCTCGCTGGGCTGCCTCACCCAGCACACCCGGCCCGGCACCACCTGACTCGGCACTGCCTTGCCCCGGCACCACCCATCCCGGCATACCGTTGCCGAAAACAGGAAAATTGCCGAAAACAGCACGATTTCCGCACAATCATGCGCCTTTCGGCAATTTTCCTTTTCTCGGTCAAATGCTGTTTGGGAGCGACCCAGCCGAGCCGGTTGTGTCCGGTCACACAAGTTCTGTGTCCGGTCACAACCGGCTCGGGCCAGGTCACACAGTCCCGAGACCGGTCACACGCGCCCTAGCCACCGATTCGGACCGGCCACGCCTGCCTCGGGCTAGGTCACACAGTCCCGAGACCGGTCACAACTGCCCCGGGGTTCTGCCACGCAGTGCCGCGCTCGGTTGTGCCCGGTCACAACTGCCCTAGAGCTCGGGTTGGGCCCGGCCACACAGCCCGCCGCCCCGCCACCCGGTTGTGCCGGGTCACACGGTTTCGTCGGCGGCGCCCGGGTTTTCGGTTCCGGATGCTTCTGCCGCGGCCGCTGCACTGTCGATGAGTGTTTGTAGCGCATCCCGCGGAATGATCATGGTGGGTCCGGCTGTGTCGACGATCACTCCCGAGAGCGAGTCGTGGCTGCCCATGACTCGCCCGATCATGTCGGCGGTGAAGGGCATGGGGCGTTCTTGCCTGCCCATCGCGACGATCTCGAGCGGGTGGGTGAACAGTTGCAGGTAGCGTGAGCCGTCGGCCATCTGTGCTTCGGCGATCCCGAATTGGCCTTCGCTTTGTGCATCGCTCACAGCAACCCACAGGCGCGAGTCGCCGATGATTTCTACGGCCTTGGCGATACTGTCGGCTTCGCGAGGTTGTGCCAGAAGTGCTTTGAGGCGGAACTCCGGGTCGGCCTGTTCCATCGCGCGTTCGAGTACTTCGCGAGGAAAAACTGCTCGGCGTGGTGCTGAGGCTGCGTCGAGAATAACTCCGCTGAAGTCACTATCAAGCACCTGGCGAAACACACCCTGTGCGGGTTGAGCCATCGCCGAAGTTTGTTCGGGATTCGATTCGCGCTGCACTGATTCGCGCAGCGAACCGGCCGAACTGTACGCCAAAATAAACGTGCGTTCACCCTCACGCAGCACACCGATCGACAGTGGTTCACCAGAACTCAGCTGTTCGCGGGCATCGCCGTGCACCCGCAAATACAGGTGACCCTGCAGCGCCTGGCGCAGCACGCCCAAGAGCTGTTCGTTCGTGGGTTCCGCCGTCAACTGTGCCAGCGCCTCGCGCAGCAGAACATTATCTTTCATGCCCTCGACCGTCTCGGTCTGTGCGGGCGGGTCGTGGGGAGCCAGAGGCAGTTCACGCTTGGTCGAAGAAATACGTGGGCCCACATTTTCAGCGCCCAGCCGCGTCTCGGGTGCTACCTGCGGGCGGGCAGGAGCCGAAGGCGCGCCAACCCCACGGTATGCCTCCACCGAAATACCGAAACCTTCGGGCAGTGGCTCAGCAGCCGGGGTCTCCCCCGCACCTGCAGCACCATCAGCACCCGCGCCGGGACCAGCATCACCAGCACCAGCAACAGCACCAGCACCAGCACCGGTGTTGTGCGCTGCGGGCGCGGCATCCGGCTCTTCGGTCTGCGGTGTTACCGGTGCGGCTGTGGCGTCATCGGGGGTGGGTGTGGTCGCATTTTTCTTGCGGCGAGAGAAAAGGGCCATTGTGCCAGCCTAACGGTGTCCGCGTGGCCGCATCGTTTTTCACCGAAAGATGGGCCATGAATACGTTCAGATTTTTGTAATGGGCGCGACCTTGATGAGAAGCTTTTTCAGGCTGCCGGCATCAAATTTTACGTGTGCAATGCGCTTCGCGCCCTCGCCTGTCACTGCTTCTACGCGGCCCTCACCAAAGTCGTCGTGGCGGATGCGGTCGCCGGATGCCAGTTCTAGGTCGCCGTTGTCGCGCATTTTTGCGGTGACTCGGTTGGGGAATTTATCGGCGTTGGTTGCCAGCGGCGCGAGTTGTTCTTTGCGTGGCAGCGATGGCGGTGTGCCAAAACGTTGAGCACTGCCACCCCAGCCTGCACGGCCGCCGCTGCGTGAGCCTGATACTTGGCGCACGGCATCCGGGGTCTGTCGCCAGTCGATCAGCTCGGCGGGTATCTCTTGCAAGAAACGGCTGGGCACGGTGACCGATATTTCGCCGAACTGCGCGCGGGTCATCGCCAGCGAGAGGTGCAATCGTTTGCGGGCGCGGGTGATACCGACATAGAAGAGGCGGCGTTCTTCTTGTGGGCCGCCGGGTTCTCCCGCCGAAATGCGGTGCGGGAGGAGGTCTTCTTCGACGCCGGTAAGAAACACGGCATCGTATTCGAGCCCCTTGGCGGTGTGCAGTGTCATGAGCGACACGGATCCGCTTTCGTCGTCGAGGTCATCGGCGTCAGAGACGAGGGCCACATCGGTAAGAAAATCGACGATTGTTCCGCTGGGGTTGTTGCGAGCAAATTCTCGTGTGACAGCGATCAATTCGTCGAGGTTTTCTAGCCGTGCTTCGTCTTGTGGGTCGCGGCTGACGCGCAGCGACTCAAAATAGCCGCTGTGGTCGAGAAGAACTTCGAGCCCCTGCGCAACAGAGGTCGGTGGCGGTACTTCTCCTGATGATGGCAAGAGAATTTCGGATGCCTCGTTGAGCACGGCGTCGAGTTTGCTGATTGCCGCTTGTATCTTCGGCCCGACACCCAACTGGCTCGGGTGCGCCAGGGCCTCCCGGAATGACATGCCTTCACGTTCGGCGAACTGTGCGATGGATGTCTCGGTGACGTTACCGATGCCGCGACGAGGTCGGTTGAGAATGCGGCGCACGGCCATATCGTCAGCCGGGTTGGCGACCGCGATGAGGTAGGCGAGGGCGTCTTTAATCTCTGCGCGCTCATAGAACTTGGTGCCGCCCATGATGCGGTAGGGCACAGCCGATCGGATGAAAATTTCTTCGAGGGCACGCGACTGTGAGTTGGTGCGGTAAAACACGGCCATTTCGGCGTAGGGAACACCCGAGTCGCGCAGTTGTTCAATTTCGTCGGCAATGAACTGTGCCTCGTCGTGCTGCGAGTAGCCGGTAAAGCCGATGAGAAGCTCGCCGTCGCCGCGGTCGCTCCACAGTTTCTTTTCTTTGCGGTCGAAGTTGTTGCCGATGACCGCATTGGCAGCGGTCAGAATGTTTTGTGTTGAGCGGTAGTTCTGTTCGAGCAGAATGACCTGTGCGCCCGGAAAATCACGCTCAAACTCACTGATGTTGCGAATATCAGCGCCACGGAACGCATAGATCGACTGGTCGGAGTCGCCCACGACGGTCAGCGATGCGCCGTCGGCCCGCTGTTCGGCGGGCGCATCGAAAATCATCATCCCGTCGTGCTCACCGAGCGGGTCGGAGGCGGTGCCCGAGACGGGCCGGGTCAGTTCATGAATGAGTGCATACTGTGCATGGTTGGTGTCTTGGTACTCATCGACCAGAATGTGGCGAAAGCGCTGGCGATAGGTGTCGGCCACGTGCGGGAATGCCCGAAACAGGAATACCGTCTGTGCGATGAGGTCATCGAAGTCGAAGGCGTTGGCTTTGCGTAGCTGCCGCTGATAGTCGGCAAAGACTTCAACAAACTTGCGCTCGGCCGGGTCGTTCATGGCTGCATCGCGCGCGTACGATTCGGCATCGTGCAGCTCATTTTTCACTTTAGAGATGCGTGACTGCACACCGGCCGGGGTGAGCCCGTAGGCATCGGCCTGGTGCTCTTTGACAAGCCTTTTGAGCAGTGCCCGTGAGTCACCCGAGTCGTAAATAGTAAAAGTGGGTGTGAAGCCGAACTGTTTCGCTTCGCGGCGCAGAATACGCACGCACGCCGAGTGGAACGTCGAAATCCACATGCCCTTCGCGGCGTCGCCGACAATGGCCTCGACGCGCTCACGCATTTCGCCGGCGGCTTTATTGGTGAATGTGATCGCGAGTATTTGGCTCGGCCATGCCTCTCGGCGCTGCAGCAGCAGGGCGATACGTCGCGTGAGCACACTGGTTTTTCCTGACCCAGCGCCCGCAACAATAAGCAGGGCTGATCCGCGCCACAGCACAGCCTCGCGCTGCTGCGGATTAAGCCCCTCGAGCAAGGCGCTGTCGTCGGAGCCGGGCCCGGCAGAGTTGGCGGTAAATGGGTCGGCGGGGTGGGTGGAGCTCGAGCGAGCAGAGCCCGAGGGAGGAACAATAAGAGGCGCGTCGGTCATGGCACTTCGAGTCTAGGCGCGACTACCGACACTGCGGGCCAGACCGTCTCGCTCACCCCGATACACGCCGCGGAAACACGCCTCTTTACACTCCCCGGATGCCACTGCGCCGCGCACGCCGCTGCGCTATGAGATTCGCGTGCCGGGCGGCATCCGGTGTGCCGGCGTGCGCGTGCGCCGCCACGCTCCGGCAAAGAGCGACCCGGCTAACACGACGTGGATTCCTAGGCCGACCGCCCACAGCGGTGTCGTCGATTCGATGACTTCTTGCGGGCGCACGTCGTCGACGCTGTTCTCCACCGCGCAGTCGTCCCACCACGTATCTTGCGGCGCCTGCTGCAACTGCCGTACACCGAACTTCATCGACCCGAAAATATCGACCGGCCAACCGTTGTCATCGAAGGTGACGGGCGTGGCATCGGCGAGCACCACGAACGGGTTTGCTGCCAGCACGCCCCACACGAGGTCTCCTCGCATGGTTTCGTATGTGTGTGAATCCCACCGGTCGCAGACCGGCTCACCGTTGGCATCGTAGGGCCGACTGTGACTGGTCACATCGGTGCGAATCGCGGTGCCTGCCAGCATGAAGGCGATGGGTGTACCAATCACGAGCGCTGCGATCACCAGATAGGTTGCCGCCACAGAAAACAGCGGCCGGGCGATGAGCCCACTCAGCCCCACACCGATCGCCGCGACAACAACGATTTCAAGGATCAGTATTGCCAGCGACACCAACAGGGTCAGTGGCGCGCGGGCCCCACCCACGATCGACACGACCAAAAACGGCACGGCAACAACAACAAAAGCGAGCCCGGTAATTACTGCGGCAAAAAGTTTGCCCAGCATAATGTCGCCCGTGGTGGCCAGCGTCACCTGTACCGGCGCGAGTGTTGCTGCTTCTCGATCACCATTAATACTCGTGCCCGACAGTGTGGGCGACACCAACACCACCAACAGCAGCACAATGTTGACGATCACGGCATACACGCCCACGCCAACATCTGTGCTGGTGTACGAATATCCCATAAACGCCAGTACGGTGACGCCTAGCAGTACGGCTAAAAATATGCCCAGAAGCACATACCAGCCGGGGCTACGCAGCCGCTGGGTGAGTTCGAGGCGGGTGATAACGCCGATGCGTTTCAGGTTCACTTCTGTACCTCTTCATCGGTGGCGGCCACATGCTGGCCGAGCTGCTGGCCGGGCTGATCGCCGGACTCTTGTCGCGGGCTCGCGCTGCTCTGTAGCGCCATAAACGTGTCTTCGAGTCGGTTTCCTGCCGGGCTAAATTCTGTGACGGCAACCCCCGCCTGCACGAGTGTGCGAAGGGCTACGGCAGCCTCATGGTCGTCGGCAAAATCAACAGTGACCGAACCGCTCTGGCCTGCTGCTGCGGGTTGGCCCAGCACGCGCGCAACCTCTGCGACATCGTGGGGGCTACCGGGTTGATTTCGGCTGTGCGGCACGGCTGGATCGGCCAGCATCCGGATGCGGTACCGATGCCGCACACGGCTGGTGTCGGAGGTCACTACCGCACCGTCAACAAGAAAAACGGCGTCATCAGCCATCTCATCAAGCTCTGACAGCACGTGGCTCGAGAGCAATACGGTACAACCGCGGGCGGCAAGATCGCGCAGCAACTCGCGCAGCTCAATGCGGGCGCGAGGGTCGAGACCGGATGCTGGCTCGTCGAGCAGAAGCACGCGCGGGTCGTGAACAAGCGCACGCGCAAGGCCGAGCTTCTGCTTTTGACCCCGCGAAAGCACCCTCGCCGGTGTTGCCGCCAACTCGTGCAAACCCACCTGCGCTAAAAGCTGATCAGCCCGCTGCGAAGCCTGGCTCGCTGTCATTCCGTAGAGCCGCGCGGCCACTTCAACGCTTTCGTGGGCTGTCAACGACGGCCACGCACCCAGCGAATCGGGCATCCAACCCAGCATCCGGCGGGCAGAGGCCGGGTCGGCAACCGGGTCGACACCGGCAAGCCGAATAGTGCCAGCATCCGGGGCTAACAGCGACGCCAACATGAGCAGCAGTGTCGTTTTACCGGCACCATTGGGCCCCACAAGACCCGTTATCTTGCCCGCATGAGCGTGAAAAGTGGCGTCGCGCACGGCGTGCACGCTACCGAATGACCGTTTGACGCCTTCGACGATTATGCCGTCCATCTTTTTAGCCTATTGCGCGCGGCGAATGAACGCGAAGGCGCTCACGAAACAGGTCGACCCCCAGGTCGGGATGATCAACAAACACGCCGTCAACGCCCGTACGCGCAATATGACGCCACTCCGCCTGCCAGTCACCAAAGGCAGCACGCCCACCTGGCCCCCTGTTTTTTGGGGCAAGAAACGCATTTTCGGGTCGGCACGTCCACGTAAAAACACGCAAGTCGCGGGCATGCGCGGCCGTCACCAGTTCTGTGCCGTTGCGATCAACCAGCAGCGACTTCGACACACTAATGCCATCAAATTGTCCGGCGAGTTCGTCGAGCCCCGCGGGAGTGAGCTGGCGTGCATAGGTGGGTGCGTGCACCCCCACAGCAGCAACCAAATCGGCAGGTTTACCTTTCGATTCGAGCAAGTAAACATACAGAGCCCGGATGCCGCGCTGCCGCACATCACCCAAAACTGTGCCTTCGAACGATTCGATCGTCAACGGCCACTCGCCATCAGCCCAGCCCCGTTCGCGCAGATCGCGCTCGACGAGCGGTGCGAGATCGAGACCGATGCTCGAAAAATAGTGGGCGTGCTTAACCTCGAGAACCACGCCAATCTCGCGCCCTCGTACAAGCGATGCCTCACGCACAGCGTCGAGCAGATCGGTGAACCGCATCATCGGCTGCATGTCATTGAAACTTGCACTTGACGGCCGCAATTGCGGGAGCCTCTCACGGCAGCGCAGTGTAGAAAGCTCGTTCCACGTAAAATCTTCGGTAAACCAGCCGGTCAGCTTCTGCCCGTCAATAGTGCGGGTTGTTTTGCGGTCGGCAAACTCGGGGCGCTCGGCGATATCGGTGGTGGTCGAAATTTCGTTCTCGTGGCGAACAACAAGCACCCCATCGGCCGTGGCGACCACATCGGGTTCGACCGCATCAACCCCCATTTCAAACGCCAGTTCGTACGATGATCGACTGTGTTCCGGACGATATCCGGGCGCACCACGGTGTCCGATAACAAGGGGCGGTCTTTTCGTCACGCTTTCAGCGTAGAACAGCGCACACACAGGCGCGCCCGACTATCGTTATCTATAGCGATGACCACACACCCTTCGAGTGAGGCCACACATGAGCAACTTCGCGTTTAACAACCCAGCGTTTCAGCCTGCCGACCCGCGCAACGTCGCTACCTATCCGGGTTCGCCGCAGGCCACCGCACAGCCGCCTGCACAGTCCGCTGCCGTCAACCACGCAGCAATGAACGCCGCGGTCAATGCCCAGCTTGAGGGCATGTACACCGCACCGCCCGCCGGTGCCATCGAAACCGACCGGATGACGGTCGAAGACACAGTCTGGAAGACGGTGGCGCTTTTTGGCGTGCTGCTGGTCACAGCGGTCGTCGGCTGGGTCTGGACCCTCGGTGGCGTGCAGGTTCCAACCTTTGCACCGGCCGTATCGATGATGCCGTGGATCATCGGTGCCCTCGGTGGTTTCGTGCTCGCGATGGTGATCACGTTCACGTCGCGCAAGAAGGTTCGCCCTGCGCTCATCGTCACCTATGCCGCTTTCGAAGGGCTCTTCGTCGGTGGTATCTCAGCATTCTTCGAAGTGATGTGGCCCGGCATTGTCATGCAGGCCACCCTGGCCACCCTGGCAGTCGTCGGCGTCACGCTGGCACTGTTCGCCTCGGGCAAGGTGCGCGCCTCGGCCAAAATGACGAAGGTATTCATGATCGCCATGATCGGTTACCTGGTCTTCTCCCTGCTCAACCTGGTGCTGATGTGGACGAACGTTCTGCCCGAAGGTCAGGCGTTTGGAATGTTCAGTGCCAAGATCATGGGTATCCCGCTCGGCCTGATCATCGGCGTGCTCGTCGTCTTCATGGCCGCCTACTCGCTCGTGATCGACTTCGACCACATCCAACAGGGCGTACGCAACGGCGCCCCGCGCAAGTACGGCTGGCTGGGTGGCTTCGGCATCATGGTCACCGTCGTATGGCTGTACGTCGAGATCCTGCGCATTATCGCGATCGCACGCGGCGACTAACCGCCACAGCTTAACCACAAACGGCGGCCGCCCCTTACGGGTGCGGCCGCCGTTTGCTATCCGGAAAGTGTTTTACCCGGCCCGTGTTTCACCGGGCGTGTGTTTCACCGGGCGTGTTACCGGCGCGTGCGTTATCAGACGGCACATAGGTGTTCTCAGTAACCGCACATGCTGGGGGTCGAAGATGAAAGCAGCCGTGCGACTGGTTCTGGGATTTCCTCCCCCTGGCCGGTCCCCCAGTCGCGCGGCTACCCTTTGCCGCTGCCGCGACGGGGCACCGCAGCTGTGTGTCTCGCGCCGCGGCTGCGTGGTTCGCGCCTCGGCGACGTAATTCATGCCTCGACTGCCTGATTCGTGCTGCCCCAGGCGGGAGGCTACTCCCACTCGATGGTTGCCGGCGGCTTCGACGTCACATCAAGCACGACCCGGTTAATATCGCGCACCTCATTCGTGATGCGATTAGAGATGCGTGCCAGCACATCGTACGGCAGACGCGACCAGTCCGCGGTCATCGCATCCTCGCTCGATACCGGACGCAACACAATCGGATGCCCGTAGGTACGGCCGTCTCCCTGCACACCTACCGAACGCACATCGGCGAGGAGCACGACGGGGCACTGCCAAATATGGTCGTCTTGGCCGGCGTTGCTGAGCTCTTCACGAGCGATCGCATCAGCCTCACGCAGAATCTCGAGACGCTCACGAGTGACCTCACCAATAATACGAATGCCGAGCCCGGGGCCCGGGAAGGGCTGCCGAGCAACAATCGGTTCAGGAATACCCAGTTCGCGGCCGACCGCACGCACCTCGTCTTTAAAGAGCGCCCTCAGGGGTTCAATCAGCTCAAAATCGAGGTCGTCGGGTAGCCCGCCCACGTTGTGGTGCGATTTGATGTTGGCCGTGCCAGCACCACCACCCGATTCAACGACATCCGGATACAGCGTGCCCTGCACCAAAAACTTGATCGGGCGGCCATCTGCCTTCGACTCTTCAACGAGCTCGCGCTGCACTTTCTCAAAAGTGCGAATAAATTCGCGACCAATAATCTTGCGTTTCTGCTCCGGATCGGTCACCCCGGCAAGATGATGCAAAAAAGTGTCGGCCGCATCAACAGTAATAAGACGCACGCCGGTCGACGCAACATAGTCACGCTCAACCTGTTCGCGCTCACCCTTACGCAGCAGCCCATGGTCAACAAAAACAGCCGTCAACTGGTCGCCAATCGCACGGTGCACAAGCGCCGTTGACACAGCCGAATCAACCCCGCCCGACAGCGCCGAAATCACCCGCGCGTCGCCCACCTGTTCACGAATGCGCGCGATCTGCTCAACAATCACACTCTCGCTGTTCCAATCAGCGGCAAGCCCCGCACCACGGTGCAAAAAGCCTTCAATAACCAGCTGACCATACTCGGAATGCTTCACTTCCGGATGCCACTGCACACCGTAAAGCCGCCGCTCTTCATCAGCGAATGCCGCTACCGGCGTGAGGCTTGTCGACGCCAGAACATCAAAACCCTCGGGTGCGCGCACAACCTGGTCACCGTGGCTCATCCACACGCTCTGCGTCTCGGGCTGACCCTGCAGCAGCGTGCCGCCATCGCCCTTCACCGTGGCCTGCGTCGCACCATATTCGCGCGCATCCGTGCTCGCAACCTCGCCGCCGAGGGCTTTGGCCATCACCTGGAAGCCGTAGCAAATACCCAGCATCGGAATACCCAGGTCAAAAATCGCGCGATCCATCCCCGGAGCCTCATCGGCATACACCGACGACGGCCCACCCGAAAGAATCACCGCCACCGGATTACGCGCCGCGATCTCTTCTGCCGTCACCGTGTGCGGCACAATCTCGCTATACACACCCGCTTCTCGCACCCGGCGAGCAATCAACTGGGCATACTGGGCACCGAAATCAACAACGAGCGTGGGCCGCTGCTCGGTGTCATGCGACGGCGCAGGAGTGTTTTCGGTCACCGGGTACCTTCCGTAGAGGTGCGTGTAGAGGTGGTGGGTGCAGCATCCGGATGCAATGCTTCTGCCTGCTCCCGGTCAACAAGGTATGTACGAATCTCGCGTGCCACCCGAATCTCCATAAAGAATGACAACAGCGGAACCACACCCCCCAGAGCAAGCATGATAAAACGGCGGAACGGCCAACGCATCAAACTCCACACCCGAAAACAGGCGAAAAGATAGACGACATAAAACCAGCCGTGCGCCATAAGAATAAGAAGTGACAGGTTAAGACCATCGCCAACCGACGTCATTTCGCAGCCCAAGCCCCCCGGCACGAACAGCGAAAACCATTGGCAACCCTCGCCCACAATCACGGGCGCAAACCAGAGCGCACCCCCCGAACCACCCGCAAAAAGCTCAAGGTGAATAGGCGTGTACTTCAGAATCATCTCGGCCAGCAGAAGAAGCAGCATAACACCGGTGATCACCGATGCGATCTGATAAAACTTCAGTGCGCCGCGGATCGCCGGAAAAGTGGCGACTTTTGGTTCGGGCATGACGTCTATTCTACCGGCGCGTTCACCCAGGTTCTGCTGAGAGCACACGCACCCCGTTCGCAGCGTTCGCGGGGTTCGCGGGACGTTCTCGGGGTTCGCGGGACGTTCTCGCCATTCCTCCTTCCGCCACCGGGCGCAACACGCCGCACCACCCACACACCACACGGCATGTCGCGACCGGTCGCGAAGAAAACAGCGCGAAACGGCGCGGGGAAAGGCGAGGAGAACGGCGCAGCAACAACGGCGGCCCACCCTCGAGTGTGAGGATGGGCCGCCGTGCGTTGTTCGCTAGGCTGCTGCGCCGGAGCGCTCAGCCGAGCAGCGTTGCCGGGTTAGGCGCGGCGCATGCGACGTGCTGCCAGTACTCCTGCTCCGGCGAGGAGAAGGAAGAGTCCGCCCAGCAGGGGCATGGTCGGGTCGGCACCGGTCTGAGGCAGGTCGCCGTCTCCGGGGTCGCCGTCACCGGGGCCGCCGTCGCCATTGTCGTCGCCGCCGTCATCGTTTCCGGTGACGGTGAGTGGCGCCGTGGTTTCGTTGTTGCCTTCGAGGCTGGTGGCACCGATCAGGTAGGCGCCGGCTGCCGTGTCGGCGGGGATGGTGACGGTGGCGGTGAATGCACCGTTGCCGTCGGCTTCTACCTGGCCGAGGTCTACTCCGCCGAGCGTGCTGCTGATGTAGGTGCGCAGGTCGAGGTCGACGATGTCGAAGGGCCCGAACCCGGTGCCGTTGACCGTGACGGTGTCACCGGCGGCGACGGTCTCGGGGTCGAGGGTGATGGTGGGCGTGGGCGCTACTTCACCGTCGACGGGGAAAGGCACCGAGAATACGGTGGCTCCGGCTGTGATCGTGAGCTCTTGTGCTCCGTCGAGGCCTTCGGGGACAGTGAAGGTGACTTCTGCCTGACCGCTCTCGTCGAAGGTATCGACGATGGCCGGGTCGATCTCGCCAACGGCAACTTCTTCGCCTGCAAGCGAGACGCTCACGGTCGACGGAATGTCGGCTCCCTGGCTAAACACGAGTGACGACAGTGCGAGTGTCACGTCGCTGCCGGTGGGGTATCCGGCGCTGCCGGGGCTCGTGATTGACAGACCGACCGCGCGCTGTGCTTCATCCGGTGTCGCGGTGGTGAATTCGCTAAACCAGTCGACCATCGACTGCAGGTCGACAGAACCGGTGTCGACGGCGTTCACGCCTTCGCTGAATACGGTAAAGCTGTCGCCACCCGTTGCGAGGAAGGCGTTGGCGCCCACAGTGTAGTACGCTTCGGGGTCGATGGGCTGGCCGTCGAGCAGCACCTGCGAGATGCGCGGTGCGTCAGCGGGGGCAGTGTTGTCGTAGGTGTAGAACAGGTTCGACGACACACCCAGCTTGAGGAACGGGCGCGAAGGGTTGCTCGGCTGCCACTGCTGTTCGAGCAGGCGCACAACCTGGCGACCGGTGAGGTCAACGGTCATCATGGTGTTAGCGAAGGGTTGCACTGAGGCTGCTTCGCGGTAGGTGATGCTGCCGTCGTCGCCGTAGAGAAGATCGGTCCGGATGCCACCCGGGTTAATAACACCGATGTCGGCGTTGGTGGTCCAGCGGTGAATGTCGGCAATAAAGTTTCCGAGGGTTGATTCTCCGCCACGGTTTTCTGCGCCGTCGCTTTGCACGGCCCGTGTGATGTCAGCGGTGACTTCGCCGACTTCTACTGCACCGAGCACGTCGGCTTCGGCGACGGCGTCGTCAACGATCTGCTGCACGGCGGGGTCGGCCGGGTAGAGGCCGATGTACGAACCATCGGCCTGTTTTTCGGCGAGGTTGAAAATCTGGTTGTTGATCGAGAGGAGTTCTTTGGTGTCGGGGTCGACTTCGATGGTCATGCGACCGTAGCTCTGCCCGTATTGGCCTGCCGAAACGACGGGGCGGCCGTCGATCACGTGGTTGTAGGCCAGGTGGGTGTGGGCCGAGACGATGGCCGATACTTTGTCGCTGACTCCGTTGACGATGAGTCCGAGCGGCGATTCGGGAGTGATCGAGTCGACGCTGGTTGTTGCGGCGCCTTCGTGCACGAGCAGAATGATCACGTCGGCTTCGCCGTTGGCGGGGTCGCCGTCGGTGAGCGCGTCGGCTGCGGCGTTGACTGATTCGGGGATGTCGCGAATGTCGAGGTCGGCGATGCCTTCGGTGGGTACGAGTGTGTGCAGGTCTTCTGTGACTGCGCCGATGAACCCGATGCTGACTCCGTCGAATTCGGTCACCCACGAGGGCGCTACGGCGGTAGCTTCGGTCTCTGCGAGGAAGACGTTGGCCGAAATGTATTCCCAGTCGGCGCGGGGAATAATGCGGTCGCGCAGGTCGTCCCAGCCCTGGTCAAATTCGTGGTTGCCGGTGGCGCTCACTTCGAGGCCCGCGGCATTGAGTGCGTCGATCGTGGGGTTGTCGTCGGCGATGAACGACGTGAATGTCGATGCACCGACGAGGTCTCCGGCGGCTGCAAACACCGTGTTGGGGTTTTCGGCGCGCACCGACTGTACGGCACCGGCGAGCACTGCTGCTCCGGCGGCTGCGCCGTCGGCTTCAATGCGTCCGTGGAAGTCGTTGACGGTGACGACGTCGATCGTCACAGGGTCTTCGGGTGCCGCATAGGCGGGCGTGGTGATGGCGCCGCCGAGAGCGAGCGCCGTTCCTGTAACGAGCGAGAGAGCGGCGAGCCGCCGAGGTGTGTGCGCCGCTCGTGGCGTGACGGGTTGCTTCACGTTCAGTCTCCTGATGTTGGTTCGGCGAGGCCGTATTTTTTGCGTTCTGGTGCCCGGTCACGTGCCGCTGCTGAGGGTTCAGCAATCGGGTGGGCTGTTAACGCACTCGCAGGGAAGCCTATTGAGAATGGGAGGTAATTCTCAAGACCTTCTCAGGTTTTGTTGCATCCGGACGCCTTTTTTGGGGGTTTTATGTGCCGGATGCTGCTGTTTCGCCTGCGGCTTGTGCGTCTTCGATCTCTTCTACTTCGCGTTCCCACGCGTCTTTAGCCAGCCGGTACCACAGGTAAAACGCGAATCCTGCGAAGACGATCCATTCAGCGGCGTAGAACATGTTGAGCCAGTTGACGGTAGCGGGTTCTTCGGGTGCGGGTGATGAGATCGCGACAAGGCCGCCCTCGGGTTGGCTCGAGGCCAGGTAGGGGCGGTAGACGTTGAGCTGTTCGGTGTCGTGCCAGCGGCCGAGCAGCATGGCGGGCGACATCCGGCTTATGGTGTCGGGTTCGCCGCGCGGTGGTACTGCTGTGCCTTCGTCGGAGATAACACGCCCGGTGACGGTGACCGGGTCGGTGCCGATTGTGTTCAGTTGCCGGATGCTGGCTTCGGCGTCGTCGCGGTTGTTGGCCCAGCCGATAGCGACCGCGATCGAGGTGGGTTCGGTGGTGTCGGTCAGGCGCAGTTGGCCGGTGACCCAGTAGCCGAGTGTGCCGTCGTTGTAGCGGTCAGAGACGATGATGAAGTCGTCGGGCACCCAGGTGCCTTCGGTTTCTACTTTTTGTCCGACGTAGGGTTCGGGCAGGTATTGGCCGGGCTGAACCACTGATTCGAGGGGTTGCACGTTTTCGGTCATGCCGGGTGGCGGTGGGTTGGTGTCGATGGCGCGCGCTAACTGCCATTGTCCGAGCCAGGCGAAGATTCCGGCGACGGCGAGGCACGCGAGCAGCACACCGATCCACCGCGTGCGCAGCATGACTTCGCGCAGCGTGGGCGGAAAGATGGGGAGCGGGGAGGGTTGTGTCACTGTGGTGGAGTCGTGCCGAGAGGATAAGCGCTAGAAGTTGGCGTAGGGTGCGAGCACGACTTCGACGCGCTGGAATTCTTTGAGATCGGAGTAGCCGGTGGTGGCCATCGATTTGCGCAGCGCGCCGATCAGGTTGGTCGTGCCGTCGGCGACCGGTGCCGGGCCGTACAGGATTTCCTCGAGGGTGGCGACCTGGTCGACCTTGACGCGACGCCCTCGTGGCAGTTGCGGGTGGTGAGCTTCGGCACCCCAGTGGTAGCCGAGGCCGGGCGCATCGGTGGCGCGTGCAAGGGCGACACCGAGCATGACGGCGTCGGCGCCCATGGCGAGGGCTTTCACGACGTCGCCCGAGGTGCCTACTCCCCCGTCGGCGATGACATGCACGTAGCGGCCGCCTGATTCGTCGAGGTAGTCGCGGCGGGCAGCAGCGACATCCGATACAGCGGTGGCCATGGGCGCGTGGATGCCGAGCGTTGCGCGCGTGGTCGATGCGGCACCGCCACCGAATCCGACGAGAACCCCGGCCGCCCCTGTGCGCATGAGGTGCAGTGCGGCCGTGTAGGTGGCGGCACCACCGACGATGACGGGCACGTCGAGGTCGTAAATAAACTTTTTGAGGTTGAGGGGTTCAGCGCCGCTGGCAACGTGCTCGGCCGACACGGTCGTGCCGCGGATGACGAACAGGTCGACACCGGCGGCAACGACCGTCTCGTACAGGTCTTGTGTGCGCTGTGGTGTGAGCGAGCCGGCAACGGTCACGCCCGCCTCGCGAATCTCGGCGAGGCGCTGTTTGATCAGCTCGGGCACAATCGGCGCGGCGTACAGCTGCTGCATACGCACGGTGGCTTCGCTCTCATCGAGCTGGGCGATCTCTTCGAGCAGCGCTTCGGGGTTCTCGTAGCGTGTCCACAGCCCTTCGAGGTCGAGAACACCCAGGCCACCGAGTTGACCGAGCATGATGGCCGTGCGTGGGCTCACGACGGAGTCCATCGGCGCACCGAGAACAGGAATCTCGAACGGGAAAGCGTCAATCGCCCACGTTGTCGAAACGTCTTCGGGGTTGCGTGTGCGTCGCGAGGGTACTACCGCGATGTCGTCAAACGTATATGCGCGGCGAGCACGCTTGCTGCGGCCTAGCTCGATCTCCATAGTCACCCTCCCAGCCTACCTGGCACGGGCGCACTCGCTCACGGCTCGGTTAATTGGGCGAGCACCTCGATCAGGAGCACTTCGGCAACGGGTGCCGGTAGTTCTTCTATGAGTGCCATCAGCCCGGCCATGGGCTGGTTGGGTCGTACGGTTCCGGCTCCGGCGAGGCGCAACAGTATGGCGGCTGCGCGGGGGCTGGGTACCCGGTTTTCGCTGTAGCCGAGGGCGCGCAGCGCAAAGGCGCCGAGGGCTCCGGATGCCGGGGGTTTGCCGCGCACACTGTCGGCCGCGGCCACCAGGGCGGTCAAAAATTCGGGCAGCGACTCTTCTAATACGGGTGTGAGTGTGAGGTGGGCGCTGCGCGGAATCCGCGTACCGTCACTCTGCGTGAACCCGGGCTGATGTTGAATACGCCAACCAAAACGGCCAAGCTCATCGGCCAACCGGTGCGGGTCAACGCGTTCGGCAACATGCAGGTGTGTGTCGGCGGCCACGGTTATCGCTGGGCCGACCGGGTTGCCGAGCACCATAAGCCCCCGGATGCTGGCGACCTCGGCCACAATCGCCTGCGCCACACGTGCGATCGTGGCGGTCAGTTCAGCAAAACCGTCGTCGCCGAGATACTGGGTGATCGCCCATCCGGCCGCGAGTGGAGACACCGAGCGCGACCCGAGCAGCGTGGGGTTCACAACCGGATATCCCGGCCAACGCGCCGTGGCAAAGAACTGTGCGCGATGCTGCCGCCTGCCGCGGTGCAGCAGCACCGAAACGCCCTTGGGCGCATAACCGAACTTGTGGAGGTCGGCGGAAATGCTTGTGACTCCTCGCACACGAAAGTCCCAGTCGGGCACGCCCGGCCACCACGGCAGCACGAGGCCACCGAAACACGCGTCAACGTGGCAGCGAATACCGCGTGCGGCCGCGGCGGCCGCGACCTCGGCGATGGGGTCGATGGTTCCTGTCGGATACGACGGCGCCGAAACAACCACGAGCGCCACATCAGAATCAAGATGGTCGATGATGTCTTCCGCGTGCGCGGTTCCGTCGGGCCCGCACGGCACCGGGTCCCACTCGAGGTCGAAGAGCCCGGCAGCTTTGCGGAATGCGGCGTGTGCCGTGTCGGGTGCTACAAGACGCGGGCGGGTGGTGGCCGCTGCGTCCGGGTTCTCGCGCCGCCACAGGTCGCGCGCAGTTTTGACGGCGAGCAGACAGCTTTCGGTGCCGCCGCTGGTTACCGTGCCGTATACGTGACGGTTGCCGTGCACGTTGCGGCGTACGAAGCCGATCAGTTCACGTTCCATCGTCGCGACGGAAGGGAACACGGTCGGGTCGAGTCCGTTGAGGGGACGCGTGATTTCGGCGGCTTCGGCGGCGAGAAAGTCGACCCGTTCGCGCCCCGAATCGTACACATACGCTAAAACGCGCCCGCCCTGCGTGGGGGCGTCGGCGGCGCGCAAAGTTTTTAGGCGCGTCAGGATGTCGCTTACTGTACGACCGGGAGTCATAGGTTTTCTTCTCCGTCACGGGGTGCTTCTTCGTCGGCACGCGCGCTCATGCCGTCGCGAGCACTGTTGACGTCGGCTTCGCGTAGACGATACCGCGCGAGTGTGACGATGCTGAGCACCATAAGAATGGCGGGGATCAGGCTGAACGATATGGCGATTCCGGTAATGGCGGCATCCGGTTGTGTCGTTATTTGCCCGGCCACCGACTCGATATAACCGGTAGCGGCAAGCACGAGTGCCAGCACGGTTGCGCCCAGTGCCATGCCGGTGGTTTCACCGGCCGTCCACACGCCGCTAAAGACTCCTGCCCGGCCACCAGCATGGCTTGTCACGCGGTCGGTGCGCGGGTACTGGGCGGCGTCGACCGCGATCACATCGGGCAGCATCGCCATCGGCAGAGTTTGCATACCGGCATAGGCGGCCCCCGCGAGGGCTACCGGTGCAATAATCCACCACCCTGGCCACAGGATCGAGCCGGCCAGCACGATCACGGCGATCAAAAATACGAAGCTTGCCAGCCGAAAAGCACGCTCTTTACCCACTCTGTCGGCAACTTTTTGCCACACGGGAGCCATGAGCAGCGCGGGCCCAATGAGCGAGAGAAACAGCGGGGTGAGCGCGTTTTCGTCGTGCAGCATCCAGCGCGCCACATACTGCGCGGCGGCGAGCATGAGGCCGGTGGCTAAACCCTGCAGCATAAAGGTGGCCAGCAGCATCCGGAACGGTTGACTCTGCCGTAAAACAAGCACCCCGGCGCGATAATGAGCACCAATAGTGAGTGTTTCAACCACCGGATGCGGTGCTTCGCGTGGCGCGACCGTGGCAGCAATAACCATGCCCACGCCGATCACCACCGCGACAACCACCGCCATAACCAGGTAGCCGAGCAGCGGGTCGCCCGGAAAGAGCCCGCGGAGTTCGGGGCCACCGGCACCGAACAGCAGAATCGCCGCGGTGAGCGCAACAACCCGCCATGTGAGCAGCCGGGTACGTTCGCGGTAGCCGTCGGTGAGCTCGGCGGGTAGCGCAATGTACGGCACTTGGAAGAGGCTAAAAAATGTCGCTGAGGCAATAAAAGCAATGAGCACCCAGACTGCGGCAGGTAGTGGGCCGAGTGTTCCGGGCACCGCAAAAGTTATTGTGAACGCCACCGGCAGGCCCAGCGCACCGATCAGCATGAATCGGCGGCGCGAACCTGTGCGAGCAAAAGAGCGGTCGCTCAACCCGCCGATGACGGGGTCGATCAGTACGTCCCAAATTTTGGCGAGGGTCACCACCGCGCCGGCGGCGAGCGCTGTTACTCCGAGCGAATCGGTCAGGTAATAGACGAGTACGAGGCCGGGAAGCGTCGCAAAACCGCCCGTACCCAGTGACCCGGCCGCGTAGCGAACGACCTGGTTTTTTGTGAGCACGCTGGCGGCAGGCATCCGGGACGATCGTGACCCGGGAGCCTGCGACCCGGATGCTGGTGAATTCGGCGGTGAACCCATGCCGCTACTGTATCGCCGACCACCGACATTGGGTCGGCGCTAAGGTTCACGCCGCGGTTCGCGCCGGCGGTTGCGCCGGAATTCGCGCCGCTACTTCTTGTAGTTGGGTGCTTCGACCACGATCTGCACGTCGTGCGGGTGCGACTCTTTCAAACCGGCCGAGGTGATGCGCACAAACTTGCCGCGGGTCTTCAGCTCTTCGACGGTGCGCGCACCCACATAGAACATTGACTGCCGCAGACCACCGATCAGCTGGTAGGCCACCGCCGAAACGGGGCCGCGGTAGGGCACCTGGCCCTCGATTCCCTCGGGAATCAGTTTGTCGTCGCTGGGGACATCGGCCTGAAAATAGCGGTCTTTTGAGTACGAGGTCTGTTTGCCGCGCGTCTGCATAGCACCCAGTGACCCCATGCCGCGGTACTGCTTAAACTGCTTGCCGGCCTGAAAAACGATCTCGCCCGGCGACTCGTCGGTACCGGCAAGAAGCGAACCGAGCATGACGGCGTCGGCACCGGCAACCAGCGCCTTGGCGATATCACCCGAATACTGCAGCCCACCGTCGGCAATCACGGGCACGCCCGCGGGGCGAGCAGCCAGCGATGCCTCATAAATAGCGGTCACCTGCGGCACGCCCACACCGGCAATAACGCGCGTGGTGCAGATAGAGCCGGGCCCCACGCCCACCTTCACTGCATCGACGCCCGCATCGATCAGCGCCTGCGCGCCCTCGCGGGTAGCAATGTTGCCACCAATGACGTCGATATTGGCGAACGACTCATCGGCTTTCAAGCGACGAACCAGGTCGATAACACCCTGCGACTGGCCGTTGGCGGTGTCAACCACGAGCACATCGACGCCGACATCACGCAGGGCTTCGGCGCGCTCCCATGCGTCACCAAAGAAGCCGATTGCCGCGCCAACCCGCAGGCGACCCTGCTCGTCTTTTGTGGCCAGCGGATACTTCTCGCTCTTATCAAAGTCTTTAATCGTGATGAGTCCGGCCAGTTTGCCGCTGTCATCCAACAGTGGCAGCTTCTCTACACGGTGCTTCGCGAACAGCGCGATCACATCGGCTGCCGCAACACCCACGCGCGCCGTCACCAGGTTTTCGCTCGTCATCACGTCGCGCACCTTGGTGGTCTGGCGATCCAGCCCAGTGACAAACCGCATGTCACGGTTAGTGATAATGCCCAGCAGATGGTTTTCTTCGTCAACAACCGGCAGCCCAGAAATACGGTACTTGGCGCACAGCGAATCGACCTCTTCGACAGTCGCTTCAGGATGCGTCGTAATCGGGTCGGTGATCATGCCCGACTCACTACGTTTTACGCGGTCGACGTGCGCGGCCTGATCAGCCACTGACAGGTTGCGGTGCAAAATACCAATCCCGCCCTCGCGAGCAATAGCAATCGCCATGCGCGCCTCGGTCACGGTGTCCATAGCGCTCGACAGCAGCGGCGTCGCCACAGAAATACGACGCGTCACCCGCGACGACGTATCGGCCTCGCTAGGAATAACGTCGGTATGCCCGGGCAGCAGCAGCACATCATCGTAAGTGAGTCCGACAAATCCGAACGGGTCGTGCTGCTCCATGATTACTCCTCTCGCGCCGTAGCGCGGTCGTGCGCTGACGCGCCAAAGGGGGGACTACTGCGGCCGTACGCGGGAGGAATCCCGACGCTCCTATTCTAAACGCCGCGTGCGGGCGTGTCATTCCCAGACAACGCGGCTGTGCAGCAGCATCCGGATGCCTGTCTTTGGCGTGACTTCGCTACGCGGCGTCGTATGCGAGCGCATTCATATGGCAACGATCGTGCAACATCTGTGCATTCGATCCACAGCTTTCGGTGCCCGTGATACGTGTTGCGCTTATTTGCCGCTACGCTCATATCGTCGTCCACACGCGGATCTGCGCGATGCAGTACTGCGGACGCTCACACACAACGAGGAGGTTGCGTGGGAACCAGAGCAACGACGCCCCGTCATACCCGACCGGGAATCATCGCCGTCATTGGGGTGCTCATCGCCGCAGTTTTTGTCATTCTGCAGTCGCCGTTAGCGTTTGCTGCGGCCGGTGACGACCAAGACAAGACCGATTTTTATTTTGCGGGCGTCATCACCTTCGACGACGAACCTGTGCCCGACGTAACAGTCGGCGTAGATGGCAACGGCTTCCGAGCCGAAACAGTAACCGACGCCGATGGCAAGTGGCGGCTGTATGTGCCCGAAAAAGCCAGCTATACACTCACGGTCGACGAATCGACCCTGCCCGAGGGCGTGATTGTTGAGGGAGAATCAGCCAGCCAAGAGGTGGAATTCGGGCTGACCGGCACCAAAATCATCAACCTGTTTTTAGGTGAGGGGCACCGCGAAACCGAGTCACTCGCGGCACAGATTCTTTCGCGCACAGTCAACGGCATAAACTTTGGTCTGCTGCTGGCCCTCGCATCAATGGGTGCGGCGTTGATCTACGGCACGACGCGGCTGGGCAACTTCGCGCACGCCGAAATGGTCACGTGGGGTGGCCTCGTTGCCCTGCTGTTTACAACGTTCTGGCACCTGCCCCTGTGGCTCGGAGTCATTGGTGCTGTTGCCGGTGGCGCGCTGCTGGGGTGGGGACTCGACGTCGTGCTGTGGGCACCGCTACGAAGACGAGGCATGAGTATTGTGCCGCTACTCATCGTGAGCATCGGGCTCTCGCTCACACTGCGATACGCCTACCAGTTTGTTATTGGCGGAGGCACCTACCAGCTGCCCGGCGCAAGCCCCGAACCGATGCGCTTCGGGCCCGTGACCCTCTCGCACATCGACATCACCAGCATGGCCGTGAGTCTCGTAGTCATCATTGCCGTCACCATTTTTCTTACCCGCACCCGCATCGGAAAAGCCACCCGCGCCATCTCCGATAACCCGCAACTGGCTGCGGCCACCGGAATCGACGTCGACAAAGTCATCCGGTTGGTATGGATTCTTGCCGGTGTGCTCGCCGCAATCTCGGGCATTCTGTGGGCCTATTTCCGGCCCGGCGTGAAATGGGACATGGGTACCGGAATGCTGCTGCTGATCTTCTGCGCCATGACCCTCGGCGGCCTCGGCACAGCATTCGGCGCCATCATTGGTTCACTCATCGTCGGAATAGCCGTCGAAGTATCGACACTGTGGATTCCCTCCGACCTGAAGTTCGCCAGTGCACTCGCCGCCCTCATCATCATTCTGCTCGTGCGCCCGCAGGGTCTGCTGGGCCGCAAAGAGAGGTTGGGCTGATTCATGGATTTCGGAAGCATTTTTAATAACACCGCTGCATACCTGTTCAGCCCCGTCACCATCGCCTATGCCCTCGCGGCCACCGGCCTGGCCGTGCACTTCGGTTATGCGGGGCTGTTGAACTTCGGTATGGCCGCGTTCATGGCCATCGGTGGCTACGGTTACGCCATCTCGGTGCTGAGCTTTGGTCTGCCCTGGTGGATCGGCATGCTCGTGGGCCTCGGCGGCGGCGCACTGTTCGCCCTGCTGCTCGGAATACCCACGCTGCGCCTGCGTGCCGACTACCTCGCCATCGCCACGATCGCCGCGGGTGAAATTGTGCGGCTGCTCTTTACGACCGAACTGTTTCACAAGTGGACCAACTCGGCCGGTGGCCTAGCCGGATACCACGGCGGGTTCCGCTCCGCCAACCCCATCCCACCCGGAACCTACGGATTCGGGCCCTGGATATTCAACGAAAACGACCTGTGGAACCGCATCTTCGGTATCGCCATGCTTGCACTCTCGCTACTGCTCGTATGGGCACTCATGCGCAGCCCCTGGGGCCGCGTGCTCAAAGGCATCCGGGAAGACGAAGACGCCGTGCGGTCGCTGGGCAAAAACGTTTTTAGCTACAAGATGCAAGCGCTGGTGATCGGCGGAGTTATCGGCGCGATGGGCGGCATCGTTTTCGTGCTGCCCTCGGCCGTCGTACCCAACAGTTACTCCACGTCGCTCACATTCTTCCTGTGGACCATCCTGCTCCTCGGCGGAGCCGCAACCGTCTTCGGGCCCACCCTGGGCGCCGTACTGTTCTGGCTCGTCTTCGCCCTGCTCGGCAATATTCTTCCCGACCTGGCAAAAGCCGGATACCTGCCCATGAGCGACACCCAGGCGGGCACCATCCGGTTCGTGCTGGTAGGACTCGCGCTCATGCTGCTGGTGATATTCCGGCCGCAGGGCCTACTCGGCGACAAGAGGGAGATGACCTTTGTCCAATAACATTCCCGAAACCACGCCTGCGACGCCCGCGACGCCCGCAGAGCCCGCGACGCCCGCCACGCCCGCGAAAATTCGTACCAAAACAACGGGGCTTGCGAAAGGACCAGCTGCCCCCGGCGTCGCCAAAGTCGACCCCATTTTGATTGCGGATGCTGTGCAGCGGCGCTTCGGCGGACTCGTCGCGGTCGATGTCGACCACCTCGAAATTCCCCGCGGCGCGATCACTGCCCTCATCGGCCCCAACGGTGCCGGCAAAACCACGCTGTTTAACCTGCTGTGCGGCTTCGACAAACCCAACACCGGAACCTGGTCGTATGACGGCACAAGCCTCGCCGGAGTGCCGTCGTTTAAAGTGGCACGGCTCGGCCAAGTGCGCACCTTCCAGCTCACAAAAGCGTTATCGCTGCTGACCGTGCTCGAGAACATGAAACTCGGTGCACCCCACCAGGCCGGCGAAAAGTTTTGGGCCAGCCTGCTCCCGCCCCTGTGGCGCAAACAAGAACAGCGGATCGAAGCGAAAGCGCGCGACCTCCTGGTGCGCTTCAAGCTCGACGCGAAAGAGTCCGACTTTGCCGCATCACTTTCGGGCGGACAACGCAAACTGCTCGAAATGGCGCGCGCACTCATGAGCGACCCGAACCTGGTGATGCTCGACGAGCCCATGGCGGGTGTGAACCCGGCGTTGACGCAGTCGCTGCTCGACCACATTCTCGACCTCAAAGAACTCGGCATGACCGTGTTGTTTGTTGAGCACGACATGCACATGGTTCGCCACATTGCCGACTGGGTCGTCGTTATGGCCGAGGGTCGCGTCGTAGCCGAAGGCCCACCCGACACTGTTATGGAAGACCAAGCCGTCGTCGACGCATACCTCGGCGCCCACCAAGACGTCGACCTCGGTGTTGTTACCGGACGCATCAGCGTCGTCGACGAAAAAGAGGCAGCGCTCGCCGCCCAAGTACGCGAACGCATCGAAGAAGCCGCCGAGGCCGAACTCGAAGAAGAGGAGCAGTCGTGAACACCACAGATGATGTTGCTGGCGCGGACGATGTTGTCGGCGTGAACGATGTTGCTGACGCGGACGCGGCTGCTGGCGCGGATGTGGTTGTTGAACTGGCCGATGTGCATGCTGGTTACCTACCCGGCGTGAACATTTTGAACGGCGCAAATCTCGTAGCTCGACAGGGTGAGTTAATCGGAATTATTGGCCCGAACGGTGCCGGTAAATCAACCCTGCTGAAGGCGATTTTTGGTCTGGTCAAAGTGCGGTCCGGCGACATCACTGTCAACGGCGAAAGCATCGTCGGGTTAAAAGCTGATCGGCTTGTGCAGCGCGGCGTTGCTTTTGTACCGCAGACGAACAACGTTTTTCCGTCATTGACCATCGAAGAGAATCTGCAGATGGGTCTCTTCCAAAACCCCAAAATCTATCCTGAGCGTCTGGAATTTGTCACCAGCATTTTTGCTGAACTCGGCACGCGCCTCAAACAGCGCGCCGGGTCACTCTCGGGTGGTGAACGGCAAATGGTCGCCATGTCGCGAGCACTCATGATGGACCCGGCCGTGCTACTGCTCGACGAACCCTCGGCCGGCCTCTCCCCCGTACGCCAAGACGACGCCTTCATTCGCGTGAGCGACATCAACAAGGCCGGAGTCACCACCATCATGGTCGAACAGAACGCGCGCCGCTGTCTACAAATCTGCGACCGCGGCTACGTGCTCGACCAGGGCCGCGACGCATACGAAGGAACCGGCCGCGCCCTGCTCGAAGACCCCAAAGTCATCGGCCTCTACCTCGGCACCCTCGGCGCCGATGCCGCCTGACACCTGTTCTGCCTGATCTGGGCCATTAATCCTCCAGACAGACCGGGGTGGGGCGGGGCCTAGCCTCACTCCGGTCACTTTCTCGCGAGTTGCCGGATGCTGCGCAGCATCCGGTGCCCCGGCCCCGGCCGCCGTTCCCCACCTGCCGCGGCCTGGCCAGCCCCGACCGCGCCGCTCCCGTTGCCGAGAACAGCAAAAACGCCGAGAACTACACGATTCGGCCCAAATCATCCGACATCCGGCAATTTTCCTGTTTCCAGCAACAAAGTGGCAGCGGCAACAGAGGACAGAGGCAAAAAGAGTGCAGCCTCGACCCACCTGAACCCCGCATGTCACGCCATGCCCTGCCTCCCCATCGCCGAGAACAGCAAAAACGCCGAGAACTACACGATTCAGCCCGAATCATCCGACATCCGGCAAATTTCCTGTTTCCAGCAACAGAAAAGTGGCGGCAGGGGTGAGAACAGAACGGCGGCAACAGGGGCGACCGGCGGGCAACCGAACGGCGGCGGCAGAAACGCCCCTCACCAGCATCCGGGAACAGACAAGGGCAGACCCCGGATGCCGCAGCATCCGGGGCCTGCCCTCTGTTCGAGCTGCTTACCCCACGCGCTCGTACATGTTGTCGGCGCCGTACTTGAACAGGCCGATGGCGGCACCGTTCGGGTCACCGTGTTCGTTGAAGGTGACGTCGCCGGAGTATCCGTTGTAGTCGGCTGTGCCTCCGTCGACGATGATCTGCGCGCAGTCAGCGAAGCTGGTGCAGGGGGTACCGTCGCCGGATCCGCCGGACACTTCTTGCATCTTTGCGGCGATGTCGGTGCCTTCGGTCGAGTTGGCGGCCATCGCGGCGAGCGCCATCAAGATCACGGCGTCGTACGATTCGGCGGCGTAGGTGAAGTCTTTCACTTCGCTGTTGCCGAGGCCGGTCCAGTATGCCTGTAGGCGGTCGGTGAAGTCGTCTTCGAGGGCGGGGCCGGGTTTGGTTCCCTGTGCGCCTTCTAGTGAGACGGGCATTTCGTCGCCGTACTGCGAGACGTTTCCGTCGACCATGTAGAACTGGTCGCCCTTAATGCCAGCGTTGACGAGCAGTGGTGCGATGGTTTTGAACTGGTCAAACGATACGACAGCAACGGCGTCGGGGTTGGCGGCTTTAATTGTTTCTACCTGCGCGTCGAACTGTGCGTCACCAACGTTGAACGAGGCGTCGGCGACAACTTCGCCACCGGCGGCTTCGAATGTTGTTTTGATCGCGTCGAACAGACCTGTGCCGTAGGGGTCGTTTTGGTAGATGACGCCGAGCGTTTTGCGTCCGTCTTCGGCCATCAGGTTGCCGAGCACTTCGCCCTGCAGCAGGTCGCTGGGTGCGGTACGGAAGTACAGTCCCTGTGTCACGCCCTGTTCTGACAGTTCGGTGAAGTCGGGCGAAGTGTTCGATGGCGAAATCGTGATGATGCCCTTGCTGACGTTGCCGTCAAGAATGATCTTTGAGACACCGGATGCCGCGGCCCCCACCATTCCGGCTACCCCGGCGTTTTGCAGTTTGGTGACCGAGGTTTCGTAGGCTTTCGTGTCGCTGTCACCTTCGTCTTCCGACATCATGGTGACGGTGATTCCTGCGTCAGCGGCGTTAATTTCTTCTGTCGCCAGGCCAACGGCTGCCTCCATGGGCGGACCAAGGAACGCAAGCGAACCGGTCTGCGGCAGGAGTGAACCGAGCGTGACGTCAAGGTCGATCGCTACGGGTTTGTCGTCGGTTGCGTCAGGCTTTTCGGGTGTTTCTGCAGGGGTGCTCGAGCATCCTGCGAGTATGAGCGCTGACACGCTGGCTAGTGCGATTCCGGCGACAATCTTCGCCATTCGCTTATCGTTCGGACCGTTCATGAAAGCTCCCTTGCGTCAATGAACGTGGACGACCCTTCTTCGGGTGTTCCTCACCATAATCGGTTGACGCACCCCGTGGGTGCCAGTTCTATCTCAGTGCGCTAACGATCTGCGGATCGTCATCGTTTTTTGGCGGATTTGTGGTGTTTGTGCCGGGTTCGGGTGCCGGTGGGGTTGTGGCATCCGGATGCTTGACACTGCGGCGAGTTTTGCGGGTGCGGCGTGTGTGCGCGAGCAGGTCGGCAATAAATATGGTGATCGCGATCCACACGAGAATGAAACCGGCCCAGCGTTCGGGCGGCATGGGTTCGCCGAGCAGTAGCCAGCCGACCAAGAATTGCATGACGGGTGTGATGAATTGCAGCATGCCGACGGCGGCGAGGCTGATGCGGCGGGTTCCGGTAGCGAACAGCAGTAGTGGTATGGCGGTGGCCACCCCTGCGAATGCCACAAGAATCGTGTGCGTGGGCCCGTGTGCGCCCCACGTGATCCCGGTGGTTGCGCCGACAATGATCAGTTGAATAACGGCGATCGGCACCAACCAAAACGTTTCAAACGTGAGGCCGCTCATTGCATCCACCGACGGCCCGATGTTCTTCTTCACCAGCCCGTAGCAACCAAACGACGCCGTGAGCGCAAGAGCAATCCACGGCACACTGCCGTACGCCACAATAATCGTCACAACAGCAACACCGGCCACCGCAATCGCCGCCCACTGCGTGCGACGAATACGCTCCTTCAAAACAAACACACCCAACAACACCGTCGTGATCGGGTTAATAAAATATCCGAGACTCGTCTCGACCACGTGCCCCGTGAGCGCCGCGACAACAAACACCTGCCAGTTGACGTAAATGAGCACACCGGCCAGCGCCGTCAACAGCATTAACCGCCTGTTGCGCACAATCGCCCGCAACGGCCGCCACGCCCGCGTCACCGCCAAAATCACCACACAAAACACGAGCGAAAGCAGCACCCGCCACGCCACAAGCTCCCACGGCCCCGTCGGCAGCAGCAACAAAAAGTACAGCGGCAGCACACCCCACAGCACATACGCCGTCGTCGCCGCCATGACCCCCGCCCCAACAGAACGAGAATCACCACCCGGATGCTGCACCCCGGCCACCGCACGAGAACCCACGGCACAACCCTAAGCCCGACCGGGCCCCATTTCGCGCCACCGGGCACAACACGCCGTAGCACCCGCGCACCACACGGCATGTCGCGACCGGCCGCAACACGTGAACTCACGCCCTCTACCGCCACCGGGCACGTTGTCGCCGCCACCGGGCACGACATGCCGCAACATCCGCAGACCCAACGGCGTGTTGTGCCCGGTCGCGAAAAAGAAAACGGCGCATAACAGCGAACCACGGCCCTGCGCCACCACCGGCGCACCTTTTCCCTCTACCGCAACCGGACACGACACGCCGCAGCACCCGCGCACCCAACGGCGTGTTGTGCCCGGTCGCGGGGAGAAGGGGAACGGCGGGGAGAAGAGGAACGGCGGCGAGACCACGAGCGAACCGAAAAGGGGAACCGAACCGTAAAGAGGAACGGCGGCGAGACCACGAGCGAACCGAAAAGGGGAACCGAACCGTAAAGGGGAACGACCGCCACGCAACGACCGAACCGCAAAGGGGAACGGCCGCGGGACGCGAAAGAGGCCCGAACGGGGAACGTTCGAGCCTCTTTTGCCGGTCGCCCCCGCGAAGGTGGGCGGCGGGTGTTGCTTAGCGGACGACGACAGCCAGTACGTCGCGAGCCGACAGCACGAGGTACTCCTCGGCGCCGAACTTCACCTCGGTGCCGCCGTACTTGCTGTAGAGAACGCGGTCGCCCACGGCGACGTCGAGCGGAACACGGTTACCGTTATCGTCGATACGGCCGGGGCCTACGGCCACAACCTCGCCCTCCTGGGGCTTCTCTTTAGCGGTGTCGGGGATGACCAGTCCACTGGCGGTGGTCTGCTCGGCCTCGACCTGCTGGATGACGATGCGGTCCTCGAGCGGCTTGATGGAAACCGACACGGTCTACCTCTGCTTTCTTGACGGTGAGACAAAAGACTCGTTCGCACTCTCACGTCGAGAGTGCTAACTACAGTGTATTAGGTCAATTGGCACTCACGCAATGCGAGTGCCAATTTCATGCCACGATCGCACATTGTTTCTCACTGCTCACCGACCCGCGCCGCACCCATCACAGTGCTGCACGAAGGTCTCATATCAAAAAATGTTGAGTTTTTCCAATCAGACTACTGACGGATAGAAAAACTGAACTTAGAGTGACACCACGCACTACGGATCAGGCCCGACTGATCCCATGCCGGAGTCTTGGGGACTCGTACCGAAACGGCAGTCATGCTCGGACAACATTGAGTGTTTCGTGCGCATTCTGGGGAGTGTCGCAGGGGCTTTGGCGTTTGCGATAGTCACGGCTTTGGGGAGAGCAAGTGCGAAGCGGTATTTGGGGAACCCGTAAGATCACGCATCGTGAAAACGCGCGTAAACGCGGTCGCGCGATCCCGGCAGCGGTCGCCGGAGCTGTAGCCGTAGTGCTCAGCTTCGGCGCCATTGCGCCGGCGTTGGCCGATACGCCTGATCCCGTTGCCAGCCACTCTCCGGCGGGCGACCAAGAAAGCTCCGACCCTACGCAGACTCCGGACCCGATTGACGTTACGGCAGCGCCCGATGACGAAATACCAGCGCCGGTTGATGAGAGCCCAGCGCCCGACGAAGGCGCTGATGATAGTGCGCCCACTCTGTCTCCTGAGGACGACGGTGCGCCGCCAGCCGAAGAGATCTCTGAGAGCGACAGTGAAAACGACAGTGATCTTCCTATTCCGGATGCTCCAACCCCGGTCGTTACTCCGTTTGCAGTCGGCCCTGACGGTATCCAGCCTCCGTACGTGCGCTGGACAGTTAAGCATGATCCTTCAGGGATCTCGTTGGCGGCGCCACTTTTCAGATCAATGGCCCAGCGACATCTAACTTCTTGAACCAGTTATCGTGGCCTAGCTCGTCATTCGAAGTGGCTGACTGCACCCAAGCACCGTGTTCAGGGCCAGATCTGGATCCCGACCCGGGAGAGTTTCTCGTCAAGGAATTTAACGGTCATACGGTCAAGGCAGCAACCGTTATCGGATCCGCCAGGACGAAGTCCCTCAGGACTATTCGTTCTTGAACACCGCGAAGTGGATTGAGATTCCCGGTAAGTCAGGGCTTTTTAGCGACCCGGCCGAGCCCGGGTATCGGCCCAGAGGGGGTTGTCGTAACCGATTGCATCGAAAACAACGCACGGCTATATGGGCGAAGGCTCGCCGCTCGGGGTTAACTCGCATCGGATTCTCGTGACGGGTGAACGGGTGATGCAGACGCCGCCACAGGACGTTGCTGATTCGACGCACGCGCCAGATATTCCGGGCTTTCCGTGGTGGGCGGTAGTGATGGGCGGCGGGCTTGCCACTATCGGTCTTTTTGTGTGGCGCTGGGGTTATCCGCCTAAGAAGCGCGCATGACAGCCGCCTCACTTTCGTCATGAGCAATAGGCTGGACGAGTGCGCCGTGATGACTTTGCCCTGTTAACCTCGCCCGCGGGCCACGATTTACTGCAGCGCATCACGCCTGTCACTTCGCGCGACGATGCCGTGGCTGCGGTGAATCGTTTGCGTAAACAGGGGTACAACGCCGACCTTGTGGCGGTTGCGGCTGAGCAGGCGCTGCTGCGAGCGCAGGCTCGCGCAAAGTTTGGTGATGGGGCGCTTCGGATGCTGCTGACGCGCGCCGGCCTCGAGCAAGCCACGCGTGCCGATGCTGCCCGCTATCACGCGAACCGGATGCATGCTGCGGGCTTTTCGCGCGTCATTGATCTGGGGTGCGGGTTGGGCGGCGACAGTGTTCGCTTTGCCGAAGAGGGTATGAGTGTGACGGCCGTGGAGGCCGATGAGGTCACGGCATTGCTGGCTGCGCACAATCTTTTGCCGTGGAGCGACCGGACCGAAGTGGTGCATGCGACGGCCGAAGAGTATCTGGCCTCGCGGTGGAAAACGGCGGGGGTGGCGCAGCATCCGGATGCTTCCGACGCGAGATGTGCACTGTGGTTTGATCCGGCGCGGCGCACGGCGGGCCACAAGGAAACCCGCCGGGTGACGACGGCCGACTATTCTCCGGCGTTGGACTGGGTTTTTGAGCAGGCTGCGCGTTACCCGGCGGGGATCAAGTTGGGGCCCGGCCATGATCGTGACGCGCTGCCCGAGCATGCCGAAACGCAGTGGGTGAGCGTGCAGGGGCAGGTGGTGGAACTTGTTGTGTGGACGCGAGAGCTTGCCCGCCCCGGTGTCGGTCGTGCTGCTCTTGTGGTTCGCGATGGTGTGCAGCACGAGCTCACTGCAGCCGCTGACGCGCCTGATGCACCGGTGCGCGATCTGGGTGCGTATGTGTATGAGCCGGATGGTGCTGTGATTCGGGCCCGACTTATCGGTGAGGTTGCCCGGTGTGCGCGGGCAGGAATGCTCGATGCGCACGTCGCGTACTTTACAAGCGATGAACACGTCGATTCGCCGTTTGCGCAGGCGTTCCGAGTGCGGCGGGTGTTGCCCTTGCAGGTGAAAGCCTTGGCACGCGAACTGCGTGCCGAGAATATTGGTCGGCTCGAGATTAAAAAACGCGGTGTTGATATTGATCCCGCTCAGTTGCGCACACAGCTTAAGCTGCGTGGGCCACACGGTGCCACTGTAATACTGACGCGCATTGGCGATGAGCGCGTGGCGATTCTCGCCGACCGCGTCTCAACCGCTAATTGATCCAGCGCAGAGCGATCGCGGTCCACACGAGCCATCCGGCACTGTAGACGGTGGCGGTAATGCTGAGTATGAGCGACCATGCACTCATAAGGCGACTTTCGTTGGAGCGCCGTAAGCACATGATGCTGGCCAGCAGTGCGAGCACGGCCAGTGGTAGCCCCCACGCTACGAACAGTGACGAAACGAAGGCGACGATCGCGGCGGTGAGCGCCCACGGTGCCAGTTGTGCGGGTTCGACGATGGGGGTGTCGTCGGGTTTCCATGGTTCGGCGTCGTCTTCGTCTATGGGCGACCATTCTTCTTCGTTGACGCCGGGGCCACTGTGCACCGTGATGGCGGTCGGTCCGGTCGGTAACGACTGGTAGCCGGGTTTGGAGCGGCCCGGTATTCGTGCGGGGTCGGTCACATGCAGGAGACCGTCGAATACGGGCTCCTTGCGCGGCGGGGTGTCTGGCTCGTCGCTAGTCATCGCGAGTCTCAGCTACCTGAATTTCGGTGACCGGCAGTGTCGAGTCGGCACCGAAGTTGAGCGTGGATGGGCGTCGCCCCGAAGCAATGAGTTCGGCGGCGAGCGCAGCGATCATGGCGCCGTTATCGGTGCACAAGCTCAGCGGCGGAATGCGCACGTCGACGCCTGCTGCGGTGGCGCGTTCGAGGGCGACATCGCGCAGTCGCTTGTTGGCGATCACTCCCCCGCCCAGCAACAGGCGCGGTACGCCGCGGTCTTTGCATGCTGCGAGCGCTTTCGTCACGAGCACGTCGACGACTGCTTCGCGGAAGCTCGCGGCAACATCGGCAACCGGTACGGGTTCTCCTGCGGCTTCGCAGCGTTCCACCCACCGGGCTACAGCCGTTTTTAGGCCCGAAAATGAGTAGTCGTAGCGGTGTTTGGCCATGTCGCTGGCTCGTGAGAGTCCGCGAGGAAAATTGATGGCGTGGGGGTTGCCGGATGCTGCTGCCCGGTCGATTTCTGGTCCGCCAGGGTAGGGCAGGCCCAACAGTCGCGCCACTTTATCGAAGGCCTCACCGGCTGCGTCGTCCATGGTTTCACCGAGCATTTCGACATCGGTGGTGAGGTCGCGTACGTGCAGCAGTGAGGTGTGCCCGCCGCTGACGAGCAGCGCAATCGTCGGGTATTCGAGTGGCGGAGTGTCGGGGGTGAGTATGTCGGCGGCGATGTGACCGACAAGATGGTTGACGGCGTAGAGAGGTTTGCCGAGAGAGACGGCAAGACCTTTGCCTGCGCCGATACCGACCATGAGTGCACCGGCAAGCCCAGGCCCGCTGGTGACGGCAACCGCATCGAGGTCGTGAAGGCTCACCTTTGCTTCTTCGAGTGCCTTTTCGATGGAGGGTTGGAGTGCTTCAAGGTGGGCTCGGGCGGCCACTTCGGGTACGACGCCACCGTAGCGGGCGTGTTCGTTCATGCTCGACGCGATGGTGTTCGACAGCAGTGTGCGGCCACGTACGATGCCGATGCCGGTTTCGTCGCAGCTAGTTTCGATGCCAAGCACGAGAGGTTCGGTCATAGCTGTGGTTCTTTCGGTTGTGCCCAGTGGTGAAGGCCCAGACGCATGACGATCGCGTCGGTGCCGTCAGGCCGGTAGTAGCGGGGTCGGCGGCCGATTTCGGTGAAGCCTTCTGATGTGTACAGGCTGATTGCCGGGGTGTTGTCGGCCCGCACGTCGAGAAACGTTTCGTGTGCACCGCGCTGTATCGCCTCGCGCAACAGGTGGCGCAGCATGGCCCGGCCGCGCCCCGTGCCGCGCATGTCGGGGTCGAGCGCGATGGTTTGTATGTCGCTGTCGCGCGCACCGGCGAGCGCCCGTAAGCCGGCATAACCGCAGATGGTGCCGTCTATATCGTCGACAATGTAGTGGTTGTGGGGCGAAGCAAGTTCTGCATGCATGGTGTCGCGCTGCCATGCATCGTCAATAAAACACCGTTGTTCGAGGACCATAATGCCGTCGAGATCGTGGGGTGTGGCGGTGCGGATCACTGTGCGACTCTCTTGGGTGGCACGGGTTGACGCGCGTCGGGTTCACGCAGGTATAACGGTTCGGGGCCGCACAGCGTGCGTTCTGCGGCGGCTGCGCGTTGCCCTACGCGAGCGAGCGCTGCGGCCGAGAGCTCGGTAGTTTCGATGCCCCGGATGCCTCCCAAACGTGTTTCTACTTCGGCACGCGGCACGAGTACCGTGTCAACGACCGCCGCGGGAAGGCCCTCGTTATCGAGGCCTTCGAATATGGTGACGGCTGCTTCGCGGCGGCGAGCGTCGGTAATGACAGCGAATGGCCGGGCTGTAGCATCCGGCTCTCTTGTCATGGCATCAAGGGCTGCGCCCCAGTGGCTGGGCACGGCGATGACAGGAATTTTGCGGGCGAGAGCGAAGGCGCGCGCCGCGGCGATGCCAATGCGCAGGCCGGTGAAGGGGCCGGGGCCCATGCCCGCCACCACGTGGGTGATGGTAGAGGTGTCGGGGGTACTGTCGAGTACAGATTGTATGAGCTGGCCGATCACTTCGGCATGGCCCAATGGGTCGCTGCTCGATGCTTCGGCCAGCGTCGCTCCTTCGGCGTTGATGAGCGCGGCAGCCGAGCCAAGAGATGTGTCGACGGCGAGAATCACTCTTCCAGGGTACTGGGCTGGCGCTGCATGAGAGCCGGGTGGTGGTGCGTGGTGTGTTTAGCGGCTTTCGCGTGTGACCGTGACGATGCGCGGGGCATCGGCGTCGAGGTCACTCGCGTCGATGGCGAAGTCGCCCGCATTGCTGCCCGCGTCGCCGCTTGCGTCGCCGTGTGGGACACCGTGCGCGACATCGTTCTCGTCACCGTGCGCGACACCATGCACGCTACCGTTCGCGTCATCGGGCACGCCACCGATGGGGCGCTCGAATTCGATATCCCACCAGGTGTCGGCGAGGTCTTCTGCGAGTCCTCTTCCCCATTCAACGACAACGACGGAGCGTTCGACGGCGATGTCGAGGTCGTCGAGTTCGGCTGCTGAGCCGAGCCGGTAGGCGTCCATGTGCACGAGCGGCGCGCGACCGGTGAGTGAGGGGTGGGTGCGGGCGATAACGAATGTGGGGCTTTGGATGGGGCCGCGCACGCCGAGCCCCTCGGCTAGGCCACGAGTGAAGGTGGTTTTTCCTGCGCCGAGTGGGCCGGTAAGAATGATGACGTCTCCGGCAACAAGTTGCGACCCGATCGTGCGGCCGAACTCGTGCATGTCGTCGGCGGTAGCGATGGTGCGTTGGCCAAGGAGTGTGTTGCTGAGGGGCACTAGTGGTCACCGCCGATCACTCGTGGCACTCGGGCGCCAATGCGGGTGACGATTTCGTAGTTGATGGTGCCTGCGGCGTCGGCCCAGTCGGTGGCCGAGGGCACGCCTCGGGCTGGGTCACCGAAGAGGGTTGCGGTGTCGCCGACTGCGACGGTGTGTTCGCCTACGTCGACGACGAATTGGTCCATGGCGATGCGCCCGGCGACGGTGAAGGTGCGCCCGTTGATGGTGACGGGGCCGCGGCCGGATGCTTGTCGTGGCACACCGTCGGCGTAGCCGAGTGGTATGAGTGCGAGAGTTGTTTCGCGGTCGGTGCGGTAGTCGAATCCGTAGGAGATTCCGGCTCCGGCGGGTACGCGGCGGACGGCGGCGACTTGGGCGCGCAGGGTCATGGCGGGGCGGAGCCCGAGGTCGGCGCTGGTGTAGTCGTCGAAGGGTGAGAGGCCGTAGAGGCCGATGCCGATCCGCACTGCGTCGAGGCGTGCTTCGGGCAGGCTGAGGGCTGCGGCGGTCGCGGCGATGTGGCGTATTTTGGGGTGCAGGCCGAGGCTTTCGGCGAGCGCGCAGGCGTCAAGCATCCGGTGTAATTGTTGGGTGTCGTCGTTGACGCTGGTGCCCGACAGGTGCGTGAAGATTCCGATGATGCGCAGGTGGCCGGCGTCGACGAGGCGCGCCGTTTCGGCGAAGGCGCGTTCCCAGTCGGCGGGTGCGATGCCGTTGCGTGAGAGGCCCGTGTCGAGTTTGAGGTGAATACCGGTCGGGGTGGCTCCGGCGGCACGGTTGCGTGATGCTTCGGCGACCGACTGCAACTGCTCGAACGACGACACGCCCACTTCGATATCGAGGTCGATCACCTGATCAAACCGCTGCGAGGGGCCGTGCAGCCACGCCATGAGCGGCGCGCGCAACCCTTGCTGTCGCAGGTAAACCGCTTCGTCGATGGTGGCAACGCCTATGCGCGCTGCTCCCGCCGCGACCGCTGTCTCGGCAACAGCAAATGCCCCGTGCCCATAACCGTTCGCTTTAACAACCGCGATGACCGGAACCCCCGTTGTCGCCGCAATATGCCGCACATTATGGTCGACGGCCGCGAGATCGATCAGCGCCTGCCTCGTAGTGGTGAGAGTGGTCATGCGAAGCTCCCCTCGGCAACAACAAACGCGGTCGCCAACCCCGCATCGTGGCTCATACTCAAATGCAGCCGGCTGATCCCACGTTCATCAACCACCTGCTGCGTCGAACCACTCAACGCAAAAATAGGTTTGCCGGATGCCTCTGAAGCAACCTCAATGTCGGTCCAATACACGCCATCCGAACCACCCAGCGCCTTAATCAACGCCTCTTTTGCGGCGTACCGTGCCGCAAGCGACGACAACTTCATGCCACGCTCGGCGGGCGCAAACAGCCGCTCTTTCAGGCGCGGCGTGCGAGTGACTGCACGCTCAAACCGCGCAATGTCGACAATGTCGATGCCCGTACCGATAATCACATTTTTAGCCTACCCGGCACCTCCGACACGCAGCATCCGGGGCCCGCCCTATTACCGCAGCACCAACTGCCGTTGCCCTACTGGTCTTCGCCCGCCCCGGCCCTGCGCCCTCCCCCCTCGTTGCCGCCCCGCCCTCGTTGCCGCCCCGCCCTCGTTGCCGCCCCGCCCTCGTTGCCGCCCCGCCCTCGTTGCCGAAAACAGGAAAATCGCCGACGGACGCATGATTTGCGCCAAATCGTCCTCCATCCGGCAATTTTCCTGTTTTTGGCAACCGCGCGGCGTCCAATCGCCCTGTTCTCGGCAACAAGACAGGCGCGGGCACTCGCGCCAGCACCAGCAACAGCACGGCACGGGCACGCGCACCATCACCAGCATCAGCACAGACTCCAGCTCCAGCATCAGCACAGACACCAGCTCCAGCACTGGCAACATCACCAGCACCAGCACCGGACCCCACCCACGCCCCCACCGGCGCGATTCCTCCCCACACGCCAAGGCGCACGAGTTGTCGCCAGAATGCAGCATCCGGATGCCACACCCACACCCAGTTCGGCACACTCGCAGTGTGAACTTTTCTGGCCTGACTGCATGGATTCGCGAACACCACGGCATAGCGCACACCTCAACGCTTTATGCTGCGGGCTTCGCGAAACATGTTGTTGCGCGGGCGGTGAATGAAGGTGAGTGTGAGCGTATCCGGCGGTCGTGGATTGCCGTGCCTGATTGTGCGCAGCCGCGGAAACATGCGGTGGCAGAGGGTGGTCGGCTGACGTGTGTGTCGGCTGCGCAGCAACATGGTCTGTGGGTGCAGTCTGTTCCTGATCGCACACATATTGCGGTGCGTCGTGGTGCGTCGCGTATCGATCGGGCGGCGGTTCATGCGCATTGGTCGCCCGGGCCAGCTCCTGTTGGGCGGTACGAAACCGACGAGCCCCTGTTAAATGTTTTGCATCACGTCGCCCAATGTTTGCCCTTTGCTGAGGCGCTCGCTGTGTGGGAATCGGCAGTGCGGCAGGGGCATGTGACACGTGACGAGCTTCGGCGCGTGCGGTGGCGTGCGGCATCCGGCAATCTTCTTGCGCAGGTTGTTTCGGAGCTTTCGGATGCTGGAACAGAGACGCGTTTTCTTATGCTCATGCGTGAGATCGGTGTCACCGTGAGGCAACAGGTTCGCATCGCGGGCCATGCCGTTGACGGCCTGATTGGTGAATATCTTGTGATTCAACTTGATGGGTTCGCTCACCACTCCACCCCACGCGACCGCCGTCGAGACCTACGGCATGATGCGCGGCTAGCCGCCGCCGGATACACCGTTCTTCGATTCGACTACCGGCAACTGTTCTTTGAAGGCAAGGCCGTACAAGAGACAGTCCGCACAGCGATGGCGCAGCAACTGCACCGGGCCCGGTGAGTGAGGTCTCGTCCGCATGCTCGGCACCACTCACGGTCGCCGACTCGCTGTTGCAGGCTCTCTGTTGCCTACCGACTCGATGCTGCCCGCCCTGCCGCGTTGCCCACCCGGCCCCACTCACTGTTGCCGACTCGCTGTTGCCGAAAACAGGAAAATTGCCGAGGGGCGCATGATTTGCGCGAAATCGTCCTCCATCCGGCAATTTTCCTGTTTTCGGCAACCGCGCAGCGCCCAATCTGCCTGTTTTCGGCAAACTTCCTGTTTTCGGCAACCAATACCCGCGCCCGAGGCCACCAACTGCCTGTTCTCGGTAATTTTCCTGTTCTCGGCAACCAGAACCGCCGTCCCGCGGCACCTCGGCACCCAACACCCGAAGCGGGCGGCCGCTACTCGACGGTCACCGATTTGGCGAGGTTGCGGGGCTGGTCGACGTCGAGGCCTTTGGCGGTGGCGAGGGCCATGGCGAAGATTTGGAGAGGAACAACGGTGAGTAAGGGTTCGAGGAGGGCGGTGGTGAGGGGAATGCGAATAACTTCGTCGGCGTGGGGTAGTACGGCCGCGTCTCCTTCTTCGGCGATGGCGATAACGCGCGCGCCGCGGGCACGTATTTCTTGGATGTTCGATACGACTTTGGCGTGCAGCAGGGCCGAGTGGCGTGGTGAGGGCACGATGACGAAGACGGGTTGGCCGGGTTCGATAAGCGCGATGGGCCCGTGTTTGAGTTCTCCGGCGGCGAAGCCTTCGGCATGAATGTACGAGATTTCTTTGAGTTTCAGGGCACCTTCGAGTGCGATCGGGTAGCCGACGTGCCGCCCTAGGAAAAGCACCGATCGAGTGTCGGCCATCCAGTGGGCGAGTTCGGTGATGCGGTCGGTTTCTTGCGCGAGCACTGTCGCAATGTGATCGGGAATGTCTTGCAGCGCAGCGGTTTCGAGCCGCCCGGTTTGCGGGTCGAGGGTTCCGCGCAGACGACCGGTGTGCAACGCTACGAGCATGAGGGCGGTGATTTGCGCGACGAACGCTTTGGTCGATGCAACGGCGACTTCGGGTCCGGCGTGCGTGTAGATCACAGCATCCGACTCTCGTGGAATTGTGGCCCCCTGCGTATTGCAAATGGCCAGAGTACGGGCACCTTTTTCGCGTGCAAAACGCACGGCCATGAGGGTGTCCATCGTTTCGCCCGACTGGCTGATCGATACGACGAGTGTGCGCGGGCCGATGATCGGGTCGCGGTAGCGAAACTCGTGGGCAAGTTCGACGTCGACCGGAATGCGCGCCCAGTTTTCGAGCGCATATTTGCCGACCAGGGCCGCATACGATGCGGTGCCGCAAGCGACAATAACGATGCGTTCGGCGTCAACGAAGAGGTCGTCGTGGCCGTCAAGTTCGGGGATGTGCACTTCGCCGCCGACACCACCGCCGCCGCCCGCACCGCCGCCGACCGCACCGACGCCACGGCCCACCCCACTGCCAACCTCGCCGCGCACTCGCCCGCGCAGCGTGTTCGCGACTGCTTCGGGTTCTTCGGCAACTTCTTTTGCCATAAAACTGGGCCATCCGCCTTTGTCGGCGGCTGCGGCATCCCACGACACGTCGAAGGGTTCGGCGGCGACGGCAGTTCCAGCGAAGTCGGTGATGGTGACGGATGCTGGTGTGACAGTCACAATGTTGTCTTGGCCGATCGCTACGGCTCGGCGGGTGTGTTCAACGAACGCGGCGACGTCGGATCCGAGATAGTTTTCGCCGTCGCCGAGTCCGATAACAAGCGGCGAGTTGCGGCGGGCTGCGACGATGATACCGGGCTGGTTGGCGTGTACTGCGAGCAGGGTGAATGCGCCTTCGAGCCGCGGCAGCACTGCACGAAAAGCCTGTTCGAGGTCGCCGGTGCGTTCATATTCGCGGCCAATCAGGGCCGCGGCGACTTCACTGTCGGTTTCGCTGGCAAATGCGACGCCGTCGCTTTCGAGTTCCCGCCGCAGTTCGCCATAGTTCTCGATTATTCCGTTGTGGATCAGCGCCAACCTGCCGCTATCGGCCAGGTGCGGGTGCGCATTTTCGTCGGTGGGTGCACCGTGGGTCGCCCACCGGGTGTGGCCGATTCCGGTTGGCGCTGCGGGAAGGGGCGCGTCGGCGAGACTCTCGTGCAGCGCGGCGAGTTTGCCTGATTTTTTGCGCATCGCCAGCCCGTGTTCGCCGACGGTCGCAATGCCCGCTGAGTCGTATCCGCGATATTCCAGGCGCGCCAGGCCTGCCATGATGATCGATGCGCTGTCGCGCGCTCCCGCGTATCCCACAATTCCGCACATAAAAGTAAGAGTAAACCCAACATTTTGCGAGGCGTATGCACAAAAACGTGGGCCTTTTGGCTCCGGATGCTGCAATCCAACAGCCCCCGGATGCCACACCCCAGCCAATTCCGGATGCCACGCGCCAGCCCGGCTCGTGCGCAGTATCCGGCATCCGGCACCTAGCATCCGGCACCCCGTCACTTGTCAGACAGATTCCCAAACGTCAGACAAAAATGGCCAAATCTGTCAGACAGATGCAAATCTGTCGGACAAGTGACGGGTTCGAGAACGCAGTACCCGGCACTCGCACAGCATCCGGCACCTGGCACCCGACACCCGGCACCCCGCAGCGTCCGGCACCCCGCAGCATCCGGCACCCCGTCATTTGTCAGACAGATTCCCAAACGTCTGACAAAAACGGCCAAATCTGTCAGACAGACGCAAATCTGTCGGACAAGTGACGGGCTCGAGACCCCAGCCCGCGGCCCCGCGCCGTCATACTTTGCGCAGCAGCACGCTTTCGACGTCGTGGTTGGCGCCTTTGTTGAGGACGAGGGTGGCGCGGTGGCGGGTGGGGGCGATGTTTTCGGTGAGATTGGGGAGGTTGATGTCGTTCCAGTAGCCGAGGGCTGTGGTGCGGGCTTCGTCGTCGGTGAGGTGGGCGAACACGTTGAAGTATGACGACGGGTTGCGGAATGCGCCTTTGCGGAGGGCGAGGAACCGGTCGACATACCAGGTGCGGATTGATTCGGGTGCGGCGTCGACGTAGACGGAGAAGTCGAAGAGGTCGCTGACGGCGACGTCGTTAGGTGCTGGTGGGGGTTGCAGTACGTTGAGGCCTTCGACAATGACAACGTCGGGCCGGCGCACGACGACGTTGGCGTCGGGCACGATGTCGTAGCGCATGTGTGAGTAGAACGGTGCGCGTACTTCGGGGGCGCCGCTTTTTACTTCGGTGAGAAAGTCAACGAGTGCTCGGCGGTCGTAGGACTCGGGGAATCCTTTGCGGTCCATGAGTCCGCGACGTTCGAGTTCGGCATTGGGATATAAGAAACCGTCGGTGGTGACGAGTTCGACGCGAGGTGTGGCGGGCCAGCGTGACATGAGTTCGCGCAAAAGCCGGGCGATGGTCGATTTGCCGACGGCGACTGATCCGGCAACTCCTACGACGAATGGGGTCGTGGTGTCTTCGGTGTGGAGAAAGTCGCTGGTTGCTGCGCCAAGGTTTTTGGCGGCGGTGGCGTACAGGCTGAGCATGCGGCTGAGCGGCAGGTACACTTCGTCGACTTCGGTGCTGTCGAGGCGGTCGCCGATACCTCGTAGTTCGACGACTTCGGTTTCGCTCAGTGGTTGGTCGAGGTCGGCTGCTAGTCGCGCCCATTCGGCACGGTCGATGCGGCGGTAGAGGGAGCGCGCAGGTTCGGTGTCGACGGTCACAGAATCCATGGTATCGGGCACCGCTGTGCATGCTGTCAGCCATGCGCCCTATGCTGAACCGTATGCAGGGGTTTGAGGGGTCGCGTGATGCGCAGCGGTCGGGTGGTGTGCCATTGACGCGGCGCGAGCTCCGTCGCCTCCGCGAGCAACAACAGCAACAACACGAGCAGCACCCACAACAACAGCAACAGCAACAGCAACAGCAACAGCAACAGCAACACGAGCAACAACCAGTCCAGTCGCCGCAGTTCTTGCACGATGGCGCGCAGGTTCCGTCGATGCTGGCTGGGTCGCGGCATCCGGATGCCTCTGCCGGCCAGGTTCCGTTGCGGCGCCGGTCGCGGTCCCAACAGCAGCAGGGCACGGGTGTGCCAACGATTCTTACGGTGTGCACGGGCAATATTTGTCGTTCGGCGTTGGCCGAGGTGTTGTTGCGGCAGCGGTTAGAGAAGTTGGGTGTGCGGATTCATAGTGCGGGCACGCATGCGCTGGTGGGTAAGGGTATGCCGAAGGAGGCTCAGCAGTTGGCGGTAACGCATGGTGGTGAGGCTGCTGTGGCTGCCGGGCATGCGGGTCGGTTGTTGAATGAGCATTTGTTGGCGGAGTCTGATTTGGTGTTGGCGATGGCGACCGAGCACAGCACTTTTGCTGTCGAGTTGGCGCCGAGTCGTTTGCAGCAGACTTTTCCGGTGCGGGTTTTTGCGCGTTTGGCGGCGACTCTTTCTGATGATGAGTTGCGGCAGGCTGCGGCTGCGGGCGGTAATGACGCGGGTGTGCGTTTGCAGTTGGTGGCGCGGCGAGTGGCGCAGCAGCGCGGGCTGGTGCGCGGCGATGGCAACGACGATGTGATCGACCCGTTCCGCCGTTCGTGGCAAATTTATGAGCAGTCGGCGAGCGAGTTGGTTCCGGCTCTCGATCAGGTGGTTCGTGTGGTTGAGTCGGCGGTTGTGTCGCCTCCGGCTTTCGTATGGCCAACGTGAGACTTTTCTTGTCGTTGCGGCGCTAGAGGGGTGTCGTTTTTGGTAAGGTAACGGCATCCGATCTCCCACCGGATGCAGCGCCCCCAGCTGCTGCTCGCCTCGACCACAACGAGTCTCGTGCCGACCTCTCTTTCTCGACTTTTGTCTACGCATCTTGCGCTGGATGCCCATGGTGCCGGGCTTCTGACGAGCCGCACCTTCCGTTCTGTTGCTGTGTCTCGCCATCTGGTGCACTCAGGAATTTGGGAGTGGAATAATACGGTCGCTGAACATGAGAAACATGCGGCCGTTATTTTTTCTAGTGACAGCACGCCTCTTCCGATCTCGGGCGATTTTGTTCCGGCGCGCGGCCCGGCTGTGGGTTTGATGTTGCCGTGCAGTGGCGAGTCGACTATTCGGTGGTCACAAGAGGCCGAGATTCTTATTGTTTGGGCTCCTGAGTTTGCGTTGATGGAGTTTTCGGATGACGCGATGCTCGAGCCGACGGCGTTTAGTGATACGCCATTGGCGCAGGGGTTTCGAGCTTTTTCCTATGCGATGTCGCGCACGACTGATGCGGGATCGTCTGTTTCGCACTATGTGATCGAGCGTCTTCTGCTCGAGATGATGTTTGGTACGAAACTTGAGCAGGCAACGCCTGATCCTTCGACGCTGACGTCGCCGTCTTTGCTCGATACGGCGCGGTCGATCATGCTGTTGAACCGCGAGAATCCTGAATTTACGACGGGCCAGTTGGCGGCTGAGTTGAATGTGTCGGTGCGGCAGTTGCAGCGTACGTTTGCTCGCGCGTCGACTACTCCGGGTGATGTTTTGCGGCAGCTGCGGGTGGAGCTTGCTGAATCGATGTTGCAGAACCCTAAGTACCGGATGCTGTCTATTGAAGACCTTGCTCGGTATTCGGGCTTTTCGAATTCTTTGCAGTTGCGACGTGCGTTGAAAGCTGAGGGCCGTGAGAGCCCGACGGTTATTCGCCAGCGTGTGGGGCTTGACGACGGGTCGTTTCAGCCCTCGTCAACGGGTCAGCCCTCGTCAACGGGTCAGCCTTCGTAGCCCGGCCTAGCTATGTCGCGGTTCGCGGGGCACGAGTAGCCCGGCGCTGATGAGTTCGGTGAGTGCTGCGTCGACTAGTTCGGTGGCGTCGGCGTCGGGTGGGTTGCCGTGCAGAGCAATAACGTCTTGGGTAATGCCTTCGAGGTTGTTGCCGTTGCAGGCTGAGCGCCAGATGGCGGGGGCGATACCGTCGAGTACGTGTACGAGACTGCCGTGCATCACGATTATGCGGTCGTCAACCTCGATGGCGTCGATGAGGGCACCGGGTGTGAAGCTGCCGGTGTCGACGGCCTTAACGGCCGGTTGCCAGTCGATAGTGGCCGGGGGTGCGTTGAAGATGGCGGGAACGATGTTGGCGATATCGGTGGCGTCGGGGTAGGTGAGTTTAATGAACCCGCCGATGTTTTGTGCCAGTTCGGCGAGCATGCGCAGTGGGTGCTCAAAGTCGCCGAGATAGCTGGTTTGCGGTACGAGGTCGTTGATGCACTCGGCGAGTCCGATGCGCTCGAGGGTTATTTCTTGAGCGCTGGTGTCGCGTTCGAGCAGCACGATGGCTGCGAGTTTTAGGTCGGTGTTGGGCAGGGGTTGCAGTCCTGCCGCGCTCGGCGCGACTTGTTCTTTGGGTGCCCCGGCGCGCACAACAGATAGCGGTTTGCGGTACGGGTGCACGGTCAGGCTGCCGTCGAGTGCGACGGCAACTGTTTCGTCGCTGACGTAGCCGTGGTGTTGGCCGAGCACACGGCTGAGTGTGGTTTTGCCGCGGCCCGATGGTCCGACGAATGCTGCCACGCGTCCGTGTTCGTCGGCGACTCCTGCGGCGTGGAACATGGCGAGGGTGCCGCGTTGCTGCCTGATGGCGTGCAGGGTGATGCTGCCCGAGAGTCCTTCGAGCAGCTTTTCTGCGCTGTGCACGGCGGTGACGGGTAGAGCGTCGCTGGGTGTTGGCGTGGGCGTTGTGACGGTGGCGTCGGCCCAGGCGTTCCGGATGCTGGTGATGAGCGTTTCGGGTACATCATCGGCGAACGTGATGGTGACGGTGGTGCCGAGCGCGGCGACAGTGAGTGGTGCTTTCATGGCGCTCAGGCCTGTTCGCTGATGCGCATCCGCTTCAGCCAACCGGGTTGTTCTTGGTCGGCGGGCTCTTCGTCGTCGCGGCGATAATATTCGCCGTGGTACTGGTAGCCGTAGTACACCGATCCGCTTCCGCGGCGGGGCACGCGGTTGAGCACGAGGCCGAGTGCGCGGCCGTTGGCACGTTCGATGTTGCCGAGGGCTTTGCCGAGCACTTCGTAGGTGGTTTTGCCGACGGTTGATACAACGATCGCACCGTCGGCGCTGTGTGCCAGCACGGCGGCGTCGGTGACGGGGATGAGCGGCGGGGCGTCGATGATGACGATCGCTTCGCGGGCGATCGAGTTCATGAGGGTGCGCATGCGCTCTGAGCCGAGCACTTCGCTGGGGTTCGGTGGAATTTTGCCTGCGCCGACTACGAACAGGTTGCCGTTGCCGAAGCGTTGGGCGACGTCAGAGATGCTGGCGCGGCCGGCGAGTACGTCAGAGACTCCGGCGCCCTTTGCCAGGCCAAAGATGGTGCTGATCATGGGACGGCGGAGGTCGCCGTCGATGAGTACGACGTGTTGTCCGCTGGCGGCCAGTGTGATGGCCAGGTTGGAGGCGACGGTTGATTTTCCGTCGCCGGGCAGCGGGCTGGTGATGACGATCATGCGCGGTGGGTTGTCGACGTCGAGGAACTGAATGTTGGTGCGCAGTTCTCGCATCGATTCGGCAATAGCAAAGAGGTGTGCGTGTTTGCTGCCCGACGTATTGCCGCCGTCAAAAGGAATGAGACGGTTTTCGAGTGTGAAAGTCTTTTCTTCGGGAATTGTGCCGACGACGGCAACGCCCGTTTCTTTTTCGACCTGTTCCACTGACCGGATGCGGCGGTCAAGCGTGTAGCGCAGTAGCCCGTAGCCGACCGCGACGGCCAGGCCCGCGAGGGCACCGATTGCCAGGGCAAGGCGCATGTTGGGTGATGCGGGGCTGGAGGGTAGGCGTGCGGAGTCGACGGGGCTGAGGTAGACGGGACCGCGCACTTCGGGGTCGTCGCTTTCGGTAGCGTCGACTTCGGCGGCCATGGCGCGCACCCAGGCTTCTGCCACGTCGCGTGCGGCTTCGGGGGTGCCAGCGCGCGCTGTTACCTGCAGCGAGAGGGTGTCGATGGGGTTGGTGACCGTGATGCGGCGCACAAGGCTTTCGGGCGAGGTGTCGAGGCCGAGTTCTTCAATTACGCGTTCGGCGACCGACCGCGATTGGCCCAGCACCACGTAGGTTTTTACGCGCGACGACGCGAGTTGGTTGCCGACCATGGCGCTTCCGAGGTCGTCGCTGGTGCGGGTTGCTTGCACGACGGCCGAGGCGTCGGCGGCATAAACTTTGGGCTGAATGGTGGCCCATCCGAATGCCAGGCCAATTCCGGCGAGGGTGATGAGAATCATTCCCAACCAGTGCGCTCGAAATACGCGCAGGTATTCACGAAGTTCCATCGATTTGTTTCCCCCTAGAGTTCCCCGCCGTTCGGGCCGTTACTCAACCCTATGAGATTACTACAGTGCGCATCCGACAATGGCGGATGCTTTGTCTATATTCGCCGTGTTCGGGCTCGTCTCTCCCCCACCGGAGATGGTGAGCGACAAATACATATAAAGACACAAAAAATAGGGGACGCACCCACGTGGAAGGGTGCGTCCCCTATTTCCGTCCCGTTAGTGAGGGAGGATCAGCAGCCGCCGATGATTTGGAATGGGAGGTTGGCGGCCGACTTGCTAACGGGCGGGTTTCCGCTCGGGTCGGTGATGACGGCCGTCCATGAACCGCCCAGCAGCTGTGAGATGTTGATCTGTACGAGTTGGCCCCAGTGTTTGCGTGCACCGGCGTCGAGGGGCACGGTGATTGTGATGGTGCGGGTTGCCTTCGTGTGCGACTTAAAGAAGATGCCGTCGCCGAGCCAGCCGCTTCCGCCAGAGCCCTGCCAGCGACCCACTGTTACGCCGCGATCGTGGCCTTCGAGGATGCCGCCGAGGCTTCCGAGGCCAATTCCTGCCCACAGGAGGCTGCGCGCGGCAGAGAGGCCGATCGAGCTGAGGTCGATGGTTTCGACGATGGTGATGGTGCCCGAGTAGGCGTCGGTGCCGTTGTTGCGCACGGTGAAGCCGGGCAGCACGCTGCCTCCGAACACCTGGAGGCAGCCGGAGTCGATGGTGATGTTTGCCTGGTTATCGCTGGCTGCGGCCAGTGGCATCGCGACAGCGGCGGCGATCACGGGTGCCGACCATGCTGCTCCGCGGAGTACGGTGCGGCGGTCGAGGCCCGCACCATCGATGGTGCGTTTGTTATCGGTCATTTTTCTCCCAGTGTGTTTCCCCAGATGGCCACGAACTGTGCCGTGGCCTGCGCATGATGCGCCGAGTGGCTCGTTTGCGGGCCACACACATGGTGCGTTGCTGGTCGGGGGCGAGAAAATGGCAATGTCGCTTTTGTGCGCAAACGTGTCGCAAAGTGTTACTTGACGCGATGCGGGCCCCATCGCGCTAACGTGAACGTGGGGCGGGTGCGGTGGCGCGTCGCCGGGGAGAGGGGCTTCGGATGCTGGGGATATTGCAGTCTGCTGTGCTGTTGTCGCTGGCGCTTTCCGTGCTTTTTGCGCGGAGTGGTGTGGGCAAATTGCGTCATTGGCGGTCGGCTGAGTCGACGATTACTGCGCTGCGGCTGCCGGCGTGGGTGCCAGGGTTTGCGGTGGTTATTTTTGCCTGCGTCGAGGTGCTGATTGCTGTCGCGCTTTTGGGCAACGGTGTGGTTGTGCAGGGTGCGGCGATTGCGGCGTTCGTGTGTGCTGCAGTGTTTCTCGTGCTGGTGGTGCGGGCGTATCGGCTGGGTTCGGCCGATGAGTGCGGGTGTTTTGGTGCCAGTTCTGCGCGGGTGGGGCCGTGGCTGATTGTGCGCAATGCGGTGCTGGTGGCAACGACGGCCGCGCTTGTGGCGTTGACGTTTGTGTCGCCGCTGAACGTGGTGTGGTTTGTGCGGGCGTTGCAGGTGTCGAATGATCCGCTGTCGGGGTGGTTACCTCTTGTCGCGGCGGTTGTGTTGGCGGCGTTGGCGGTGAGTGTTTTTGCGGCCGAGTGGGCGGGCCGCGTGCAGCCGGCAGATCGGGAGCATCCGGAGCATCCGGGGCATTCGGGGGTTTCGGATGCCGCGAACCCCTCCCCTGCTCTGGGCCCGCTGCCGGTGCTCGATGCAGCCACCGGGGTGGCTCGCGATCTAACGATGCAGGCACGGCAAAAGGCTCAGCTGGTGTTGTTTGTGCAGGCGGGGTGCGGCTCGTGTCAGCAGGTGTTGGCGAAGGTTGCTGAGGCCCGCGATGCGGTAGAGCAGGTTGCCGAGCTTTCGGTGGTGGCGGGTGTGTGGCCGGGTCGTTCGGGTACTGAGGCGACGGGCGGTGACGAGCGGTTGACGACGCTCGACCCGGCGAATGCTTCGGCTCGCCAGTTGGGGCTGGGTTCGCGGCGCCCGCAGGGTGTGCTGTTGGCGACCGATGGCTCGGTGGTACAGCCCGTCGCGCAGGGTGCCGATGAGATTGCCGAGCTTATTGATGCTGTGGCCGCTGCCGCGCCTACTTTCGAACCACGCGAGGGTTAGGCAGGCCGTAGGCCGAGAAGGCGCGGCGCAGCCCTGCCGCGGTACGGAACCCGGCGTGACCGGCTATCGCTTCGATCGACAGCGGGCTGAAGGTTGCGTCGGCGAGCAGTTCTCGCGCCAGGTCGACGCGCATGCGGCGTAGTTCGTCGGCGGGCGAGCTGTCTTCTGCGGCGAACAGGCGCTGCAGTTGACGGCGTGAGATGTGCAGTTCGTCGGCGAGCTCTTCGACGGTAAAGTCTGGGTCTTCGCGCCGGATGAGCATGAGTGATCGTGCGCGGTCGACAACTCGTGGTTCGCGTACGGCGGTGGCACCGTTCGCGGCTACTTCGACGAGCACGCCGAATGACATTTCGACGAGCACGCGCTCAACCATGAAGTCGGTGTAGGGCGTGGGCTGGGTGGCCTGTGTCACCAGCGACGTAGCGAAGGCTCGGAGCCCGGCCGCGAGGGGCGTGGGCGCGGCGATAGGTGCGAGTTCGCGTACTCCGACCTCGACTTCTTCGAGGGTGCGCCACGGAAGCCACACAACAACGATGGTTGCCGGGCTGTGCGAGTAGAGGCGTGCGGGTCGGTGCGGATGCAAAAAGCCGGTGTGACCGCGAGTGAGACCAGTGTCGAGCTGCGTGTGCGCGACCGTGGTGGCCGTGAGGTTAACGGGGCCCTGAGCAAAGACGAGGGCTGCCGTGTTGTCGGGCCCGGGCGGCTGGTCTTGCCAGAGCCATTCGGCTCCGGCCTCGAACGAGTGTCGTGTTACGTGCGCGGCACGATATGTGCGTGCCACAACAGGTGTTTCGCCACCGTTTTTGAGCAGGCGGCTCACTTGTGCTGCGTCCATGGTGTTCCCCAACACCTTTCCCCGTTGTATAACTCGTGCCGCGCGCTGCTCACTGTGTCGCGAGCGCTGCACGGCGCGTACAAAATACGTGGATGTTTGTGAGCTTGGTCCCCAGACTGCACTCAACCACCCGGTCGTCAGTATCACACACTTTACGACAAAAGCTCACTCATCCGGCGACATTTGTTGCGAAGTGCGTAATATTTCGGGTTCCCCCTCGACGGTTCGAGCAACCTTACTTGCTCGCGCCGTGGTGTCGAGTCGTTCACCACCCTGGCTGCCGGTCGGGGCAAGATAGAGACTATGTTTTCTGAGTCGGCATCGGCCGAACGACCGCTGTGGCGGCGCGTGGCGGGCAGCACCTGGTTTCATCTTTTTGCTGCCTTTGTGCTGGTGGGCGCGTTTTTGTCGTTTGTGGCTAAGCCCTATGCCATTCCCTCGGGTTCGATGGAAGAGACTCTGCTGGTGGGTGATCGCGTGCTGGTCAACCGTCTGGCCTTTGTGGGTGCTGCTGCGCCCACAACGGGCGATGTGATTGTTTTTGATGCCGATGAGTCGTGGGGTATGAACGCGCAGCGCAATGAAGGGTCGCTCAAGAAGTTTGCGCGCTGGGTGGGCGAGGTCTCGGGTTTTGGCCCTTCGGGACCACATACGCTCATTAAGCGAGTGATTGGCACTCCGGGGCAGACGGTGACCTGCTGCAGCCCTGAGGGCGATGTTGTTGTTGACGGTGCCCCGCTTAACGAACCGTATATTTTTGAGAATTTTCCGTTTGAGCCGGGCACGCTCGACTGCTCGTCGCAGCCGGTTTCGGGTCGCTGTTTTGATGAGGTAACGGTGCCCGAGGGCTCGTATCTTATGCTGGGCGATCACCGTTCACGGTCGTCGGATAGCGCGGCGCTGTGTCGTGCGCGGCCGGGCGCGGCAGAGTCCTGTTGGCGGTGGGCGCACGACGACGGCGTAGTGGGCCGTGCGAGCGTTATTCTGTGGCCGGTATCGCGCTGGTCGGGTCTGTAACGTCAGCCACGCCGCCCTCGTCGCCCTCGTGCAGGCTGGCATAGATGTCGTCGATAAACCGGCTGATGGCGACTTCGCCGCTCACTGGGCCTCCGGCCAGCATGCCGTCGGCGCCGAAGAGCACGGCGGTGGGTGTTGACCATTCGGCGATCGAGTCGCGCACATAACGGTGGGTGTCGTGCACCGACTGTGGTTCGGCGTGCTCGGTGCTGGCGCTTGCTTCGGGGCTGGCGGTGAGTAGTAGTCGTATGGGTACTTCGGGCAGGCGAGCACGCCACTGCGGTAGGGCTTGCAGCACGGCGGTGCAGGCGCGGCATCCGGGGTTTACTGCGATAAGGATCAGGGGCGCGTGGCGGGTGAGGTCGCGCAGGTTGACTATGGTGCCATCGGCGAGAGTCACGGGCACGGCGGGTGTGCGGGTGCGAATGTAGTCGAGTTCGGGCTGGGTGGTGGGGTCGGCCGAGGTGGCGGTTTCGGATGCTGCTCCCCCACCCTCACTCGAGTCCACAGTGAGCACTACCGTGACGGCCGCCAGCACAAGCAGCACCGGCACTGCCCATAGATGAGGGGCGCTGGTTGCGAGTGTGTGCAGTGGGCCTCCGAGTGCCGGATGCTGCATGGCAACGGCGAGGTTGGCCGCGGCGAGCAGCACGTACCAGCTGTTTCGCACGATGGTACGGCGGGTGAGCGTTTGTTGCTGCCCGAAGCATGCGCAGGTGGCATCGCTGTGGGCGCGGTAGGCGCGGACGATGAGAGTGAGGTAGGTGGCCATCACGACGAGTGCGATGCCGCCCACAATCAGCCCAAGCACCCCGCCGATAACGACGAGGCCGAGTGCGAGTGCGAGCTCTGCCCACGGATGCAGGGCGAGCGCGATGCGGTGACGAAACATGCGTGGCACACCCAGTTGTGCCCAGTTTTCGAGGGTGTCGGGGTGGCGCAGGCTGCCCACGGCTGCTGTGGCAAAAACAGCGGCTAAGAGCATGGGCAGTGCTATTGCTATGGCGGCATACACAGGCCCATCGTAACGATGAATGGCCTCTTTCTTATTACGCACTGTATTCACCGGAATTAGTTATTTCACGCACGTTACCGGATGCCACTCGGTGGCATTTCTACTATCAGTGTTGTTATCCCACGTTGTCGTGGGGCTTTTCATGGGGAGGAAAAGAAATATGGCTGAAAAACGCCAAATTGAGCGCCGTACCGTTTTGAAGGGTGCTGCATGGGCGGCTCCTGTTGTTGCCGCAGCTGTTGCTACACCGGCACACGCTGCTAACAGTGTTGAAGTACCGGACTGCCCGGACTGCTTTAAGCCGGCTCTTGGTCTCGGCATTCTTCCGGGCGCGTTTACGGCACAAGCCGTGCGTCTTCCCGGATCGTCGAGGCACGGAACCGTGGCTGTTCTGTTTGAGGCTTCGATTGATGCTACTAACTGCGTGGGCATCTTCGACCCGGCTTATGTGATTGCTGGCGTCTCCGCTGTCTTGACCATGAGCGACGGAAACAGCTACACGTCAACAATCGGTGCTGCAGCTGGCGCTGGCACTCTGCGAACAATCAGCGCACTCGTCGGGGAGTTTAACTTTACTGGCGTCGAGCTACCCAATGGCGGTGGATTCAACATTGGCGGTATCGGAATTCCGTATAAGCCGCGCCCGACAAGCATTACGGTTTTTCCGCTAATTACCTTGCAGGCCGAGATCGGCATTCCGCCTATTAAGGTTCCCGTCGACTGCAACCCTGCATTGACGTGGAATCTCAACGGTGAGTTTGGGATCGGAGGCATGACTGGGTTGGGGGGTACCGTCAACTACACCGGAACCGCTACGCCACAGCGGTAATCGTTTTGATTAAGGGCGTGGGTCTCGCAGAGGCCCACGCCCTTTGTCTTGCCCGCGGCATCCGGTATTCGCACTACTCCCCTTCGAGCCACCCGTCGGTGATGAGTGTTTGGCGCAGGGTCTGGCGTGTTGACGTGGGGCCGACGGCGCGTAGCGCTGTGCGGGCGCGCTGGAGGTAGGTGCGTACCGAGAGCGCTGGGATGCCTAAGAGTTGTGCGAGCACGGTGGTCGATGGCGCCGCCCGGCCAACATAGAGGCAGGCGACTTGCAGTTCGCGGTCCGAGAGCTTGGCGTCGCTGCATCCGCCGCGGTTCACTGACAGCGTTTCTGCCCCACGGGGCTGTGTGATTGCCGCGACAATGTCGTCAATATGGTGCGTGCGGTTGAAGACGGCCGCTGCTCCGGCCTCGGCGAGCCGGTAGGTGAATGCTGCACTTGTTTTATCGGTGAGCACAATGGGGCGCGCACCGATTCTGCTGAGGGCTCTAACTTTGAGTACGGCAGGAACGTGGTCGGCCAGATTACTGCGCACTATGACAACTCCGCTGGCATCGTCAAAGTCTGCAATATAGGGAATCCAGTTTGATTCTGTTCGCCGCACAATGAGTGGCGGTCGCGCGTGGTTTGTGAACGACTGCAGAGCGGGTCCGATAAAAAACGCGTCGTCGATAATATCGACGGTGACCGGCCCAATTTTCCCCAGATTAGTGGCCATTGCTTTATACTAGCGGCATGGGGAATGCCCGGTTGGGGACCGGGGCGTTGGCCGTACGCATTATTACGAGTCACCGTCTTGCGGGTTCTGCTTTAAGTGTCTTTTTGGGGCGCGCGTTAGCGCGTAATGTGGCGTGGAGTCATCCGGCTGATGATGCACTCGATGCAACGGTGAGTGTTGTGCTTGCTGTGCATGAATCGGCCGAGATTATTCCGCGTCTTATTCGCGCCAGCGTGGCTCGTGGTTCGCGCACTGTTGTTGTTTACGACGGTGCACGCCCTCAGCGTGAGCTGCTTGATGCTGCCATGCATTTGGGCGCGTGGAATGCGTGCGATGTGCGGCAAGATCAGCGGATGCTGGTGGGCCAGATTCGCTCGGCTATCAGCGGTGACCGCTGGGAGCGTGATCGTTTTGCGGAGCACTGGTCGCGGGCGTTGGAGCATCCAGTGGAGCATCTGTCGCACCGCGAACGTGAGGTCATTGATGCCTACTTTGCCGCCGACACCGTTACGCCCGACCACGTTGCGGCGCAGCTTGGCATCAGCGTTAATACGGTGCGTGTGCACCTAGCGAACGTGCGCCGCAAGCTCTCGGGCCGGCACACCAGCAACCGCGAAGCACTGCGCGCCGCCCTTATTGATCAGGGGTGGCTCGACGCTGTTTAGCGCGTTGTTGTGCAGTCTCGATGACGACGGCAAGCACGAGCCCGATGCAAGCACCCGCCGTGTTGGCGATGATGTCGCGCATGCTTGACGTGCGGTTGTCGAGCAACACTTCTTGCACCGATTCGATAGTGACAGTGGCGATAAAAGCTATCGGCAGCACCAGGTAACGGTGCTGCACGAGCATAAACGCGAGGAGCAAACCAAACGGCACGAACAGACCAACGTTGGCGGCGAACTCAATGCGGTCGTAGGTGACCAGCGGTACGTACTTGACGACGCGACGTATCCACGGCGACAAGGCTTCATCAACATGACGTGGCCAAAAGGCGATGAGTGACAGAGCCACGACATATAGCGTGAGCCAGGTTCGTGGACGTGAGTACGGGTCTAAAGAACTGCCCGACTTTTGTTTCACGACGTAGACCATAGCCCATCTTTGGTGGATGCCGAACTTAGTCGCACGTAGCGCCGGACCATGACTACAACCCGCTGGCACGTACCTTGGCCAGGAGAAAACTATGATTGCATTCTTTAACACGGGGTGAAATCAGAGCTAACAGGACGTAGCCGCTGCTGCTATTCTTGATTCTTACGGCCGCCACGGGGAAACGGCCGCATTACACCACGCTTTGCTTTACTTGCACGTAATCACCAGGGGGAAAATTTTGGTGTCTAACGTGGACACAGATTCGGCTCTTTTGAATGGCGCAGCCATGACCGCGGATCGCCGCCCATGGCAAAATCGATACGCCAAACGGCTCATAATCACAGATCTACTCGTGATTTTATCGGTTGTATTTGGGACTCAGTTTGTATGGCTGGGTACGCATAGCTTGAACGTCGTCGGAATTTCATACTTGGATTACACTGGCCTCTCGCTACTCCTTGCGGCCAGCTGGATGATCACTCTGTCAATATATGACACCCGCAGCCCTCGAGTCGTTGGTTATGGCAGCGCCGAGTATCGTGCAATCATTAGCGGGGCGCTCCGACTATTCGGCTTGGTGGCGATTGTCTCCTATCTTGCCCAGGCCGACGTCTCCCGCGGATATATATTGATCGGTTTTCCGCTTGGAGTAATTACGCTGTTCACTACTCGCTGGCTGTGGCGTCGCTGGCTAATAAGCCAACGGGCAGAAAACAATCTTGTTTCTAGAGTTTTATTAATCGGTGATATTTCAGCGAACCTCCGAATAATGTCCGAGTTGTCTCGGCAACCAGAGGCGGGCTATTTAGTGGTTGGCGCCTGTGTACCTAACGGTTCACGTGCTAGCACGCTCGGACCAACAGATATTCCTATTTTTGGTGGCGTCGACAACTTAATGAGGGCCCTAGAAGTGAGTGGTGCCGATACCGTCCTGGTATCCAGCGAAAGCGGCTTAGCAGCCGAAACTGTACGAGAACTCAGCTGGCAACTTGAAGCAGGGCAACAGCACCTGATCATGGCACCAAACCTGACCGACATCGGTGGACCAAGAATCCATATGCGCCCGGTCGCTGGCCTGCCTCTTGTACATGTCGAGACCCCGAAGTACACCGGCCCACAAGTTATCGCAAAGCGCGCCCTGGACATCATTGGGTCCGTCACACTGATACTTCTACTATCTCCCTTGCTCCTAATCATCGCAGCCAGTGTCAAGATGTCGAGCCGAGGGCCCATCGTGTATGGTCAAGAACGAATCGGGATGAATGGCAAGCCCTTTACAATGCTGAAGTTCCGTTCCATGGTTGCCGATGCAGACAGTCAGCTCGATGCACTGCTAGCGAAACAGGGCACCTCTGACACCCCCCTTTTCAAGATTGACCATGACCCACGCGTTACCAGCGTAGGAAGAGTCTTGCGCAAGTACTCTCTCGACGAGATCCCACAGCTATTCAACGTTCTGGTCGGTTCAATGAGCTTGGTTGGGCCCCGCCCTCAACGAGAAGGTGAAGTAGCCCTATACGACTCGGCCGCACGACGACGCCTGATCGTAAAGCCCGGGATGAGTGGCCTTTGGCAGGTCAGCGGACGCTCTTCTCTGAGCTGGGAAGACGCGATACGTCTCGATCTATATTACGTAGAAAACTGGTCTCTAACGGGTGACCTAAATATTCTAATGAAGACTTTCCGCGCCGTTTTCTTTCCTGGAAATACGGCTCACTAAGTGCGACTTTCTGCTTTTAGCAATATTTCCATTGAACTCAACTAAGGGGAACTCTTGAAACTTTCAGTGCTCGGCTGCGGCTACCTTGGTGCTGTGCACGCATGTGCGATGGCATCGATGGGACACGAAGTCGTGGGTTTCGACGTCAGCGTCGACAGAATAGCCACACTATCTAGCGGCACCGCACCATTTTATGAACCCGAGTTGGAAGACCTTTTAACCGAGGGACTATCGTCTGGAAAACTGACCTTCACCACCGACGTCAAGGACTTGGAAACGTCGACAGTGCACTTCCTGACTGTAGGAACGCCCCAGAAAGAAAATGGAACTGCCGCCGACTTGACACAAGTCTATGCCGCGGTCAACAGTCTCATTCCACTGCTGACCGCGGAATCCATAATCATAGGGAAGTCGACTGTCCCCGTTGGCACCGCACAAAAACTAGCAACAATGATACGTCCCACAGGAGCGCGGTTAGTATGGAATCCGGAGTTTTTACGTGAGGGATGGGCTGTCCGAGACACTATACTTCCGGACAGAATTGTTGTCGGAACGGGCGCGTCTACGGAAGACAAGTCTGCCGCTCAAGTCGTGCGACAGATCTATCAGCGGCAGATTACTACAGGTACGCCTTATATAGAGACCGACTTCGCGACTGCAGAGTTAGTAAAGGTCGCGGCAAACGCTTTCTTAGCAACGAAGATATCGTTTATTAACGCAATGGCAGAAATATCGGATGCAGTCGGCGCCGATGTCGTACAGCTGGCTGATGCTCTTGGGCATGACACCCGCATAGGCCGAAAATTCTTGGGTGCCGGAATTGGCTTCGGGGGCGGCTGCCTCCCCAAAGACATTCGAGCATTTATCGCGACAGCCGACCAGCTAGGAGTTGGGGAAAGCTTGAATTTCCTCAAAGAAGTCGATCTGATCAACCAGCGGAGAAGAACGCATGTCGTAAATATGGTAACGCAAGCGCTCGGTGGCGAAGTCAGGAATAAACGGGTCGCCGTCCTGGGTGCATCGTTTAAACCCCATAGTGATGACATCAGAGACTCTCCCGCACTCGAAGTAGCCATTCGGTTGCATAACAAGGGAGCAGACGTCATCGTAACCGATCCTGTAGCAATCGATAAGGCGCGCAAGGGCGCACCCCAACTCACCTTTGAACAATCCCGCGATCTTGCGATCCAAAACGCAGATGTGATCGTGGTCGCGACCGAATGGGATGAGTACCGCGGTCAACTCGACCCGGAGCAAGTTTCGGATCTAACAGATGGCCGTATCATCGTAGATTGCAGGAATGCCTTGACACCCGGAGACTGGATCTCTTGTGGCTGGCAATACTTTGGTATGGGGCGCAGATAAATGAGCGGGTTGCTTGTTCACGAATGGATTGAGGCAACTGGTGGCGCTGAAAATGTACTCGAATCCTTCAGCGAAGTTTTCTCAGAGTCAGATATTTTATGTCTATGGGACGATGCCCCAGGACGCTTCGCAGATCGCAAAGTTATCCAATCATGGCTGTCACACACTCCTCTACGTAAGAAGAAAGCACTGGCGCTGCCATTCATGCTCCGAGCGTGGCGGAACATTCAACTTGATAAGCGCTACGAGTGGATGCTCGTGAGTTCCCACTTATTTGCCCATCATGTTCAGCTCAAAGACCAATCGATCCCAAAATACGTATATGCTCATACGCCGGCCCGGTACATCTGGCGTCCCGATCTCGACGGAAGAGGCCGGTCCCTGGGCGCCCGATCCTTGTCTCCTGCACTGCGCTCGGTCGATCGTCGACGAGCTGCTGAGGCAACCAAGATCGCTGCAAACAGTATGTTCATTCGCGATCGAATTCAAGATGTTTGGAACGTTGATTCGGAGGTCATTTATCCTCCCGTCGCAGTAGACACGATTTTGAGCACCGATGACTGGCTCAGCCGTGTCACTGATAATGATGAGTACGAGGTGTTAGCTAACCTCCCTCCGTCTTACGTCATGGGGGCCTCTCGATTTGTTTCGTACAAACGGCTTGACCTAGTGATCAAGACCGGCGAAATACTTGGCATCCCCGTTGTCCTCGCAGGGAACGGCCCGGATGTTCAGCATTTGTCGGATTTGGCAAAGGCGGCAAAGGTCCCGGTCACTCTTGTTATAGCCCCGTCAAACAGCTTGTTATATGCAATAATGCAAGCGGCTCTAGCCTTTGTGTTCCCCGCAGTTGAGGACTTCGGCATAATGCCTGTCGAAGCTCAGGCTTGCGGAACTCCCGTGGTGACCGGCCCACTCGGCGGACAAATGGAAACATACTACGATGGCATCACCGGAGTTACCGCGAACAGCACTTCACCGCAAGATCTATCGGAAGCGGTCAAGAAGGCAATTGGTCTTGATCCATTTGATAGGCATGAATCCACAAGTAGATTCTCGAAATTGACTTTCCACAACAAGATACAGAGGTTTGTGGCCAACTAATGGGGAAAATGAAAACATCGACGAGCATCGTATTTTACGACTCCAAGTATGCTCGAGGTGGCGGACAGGTCGTTCTAGAAGACTTGATGCCGCGCTTTCTGCCAACTGAGGATATCCATGTAGTTATGCCGGAAATCGGCTTGAAGCAGCTTCGGGTCCCATCGGAGGTTAAACAGCACCATAGTCTGTGGGAGTTCGAACAATCGAATCCGCACAAATCAGTCGTGCTTGTTTGCAACGCAAACTCGGGTATGCCCGAAACTTTACGTAGTGCATTTCGTCTGAGACGTACCGGCTACACTGTAGTGACTATTGCCATCATCCATAACTACCCCGCGCGAGTGGCTGCTCGTCTCGCAACCCCGTTGCTCGCTCGTATGTTTAACCATGCCATAGTTGTTGAGCCCGGTTTAAAAAAGATTGCCCCACGCGCATTTTCGCCTGGCTGGCTGAGCTTAAACAGACCACTTCGATTCGCCTCACACAACGGCGTGATTGAGCGAACGAATAAGGCCAAAGCATTCGGTCGACCGGACCATGAAAAGGGCCTCGATTTGCTCCCGGACATATTTAAACAGTTGTCCAACATGGGTATTGACTGCTCTGTTGCCTTGGGAACAGGTTTCAGCGATAACACCAAATACGAGCACTATCTACGTGAACGTCTCCAACCTTGGTTAACTGACAGCCCGAAGACCGCCGACTGGATAGCACCCGGGGATATATTCATAGTCCCCTCTCGACACGAAGCCGCCTGCCTCACTGCCCAGGAAGCGATGTCACAGGGAGCGCTCTTGATCGTAAGTGATGTCGGCTTGATGCCCCATATGGCACAAATAAGTACGGGGGTCATGACGTTTGAGTCCGGTAATACTAGTGCAGGCACGTCTCGCGCGATGGAAGCTGTCACTATGAGCCCACATGAATTTGAAGTCCGGTGCAAAGAGAACCTCTCTGTAATCGAGAAGCAAGCTGGTCGCTGGCATGATGAAGTAGTCACGTTCATACGAAAAAGCGCCGTTGTGGACAACAATGACGAGCAGTAACGAAACTTGTATACATATCGCTGACTTTGGCATGTCTGCGCCATGGGGCGGCGGTGCCGAGGTCATGTTCGAGACATCCCGCAACGTCACGCAGAGTCTCGGCTATAGAACGCGATCGATCACATCGAATATGTCTCGGAATCCTGCGTCATACGTATTTTCGATTCGTAACTTGCTCAAGGTCCGACGAGAACTAAGACAGCATACACCCCGCGTAATCCATGTTCACAACTATTATCACTATCTGTCTCCCAGCATTCTTTGGGCAATATCGCGGTATAAAAATTCAAATCCCAACGTTCGTGTCGTGTTTACCGCGCACGATTACCACCTTATATGCCCAAACAGCGGCCTTCAGTATTTTAAGAACGGTCAACCGGTAAATTACTCTTCCCTTCAGCGAGGCATCAAGTGGTATCACTCTTTCGATCGACGCTCCCGTGTACATTCGTCTATGAAGGCTCTACAGCACTTCCTCGCGTACACTGTTTTGAAATTGGATCGTGTTTTCGATCGAATTATTACTCCTAGTGAGTTAATCAAAGAGACGTTTATAAACTGGGGTATTCGCGCCCCCATCTATCTGGTACGCAACCCTGTAGACGTCGGGCCACCGACGGGCAGCCCCGGAGAAGGTCTTGTCGCGTTGACTCGTTTACATGCGGAGAAAGGCCTTGCAGAGTTCATTCAGGCGCTCGAAGCAGAAAGATACCAATGCAGCTTGGATATCTATGGAGACGGCCCTGAGCGCTCGCGGCTAAACGAAATAGGGCTAACGTGCGAGTACGTGAAAGTCAACGTCCACGGACACGTTGCTCATGCAGACGTTCCTGAAATACTGTCGAAGCATCGAGCATTAGTTTATCCGTCGACATGGCTCGAAAATGCTCCCATTGCGCTCATCGAGGCCGCACAACGCGGCCTTTCCCTCGTTGTTCCCAAAATTGGCGGTGTTTACGAAATGGCATCGCTAGCAGCAAACGTAAACTCCTACGACCCTACGAAGCCGAATGAAATCAGAAATGCTGTGGAGTCCGCACTCCACGCCCAATATCCGAATTACATACTGGAACCCGCCGACTTCAGCATTGACGCCTACGCCCAGATGCTCAAAACAATTTACACGCGTTGAAGGATCCGGCCGCGGCTCGGCGTATTTCTTATCCGAGAAGTCTCAGAACAGATAGGTAGTCGGCTCGTATTTGCTCCCAACTAAATTCACGGAGTACATCTTCGGCCGCCCTCCTACGAGCAGCTAAACTCGACCCCATAAGCACCGACAGAGCTCTTTCAACGTACTCTTGATTTACCACCGGAAAATATCCAGCGACTTCTAGGATCTCCGACATTCCGCCATTATCTGGAGCTAAGGGCACTGCTCCGCGACTGATGCCCTCAGCGAGAACCATGCCGAATGCCTCAATCTCTGTCGATGGAACGATGATAATCGGATAGTCCTCCATTAGCGTTAGCACCTGATCCAGACCGAGCGGACCAACGAAACGCACCACTTCTTCGCCCCATCGTACGTTTAGGCTATCTGCTTGACGCCTGAGAGACGCTGCAAACTCCGAATCGCCACCAGCGGTACCTGTCGCTACGCCTCCGACTATAGTAAGCGACGCAGCGACGCCTAGATCCCGCAGTTGAGATGCCAGGCGTATAGCCGAATCAGGCGCTTTCCCAGGTATCAAGCGACCAGCAAACAGAATTTGAGGACTCATAGGCGCTGGAGTTGGCGTATGGGAACGCACGCCGTTGTAGACAACGGAACATCTCTTCTCAGGTAGACCTAAGTGCGTGACTCCGATATCGCGTATGAATCGGCTGCAAAATATAAAACGCTCGATGGATTGAATATCGTTATTGGTTATATTATGAAAATACGGCCGCGGGTCATTATGCATATGAAGCAACAAACGACCTTTGTAACCCAACCGACGAAGTATCTGGCAATATTCCGGCCGATTATGAACGTAAACGATGTCAGCGCCACGAAGGTAAGGCCAGTGGCAAAGGACATAAAGTCGATCACGCAGCCATAGTCGCGCATGGATCCTGCTCTCAGGTACAGACGTAACATGGGATAAAAGCCTTGCGATGAAAGTCAACAAAGCATTTACCCGCTTGATCATGGCATGCGGCTGATACCAGCCATCTCGAGCCGAAACGGCAGAACCGAGGACGCGCCATGATGAGTGGGCCTGTACTTCCGTGATCCAAGTCGCGACCGCTCCACCCGTACCGTCGAGACGTTCAGCTCTTGGTGCCACCACAGCTACACGCATCCACGCATCACTTCCTCGCGTATTTAAAAGACTGGGCGCCATCTGTGAGCTTCTCCCGGAGCCCCCGAAATGCCGCAATCACTACATCGACTCGAAAGATACGAGCGACCCCGAAATATGTTGCAAACACCAGCACCGTGCACACGATTGCAGTCGAAACGCCTCCCAAACCCTCAAGCGCGAGTCTGTAAACACCAAATCCTACCGCCGACGCAGGAATACATAGCGCGATCGGAATGAGGTGTGACGAGAGTGCATCGCGCCACCTCACAGAAGCAAGACGACGCACAAGAACGATATTTGTAGCCATAGTCACAAATCCCAGCAGCACAATGCTAAACGCTGCTCCCATTACGCCCAAATGTGAAACCATGGTCAGCATAATAACTAGGGAGAATACGGTCTTAAAAATATTGATCACAAGTCCAAGGCGCTGCCGATCCTTTGCCATGATAATAATACCAATTGGATTGTTAATTGCGCGACAGATGCCTGCAACAGCAAGTATCTGAACCAGGACAGACGTCCAACGCCATGGTTCACCAAAAATCATAGGAACAACAATCGGTGCCGTAACGCATAACGACACCAAAAGAGGTGAACTCAACAGTCCGGTAGTCTTTATCAGCAGCAATACGATACGAGAGAATTTCCCCGCATCGTCACCAGTCTTTGCCAAGACTGGATACATCACGCGCGTAATTATCGGGTTAATTTTTCCCGGAATATTCACGGAAACATTGTAGGCAAGAGTATACCCCCCAAGACTGGCGACTGACAGCGCGCGTCCCACTACCAAAGAAGCCAGTGATCCATCGATAAAGCCAACAAACGAATTTAGCATCTGATAAACGCCGAAGGACAGAAACCTGGTTGTATCAGCATATCGAAAGTGGAATCGAAGCTTAACGTAGCGCCTACCAATCATGTGAAAAAGTAGAGCGCGCAAGCCGAACCCGAGCACCAGTCCAATTGCCACTCCGCGAACTCCGCAAATGCCTGCACCAAGAATAAGTGCGGCCGACTGCATGAGCCCGGCAGTTAGCTCGATCGTAGCGACTTCACGAAACGCCATCGTCTTTTCCATGCAGGCGCGTTTTACGTGCGTTTGTGAATTCAGCGGGACCGCCAAGCTAAGAATCATCAGCGGCGTGATGGATTCAGGAGCATCAAAATAACGCGCAATTACGGGCGACAATAGCATTAGAAGAGCGCCCAACACTACGCCAACTGAAGTATTCAACCAGTGAAGTGAACTCAGTTCGTTTCGTGTTGCCGCGGATCGTTGAATAATAGCGTTAGCTATCCCCGACAGCATCAAGAGCTCCACAAACGAGAGCACCAGCATAAGTATCGAAACTACTCCATACTCAGCGGGAACAAGCAACCGCGCCAGTAGGATTAGCTGAACTGAATGCACGGCGGCGAGTATTACAGTCGCGCCGCCGATCCAGCTTCCGCCCTTTATGATGCTCTTTCGAGTGCTCATCATTCCCGAGCTCCCCGTCCCTCAGCATCAGTGAATTCGACGCTTGGGGCGTCGTCTCTGCGAATAAATGCTATCGAGAACAAGACCACCCAAGTTGCCCATGCTGGCCCGTCAAAAGTCTCGAGACGCAAAGGAACCTCAGTCATTCCTAAGAAAACAAGTACGACGACCGAAGCCGACATGGCGGGAACAGTTGAGATCAGGGTGCCTGCATTGCGTGCGACCAGATACAGCATCACCCCTATCACAAGCACACCGAGGAGACCGCTCGTGAGAAAGTAATGCACGAGCATGTTATGTCCATGTGCAGCCGCGGAATGTGTGTGCGCGTAGAGTTCGCCGTTTATCCCAAACACTCTGAGACCACGTCCAAGAAGTTTCGATCCCTCCGCATATTCCAGAGCATTGATCCAAATATTACCTCTACGGGTAAACGCTTCTCGGTCGGTCGTCGTTAGTGGAAGTGCTACGACAACGGTGACACCGATGACGATTAACAGCCAAAACGTAAGCTTCTTAAGTGCAGCTGGTAGTCCGGAAGCGCACACCAGCATGATCACAGCAGCAGCCGCGAATGCAATAATAGAAGTGCGGCTAGATGATAGTAGCAGCACGATTATGCCACCAGGAACAAAAAATAAGCGAAGCGTTAAGCTCTTCAGAAGGGAGACGTACGGTAACGTAACTGAAAGCGCAATTCCGAGCACATTCATTTGAGAAAACGGTCCGGCTAGTACGTCGTCAAAGAGAATTCCCTTCTCTTCCTCGGTCTGCCATGCTCTATCCGTTGAAACCGCCATCATTAAACAAATAAATACGATAAGGGCCGCCGCTGCACCAATGTATCTCAAGAAATCTTGGGAAATATTCAACGACCAAATCGCGAGCCCAACAGAAATCACAGTGATTGCCGACAGGTTGGGGCGTCCCGTTGCGGCGATGTCTAATAATATAAGTGCCAGCGGGATTATTAGAACTAGTATTCTGAGGTCAATGTTTCGGCGAAAAATCGCAGGTAATCGAATTAGCACTACCGTCAGGCAAAAGGCCAGGACTAAGTAGCCGAGCAGAGTCCGGAGTGTTGCCGCCGCACCGACAATTTCGATGGTGCCCGTCGAGTTCCTAATATCAACCGTACGACCATTCCGAATCAGGACGATAATCCCCGGCAGCGATGTATAAGAAAACGTCACTGCGATTAGAACAATATAAAACACACGTGAGGTAATGCCCGCGCCACTTTTGTGAATTGGGGTCTGGCATTCCTGTGTCTGTAACTTTTCGATCATCAACAGCTTCACCAATCGATCTCGAATGATGACTTGGTAGGAAAAACCGTTCGAAAAGCTTTATCCAAGGCTTGCTGAGAGCTGTTGAAGTCAGAGATTCTGCCATCGTTTATACATATTTGCGGCGCTTTTTGATCGTGGATTGCTGTAATAATCCTGTTCAAGTCGGTGGAGACACTGAAATACTGCCCAACGGCCCTTTTTGATCGGGCTGTATATTGACCGGTGGCTAAATGCCACATTGTGGCGTAATATATTGGCGCTACGTCTAAAGCACTTCGGAAGACTGCGTGCGCCGTATATTCGAGCGTCGCGGACTCCTTCAGAAATGCAGTCTCGACTACAGACTTTAAGAGCGGGCTTGCCACATGATGATCAGTCACCGGAGGAATCTTCGATGACGCGAAGTAGAGAGGGACTCTTGCCAGCATCGCTCCGGATGAAAGTCGGATAGTACGCTGAACGAGTTGCCGCCAATATTCACTTCTCTCAAAGTGCTTATTTATTAGCCCAGCAGCGTTCAACATGGCGTGCGCTCGGTCGTCACCATCTGCAAGGAGAGTTGGCACATTCACACCATAGGGCTTGCCGTCGGGGAAGAAGAATTCAGGCGCGAGTGGCTTACATATGAAAAAATCGTCGTTAAAGTAGACAAATTTTTCGCTTAAGTTTGGCAGTAAGTGTAATTTCGCCTCGATTGCATGCGAATTATAGGTCTCGCTAGGCCCTGGATGAAATTCATCCTGGGCTATAAGTTCAACCTTCGGATGAGTCCTGTTTAACCAGTTTGGCGCAGCGCCGGCATGCAGGAAATATATCTTCCGCACCCAGGGACAATATTGCTCTACCGATCGAAACCAATATTTCAGCAGATTCCAGTCTCGGTAACGTTCATCCCCCGCGTTAGCTGTCCCGTCCACTTGCCACTGACTTCTAGCTCGATTGCGTCTTTTTAATAGATCCGTGTCCTCACTATTAACCCAAGTGACCACGAAGTCCACGTCAGCCGGCGTATTCACATTACGTTCCGAGTGTATATAGAGTCATATATAGATTCGAGCTTCTGCGTTTGCTTATTAATGTCGAAGTCTCGAACGACGCGTTCTCGTCCATAGTTGCCCATACTTGCGGCCCGTTCAGGGTCGTCTAGTAGAACTTGAATGTATCTTGATAATGATTCGACGTCGCCCTCAGGAGCGAGGAATCCACTGTGATTGTGTTCCACTGCTTCAACGACGCCGCCGTGGCCGTATGCCACGACCGGCAGGCCCGCAGCAGCTGCCTCTAAGAAGACCATTCCGAAGCCTTCCGCGTCCCGGTTTTTGGCCGTCTTGGACGGACCCACAAATATCCGCGCCTGCTGCATAATGCCCGCCACTTGTTCTGGCGACAAGGAACCTAAGAAGGTAATTTCATGTCGGTGCTCTCGGGCACGGTTCTCGAGATCTTCACGGAGCGGGCCGTCACCAACGACTACGATCTTGATAGGCTCTTGTCGTTTAATCAGCGCGGCTGCGGCAAGTAGGTCTGACACGCCCTTTTTTTCGACGAGTCGACCGACAAACACGATATCCCAACGTCGGCGATCTTGATTCCGTGGATACTCCTGTGCGAGCGGTAATGGGATACCGATGTAGTGTACAGAAATCCGATCTGGCTGGGCCCCTTTAAGTATGGCCTGTGCACGGATAAAACTGGACACGGCGATTAGTTCGACATCACTCTTGAAAAGAGCGCGCAGCCGCGCACGATAGCGCCAGCCGACTACGCCTTTCCGGCTCGGTTTAGACGTGATGTCAGCACCATGAAGAGTGACCACGAGGGGAATAGACAGCCGCTTCGCGATTCGCATCAGACGTATTCCGTCCGTCGCAAAGTGTGCATGGATCACGTTCGGTTCACTTCGAACAATTTCCTTTGCGAGGGTCTGTGAGTAGTCCGTGAGTTGAAACAACCTCCTACGAGCCCTTGCACGCCTTGACTCGCCGTATAACACGATGTCATCATCACGACTCAATGTGGACTCTGTGCGGCGAGCCCCGAGCAAGCGTGCGCCCCAAGTCTGCAGTGAATCAACTTGGTTCCGAATAAATGTTTCGGAACCCGGCAGAATGCTCCACCGCCAAACAAGTACGAGCTTTTCACCCGGCTTTTTTGCGACCCGCACCTTCTTACCCCCATACTAAGAACGACGCTGGCCCCCTAGAGAACGAAGCATCGCTCGCCAGCATACGTAAACTATAAGTATCCATCGTAACAATGAGCGAGTTGGATTGCCGAAGCAACGCTTCCGTTGGAGCAACAATGAACACAACAACGCCACCGATAGACTTCGTTATTACGTGGGTCGATGACACTGACGACGACTGGCGTAGACTTCGAGACAGCTACCGCTCAGTACCGGTAGATCCTGAAGCGGTGTCAGAGATCCGTTTCCGAGATTGGGGACTACTACGTTATTGGTTCCGCGGTGTTGATCTATTCGCGCCTTGGGTACGGAAAGTGTTTCTTGTTACAGAAAATCCAGTGCCAAGCTGGCTTAATACCCTTCATCCAAAAGTCGAGGTAGTGCGGCACGCCCAGTTTATACCTGCCCCCTACTTGCCCACATTTAATTCCCGGGCAATAGAATTGAATCTCCATAGACTCCCTGGGATATCCGAGCATTTTGTTTATTTTAATGACGACATGTTCATTACAGCACCGGTTACGGAGGATCATTTTTTTTACCGAGCTAAGCCGCGCGCATTCGCGATCTCAACAACTTTAAGCATAGGTAACAACTTCCATCATGCAATGCTGAACAATCTCGAAGTGCTGAACAGAAATTTTTCGAAGCAGAAGTCGTTCGTTCAATCATGGTGGAATTGGCTTTCTCTAAAGTACGGCGCAGCTGCCTTGCAGAACTTGGCGCTGCTTCCATGGAAGCGTTTTACCGGATTCCATAATCACCACCTACCCTTACCGATGCTTCGTTCGACTGCGGAGCACATCTGGCAGGTCGAAAACGAGACGTTGAGCCAAACATCCCACTCAAAATTTCGGAGCCTATCCGACGTCAACCCGTTCTTGCTAGTTTGGTGGAACATCTGCTCGGGTTATTTTGCACCGTCTTCTATCAAGCATTATGGAAAGTATTTGGTACATACTGAAGAAAACCTGGACACAATAACTTCAGCAGTCAGCTCCGGCCGGTATAAAATGTTATGTATAAACGACGGAGATATTTCTGATGTTGACAGGGCCCGCCATGAGCTTTTAGCCGCTTTTTCTTCTCTGCTACCCGAAAAAAGCTCATTCGAAATTGACTGAAGTAATCTATTGACCGTCGCTTATCGGCATTTCTTTATGTTGCTCGAAACAACCGCTTGATTCTGGCAAGAGTGCTGTTATGCGTTCTTCCACCCGAAAGCTTCTCGGATCGTAAAGCAGCTTCCTTCGATGGCCAAATAAGTTGCAGAATTACTCCACCCCGCTGCCTAAATGGAAGAGTCCTAAGAGCAGCGCAATAGGCGGTTAGTTTCGTTCTCTTGGTACGCCACGCCCAGTCCCGCGGAGTCCCATCACTTACGTCCAGCGTCGCTAACGGAAAGGCTGTTTCTAAGCTGTCTCTCAGAACGGTCACGGCGCCCACTTCCTTGGCGATATCCACCACGCCCAACCCAGCGGCGCTTAAAGCATTCGCAACGATATTTCCAGTCGTCTCGTTTGCCACACGCCCGATTTCTGGTCGTACAAGATGCATGCAGTACACTAAGGCAGCAGATTTTCGATCAAGAACGTTACATTCGACCCCCGCAAAAACCCGCTTACGTGTATGAGCATATAAGCTGCTGAATACTAACGAGTCGACTTCAGTCATACCCGGCATTCGTCGATGTATATCAATTTCGCAACCCCAAAGACCAGGTTCTAGAGTAACTGAGTGATTTACATCAGTTCCGTTCCAAGCATTTGGCTGAAGCGACCATCCCCAGGCTTCTAATGCTGAACGAAGCTCTTCGACTGCTGACTGCTCTACCCAGACATCGACGTCAGCGGAATGGCTCTTAACTCGTAATCCGTATTCGCTCAGCATCGGTCCTTTGATGAAAAAATAGGGGATAGCTCGTTCTTCAGCTACCCGTGCAATCAACGCGTACACTAGTTCATGGATCGGTGAGGCTAACCACGGCTTAGCAACTTCCTTGACTCGCGCCGAATTGTCAGAGTTATCACTAACGAGGCCAACTTCTCTCATCTCTTCTAAGAGCACACGTTCCTCATCGCCTACCCGTTGATCTGGTGTCCGGGGTTCCAAGAGCTGTAGCCAGGACTTCGCGCCGAGATCGTTCAGAGCAAGCGGTGGGCTCGGCTTGGTCGGCAATACGAGCAAGCTATACTCTGACCCCATAATCCCTGAGTCTTCCAAAGCTAATGCGCCGTTTGATATCGCCACCCACGACATGATGCCCTCAGAATTCTGGTTAGTGGTCGTTAGCATGCACCGTAATCGTTAATACGTGTTTATGCACACGACACAGTTGCTCTCCATCAACCATAGACAGTCCCCAAAAGTATAGTATTACTCGACTACAGAATCGGCTGAGGCCAGCAGAGAGCGCTCCTGATCGTCGAAACCCTTCCTTAGTTACAGGATAGTTCTTTCTTAACGACTTCGGCGAGGCGGTCAGCGTAGTGCTGCGCCGATGTAGCATCCGGGGCCTCGACCATCACACGAACAAGCGGCTCGGTACCTGAAGCACGAAGCAGCACACGGCCCGTGTCACCCAGTTCGTCGGCAACAGCCCGCACCTCGGCCTTAACGGCCTCATTCGTGTCAACACTGTCGCGGTCAACATCGGGCACATTCACCAGCACCTGCGGGTAAACCGTCATCACCGACGCGAGCTCGGCAAGAGACTTATCCTGCCGCGCCACCTCGGCAGCCAAATGGAGCCCCGTAAGCAAGCCATCACCTGTTGTGGCGAACTCGCTCATAATCACGTGGCCCGACTGCTCGCCGCCCAAAGAAAAGTTACCGGCATTCATGCCCTCGAGCACATAGCGGTCGCCAACAGCCGTCTGGCGCACATTAATGCCATGCTTACGCATCGCCAAATGCAGCCCCAAGTTGCTCATAACCGTTGCTACAAGGGTGTCTTCATGCAAACGGCCACGCTCTTTCATGGCCACAGCAAGAATCGCCATAATCTCGTCGCCACCCACCACACGGCCAGCAGCATCAACAGCCAAACACCGATCGGCGTCGCCATCATGTGCAATACCCAGATCTGCGCCGACACGCACAACCTCGGCAGACAGCTTCTGCATGTGAGTCGAACCCACACCATCATTGATGTTGATCCCGTCGGGCTCAGCACCAATAACAGTCACCTTTGCACCCGCGGCACGAAAAACCTCGGGTGAAGCACCAGAAGCCGCACCATTCGCGCAATCGAGCACAACATGAACGCCATCAAGCCGGTGCGGCAACGACGACAACAAATGCATCACATAGCGGTCTTCGGCGTCGGCAAAACGCTGCACCCGCCCCACATCAGCACCCGTCGGCATCAGCTTCGGACCCGACATAGCCTGCTCAATACGAGCCTCAACAGCATCGGGCAACTTCTTGCCGCCGCGCGCAAAAATCTTGATCCCATTATCGGGCGCAGGATTATGTGAAGCAGAAATCATCACACCGAAATCGGCATCGATATCGGCAATAAGAAAAGCGGCCGCCGGAGTGGGCAACGTACCAGCGTCGAGCACATCAACACCCGACGAAGCCAGCCCCGCCTCAACAGCAGCACTCAAAAAATGTCCCGAAACCCGAGGGTCACGAGCCACAACAGCGGTAATACGCTTACCGGCCGCACGACGTGCGTCGGCAATACGCCCCTGGCCCAGAACGACCGCAGTCGCCTGGGCCAGGGAAAGCGCCAACTCGGCGGTGAGGGTGCCATTGGCCAACCCCCGCACACCATCCGTGCCAAAAAGAGGCATAGGACGATGCCCGCTTCTTAACGCTTCGAGTACTGAGGCGCCTTACGGGCCTTCTTCAAACCAGCCTTCTTACGTTCCTTGATACGTGCATCACGCGACAAGAAACCAGCCTTCTTCAGCGTCGGTCGGTTGTGCTCAGCATCAATCTCATTAAGAGCACGCGCAATACCCAGACGCAAAGCACCAGCCTGACCCGAAGGGCCACCACCAGCGATACGAGCAATAACGTCGTAAGCGCCAGAAAGATCAAGAACCGTAAACGGATCGGTCACCAGCTGCTGGTGCAGCTTGTTGGGGAAATAGTCTTCGAACTCACGACCATTGATCGTGATCTTGCCCGAGCCAGGAACCAGACGCACGCGGGCAATAGCCTGCTTGCGACGGCCCACAGCGCCACCAGGAACGCTCAGCACAGGGCGCGGAGCAGCCTCGGCAGCGGCAGGAGCCTCAGGGCTCTCAGTGGAATAGTTCTGCGGAAATTCAGTGGAATCGATGTTCGCCACGAGTGTGTCCTTCGTCGTTTCGGCGCTTACTGGGCGACCTGGTCGAGAGCGTACGGCTGGGGCTGCTGAGCAGCGTGCGGGTGCTCCGCACCGGTGTAAACCTTGAGCTTCGCAATCTGCTGGCGACCCAGCGAGTTCTTCGGAAGCATGCCACGCACGGCCTTTTCAACCGCACGAACCGGGTTCTTCTCAAGAAGCTCAGCGTAATTAACGCCCTTCAAACCACCCGGGTGACCCGAGTGACGGTAAGCGATCTTCTTCTGAAGCTTCTGACCGGTAAGAGCAACCTTGTCGGCGTTCACAATAATGACAAAGTCACCCGAATCGAGGTGATTAACAAACGTCGGCTTGTGCTTGCCACGCAGCAAAGCTGCCGCATGCGAAGCAAGACGACCCAAAACAACATCAGTCGCGTCAATAACGACCCAGTTGCGCTGAATCTCACTAGCCTTCGGAGAATAAGTGCGAGTCACAATAGTGCTGCTTTCTAATCGAACGGAGAGGTTCGTGAATCCCGCTCCGGGGTGCTTCACCAGAAAACCTGAAGAAGCGTGCCAGTGGAGGGCTCACGTTCGTGCGAACACACTACTGCCAGGCAGAGTGCCGTCGCCAACGGTATAGCTTACGGCATGAATCGTCAGACCCCAAACAGGGCTTGTTCTTGTGTATTTTTGCCAGCGTTACACTCGCACGAAAAAAGGCTTCGAAGCGTGAAGGGCACCTTCTGCGGAACTATCCAGGTGATGCGAACAGCCGGCACACAAGGGGTGAGCGTCGCGGCGCTCGCGCGCCGGTACGGGGTTCACCGGGGCACGGTGTGGGCGAAGACGCGAACAGCCCGAGGCGAGTAGCGGTCACGGGCGATGCGCCAAAGTCGTGGGTACCGTGGTGGTGTCTTTGATGTAGTCGCCCAACTCGGGGATGAGCATCGCCGACAGGTGCAGCACTTCACGGTGNACGGGCGATGCGCCAAAGTCGTGGGTACCGTGGTGGTGTCTTTGATGTAGTCGCCCAACTCGGGGATGAGCATCGCCGACAGGTGCAGCACTTCACGGTGCGCAGCAGCGAGGTCGCGTCCCGGCCGTGTGCCGAACAGCGGCTCGTGATGCGAGGCACGGTTGCGAGCGTTGTTGATCGTTGTTAGCGAGCGTTCGAGCACAACGCGGCTGGTCTTCTTCGGCCAGGCGAGATGCAGATAGGGCACCCACAGCGTCTTCTCGTGTGCAGCATCGGTGCAGTGCCGCCAGAAGCCGAACGAGAGCTCAGCGATCACTTCCCCCGGCTTGGCCGAGGCACCACCACAGCGGCGGATCGCCTCAGCGACAGTTGCGCGGTTCCGGGCGTTCAAGTCCGCGCGATGGCCACGCCGAGTGCGCCAGAGCGGTGCAAGCACGGGTGAGGCGGGGTCGAAGAGCCAGTGCTGCGCGCCTTGCCACCGCGCCGTCATGACGGAGTCGTAGGCGTTGCGGACAGCGACCTCGACGTGCGCGATGTCGCGCATGAGTGCGGCACCGAGCTGCAAGTTCCATTCATAGAGCGCCAGTGCGCGCTCGTGGTCGCCCCCTGCTTCCCGTAGGTACCGGGCGAACCTTGGGGGTGAAAGCCATGTCTCAATCCACGCTGCCGCCGCTTGGCGGTCGGGCGCAGGTTCGGTCATCCGGCTACTCTCGATGGGCGGCGGGTATGTCAAAGCCCCGGCGAGATGTAGCTCTGTTGCCAGAGCCAGCGCTCCACCGGGGCGTCACCGCAAAGTCTAGCACGAAGGCCAATCGTCCCCTCGCCATACGGACGACTATCCGTTCCACCATTCAAGGACCCAAAGTACGACATCTCGAAGCTGTCACCCGGGGCGGTGATAGTGCCTTCACGTTCTGCACTCGGCTTTCCGCTCGTCGCGCGCACCCGACCGCCGATACCAATATTGGCCGTTGTGGGAATCGCATCTGTCCGGATAAAAGTGAAGCTCAGCCCGACTCACACGCTCCTGTGAGAGCGCTCGCCGTCGCCACGCACCTGCGAAGCACGCGCCGGAGTGGCCGTCACCAGAATCGGGCGGTGATCACTGCGGCCCTGCGGCAGAGTGTGCACCTGATCAATACGGCAACCCACCGACGTCGCAAAATCGTAATGACCACGAAAAACGCGATACCGCGTATACGTGTGCGCATCGCTGATGGTAAGCATGTAGCCCCGGCGACGCATCGTCTGCCCCAAGCTCTCTTTAAACACCGGATAGTTATAGTCGCCCACCATCACCGTCGGCAACGCCTCACCCATCGACGACAACTGCTGCAAAGCCACGCGAATCTGATGCCGCCGCAAAGAATTCAACGCCGTCAACGGCGAAGCATGAAAAGACGCCGCCACAAAGTCATAACCATCATCAATATCGTGCAAACGCACAGCAACCACGCGTTCATGTGCGGGCCGCAGCATCCGGTCATGCAAAGACTTCTTGAGCGACAAAACGCGAGACTCCACCGCACGATACATATCGGCACGGTAATAGACCGCCAAACCCAGCCGGTTCTCGCGCGTCGCCTCGGCCAACACCAAACCGCCAATCGACTCTGGCAGCGCCGTGACATCGGCCTCTTGCAGGCACAACACACCCGCAGCATGCTCTTCGACCAGAGCGTCTAACTCGGTCGCAGCACGATGCTTCTGCAAGTTGTACGAAATGATGCGCACAATTCTCAACCTACTCCCGATCACGCCGACGCCGGGTCTGCACAGCCCGCGCCGCCAAAAGATCATCAGCCGGATACCCAACTTCGATCAACGTTAAACCCCGCGCAGGCAACACCTTAAAAGCGCTCGTGCGCGTGAGCTCATCACGCAAACGCGCCACATCAATGACCGCCAAACGGCCCTCGCCCACCGCCACACACGCACCCACCAAAGCACGCACCATACTGTGACAAAACGCATCAGCCCGCACCTCGGCCACCAGCACACCCTCGTCATTACGACGCCAACCAAAATCAAGCAGCGTACGAATCGTTGTCGCACCCTCGCGAGGCTTGCAATACGCCGCAAAATCGTGCAAACCCACCAGCGACCTCGCAGCCGCATTCATCGCATCGCCATCAAGATCAGCCCGCACCCACGTCGTGTCATGCCGCATCTGCGGCCAATACCCCACCGCACCATCGGCCACCCGATACCGATACCGACGCCACACCGCAGAAAAACGGGCATCAAAACCCTCGGCCGCCACCGCAGATGAACGCACCGTCACATCGCTGTACTGCCCCAAAACACCCCGGATGCGAGCCGCCAACAACCGTGCCGAACCCGCCGCGTCTACACCCGACCGCGCCGACGCCGCCACCACACGCGCCCACTGCTCATCATTAAGATCAACGTGCGCCACCTGGCCCGAAGCGTGCACACCAGCATCCGTACGCCCCGCCACCACCAACTGCACCGCGCCACCAACAATGCGCTCCACCGCAGCCTCGAGCACACCCTGCACCGTACGCAAACCAGGCTGCCTGGCCCACCCACGAAAATGAGTGCCGTCATAAGCAATATCTAACCGAATACGCACCCAGCCAGACTAAGCCCGCACTCTGCGCAAGTTGTCAGTGCACCCTTCTAGAATCAGTGCGTGACTACCCGACGCGAGGCCCGCCAGGCGCAACAGCATGACGACACCTCAGGCACCCGACGCCGCGAGCGCCACAACCGTACCGATCATGCGGATCGTGGGGATCGTGCGGATCGCCCCCGCAAACCACTACTGCGCCGTGCTCGCTTCTGGGTGCCGACCGCGATCATTCTCATACTGCTCGTGATACTCGGTGCAGGAGCATGGGTAGCCAAACAGCTCGCCGACGACGCGTTCTCGGCCCGCGACGACCTCGAAAAAGCCTTTCCGCTCGTCGACACCGTGCAAGAAGCCATGCTCGAAGGCGACAGCGAAAAAGCACGCACCACCGCCGAAAAAATCGGTGAATACACGGCATCGGCCGCACGCAAAACCAGCAGCGACCTGTGGCAAAACATGGAATGGGTGCCCGTAGCAGGCCCCAACCTTCACGCCGTACGCACAGCCGCCGCCACCGCCAACACGCTCGTACGCGACGCCGTCGTCCCCCTCACCGACATCAGCTTCGACGCCCTCGCACCCCGCGACGGCGCCATCAACATCGACACCGTACGCGGCCTCGCCGACACCGTCGCCCAAGCCGCCACCAGCGTCGAAAACGCACAAAACAACCTCGCGACCATCAACCGCGACGCCCTCATCGACCAAGTATCAACAGCCGTCGGCCGCCTCGACAAAGCCATCGACACCATCGAGCCCGTGTTGGAACCCGCCCACGAAGCACTCAGCGTGCTACCCGCAGCACTCGGCGGCGACGGACCCCGCAACTACCTCCTGCTGTTTCAAAACAACGCCGAATCACGCGGCACCGGCGGAAACCCCGCCGCGATCGCCATGCTCACCGCCAACGACGGACACATCTCCATGGCCGATCAAGCAGCATCCGGAGACTTCAACAACCAACGCAACCAACCCATCGTCCCCCTCGACCCCGAAACCGAAGCGCTCTACGGCGACAAAATCGGCCGCTGGGTCATGGACACCACCCTCACACCCGACTTCCCCTACACCTCAGAACTCGTACAAGCCTTCTGGGCAGAGTCATACGGCACGCCCGTCGACGGCGTCGCCTCGTTCGACCCCGTGGCACTCAGCTACCTACTCGAAGCCACCGGCCCCGTCGAACTACCCACCGGCGAAACCCTCACAAGCGACAACGCCGTATCACTGCTGCTCAACCAGGTGTATTTCGACTACCCCACCAACCAAGAACAAGACATCTTCTTCGCCGCCGCAGCAGCCAGCGTGTTCGACGCCATACTCGACAACAACCCCGAACCCAAAAAACTACTCGAACAACTCATCCGCGCAGCCGACGAAGGCCGCCTCATGTACGCACCCAATAACGACGCCGAAGCAGCACTCATCGCCGGAACAAAAGTCAGCGGCACCCTCCCCACCGACAACAGCGAAGACACCATTACCGCCGTCTACGTCAACGACATCACCGAAGGCAAACTCGACTACTACATGCAGCTCGACATCGCCGCCACAACAACACAGTGTGAAGCACCCGACTCCCCCACCTTCACCACCACAGCAACACTCACCAACACACTCACCCCCGAAGAAGTCGACGGCCTCGCCCGATACATCGCCCCCGGCCGCTTCTTCACCCCCGGCGACGTCTCCACCGACCTCGTCATCTACGGCCCCGTCGACGCCACCATCGACACCGTCACCGTCAACGGCAAAACCGTAAAAACCACCGCCTACCCCCACCTCGGCCGCACCGCCATCAAAGTCAACGTGATCACTAAACCCGGCGCCACAGCCACCGTGACAGCAACCTACGCCGGCGCCCCGGGCGAATACGGCGACCTCAGCATCCGGCACACCCCCATGGTGCGCGACACACCCACCGCAATCGACGCACCCGGATGCCAGTAGCCCGCGTGTGCCGGAAATTGCGCTACTTTTGACGTGACTTCCGCCCGACATTTGACCCGATTCGTAACCGGCTTTTGACCCGACTTTTGACCCGGCCCGACCACAGGAGAACCATGCACGTACTCGTCACCGGCGGCGCCGGATACATCGGATCACACACCGCCGTAACCCTCATCGAACGCGGCCACCGCGTCACCATCGCCGACAACTTCGACAACAGCTCACCCGTCGTTGTCGACCGCATCGAACGCATCACCGGCACCCGGCCCACCATCGCCGCCGTCGACCTACTCAACAAAGAAGCACTCACCAACGTCTTCGCCGCCGACACCCCCGACGCCGTCATCCACTTCGCCGGACTCAAAGCCGTCGGCGAAAGCGTCGCCCAACCCCTGCGCTACTACGCCACCAACATCGGCACAACACTCAACCTCGTCGACGTCATGCGCGAACACAACGTGCACCGCCTCGTCTTCTCATCATCAGCCACCGTCTACGGCGACGAACAACAACCCCCCTACTCCGAAGACGGCGGACACCTCAACGCCACCAACCCCTACGGGCAAACAAAAGTGATGATCGAAAGAATCCTCGCCGACCTCGCCCACGCCGAACCCGACTGGAGCATCGGCATCCTGCGCTACTTCAACCCGGTCGGCGCACACGAAAGCGGACTCATCGGCGAAGACCCCCACGGCATCCCCAACAACCTCACCCCCTACATCCTCCAAGTCGCCGTCGGCCGCCTCAACGAACTCGGCATCTTCGGCAACGACTACCCCACCGCCGACGGCACCGGCGAACGCGACTACATCCACGTCGTCGACCTCGCCGAAGGCCACGTCGCCGCCCTCGAAAAACTCGCCACCACCACCGGCGCCCACGCCTGGAACCTCGGCACCGGCACCCCCACCTCGGTACTCGACGTCGTCGCCGCCTTCGAAAAAGCCATCGGCAAACCCATCCCCTACAGCATCAAACCCCGCCGCGCCGGAGACCTCCCCCAAAGCTGGGCAGACACCACCCGCGCCGAACAAGAACTCGGCTGGAAAGCCACCCGCGACATAACCGCCATGGCCCGCGACGGCTGGCGCTGGCAATCAGAAAACCCCGACGGGTACGCGGGGGCGTAGGGGCGTAGCATCCGGGGGCTTTTGTTGGTTTTTGGGGGGCGTTTTGGCGTGTTTTTGGCGTGTTTTGCCGAAAGGCGCATCAAATGTCAGACAAAACCCCGAATGTCCGACAAATTGGGGCATATTTGTCGGACAAACGAGAAAGTGTCGGACAAACGGGGTGAGTAGCATCCGGGAACTTGACGCTGCCCACGCCCGCGAAGGCTGCCGCCCTCCGCTGCGCTACGGTTGCCGACCAAAAACCGGGGCAGCTGCATAGTCAAGGCAGTTGTAAATACAGGAGTTGCGGTGGAAAGCGCCCGTCGCATGCACGCGACAATAGAGTTTTACTCTCTCTGAAACCTTGATCCAGTGTTATACAGCGCTAAGATCCCAGTAATTCATGAGAAACGCTGTTCTGAATAGAGTCGAAGAAACTATTCAGAACCGCTCGATGTCGCAGAGGACACCGGGCGAGGACGCTTAAATAAGATACTCGGCAAGGGAGTGCTGATTGAAAATGATGAGCCTAGCAAAGGTGCAGGCGACGTTGTTAACATCGGGCGAAGCCCCGGGAGCGCAACAATCACGAAGCCGCTCAATTCAGCGCGTAATTCTCATCACGGATGCGCGATCATGAACTTTGAGAAACTGTATGGCGCACTCAACGTTGATCTGGACGCAGAGGCATTCAGACTCGCTGCAGAAGCGTTGAAGTATGACCCACCCGCATTGGACCACACAGTAAATCAAAGTGAACAAATAATTCAGACGTTTCTCTCCCAGCTCACCCAGGGCAGAATTGCCGTTACCGCCAAGGCCATTAACGAGGCCATTGACGCCTCGCGCAACTATTTTGAACAGTGCTACCGGCATCACTTTCACACGCTATACCGAGGCCTCCAGACCAGCCATTCACGAGTAAGTCAACGTGAGCCTGTGCCGCGCTCAGTGAGTACTGCTGAAGAGCGCACTGGAGTAACTCCGAGTATTGAAATCACACCAGAGTTCGCACATACCCTCGAACTACTGCACAGTGGCAGCAATATTTTCCTCACAGGAAAGGCCGGTACCGGCAAGTCGACGCTTATCCGCCATTTCGTCTCCACAACGGCACGCAATACAGTTACCGTCGCACCAACCGGTATAGCTGCACTTAACGTCAACGGATACACGATCCACCGACTATTTTCATTTTGGGCTGGGTCCAACGAGGACGAAATACGAAACGGCGAGTATTACCCGCGTCGTTTTGCCAAGGTTCTCCGGGAACTCGACACTCTCATCATTGATGAAGTGTCGATGGTACGAGCCGACCTCTTTGACACACTTGCCGCCGCACTCGAACGCTTCGGACCAAAACCCGGCACCCCTTTTGGAGGTGTGCAACTCGTACTCGTTGGCGATCTCTACCAACTACCCCCTGTTGTCACCGAGCGCGAAGCTACCTACATCTCAGAGACCTACGGCACCCCGTACTTTTTCTCCGCAAAATCATACGATCGTAACCAATTTCCAACCGTTGAACTCACCACCGTTTTTCGCCAAATCGGAGACAGCCGTCTTGTAGACCTGCTCAATGCTGTGCGCTCAGGCGCACTACTCGAAAAGGCCAGAACGGATCTCAATCGACAGACCAACCCGGACTTTGATCCTTCACTCGACGAATTCTGGCTGACTCTTGCGACGACCAACCGCATAGTAAGCGCGAGAAACCGTCAAATGCTCGAGCGGATAACCGACCAGCCCAGTGTCTTCTCCGCAATAATTTCGGGCGACACCGATGGTTTTGAATTCCCAACTGACGAGACTCTGTATCTTGCTGTTGGTGCTCAGATAATGCTGCTCAATAATGATGACTCGGGCCGCTGGGTCAACGGCACCATCGGAAAAATCGAAGAGATCGATGAAAGTGGAAACGAAGCAGTCGTCATAGTGTTACTGCGCGACGGAAGCCGCGTCGATGTTCGCCCCCACGTTTGGGAAATCACCAGCCCCTACGTTGAGGGCGGGGTTCTCCGCCACGAGGTGATTGGATCGTTTACGCAGTTACCGATGAAACTCGCATGGGCAATTACGATTCATAAGAGCCAAGGACAGACACTCGACCGAGTAGTTGTTGACCTTACCGGCGGCACCTTCGCCAACGGACAGCTCTATGTCGCGCTCAGCCGCTGCACGAGTTTGGCAGGCCTTGTACTGAAGCGTGATGTGCTACCTCGTGATCTAAAGACTGACATCCTCGTACGCCGTTTTCTTGAAACAGGAGAAACCGCTCCGGACTCGCTGGGTAAAGTATTTATCTCGGTCCTGAAAGTAGGCAATGAGGGAGATCGTTATCGGCCTCGCCCCATTGAAATCGCTGTCATCACCGATGACTGCGATGAAGCTAGTACAGTCATCAACCCGATGAGTGACCTGTTCTCCGCACAGCGCGATTTTGGTATCACTGTTCGAGATGTCGCTCTTGCCCCTGTTCTTACTGAAGCTTGGGCTGCTCTTGCTCCGTTAATCAACAGACGTGTGCCTACCGGGGTTGATATAGACAACACACTTGGAATCATCGACTACGAGTTGAAACGCAACGGGACAGTGGAGAAGATGCCACTCGGCGCCGAATTGCCTGAAGCTTCATTCACAGATACCGAACGGCTGTTGTTACAAGCGCCCGATGCAATGACTAGAGCACGAGCGCTTCGCGACATCGCCCGTAGGCTGGACTCACAGTCACCGAGCGTGCCCTGTTTGACCGAAGGAACTACCTTCAACAGTAGTTCTGCTGGCCATGGCTATCTGCTGCAGCGCGCACCTGCGCCAAACCATCGGCCCGGCCCTGAATCCCTCACAGTCGGAGGCAATCTCGCTGTCGAAGACGACCCCGCCCAGATTCTGACTCAGCACCTGACCAACGCGTGGGCCCGAATAGTTGATCCCGAAAGCGAGATCGTCGATTGGTTGCGCGACGTCGAAAAGCACTTTGGTGTGCAGGTATTACCTACAGACTTCGAGCTCGCCTTAAATATATCTGCAGAGGTACTTCTAGTTCCCAACACGAGAGTCTGCTTTACCGGCGAAGTATTGTCACCGAAGCACGGTGTTTTCAGCCGTGATCAGATGAACCGTCTCGCCGAAGAACGTGGGCTAGTCATCTCACCAAACATGACCAAGACTAAGACAGACGTCCTGGTCGTTGCTGAGCGAGGCACCCAATCCGGCAAAGCGAAGAAAGCTGCCGAATGGCGTAAGCCGATTATCGCCGCCGAAGACTTTCTGGAATGGGCACTGAACACCGGCCACAAAATATAACACGCGCATTGCAGTCTCAGGAGGGCCTCCGCATAAGATGATTCGAGACAGTGCCCCGCCAAGGCTCGAGCTTCGGCTTCCTGAAATCGGAGGGGCCCAACTCTTTCTGCACGAATCGCACCAAAATGACGTAGCGGCGCAGTTGCCGACTAAAAATGTGGGCCGACAAGAAACCTGCGCCGGTGAGGTGAATAGCATCCGGAAACGTGATGCTGCCCACTCCCGCGAAGGCTGCCGCCCTCCGCTGCGCTACGGTTGCCGACCAAAAACGGCGCGGCTCGGGAGATGGCTGGGTGAGTAGCATCCGGGAGCCTCAATGGCGGGCCGGGCGGCGGGCTTTGCCGAGAGGCGCATCAAACGTCAGACAAAACCCCGAATGTCCGACAGATTGGGCTTGGTGTGGCCCTTGGATGGTGGAGTCTTGTCTTGGTGATGTGATGAGTGATGAGAGAAAGCGGCGGGTGGATCGGCGTCCGCGGTTGACGGATCGGCGTAAGTATCCGGTTGAGGTGCGGATGGCTGCGGTGCAGATTGTGCGGGAGTCGCCGGGGCGGACGATTCGGTCGATTGCGGCGGATCTTGGGTTGAAAGAAGACACGTTGGCGCGTTGGGTTCGTCGGGCTCGTGATGCGCAGATTGATCCTGATGGGTCGATGTCGGATGCGGCGAAGCAGCGGATCCGTGAGTTAGAGCGGGAGAATGCTCGGCTGCGGAGGGATCTTGATTTCGAGAGAAAAGCGAAGGCCTTCATCCGGCAGAACTTGCACCGGCGGAGCGATTCGCGGTGATCGAGAGGACGAAGGCAGACTTCCCGGTGGCGTATTTGTGTGAACGGTTTCAGGTTTCTGAGTCCGGATTTTATGCGTGGCGGGGCCGTTCGCCGTCGGTGTCGAGCAGGCGTCGGTCGGTGTTGTTGGCGAAAGTGTTGGGTGCGTTCATTGGTTCTGGGCGTGCTGCCGGGCATCGCAAGATTACGGCAACGCTTGCTGCTGATCATGGTCTGGTGGTGAATCGGAAGACGGTGCTGAAAGCGATGCGGGGTATGGGGTTGATGCCCCCAGCTGCGCAGGCCGCGTTTCGGCGGGCTGCGCAGCGAGCACGGGTGGTTTCTGATCCGCCTGACCTGGTGGATCGTCGGTTCCAGATCACGGTTCCTGGAACGGTGCTGGTCGGTGATATTACCTATGTTCCGACCGCGCAGGGGTGGCTGCATGTTGCCACAGTGATCGATCTGGCAACCCGCATGGTCCTTGGATATGCGTGCGGGAAACGACAGACCGTGGACCTGGTCGTGACGGCGTTACAGCGAGCGATTCGCACCGGGGTTGTCACCGCAGGCGCGATCTTCCACTCCGATCACGGCACCCAATACCGCTCGAAACGGTTCAGCCGTTTCTGCGGACAGCACGCAATCCGCCGCTCCATGGGAGCGAAGTTCGAATGCTGGGACAACGCTGTCGCGGAATCCTTCTTCGCGAAACTCAAAAACGAACGGCTGCGCTGGCTCACCTTCACAACCCGCCAAGCCGCAGCCTGGGAAGTGCGCGACTACATCAACAACTTCAACCACAAACGGCGCCACCAATCACTCGGCTACGCAACACCAGCCGAGACCATGGCCCGTCTCACCGCCCCGACCAACCCGGCCCCGGCCTAACAAAGAAAGGAACACGACAACACTCCACGACACGCGGGCCACCCCAACCAAATCTGTCGGACAAATGCAGATCTGTCGGACAAATGAGGGGGTACGGCACCCGCCGGAAATATGAAGGCGCCGCACAAACCCCCGAGTGTGCGGCGCCTGGCCCCGTAGGGCGCGGACTGGCCGCTGCGGCATCCCGAACCTCACACAGAACCGCAGCCAACCAGGCCGACGTTAGTTTCGCGTACGCAAATCTTTACGCAAAATTTTGCCCGAACTCGACTTCGGAATCACGTCGATAAACTCCACCACACGCACCTTCTCGTGCGGGGCAACCCGGGCAGCCACGTGCTCCATAATCTGCTCGGCCGACTGCTCAGCACCCTGCTGCAACACCACGAACGCCTTCGGCACCTCTTGGCCATCATCGTCAAGAGTGCCCACGACCGCGGCGTCAGCAACCGCCGGGTTATCGAGCAGCACAGCCTCCAGCACAGCCGGCGCCACCTGATAACCCTTGTACTTAATAAGCTCTTTCAGTCGGTCAACCAAATAAAACACACCATCGGCCGTCATTGTTGCAATGTCACCCGTGTGCAGCCAGCCATCAGCATCCAGCATTTCTGCCGTAGCATCCGGGCGATTCAAATAGCCGACCATCACCTGCGGCCCACGCACCCACAACTCACCCGGCGCGCTCTGCCCCTCGGCCGGAACCTCAACATCGGCACCCGAATCAGGATCAACGACGCGAGCCTCAGTATTAGCCAGCAATAAACCAATACTCGAACGGTCAATATCGGCACGGTCATAAGGAATCGCATGCACAACCGGGCTCGTCTCGGTCATGCCATAACCCTGCGCAACAATACAATCAAGGCGCTTCGCGACCGCCTCGGCCAGCGCACCGTCCAGCGGCGCAGCCCCCGAGAAAATAACTTTAACCGCCGACATATCGTACTGATCAACAACCGGATGCTTCGCTAGCGCCACAGCAATCGGCGGAGCAATAAACACCCAACTCGTACGATGCTCAGCAATAATTCGCAAAAACTCTTGCAAATCAAACTTCGGCATCGTGACCAAACCTGAACGCTGCTTTAACGCAAAGTTCAACAGCACTGTCATGCCATAAATGTGGAAAAACGGCAGCACCGCCAACACGCGATCGGTCGGACCGAGACTAATCGTCACCCGCGACTGATGCACGTTCGCCACCAGATTACGGTGTGTGAGCATAACGCCCTTGGGTGTTCCGGTCGTGCCCGAAGAATACGGCAACACCGCCAAATGCGTCGCCGGATCAAACGACACCGCGGGTGCAGCATTACCCTCTTGCAAAAGCTGCATAAGATTCGGATGCCCCTCGGCACCATCCAACACAATCACATGGTCGTCGTCGAGACCCACCGCCGCCGCAGCCTTCTTCGCACCCTCCAGCAGCGGCGAAACAGTAATCAGCCACTCAGCACCGGCGTCTTTCAACTGGCTCGCGATCTCATCAGGCGTATACAGCGAATTGATCGTGGTGGCCGTGGCACCCGCCCGCAACAGGCCATGAAAAACAGTCGCAAACGCCGGCACATTCGGGCACAAAACACCCAACACCGTGCCCACGCCCACGCCGCGTGCTGCGAGCGCACCCGCAAACAGGTTGATCTGGCCAATCAACTGGCGAAACGTGGTTTCGGCCCCGCTCATGCCATCGATAACGGCAACCTGATCGAGAGTGGCCTCATCAAGGTCACCAAAAAGATAGTCGTAGATCGACAGCTCAGGAATCTCAATGTCGTCAAACGTACTGCGGACCATGCGATCTCCTTTGATCGAGTAAGTCGCCGGCACCTGTTCGTATCTGTGCATCGTTGCTTCGAGATAACAGCGCCGTCGTGCTGTGCGATTCAGTCTCACACAGAATGAGACGCAGTGCCACCCTCAGTTGCGGGCTTCGTTACCCGAAAAACGACCTTGTGATAAAGCACAAACCTCACCAGCACAACAATCACAATGCTCGCAAGATTAATAATGTTCACCAGCACAACACCCGGCTCGCTACCCAGTAGCATCCGGCAACCCTCAACACCCGCCCACACCAGCGCCGCACCAAACACCGTGCACGCAAGATTAACCGCCAAAAAAAGCACAATCTCTGATGTGCGGCCCCGCCGATCACGGCCCCGAAAAGCCCACTCACGGTTACCGATATAGGCATTAATCAGCGCCACCAGCGAAGCCACAATCTTCGCCGACACCACACCCCAGCCAAAAACAAAAGCGAGCAGATTAAAAACGCCCACCTCAATAACCGTGCTCACGGCACCAACAATAAGAAAACGACTGCCAACACCAACAAGCCGCCGCAATCGAGCACGAAAATTCATAACTAAACTAGACTACCCGGGCGCGTACCCACCACGCGTTCCGAATCATTCCCATGAGGACCAGCGTGCCGCTACCCCACATCGTCATCGTGATGCCCGCCTACAACGAGGCAGAAGGCATCACCGGTTTCATCGACGAAATCCGGCTCTCGCTCACACCCCTCGCCCACAAACTCTCGTTCGTCATCGCCGACGACCGCTCCACCGACACCACCGCAACACTATTCACCACCACCCCGGATGTCGCCGTACACACCCAAACTCGCAACCGCGGCCACGGCCCCACAGCACTCGCCGCCTACCGCGAAGGCCTCGCTCTCGACCCCACCGTGCTCGTGCACGTCGACGGCGACGGCCAATTTCTTGGTGCCGATATTGCCGACGCCGTACGCGCCCTCGTCTCAACGGGCGCCGACGTCGTGCACGGAGTACGCCGCGGACGCACCGACCCCTGGTACCGCAAAGCACTCACCGCGGCCGTGCGTTTACTCGTCGCCGCAGCCATCGGCCGAGGTGTACCCGACGTCAACACACCACTGCGCGTATACCAGCCCGCCATCGCCCAGGCCCTCGTCGACGCGGTCGGCCCCGACGCCCTCGTCCCCCACATCCACTTCTCACTCGCCGAAGTACGCAGCAACGCCGTCGTCCGCTACGTGAAAGTGCGCAGCATCCCCCGCCGCGGATCATCGACTTCAGGAACCATGTGGGGCAGCGGAGTACGCATCGCCTTGCCGCCCGCACGCCTACGCGAATTCACCCGCAACGCACTGCGCGAAGTATGGCAGCAGTCACTGCGAGCAGGGGCGCCGCTGCGGAGCATCCGGCTACCCGTGGGGGCTGGAGCTGGTGCTTCTGGGGCTGGTGCTTCTGGTGGTGGCGACGGCGGGGCATCGCGGCCATGAAAACCCGGCTCAGCGGAACCCTGCTGTGGCTGACCGCGGCACTGCTCGTTGCCGCCAATGTTGCTGTGATGTGGCACAGCCTGACCATCATGCACTTTTGGGAAGACGAAGCCTTCAACCTCACCGTGCCGCGCAACCTCATTGCCGGTTGGGGATACACGAGCGACGGGGCGCTGTCGGGCTCGCAGCTCACACCATTTGATACACGAATCTCGACCGGCCCCATCGTTCTGCTGCCCGTCGCGGCACTGCTCGGTTTAGGGCTCGACCCGGTGATGGCGGCACGGCTGATTCCACTCGCCTACTGGGTTGTTTTGCTCGGCGGACTCATCGTGCTCGGGCATCGCATCGCCGGGCGCTGGGGTGCACTGGTTGCCGCAGCAACCCCGCTGGCGTTTAATACCACCGAAGGCATATCTCCTATTCAAGGCCCCGCCGACCTGCTCGGCGAGATTCCCGCCGCGGCATTTATCGTATGGGCACTGGTCGTTCTCACCGGCACACGACGCCGATGGTGGCTCGCAGGGCTCCTCGTAGGCCTCGCCGTGCAAACCAAACTCATCGCCCTGCTAGCACTGCCCGCTTTTGCCGTCGCGCTCTTTATTCTCACGCCCGGCACCCGACGCAAGCGATGGGCCCGGGTGCTCCGCAGCAGCCTCCTACCCCTCGCCTTCGTCGCCCTTCCCACCCTGCTGTTCGAACTCGCGGCCCTCGCCACACTCGGCCTCGCCGGCTACTACCAGCATCTGCGCGACCTCGCCTGGTTCATGCTCAGCAGCGGACAAATCGGCGAACCCACCACCATCCCCCAAAAAATCGTCGTCTTCGCCGAAGCCTGGTTCTTGCCCAGCATCATCGTGTTCGCGGCCGCCATCGTGATTGCCGTGGCCGTGGGCGTGGCCGTTCGCGTTGGCGTGGGCATGGGCGTTGGCGGGTTCGCGGGCAGGGCTGGATTCGAGTCAAACGCTCAGGACGAGCATCCGGATGCTGCGTCAGATGATTCTGCTCCTTCTGCCGAGCCTGCTCGTGACGTACGCATCGCCCTGGCAGCCGGAGCCGTGGTCGGCCTGTTCGCGTTTGTTGGGTGGTGGGCACAGGCATCGCAAACGCCGCTGTGGGTGCGGCATCCGGCAGTCGGAGTCTTTGCCTTCACCCCCATCATCGCCGCCACCGCCGTACACGCCATACGGGTACTCGTGGTGTCAGCGCGATCGCCGTTGCGCGGCAGCCGCCGCTTCACGCTCCGGATGCTGGCCGCCCTCGCCGCCCTCGCCGTCGCCACACCGCTCACCGCCGGCGCGGTGGGTCGCGTCGCGCAGGTCGGCTCACCGGGCCCCTTCGCCATGACCCTCGAAAGCCAACGCGAAGCCATCGAACCCCTCGCCGAATGGGTGCACGCCAACGACGTTGAATGGCTCGCCGCCAACCCGTGGGGCGCGAACGTCGCCGCCGTCGTCCTCACCGGAGCCCACGTGGGCCTGTGGGATGCCCCCGCCATGCGCAACACCCCCACCCTCACCAACGGCGCCTGCCCCGCCGACATACTCGTCGAGGGTCGCGTCTACCGCATCTGCGCCCGCTAAAGGTGCGGCATCCGGTGCCGTGGCTGTCGCTGCGCCCGCGGCCCGTCACTTGTCTGACAGATCCCCGTTCGTCTGCGTAGGTAGAACCTCGACGGCAGCGTTGCGGATTGGCCCGAACAACCTATTCCTATGTTTGTTCTGCTTTCGAGACGATTCGGTGAGCCATGCTGCGAAAAATGAGCCCGTGAAACGGGAGCACTCTCCACACATCAACTGCATCACCGGCTCTCACCTGTGAGCTCGTGCGTCGTGCTCTCGCCAGTCCCACTCCGCCGAGAGCGCGGTCCAGGATTCCTCTCAGTGACCACAGCGTCTGAGCTGAGTACCAGCCTTGCGCGCCTCCGATCTGCGAGATGACTTGCCACAACGCCTCCTGCGTGACTGAGGTTTCAAGACTCCGCTCGTCCGTGAAAAATTTGCGCCCCGCCCAAACGGGATCACTTGGCAACGGGTCGCTTGGGGCTCGCGGGACGCGAGTGTCGACCCAGCTGGTCTCGATGCTGTCAACAGCTATACGGCCGAGCGCAAATCTTACGACCGCGCGATAGTTTGTCAGCCCTGGGGGCGGTGGGCTGATCCGCTGATCTATTTCCTGCTCACTCATTACACAATCGTTCTGCAAGGACTCCACGAGAGTTCTGGCAATCTGGCGCGGCACGGGCGTCACCAGGGATCAAATCAAGTGCAGTCAACAGGTAGATTTTACTGACCAGGTCACGTTTTGTAATGGCCCTCAGGACTAAGCAATGTGCTGAATTACTTCGGGGAGGCGTCGTTGTGAGACTCGCGGCCAGCGCCTTTCAGTGAGCCGACTGGCTCGGAGGCGCATGCCCTGGTCACCGGATGCTTCGCCGAGGATGGTGAGAGCATTCGCGAGGTGCGCTGCGCCAGCTTGGCGCGCGGCAGCGTCATCGGCGGCGAGCTCGACAAGAAGCGTGATGGCGGGTTGGAATGCTCGCCCAGGCCAGCGTCCGGCGAGGCACATTGTGTTGATGTGAGCTATTCGGAGAGCCCATCCGTGGTGCTGCCGCAGGTGTGCGTACTCGTGCGCGATTACGGCCTGAATCTGCGCTGGGGTAAGAAGCTGTTCCACTGCGGAGGATAGAAAAATTTCCGGTCTCCGTCCTGGCAATGCGAACGCGATTGGTTCAGTTGAATGGAACCTCACTAACGTAAGGCGACCGTGGCGCTTACGAGATGATGCAATCGGTACGAGAGCAACCGTTCGCAGTTTGTTCAGCTCGACTAGGGGTTCGACCGAGACTGAAACGAGCGCGATGATTGCCCCGAAAATTCCGAGCCCGAGCCAGCCGGCCACGGTAAGAAGAACTGACTCCCTCGTGGAGACTGCCTCCGACGCGCCAATGGCACCAAGGACACTCCCTACGAGTCCAGCGAGGATAAAGAGAAGGCCGAGAAAAAATGCCCCGAACCATGCCGTCAATGCGATTCGGGGGCGCAAGAGCTGCCATCTACCGAGAGTGAGCACGCACGGCGATAAGAGTGCAGTCGCTGCAGCGGCAGTGAAGCACAGCAGAATCCACCAAAGCACTGCAGGCTAGCTCTTCCCGCGAGATTTCCCAAAAGCGGCACTAAGAAGAGCGACTTCTTCGTCGTCGAGGTTTCCAGCGAAGGCGAGCAACGCCGCCTTCCGGTCTCCTGCTTTGCCAAGGGCGGTCAGCATCGTCTCGCTCGCGTGCTGCTCGTCGGAGCGGGCAGCATGGAACCGTACTTTCCGGGGAGACTCACCTGAACGGATGACTTGATCTTTGTGTTCCAGCCGAGTGAGCGCGGTCATGAGCGTCGTATACGCGGGCGTACGTCCCGTGAACATGTCCTGTAGTTCTCGCGCGCTTAGCGGGCGATCATGCTGACGTAACAGTCGCATGATTTCTTCTTCGAGTTCTCCCGGTCTGCGGGTACGTGTTCCGGTAACTTCTCTCATCTCCTTGGGTTCCATTAGACATCTACAGCTGTAGACCCTCAGTCCATTGACCTCTGATTGCATATGTGAGGACTTTGGCTTCAAGGTTTAGTCTACAACGTGTAGTGGGTGACTGTCCCGACTCTCAGTGCGACCCAACTCGACATCTTGTAGACTTGCGGGCGACGGGTGTGCCAACGTAAAGGACGGTATGGCGTGGTGAGTGATTTGGTGCTCCAAATCAATGGGATGACATGTTCGCATTGCGAGCGGGCGTTGGCCGCAGAGCTGGGCCGTGCCCCGGGTGTATTGGATGCAGAGATAGACGCGATTACCGGTCGAGTGGCCGTTCGCGTCGGTGGGTTCGTAGAACGTTCCGTACTGGCGACCGCCGTTGCAGAGGCTGGATACGAGCTAGAGTCAGGAGACGACGACCATTGAGTCGACAGGCTGTCGAGTCGAAGGCACTGGTTCCCGCCGATCGTCCTGTGATCGCCCGCCACCGGGGTTTTGTTGTTGTATGTGCATTAGCGTCAGCCCTTCTGGTGCTGTTACCCGCACCGGTCACCGCAGTGGTCGCGGGCCCAGCGCCCTATGAGGCGCTTCGCACGAGCTTCCCGGGACTTACAGTTGCCATCCTCACTGCTGTCGGGCAAGGGATAGCCGATCTGTCGTCAATGGTAACCATAGGTGCGCTACTGTCGCTGCTTTTTCTTCGGGATGCGCGGGGGAGGTCAGCCGACCGGCTAGGTTCCCTATTTGAGCTGTCAGTGCTCCGGGTTGCATCCGGTATTTGGGCAACGTCATCGGCGGCGATGATCATACTGGAAATGCTAAGCAAGAACGGGTTTCCCTTCTCCATTTTGCTGACTGGGCGTGCCTGGTCATTCCTTTATGAAGCCAGCGCGTTCCCGAAGGCATGGACCGTGTCGCTTGCCGCCGCGCTAGTGACGTTCCTGCTAAGCATGGTGGTCGAGCGTTGGACCGGTCTGCTGATTCCACTGTGGGCTTCATGTTTCGGGATACTGGCACCGGTCGCTGTCGGGCAGATACTAGTTGGGCCGGAGCACGACTTTGGTTGGGATGCGGGTGTCTATCAAGCACTTGTAACGAATGCAGCGTTCGGCGCAGTGCTGGTTGCCGCTCTTCGCGTCGCATCTGGAAGGTTCGTAGCACCAGAGAACCTGATCCGCTTGTTCAAGTCTCTGTCGATCGCAGTGATCATGACAATGGCCACAGATGCTCTCCTGACGTGGTTCAAGCTAGCGGGCACTATTCTACTCGACTCAACGACCGGTTGGCAGATCGCGTGCCGTGGACTGTTCTTCACAATTTTGGTCGGAGTTCTCGCGATGGGATGGTTGAACTGGCGACGACTTCGGCTTGTGGAACGCCACGTCACTGTGTTGATTTTTATCGCCACGATCGCTATTTCCGGCTGGGTGGGTGTAACTGCGGCGATGACTCGCATTCCGCCGCCACAATACTTCGTTCCAACGAGCATCTCTCAGGTGTTGCTGGGATTCGAGGTTGATGCCGCCCCGACACCGATAGTGCTACTCACACACTGGCGGCTGAACATTCTTTTCCTTGTGCTTGCCGCTGCTGCTGTCACCGTTTATTTAGCTGCCGTGCAGACCCTTCGCCGTCGTGGCGACGCGTGGCCAGTTGGGCGCATCATCGCATGGATCCTCGGCTGGTTCGTGGTCGTGTTCGTGACGAGTTCTGGGCTCGGGAAATACTCTGCTCCTGATTTCGGGATCCACATGATCGTGCATATGAGCCTGAACATGCTTGCACCGATCCTGCTAGTCATGGGTGGCATGGTCACGCTGTTGCTGCGTGCGACCAGTTCGAACCCTTCATTGCCGGCGGGAGTGCATGATTGGCTCCTCTGGGTGTTGCAGTGGAAGGTTCTCCGATTCGTCTATAACCCACTATTCGTGTTTATCCTGTTTGTCAGCTCCTATTACGGACTGTATTTCTCTGGAATATTTGGCGAGTACATGCGGTTCCATTGGGCGCATCAGCTGATGAACGTGCACTTCCTAATCGCCGGGTATCTCTTCTACGGTCTCGTGATCGGCGTCGACCGACCACCGCGCCCGCTTCCGCATATCGGCAAGCTCGGCTTTGTGTTGGCGGCGATGCCTTTCCACGCCTTCTTCGGTGTAATCCTCATGACCAGCGGCGGGAAAATAATCGCCGAGAACTTCTACCGTTACCTCGACCTACCTTGGGCAAACCTCGCCGAGTCTCAGTATTTCGGGGGCGGGGTCGCCTGGGCCGGCGGCGAGCTGCCGCTACTGCTAGTGATTTTCACGCTTGGAGTTCAATGGTCTCGTCAGGACAAGAAAGACGCTCGTCGGAAAGATCGCCACTTTGACACCGGCAGAGACGATGAATTCGACGCTTATAACCGGATGCTCGAAACTCTCACCGACCGACAAGCCCGCTCCCACTCGATGCAGGGCGGACCACATGTTACGAAGGACACGAACTCATGACTTTGCAACAGGATCTCGCTGAACCGGTGCAGTTGGATGTGTCGGGAATGACCTGCGCGGCGTGCGCAGGTCGGGTCGAGCGTGCCCTGAATCAGCTCGACGGAGTGACCGCAAGTGTTAACTATGCGACCGAACGAGCACTCGTCACAGGTTTGGGCGGTGACCAAATACCCGAAGCACTTCAGCAGGTGAAAAAGGCAGGGTATGCGGCGCGTCTCCATGATGACGCGGATGATGCGTGGTCTCGCCGCGCTACCGAAGTGCGGATTACTTCGCTTCGACGACGGCTGATCGTTGCCGCGATCCTTACCGTGCCGCTCATGGATATCACGATTGTTCTCGCTCTCGTTCCTGGTTGGCGCTTCCCGGGCTGGGAATGGCTCTGTGTGGCATTTGCGGTGCCGATTGTCACGTGGGCGGCATGGCCTTTTCATAAAGCGACCGTGCGAAATCTCCGACACGGCAACGTGAGCATGGATACGCTCGTGTCGCTCGGTATCGCCGCGTCCTTCGGGTGGGCTGTCGTCACGCTCCTCTTCGGGGTTGGGGTCGAAGGCGCCGGGTACTGGCTTGGATTCGGCATCGCACCTGAGGGCGCGAACTCGATCTACCTCGATGT
>NZ_JBNTKE010000010.1:0-1935 GCF_050408645.1 Microbacterium luticellae
ACAAGCATTGGCAGGCACATCGCTGCCATCCCGAGGCACATCAGTGCTCCCGCTCCGACATCTCCGGTGTGACCTACCCACATTCGTTTTCCGCCCCGCACACAACCGACGAATTCCACGACGAAGATCGCACCAGCAATGATCAGCCCCGCAGTCAAAACAACACCGGCAAGTGCAGCATCGACCGGCAGCGCAGAGTGATCATGTCCGGACGCCGACGGGTCCGCATCGGCCATGACAGCGACCATCCACACCATCGCAAGCATCATGACCACATGCACGGCCTGGTGCCACGCGCCGTGCCCACCAAGCAAGCGGCGAGAGACCCGGCGTGACGCTTGGAGAACCAGCACGATCGCGTACCAGACCGCGGCAGTGATGAAGAACACCAGCTGCGGGGCACCGGGAATCGCGGCCCACCACGGCCATGCCATGGCTGCCATGTCGACCGCCATTACAGCGTGGAGTGCATGCCCGATCGCCTGAAGCGGCCGCGACCAATCTACGAATACCCTGAGCGCTGAATAGGCGGTAAGCGCAGAAAACAGGATGGTAAAGCTCCATTGCGCGGCCGGATCAGTGAACAACTACCCTCCAAATTATCTCTACATCTTGTAGTAGACACTCTAGTGGGGTTGGTTCCTGTTTCGCAAAGTGGTGCTCGAAGGTCGGATCCTGCGGTTGCAGCGAGGGTCAGTGTGTCCGGTGAAAGTTCTGGAGTCTGAGGCTGTTGTAAACGACGAGCACAGAAGAGAGAGCCATTGCTCCTGCAGCGATGAGGGGGTTGAGAAGGCCAGCGGCAGCGATTGGAATTGCGGCGATGTTGTAACCGAAGGCCCAGCCAAGATTGACTCGGATGGTCCGGAGGGTGCGTCTTGATAAGGCGATCGCATCTGGGATGACCGCCAGGTCATCGCGGACCAGGATGATGTCAGCGGACCTGAGCGCGATGTCCGTGCCGTTGACGAGAGCGAGCCCGAGATCTGCGGCGGCAAGCGCGACGGCGTCATTGATACCGTCGCCAACCATGGCGACACGTTCGCCCTGGGCTTGAAGTGCACGTACGACATCTGCTTTCTGAGCAGGGAGCACTTCACTATGAACGGTACCGATGCCAAGCTTCGCGGCGGTATCCGCGCCAGCGGCACGATTATCACCGGTGAGAAGAACCGTGGTCAACCCTTGTCGGTGCAACGCCTTTACAGCCTTCTTTGCGCCAGGCTTGATGGTGTCGGTGAGCCCGATGGTGCCGATAAGGCTCCCTGAGCGCGCGACGAATGCGACGGTTTCAGGGACCGAACCAGCCGTGTCAGGAGCGAGGTGCCTGTCTATTCGAATGTCGTGGTCTCGCATGTACGCCAAGTTCCCAATGTGGGCGCGTTCACCGTCAATGACCGCGGAAGCCCCCTTGCCCGGGACTGCTTGAAATTCGTGAGGCGGTGCAAGATCGGTAATCTGTTTCTTCGCCGCCGACACGATGGCGCGGGCGAGGACATGTTCTGAACCCTGCTCCAGGGACGCCGCGATTCGCAGCAGTTCATGTTTTGCGACCCCCGCTACTGGAGCGACGCTACTGACCATCATTGTGCCGGTCGTGAGGGTGCCTGTCTTGTCGAGAACGACAGTGGTGATCGTGCCACTTGCTTCAAGTGCGTCTTGGCCTTTCACCAGAATTCCAAGGCTTGCCCCGCGTCCGATGCCGACCATAAGCGCGGTCGGCGTGGCGAGGCCGAGGGCGCAGGGGCATGCGATGATGAGCACGGAGATTCCGACCGCGAAGCCGCGTTCGAAGGATGCTCCGGCAAGCATCCATCCCGCACCGACCAGGATCGAGAGAACGATCACTGCGGGGACAAAATAAGTGGTGATCCTGTCGACGAGGGTTTGCACTCGGGCCTTCCGAGCTTGAGCCTGCTCGGCGAGCATCGCCATCTG
>NZ_JBNTKE010000011.1:0-500 GCF_050408645.1 Microbacterium luticellae
GCGAGCTGCGTATGCGCGCCAACGGAGGTCGCCTGCACTTCGAGCCTGCCATTTGTACTGATTGTGCCGCCAACCACAGATTCCCCTGAGGCAACGTCCGCCGGTAGCGGCTCACCCGTGAGCATGCTCGTGTCTACAGCCGCTGTGCCAGTAATGATTGTGCCATCAGCAGGAATCGTCTCGCCGGGAAGCACAACGAACACATCGCCAACCTGGAGCTCCGACGCGGGACGGATACTTTCCTCACCGTCCTGCGCGATACGAACATGGGTGGAGGCGAGCTGGTTGAGCGCTCCGAGTACATCACCGGCTTTGCGCCTGGATCGGGTTTCAAAGTAACGGCCTGCGAGCTGGAACGTCGTCATTCCCGCGGCAACATCGAGGTAGATCGAGTTCGCGCCCTCAGGTGCGATGCCGAATCCAAGCCAGTACCCGGCGCCTTCGACCCCAACCCCGAAGAGGAGCGTGACGACAGCCCACCCGAAGGACGCGGCGATACC